>JAEDDH010000010.1 GCA_016293845.1 Bacteroidales bacterium | reverse complement strand
AAAAATGCTGAGATACTAACATAACGTTTGTTAGCATTTCGCAAAAATGTTGAAACAAAAAAAAATCCTGCCGTTAGGGGAAATATATTTTCCAACGGCAGGATTTTGATATCATTAAGCGATTGAAAACCTATGCTTTGTGGCGGGCTTCAATTTCCTTGTTAATCTTATCAATAACATCATCTTCAAGTTCGTATTTACTGATAATCCACATCGAAAGTAATAACAAAATGGCAGGTATAACGCATACCAACCACAAAATACCTTGTTCAGCAAACGGCGTCTGTTTGTCGAGGGATGCATCAAAACCAACAAAAGCTAATACAGCACCAGGTACTACACCACCTAATGCCATCCCGAGTTTAAAGAAGATGCCTGTCAGTGCATTGACAATGCCTGCAATACGCTTACCAGACTTCCATTCACCATAAGAAACCACTTCTGGAACTAATGCCCACATATAACCAGTGGCAACAATGATACCTGTTGATTTAATGAACTGAATTACACAGAGAATCCAAAACTGTTTGAGAGACTCAACTTGAACACAAATGTACATATGCGCCATACCTATAATGGCTGTTCCGAGAAATGCGTAAAACATTCCTTTCTTGCCAATTTCTTTCTTGATAGCGGGAACCAAAGGCATAAAAATAAAAGCCGGAATTGTGCCAAGCCACATAAAAGCGGTAGTCATATATTCATTAGCTTCAACATTATAGTTCATAAAATAAGCATCAGCTGCGTTGCTCACGCTCATCATCGAAAACGCCGTAACAAAGAAGAAGGCCAAAATTCGTAACGGACGGTTGTGGACAAATTCTGTGAATAGATCAGAAGCCTTCACCTTATCGGATTCAGATTTGTCCATAACAACACGCTCTTTACATTGTGAAAAACAGAACACCAAAAGCGCAAATCCTGACAATGCGAATATTGTCATCGTAATGAACCAAGCTGTTGCAGATTCCGGTTTATTCGTAATAGCTGTGCCATCGGCAGCCATAGGAGCAAAGATAGCGATTACCATAGGTAAAGACTTAACAATCAATGCACCAAGGTTAGCCATAAACATACGTGTGGAGGTAAGTATTGTAACTTCGTCAGTGTCGCGTGTAAGCGAAGAGTTCAACGCACCGTAGGGTACATTAACAAGTGTGTATGCCATTGACATCAATACATATGTGAAATATGCGTATGCCAACGAACCGCTAAAACCGTTCCAAAAACAGAGGATAGCAAATCCAGTAAGAGGAATACCTCCAAGTATTAACCACGAGCGATATTTACCCCACTTGGGATTGCTCTTATCAACAAATGCGCCTACAACTGGATCCCAAGCCCAATCAATAAGCCTAACAATCAAAAACATGACAGCGGCATCGCCAGGATCAAGTCCATACACATTGGTATAGAAAAACAACAGCCAGATACTGACGGTTTGATAAATAAGATTTTGGGCCATGTCGCCCGAGCCGAAACCAATGCGTTGCAGCCAACTAAGTTTGTAGAATCCATTAGATTCTTGTGGTTTTTGTTCCATTATTATTTGAATTAAGTTTTAAATTACATAATTTTGATAACGTTAAGCAAATTTGTCGTTGATGTAAAAAAACAGCCAAAATCTCTTTGCGCAAAATTAACAAAAAATATGTAATTGCAATACCTTAATAAAAATTATTTAATGCATTATTACCTTCTTGCCTCGCTCTCTGTTCCAAAGAGGTATTCGCCCTTGTAGCCGCCAAAATCTATTACGATTTTTTCAAATACAATTCCGGCGTGCTTGGGGGTTAAAGTAAGTTCGTGAATGTCAGAATCTTTTACTTTAAATCCTGCTACTTTTTCCACTACTCGGCGGGCAATGGTGGGGTAGAATGTGGTGTATTGATAGGGCTGTTTGTCAAGCAGGTCGGCATTGAAGTTGACCGTTTTAACAGGCTGACCATCAACAGAAATTGCACATTCGTGTCCGCCCACATTCTTGAAGTCGAGGGTTGATTTTACAATCACGTGAACCTTTACCGAATCAGCGTAACCTTTGGGCAGCGTAAAACGGTATGTGAGCGACGAATTGCCCACTGGCTTGGTGTAAGGCGTAAGTGCCACTGCGCTGCGGGTGCGTCCATAGTAGGGATAAATGCTCCATTTTACACCGTCGGCGGCTTTGGCAGAATAATAATGCTCAGCCTCGATAGAAATAAAACCATTGCCGGGAGCAAAAACATATCCGCCATCACCCTCAGATACACGTTTTGTGGGGGGCAAAAGATCATGCGGGAAATTGTCGTTCCAATTGCTGTAACCGATGTGCTTTTGAATCATCATTCCGTTCCATTTGCCGTTGGCAATGCCGGTGTTGTATTGAGCGCAAAGGATAGAATCGCGTTTAAAACATTCCGAAACTCTATCTGCCCAACAATTGGCGTCGGGATTGTTTCGCTCGGCGCAATAGCGGTTCATAGCCTGAGCGTAATACATATCGTAGAGGTTTGCCATTGCCTGCACGGGGAAGAGGATGGTTTGAAAATATGGGTCCTTATACATTTCGGGCAAAAGCAGCCAAAGGCGCAGAGCCTCGCTTTCGAGACGGGCATATTCGTCTGCCACCTGCTTAAACTCGCCAGTAGCCACATTGTAGGTGTAAGAATCAAGCATTTCGGGAGTTACGCGGCTCATAAACTGCACATTGCGGTTGTAGATACGTGCGGCTTCTTTGGCGTATTTGGCACCAGCCACGCTCTCAAAGAATTTTTCGGTATGAGAGGTAACGTTTTGGAGGTTGTAAGTCTTTGGTTCGTAAGCCATATCGCAGAAAAGTTGGATAGGATACTCCATCGGTTTAAGGTCGCCGACATTAAGCACCCAAAGACTCTCGATACCAAAGTCGTAGGCAAGCGAAAGTTGCTCAAACATCTGCTGTGTCTGTGTGATATTCAGCCATTTAGAGTTACGGGGAGCACCCACATAGTCAACGTGGTAATAAATTCCCCAACCACCGGCACGTTTATGGTCGGGCACACGGCGAATGTCGCCCCAGTTGTCGTCGCTGAGGAGGATAATTACATCCTCGGGCACTTTGAGACCAGCATCGTAATATTCCTGCACCTCTTTGTAGAGTGCCCAAACTTGCTGACGCTGTGCTGCGGGTTTGCCAGTTTCCTCGGCTATAATTTTGCGCTGATTGTTGATAATGCGCTCCATAAGTTTCTTGTTTTGGTCAAGAGCCATCACATACTCGTCGTCGTGACCCTCGCGACCGCCAAGGGGAGTGTCGCCATCGCCACGCATACCAATGGTAATGAGGTCTTCGTTGTCTTTGCTGCGGCGGATGCCTTCGCGGAAAAACTTGTCGATAACTTCTTGATTAGTATCGTAATCCCACACACCGTCGGCACCACGGCGGCGAGCCCATTCTTGATGATTGCGTGCCATAGGTTCGTGGTGCGATGTACCCATCACAATGCCCATAGTAGAGGCGGTTTTGCTGTTTTCGGTGTCGTCGGCATAAAAAGCGTTGCCCCACATAGCAGGCCACATAAAGTTGGCTTTAAGACGGAGCAAAAGTTCAAACACTTTGGCGTAAAACTGACTGTTCATACCTTTGGCAAGACCCTTAACCGCCGAAGGACATTTTTCATCGGGGAAAGTATTGTTTACCCATGTGCTAAGGCAAGGAGCCTCATCGTTTAAGAAAATACCGCGATATTTAACCTTTGGTGATGGGAAAACCACCGGCGAAGAGAGTTTCAACGCTGCATAATCGTGTTTTTGAGTGGGAACGTCAGCCCAAAATTTCCAAGGACTAACGCCGAGCGACTTGCTGAGGTCGTACACGGCAAAGATTGTTCCCCTCATATCGGCACCTATAATATATATAGTGTTGCCATTGAGAACAATCATACCAGCCTCCCACTTGCCGTTGATGGCTGATACATTGATTTTCTGCTTTTTAACCAACTTGTCGGTAGACGGTGTGCCAAGCGTGCCGACAAAAATATTGTACTGAGGGTTTTGATTAAGAGAAGGTTTCTTTCCCGTAACGTCGAAAATATCGTCGTCGAGATTCTTGACGGCAATTTTAACTCCCTCTGGAGCATCATCGGGGCACGAAAGTCCGCATTTAGACACATCTATACCGCCGTCATCCTTGTTGAAAGTAACGTATTGAGCCTCTGCCACCTGTCCACAAAGCACAGCAAGAGCCAACACCAAAATAAGTCTTTTAATAATCTGCATTTTTGTAATAGTTTAAAAATTAAATAATCACTCGCCATGATATAGCGGTGTACAAAGATAAGGATTTTTTTGGAATTTTGGTATTTTTGTATTTTTGTAGCTCAAAAAAATAATGCAAATGGACTTAAAAAATCAAGAAATCACCATCCGAAAGGCAGTAATTGATGATGCCGAACGAATAAACGAGGCGGCTAAGGTGGTGTTTACCAATACTTTTACCCCTGTTATTGGTAAGGAGCAGACGGCATATATGTTGGAGCGGATGTACGATATCAATGGATTGAAACAACAGATTAGCGAGGGCAAGGATTTCTTTTTGGCAGAGGATACTAAGGGGAAGATTTGCGGCTACATGAGTTGTTTCGCTAAGGACGAGAGGGTTTTTAGAATCGAAAAACTCTACGTGATGCCACAGTGCCAAAAAACAGGTCTCGGCAAGAGGTTTTTCGATTATGCCAAAACGCTGGCAAATAGTCTTAATCCTAAGCCCAAATGTCTGCAACTCAATGTAAACCGCGAAAATCCCGCTGTAGATTTTTACCTCCATATAGGTATGAAAATTGCCTCGCAAGGCGATTTCCCCTTTGGCGGCGGATATTTTATGAACGACTATATTATGGAGTATGGGATATAATCAATACTCGTAAAGTCGGAACCGCTGTATGCCCCATTCTCCATCGGGAATGCGCACGTGGCGACCTTGGTGCGATTCGTCGCCGTTGAGATAGCGGAGAGTTTTGCCACTGCCATCGGTTGATAGTTCTTGAATTTCGAGTATACCTGCTTTGGTGTTTTTTTTCAACGAACTGAAATTCAACACTGTGCCTGTACCAATCAACAAAAATTCATCGGGAGCGGTGTTGATAATGATTGCACCTTCGGTGTTCCAATTAGGGAGTTTTGCATTTGGACTCCATCCAAGGGTGTAGTCGTGCTTGGCAATAATCTGATAGCCGCCAACATTAAGCGTATCAAGTTGGTTGACAGAATCTAACAGCACACCGCGCATCTTGTTGGTGCCGTTAAAGAGTGTAATGAAACTTTCGGCACATTTAATAAGGTTGTAGGCGTTTGGCAGTTCGGTAAGAGTGCCTTTTGACGGTTCGCCCGAAAAAGAATCGCCCAAAACCGGCGGCATAAACTGAGCCTGTTTTGTTTCGGCCGAAAAAGGTGAAAAGCCCAATGCATGATATTCGCCAAAGGCATAAAGTGCTTTTGCTCCGGCAGTTGCATCGTATTGGTGCTCTGGTATAAAAAACGGATTGTCGGCGCGGTGATAAGCCGAAGTCCAGCGTTTAAAATCGCCAAAATATATATCTGGACTGAGCATCTCCACGCTTGGCGCACCGGCTTTCCAAATATCGATCAAATGCGGCAGAGGACCGCCCGAAGGGTATTCTCCTGGTTTCTTTCCCGGACGGTTGAGGGCGCAGTTAACATACATAGGCAGGTTGTAAATCGATTTGCCCGCTTTCGCCAACTCGTTGACATATACAGCATAACTCCACGCAGTAAAAATTTCTTCACCATAAATGCTACTGCCAAAAAGTTGTTGCCATGAACCAGTGGTGTCACCCGTCCAATATTTTTTGATACTATCGGTAAGATCTTCTTTGTGCTGTTTTAAATAATTGGTCAATACAGCAGGGACGTTTGATTTCCACGCTGCCGTAGCCGTTTTGCTGTAATCGCGGGCAGATGGGAGCATTGCAATCTCGTTTTCCACCTGAATCATCACAACAGTTTGATTATTATCGTTTTGCCTAATAAATCTTAGCAGTTCGCAAAAAGCCTTTTTGTCGGCTCGGAGATTTTCGGCAGAAAAAGGCGAAAGTAATTCTTGCTTTACACCATCCTTGCTTTCGGCACGTGGAAAACGTTTTACATTCTTCTTTACCCACAACGGAGCGTAGCACGACATCGAGTTTTTCCACGCGCCAAACCACAAGAATACAATTTTTAGATTGTTGCGTGCCGACACCTTTATGATATTGTCGATGAGCGAAAAATCAAACCTTCCCTCCTCGGGCTCTATCAAATCCCAATATGCAGGCACAAGGGCGGTGTTGATATTCTGCTTTTTGAGGTTTGGCACCACTATTGTTTCAAAATAGTCAATAGTTGAGGCGTTAGAATTGCCGAGTTCACCCGCCCGCAAAAGAAAAGGTTTACCGTCTACAATCAACTGATATGCAGAACCGTTCTTAACAATTTGCGGAACATTTTGCGCCGATGTACCAACCATCGCAAAAACAAATAGGAGTACGAAGATAAAGTGTTTCATAAAGTATTTCATAAAGTATTTCAATATCATTAGAGATTATTATGTCAGCAAAGATATTGATTATTTTTTAATTACCAAAACATTTGCCGCTCTCCGCTAAATTTGGAGAAAATAAAGCGTACCATAACTGCACGAAAAACCACAGACACCGTCACCGCACGAAAAACCCCGGACATCAGCGCCGCACAAAGGCGGCTCGATGGCCGGGGATACAGAGATACCGTCTTCCAGACGGCTAATTCGTTGGTATGTTTTTGCTAATCCTTTTGTCTTGCCACATACTCCTTAGTTTTGAGTTTGGCTTTGCATTGGTCGAATGTGTATTTGGGGGTGAATGGAAGTTCCATTTTTGAGAAGGTTTGGAAATAGAGCAAACAGCCGTCGCGCCACCATTGGGCTTCGTCTAACTGTACTTCGAGTTTTTTTGCCACCTCGTTATAAATCGGGTCTGATACCTTGCCTTTGAGCGATGCCCAAGTTTTTTGAAAATCCTCTACCTGCGAAACGCCTTTGGTGTAATGATAGCAGAGTTCGTTCCAAAGGGTGTTGCCATTGTCGAAGGTGTAATTCCACGGCAGGTGATGAAACCAGAGAACATACTCTTTTGGGCAGAGTTTTGGATTGTCGTACAATGATTTGAGCGGCTCTTGGTATTGTTCTACGGCGTTGCTGCCTGTTGACGAGCGGTTGAATCCGAGACCATCGTCGGCGGCTTTGTGATAATAACGGGGCATCCAGTCTTCGCGTGCGCCCTGAATATCGCACCACGGCTCGGGCCCCCAATGGTCGCTCCAACCCATAAGGTGATGCAGTCCGAGGGGGGTCATATAGTCGGTAACAGCCTCACGCGATTTCATCATCATATCCGAAATTTTGGCGGCGGCAGATTTGTCGGAGGTGAGTGTGAGGGCAATCCACTCGTCGGCAATCTGCTGAGCGGTAAGGTCGGGATTCCACGCCAAACGTCCAAAGGCATACCAGTTTGACTGCGCCATCACATATCCGCACCAGTTTTTCATAGTGCCTGTGTTGGCAACTCCGGCGATGGCTGTAAAGGGGTGATACTGTGTGGTTTGTTTAACGGTTTCTTTGGTGTTGACAGGATAATCCATAAACTCTTTCCACATAGTGGCGAGGAAACAGAGATGGTCGCTGTATCCAAGATATTCCTGTGTGATTTGGAGTTCGGGCATAATGGGAGTTTTTTTCATTGCACCAAAAAGCGGCGAGAAAGGTTCGCGGGGCTGAAAATCCACAGGACCGTTTTTAACTTGAATAATCACATTGTCGTCGAATTTTCCGTCAAGGGGCATAAACTCGTCGTAAGCCTGTTTAGCGCGGTCGCCACCCTGAGGATTATACACAAAGGCACGCCACATAACAATTCCACCGTGAGGTTTGAGAGCCTTGGCAAGCATATTGGCACCATCAGCGTGAGTGCGTCCAAAATCCATCGGACCGGGCAGACCCTCGCTGTTGGCCTTTACCAAGAATCCGCCAAAATCGGGAATCAACTTGTAGATTTCGTTACATTTATTTGTCCACCAATCAATTACATCCTTATCAAGCGGGTCGGAAGTTTTCAAGCCGCCAATAGCCGTGGGCGACGAAAAGTTAACAGCCAAATACATCTTAATATTATAAGGACGAAGGCGATCGGCAATGGTTTTGATATCGCGAAGCATTTCGGGCAAAAGCACCTTTGGGTCGGCGTTAACATTGTCGATAACAGTGCCGTTGATACCAATTGAGGCATTGGCACGGGCGTAGGTATCGAGGTCTTCGCGGAAATGGATTTTTCCACCGTCAAACCAAATAGATTTTCCAGCATATCCGCGCTCCACACTACCGTCGGGATTGTCCCAATGGTTGAGAATGCGATATTTGTAGGTGGGGTTCGACACGTAGTTTTTGATAACCTTTGTGCCGCAAGTATAAAGTCGCAAATACTCATACACACCATAAAGTGCTCCGGCAGAGGTTTTTGCCTCGATTTTTACCTTTTCTTCGTCGGCGTTGATTAAAAAACCGTCGTCCTTGATGGCAGAGTTATTAGAATTGTCCACCACCAAAAAAGTTGCACCTTCTGGTTTTTTTAAGGCATGAAAATCAGGTATATTCCACCTCAGTTCCCTTTCAAGGATTTGAAATGTTGGATTTTTCGACGAAAAAAAGAAATGGAAATGCTCTTTAATGGTCGTGAAATCAAGCCACAACTCTTCGGTCTGCGCCACTGCCATCATCGGTAGCAGGGTCAAAATCAATAATAATCTTTTAATAATCATCTTTTTTGTTATTTAGTGTCAATTAAAATGTTCAAAAATATCGCTAATATTCCATCACAAACGGTTCCATCCTGCATTGAACGCCTTTGAGGTGTTTGATGCGATCGTATTCGTGGAGCACGGGGGCGAGTTCTTCGGGTATCTGGCTTTCGGGAGTGAAGATTTTCATCGACAACAGATTGAGAAGCATCGACATAGAATCGTCGTTTATTTCAGGAAGTGCGGTGGTAGAATATTCGCTGATATCGGCAAGTTCGGCAGCAATAGTCAAAGCATCGTTGAGCGAGCCGAGAGTATCTACCAAACCTATTTTTAAAGCCGAAGCACCGCTCCACACACGTCCCTGACCAATGGAGTCAACCTCGGCGGTGGTCATATTCCTACCCTCTGCCACGTGGCTGATAAAACGTCCGTAAACAGTTTCCACGGTTTGCTGCATCACGTCTAATTCGCGCGAATCCATCTTGGTGTACATCGATCCCATACCCGAATGTTTATGAGTGCCAACGGTTTCCACATTTAAGTCGATATCTTTCAAAAGTTTTTCCACATTTGGGATAACGCCAAACACGCCAATACTGCCAGTGATTGTAGAAGGCATTGCCACAATCTTTTGAGCGGGACAAGCGATATAATATCCTCCCGAAGCGGCGTAACTGCCCATCGACACTACCAAAGGTTTCTTTTCGCCAAACGCCTTAGCAGCCTTGTATATTTCTTCGCTTTCGGTGGCACTACCTCCGGGCGAATTGATGCGGAAAACTACTGCCTTGATATCATCGTCGTCTTGTGCGGTTTTGAATGCCTCGCAAATCTTGTCGGCAAGAATATTGGAGTTTTCGTTGCCAGAGGGATCGATTTCACCTTCGGCATAGATGATGGCAATTTTGTCGTTTTTGGGCTTTTCGTCTTTGAGCGACGAGAGGTAGCCGGTGAGCGATACTATTTTAAGTTCTTCGTCGTCTGCCACTTCGATAGCAGCCTTGATAGAATCTTCTGCCTCTTTGTGCGAAATAAGCGCATCGATCATACCCGAATTTACACATAGGTCAAGGTCGGAATAATAGTCGAGATTATCGATATGATTTCCAAAATCAGCGGCATCAAGATTCTTGCTTTTACAAATATCTTTTGAAATTTCTGCCCAAATATCGTTGACGAGTGTTGACATCTGTAAACGGTTGGCATCGCTCATCGAACCTTGAAGATATGGTTCAACGGCGCTTTTGAATTTTCCGTGGCGAATCACCTGCATATCAATTCCAAGACGGTCTAAAAGTGGCTTGTAAAACATTGATTGCGAGGCAATACCTTTAATTTCTAAACTTCCGAGTTCGCGCATATAAATTTTGGTGGCAGTGCTTGCAAGATAGTATGTGGCAAGGTTGTACGATTCTGCCCAAGCGTAAATCGGCTTTCCGCTTTCGGCAAAATCTTCGAGAGCTGCACGGATATTTTGAAGGTTGGCAAAATCAGTAGATATTGTACTGAAATCGAGGTAAATAGCCGAAATTTTCTTATCAGTTTTGGCAGATTTGATACAGCGTAAAATATCGGTTAACCCTGTGGTCTGTTCTATTTTAAGCGACATAGTAAGCATACCGTACATATCGTCCTGAGCAACGCTGCGGTCGGTGATGGTGCCATTGAGCCTGAGACGGAGCACAGTATTATCCTCCACTTTGGTGGTTGACAACATACCGTTGTCTCCCATCGAAAACATCATTATCATCATTACAATATAAATGCCCACCGATGCAAATCCATACACAAACATTGCGGCAAGTGCGGCAAAGAAGTATTTAAAAAATTCTTTCATATTAGATTGGTTTTTAATAGATTACTAATTATTTTCGGCACTTGGCTGCGGACGTGGTGCAGAGCGGGGCTTGCCGATGTTTTCAAACAAAATTTGGTCGAGGTTTTCGGATTGTATATTGGTTGCCAAAATTGTTCCGTCGGGCGAGACAAGAAAACCGCATGGCATTGATGTGGCACCGTATGCATTTACAGCCTTTGAGTTCCAACCGTTGCGGTCGCGCACATGTGTCCACGATAGTTTTTGGTCTTTTATGGCTTGTTTCCAACGCTCGTAGTCGCTATCTAACGAAACTTGAAAAATGGTAAAGTTAGAATGGTAGTATTTCCAATAGCAGCGCACAAGATTCTTATTATTAAGGGTTGACACATTGCTCCACGAAGCCCAAAAGTCTATCAGCACATATTTTCCTCTAAGCGATGAGAGTTTGATACTGTCACCTTTTATATTAGGTAATTTAATTTCGGGAGCCTTGTCGCCTTTTTTGATTGATTCAAAAACTGGGACGCCTTGTTCGGTAGCCGACTCTATTTTTTCGATATATTTTTCGAGTTTAGCCACGTGGTAATTATCGGGGAAACGCTTGTCTAACGCCTCGGCAACTGTTTTGAAATATTTAATATCTTCTTTTGGGTCAAAAACTGGCATCCTTGGGGCAATGTATTGCGACAGGCATACTATCGATGCCAACGACTGCGGATTTTTAGTAACATAATTGCGCGAAAAGGTTTTTAAATCGTTTTCGTAATAATTGCACACCGAATCTAACTGATATTTAAGAGACTCTAAATCAGGAGAATTGATATTATGACGGAAAATATATCCAAGCGAATCGTTAACTCTCCTTACAGTATTGAGACGGCGCACCATTTCGCAGATGTCCTCACTTTCGGGCGAACCGCTAACAACATATTCAGTATCAAAAGTTTCTAAATTGGCAGATATTGAAATCATTTGTGTGGTATCAGCCACAAGAGTGATTGCACGAGGGTCGCTATTGACGTGAAGCACATAAAAATCAGGTCCTGTGGCTTGCGCCGAAAGTACAAACGAACCGTCTAACGCTGTAATGGTGCTGTCGGCAAATTGGTATCCCGACCCATCAACATGCTTTAAACTAACGGTATCGCCGCCTTTTGACCCTACCAAACGGCCTTCTATGTTAAAAAACGAACTGTTGGTTTCTTCCCTTGTGCCACACGAGGCAAGCACAGTTATTATAGTTAAAAGTAAAAATATGCGTTTCATGTTTGTAAAACAAATATATCGCAAATATATGGAAAAAAATATTAAAAAACAGCCGCCGATAATTATTTTCGTAAAGAATTATTACCTTTGGCGTGAATTTTTAGAACAAAAAACATGGATATAGCAGAATTATTAAAATACCTTTTGCCCGCCCTGATAGTTTTGGCGTGCACTTATTTAACTATTAGACAATTCCTTATACGCGAAGAGCAGAAACAGCGTTTGGATCTTGCCATGGGAAATCAAAAAATCATTACCCCGCTCCGTTTGGCTGCATTTGAGAGAATTATACTCTTTTTGGAACGTATTCAACCAAGCAACCTTCTTATCCGCGTGCAAGACCCCGGAATGAGCGCAAAAGATTTTCAAAGGGCTCTGCTCACCACCATCCGCGCCGAATACGAGCACAATATGTCGCAGCAAATTTACATCAGCGACGAATCGTGGGAAGCCGTTAAAACTGCAAAAGAGAGCATTGTAGAACTTATCAACATCTCGGCTCAGCGTATGTCGTCAGACAACAAGGCGATCGAACTTAGCACCTACATTTTGCAGATGATGGCTCAATCAGACCAAAATCCGGTTCAAGACGCTATCGAAAAGGTAAAGGAAGAAATTGAGGAAATTTTTAAATAACTATTAATATTATAAAAGATGAAAAAAATAATCTATACTTTGGCAATACTTTTAACTGCCGCTACTGCTTCTGCTCAAAAATATTTCGACAAAATTAAGGTGTCGTCGCGTCAAGACTCTATCTGTTACAGCATAGGCTATATACTCGCTCAGAATATCAGCAAAGAAAACTTGCCTATCAACGCCGACCTTATCGGAAAGGCTTTTAAAGACGTGGCAAACAACACTTCTGCCATCGACCAAGAGTCAGCAAGCACTCTTTTGGAGAATTTTTTTGCTGAACGCGAAGCCAAACAAAAAGAAGAACAATTGAAAATAGGCAAGGAGTTTTTTGCCAAAAACGCAAAAGAGCCCGGTGTGGTAACTCTCGACAATGGTTTGCAATACAAAATCATTAAACAAGGCAAAGAAAACGGACTGATGCCTACCGACTCTGACGCTGTGCACATCTATTATGAAGGAAAACTTATCGACGGCACTGTGTTCGACACTTCGTTTGACAGCGAAGAACCCACCGAACTTACATTAGACTACATCATTCCGGGTCTTGCTCAAGGACTTAAAATGATGAAAGAGGGTGCTGAATACATTTTTTATATTCCCCAAGACCTTGCTTACGGCGAGTATGCTCCATCAGAGGAGATTCCCGCCTATTCGCCAATGATTTTCGACGTGGAACTCATTTCAGTGGAGGTAGGTGCCAACAAGGGCAACGACGACGAACTGCCTTTCACTATTGGAGAAGACTAACAAACAGACACATAATAATAAAGAGATGAAAAAACAAATTCTTACACTCGCCACAGCTGCTATGATGCTGTCGGCTATGGTTTCGTGCCAACAAAAAGGCGCTGAAATCAACACTAACGTTAAACTTACTAACGACCTCGACTCGGCAAGCTATGTTTTAGGTATCAACGTCGGTAATCAGTTTTACCAAAACATCCCCGAAATCAATGTAACTGCTTTTCTTGCAGGATTCAAAAAAGCATTAGACTTTGATACTGCTTCGTTTGGCATTACTCCTCAGCAAGCCGACAAAACCATTAGCGATTATTTGAAAAAACGCGGCGAAAAACAGGCTAAGGAAAACCTCGAAAAGGCTGAAAAATTCCTCGCTGAAAACAAAACCAAAGAGGGCGTTGTTACCACCGAAAGTGGTTTGCAATACAAAGTTATAACCCCCGGCGATGGCAAACAATTCCCCACCGACGAAGACGAAGTTGAATGTCTTTACCGAGGCACATTTATCGACGGCTCTCAATTTGACGGCACCGACCTCCGTGGCAATCAGCCCGCAAGATTTATGGTTGGAGGCGTTATCAAAGGTTGGACAGAGATGCTCAAACTTATGTCGCTCGGCGAAAAAGTTCAGGTTTGGATTCACCCCGATCTTGGCTACGGTCAGATGGACAACGGTGCTATTGCTCCCAACAGCCTCTTAATCTTTGAAATGGAACTCGTGCAGATTATCAAACCCGAACCTGCCGAACAACCCAAAGACAATAAGTAATATAAACCTATAAAACACACTCAAATGGCATTAGAAGTAGAAGGCAAACTTACCCACCTTTTGGAACGCCGCAGCGGTGTATCGGCAAACGGCACCAATTGGACTTCGCAAGATTTTGTTATTGAAATTCCCGGACAGTATCCTCAAAGCGCAGTTTTCAACGTTTATGGCGACCGCGTTCAACTTGATCAGTACCAAATTGGCGAAAACATCAAAGTATCGTTCGATATCCGTGGACGCGAATATCAGGGCAAATGGTACAACACCCTCAACGCTTGGAAGATAGAACGTATTGGCGCAACTGCACCAGCCGCTCCACAGGGCGCAGCTCCCGCAGGTCAAACAGCACCCGCAGGTCCAGCAGAACAACCTCAGGCCGAAGCAGAAGGCGACTTGCCATTCTAAGCAATTAGTTATCAACAATTACAAAAAAGGAGGCAATATCAAATGCCTCCTTTTTTTATTCTATTATATCATTCAAAAACGCATTATAGGGCTTTATCATTTTTAAATGCCGTGTGATATTGTCTTCAAGATCATCGGCGCAGAAATCTTCGTCGGAAAAATTCTTAAAGGGCACAAACGATTTGTAACGAATCAAGTCGATATGCTCAAAATCATTTGGATAACCCTTGGGTGCTGTTTTCAGGCGGTCGTCCATCAAATGGAAATTATGTTTAAAATCCTTTTGTTCAAGGATATTGATATACTGCTGCGGGTCGTTGAAAATTGTGCGGCGGATATACTCTAAGTTTTCTTTCGACGGACACCACACACCGCCTGCCACCATACACTCACCGGGTTCAAAATGAATATAGTAACCTGCCAACTCGCTGTTTTTGCCTCCTTTGCAAATATACACACCGATATGGGTTTTAAAGGGCGACTTATCTGCCGAAAACCTTATGTCGCGGTAAATGCGGTAGGTGCAATCTTTGGCAGAGATAGGTCCAAGTTCGTCGAATTGCGAAATATTCAATATCATCTTATCGGCAAACTCGTTGATTTCTTTGTTTATCTGCAAATAAGTATCTTTGTGCGCGGCAAACCAATCGCGGTTGTTGTTGCATTTTAGTTGGCTCAAAAAATCTAATGCTCTTGAAACGTCCATTGCTTATAGGGTTGATGTTTAAATTATTATGCACGGTAGCAATGCTTCTGCGCGCATCAAATCTGTACGCTCAGGACACCACCGCCTCGCCACAAAGATACACAAAAATTATTACAGACGGCACAATTTCCGACTCGCTTTTAAATCTTATTAACTCGGCTGCAAAGACACATTATATATATAGCGACACCTTTATTGTGCCGAGGCTTGAACCTTCAAAACCTGTGCAACGATTGCTTGGATTCGAAGAAGATGCCCATCAGCCTCGCTCCCACCCTACCGACAGCCTTACCAAACACGGATATTTGCAAAAATCACTCGCCAATGGAAACAACAAAAACCTTTCGCAATCTACACAAACCGACTTAACTATTGAGGGACCCATAGGAGGAGGTTTTACCATCGAGGCGAACATCAGCGACTCGGATATGCCAGTTGACGAGGATGGCGCAACTCGTCAAATATCAGAACTTAGCAATGCTTCAATATCTATCCGCAAGGGCAAGACGGTGTTTTCGGCAGGTGATATTTTTCTTAGGCAAATGGGCACAGAGTATGTCAACTATCAGAAAAAAATCAAGGGTATAAGTCTGTCAACCGCCGCAGGATTAAAAAAACATCCCAAGGATTCGATGTATATATCAGCCTCAACAGCCAATCTCAAAGGGCGTTACCTCCGTCAGCAAATCAATGGAATAGAAAATTCGCAAGGTCCATACTACCTCACCGACCCTGATGGGCAATCTGTTATAATACTCTCGCACACCGAAACCGTTTGGATCGATGGCAACCGCCTTACTCCGGGTATCGGCAACGATTATGTAATAGACTATAATTCAGGCTCTATCACCTTTGAACCCAAAATTCAAATCACTGCGCAAACGCTCATTACAGTAGATTTTGAATATAGTCATTCGCTTTACAGCCGTTCGTTTAGTGATATTTCGGCAGGAATAAGGCACGGCAACACAATGGAAACTATCAATTACATAACCGAATACGACCGTATGCCAAACGATGATACCGACTCGGCAGACATCGCCAATAATCCGCCAAAAAAGAAATCGTATCTCGCCCTGCTTACCCGCACAGGCACCGACTCCACTACCCTATTTGCCACCGAAACCGTTTTGCTAAAAAATATTCCCGACCGAATGATGCCAAAGGGTTATTACAACGATACTTACGCAGGATGTTACACCTTCTATCATCGTTTTGGCGCAGATACGGCACGATACACCTTTATAAATGCAGATTACAAGTTTTCGAGCAAGGGATTTGTATCTATCGAAGAAAACAAGAATGCTGATTTTCAACGAATTTGGAATATTCCACACTACACCGGCGGCAGTCAAGAACAATTTGCCGATTTTAAAATTGAACGCAAGGCTCTCAAAGGTTTTTCGGGCGGATATTCGGGCACCTTGGCAGATGTTGCAGATGTTTTTAAAGGAACTGGTAACGTAATGAATATCAACTATAAATCTGACTTTATCAAAATAGGAATTTCAAGTTCATTTTATGGCTCCGACCATTACCAAAACTCCATTACCACACGTCTTACTGCCTCTGCTTTTGCCGAAATATACAAAAATATCTACACCTTTGGTTCGGCGTATAAATTAAAGAGCGGAACTTATAACAATTTATCAGATTCTGCCGATTTTAACTACAAAGAGACCCAATTTTACACCGCTGCCAAAACCGACAATGCGTGGATAAAAATCACCGCCGCCGACCGTCTTACATTTGCCTCGTCTGATATTTTTTCATCGGGTAGCAACAGCCGTACACGCTCTATCTCCGCCGGATACGAGGTAAAGAAATCAGATATTTTAAAGTTGTCGGGTATCAAAATTCTCAAAAAAATCCGTCAAGATTATGACACTCTTTCTATAAGAGAATCAATGAGTTTAACAGGACGAACAGAAGCATTGGTTCAACTTTTTGACCACCGTTTTAAAATATCATCCACAGCCGAAACCGAATCGGGCGTAATGGAAAAGGCTGGATTTACTTTTTTGAAAACCTCGGCAGGCAACGGCTACTACGTCTGGAACGATTACAACCAAAATGGCGAACAAGAAATCAACGAGTTTGAAAAGGCTTTTTATAAGACCGACGCCGATTATGTTAAGTACTACACCCACACAGGACGTTATGTAAGCACTATTTCGCAACGTTATGCCACATCTACCACTTGGAACAGCAAAAAATTATATTCTAATATCACTTTATCATCGTTGCTAAAATCTGCCGCCGAAGATGGTTTTGTATTATTCAAGGGCGACAGTACCATTGCACGCTCAGCAATGTTTAAAACCAATGCCAAATATCATATTTTCAAGCCGTTTTGGATTTTGGGAGGATTCTCGCACGCTCAAAACAAGAGGCTTACTTTTTATGGCGAAGAAAACGACCGACAACGACTCGCAAACGCAGGTGTAGAATCGCAAATTGTTGAGATTATCCGCATTGGACATATCTACGAACAAGGTTTTGAGGATTACAACTCGGATTTTTTCCCCGAAAAAAACTACCGCATTGATTTAAAGCACAATACTTTGTCGGCGAATATTAAAATTGGCAAAACTTCTGATATTTCAATTGTTTACGAAAATCTTTTAAAGCATTGCTCCAACTCTAACCTTAGCACCAACTCGCTCACTGCCAAATATCTATTTGCCTCTGATGCGGGCAACATAGCCGCCTTGCTGTCGTATGTGCGCAATGATTTTAAAGGCGACGAAAACCCGTCGGTAAAATATCAGATGCTTGCAGGATTGCAAAATGGCGACAACCTTGTGGCAAATATTACGGCAGGTATCGTTGCAGCAAAATTTTTGCACATTTCGGTAGATTTTGATATACGCAAATCAAAAGACAAAAGAACCATCCTCGGCGGCATTCTCACCGCCAAGGTGGTTTTGGATTAGAATTTTATACTATCGTGCTGATACGTATTTATGCAGTGTTGCTCTTACTGCCCCCTTTCCTGCAAAGAGTTCTTTAACCATGCCTTCGATTTTTTCGCCTAAGCCGGCTTCGTAGAGGTCGAGGGCGAATACGTCTTTGCGGCTGTAAAGTTTCTTCAATGCGCTCCAATCTTGATCGGGCTTGCCAATCTCCAACGAAGCCACAATAGCCTGCAACTCTTCGAGCATCGGGTCGGGCGAGCAATCAAACGGAGTGCCGTCGTCCTTGATGCCTTTGAGGTAACGTGCATAACCTGCCAACACCAAAGGAATTAGCACAAGGTTGCTCTTATCAAGACCACGAGCGATATACTTTTTGAGAGTTTCGCCAAAGCGGATGGGTAGTTTTTGACTTGTGTCGGTGGCGATACGCTGCGGTGCATCGGGCATAAATGGGTTGGGCAGACGTTTGTTGAGCACGGCACCGATAAACTCGTAGGGGTTCAAAACACCCGGGTCAACCACTACCGGCATTGCCTCCATATATCCGATTTTCTGAATAAATGCACGGAGGTCGTCGTCCTTCATTTCGGCACTGATGAGCGTGTAGCCCAACATACAGCCGTAAATTGCCATTGCGGTGTGGAGCGGATTAAGACAGGTGGTTACCTTCATAGTCTCCACCTTGTCAACGGTTTCGCGGGTGGTGTAGAGTGCGCCTCCCAAATCGAGCGGAGGACGTCCGTTGGTGTAATTATCCTCAATAACAAGATATTGCACCTCTTCGGCGTTGACAAATGGAGCGGTGAAAGTGTGCTTTTCGGTTTCGATGTAATTGTTATCGTCAAAACCGTCGGCAGCCAACAATTCCTTTACCTTTTCGTGCGGGCGGGGTGTAATCTTGTCGATCATCGACCAGGGGAATGTGATTGTCTTTTCGTTTTTAAGATAATCCACAAAAGCCTGAGGAACAAGTCCGTCCTTAGCCCAACGTTCTGCGTAGGCAAACACACCGGCTTTCACCTTGTCGCCATTGTGCGAACAGTTGTCCATCGACTGAATTGTCAAGGGATATGCGCCTGCCTGCCAACGTTCAAACAAAAGAGCCGTTACCTTGCCCAAAGCAAACACAGGTTTGAGTCCGCGAGCAAGGTCTGCCTCGTTAAACGAGTAGCCTTTTTCGGTGATGGTAAACGAAATCATCTGCAAGGTGGGGTTCTTGAAGATTTCCACAAGACGGTTCCAATCGTTGAACTGCGGGTCGGCTTTGAGAGCCTCGGTAACGCTTGCAATCACTTTCTTTTCGATACTTCCGTCGGAACAGAGGTTTACGCAGAGCGAAAGATTGCCGTAAGGTGCGTATGCCTTGTCGATTACCTCAAAGTCGAATGTTTCTGCCACGATAACGCCACGATCGTATTTGCCACTATTGAGCGCATCGTTGAGAATGGCTGCGGGAAATGCACGGAAGATGTTTCCGCCACCAAAGTGTACCCAAGTGGGTTCTTTGGCAGTTTTTTCGCGCAGTGCCTTGATGTCAAAATTAGGGAGTTGGTAGCCTTTTTGCTCCCATTCTGCGGCGTTGAATGTGCCGTTTAAAATATCTGTTAGTTTCATATTAATCAAAAAATCCGGGTTGTTTGTATTCAATTCCTAACTCACGATCCACTGTGGCGAGGATTCCCTGCACCTGACCCATTGCAAACATACGTCCCAAGAGGGTGTAGCCTGAATTGTGTCCGTGGTTCGACTCGTCCATAATGCCTCCCGGCTCATCGGTGAAGGTCATACCGTGGTCTACGCGCATCGGGAGTTGGGGATTTTCTTTCTCAAAAATGCGGCAGAGTTCGATAAGGTCGGCACGTCCGCCCAGGTGCGATGCTTCGGTGAAATCGCCGTTGGGGAAAATGTGGCACGAGCGAAGATGTACAAAATGTGTGCGTGAGGCAAACTTGCGAGCCAAATCAACCACATTGTTGTATGCTCCGGCAGAGAGCGAACCGGCGCAGAATGACAAGCCATTGTGCTTATTGGGCACAGCGTCGAGAAACCACTTTATATCCTCCTCGGTGCGCACAATTCGGGGCAATCCAAGCACCTCGATAGGCGGGTCGTCAGGATGGACGCACATATTCATTCCGCACTCCTCGCAAACGGGCATAATGGCTTCGAGGAAATATTTCATATTAGCCCTCAATTCAGCCTTGCCGATACCCTTGTAGAGGTTGAGAAATTCGCGGAATTTTTGAATGGGAGCCTCGTCGTTTTCGGAGAAGTTGCCGCTTACAAAACCCTGAGTTTTGATAACGATGGTTTCCACGAGTTTGTGGTCTTTTTCGGGAGTCATAGTCTTGGCAAGTTGGTCACATTCTGCCAAAACATTGCGACCCTCGCCTATGCCTGCCGGAAATTTGAATTTAGCCCACTCCTCGCGTGCGCCTTCGCGTTTGAGGATATAGATGTCGAAATATGCAAACTCGGCATAATTGAAATAGAGGTTGGTAGAGCCGTTGGGATTCTGATGCAAGAGGTCGGTACGCGCCCAGTCGAGCACAGGCATAAAGTTGTAGCAAATGGTGTGGATGCCCTCTGCCGAAAGGTTGCGGAGCGATTGTTTGTAAACCTCAATCTGATGGTCGCGGTCGGGGCCGCCGTATTTGATGGTCTCCACCACGGGCAGACTCTCTACCACGCTCCATCGCATACCGAAAGATTCGATATACTCACGCAGGTCACGGATTTTTTCGCGAGTCCAAACCTCGCCAAGAGGCACGTCGTGAAGGGCCGTAACGATTCCCTCAACGCCGATTTGCCTGAGTTGGGCAAGAGTGATTTTGTCTTTCTTGCCAAACCATCTCCAAGTTCTTTCCATAATATTACTTAGTTGAATTTCTGATTTCTTTTACGGTCTGCAATGCTGACTTGATTTTTTCGGTAATGGTGGCAAAATCTTTGGTGAGTTGGCTGCCCAAACCTACGCAAGCCACACCTGCCTTAAACCACTCTTCGAGGCACTCTTTGTCGGTGGTAACGCCGCCCGAAGGCATAATGTTGGTCCACGGACACGGTGCTTTGATAGCCTTTACAAACGAAGGTCCGCCCACTTCTTTGCCGGGGAAAATCTTGACAACTTCGCAGCCCAACTCCTCAGCCAAATTAATCTCTGAGAGGGTGCCGCATCCGGGCAGCCAAGCGATTTTTCTGCGGTTGCAAACCTTTGCCATATCGGGATTGAGCGACGGCGAAACGATGAAATTCGCGCCCAATTGAATGTACAATGCGGCTGTTGCGGGGTCAACCACCGAGCCAACGCCCATCATCATTTCGGGACATTCGGTGGCGCACCACTTGTTGATTTCTTCAAAAACCTCGTGTGCGTAGTCGCCACGGTTAGTAAACTCAAAAACCCTTGCGCCGCCATCGTAACAGGCTTTAACAACGGTTTTTACCTTTTCCACATCGGCATTGTAGTAAAGAGGCACTATGCCAGTGGAAATCATTGTGTATAATACGTCTAGTCTTTTAAATCTGCTCATCTTGAATTAGAATTACATTGTAATGATACTGACTGCAAAGATACCGATGTTTTTTTGGAAAAGCAAATTAAAAATATGAAACTTTGTGAAATAATAGATGTCGTGGATGGCTCCGATGCTTGGTTCGCAACGACTCGGTATTCCTATTACAAGCTGCTACGAGGGATTGCACGGATTGGCTCTCGGCAGACCATCGCGCAACAACGGTGTCAAAACTGTGGACGGACAACCTGCTCTACACCGCTCACCACTACTATCCCGACCTTACTACCACCGCCGCAGCTGTGGTAAAAGCAGGAGGCGGGCAAAGAGAAAGGCATAGAGATTCTCTACGCTCCCGAGATACCCGTTACCAATGCAGGCTCTCGCGACGGCGACGAGGTGGTGCAGCTCTACGTAAGTTACCCCGACTCAAAAGTGGAACATCCCAAACGTCAGTTGAAAACTTTCGAACGTGTAAACATTCCGGCAGGACAGACTAAGGAGGTGAGTCTCTAAGTTTCAAAGAACGACCTCACCTACTGGGACGAAGCACGTCACGCATTCATCCCCGAAACTGGACGCATCAAATTTGAAATCGGCGCATCATCTGCCGACATCAGAAAAGAGGTTACATTCGAAGCCAAATAGATTATTAAAACCCGAAATGTAGAAAAAAAAATTTTTTCTACCTTTGCGGGCAAATATTTGGCATGAAAACTACCGTACCTAAAATATTATTTGCGCTATTAACCGCTTTTGCCTGCAACGTTACACATGCTCAGGATACTACCTACGTGCACAAATACGGACACAGGATGGCTGCCAAGGCGTTTACCTTTAACGACAATTTTGCTATGTCAGACACCAAGGGCGGACTCAACTATGTACCTCACAGCCACAGCGGTATAGGTATAGGCATTTGGACTAAGTTTTTCCCGTTCGACATTTCGTACCGTCACGAGGTATCGTTTATCGGTTACGAAAAAAAATACAGAAAGAAAGGTGCCACCGATATGCACCTCAAAGGGTATTGCCGTTTTTTTGCAGGCGATATTTATATTCAGCACTACACTGGTTTTCTCGAAACCAACGGCGACAATTTTGATAGCGTCAAAGATAGATGGGAAAACGGCACTTACGACCCCGATCTGAGGTCGTTTTACTTTGCTGCCGTGGGTGATTACATCTTTAATCACGAAAAATTTTCGTACAACGCAGGATTCAACGCATCGCAGCAGCAAAAGATTTCTGCTGGTAGTGCGCTTGCCGGTCTTGCCATTTACAATCAACGCATCAGCAGCGACAGCTCACTTTTCCTCGGCGAAAAAGCCAACCTCGAAAGTTGGAGCATGGGCGTAAACGGAGGATATGCCTACAACTTTGTTATCAAAACCAAGTTCCTATTTTTTATCGCCATCAATGCCGGAATAAATGCAAGTAACACTCGATTTAACAATATGTTTAGCAAAAGTACAAAAATAGCCCCGTCGATACACGGCAAAATAGCTTTTTGGTACAATATGAAAAACTGTTCGCTCGGCATAACGGCAACTGGAACCAACATCCGCCAAGTGTTCGACCAACG
Organism: Bacteroidales bacterium; assembly: GCA_016293845.1. Taxonomy (GTDB): domain Bacteria; phylum Bacteroidota; class Bacteroidia; order Bacteroidales; family UBA3824; genus UBA3824. The sequence goes on along the minus strand of JAEDDH010000010.1, from coordinate 92,613 downwards.
CCTAAGTATGTTTCAAAATTCAAGTAAATCAGAGTTGATATTCGTAAGACGATTTTGGTACAAGAAAAACTATTCCTAATTCGAAACTAATTGAAAAACCCAATCAACATATTAACCCGCGCCAAATGGTATGTTAAGTTGCCCGCCGCATTGCTTATCATACTGATGGAATTTATACTCCTTATTATATTAGTAGATATCAATTTTTTGTGGTTGTTTGGAACGGGACCCACAATGGAGCAGATTGGCGACATCACCCAAAACGAGGCTTCGGTGATATACTCTGCCGACGGCAAGGTGATGGGTAAGTTTTTTAGCGAAAACCGCACAAAAGTAAAGTTTGAAGATATTTCGCCCAAACTTATAAATACACTCGTAAGCACCGAAGACGAACGTTTTTACAATCATCTCGGAATTGATTTTCAGGGCATTGGTTCGGCAGTAAAGGATTTTGTATTAGGACGTCGCGCACGAGGGGCAAGCACCATTACACAGCAACTTGTAAAAAACCTCTACAAGGCACGGTCAGGACGTTACCGAAAAGGACTTTTGGGTCGTGTGCCGGGGATTAAACTTGTGGTAATGAAGTTGAAAGAATGGATTGCCGCCGTCAAAATCGAAAACTGTTTTACAAAAAACGAGATTATCACCCTATATCTCAATACGGTAGATTTTGGCTCAAACGCTTTTGGTATCAACACTGCCGCCAAAACCTATTTTAACGTAAAACCCAAAGACTTAGACTATGCACAGTCGGCAGTGCTTGTGGGATTGCTCAAAGCCACCACCACCTACAATCCCCGCATCAATCCCAAAAACAGCCTCCACCGCCGCAACACAGTGCTCGCCAATATGCTCCGTCTTGGCAAAATTCCCGTTGACACCTACGATAGCATTGTAAAACAACCAATTAAATTAGACTATTACGTTGAAAACAATTACGACGGAATGGCGCTATATTTCCGCGATGCAATGGCTCAGCAACTATCGGAATGGTGCGCCGACAACGAGGTAAACCTCTACACCGACGGTTTAAAAATATACACCACCATCGACAGCGCTATGCAAGCATACGCCGAACAGGCAGTTAGAGAACAAATGGAGGTGGTGCAAAAAAATTTCCGTCAACATTGGTACGGTCGCAATCCGTGGCGCGACGAGCAATTTCGCGAAATTCCTAACTTTATTGAAAACATAGTAAAACGCACTGTTCAATACAAAAAAGCCGTAGCAAAGTTTGGCGAAACCGACACCGCAGCCATTAATGCCGAAATGTTACGTCCACGCAAGGTTAAAGTGTTTGACTATCAGCTCGGTTCTATCGACACCACCCTCAGCGTAATAGATTCGGTGAAATATATGGTGCAATTTATGCACGGCTCGCTCATAGCCATAGAACCCCAAACAGGATACATCAAAGCATGGGTGGGCGACCTTGATTTCCGTTTTTGGAAATACGACAAAGTAACGGCAATGCGTCAACCCGGCTCCACATTCAAACTTTTCGACTATGCCGAGGCTATGAATCAAGGACTTAGCCCGTGTGAAGAACGCACCGACCAACCCGTTTCGTGGAAAGTTTGGGACAAAGGCAAACAAAAGCTTTGGATACCTCACAACGCCGAAGGCTCTTGCACCAATCTACCGTTTTCGCTCAAAGCCGCTTTTGCACGCAGTATCAACACCATAGCAGTGCAGATTTCAAAAGAGGCGGGTATCGACAATATCAACGCCACAGCACACCGTATGGGCATACATTCGCCATTGTGCGATACAATTCCTGCCACTTGCCTCGGTGGTAGCGACGTTAATCTTTTGGAACTCACCAACGCTTACTCCACTGTTATCAACGACGGCGTTTATCACGAACCTATTTTTGTTACACGTATCGAAGACCGCGACGGAAACGTGATATACACTCCGCCAAACACCGACTCGCAGGCATTGGAATACGAACCTGCGTTCCTCATGCAGCAACTTCTCAAAGGCGGCATGACAGAATACGGCACCACGTCGGGATTTCTCTGGAACTACGTGCGACCATTTTACGGCAAATGTGAGTTTGGCGGCAAAACCGGAACATCGTCGAACCACTCCGACGCTTGGTTTATGGGCGTTATGCCATCACTTGTAGGCGGCGTGTGGGTAGGTGGCGAATACCGCTGCATACATTTCCGCACTGGCGAACTTGGTCAAGGCAACGCCACAGCTCTGCCAATCTACGGCATATTTCTCAAGAAGCTCCTCTCCGATCCCATCTACGCCCACTATCTGGAGAAATTTCCCAAACCAAAAGTAAAAATTTCAAGACCATACAACTGCAAGGCATATATTGTAAAAGATAGCACGGCGGTGGATAGTACGGAGGTGGAGGTGGAAAAACCTAAACAGTCATTATAGGGCAAATAATCAAAAAAATCTCTAAAAAAATCCCTTTTACTATATTATTTTCCCTACCTTTGCGGTTAAATACTATCTCATTATGCAACAGGTAAAATTCATTATTGCTGCCGCGTTGTGTGCAGCGTGTGTGTCGGCTAAGGCACAACACAATATTGCAGCTCTGCCGACACCATATACCGATTCGGCGTTTGCTAAGGCAGTGGAAAACGGAACCAGAACCACTACGGGCATTCCGGGCGCAAATTACAAAACCAATTTTGCACATTACAACATCTCTGCCGATTTTCGCACCGCGGAGGGTCATCTCTATGGCCAGGAAACCGTTACTTACGATTACAACTGCGGACAGGGCGAACTAAATTCCATTGTTATAAACCTTTACCGAAACATCTACAAAGACGGTGTTACGAAAAACCGCCGTGTAGACCGTCGCGATATTTTCAACGGTGTGGAAATAGAAAAGGTGCAATTGGTTGACGGCAAAACACGTACCGACCTTACTATCACCGAGTTTGATACTCAGATTGAGGCTGCCCTGCCAAAACCGCTTTCTCAGGGGCAATCAATTACACTATATATAAAGTGGAACACCAAAATTGCTGCTAACACTCATCTGCGGGGCGGACGATACAACAATGATACTTGGTTTGTACCATATTTTTATCCGCAAATTGCTGTGTACGACGACATTTACGGGTGGGACCGCATTCAGCATTCGGGCAACGAGGAGTTTTATTTTGAAAACGCCAACTACGAAGTTAACCTCACCACCGACCAATACACAGCTGTTTGGGCTACGGGAGTGCTTCAAAATCCCGACAAGGTGTATTCGCCAAACGTGCTAAAAAGATACAAGTCAGCACTATCGTCGGGCGCATTAACCGACATTATCACCAAGCAAGATATTTCTTCTCACGCAGTTAAAAGCGAGAAAAACATTTGGAAGTTTCGCGCCGACTCGGTTCCCGATTTTGTGTTTGGGTGCAGTGCCACAAGCCAATGGACAGCCAAAAGTTTCAACCTTGCATCGGGCAAAAGAGTTAGCACCTCAGCAGTTTTCCGTTCGCCTAAATTCAGGGGAAACGCCGAACTTGCCGAATCAACAATACAATACCTCAGCGCACGTCGTCCGGGTGTAGATTACCCTTATCCGTGGATGACATTGTTTGAGGGTAGCGGCGGAATGGAGTTTCCTATGATGGTAAACGAAGATTTAGATGCACAATGGGACGATATGATTTTTACCACCACTCACGAAATCACTCACACTTACTTCCCTTTCTTAACCGGTATCAACCAAAATTCGTACGGCTTTATCGACGAGGGACTTACAATGTATGTGCCGCAATTATTCCAAGATAGTATTTCGGCATATCCAAGGGTCGTTAATCGCTCAGCAGGCTACGTGGGCAACCATTTAGGCGAAGGTAGCGAAAAACCAGTGATTACTAAGTCGTATAGTATGAGCAGTTCGTGGACGTTTTCAATGGCTTCGTATTACACACCGCAGATGGGATACACCATTTTGGAGGGAATAATTGGTAGTGATGTAATGGAGAAAGCGTTACAGCAGTTTACCTCGGCGTGGAGCAGAAAGCACGCACACCCCTACGACTTTTTCTACACATTGGAGAGCATTTCGGGCAAAGACCTTAAATTCTTCTACAACAATTGGTTTGCTCAAAAAGGCAGCACAGACCTTGGTATCAAAGAAATCCGCCGCGAAGATTCCACCAACTACATCGTTATCGAAAACTACGGAGACAAATACCTGCCCGCATTGCTCAAAATCACTTACATCAACGGTGCCACCGAAACTATCTACCAAAGTGCCGAAATGTGGCGCGATGGTAGCCTAACTTGCACTATCGCTCTGCCAGGGCCCAAAATTTCGTACGCCGAACTAATCACCGACCAAATTCCCGATAGAGAATCCATTAACAATATATATTACACCAAAAAGCAATAAAAAATGAAAATAAAATCATTACTACTTACTGTAATTATTTCCTTAACCGCGCTTACAGCAAGCGCCGACGAGGGCATGTGGCTCCTCAATATGATTGGCAAAAACTATAAACAAATGAAGGCTCAGGGGTTCCGCCTCAAACCAGAAGATGTTTATTCTATCAAAAAATCGTCGCTCAAAGATGCCGTGGTAAACTTTGGCGGATACTGCACCGGCGAAATTGTATCAGAACAAGGTTTGCTTTTTACCAACCACCACTGCGGCTACGAGAGCATTCAGCAGCACAGTAGCGTTGACCACAACTACCTCAAAGATGGTTTCTGGGCTAAAACTTTGCAAGACGAAATTCCCACTCCCGGACTTTACGTGCAGTTTATGCAAGAGATTCGCGACGTTACCGACCAAGTGCTCAAAGGTGTTAATTCGTCGATGACCGAAAACGAACGTCAAAAAAACATTCGCACCAATTCCGACGCCCTTAAAGAGGTAGCCAAAAAAGAGTTCACCGCCGATTATTACGACATCGTTATCAAGCCATTTTTTTCGGGAAATGCCTATTATATGGTAATTTACATCAATTACGAAGATGTTAGGTTTGTGGGTGCGGGTCCTGAATCAATTGGCAAATTTGGACACGACACCGACAACTGGATGTGGCCTCGTCATACTGGTGACTTCTCTATTTTCCGCGTATACATGAGTCCCGACGGCAAGCCAGCAAGTTACTCCGAAAAGAACGTTCCTTTGAAACCCAAACACTTTTTGCCCATCTCGATTGCAGGTTACAAAGAGGGTGATTTTGCAATGACAATTGGTTTCCCCGGTAGCACCGAACGCCACTCCACAAGTTTTGAGATCGTAAAGGATATGCAAAACCAAAACGCCATCACATCTTACGTTCGCGGTATCCGTCAAGATATTATGAAAGCCGATATGGAAGCCGACGAGGCAGTAAGAATCAAATACGCTACAAAATATTCTCATTCGAGCAACTATTGGAAAAAATTTATCGAAGCCAACAAAAGCCTCACCGAGCAAAAAACCGTTGAAGAAAAACAGGCTCAGGAACGCGCTTTTATGCAGTGGGTTAACGCCAATCCATCACGCAAAGCCGAATACGGAACAGTATTAGACAGCATCAAATACGCCTGCGACAATCTCGCCCGCTTTGAAAAAATCTACTACTACGTGCTTGAATGTGTGCTCAACAACGGAATGGAATTTTTCAACCCAGCATATTACGCAATGCAGTCGATGGCAAAAATAGCCGACAAAGAAGAAATCCGCGCCAAAGCCGATGATTTTTTCAAAGATTACAACAAACCCACCGACTACAAGGTGTCGAAAGCAATGATTAAAACATTTTTGGAGAACGTTACCCCTGCCGACATCGAAAAATACTTCGGCAATGAAATCTCCAACTATTTTACCCAATACGACAACCCCGAAAACCTCATCGACAGTGTGTTTATCAATAGTTCGCTGTTAGATAAAGATGGATTCTACAAGTTTCTCGACGACACTTCTGCACTCAAAAGACTCAGTTTGCAATTTGACCCTGCATTCGAGTTCAGCCGCTATGTGCTCAACATCTATTTCGCGCTCAACGAGTACACCGAAAAATATGAGAATATGCTCGACGCAGCCCGTCGCCGCTACACCAAGGGCAGCATTGCTATGAATCCCAAGGCTCTCACCTACCCCGACGCCAACTTTACCGAGCGTCTATCGTACGGCACAGTGCAAACCTACACATCGCGCACATTCAAACCCGAAGCCGGCAAAACCGACGGTGTAATCCGCACCACCAACGACGGCGTGCTGATGAACTATTTCTGTACTCTCAAAGGCGTTATGGAAAAAGAAATCTCTGGCGACTATGAATTTGACGTTTCGCCCTTACTCAAAGAGCTCTACAACAAGAAAGACTACGGCCGCTACGCCGACCAAGACGGCACAATGCACGTATGCTTCCTCACCAACAACGACATCACCGGCGGCAACAGCGGAAGCCCCGTTATCGACGGTTACGGACGCCTCATCGGTCTCGCATTCGACGGCAACTCCGAATCTATGTGCTCCGACTGGATATTCAACGCCGATTTTCAACGCTGCATCAACGTAGACATCCGCTACGTACTCTTCGTTATCGAAAAATACGGCAAATGCCAAAGATTGATCGACGAATTGAAGATTGAGATGTAAGATACGGTTATAATGAAATAAAAAAGCGACGGTGGCGATGACTACCGTCGTTTTCATTTAATAAATCAATGTCTAAAAACCTTTTTGCAAAATACATTTGGGAAGTGTCCACAATCTATTCCTCGGGACACATCACCCTGCGTAGCATAAACGACAAATGGACGGAGTGCTACTTGTACGACGGTTTGCCTATTCCGCGACGAACCTTCGACAGACACCGCCACGACATCGAAACCCTATTCGACATCAACATATCATGCCGAAAATCCGACAACACATATTATATAGAAGACCACGGCGATTTAGCCAACGACCGCATCCGTCATTGGCTGCTCAACAACTTTGCCATAGGTCAGATGCTCACCGAAGCCCACGCCATCAAAGACAAGATTCTTTTTGAAGAAATACCATCGGGCTACCATTGGCTGTTGCCCTCAATCCAAGCCATACGCGAAAAACGGTGGATAATAATCCGTTACCACAGTTTTCAGCGCACCGAGGAGGAAACGCTGACAATAATGCCATTAGCAATCAAAATATCACACCAGAGGTGGTACATTGTTACCCGAAAAGACCCTGACCAAGTGCGAGTCTATGCCTTAGACCGTATTTTAGAAATGCAAATTACAGATGAGAGATTTGATTATCCATCTGATTTTGTGGCGCATGATTATTTTGAGACCTGTTACGGCATAATTGCAGGTCAAGAGGATGCCGAAACTGTACGTCTCCGCGTCTTCAACAACCAGCAAAAATTCTTCCGTTCTCTGCCGCTTCACCATTCGCAAAAAGAGACAGAATCTACCGAAACATACTCAATATTCGAATATTACATCAAACCCGCCTACGATTTCAAGCAAACCATCCTCTCGTATGGCGAAAACGTTGAAGTGCTTTCTCCCCAATGGCTTAGAGATGAAATTGCCGACATAATATCGCGTATGACCGCGATATACAAACGATAACTCCCTTCTTTGTTTAATTTATTTATACACTGTGCTGCGTTTTGGCTCAGTGGTACTTTTGTTTTGCGGTGTAATTAATAAACTACACCGCCATGACAGAAGTGTTTCACCTCGGACGCCTTATCCGTCAAGGACTTGACAACCAACAACGCACAGTAGCATGGTTTGCCAAAGCCATCAGTTGCGACCGCTCAAACTGCTACGACATCTTTGCCCGCCGCTACATCGACACCGAACTTTTGGAGCGCATCTCGCGTGTGCTCGGCAGAAACTTTTTTAAAGACTTGGCTGAGTATATGGAGGGTGTGGTAAGAGATACTACACAAGTATAGAAAATATTTCCACATATTTTGCTTGACACGAAAGCATAAAATTTGGAAAAATCAAATTGTATCACCAAAACTACAACACAATGAACAACGAAATTTCAACCGCATTACTTCAATTGCAATTAGCCCAGAACAAAGGCGACATCGACAAAATAACCGAAATATACGCACAATTGGCCGACCTCTACAATCAAATCGGGCAAACCAAGACAGCACTCGGCATCTGCCTAACCAACATCGACATGCTCCAAAAGTACAACGACAAGCAGAAACTCGGCTACGCTTACCTCAAAATGGCGCGAATTTTCGGCGAAGGATCTTACTACTGCGCCCTGCCATGTCTCGGCAATGCTCTCGACATCTTTACACAGATAGGCGACGAAGAAGGAATTGCCACAATCAACTATTGGTTAGGCAAGTACACCCCCGACAACGAAACCGCCATCAACTATTTTGCCACAGGAGCTGAATTATTCGAAAAACTCCGTCACGGCGGAGGACTCGTGTTATGCCTGACTCATCAGGGAGCTCATCTCACCAACCTCGGAAAATATACCGAAGCTGAGGCTGTATTAGAAAAGGCTGTATACGTGGCACGCCAAATCAACGACCCCGAACTTCTCGACGACGCACTCTACCATCTCGCCAAAACCTACAATTACGACGAAAAGCATTTCAAAGGACAGAAACTAATCGAGGAGGCAATCGAAATCAACCGCAAAACCGAAGACTACTACGACCTTGCCTATATGCTGTTTACTTACGGACAGATTCTTATGGCACTCGAAAAATACGACGAGGCTATTGCCGCATTTAAAGAGAGCGAAAATCTCAACCGTATGGCAGGAGACCTCAAACCTGTACCAGAAATTCTTTGCAAACTCGGTCAGACATTTTTTTACAAAGGAGACAACCTTACCGCGCTGCAATATTTCTCGCAGGAACTAACCATGCGCAGCGATTACGACGACAGCAAAGTTACGACACTTTCAAACCTTTCATACGTCTGTCTGAAACTCGGCTACACCCAAGAAGCCGTCAATTACGGCACAATGCGCTTGAATCTGCTTGAACACAAATTCAAAATCGACAATGAAAACAACGATAAAGCCGAAGCGCTATACGACCTTGCACAAGCCTACGAAGCAAACCTCGAATACCCCAAAGCCGAACACGCTTGTATAGAATCCATCAAGATATACCAAGCTATCGCTGAAAATAATCAGGATTTCGATACAGCTCCGCTCGAAAACGCCAAAGAACTCTTAGACAAAATAGAAAAGAAAATTCCGCAAGAGCACGGCGAAATACCCACCATGGATGTTCCCGACGTGTACACGCCAGAGTTTATCTACAAAGTACTCGTGCCGATGCTTTCCGACAAATTAGGCGTAGACCAATCGGAGTTCAGCCCAGAGGCACAACTTACCAACGACCTCGGAGCCGACGACCTCGACACTATTGAAACAATTATGATGGTAGAAAAAGAGTTCAACATATCGCTACCCGATGATGAATGCGAAAAAGTGGTTACCGTCGGCGATTTGGCAGAGTTGGTTACGAAACACCTATAACAATTAACCATTTAATACTCACCGCAATGAACATCAGGAAAAGGATAAAGGAAATACTCATAGCAGCAATAGAATGGTTTGTAATTCTATTATTAGCGACAAGGGGTCACATCTTATCCATTTTTAATCTGTAATAATTTGGATTTGTGAGAAAAATGGAGTTATTTTGCTAATTGAAATTAAACAAATTCACTATGTCAACCGCAACAATTAACACCGACTATAACGTAGCAGAAGGGTATTTCAAAATGCTAAATCCGTTAAGCAAAAATACAAAACTATTTTTGCTTAAAATGATTACCGACTCATTGGTGGCGAATCCTGCCGAGAACAAAGAAAACAAGAAAGGGTCGCTTGCTAACTTATTCGGCGTTTGGGCAAATTCGCCTGATACCGACGGCATTGAGGATTTTATCAAAAACAGTCGCACAAATTCCAATTTGCGCAAAACCGTTTCATTCGACTAATTATGAGCAAATATGTGTTAGATACCAATATCTGCATCTTTTATATGAAAGGAATGTACTCTCTTGACCATAAAATTGAACAAGTAGGTCAGGATAATTGTTACATTTCTGAAATCACAGTAGCAGAATTGCTTTATGGTGCGTACCATAGCAAAAATCAAAAACATATAAATGAAACTCGACAATTTATCAGTGAATTCTCAATAATACCTATCTCTGGCATAGCCGATGATTTTGCTGCCGAGAAAAACCGTCTTACCGACACAGGACAACTTATTGACGATTTCGACATTATGATAGCCATCTCTGCCTTAAAAAGTGGCTGCATCGTAGTAACAGATAATGTTAAACATTTTTCTCGAATTGCTGGATTGACTGTTGAAAATTGGATTGAACGCTAAAAACATAAGCACTTAATATATTAACCAAAACACCGCACCACGAAACAGAAACAACTATAAAACAACATATTAATTAATTGGGCTTTACGCTCTTATTCTCTAAAAGATAAAATCGCCAATTTTATGCACACGAGAGTAAGTGGCGAATAAGGTTCACGTCGAATAGGCGTGAGCCGTTTCGTGCTTATTAGTGTGCAAGGCGTTTGGCGATGCCTATCTTTTATAATAAGTATAAAAAACGGTTTCACGCTTTTTTATTGTGCTTATATAATTTAAGGTGTGCTGCCCACAAAAACACATCACAATGAACACTGACTTTCACTTAGGCACACTCATCCGCCAAGAACTCGACCGGCAGCAACGCACAGTAACGTGGCTTGCCGCACAAATAAACTGCGACCGCTCCAACATTTACGATATTTTCGACCGCCGTTTTGTCAACATCGAAATCCTCACCCGCATTTCCCGCGCCCTCGACCGCAATTTCTTCAAAGACTTGGCAGATTATATGGAAAGTGTGGTAAAAAATCCTACATAAGTGTAGAAAAACTCGCCACACTTTTTGGAATACATCGAACCATTATCGTCGTATATTTGGATAAATAGCAACTATCACAAGATGGTCGATATAAGGGAAAGTCGAAAACCTTAAAGAGTAGACTAAACATAAAAAATGATTCTAAAATGCCATTGATAATCAAATATCCAAAACACAAGACAATTGGAATCCTCGAAAGCAAAAGTCGTAATAGCAAGTGTCAATTATGTGACACTCTATTATCTGACAATGCTATTGTTTTGCTATTGTGCGGTAGTATAGATTATCTGAGAAAGTGGCGAAAATGATATAATGATTGTGGGTTGTCGTGGTCGGGTGAATTTGGTTGGAGTTTAGTGGGTTGTGTGGTCGGGAGTTAGGATGGAGTACAGTGGGTTGTGAGGTCGGGAGAAAAAGGATGGAGTTTAAGTTGCAACAAAACATTGCAATGTAGGGCATAGCCCGTATGGGGGCGAGAAAGCCCCCTTTTTATATTTTTATGGGGATGCCGAAAACCTTATAGAGTAGGCAAAACAACAAAACGACAAATAAATCAAAATGAACATACAGGATAATACTAACGGGTTACAATCTATTGATTTCAAAAAAATATGGAAGGAGGCCGTTTTAAACTTGGGACATTCTACTATTATTGTTACAGGAAAAACAGGTGTGGGCAAAAGTACCTTGATTAATGCAGTTTTCAGCAAAGACGTAGCAGAGACAGGTGTAGGCAAACCGATAACTAATGAAATAAAAGAGTATTCATTAGAAGATTTCCCTATTTCTATAATCGACACAATAGGCTTAGAATTAAAAAGATTTGAAGAAATCAAAAATCAACTTATAGACGAGATTACTCGCCGTCGAAACGATCCTGATCCTACCAAACACGTAAATGTTTGTTGGTATTGCATTACTTATGGATTGCCGCGTATAGAGCCTGCCGAAATTGCATTTATAAACGAATTATCAAAATTCGTCAAAGTCATCGTAGTTTTGACTCAGTATTACGCAGTTAATGATGATAATTTTTACAGCAACGTAGAAAATGATCTATATCGGAACGACATTAAAGTTATAAAACTTGTAGCACAAACAAAATATGGTATTCCTGCATACGGTCTTGACAAATTAGTTGAAATAACAGAATCGCTTTTGCCAGAGGCACAAAAAAAGGCTTTTGCCGCTGCACAGAAAATACGTATCGATTTAAAAATCAAAAAAGCGCATTTAGTAGTAGCAGGAGCGGTAGCGTCTGCCACTGCGGCTGGTGCTGTTCCCATCCCTTTTTCTGATGCAATTGTTCTTGTACCAATTCAAGTTGGTATGCTTGCAGGAATTAGTGCCACTATGGGATTAGATTTTTCCGATGGCTTTCTTAAAACACTTATAGCAAGCACATTAGGTACTTCAACTGCAACTCTTGCCGGTAAAGCAATAGTTTCGGGTCTATTTAAACTGATACCAGGATTTGGTTCTGTTGTCGGCGGTTTAATTAGCGGCGCAACAGCAGCAAGTTTAACCACCGCATTAGGCGAAGCATATATTAAAGTGCTTGAAAAAATGCTTACCAATAATTCTGAAATGTCACCCGAAAAAGTTGCCGAAGCAATGCGCGAGGAATGGACAAAAAAATAAAAGGAAAAATGAAATTATCAAGATATACCATATTAAAGAACTACGGTGATAAGACATTGTTCTTCAATTCAATGTCTTGTGCGTTTGCTATTGTTGACGATAGTTTCAAAAAAGTTGTTAGTGATATTGAAAATGGCATTTATGACGAATCTAAAATCGATGCAAAGTTAATTAAGCAGATGAAAAGAACCAATGCTATAATTAACGACGACTTTGATGAAATTGAATATATCAAGTATGCTCGCAATTTGTCAAAATATGATATGACAAGTTTGGGACTGACAATAGCACCTACACTTGATTGTAATTTCCGTTGCATATATTGTTTTGAAAATCATATACATGGCTCAATGAGTTCAGAAGTGCAAAATGCTGTTGTAGGATTTATTAAGACAAGAATTCAGCGGCTCAAAAATCTGAGTATCTGTTGGTTCGGAGGTGAACCACTATTATCGAAATCAATTATAAAACATCTCTCTGAAAAGATAATATCCTTATGTAAGGAAAACAATGTCAATTATTCTTCATCCATTATATCGAATGCATATCTCATTGACGAAAACACAATTGCAGACTTCAAACAATTTAAAATCAACGATATACAGATAACGTTAGATGGAACAGAAAAAGTGCACGATTCACGTCGCAAAACGGTTTCCGGGAAAAGTTCATTTTGGACCATTGTAAACAACATAAAAATGCTTCTTGAAAACAATATTGATGTTTCACTAAGAATAAATATCGACAATAATAATATTTCAGAAGTAGATGATTTATTGAAGTTACTCGCCGAAGAATCAATTTTCCAAGAACAACTTGTTATTACATTTGGCAAAGTATCAGCAGTATCAGAGGCATGTAAATCAGTAGAAAGCGAATGCCTTTCCACAGAACAATATGCAAATTCTCTCATCGGATTTTACAGAAAGGTTCTTGGCTACGGATTCAAAAAAAATCTGATGATAATATATCCAAAACCACATTTCAACTTCTGTACATACGATTATGCAAATTCTTACGTGATTGATCCTCTTGGTTACATTTACAAATGTTGGAATCATATTGGACAAAAAGAGAAATCCTGTGGAAGCATCATTGACAAACATCAAATACCTTCCATGTTTTTTATGAAGTGTGTCAATCGTGAATCCATTGTCGGCGAATGTGCCAACTGCCATTTTTTACCAATTTGTATGGGAGGTTGTCCCGACGAAGCAACAAAACAAAAAGATGGTCATTCTTGCGAATCAATAAAATACAACTTTGATAATATGTTGGATTTTTATTACGAACAATTAAAAAAATAGTCAAATGGTGATTAAAGGAAAAGCAAAAGTTGAATACCATAACGGAACAACACTTTCTCCCAAAGGAAAATATATTGTTTCTGATACAAACGGTATATTCTCCATAGAAGGTGGCGGAAGTATTGAATTTGACCGCATCAATGTTGATGTTTTTTCCTATAAGGGAATGGTAAAATGTGTTGATATTGTTGCTAAAAATAATGTCAGTATATCTGGTGCGGTAAAATCTAACGCTATAAAGGCAGGAGATAATGTAACAATAGTATTCTCCGATGATATCAGTCTTAAAGAAATTGATGCTACTTCAATAGTTATCAATCCTATTGATATGAGCAAAATAAAAAACAAATCACCGTTGTTAACCAAATTACTTGGCATTTTTGCTGAAAAGACCGAGAATATACATGCCAAAATCACAAAGATAAACGGCTCAAACATTCAACTAACTGATTGCGATGCCGACATAATAGAATGTGATAGCATTAAACTATCAGGGCATTGCAAAATAAAAAAACTTGTTTGCAACGAAGTAAAAATCATTGGAGACAATATCAAAATAACCACACAAGAAAAAAAGAAATAATTATGGAAATACTAATAGAACCTATTGAAGTGAATTTAAATAATTTAAATTCAGCGTGCGACCCAAAATGTAATGCAAAATGTTGGGAAAACTGCCGTCGAGATTGCGGTATTGACTTTTGTAGAAACTTTTAAAAACAGACAAAAATATGGAAATACTTATAGAATACAGTACACCTTGGATATTTTGGAATGCCGATTGCAATCCAAGATGTCATGTAAAATGTGGTCTTATATTTAAAGATAATTATATATTTATAAACTTTTAAAACTCAACCAATTATGAAAATAATAATAGAAGGGATATCATTGAACGATATGGTTCAGATGACTTTATACACTTCGGAATGCGGATGTAAAGGTAGATGCAATGCCAATTGCTTTGCAAAATGTCAGTTAGGATTGGGAGTGATTATTTCCACAGAGGAAGAAGAAATACATATTTAACCCAATCCAATTACAAAAGATTAAGGGGTTTATGCAAAATTTGCATAAACCCCTATAAAATAATTTCATTTTATAAACTTAATACAAAGATATATATAAAATGAATACTATTTCTATGCAACTTGAATCTCTGTATAAAAATTATTATAAAGAATTATTATCAATCAAAGATACTTTAAAAAAATATACCATCACAGATTATTCATCTCCATTATTAATGACATGTAGTGATGATTATGAAAATTCTAACA
The DNA here is from genome assembly GCA_016293845.1 of Bacteroidales bacterium. Taxonomy (GTDB): domain Bacteria; phylum Bacteroidota; class Bacteroidia; order Bacteroidales; family UBA3824; genus UBA3824. The sequence goes on along the minus strand of JAEDDH010000010.1, from coordinate 77,534 downwards.
ATAGAATACTTTATATAGGTAAAGAAACCAATAGTTGGTATGAAGGTGGAGATAAGGCATTAAGTACACAAAATCCGATAACACACATTTTAGATTTCTATAATGATTTTTCACTTGGTGAAAATGACAATAGAATATTTTGGAGATTCATTAAACAATGTAATAAAAAATTATCAGTAAAAAGAAAAGCGTTTCTTTGGACCAATGTCAATAAGTTTGGGAAGGCTCACGGTCGTGGCCGACCCGATCAAAAAGTATTGGACTTAGAAAATTACAAATTCAATATTTTAAAGGACGAAATTGATATCATAAAGCCTAATGTTATTATTTTTTTATCAGGTAAAGACGGATACGATGATGAAATTAAACGCAAATTAGGCAACAATACAATATTTAAAGATATTCCAAATTTACAATGTTTTTCAAAAGTAATAAATCCTATCTTACCAGAAAAAACATTTCGTATATATCACCCACTATATTTATGGAGAAAAAAGTTATTCGACACATATATTTCTAAATTACACCAATTAATAAATTTTTAAACTTCATTAGCAACATTATGCCCCGTGTCTTTCTTATCACCCCAGCCCGCATCAAGCTTACCAACGGCACAATCCTCACCCCTGAGATGACTGTTACCGTTTCCTACAAGATGGCACGTCGCCGCTCCGATTAACAACGGAGCGGCGGAGGTAATCGAAGCATATATGCGAATTTATGGCTTCGACTACAAAAAAGCATGCTGCCATCAAAACGATTTTACGTTTAAGGCGTTGGGGTGAATTGCCATTAACTTTGCTATTAATTTTGATTAATAGTATACTTTTTTTACAGGGACATTTTCACTATTTACAGGGACATTTTCCTCCACCTCTCCACTCCTTTTCCCCAAAAAAATCTTGCAAAAAGTTACTCCCTACCTCTTGATTTTCTTGCAAAAAGTTACTAAATTTGTTTCAAAAATAGTGCAAAAAGTTACTACAATGATATTCAAGCGTAAGATATTCAGTAAGATAGAGCAGTGGAAACAGAATCACCACCACGAGGCTTTGTTAATCAAAGGGGCGCGACAAGTTGGTAAAACCACGGCTGTGCGCGAATTTGCCCGTGCCAACTATGCTAATTTTGTGGAAATCAACTTTGAACAAACACCTGAGGCAAAACAAGCCTTTACTGGCAACCGCGATGCCAATTCGGTAATTCAACGGCTCAGTCTTATGGGCTATGGACCTTTTGTACCGGGCAAAACATTGGTATTTTTCGACGAAATACAAAGTTGCCCCGACGCCCGCACTGCCATCAAGTTTTTGGCAGAAGACGGGCGTTTCGACTACATTGAATCGGGTTCGCTTTTGGGCATTAATTACCGCGATGTAAGTAGTTATCCTGTTGGTTTTGAAAGTCAAATCGATATGTATCCGCTTGATTTTGAAGAATTTTTATGGGCAAAAGGCGTAGAGGCAGATACATTGAATAATATCAAGACCGCACTTACAGAATTAAGACCCATTGACGATTTTACCCACGAAGTTTTGATGAAACATTATCGCGAATATCTTATAGTAGGCGGAATGCCAAAAGTAGTGTCTACCTATTTAACCAACAGCGACTTCAACGAAACATTACGTCAGCAAAAAATCATCGTTGACAGTTATCGATTAGACATTTCAAAATATGCCGGATCGCAGAAAACCAAAGCAAAACGTTTTTTTGATGCCATTCCGTCGCAACTTGCCAAAGAACGCAAACGCTTTATTCTCTCCGATTTAGAAACCACTGGCAGTATGCAAAAATACGAAGATTCGGCACAATGGCTTGCCGATGCTGGTGTGGCATATTTTAGTTACAACACACATTCATTGCAGATGCCGTTTGAGCACTACGAAAATCGCAACTTATTCAAAGTCTATTTGTTAGACACCGGCTTGCTTTGTTCGCTTTGGAGTGGAAACATACAATGGGAAGTGATGCAAGGCAACTTATCTGTCAACGAAGGTGCGCTTACCGAAAATTTTGTTGCCGCCGAATTGGTACGTCACGGGCATTCGCTCCACTATTACGACCACAAAAGTCGCAACGAACTCGATTTCCTTATTCGTGAAAAAAAGTTTGTAACCATCTTGGAGATAAAATCAGGCGGCGACTACAAAAAACACACATCGCTCAATAATGTATTAGAATCATCGTCCGACAGTATCGAACGCAGCATTGTATTTTGCCGTGCCAACGTGGAAAAAAACACCGACATAATCTATTTGCCACTATATTCCGCAGCATTTTTGTAAAAAAATTCCCATTATTTAAAAAAAATCTTTTTTTTCTCGCCGATTTGTCCGATTTTTGCATATTTTTGAAAGCGAGAAAATGTAGCAAATATGGACAGTACTTCCGACTTAATATACAAGCAGTTTAAAGACGTTGAAAAAGACGATTTCCAATACATTTACAGGGGCGATGTAACTCCTAAGCTCATTATGAACGTATTGGATTTTGCCAAGAGCAACCTTGCCAAGGCCGAAGATACCAAAAAACTCAAAAACCGTATTTACTACATTATGGGCGAGAGCCTCCAAAATATTGCCCGCCATCAGATGGCAAACGACACCGACTCTGCCGACAATTCTGCCGTGGTGGTTATTCACAAAAAGAAGAACAAATATTACATCGTTACCGGCAACCTTATGCCGCGTGCCGAAGAAGATGTTCTTAAAGACAAACTCGACCATATCAACTCGCTTACTCCCGAAGAACTCAACGATTTTTGCCGCGACATCCGCCGTACAACAGGGTTTACCGAAAAAAGCGGCGCAAGTCTCGGACTAATTGAGATGGCAAAAAAATCGGGCAACAAGCTGCAATACTCTATGGCGCCCGTAGACGACACCAAAACTTATTTTTACCTCAGCACCGAGGTATTAACACAAACCGAGTGCGTAGAGAGTGATTACGAGTTTTCGCTTCCCGACATTATCGATACCCACAATTTTCTCAAAAACAACGAGATAATCCTCTCATTTAAAGGCGATTTCAACCAAGATAATCTACTCTCGTTGCTATCGATACTCAACAACGGTATGTACGCCTCGCCGGTGCGAATCAAGCTGTTTAGCATAATGGTAGAACTTTTGCAAAACATTGTTAAGCATGCCGACAACATCACCGACGACACATCTTGGAAAGCGGGCGTGTTTTATATTTGCGAGCAAGACAATTGTTTTACCCTACTTGCAAGCAACTACATCAAGCACGAACTCACCGACGACCTCAAAAATCGTTTCGAGCGCATCAACGCTATGAACTATGAGCAGTTAAACGAAGAGTACAAAAAAATTCTTTTTAATTTTGACTACATCAACCCAGTGTCTACTGGTTTGGGTATCATCGATATACGACGAAAATCAGGTGAAAAAGTGGAATATTCCGTAAAAAAAATAGGCAACGAAATCGACTTTCTCACCGTTAAAGCAATAATAAGGAAACAAGTGTAGAAAACCACATCAATAAAAGAAACCGAACGACACGAACATGAAGCCATATATCAAAACAGCCACAGCCGACACGCCGAGCGTGATTTTCGACGCCGAGCGGGGCATCTTCGAAATTTCGCAGATGTCGCTCCCCGAGGACGCGGTAGACTTTTACTCGCCCATAATCGCTTGGCTGAGAGAATACGCGCAGAGTCCAAACCCTGAAACGGTTTTCAATATGAAACTCGAATACTTCAACACAGCTTCGAGCAAACAATTGATACAGATTTTCTTGATTTTGCAAGAGATGAAAGACCGCAGCAATGTACTTGTTAAATGGTTTTACAAGGAAATTGACGAAGATATGCTCGCTCTCGGTGAAGAGTATAAGCAAATTATGCAGATTCCGTTTGAACTCACCCTTGTTCCGTAGATGGTACTCAACTACATTTGGATAGGGTTCTTTGTTATCGCCTTTGTGGTAGCGGCGGTAAAGTTGATATTTTTTGGCGACTCGGAGATTTTTCCCGCTATGGTGACGAGCATTTTCGATATGAGCAAAAGCGGTTTTGAAATCTCACTCGGTCTCACTGGTGTACTCACTCTTTGGACAGGTCTTATGCGCGTTGGCGAAAAGGGCGGAATGACCAACGTTATTGCCAAAGCCTTCGGACCGTTTTTTCGCAGATTGTTTCCCGAAATTCCCGCAGGACACCCCGCTATGGGCAGCATTATTATGAATTTTAGCGCAAATATGCTTGGGTTAGATAATGCCGCCACGCCTCTTGGTCTCAAAGCTATGAACCAAATGCAAGAAATCAACCCAAACAAAGAAACTGCCTCTAATGCGCAAATAATGTTTCTAACGCTCAATGCGTCAGGTCTTACTATTCTCCCGATGACAATTATGGTTTACCGCATCCAAATGGGTGCTGCCGACCCCTCCGATATATTTATCCCCATACTTTTGGCCACCAGCGCAAGCACATTTGCCGGACTTTTAGCGGTGTGCATCAAACAACGTATCAGACTTTTAGACCCTGTAATAATACTCTACTGCGGTGGGTTCTTATTAATAGAAGGTCTACTTGTTTGGATGTTTTCTACAATGGACAAAGACACCGTGGCAAAAGTAAGCAGCACCGCCGCCAACACCATTATTTTTGCGGTAATAATATCGTTTATAGTAATGGCAATGGTAAAAAAGGTGAACGTATACGAAGCCTTTGTGGAGGGTGCCAAAGACGGATTTACCACCGCCGTAAAAATCATTCCCTACCTTGTGGCAATGTTGGTGGCTATTGGAGTTTTCCGCACATCGGGCACATTAACCCTCATAACCGACGGAATAGCAGCACTTTTGGAGCAAATAGGACTTGCCACCGATTTTATTCCTTCGCTTCCCACCGCATTGATGAAACCCCTCAGCGGCAGCGGAGCACGTGGAATGATGATCGACTGTATGAAAACCTACGGAGCAGATTCGTTTGCCGGTCGCCTGAGTTGCACAATGCAAGGCGCAGCCGACACCACCTTTTATATAATAGCACTATATTTTGGCTCGGCAGGCATCAAAAATAGCCGTTACGCCGTCACCACAGGGCTAATAGCCGAGGCAGCAGGCATAATTGCCGCCATATTTGTTGCATATCTGTTTTTTAGTTAACAATTAACCAAAATGCTACTTGTAAACACATTCGCATCGATATTTTTTAAGCAAAACCGCCGCAGGGTAGACCTCTACGTTAAATACCCCGACGAAACACAATTTCAAGTGTTTGACCGACTTTTAAAAACGGCACAAAACACCGAAATTGGCAATCGTTACAACTATAAAGAGTTACGCTCGCTTGGTCCTCAGGCGTTTGCCGACCGCGTACCCGTAAACACATACGAAGGCATCAAACCCGACATCGAAAAAGTGGCGGCAGGTGCTCAAAACGTGCTTTGGCCCTCTAAAACCAAATGGTTTGCAATGAGCAGCGGCACCACCGACGACCGCAGCAAATACATCCCCATTACCGAAGACAGCCTTCGCAAATGCCATTTCAACGGTGGCGAAGACGTTTTGGCTGTTTACCTAAGTCAATGCCCCAATACCACGCTCTTTACCGGGAAAACATTGGCAATAGGCGGAAGCCGTCAAATCAACCGTCTTGGTAGCGACGCCTTTTGTGGCGACCTTAGTGCTGTGCTTATCAGCAATTTGCCTTATTGGGTAAGGAAACGCCGCACACCGGGCTTAGACATTGCCCTAATGGAAAATTGGGACGAGAAACTATTAAAAATGGCGCAAGTGGTATCAAAAGAGAATGTTACAAGCATTTCGGGCGTTCCCTCGTGGACACTCGTTCTCTTTCGCAAAATATTGGAAATCACTGGCAAAAACAATATTTCGGAAGTTTGGCCAAATCTCAACCTATTTATGCACGGCGGCGTAAGTTTCAAACCCTATCGTGCTCAATACGAAAAACTTATACCAAATAATAATATCACCTATCTTGAAACCTACAACGCCAGCGAGGGATTTTTTGCATTTCAAAACGAACAAGACAAAGACGATATGCTCCTGATGCTCGACTACGGCATCTACTACGAGTTTATCCCAATGAGCGAATTCGACAGCCCCGACCGCAAGGCTATTCCGCTGTGCGATGTCAAAACAGGAATCAACTACGCAATGGTAATATCCACCAACGGCGGACTTTGGCGTTACATAATCGGTGATACTGTGGAATTTACATCTGTACGTCCATACAAGATACACATCACAGGACGCACCAAGCACTTCATCAATGCCTTTGGAGAGGAACTTGTGGAAGACAACGCTTCTCGTGCCATCCGCCTTGCCTCAAATGCCACAGGTGCCGACATCAAGGACTACACCGCCGCCCCTGTGTATATGCAAACCCAAAAACGCGGCTGTCACCAATGGCTCATTGAGTTTAACATAATGCCCAACGACTTAGACACATTTGCCAATATTCTCGACAACGAACTAAAACGTCTCAACTCAGATTACGACGCCAAACGTTACAAAGACCTCTCGCTCACTGCGCCCGAAATCACTATCGCACGTCCCAACTTGTTTGACGACTGGCTCAGAAGCAAGGGCAGAATCGGCGGTCAAAACAAGATTCCACGATTAGAAAACAACCGTAATCTTATTGAACAATTACTTGAACTAAACAACACAAACAACTGATTGTTATGAATTTGCCGAAGTTTTTTATATTATCATTACTGCTAATGTCAACGTTGGCAGTTTCGGCGCAATCCGACACCGCCACCGTAGCTTACAGCGACGAATACGATTTTCTTTTTTTCAACAACCAAGACACCTCAAAACTTTCGCTCAATATTTACGAACACAATTTTTTTAAAAACAATGAGTATTTTGGCGATTTTGTAAAAGGCTACACCTTGGTGGGGTTCAACTTTATGCCCGAAATCACTTACCGCCCGTGGCAAAAATTGGTGGTTTCGGCTATGTGGAATGTGCTCAAATACCACGGCTACGACAATTATTCTGAATACTATCCATATATCCGCATCAGGTTTCACGCCACACCTAAATTTAGCGTAACTCTCGGATATTTAGACGCTCACGTTAGTCATCAATTGATAGAGCCCATCTACAATCCCGAACGCTACATCACCAACAATGTAGAAAACGGACTCCAACTAAAATACTCAGGTCCACGCTATTACGGCGACCTTTGGCTCAATTGGGAAAAATTCATTCTTTGGGGCGATCCTTGGCAAGAACGCCTTGCTGTTGGTCATATTTCAAAACTGCGCATTCTCAACAGCTCTATAAAAGCCGACATCACAGGACAATTTCTCATCTGCCACCGAGGTGGACAAATCGACGCTTCCGACGGTCAAGTGCAAACCCTCGAAAACGGTGCAATAGGTTTTGAATTTGCCAGACAGCAAAACAACGGCAATTGGTATTTCCTTATGAAAAACCTCTTTGTGCAGTATCACGCCATTGACCGCACAAACGACCTCCCCTATTTTGATGGATTTGGAATCTACAACAAACTTCTTGCTCGTTACCGCGATTTTGGTTTTGTATGCGGACACTGGTACGGCGATATGTTTATGAATTTTCGTGGTGATCCGCTATTTACCTGTCAAGCCATCTACAAAGAATACAACCGCAACGAACGGGCAATTGTTTTCAACGAACTTTATTACAATCACAAATATAATAATCTTTTATCTCTTAAAGCCGGCGTTAACACATTTTACAATCTTTACAACGGCGACCTCGAATACTTTTATATGATAAGTATGATATTCAACGGAATTTTCAACCTTTTAAAAAACAAGACAAAATGAAAAAGATTTTTTATATACTCGCAATAGCAATGTTGATTTTCGGTTCGTGCACCGAAGAAAATCTTGATGAACCCGTTACCACCAACTATACTGTGTCGATAGTGCGCGAATGTCTCGCTGCCGACGAGCTTACCCCCATAATCAATGGAGAAGGTGCAACCATCACCCTCAACAACAGCGGTACTGTATATCAGCAACATACCGATTCTTTGCTTAACGCCCGATTCATCGACATTAAGCCCAGCACCACCACTGTTACCATCGACTACGAAGGTTTTTCGCAAACCAAATATGTGGTAAACATCATTGACAAAGAATCGCAAAGCACATCGGTAAGTATGATACCCTCATCAGGACAATATGCTGCTGACCTTTCGGGCGTTCTTTATGCTTCTGGAATCACCATTCCTCAAGGCATCAACATTATCATCACCCCACGCGACACTGTTAAAAACCTTGTTAAACACAATGGTAAAGGTGGAGTTAGCTCTGTTTATGTCGAAAATCTTACTCGCAAGGTGATAGTCAGCCAAAATGGTAAATTCACAGCCACAATGCCTGCCACAAGCGTAGGAATTAGTTATACCATCGTTGCCGACGACTTTATTGACCCCGACACTGAAACATTGCTCAAATGCGAAAGTCAAGAAATCACACTATACAGCGGCAAAAAAAGTGTGGTGCAAATCAAGTACGTTCAACCGTAATGCTTAAACTTTTTGTTGTGTTAACCTTTTCTATTGCACTCATTATCATCAACATCATAATCAGTGTAATAGAAACATCTCCATTTGAATGAGTAAACATTACTTCGGTTACAAACCCCACAATCAGAGCCATTCCATAAAGAATCAAAGGCAGATAGCTGTATTTGACACCTGCAATTATAGGTACTGCAATTAAACTCAAAAGTAACAGCACGCCTACCAAGCCTAAACCAATCCAAGTGTCGAGATATTGATTGTGGCTATTGAAGCAAGCGTCACCAGTTTCAAGATAACCATCTATATAGTACTGTCCTATCAGAGCCTCCATCGTATCTCCCACCCCACTACCTAATATAGGATGCTTGGCAATCAAATGCGATGCACTTGCCCAAATAATAATACGAGTGTTAATACGTTCAAGACGTCCTTCTTCGGCTATTGATGATTGATTATCAGTTCTTTCGGCTACTGCACGTTGCATTTTAAACAGCATATCATAACCACGTCCAGTGCTAAACATTATAGCCACTATCGCTATAATACCAACCGACATACCGAGTCCCCAAATGCGGTGTTTTTTTATAAAAAATTCATAAACAACTATCATACACAGCATTATAGCAAAAATTATATAATTAGCTCTGTTGCAAAGCAAAAACAAAAATGCTACGCAAAAAACCACAAGCACTGATAATGCTACCACTCGCCATCCCTTAAAACTGCACTGATAAAATTTGACATACAACACCATCATTACTACATTTATAAATGTAGCCAAATAGTGAGGATTTGCAAAATGCGACAAGTGAGAATACGAGAAATAACTATATCCACTACTCAACGCCGTAAAATGATCTCTATCGCGATAATCTGGCAACCTATGGTCAAATATTGTTTCTCCATATGCCACGTACAAACTATCGCGATACGACAATATCAAGCACAACACCATCGACACTAACACACCAAGGCAGAATATCTGCAATATAACACCGGGGCGTTTGATTATTTTACCTATCTTGGCAACCACCATTAGGCACGGCATAGCAAACAGCGGCAAATGACGGGTTATTACTTTCATTCCTCGCCCTGTATTAAATGTCCAAAGCATTGTAACAAATTCCCAAATGATATATGTCGCAGTTAATGCAAGCACCGCTTTTTCGGCAAATGATAGCCTTGTGCTCTTAAAATTGCTATACAACTTGGGATTCATCACCGCAAACAGCGCAAACGAACCCAAAATATAATTTGCGCTCTGCCACCCAAATGGTATCAAAAAAACAAACGCTGCACAACAGGCAAAGGCTAGAAACTTAATAATCCGGGTATAAAGTTCCATATTTTCTGAATTTTGACGGCAAAATTACAAAAAAGCGAGCAGAAAAGCAAAAATTATATTATCTTCGCCCTACAAAAAAATACAAACATTCAGTCATGGATTTAAAAAGCAAAGTTAACACTACCGGCCGTTTGATGGCTGCCGCCCGTGGATTGTGGCGTGCCAACGGTATGAGAAAAGAACATTTCGGGAAACCGATTATAGCAATAGCCAACTCGTTTACACAGTTTGTACCCGGTCACGTACATCTCGACGAGTGCGCCAAAATAGTGAAACAAACAGTTGAAGACCTCGGATGTTTTGCCGCCGAGTTTAACACCATAGCCATCGACGACGGCATAGCAATGGGTCACGACGGTATGCTCTACTCGCTACCTTCGCGCGAAATCATTGCCGACAGCGTGGAATATATGTGCGTGGCTCACAAGGCCGACGCTTTGGTGTGCATATCAAACTGCGACAAAATTACTCCCGGTATGCTTATGGGGGCTATGCGCCTGAATATCCCCACAGTGTTTGTTTCGGGCGGACCAATGGAAGCCGGACGTTACAAGGATGGCAAAATCGACCTCATCGACGCTATGATTATGGGCGGTGATGATTCCGTTTCGGAGGAGGAACTCGCTAAGGTAGAAAAGATTGCTTGCCCAACTTGCGGATGTTGCTCGGGTATGTTTACAGCCAATTCTATGAACTGCCTTACCGAGGCTCTCGGCTTTTCGCTCCCCGGCAACGGCACTATCGTGGCTACTCACCGAAACCGTGTAGAACTATTCAAACAAGGCGGACGCCGCATTGTGGAACTCGCCTACAAATATTACCGCGACAACGACACCTCAATGCTTCCGCTCAGCATAGCCACCAAACCGGCATTTATCAACGCAATGGCTTTGGACATCGCTATGGGAGGCTCTACAAATACTGTTCTGCACCTTTTGGCTGTGGCTCGCGAGGCTGGCGTTGACTTTAAGATGAAGGATATAGACGAACTTTCGCGCCGTGTGCCGTGTATCTGCAAGGTTGCGCCCAACACTCACGATTATCACGTAGAGGAGGTAAACCGCGCTGGAGGCATTCTCGGCATAATGGGCGAACTTGCTAAGGGTAATCTTCTTGACCTTGATTGCAAACGTGTTGACGGTCTCACCCTCGGTGATGCTGTAAAAAAATATTCTATTCTCTCAAATAACACTCCCGAAGATGTTAAAAATATATACACTTCGGCAGCAAGCGGTGCAATAGGACTTTTGAAAGTGGGTATGCAAGATGCCCGTTGGGAAACCCTCGACACCGACCGCACCAACGGCTGTATCCGCGACATTGCCCACGCCTACACCAAAGACGGCGGCATTGCAGTGCTTTTCGGCAATATTGCCAAAGACGGATGCGTGGTAAAAACCGCAGGCGTTAGCGAAAAAATATTCAAATTTTCAGGCACAGCCAAGGTTTACGACTCACAAGAACAGGCTGTTGAGGCAATTCTCGGCGGCAAAGTGAAGGCTGGCGACGTGGTGGTAATCAAATACGAAGGTCCGAAAGGCGGACCGGGTATGCAGGAGATGCTCTACCCCACTTCGTACCTCAAATCTAAACACTTAGGCGATAAATGTGCTTTGATAACCGACGGACGTTTCTCGGGCGGCACATCAGGACTTTCGGTTGGACACGTTAGTCCCGAGGCGGCATCGCACGGTGAGTTTGCACTCATTGAAGACGGTGATATCATAGAGTTTGACATTCTCAACCGCAGTGTCAACCTCAAAATCTCCGACCAAGAGTTAGAATCTCGCCGTCAAAAAATGGATTCCGACCCCAACGGCTACCGTCCCAAGCGCAACCGCAAAGTATCCCGCGCCCTTCAATTCTACGCCGCACACGCTTCCAGCGCAGATAAAGGTGCTGTAAGGGAGTTGTAATATAGAGCCATAAAAATTGTTTACCAAATGTGGTAATTTTATTACAGATTTGGTAAATAATTTTTATACACTACAACTCACTGAATATCTACAAAATACAAATATTTTACAAAAAATTGTTTACCAAATGTGGTGATTTTATTGCAGATTTGGTAAACAATTTTTATTGTCCATAGATAACAAATCTGCAAAATTTTTAATTTTATTGTTTATGGACAATAAAAATGGATATTGATACTAAGGTTGACTACAAAAATCCTTCATCTCTAACCTCAGGTGCCAGTTGCCGTTCGATATAATCCACCACTTCTCCGACAGTGGCGAGTCTTTCCCATACAGTATCAGGAGCATATATATTAAACTCCTTTTCGAATTGCATCACTAACTCGACAGTATCTAAACAGTCAGCACCCAAGTCATTTGTAAAACTTGCTGCGTCTGTTACTTCTGCCTCGTCAACTCCTAATTGATTGACAACAATCTCTTTTACTTTGTTCTTAATATCTGACATAATTTCTACGTTTTAGTATATTTAACTATTATTTTTTTATGATTATCAGTTCGTCATTACCAAACAGTGAGTCAATGTCGCTATTTAATTCTTTTGATATAATAACAACAAAATTATTCCGCATAGGCGGAAATGGTTCTCCGTTAATTCCATAGGTGAGTGTAATGCTGTAAGAGTCTAGTAACATTTCTTTTCGAGCGTACACTTCTGTTGCAGAGGGTACTTTGTTTGCTTTCGATATCTCCGCGAGTCTTCGTTTCGATAGAACAGGCTCTTGGTAGTTTCTGATACGGTCTTTTGGAATGTTCCCATCAAAGTCGCTACTGGAAAAATGCTTATACATAAATTGGATTCCTTTCACAGCCACACCTGCAACAGGATGAACAAGAGTCGCAGCAGCGGCAGTTAAGTTCCACAAATCACTGGAAAAATCGTCATTGTTTGCCATAGTTTCTCTTTTTTAGTTAAACAATAATTTTAAATAGAAACTAAAAAAGAAAGGATGCGTGCATCTTTATAGTTTCCTGAAAGGCCGACCAAAGCCCAATAATTACTACAAAGTAAGCCCACACCCTTTATAGGGATGCGAGCATTCGCAAGTGCTGACAATTAAACTGATAAATTTTGGTCGTATTTCAGGAAGTCAGCCCAAGCAAACGCTCTTTCGATTTCAATTTCTGAATTGTTGCAATATACGGATAATAATGATTCACAGTCAAGTTTTTTGTTATTTTATTGATATTTTTTTTCAAAATTTAATTATAGCATTGATTTTTAATATAATATATCTTAATAAAGAGATAAATTAGCAATCGTTCGTTATCAAGCAAAAAATAACTACTTTTGCCGTCAAAATTAAAGATGCTATCAGGCTTTTAATTAGTAGATTTAACAATGAAAACCTCTCTTATTGCCTTATCCCTTGGTACGTTTGTTCTTGGAATGGCTGAGTTTGTGATGCCGGGAATATTGTCGTTTGTGGCTAATGATTTGAACATCTCTATTCCCGAGGCGGCACACCTTATTTCGGCGTATGCCCTTGGCGTAAGTTTCGGTGCTCCTGTGATTCTGTTGTCGGTAGAAAAATACAGGCTAAAAAGCGTGCTGATTTTTTTGGCGGTTCTGATGCTTACAGGAAACATTTTGGCAGCGTTTGCTCCTAACTATTACGCACTTATGGCTTGTCGTTTTATTTCGGGACTGCCTCACGGGGCGTATTTCGGAATAGGAACCATCATTGCCTCTAAACTTGGAGGAAAGGGCAAAGAATCTACCGCTATTGCCATTATGGTGTCGGGTATGACGGTAGCAAACCTGCTGGGAGTGCCTGTGGGAACGTTTTTGAGCAACAATTTTTCGTGGCGCACTATATTTATGTTGGTGGCTGCGGCGGCTCTCGTAACGGGTATCGGCATCAAGATGTTTGTTCCCGATGTAGAAAACGAGATTACACAGCGTGTGCGCGACCGTTTTAAATTCTTAAAACACCTTGCGCCGTGGCTTGTGATATTCGCCACGTTTACAGGCAATTGCGGAATATTCTGTATGTATTCGTATATCAACCCGATACTCACCAATGTGGCAGGTTTTTCAGAAAACACCTTGCCCATACTTATGGTAACGGCAGGTGCAGGTATGGTGGCGGGCAACTTGATTTCGGGCAAGATTTGCGACCATTATCCTATGGGACTTGTGGCTGGTATTATTCAAGGCTCTACGGCTGTGATTCTCACTGTGATACTGATATTTGGAGCCAATCCGTGGATAATGGTGGCGATGATGTTTATGAGCACATTCTGTTTGTTTGCGCTATCGTCGCCGCAGCAATTTCTCATCATCAAGCACGGCAAGGGCGGTGAAAAACTCGGCGGTGCGCTTGTGCAGGTGGCATTTAATGTAGGAAACGCGGCAGGAGCGTTCTTGGGCGGACTGCCTATACTTGCAGGCTGCGCCGAAAACGTCTCTGCCGCGTGGGGTATTCCTTTTGAAATAACGGGGTGCTTGCTGTTTATGTATTTTCACAAAAGGTATGAGATTGTGAAAAAATAACAGAATTATAAAAAAACGAGCGAATTAATAAATAATCCGTCCCCAAAATTACGTGAAAAAAGTGCTCATTAATATTGTGCTGAAAACTATCTCAAAATTCTTGTAACTTTTTTATCTCTCTTTACAAAAGTTTTGGTTGCTTGATTATAATCTTTACCGTCATCAAAATAAACAATCAGCGATAAACCGTATATCCATTGTGTTTCTGTGTTACCTTCCACTTCAGATTGAGGAGGTCCCAAAGCAAGTTTGGTCTCGGTCATAGTCATACCCTCAGTAACACGTTTTGATACAATATTATCCCAATTTGTTATCATTGACTCAGGAGTGTTGGAACCGATAAAGTCGCATATTTCTTGCATCAAATCGTTATTCAAAACGTTAAACTCGTCAACTATTGCCTTGTCGGAAGTTTTTTTTAATTCAGCATATTTTTCCATTCCAATCTCTTTCTTAGTAATGGAAATCTGCGGAATTGCTTTCAAATCTGTTTGGTTTACATACACGTGTTTGTCGGCTACACGAAATGCAGTAGAAAAGAAGAATGCAACTCCAAAACGAATCATAAAATTGGAGGTGTGAAATTTAACATCTTCAAACATATTTATAAATCCTTTTTGGATGAGAAAGTCAATGCCAATTTGGTTATACCACAAACCAAAACCGAACTGCATACCTGCATCAAGATACTACCAATCATCAAAGTCATAAATTGATGCTTCATAGGATTCTCCATCTTCATCAGTTTCTTTGTATTTACCAAAATAGTCACCGCTTATGTATGCGCCTACGTGCCCTTCAACTGCCAATTCGTCGGTTATTCCATATTTGTAGCCAAGATTAAAAGGAGAAAAAATACCACTGTGGACAAACAGTTTTTCATCCTCATTGCCAAATTCTAATTTGTAGCCACGCGAACTGAGACCATATTCCATTCCCCAGAAAAGTGGACCGAGAGGTTTTTCAAAACCCCAGATTATTTGGTAACCAAGGTTTGATTTCATATAGTTTTTTGTCGCATCAGAAACGCCATCGCCGCCGATTTTCATCAAGTTAAGTCCGAGCCTCATATACTTTATAGTTTCAGTTGGTTCTTTTTCAACTGTTGTGGTAACGGTTTTGCTGCTTTTTGAACGTACAATCTGCGCATTTGACACTGTGGCGAACGAAACAAGTGCCGTCAGTAATAAAAATATCTTTTTCATCTTTTTTCTATTGTTATTGGGTTATATAATTTATTCTGTTGTTCCGTGAATGGTAAAGTCGGTTGGCTTGGCATTAGACATAATAGGAATCAGACCGTTGCTACCATATCCACGGCTACCTATGTTGTCGTTTTTGATAATAAGGTTGAGGTCTTCGTCGGATGCGTTTTTGAAGTTTACAAAATCAGCTGCGTATCCGCTGATTGTTACCACATAGTGGGCACCACGCTTCTGCTTTTCATCATTCGATGCAGAACGCCAGTTAAAATCGGGGCAATCACAACATCGCATTTGTGGTATTGCTGCGAACGAAACATTCCGTAACTTCTTAATTGAACGGTTAATTCGTCCATTGTGGTTCTACCATCGTTGCTTATAAAGGCGTTGAGGTCTTCTGTTGTCAAGAACCAAAAATCTGTAAAACGGTTGGTTGATTTGTCAATGAGATTAAAATCACTTTCTCTGCACCAATCGGCACCTTGTTGATAGGTCTTCATTTTAACGTCACAAACTATGGGACGTGCGTGAACTCTTGTTACAGCATCGGTAGTTCTTGCCTCAGTAACGTTTACTTCAAGAACAGTGGTGGTCTTTTGCGCCGATGCAATACTCGTCAATCCTGCAATAGCGGCTGCCAATAAAATTATTTTCTTTTTCATATTAGTTGGAGTTTAATTTTTTATACCGCAAAATAACAGCATTATTCAATACCCATCCTACGGATTTTGTAGCAAATAATTATCGCAAACGAGAATTATTTTCACGGTCTTCATATTCATTTACATAATACACGAAAAAATCCACGCCAAGAATCTCAGATATTTTCAATAGTTGCTCGGTGTCGATGCTCTGACGTTTGAGAATGTTTCCTACATTTGTACGATGACAATAGAGTTGCTTGGCGAGCCACGTTTTTGTGCAGCCGCGTTTTTGAAGCTCCTGTTCTATGATATGCCCTATGTGCATAATTCGCTGTATTAAAGAGCAAGAACTAATACCGCGAAAGAAAAAAGAAAAAGGCGCAGGCCTTATTTCATCTACTCGCGTTCACGGAGAGCGTAGGATGAACTCCGTCCACTAATCATAGATAATTTGTAAGCCCGCACCGTTATGGTTGCGAGCATTAACAAATGATTAGTGGAAAGAGTATCAATGACACTCCGCAAACGCTGTTATCCGATTTTCAAAATCAACAGTTTCCTACGCTTTTGTTTTGAACGCGAATAATAGTTAATGCCGTATGTTAATGTTTTTTGTTATGCCATAAATTATACGTTGATGTTTTTGCAAAAGTAAAGAAAAAAAGGATATGGCATACATTTTTTGCCATATCCCATAAAAAATTACACCTCGTAATCCATACAAACGCGGAGTTTTACATTGGGACGGACAATGCCGGTAGCCACAGCCACGTGGTCGGGGTGAACGGCGTAACCTTTCAATGCCTCCTCGCTTTCCATCAACGAATCCAACATAACGTCGGCATTAGATGATGCTAAGGGATTGATGTTTACCTTGATTTCCTTTAATCCGGGAACTTTGCCCTTCAAGCCTTCCAAACCGTTTTTGATAGCGGCCTTGGCTTCGGCTTTCTGTTCGGCAGTGAGTTCGTCTTTCAACTGCCAGAGAATAATGTGCTTTACCATTTTTATATTTATTTCAATTCAATTGTAACAATACTCATAGGTGGCAAAACTGCCTCTATAACGCCTTTTTTCATTGATGCGCCGGTGAAGGCTGCGGGTTTGATCAAGTCGGGTTTTTCAAATGTGTTGAAATCGTTGAACTTGGCTGAGGTGATAATCTCGGCTTTGGTGATGCCTTTTGCCACAATGTTGGCGGCGTTGAGCGAGATGGTCTGTTTGTTTTTGGGGTCTACATTGGTGATTGTCAAGTGGTAAACTCCGTCTTTTTTAGATAGTGTGGCGCTGAGGGCGTCGATGCTCTCGCCGTTGAATGTGTATTTGGGCGATTTGAAGTTGAGCGGAATATACTCGGCGTTTTGATGCACATTGTACATCTTGAAAACGTGGTAAGTGGGAGTAAGAATCATCTTGTCGCCCTTGGTGAGTATCATAGCCTGCAACACGTTGATCATCTGCGCAATATTGCACATTCCTATACCGTAAGCGTATTTGTGGAAAATATCGAGAGTGGTGCTTGCGAGTAGAGCGTCGCGGAGGGTGTTCTGCTGATAGAGGTGTCCAGAATTTGTGCCGGGCTCGGGATCTGTCCAGATTCCCCATTCGTCAACGTCGAGTTTAACGTGTTTCTGATACTTTTGAATAATTTCGATGTGCTTGGGAACCATCTCGCCCATTTTGTAGCCGTCGCGGATAACGGTGAAATACTGTTCTTCGGCAAATCCACGGTCGGGACCCTTAGAGCCGTTCCAGTCGCGGATAGGCAGCACGTAGTAGTGAAGCGAAATATGGTCCATGTGCTCTCCGGCGTTTTTGAGCAGCACCTCGGTCCAATGATAGTCAAAATCGTTTGAGCCCGAAGCCACACGCACGGGTTTGGTATTGTTGCAGTAAAGATGTGAGTAGGTAGAATACTGACGGAACACGTCGGCATAGTATTCGGCACGCATATTGCCGCCGCAGCCCCACGATTCGTTGCCGATGCCTATATAGTCGAGTTTAAAAGGTTTTTCGCGACCGTTCTTTTTGCGGAGCGTTACCTCGGGAGTGTCGTCGGTGCCGGTGATATAGTCGAGCCACTCTGCCATATCACGTGTAGAGCCGGTTCCCAAGTTGATCGACAGATACGATTTGCATCCAAGACGTTCGCAAAGTGTGAAAAACTCGTGAGTGCCAAACGTGTTGTCTTCCATTGTGTTGCCCCAGAAGACGTTTTTGAGGGTGGGACGGTCTTTTTGAGGACCAACGCCGTCGCGCCAATGGTAAGTTTCGGCAAAACATCCTCCCGGCCAGCGCAATACAGGGATTTTCAAATCTTTAAGAGCGTTGAACACGTCGGTGCGGTAGCCGTCTTGGTTAGCAATGGTGCTGTTTTTGCCCACCCAGATACCGTCGTAGATACAACGTCCGAGGTGTTCGGCAAACTGACCGTAGATTTCGGCGGGAATCACGTGAGCCGACTTTCCTTCGGTGGTGATTTCGGTTTTTTGAGCGTTGGCACATAATGCGGTAGCCAATGCCGCTGTAAGTAATACAGTGCGTTTCATAAATATTGGGGTGTTTATTTTAAAAATTCGTAACAAGTTCTAATCCCTGACTTTTGTAAAAAGGAAATTTTCTGTCGTTTGAAATCAACGGCATACCCATAGTTATAGCGTGGGCAATAATAAGATGGTCTGACGGGTCTTTATGGTCGGCAGCCTCATTGATTTCGAGTTTTGCCATACTATGAATAGTATTGATATCAACAGGAAGAATTACAAAACGATATTGTTTCTTGATAGCGTTCACAAGTTCATCGGCTGTTTTCCATCGGTTGGCTAACAAATTTTTGTTACGATGGGCAACAACAAGTTCTTTAACTGATTCGGCACTAACAAATAGTGTGTTTTCACAATCGGTTACTATGGCTTTAACATCTTTTGAAAGCCTATCATCCTCCTCTATCATAAAACAGAGGATGTTGGTGTCAATCATATATCGCGCCATAGACTAATTGTAAAGCTTTATCTTAGAATCAGAATCAAACGAGAATCCAGGAGCGAGTGTCATTGTGCCTTGCGATTCTTTACAAGCAAGCATCCGTCTTGTCCAAATGCGCTTTTTAACTATCGGAGGCACTTTGTCCCATTCGTTTATGTATGAGAAGAATATCAAATCGTCTGTCTCTTCAGTGGCTTTCAGTTCATCGTCGGTAAATTCCGGTACAAAATCCTTTATACTCATAGCTTTTAATAATTAAGGTGAAATATCCAACTGCAAATATACATTATTCTTTCATTTCTCCTAACAATAACTACGGATTATACCGTGCCTTGTTGTATATCTGATTCATATCCTTTATCTCCATAAGGTCTTTGAGCGTAACGTCGGGATTGTTGCGCATATAGGAGCAGACTATTCGGTAGCCGCAATACGAGGCACAGCCGGGGGCGGAGTTGTTGCCAAAGGCGTTGGTAAACGGACCCTCGCCGGTGAAGTTGCGCACCGCTATGGGATTGGTGTCGAAAAGCATTTTCTTGTCTACAAGATAGTCCCAGATTTCCTCTTCGTAATACTCTGCCCAGCGGTACTGAAAATCGGTGTAGCCCCAGCGGGTGGAATCGGGCGTTTCGGGAAGCATACAGTTGAGGAAGTATTGTATACGGCCTTCGTAAATCATTTCGTTGAGAATGTTGAAGGCGGCGTTTTCGTCTTTGGGATAATTGAGCATTGCAATGCAGCGGAAATAGTCGGCGGGAATCATCTCTGGTATCATTCTGCGGCGTTTGTACACCTCAATGCCGAGACTTTGGTAGTGCGGGTATGTGTTGCCGAGATATTTGTCGAGACTTACCGCTATAATGCCCTCGGTGGGAAACATCGATTCTTGAAACCCTGAAACCACAGTGTAGAGTTTGGGCAAGGTATCGTTGGGGAAATAATATTTAAAGTGCTTTGCGCCCTGAGCCATAATAGATTTGAGACTATTGAGGTCGGGAAACTGCTTTTGCACGTCGTCGAAAATGCCGTTGCTCTTGCAATAGTTAGAAAAATCGCTGTAAGCATTTGCAAGCGTGGGAGTTTCTACCGTGCCAATGCCGATTATGCCGTCGGTGTAAAACTCGGCAAAGTCGCCATATTTTTCAGTAAGGGCATTGAGCGAATATTGAATGTTTTGAGGCGCAATGGTGTCGAAATCAAGGTCGAAACGCTCAATGTCTATTGCGGCATCAATGCCCGAAACGTCTACATCAAAACTGTTTCCTCCGCACGAGGCAAGTGTTATGGCGGAGAGCATTATCAAAATATTCTTTTTCATTTTATTTCTTTTGGTTACAAAAATAATAAAAAATAGCCGGTGAGTTACGCCGGCTATTAAGGACAAATGATATAAAAGTGAGTTTAGTGTGTTTCGTTATTTCAACCCGGCTATCTGTTTTTCCAAAGCCTCGATTTTCATCTTGGCATCGGCGAGTTTCTGTTTTTCACGGTCTACCACTGCGGCAGGTGCGCCCGAAACAAAACGTTCGTTAGATAGTTTCTTTTCTACCGAGGCAAGGAAACCGCGGGTGTAGTCGAGTTCGGCGTTGAGTTTTTTCAACTCCTCTTCCTTGTCGATTTTGTCGCCCAAAGGTATATAATATTCTACATTTTTTGCAACAAAAGTTTTTGCACCGTCGACGGCCTCTTTTGTGAGTTGTAATTTAGAAAGATTGCTATGCTTTATGATTACGCTATTGAAATAGTCATCATACTCACCGTCAACAAGTTTGACAAAGGCCTCGCGAGGCTCTTTCTGGGCAATGCCGTTGTCTTGACGTATTTGACGGATTTTAGCGATAACATCTTTGACGGTTTCAAAGCGTTCGAGAAGTTTTTCGTTGCAAGCACCGGCTTCGGGCATCTGAGCCACCATGATGCTTTCGCCCTGTTTGCGGGTTTCGAGCAACTGCCATACTTCCTCTGTGATAAAAGGTATGTAAGGGTGAAGCACTTTGAGCAATTTGTCGAAGAAGGCTATTGTGGCTTTGTATGTTGCGCCGTCGATGGGCTGTTGATATGCGGGTTTAACGCTCTCTAAATACCACGACGAGAACTCATCCCAGAAAAGTTTGTAAACCGACATCAACGATTCCGAAAGGCGGAAATCAACAAACATCTTGTCTAATTCTGCCAAGGTTTTGTTTAATTTGTTGTCAAACCATTCGACTGCCTTTTTGGATGCCTCGGGCTGAGGAATGTTATCGTCTACGCTCCAACCTTTTACAAGGCGGAATGCGTTCCAAATCTTGTTGGTAAAGTTGCGACCTTGCAAGCAGAGTTCATCGTCGTACAATAAGTCGCCACCAGCGGGAGAACACAAGAGCATACCCATACGAACGCCGTCGGTAGAGTATTTTTCCATAAGTTCTATCGGGTCGGGACTGTTGCCCAAACTCTTGGACATCTTGCGGCCGAGTTTGTCGCGAACAATACCTGTAAAGTATACATTGCGGAATGGAACGTCTTTCATATACTCCTCGCCTGCCATAATCATTCGGGCAACCCAGAAGAATATAATATCGGGACCCGTTACAAGGTCGGTGGTGGGATAATAATATTTTATCTCTTCGTTGCCGGGTTGATTAATACCGTCGAACAGCGAAACAGGCCACAGCCACGACGAGAACCATGTATCAAGTGCATCCTCATCGCGTTGAAGTTGGTCGATAGTGATATTTTCATATCCTTTTAGCTTGCGGGCAAGATTGAGAGCCTCTTCGGGAGTGAGGGCAACCACATATTTTTCGTCCTCGCCCTCGGCTGTGGGCAAGAAATATGCAGGAATACGGTGTCCCCACCACAACTGACGGCTGATACACCAATCTTGAATGTTTTCGAGCCAGTTGCGGTATGTGTTAACGTATTTATTAGGATAGAATTTAATCTTACCTTCGAGTACGGGCGGCAGGGCAATGTCGGCGAAGTGCTTCATATTCAAGAACCACTGTTTGCAAAGACGCGGCTCAACGGCTGTGTCGGCGTTGCGCTCCGAATATCCTACCTTGTTGTCGTAATCTTCGATTTTTTCAAGCAGACCGGCGTTTTTGAGGTCGATGGCAATCTGTCTGCGCACCTCCATACGGTCTATTCCCACATAGAGTTTACCTGCGGGAGCAATTGTGCCGTCGGGATTAAAAATGTCGATAACTTCGAGGTTGTGAGTTTGTCCAAGAGCATAGTCGTTGGCATCGTGAGCAGGGGTAACTTTCAAACAGCCTGTACCAAACTCAATATCTACGTAACGGTCTTCAATTACTGGAATTACGCGGTTTACCAAAGGCACTACCACCTTGCGGCCTCTGAGCCATTGGTTTTTGGGGTCTTTGGGGTTGATACACATTGCGGTATCGCCCATAATGGTTTCGGGACGTGTGGTAGCCACTACGGCGTAATACCCTTTGCCGTCTTTGTGAATTACCTCGCCCTCTGTGCCTGTGGGGTTAACGGTTTCGCCCTCAGCAATATAATATTTAAGGTGATAGAGATGGCTTTTTTCTTCGCGGTAGATAACCTCCTCGGTGCTGAGCACTGTCTGCGCCTTGGGATCCCAGTTTACCATACGGAGACCGCGGTAGATAAGTCCCTTATTATAAAGGTCTACAAACACTTTCATAACCGATTCGCTGCGGAGTTCGTCCATAGTGAAAGCGGTACGGCTCCAATCGCACGATGCGCCGAGTTTTTTCAACTGTTCGAGAATTACGCCGCCGTGCTCCTCTTTCCACTCCCAAGCGTATTTGAGAAACTGTTCGCGGGTAAGGTCGCGTTTTTTGATGCCTTGTTTGGCAAGTTTCTGCACCACCTTGGCCTCTGTTGCAATAGAAGCGTGGTCGGTACCGGGCACCCAAAGAGCATTGAAACCCTTCATCCTTGCGCGACGGGTGAGGATATCTTGAATAGTATTGTTGAGCATGTGCCCCATGTGCAGCACGCCGGTAACGTTTGGCGGGGGGATAACTATTGTGTAAGGCTTGCGGCCGTCGGGCTTAGAGCCGAAAAAATTATTGTCGGTCCAGTACTTGTACCATTTAGATTCTGACGCCGAAGCGTCGTATTTAGCAGGAATATCCATTGTTTCACTATTTAAAAACTGCGCAAAGGTAAATATTGGCGTGGAAACTTGCAAATTTTTTTTTTAACCACGGAGGGCACAGAGGGCGCGGAGGGGCGCAGAGGAACACGGAATTACTTCAAAAAAAATGCCGACAGCCATCACGGCGTCGGCATCAATAAACATAGTTATAATTAACTCTGAATGTATAAAAAAATTAAATATCCGTCTTTTTGGCGGTTTTGACCTTGCTCTTGGCTATCACTTGGTTCCAGTTTTTAACAAAATCGACACCCACGTAGGCTTCTCCTTTTTTGAGGATAATCTTGTCGGTGATAGTCTTGAGGTCTACATACGCGGTGATGAGTTTTTCGGAAATGCGCTCCACTGTGCCGCGCTCAATTTTAGCAATGTTTTCGTTGTTGGCCTTACGCTGTTCGGTGATGTCGGCGAGGTTTTGGCAAAACTTAGCATAGCGGTCGTCGCCGAAGATGGCCTTCTGCACAGCCTTCGACTGCTTGTCTACCGCAGTTTTGAAATACTCAAAAAAACCGATTTTTTTCTGCTGCGAAGTCTGCGATGCCAGCGTACCGTATTTGTCTAAAAGATTGAGAATAGTGTTAGCCGCCTTCGACACTGTGGCGTCGGTAGAGCCAACCGCGCCTTTGAGTGTAAAATTAAGACTGCGGTATATTGCCACTATCTCGTTGAGGTTGATAAGGATAGCCTTTTCTTGTTTTTCTACGCATACAGCCATAGCCTTTGAATAATCCTCTAAGTGCGAGGGAATATCCTCAAACCACTCTTTGATTTCGGTGCAGTCGGCATTGATAAACGATTCGAGTTTTACAAACTCTTTAAAAAAACCTAATAGATTGGTACGGCTCAGCGTACGCAGGTTGTAGGCGATAATTGAAGTTCTTGCCATAAGTGAGTTTAGTTTTATAATATAAAGTATAATTTTAATTTTACAAATACAAAGTAAAGTATTTATTATGTAAACTCCAAAACATTTTAAGACATTTTTTCAATTATTTTGTAAAATTTTTTTATTTTTTTCCGCCTCCCATATTTGTTTTCATCAGCAGATTGTTAGATAATTACATTTTTATCTTTGTTATTTGCAAAAATTATTAGATTTATTTATATTTTATCGTTGTTATTATTATATTTCTTTATATTCCATATAAAATAATAAAATTAAACAGTCAGAGAAAATATATTCTAATGCTGATTAACAATAATATTAATAGTTTTTATAAATTTTAATGTATAGGGATATATGTATAAAGATATAAAAATAATTTTCAAGTGGTTAGTAATTATATTATTTGCATATAATTATAACAAAAACTATCAATAAACATTATCCTAAGCCATAAAAAATAAAAATTATAGCCAAGGAAGATGTTTATCAGCAGTTGTTGCCACAAAATTTAAGCAAGAAACATTGTAAAAACAAATTTTTAACGCAAACTACTGTTTAGCACAAAGTTACTAAGCAGCAGACAGCTTTGCATCACCAAAAAATAAATTATTTAGTATCGCAAGCCGCCGAGCCTCAGGGTTCTCGTCGTCGTCGTATTGCAAGTTGTCTAATATGTGGCTGTCTATTTTGATATCAAAATACGCTATGGGATAATGTAGCCGCTCTTTTTCGTAATCAGTGATTTTCAAACCCTCAACAGTTCTTTCCTGCCCTCAAAATACGCCTTTAAAGTATTAGCAAAAAGACTTTTACCAAACCGACGGGGACGCGCAAGAAAATAAGACTTGCTTGAATGTGTAAGCAAATATACATAGTCGGTTTTATCCGCATAAAGATAGCCTCTTTGCCGCAGGCCGGCAAAACTTTGAAAACCGATAGGTAATCTGCGCGATAGGTCGATTGTGACAGCCATAACCAGATCTATTTTGATTTGTTTAGTATCTTTTGCAAATATACTTAAAGGCGCGGTAATATGCAATTTTTTTGCTTACACATATTTCAAAAGATCCTTGCCGATGTCTCTTCTATGGTATGCGCCTTCAAAAGATATTTTGGCAATGCCGTCTAATGATTTTTGAAGGGCTGAGGGAATGTCGTCGCCAAGCGACGAAACAGTGAGCACACGTCCGCCTTCGGTAACTATCGCGCCGTCTTTTTCTTTGGTGCCGGCGTGAAATACGATAGAATCTTTTACTGTGTCTAAGCCATTGATAACTAAACCTTTTTTGTAATCCTCGGGGTATCCTCCCGAAGCAAGCACCACGGTGGCGGCGGTTTGTGAGTCGATTTCGCACTTTTTGCCATTGAGATTGCCCTGGGCGGCAGCCACAAGAAGGTCTACAAAACCACCTTTTACGCGAAGCATTACCGATTCGGTTTCGGGGTCGCCCATTCGCACGTTGTACTCAATTACGTAGGGGTCGCCTTTTACATTGATAAGTCCAAAGAAGATAAATCCACGGTAGTCGATACCGTCTTTGATAAGGCCGTCGATGGTGGGCTTAATTATGCGTGATTCTATCTTGTCCATAAACACCTTGTCGGCAAATGGAACGGGCGAAATGCTGCCCATACCGCCGGTGTTGAGCCCCTTGTCGCCTTCGCCAATGCGCTTGTAGTCTTTGGCTTCGGGCAATATGGTGTATCCGCCGCTGCCGTCTGTCAGCACAAATACCGAAAGTTCTATTCCCGAAAGGAATTCTTCTATAACCACCTCGGCAGACGATTTGCCAAACTTACCAGAAAACATCTCTTTGAGTTCGTTGCAGGCGATGTCGAAATTTTCTTCTATAATAACGCCCTTGCCAGCAGCAGGACCGTCGGCTTTGAGCACGTAAGGCGGCTGCAATGTTTTAAGATAATCAACGGCTTGGTTGTAAGTATCGCCGTTGAAGGTCTTGTATTTGGCTGTGGGTATGTTGTGTCGAATCATAAACTGCTTAGCAAAATCCTTGCTGCCTTCGAGTTGCGCTCCATCTTTCTTGGGACCTACCACCAAAGGCGCTTTGCCGCCGGGAATTGCAAGAAGACGATCGGCAAGACCATCGATAAGCGGAATTTCGGGACCCACCACCACAAGGTTGATGTTGTTGCCGATCACAAATTTTTCGATAGCGTCAGAATCCGACACCTTTATATTAACGTTTTTAGCGATATTGGCAGTGCCGGGGTTGCCGGGTGCTACAAAAAGATTGGCAGAGGATTGAGCGATTTTCCAAGCGAGGGCGCTCTCCCTTCCGCCCGAGCCGATAAGCAATATGTTCATGTTGGATGTGTTTTGATGTTTTTGGGGCAAAGATAACAAATATTTCAATTTTTATTTTCACCTCTGCCACAAATTATAAATATGGAACATTTTTTTTGAACATCTAAGATAATTGCGCCCCATAATAAGGTATCTTTTGGCAATATATCGAAGAATTATGTAAATTGTTTTGCAGATCCCGCCTGTTTTTTTTATTTGCATTCCTCATTTCTTTATTGTATATTTGCGAAAAAATTATGAGCTATGTTAAAGTATATTAGATTCGATTGGATGATGAAGCGTTTATTGCGCAACAAAGCAAGCCATGTGATATTGGAGGGCTTTTTGAGCGTGCTTCTCGAACGCCAAATCAAAATAACTCAGATTCTCGAAAGCGAAAGCAATCAAGAATCTGCCGAACAGAAATTCAACCGCGTCGACCTCCTCGTTGAAGATGATAAAAAAGAGAAATTCCTCATCGAAGTGCAAAACGACCACGAGTTAGACTATTTTCACCGTATGGCATACGGCACATCGAAAATCATATCCGACTATATGAAACTTGGTGCCACTTACGGCACTATACCCAAGGTATTTTCGATAAATGTAGTATATTTCAGCCTCGGACAGGGCAACGGTTACGCCTACCACGGCACCACCCGCTTTTGGAATATGCTCGACGATAAAGACGAACTTAAACTTTCAAAAGTTCAGAAATCTAAGTTTGGCAAAGACGAAGTGTCGGGCATTTTCCCAGAATACTATATCCTAAGAGTCAACAAGTTTGACGATGAACCCGACGAAGACCTTAAACAGTGGATTTCGTTTCTCAAAACTGGCGAAATTCCCGACACATTTACAGCACAAGGACTTCCCGAAGCTCGCGAAATACTCCGCGTAGATTCGTTAAGCGATGAAGATCGCAAGGCATATTACCGTTATGTAGAAACTCTCGGATTCAACAAGAGTGTTTTTGAAACAAGTATTCAGCTTGGCTATAGCAAAGGCCACGAACAAGGTATTGCACAAGGTATTGCACAAGGTATTGCACAAGGCAGAGCTGAAGGTATTGCACAAGGCAGAGCTGAGGGTAGAGCTCAAGGCATAGCAGAAGGCAGAGCTGAGGGTAGAGCTGAGGGTAGAGCTCAAGGCATAGCAGAAGGCAGAGCTGAGGGCATTGCAGAAGGCAGAGCTGAGGGTATTGCAGAAGGCGAAAAACAAAAAGCTATAGCTATGGCACGTTTAATGAAAACCGACAATCAGCCTGTTGACAAAATATCAAATTACACAGGATTATCACCACAAGAGATAGAAAAACTATAAGGATAATATAAATAAAACTCAAATCTGGTTTTATACTCCGCGAAGTATGCGGGCAAAAGGTCAGTGGAAAGTTGGTGCAATCAATGGTTGACTATGGAATAAGCAGATGTTTTTTTTATAAATGCTTTAAACTATTTTATCAAAACTTCGTCAAAACACCGTATTTTATCAAAAAAAAATTTTACGAAGATGAAAAAAATATTATTGCTAATGTGGGCAGTGACTGCCTCTGCAACATTTTCGATGGCGCAGAATCGCGAAATCACCGCCACAATCATCGACGGCGACACCAAAGAGCCGGCGGTCAATGCCACCGCCCGATTACTAAAATCAGACAGCACGTTTATTACAGGTACTATCACCAATGAAAACGGCACATTCTCTATTAAAGCCCCAAACGATGGCGATTTTGTTATCAAAATTTCGAGCGTAGGTTTCGACCCTATCGTTAAGGCAGTGTCGGTTTATCAAGGCCAAAACGTCAACCTTGGAAAAATTAAAATGAACCCAAGTTCCGTAATGTTAGAACAAGCTACGGTAAAGGCTTACGGTTCAAAGGTTTCGGTAAAAAAAGACACTTTTATTTATAACGTTGACGCATACCGTACTACCGAAGGTTCGGTAATTGAAGAACTTGTAAAAAAAACTCCCCGGAGCCGAAGTTGATGAAGATGGCAAAATCACCATCAACGGCAAAGAGGTTACCAAGATTCTTGTTGACGGCAAGGAATTTATGACCGGCGACACCAAAACAGCAATGAAAAACCTCCCAACATCTATCGTAAGCCGCGTTAAGGCATACGACCAACAGAGCGATATGGCACGTATCACCGGCATTGAAGACGGCAACGAAGAAACCGTGCTCGACTTTGGTATCAAACCGGGAATGAACAAAGGTATGTTTACCAACCTCGACCTTGGCTTAGGCACCGAAAACCGCTATTCGTGGCGCGGTATGGGCGCATATTTTGCCAACCGTAGCCGCATTATGGTAATGACCAACGCCAACAACGTTAGCGACCGTGGATTTGGCGGTGGCGGCGGACGTTTCCGTATGGGCAACAATGGTTTGAACGCCACAAAAATGGCAGGTATCAACTACAACTTTGAAGAGAAAAACAAACTCAGCATAGACGGTAGCATACGTTGGAACCACAGCGACGGCGATATCCTTAGTCAACAATCGGTAGAAAGATTCGTTGTAAAAAAAGGCGCATTTTCTAACTCCAACACACAGCAATATTCTCGTAGCGATAGTTGGAATTTTCAAGGGCGCTTAGAATGGCAACCCGACGAAATGACCAACATTATGTTCCGTCCTACAGCTTCGGTTTCTACCAACGACGGTAGCTCAAGAGGCCTTTCGGCTATGTTTGACGAAGACCCTTATCTATATGTATTCGACCCATTGGCCGGTGCAGATATTTCTAAATTGGTTTCCGACACTTTGGTGGTTAACTATCAAACCGATGGCAACCTCAATTACAGCAGCAATACAAGATACAACGGCACATTGCAGTTTAACCGCAAACTCAACAACGAAGGCCGCAACATCACCCTCAGCGGTAGCGGCGGATACACCGACACCGAAAACAAAACCATCACCACAAGCGACATTATTTATTATCAAATAAAACTTGCTTCGGGCGAAGATTCTACATACTTTACCAACAAATACAATCTTACACCAAGCAACAACTGGAACGCATCGGTACAATTATCGTATAGCGAGCCTATTGCCAAACGCACATATTTGCAGTTTAGCTATCAATACCGCTATCAATACAGCGAGAGCGACCGTTCTACATACGATTATAGCAAAAACCTATTTGATACCAACCCATTTCTTGGCGTAAGAAACGAATATCGCGAATGGAACAATTATCTTTCGCGTATCAACAACCCTCTCAGCGATGCTTATTTCAATCAATCGCAGAGCCGCTATTCTGAATATAAAAACTATATTCACGACATCAACCTCGGTTTCCGTATGATTCGCGACAAATATCAGTTGAACGTTGGCGGAATGTTGCAACCACAAAAAACCAATTTTGTGCAAAATTTTCAAGGCGTAAAAGTTGACACCACACGTACAGTATTTAATGTAACTCCTACATTTGAATACCGTTACAACCCCAACGACCTTACCCGCTTAGAAATCACCTACCGAGGCAACACTTCGCAGCCCTCGATGAGCGACCTTCTCGACATCACCGACGACAGCAACCCGATGCGCATTACCAAAGGTAACCCCGGTTTGAAACCCTCGTTTTCTAACAACCTCCGACTCAATTACAACACTTACATCCGCGAGCACATGCGCACTATTATGACTTTCGTTAATATGAACACCACCAAGAACTCTATTTCTAATATGGTAACATACGACGAAAGAACAGGTAAACAGATTTCGCGCCCCGAAAACATCAACGGCAACTGGGATATCAACTCTGGCTTTATGTTTAACACAGCCCTTGATTCGGCAGGTATTTGGAATATCAACACCTTTACAATGTACAACTTTAACAATAATGTAGGCTATGTACTTGTAAACAATGATACTAAAAAATCTACCACACAGTCTAACACCATAATGGAACGTTTGCAAGGTAGCTGGCGCAAAGGTTGGTTTGAGATAGCACTCGACGGAAGTATCAACTACACACATTCGCGCAACGAACTTCAACAACAGAGCAACCTCGACACCAAAATGTTTTCGTATGGTGGATCGTTTAACGTTTATTTCCCATTTGGTATGAGCGTTACCTCCGACCTTCACAACCAAAGCCGTCGGGGATACAACGACAACTCTATGAATACCGACGAACTTGTATGGAACGCACAAGTTTCGCAAAGTTTTCTCAAAGGCAAAGCTCTTACAGTTTCGGTACAATTCTACGATATTTTGCAGCAGCTTAGCACCTACAGCCGCAGCATTACAGCAATGCAGCGTAGCGACACTCAGTACAACACCATCAACTCGTACGTTATGTTGCACTTAATCTACCGTCTCAACCTCTTTGGCGGCAAAGACGCACGCAATCAAGGCGGCCCTGGAGGATTTGGTCCTGGTGGCAGACCTGGCGGTGGCTATCCCGGTGATGGATTTGGTCCCGGAGGTAGACCCGGCGGCGGATTTGGCGGAAGACCATAAAAGTACACTATTAATATAATTGTTGTTTGGGACACGATTAGTCGTGTCCCTTTTTTTGTTTAATAAGGGCTAAAAAAATAGAGTGTTTTCATTCAATGTAAAAAAATTTTGTAATTTTGTCAACCATAAAAACCGTATGCTGTGATACTAAAATCGCTAAAAGACAACAGCCCCCTCGGAATTGCAATCGCCGTCTTGGTGTTTGCCGGATTTGCGTGTTCGGCGGTGATGCCTTACGGTGGTTGGATGTGGATAGTGCCGCAGTCGGGTTCGTTGATTTTTGGCGATATAAGAAACTTTCTCGGTTCGTTTGGAACACCGTTGCTGCTCGGTATATGCTTTGTGCTGCTAAATATTATGGAAGTGCTTGTGATGACAAGCCTCAACAACCGTTTTGAACTCACGCGAGCCAAAGGATCGTTGTTTTTTGTGGTAACGGCAGCAGTGGGAATGTGCTATATACCTTACAATGTGCTACTTCCCGAACAGTTTGCCGCTGTGTTTATTATGCTGGGTATGTTTCCGATACTCAATAGCAACGGCAAAGATGTGGCAGTGTACAATCTTTTTGATGCAGGATTATTTTTTGGCGTTGCCACACTGTTTTGTTTCAACGCTGTAATAACACTCTTTTTTGGTATAGCAGCCATTACGGTGTTCCGCCCCTACCGTTTCAACGAAATAATGATGTTGGTGCTCGGAATTATCACCCCCGTGCTATTCTATTTTGCGGGTTATTACCTTAGCAACAGTGAAATTATGCCTGTGTGGGAAAACATCGCCGAAGAATTTAGTATCCGTCACATTTTCACACCAGTGGGCAACAACCTTGTGTTTCTGATAGCAGGAACGGCATGGCTTGTGGTAACGGGACTAATGATGGCAGGATTGTATACACGATTCAATGTATTTGAAGGAAGGGTATATAGGTTTCTTTTTATGGTTTTTGTAATAACCGTAGGAGCAGCATTATCACCTTTTCTTAGTATCGAAACACTTAGAATTGCGCTCTGTCCCGCTGCGTTTATGACTGTTACAGTATTTTACAACATAAAACAAGGCTTTTGGAGCGAACTCCTGTTTGCAGCATTTTTGCTATCGTCGATAGCGCTTCACGTGTATTTGGCATTGTAATTCTCCCCAAAAATACGTAAAACCCCTACCTTATTTTCAGCCATATACGCATTTTACGCATTGCACACTTTAAAAAGCAGGGCTAATTTTGCATCGTCTAAAAATCACCACTAATAGGTTGACAACATAATAAACATCAGAACTATGAAAACAACAAACAAAATGATCAAGCACGCAGGCATAGCGATTGCTTTGGCAATGTTAACAGCAATGTTGGTTTTCGGTGTAATAAACAATATGCCCGAAAACATTATCACAAGCGGTTTTTCCGTTGAAAAAAACTCTGATTCAAAATGTCTCTGCAAAATTGAGATACCTTATAAATATATAAACTCACTCTCCGAAAGCACCAACATCAAACTGATTGTAGACGGTCACGAAAGCAACGCCGTAATAGAATCGGTAGACAGCGACGTGGTAAAAGAAGACACAGGACTATATTTTTACGCTCATGCCACCATCGACAACGCTGCCGACTATATCGCAGCCGCCGACAACGCCGGAATAGTGCTCGGAAGCGGTATCGATTACCTTAAACAGCAGATATATAATTCCATAGCATACTAATACCACATTTTTCCACACATCAAAAAATACTCCGACAGCAATGCCGGAGTATTTTATTTTTAATACATTAATTATCACTATTTAAACCAATTTTAAAATTTATTTTGCAAAAAAAGTAAAACTAAACTTGCCATATTAAAATCTTTTGTAATTTTGAAAAATAAATAACAGAAAGTATGCTGAGATCAAAACTACCTGAAAATACGTTAAAACCGGCATTCGAGATTTTAGACGTCGCTGCCAAAAACAATGCGGTAGACATAGCTTGCTCGGTGCCCGATTTTAATATGCCGCAGTGCCTTGTAAAATCTATTGCCAAGCATATAAGCAACGGACACAATCAGTACAGCCCCATCGAAGGCATACTGTCCTTGCGCACGGCTATGGCAGGCATCTACAACAAGGAGTTTGGCGCCCAGTACAACCCCGAAACCGAGGTTACTATCACCGCCGGATCTACCGAAGCCGTGTGGACTGCAATCTCAGCCGTTGTTCACGAAGACGACGAAGTTATTGTATTTGAGCCCGTTTACGAAAACTATGTACCTGCAATCCGCCTAAACGGAGGCACGCCCGTGTTTATCGCTCTCAAATATCCCGACTACAAGATTGATTGGAACGAGGTAATGCGTTCGGTTAATCAACGCACCAAAATGATAATCATCAGCAATCCTCATATACCCACCGGCAAAGTTATGTCTGACGAAGATATGAAAATGCTGCAAAAAACCATTGCCAGAAGCAAGATTGTAATACTCAGCGACGAAACTTACGGCAGTTTTGTGTATGATGGTCCGCTTACAAGCGTATCGCACTATCCGATGTTGGCAAAACAGAGCATTGTAATAAGTTCGCTCGGCAAATCGTTTAACGCAACAGGCTGGAAAACCGGCACTTGCTGTGCTCCTGCCGACTACACTGCCGAAATACGCAAGATGCACAACTATATCTGCAACGGCTCAAACACCGCTGTGCAATACACCTTTGCCGATTTTCTCAACGAGGCACATTCCGAAGTGTCAGACCAAATACGCGAACTCTACCACCATAAGCGCGACCTCTTGTGCAGCCTGCTAAAAGGCTCGAAATACAAATTCACACCCACCGAAGGCTCGTGGTTTCAGGCGATAGACTGCTCTGACGTTACCCCCGACCCCGACACAGAGTTTGCCCTCAAACTTGTCAACAACCACGGCGTAGCAGTTTTCCCAATGTCGATGTACTACCACGACAAAAACAAGAGCAACATCATAAGAGTGTGTTTTGCAAGGGAAGATGATACAATAAAAAGAGGCGTAGAGAGGCTGTTGGAGGCGGAGAAGTAGATAATTTGCAAAAAAATGATATAATCTCAAAATTTATATCTAATTTTGCAACCTGAAATTATTTAACATACAAAACAATGGCACAAGACGACCAATTAAAGAAACTTATATCGCACTGCAAAGAATACGGTTTTATATTCCCGTCGAGCGACATATACGACGGTCTCGCCGCTGTGTACGACTACGGTCAAAACGGCGTGGAACTTAAAAACAACATCAAAGAGTACTGGTGGAAGTTTATGACACGCCTCCACGAAAATATCGTGGGTATCGACGCCGCTATCTTTATGCACCCCAAAACTTGGGAGGCTTCGGGACACGTAGCCGCTTTCAACGACCCCCTTATCGACAACCGCGACTCTAAAAAACGTTACCGCGCCGACAACCTTATCGAAGAATACCGCGACAAACTCTACGCTAAAATAGAAAAAGACGTGGAAAAAGCCGCTAAACGTTTCGGCGACAAATTCGACAAGGAAAAATACCTTGCCACAAGCGAAAACGTTCAAAAAGTTCAACAGCAAATCAACGAACTTACAGCACGTTACGACAAGGCACTCAACGAAAACAACCTTGAAGAACTCCGTCAGATTATTCTCGACTGCGACATCGTCTGCCCCATTTCTGGCACTAAAAACTGGACAGAAGTTCGTCAATTCAACCTTATGTTCTCTACCAAGATGGGTAGCGTATCCGACGAACAGTCAACAATATATCTCCGTCCCGAAACCGCACAGGGCATTTTTGTAAACTACCTCAACGTGCAGAAGACTGGCCGTATGAAAATTCCTTTCGGTATCGCACAGATAGGCAAGGCTTTCCGCAACGAGATTGTGGCTCGTCAGTTCATTTTCCGTATGCGCGAATTTGAGCAGATGGAGATGCAGTACTTTATCAAACCCGGCACCGAACTCCGCTGGTTTAAATACTGGAAAACAATGCGCCGCAAATGGCACGAGGCTCTCGGTTTCGGCACCGACAACTACCGTTTCCACGACCACGAGAAACTCGCACACTATGCCAACGCAGCCACCGACATCGAATACAATTTCCCGATGGGATTCAAAGAGGTGGAGGGCATCCACTCGCGTACCAATTTCGACCTTGGTCAGCACCAAAAATATTCGGGCAAAAACATTCAGTACTTCGACCCCGAACTCAACCAAAGTTACACACCTTACGTTATCGAGACTTCAATAGGTCTCGACCGTATGTTCCTGAGCATCATTGCTGGATCGTACACTGAAGAAGACCTCACCTCCGACGGAAAAGCCGACAGCCGCGTGGTAATGAAGATTCCTCCCGCTCTCGCTCCTGTAAAAGTGGCTGTGTTCCCGCTCGTTAAGAAAGACGGCTTGCCAGAAATAGCACAGAAACTTATGAAAGACCTTATGTACCGTTTCGACTGCCGTTACGAGGAGAAAGACACCATCGGCAAACGTTACCGCCGTCAAGATGCTATCGGTACTCCTTTCTGCGTAACTGTTGACTACGACACTCTCAAAGACAACACCGTTACTATCCGTTGGCGCGACAGTATGAAACAAGAGCGTGTGGCTATCGACAAGGTTGCCGACATCGTTTCTGAAAACTGCGACATCAACAATATCCTCAAACGCCTTGCCGACGAGGATATCGAACTGCCAGAAGCGTAATCAGATAGATTTTTCAATACCTTATATCCACAAGCGCAAGTCCTTTTGCTGGCACAGATTGTCCGGCGGAACTGCGTTTGTGGCTTTTTATTATATCCTCAAAATCAGCCAGTGAGGTTTTACCTAAACCCAAGTCTACCATTGTGCCCACTATTGCACGAACCATATTGCGCAGAAAACGGTCGGCAGTGATTTCAAACTTTATGCGGTGGGCATCTTGAGTCCATTGTGCCGACGAAATATGACAGATAGTGGTTTTATTATCGCTTCCGGCCTTGCAAAACGAGGCAAAATCGGTGTAACGTTTCAAAATTTCGCATCCTTGGTTCATTTTTTCAATATCAATTGGATACGGCACAAGCCACGAACTACGGTCGAGAAAAGGGTCTTTGCGTGTGTGAATCCAGTAGCGGTACGAACGTTTAACGGCACTAAAACGCGCGTTAAAATCATCGCCAACAGGTTCGAT
Organism: Bacteroidales bacterium; assembly: GCA_016293845.1. Classification (GTDB taxonomy): domain Bacteria; phylum Bacteroidota; class Bacteroidia; order Bacteroidales; family UBA3824; genus UBA3824. Next base: position 41,408 of record JAEDDH010000010.1, on the reverse strand, counting down.
ACTGTAAATGGCAATATCCTTTGGGAGAAAAGAGTTCATTTTGTGAATCAAGTCGCCTATTTTGGCATTGATATCGTAGGTGTCGAAATGAGCCACGTAATATTCAGCGTGAACCCCCGTGTCGGTACGTCCGCAGCCCGTAATTGAGGTGTTTTGACGGAGAATCAAAGAGAAAGCCCGTTCCAATGTTTCTTGAACCGTGGGGGCGTTGGGCTGAGTTTGCCAACCGTGGTAATTTTCGCCGTTGTAGGCAAGAGTTAGTTTGTATCGCATTGATTGTTGGGGTTAAAAGTGGGAGGAACAGAGTTATGGAACTCCGGCCGCGTGGTAGGAAACTCCGGCGGAATGGGAGTTGGACGGTCAACAATCGGATGGTCGTCGTGAAAACTTTGGTGAATAAGCACAAACGCCACAATGTCGACAACCACAATCAAACCCAAAAATACCCACAGCATATCCACAGTGAGCAGGTAGTCGTATTCGCCGTGAACAAGCACCGGCACAGCAAGCGCAAGAGCCATCCAAAGTATCGTTTTTTTTGTATCACCGTGGCTTGAATGGTATTTTGCCTTTGCCAAAAAGTATCCCATAAAAACACCGAAGCAAGCGTGTCCAGGAACAGAGGTAACGGCACGCATAACTCCCACAGCCAGACCTTTTTGCGCCACGTAAAGCAAGTTTTCCAAAGCCGCAAAACCGAGCGACGCCGTTACGCAATATACAATGGCATCGTACGAATCGTCGAAATCTTTGTGTTTCCAAATAAAGAGCATTACCACGCACCATTTGCAAACCTCCTCTATCAACGCCACGCCAGCAAACATACGCGCACGATTGTAAATAGGCGTATCCACTTCGAGCGTCGAAGCGTTAAGAGCATACTCGGCTCCAAGTTCAAGAAAAATGGCAGGAATACACGAAACCGCACCAAATACAAACGTAAGACTCACTGTTTGAATTGGTTCGGGGTCGCGGTCTTTTTTATAAATGTAATAAAGAATCAAAAAAACAGGTAAAAACGAAACAAGAGCAATAGTCTCCATTAGACGAAAATTTAAATTTCTTTGGCGGCAAAATTAATAATATTTTGCGAAACAGTGTCGCTAATTCCAAGCGTTTCAGCAATAATGGCAAGCGTTTCGGGGTCGGTGCGGTGAGCCTTAAACAAGGCGTGACAAATACGGTAAAATATTGTTTCGTTGCGAGTTAGGTCGGCAGGCGAAGTAATCGGACCAGCGTGAGTGTTGAGTTGGTCGTCGCGCAGACAGTCTTGCCCGTATTGATAAAGTTCTGTTTGATAAACCTTTATAAAATTTTCCAACAAGCGCGAAATCTCCTTTGCGGTGTCCTTTATACGATGACGGTACTGTCCACGGCGATGTTCGAGTACTACTTTTTCCTTACCGTCGAATAGAAATGTATCGTCAACCTCTTTTTCGGCAGATTTTAGTTCTTCGTGCAACGACTTGATACCGTTTATCTTAGCGTCTATGTCGTAATGTTTTACTTTAATAAGTTCCTCCTTTGAATTGTGCGAATAGATAATGTTGGGGAAAAAGCCGTTAAGTTTTTGATAAAAAGCAAAAACGCTGTTGTAGATATTCTGATTGGTGGCGCACACGTGCTCAGCATCAAAAGCCAAGATATTCTTGCGGCACTGGTCGAGCAAAAGCGAAAACATAAACGGATCCCAAAGGTTGTCGATATTCACGTGCTGCAAAAACTGCAACAGGCTCAACCTCTCGTGCTTGCGGCGAATTTCAGGAAACATACTACGCATCACCTCATCGTCGGGTAAATGTCGTTGCACCATATCCCAATCAATGAGCGAATCTATCATAGAGGCAATTTTGTGGCAACGTGTTTTGGCAATTTTGTTCCAGAGTCCGAGAAATCCCGCACGCAATACGGTTTCTCTGCCCGACGGCGACGATTCTCCTTTGCGGGTTTTAACCGTTACGCTGCAAACTGATATTACCTGAACCGTGTCGCCAATTTCTTTGCGTATCTGACTCTTAATCTGATTGATAACAACATCATCAACAAGGTCTTTTTTGGTAAGAAGAATTATCACCGAGGCTTTTTCCATCAATTGCTTAATAAAATCCACCTCAAAACTCTCTATCCTCTTGCCCGACGCCGCAAAACAGTAATACACAGTGTGTATCCAATCAAAAATATTGGTCTTGCGGTCGCAATCATTTATACGCTTAATTATTTCGGCGCGACATTCGGATGCCGTGTCGGGTTCAATGCCTTTGGTATCAAAAAGATGGTAGGTTATACCGTTTTCTGATTGATACTCAACACATTCAAAATATTCTTGCGTAACGGGCGTACCAATGCCGGTTTTGAAAAAGTCCTTTCCCGAAAGATAATTGAGAAACGAACTTTTACCAACACCCGATTTGCCTGCTATAATTATGTTTAACTGTTCTCTTTGCATTCCTTGTTTTTGGCGTTAAACTCGTCGATAAGTTTGTTGAGGTTTTCTTGATTGAAAATCACGGGCAATCCCTCCATAAACTTGCCTGTAAGACGACTCTCGATACATTTTTTGGTTAAACGCGAAATTGCGTAGCCCATCGACACAGTTATTGATGTTGCCACGGTTGCATTTATCACCGCGCCCACAGCCGTTGCCTGCGCCGGGTATCAGTTTAATAAGGTTGCCGGCAAGAGTTTTGCCAAGTAGCGACACCACCTGTCCGCTGATAACGTTTTTGATGGTGCTGCTAATGTTGTTGTCTAATCCGTAAATGCCAAAAATATCGGCGCACATCTTCACCTGCAATGCTGTAAGCAACACCGCATCGCTCACGGGTATAGGCGTTGCCCCCACGGCGGCGGCAGAGGCGGCGTAATATTTTATGCGTTTTTCGGCGTCCTCTTTCTTCAGTTCGAGGTTCTTTTTCTGAGCCACAGCAAATCCGAGACGGAGGTTCTCCTCGCTCAAATTGTTGCGCGACCAATATATCAATTCGTCGATATTCAACTGCTTGTTAATCTCCTCATCGTTCGACACTTGAAAACAATCTATTTTTCCGTCAAAATTATCGTCGATAACCTTTTTGAGTTGTGCAGCGGTAGTGCCTTCGGGAGTGTCGTTGTCGCATTGAGTAAGCACCACGCATGTAGGTATATTCTTCTCTAACAGAAATTTAAGAATATCTATATCGTATGGCAGTACCCTTGCCGACGAAATACTGATGCAATACCACGCAAGGTGAATCTGCTTGTTTAGTTCGTCGAAATGCAGGTTGAGATACTCCTCAATCATCTTTTTAAAGTCGGCAGATTTTTCGAGTTCGTAACCCTCACTGTCGATGATGTTTACGGGCACATTCTTGTCGGCATAAACGTGAAAGCCGCGAGTCTGCGCCTTTGTGTTGCTAACGGCAGCGATATTTTTGTCAAAGATGGTATTGATGAGCGAACTTTTGCCCACGCCCGTCTGTCCGAGAATCAGGATGTTAGGGTTGATAATTTCGTTTTTGAGTTCGGTAAACTGCTGCTCAAATTTTCCAGCAAGTCCCTCTACAGGAATTATAAGATTGTCCATAATGCGGTGTTTTAAAAGTTTGATTTCTTCCCAAAGATAAGCTTTTTTTCGTTACGATGAAAGGGTTGAAAACTTTTTTTTTATATTGCGGTAGGTTTGTGCGTTATTTGTTTGAGGGGTTGTTATTGTTTTGTTCTAAATTGCCAAAAAAATAATATTTGTCTACATCCCATTCTTGATAGTTTTCGGGATGATGCTTAACGTCACGCCATAAATCATCTCACAATTTATCATTTTCAAAACCCATTCCCTCAATTATGTATTGATGGTAATCTTTGGTTTTTACAGAAAAAGAAATAATATAAACGTCTTTTATTTTATATATGTAGTACTATTTTGATTTGATTATTTCTAAATTATTATTAATGTCCATCTTCTCACGTATTTGAGTGGCTGCTTTATAATCCTTTAAGTCCGAAATAGATAGCCATATCCAAAAAAGGGCAATCATCATTAAAACAATCAATAAAGCCAACAAGCCATACGCACCCCACCAATTATGCACAAGCATAATAATTGCCTTTTCCTCATCTAAATGATAATCAGGAGACCATCCAATAATCACTATTATACACCAAAACAAGCCAAAAGAAGCAAAAAGCATAGCATGATGTGCATTTTACTTTTTCTCATCTATATCATCCCATTTTTTCATTGCTTACAATATTCGTTTAGATTCAGAGGTTGCCGAAGGCGATAGCAGGACGTGGAGATTTAAGCAAGAGCATTGTCAAATGATTCTTGCTCTTGCAAAAACGGATACGATTATAAGAGCTATTTTATCAAAATAGTTCCTTTTTTGAGGATGTCGGTAGAATATCGCTCAATTTTGTAGATGTATTTTTGGGCAGATTGTGGAAGTGCAATTGTTGCGGCGTTTCCTGAGATAGGTTTTTTTACAAGAGACTTGCCGTTTACATCGTAAATCACAAGAGTATCGGCAGATGTGGCTTCAAACTGCCACGAAATTGTTGCAATTCCGTTTTCGGCGGTGATGTTGTCGGCTGTTGTTTTGGCAACAGACGAAACAGAGGTTTTGAGGGCAGGTGCAGCGTCTTCTATGGCTGTTTTAGGAATAAATACAAACGCAGCTATGGCTGCAGCCACAATGGCGAGCAAAGGAATCAGTTTTACGGTATTATTTTTGGAAAGTTTATTTTGTGCCAAAGACGATATTTCGGCGATGTCAACAGCAGACATTGCAAAATCGTCATCTTCTGACATTCGAGCGTTATCGTCGGATGAGAGGGATGTACCCTTGCTGTTGTGGTAATCAGCGCATCGAGCAAGTTGGTTATAGTCGGTGGTTTGCATACAATATATAATGTGTTAGAGTTGGTTATTTATTTATTCAAAAGTTATGTGTCTTTGTCAGTATATACCATATCAAATAGCAGTGCAAGCGATTCTTCGTTGTAATTTGTTTGTCGGTTGAGGTTGAGACGGTTGATAATTTTGCCGTTGGTTTTACCTACAAACATACGCACAGCATCGGGTTTGTTGTTTTTGTTTTCGGCGGTGTTGCAAATTGTGCATAGCCTGTCAAAAATGTCTTTGTCGAGTTCGTTGCCTTCAATGAACGTTAATTTTAATATATCGTTGTCTGCCTCGTGTTTTAGATACGCCTCCAATTCTTGTTTTGAAGGCCTTATTCTGAAAAACATTTTGCAGAATAGAGTAACTTTGGAGGTTTCGTGACCGAATGAAGCAAGCACTTTTTCGAGATATTTTTTTTCGTTCTCGATAATCAGTTTTTCTTCGGGGGTGATTTGATGTCCCTCGCCGTTTTTTAGCACGGTTGCTTCGTATTCGCCAAAATGCTTCTGTTTTGAAGAAGTTGTCCTCATAATTTCGAGCATCATTTTGTAGAGCACGGCAGAAAGATAGGTTTCAGGTTTTGCCCGCTTGTCGTACAAACTTTCGATATGCTCGCGTTTAGCAATATATTTTTCAATTATCGTCTGTCGGGTATCTTCGTAGTTTTCGGGCGCAATGTAGCCTGCTTTAATGTATTTTTTTACGATAATGTCTGTTATCGTAGTCAACATACGTGTAGTGAAGATGCCTTCGTCTTTCTTTCCAAAAATTTTCATCTGTTTTCCTGTTTGTATAAAGGTTGTAATAACGATACAAAGATAAACAGAAATTTTTGTATTAGAATAGTTGAATGCAAAAATCGGGAGTGAAAAAAAATATTTTTTTATTCTACATAAACTCTTGCTACCCGCGGAGATATACCGGTGAGTATTTCGTATGGAATTGTGCCTATAGCGTTTGCCATTTCGATAAGTTTAGTGTTAGTATCAAAAATAACAACTTCGTCGCCAGCTTTGCACTCAATGTCGGTGATGTCTACCATGCACATATCCATACAGATATTGCCGATGATGGGTGCGCGGTGTCCGTTGATTTCTACTTGGAGGTTGCCGTTGCCAAATTTGCGGTTGAGTCCGTCGGCATATCCTACAGGAATGAGGGCAATGCGCGAATCGCGGCTGATTTTGCCACGGCGGTTGTATCCCACGGTTTCGGTTTTATCTATATTTTTGATTTGCACTATGTTGGTTTTCCATTTAGAAATGCCCATAAGTTGCTCGGTGGCTTCGTATGCCACGCCGTAAAGACCGATTCCGAGGCGAACCATATTAAACTGATAATCTGTAAAGCGCTCAATACCAACCGAATTGCAGATATGGCGCATAGGATTGAGCCCTGTAAGACGGCAAATGGTATATGCCATTTGTGTAAAACGCTGAACTTGCGTTAACGAGAACTTATCTTCTTGGTTGTCGTCGGCTGCCACAAAGTGGGTAAACATCGAAACTATATTAATAGTGTCGGCATTGCTCTTAACAATGTTGCAAAACTCTTCTAATTCGTGCGTCATAAAGCCCGAACGGTGCATACCAGTATCGAGTTTTACATGAACGGGATAGTTTTTAATGCCGCGTTCTTTAAGAATTTCGATAAGGCGGAGTGTGCGCTCAGACGAGAACAATACGGGTTCGAGACGGTAGTTGATTAATTGCTTGTAGTTGCGTCCGTCGTAGTTCATTACCATAACGGGCATCTTGATATTGGCACGACGAAGGGCTATACCTTCTTCAGCAAAAGCTACACAAAGATAGTCTACACCATTGTTTTGCAACATGTTGGCGATTTGAAAACTTCCGCTGCCGTAGCAATTGGCCTTTACCATTGCAATCATTTTTGTTTGCGGACGGAGCAGTGCGCGATAGTAGTTGAGGTTGTGCTTGAGCGCATTGAGACTAACTTCTAAAACAGTATCGTGGTTACCTGTGTGAAAAAAGTCGAAAGCGTCGGCAAAATCGTCGTAACATTCGCCTTTGAGCAAAATGCCGCCTTCTGTGTAGGTTTGTTCGGCAAAATTATCGATAAAGTCTTGAATAGTATCGTATTTGGTAATGCGTATAAATTCATTGTGAGGTATCTGTTCAAAATATCCTATAAACACAATGCGCGAAATTCCGCAACCTCGTGCAGCAAAAAACAACTGCGCAAAAAATTCATCTTTGGTGAGGGTTTCAAAATCGGGTTTTGCAATTACGGCAGTGAGCGAATTAAACTGATGCTGACGAGCCATAAAGTCGAAACACTTGCAGATGGCGTAGATGTTGTTTTTTGACGAAAAACACGACACTACACCTATGTTAAAATCGCCCTGACGCATTTTGATAAGCGGGTCGGGAATATCGAGCGATTTGAACACCGAGTTGTGAACCGATGGAATGTAAAGGTTTTGCTTGAGCAGGTAGCAAAGGCATTGGGCGGCATCTTGAGCGTGCTCTGTGTCGCAAAATGGTATTTTGATTGTTGCCGGAAATTCTGATTGACTTTTGGTGATATTGATTGTGGTAGATGCCTCTTCTTTTTTAAACGAAATAGAAAATTCTTCTTCGTTAAAACTTACAGTGTCGGCTTGTTCGATAGCAGCTATAGAGGTGTATTCGTAGTTGTCGGGAATTTGACAAACTGCAATATCATAGCTGTTGTTTAATAGGCTGACGTTTTCGAGAAAATCTAATTCGGATGTGTAATGGGCTGTGGTAAAAACATTTGCAGAGTTTTTGAGCAATAGAGCCATCCAATCTTTTATGCAGCAACGATTGTTGCGTTGAGGCACGGCTATAACTGTGCCTTCGTAGCGGCGGATAATTTCGGTGATGTATTGGTTGATGGCGGTGTTGATGTTGCGCACCTTTATATATACAGAGTCGCTAAACGGTTCGGCAGTTAAAGGTTCGGCGTAAACAAAAATTCTTACACCGAGATTGTGCATACGTTCAATAGCGTTTGGCGGGTCTTTGAATTTTCGGAGATCAAAATAAACACTATCGGGTAGGGTGGCGGCAGTGGCTGCACGAAGAATTAATTGGTTGGCTTCTAATGATTTATTGCCTGTTATAGAGTCGGCGTTGAGTATGTCGGCTATTTCGTTCGCTGTAAATTTCATGTTATTAGTTTTTTTGCAAAGGTAAAAATTATTTAGGCTGTTGGTAAATGTGTATCTTGTTTTCGGCAGAATTGAACACACACACCGAATTGGTTTCGTTTTCGATGTCATAAATCATTATTCCATCAGTGGCGAGAAACTCATATTTATCTACCTCATATTGCGAACCATTGGCAGCTGTGCGTTTGTAAGTGTTGCCGAGAAACCATCCTCCGCCTTGTTCGCCTGCGGGAATAGTTTTGATTCGGATTTCACCCGGATAATCTATCGCAATGTTTTCGGACGATTGGTCGAGGAAAATAAGTATACGACAGCGACGGTCGCTAAGGCTATGGAGAATGCAAGCATAATCGGGTGTGGAGTTTGAGTTAAACCGGCCAGAGGCAATGCCCGAAAAGTCAAGCTCGTTTTTGGTATCTGACGTAATTTTCCACGAGGTAGACGAGTTGCGGAAATACTTGTTTTCTACAAAATATTTCCACAGCAGAAGTTTGTATTCGCACGGAGTAAGGTCGATAGCCTCTTTGGTAAGGAACATTGAGTTGATTTGCTGATAAATTTTTGCCGAAACCAATTGTTTTTTAGGAATATAACCCTTGGTGCCGCGCAGCGAAGTGGCCTCTACCCAAGCGGTGCCGTTGTTGATTATTTCGGGACGGTCGGGCACAATGCGCACAGTTTCGCCATAGTTGAGACGGTCGGTGCGTTCGTCGTTGAGACTATCTGATTTATAGAGATGTGCATTGTCGCCGATAACGTGCATTTGGTCGTGACGTCCAAAGGTGAATACCGACACAGCCACAGCGAGCAAAAATATCGAAATCATAAGCAAGATGGCAATATTGCGCCATGCCGACGGTTTGCGTTCGGTATCAACAGGCGAAAAGTCAAAAATCTGCGTATTGAGATACTTATCTTCGCCCGAAGTTTGCTTGGCAGCGGCTTTTACATCGTGCAGAAAAGCGGCGCAGTTTTGATAGCGGTCTAACGGTTTTTTGGCAGTTGCCTTATATATAATGTCTTCCATCTGCGGCGACACTCCAGCATAAATCGAAGATGGCGGGGGCAGCGGTTCGTTGATAATTTTATTGTAAATATCGTATTCTGAGAGTTTTACGTTGTAAGGATGTTGCCCCGTTAGCATTTGAAAAAACGTAATGCCAAGCGAATATATGTCGGTACGGCGGTCTAATGGCTGTCCCTTAACCTGCTGAGGACTCATATAAAGAGCCGTACCAACCTTAGTGCCGGGTTGTGTGAGGTGTTTAGGAGTTTCGCCAATAAGCTGAGCAATGCCAAAATCGAGAATCTTGATTTCGTCGTCGGCAGTGATGATAAAGTTTCCGGGCTTAATGTCGCGGTGGATAATGTTTTTTGAATGCATATATCCAATAGCGTCGAGCATTTGCGAAATATAGCGGACGGCACGAGGCTCGGGAATAGGTCCCGATTCGTTTTTGAGGTAAACGTCAAGAGCAGTGCCTTTGATAAGTTCCATCACAATAAAAGTACCCTCGTCGCATTCGATATAGTCGTAGATGCTAACTATATGAGGGTGCTTGAGTTTGGATAGAATCATTGCCTCGTTTTTAAAACGTTCTTTAACGCCCTCTTTTTGTTCGAGAATAGGGTTGAGCTGCTTGATGGCAGCCCTTCGACCGAGGAGCATGTGAACACCTTCGTATACGCTTCCCATGCCACCTTGATCAATAAGGCTGTCTATTTTGTAGTTGCCGAGCCGGCGTCCTATTAGCGAGTTTGTCTGCATAATTTTTCGGTTTTAAAAGGGAATTGTAATGTTGGTGCCCGGAGTAATGTGCGGGGTTTGAATATTATTGATAATCATTAACCTACGACGACTTACACCAAAATGTTTTTCTAATGTGGCAAGATTGTCGTAATAGCGTGTTTTGAGAATTTTTTTTACGGGGATATTCATTATAAAGTATCCACCTTTGCTATATAACGCTATATACTCAATTTTTACGCCGTAAAGTTTTGATATAGAGTCGATATTGCACGATTCATCGGTTTTGATATTGATGCTGTACGATTGGGCTGGCGGGGTTGTTTTTTCGGTTGTGTTTTGAGGTTTGCTTCCAAAACGCATTACCGCAATACCCACCACAAGCAGCACAGCAAGAAGAATTTCGAGTATCAAAACAGCTTTTTTGATTTTTGGTTTTGAATCTTCGCTTGGAGTATTCGCTGTGGCTGTGTATTTGGACTCAATGTTGTAAAATTTTATAATTTGTAGCGAAATATTATCGGGTGCACCTCGTTTGATTGCGGTTTTGAGCATATCCATACCCTTGTCTTCGATATGTCCGCGGCGACAGAGAACAGATTGAATCTCTTTTTCCGAAATCATATTGTAAAGTCCGTCGGTACAGAGCATTATGAGGTCTTTTTCGTCGGGATTAACTGGCTTGGTGCAAATATTTGGACGACAAGGTGGCGTAAGTCCCATAGCCTTGGTGAGTTCGTTTTTCACCACGCTGTCGTCTTTGGTAAGGCGTATAAGTTCTTTGTGGTGAAGAAAATAAAGTCGCGAATCTCCCATGTGGGCATAATAAACGGTATTGTACCGCACAAGAGCAAGCACCACAGTGGTGGCCATTCCTTGACAAGAGCGGTCGTTGCGCACCTCGTCGGCAATGCGGTCTTGTGCATAATCTAACGCATCCGAGAGTGCTTGGTATGGGTCTTTGTAATAAAAATTTGAAAAAAAGAACTTAACCGAATTTACCACAGTTTGCGAAGCTCTTTCGCCACAAGGAAGCCCGCCAACGCCATCGCACACCACAAACACATGACCGTTGAGCGTGTCGAAATAGCCGAGATAGTCCTCATTGTTGGTGCGGACACAACCTTTATCGGTAAGGCTGATGTAGTGAAAATTGGTTAATTCTTTTGTCTCTGCCATATTATTTTAGTATTTTAATTTGGCGAACACCGAGCCGATGCGTATAATGTCGTCGTTTTGAACTTTGCTTTTTGTAATTTTTATATCGTTAACAAAAATGCCGTTGGTGCTGTCGTTGTCGCTTATGTAGAATACTCCGCCTTCAAAACTGAGCGTTGCGTGGTGCGAAGAAACTGTACGATTTGGTATTACAATATCGTTGTCGTCGGCACGTCCAATCGACATTACCAATTTGTTGAGGTCGTAAGAAGTGTTTTCGCCGTCGTTGGCGCAGATTAGTTTCGGTGTCTGCTGACCGCCTGCCATAAGGTTTTCGGCAGAGTTGAAATCGTCGAACGAATGCGAAACGCTGATAGGATGCTTGCGGTATTTTTCGATTTCGCGTTTTAGGCGTTTGTTTTGAATTTGTATTTCGCGGATTTTGAGTTTTGTAGCGTCGTCGATTTTTTTGATCACCTTGTTTCGAGCCACGGCATAGATAATGAGCACAGCTGCCAAAACCGCGAACATAATGCCTGCAAATGCTGTGGAGGGATGCCGTCCAAAAATGCCTGTCTTTGTGGGGTTTGAAAACTCAATTACGGTTTCTGCGCCGTTGAATTTCGCCTTTACAAAATTGCTGGTGCCGTTTTGCTGAGTTTCAAACGATATTTGATAGCAGTGGCTTGTGGTTTTTGGCGGAGTTTTGCTGTTTTTTTCGGCAAGCTGCATAAGCGACTTTTCCAACTCACCTTTTTCAAACGTTACAAACGACCCTCCAGACGATTCGCAGAGGTCGGCAAGGTCGCGCCGGGCGTTGGGTGTTTCAGTTTTAAACATCACCATATTAATATAAAGGTCGCTCTTGTGCATCAGCTCCACAAAGTTTGGCGAAAAAGCGAGAGTGTTGCACAAATTGAGACCTCGTGCTATGATGGTGAGAAATTTTGCACTGTTTTGCGACGTCAACGAAAGAGCGTATTCTGCTGCCTCTTCGATACTTGGGTATAGCGGATTGTCGATACATGTGCTGTCTGATTCTGAACGAAAATAACTATCTGTCATGCTGACGAGCCGTTTTGTGTCGGAGGTTGGTTCTATGCTCACGTATTTAACCGTGGGTTGAAGTTTCCCGCCAAAAAACAGAATGTTGATACGGTCGTCTTCGTCAATGCTGCCTGTAATTTGTTTTAAAGCCGAAATTATTTCAGGATGGATATGGTTTTTATGGAAATAGTATGAGTTTTCTACTAAATAAATATAAGTCCTTGAAATTTGCGCACCTGCAGCATCGGTGGCTTCGGAGGTGTATTCAATGCTTTTAGATAGTTCTTCTAACGAGAAATCTTCGATAGATTTTTCGCTTCCGCCTGAAATTTCAAGTTGAAACGAAATTTCGGGAAACCTGCTTTCGTCAACACGGCTGATTTTAAAATTTTGAGCGTTTACCAATTGCGCCGCCGTAATTAACCACAATAATATCAACCACTTATTCATCATTAGTTTACCATTCGATTAAAGTCAGGTTTTTTGGTTTCGTCGATTTCCACAATTTCGCGTATAATGAGTATCGTGTCGCGCTGATAGTAGAATTTGTCGTCTACAATGCCTTTTACGCGCACATAGTCGTCTTTTACAGGGAGGAAACTTGTGGTAGTGATGTTGATTTTTCCATGGTTTTTGATGGTGAAGAAACTAAGGTCTTCGAGGCGGAGGGTGTTGATAACTCTGCCTTTTACAATTACGGTTTTGCCACGGTAGTTGTCGGGGTGCTTTGTGATAGATGCAATAGGAGTGCAACACGCACTTAAAAGGCACGTGGCAAGTATAATGGCAATTATTTTTAGAGTATCCATCGTACGATTCTATTTTGCTAACACCGCAAAAGTAATGGATTTTTTATTAACAACAAAAACAATTTAGTTGTGGCTAATGGTGTTTTGTTAAAAAATATCTATTGAAATATTGTTATTATACCAAAAATAATCCCTACTTTTGCACTAAACAAACATATCAAATATTTTAAACAAATGGCAAACATTCCCGATTTTAAATATGCCCCGATGTTTCAGTTGGGCAAGGACGATACCGAATATTATCTCCTTACAAAAGAAGGAGTTTCGGTTTCGGAATTTGAAGGCAAACCGATCTTGAAGGTTGCGCCCGAGGCTTTGGAAAAACTTTCGCAACAGGCATTTCACGATGTATCGTTTATGCTCCGCCGCAAACACAACGAACAGGTAGCCAAGATTCTCCGCGACCCTGAGGCATCTGAAAACGACAAATATGTGGCTCTCACATTCTTGCGCAATGCCGAAGTTTCGGTAAAGGGTCAACTTCCCCTCTGCCAAGACACCGGTACAGCCATTATCCACGGCGAAAAAGGTCAGCAGGTGTGGACAGGATTCTGTGATGAAGAATTTCTTGCAAAAGGCGTTTACAACACTTATACTCAGGACAATCTGCGCTATTCGCAAAACGCTCCATTGAGTATGTACGAAGAGAAAAACACACGTTGCAACCTTCCTGCGCAAATCGACATCGAAGCCACCGAAGGTATGGAATACAAATTCCTTATGGTAACCAAAGGCGGCGGCTCGGCAAACAAAACTTACCTTTATCAAGAAACCAAAGCACGTATCCAAAACCCTGACACATTGGTTCCATTCTTGGTAGAAAAAATGAAGAGCCTCGGCACAGCGGCTTGTCCTCCTTACCACATTGCATTTGTAATTGGCGGAACATCAGCTGAAAAGAACCTCTTGACCGTTAAGTTGGCATCTACCCATTACTACGATTCATTGCCCACCACCGGCGACGAAACTGGACGCGCATTCCGCGATGTGGAACTTGAAAAAGAACTTCTTCAAGAGGCTTACAAAATTGGTCTCGGCGCACAGTTTAGCGGCAAATATATGGCTCACGACGTGCGTGTGATACGTCTTCCGCGCCACGGTGCAAGTTGCCCGATTGGTCTGGGCGTAAGTTGCTCTGCCGACCGCAACATCAAGGCAAAAATCAACAAAGACGGTATTTGGATTGAAAAAATGGACGACAATCCTACCGAACTCATTCCCGAAGAACTCCGCAACGCTGGCGAAGGCAACGCTGTAAAAATCGACCTCGACCAACCTATGAGCGAGGTTTGCAAGATACTTACCAAATATCCCGTTGCCACACGTCTTTCGCTCAACGGCACTATCATAGTAGGTCGCGACATTGCGCACGCCAAAATCAAAGCACGGTTAGACGCTGGCGAAGACCTTCCGCAGTATATGAAAGACCACCCGATTTATTACGCCGGACCTGCCAAAACTCCCGCAGGAATGCCTTGTGGATCAATGGGTCCCACCACTGCCAACCGTATGGACCCGTATGTTGACGAGTTTCAAGACCACGGCGGCTCAATGATTATGCTTGCCAAAGGCAACCGCACACAAGACGTTACCGACGCTTGCAAAAAGCACGGCGGATTTTACCTTGGCTCAATCGGTGGTCCTGCCGCTATCCTTGCTCAAAACAACATCAAGAGCATCGAGTGCGTAGAGTATCCCGAACTTGGAATGGAGGCAATTTGGAAAATCAAAGTACAAGATTTCCCCGCCTTCATACTCGTAGACGACAAGGGCAACGACTTTTTCAAACAGTTGAAACCCTGCTCTGGCTGCACAATAATCGCGTAAGTTGAAAATTGAATGTTGATAATTGGAAACGGGGCTGAGAAATATGATTCAGCCCTGTTTTTTTAATAATCAAGGTGTATAGACAACTTTGTAGTAGAGAATTTAGGACCAATAGCCAAAGCCGAAGTAGATTTTGGCGACTTGACCATCTTAACTGGTCCACAAGCAAGCGGTAAAACGCTGTTTTTGGAGACGTTTCAATTGGTGAAGGATGACGTTGCTGTGACTGACTTTTACACACATAATGCAGGCGGTAATCTAATGTTTTTTTTAGATTACTACTATGGTGATAATATGCATACAATTATTAAAAATGATACTCATTTAGTATTAGATGATTGTAATATACATATTTTATCAAAAGTTGATAATGCCTTAAATGTTTTGAATAAAGACCATTCCGACTATAAGATTATTGCTAATCACACACTTTCTGATATAAGATATATACCTGCTCAAAGAAGTTTGGCATTATCGGAAGGAAGAATAAAAACTTCTGATGACTTTATTAATACCCCATACGTTTTGGTCAAGTTTTGTAATTATTTACAACAATATGTTAGATTGCATTCAACTGAAATATTAAAGGGGGTTATTCAAGATTACGATTTTCTGAAAATATCCGAAATTAATATGCGCCGGAGTGCGGGTAGTCCTCGATTAGAAATGACAGTTGAAAACAAACAATACCTTATATGGTGTGGAGTACAGGTCAGAGAGAGTTTACCCCCCTTTTAATGGCATTAGATTTTTTTAAGTTAAAGAATACTATTGATTACATCATCATCGAAGAACCTGAACTTGGCCTTCACCCACGCGCTATTGTCGAATTTATGTTCACCGTTTTACAGTTAATCAAAAACGGAGTAAAGGTCATTATTTCAACTCATTCGTCAACACCGTTGGATTTTGTGTGGGCTATTAACCATCTGAAAGAGAGTAATGCCAAAATAGACAATATTGCCGAGATGTTTGACTTTAAGATAAAAGACAAATCTGTTTTTGATGGTCTTGCCGAAAAAGTTATAAAAGTTTATTATTTTTCACCCGATAACAAAACACGTAAGGTTTATTCAAAAGATATTTCGACGCTTGATGTATATTCCGACGACGAGGATGTTTCTATTTGGAGTGGAATGTCGCTTTCTGCCGACAGAGCCGGTAGTATTGTTTCAAAGTTTTAAAATAAGATGGTTATGACTTTTGAAAAAGCAGTTAAAACTGATTTGCCTGGGTATTTTCAAAAGGTATTCAAGCGGTAGAAAAAAACAATAAAGCAAAATTTGATTTTTGGGATTTGTCGAAGGTCAACAGTAGTGTGAATATAGATAAAGCCTTGAAACAAAGTGATAAAAATGGGTTGTCGATAAAGCCAAATGGCTTGAAAAGTTTTGGATAAAGTACCTTCCATAAGCAACATAAAACAATATCCATTTTTTTGGATTGCTACCAATGCCGGAAATCAACTGAGAATAACCCCAAAATCTACGCAATGGAAAAAATTGGAATCAAAAGATTGAAAATTATGCTACTGTGTAAAAGTAATAAACGAGAAAAATAATCGTTAGAGAAAGTAATATAATTTTATACCTCAAAAAATGGCTCTTGTGGGCTGAAAAACAGAAACTTGACAGTCGCGTAACCGATTTTATTGCCTCCAATCCCGATTGGCTTGATGGCAATGTGGCAGACCGTCCGCAAATCGACAGCGGGTTAGAAACATTTCCCGACCACAGGGCTTGGAAAAAAGTTTCGGATATTATTCTACATATCTCCACCGAAGAGAAAAACACCGCCGCCGCCAACCTCAAAAAATACAGTGCCCTCCTTGAATCAGGCAGCAACAAAGAATCCTTGGCGCATTTTACATCGGTATTTTCGCAAGGTATGTACCCCTCGGCTGTGGCATTCATAGTGGCTAACGCAATGGAGGTGTATCAAAAGTAAATGCAGTTGGTAAGTATATTATAGTTGGCATAATGACCTCATACAACCGTATTAGCAAGCATATTTACGACAATTGGTTTCTATTTTTCAAAACCTTGGCAGCCTGTACAAAATGCGCACAAACCATTTGGTGGCGGTAGATGTGAGCGGCTCGGTAGAGAGCAAAATGTTGCAAAAGTTTTATTCGGTGTTAAAATCGTTTCTTTAAATACGGCATCGAAAGTATTGATACAGTGCAGTTTGATACCGAGTTAGGAGAAATTCTTCCACTCAAAAAAGCGCAGACCGAAATAAAAGTAATTGGTCGCGGAGGTTCTGATTTTCAGCCAGTTTTTGATTATTTCCGCACATCCAAAACTCATTACGATGGCATAATAATCTTTACCGACGGTTACGCCGACGAACCTATAATAACAGGTCGCAAACCCAAAGTTCTCTGGATTTTCCCCGATAAACAATGCGAAAAGGTCAATGCCGAACGGTTGAGGCAATGGGGTAGGTGCTGTGTTATTGAGTGTTAGCGGGCTACTCAATCAACCTTTTTTCATTATCACACACGCCAACAAGGCTGCATCTGCCTTGATTATCTACTTTGATTAATCCGTATTCGGCTTGTTGGTATTTGTCTACGGAGTCGGCATTGAAGAAAAAGTGTTCGGCGCCCAAGGAAATTTTATTGCCGTCGCGTTTGTAGCGGAGTAGGAGTTCGTTGGCATTCTGGGTGCTGTCGTTTTGTAGGCGGTTGAACGTTGCCACGCGGTTGTCGTCTACTGTTACCACCACAAATTTGTAATCGCCCTTGTAGCGGATTTCCCACATAAGTTCGTAGTCGAGCGCCATATAGTCGCCCTGAATAAGCGAACGCGGGTCAACGGGTGCCAATTTTAATAGTATTTCGGATCCGTTGTTGGCACTTTTCAACTTGAAAATTGCCACCACAGACACCGCTACAAGCACCATAAAAAGTGCAATGGCTAATATGTATATTTTATTCTTCATAATTCTGACATCACAAAAATAAAAAAAATATCACCAACAACGTGCTTAGATAAAAAATATTTTTTACCTTTGCCCCGTACGTCAATCGCGTATATATTGTCATAATCCATAATTTTTAAAGTTTCTCCCCGTATCCGTGAGGACTCGGGGAGTTTTTTCTTTAAAAATGCTCGCAACAACGCCGATTAAGATAAAAAATAAAAAAAATAATCTTCATATTTGTTTTATACATAAATATTTGTAAATTTGCCTTACCGCCGTAAGCATACAACAGCTTAGGCAAAGGCAAACCACAACATCAACCAACTTACATATATACAGATAATTATGCAACATACGTGGGACGAATTTAGAAAAGCATACGAAAACGAACAGGTGGCACGACTTACTTTCTGCGACCTCTGCGAAGACCTTATGAGGCTAAAATATCCCGACCACAATATCATTAAATCGGCTGATATCTTAGAAAACGACACCTCCAAAGTCGACAATCAAGGTAAAAACTCGATTATTTACCTCCCCAAATTTTTTACCGACGGTATTTCTAACTCGCGTAAAGGGCAAATCAGAAAGTCGCTCAACGACAATCTCCCCTTTATGAAAACCAACGACATAAAGAAATGGGTGCTCATTGTACCTACTAAACTAACGTCCGAAGAAACCTCTTGGTGGGAAAATTGGACTTCGCGTATTGCCAAAGAAAACGGATTAGAACTTTTGCTAATCGATAGTAAAGCTATTTTTGGACTTTTGGCTGATTTTAAAATCACAGGCAAATGGTTTGAATCAGAACACAAATACACATCTGACGTTGACGGCAACAGCGACGACCTTCTTGATTTTTCGTCAGACGTTGCAGTGGTAGAAGAGCCAAAGGCAGAGCCCGAAACACACACAACAACTACCACCACAACCACTACAGTTACCACGCAAACCATCAAAACAGTTTCGGCTCCTAATGCCGAAGCGGTGGCAGCAGCTATTAGCGCAGCAGCCTCGCCTATTATTGCAGAAGCCGCTCCCGTTGCAGCCGCTCACAAACCTGTTGCAGCTACCAACATCACCAACAGTCAAGAGCCAAAAATCGGTGAGCTTGAAAATACCATTAAGTTTAAAGAGCAGTTTGAAGAACTTGAACTTCTCCACAAAACCAACCTCACCGACAAACAGCGCAAAATATTCGACCTTCGCCGCGAAGTTAGCAAAGTGCCTAACTACCTCAACGACTTTGAATTTGGCGACCTCTCAAACACTCCGGCAAGCGACCTCATCTACAAAGCCGATGCATACGCTACCAAATATCAACCTTCGCGCGCACTTTATATTTATGAGTATATAAAATACAAAAATATTCTTCCCGACAATCGCAAAAGCGAAATTGACGCCGGTATTCGCGAAAATAGCAACACACTCTCTTTTATGTATAAAATGATCAAGGGAGACCTCTTGTTTGCAACTCGCGACTATATCAATGCTTACGAAGAATACGAAGATGCTGCCGAGCTCAAAGATGGTGAAAATGCCGAGGCAAACTCCAAGAAATTTGAGGCTCAAGGCGAGGCTCTGTTAGAAGTTGGTGATTTTGCCAATGCCGCCGAATGTTTCAAAACGGCCCGCAACTACAATGTTGCCGACGAAAACCTCAAAAAACGTTATGAAATTGCCAAGTCGCTCGACAAGAGTACTAACTTTTTCAAAAACAAATGGCTACGTTGGCTTAATATCTTTATAGCTCCGTTTGCATATTGGAACGCACAACGCAAAGATCCGTCAATAAAAGAAAACGCCCACGCTAAAAAACTCCGCCGCAAAGCTTGGTGGGGTTTAATCACAGTATTATTGTTGTTGCTCGGCGTTGCAGCTATATTCTTTATTGGCAAATACTTAGCCAACAAAGCTGTTCAACCCGAAATAGAAACCACTGCTATTCAAACACCTCACGATGTGCAAATGAATCTTGGCGACTACTATATGGAGCATTTCTCTAACGACAATCCTCACTATATCGACAGCGCAATCACAGCTTACAAACGCGCTATCCGATACGACAACACCGACACCGTTGCTCAACGCAAATACCGCAACGCCGAAAACCGCAGAAATGCTTATATCACCGAAGTGCAAAACAATATCAACAGCGACTCTACTTACTTCTTAAGTATGCGCCGTCCCACCGAAGGATTGTGGCTCTTTAAATACCGCTACGACAAAAACGACCTTTCAAAAGGTAAATTCGGATACGTTGACACCACAGGTAATATTGTAATTCCGCCAATGTTCGACTTCAACTATCTCAAGATGAAAGGCGCAGGCGAAACATTCTGCAACGGCAAAGCGTTAGTTTGTCTCAAAATCGGTAACGACACAACATATTTCTTTATCGACAATAGGGGCAACAAGATTGAAGAGTAAGACAATCTCATAGTTTTTTTCATATTTATATTTTTACCTAAAATCCCGTTTTCACGATGAAACGGGATTTTTTTAACACATGAAGACACTTATATATATAATAACAGCAATTGCAATAAGCACATCTACCACAGCGCAAACCATTATCGGTGCTGCAGTTTTGGGCATCAACGGATGTCAAATCGATGGCGACACTCAAGGCGGATATCACAAACCGGGAATCCGCGCAGGTTTTACCGTTTCATCGCCCATCGACAAAACTATAAGCATAGAATCTGGTTTGCTTTTCACCTCTAAGGGTGCTATCAAACGCACTCAAGGCTACACCGAATTTAAAACCAAGCTCAACTATGCCGAACTTCCGATATTAATCAAATACCGTTTTTCGCAAAAATTCGGGGCAGAGTTAGGTATATCTTACAATCATAGAATATCATCAAAAATTATAGACGAAACAGGAGCTGAGATTAAAAATCCCGATTATTTAAACAAATACGATGTAGACGGCTTGGCAGGATTTCGGTTTTATCTTTCGCCCAAATTTGAACTAACGGCAAATTTTGGTTATAGCATCACCAAAATTACCAACGACCCCGATATGCCATATTGGAGAAACAATTTTATAAATCTGAGCATCTACCGACGACTCTCAAATCATCGCTCGCAACAATGAAAATAGCAGTAGCCATTACCGGAGCAAGCGGAACTATCTACGCCCGACAACTTATCCAAAAATTAGAAAAATCGTCCGAAGTAGAGCAAATCGGCATTGTATTTAGCAGTAATGGGTTAAAAATTTATAACTCAGAGAACACCTCTCCCCTACCCCACCACGATAAGATAAAAATATATCCCGACAAAGAGTTTGACGCTCCATTTGCATCGGGTTCGAGCACCTATTCGGCAATGGTAATATGCCCCTGTTCGTGCGGCACTTTGGGCAGAATTGCCAACGGAATATCTGATTCGCTAATAACTCGTGCCGCAGATGTAATGCTAAAAGAACGAAGAAAACTTATACTCACCGTTCGCGAAACTCCTCTTAGTCTGATACATATACAAAACATGGAGCGCATTACACTTGCCGGAGGTATCATTTGTCCTGCTTCGCCTTCGTTTTACTCCTCTCCCACCACCATCGAACAGCTTACCAACACCGTTGTTGATCGAATTCTTTCGCTTCTCAACATCAAAAACGATGGTTTTAAGTGGAGAGAAATGTAAAATCTTAAAAAAATTAACAATTTTTAACAATATTTTTTTAACCTTCACCCTCTCCACAGACTATTGTAGAGGGGTGTCATATTTTTTTTTATAAAAAATGCAGAAAGAGAAGAAATATATTTGCATTTAGTAAAATTTGTGTATATATTTGCAACATAATTTAAAGAATAAAGTATAAGAGATTATAAAAATAAAATTATAATAACAAATACAAATAACTTTAAATTATATCATAACATATCAAATACGGCTATAAGCCGATGAAAGTGGCCGCACAGGCATATATCTAAGGATAATACCTGAGCGATTATTTACATAATAATTTGAGCGTTATGAAAACTTTAATTTTAAGACTCTTTATGAGTATCGGTTGTGTAATGCTTACAAGTAGCACCACAGCCCCCGACCCTGACAAAAGTTATTTTGATATCAGGGGCGAACAATTTGAGGAAAAGCACGTCGTGGAAACGGTAGAAAAGTACACTATTATTCCTTGTGTGCCTACTACAGGTTATTCCGACGTTTTTGAACAAACCATCGCGTTTATCAAAAAGCACGAGGGTTTTGCCGGTGGTAAGGCTTATTACTGCGCCGCCGGTTATAAAACCATCGGATATGGACACGTGGTGAAAGACAACGAGCATTTTAAAGACGACCGCATTACACGTCAGGAAGCTGACCGACTTTTGCGAAGCGACTTTTCTAAGTGTCTTGTTCTTGCACGAAAACACTCTTCGGGTCTTACCGAAAATCAGCTAATGGCTGTTGCCCACTTTATTTTTGCTAAGGGTATCGGCCGTTACTTAAAAAGTCAGTTGAAGGTGAAAATCGACAACGGCGAAAGTCCTGACGAGGAGTTTAGAAAATGGTGTAAATACCACAAGCCCGACGGTACACTTGTTACAAGTCAGTACAGTTTGAATATCCGAAAATGGGAGATTGCAATGTTTAACTCTGAGTAATAAACCAAAAAGCGGAACTTAAAAATTCCGCTTTTTTTATGTCGATTATTAGCCAACTTGTTCAAAACTAAAATCTTTGTACCGTTCGCCCACTTCATCTAATATTTGAGATATTACAGCAGGGTCGGGTTCGGTAACAAGGCGCATACGGAATGGTTTAAAATCTGGCACACCTTTAAAATATTGCGAATAATGACGACGCATCTCTAACATTCCACGAGTATCGCCTTTCCATTGCATCGATGTTTCTAACTGATACTTGGCAAGTTTTACTCGCTCGGCAACTGTAGGTTCGGGAGGAAGAACACCAGTTTCCAAATATTCATGAACTGTTTTAAATATCCATGGACATCCCACAGCGGCGCGGCCTATCATTATAGCATCTACTCCATAGCGCTTGCGCATTTCGGCTGCTTTTTGAGGAGAATCCACATCACCGTTGCCAATAATGGGTATGTGCATCCGCGGATTATTCTTTACTTCGCCAATGAGAGTCCAATCGGCTTCACCTTTATATAATTGCATACGTGTGCGACCGTGAATGGCAAGTGCTTTAATACCTGCATCTTGAAGACGTTCGGCAAGAGGGACAATGATTTTTGAGTTTTCGTCCCATCCAAGACGGGTTTTCACTGTTACGGGTATATTGGGTACGGCGACAACCACAGCTTTTACTATCTCGATCATTAGGTCGGGATTTTGAAGTAGTCCTGCGCCATCGCCTCGGGTGGCAATTTTTTTCACAGGACATCCACAGTTGATGTCAATCAAATCGGGTTTGAGTTCTGCCGCCATTTGAGCAGCTTCTGCCATGTGCACAGGGTCGTGTCCATAGATTTGTATACCTGCGGGACGCTCCGAATCTTCGAGGTGCATTTTTTTTACAGTTTTGTCGATATTGCGCACAAGTGCCTCGCTTGCAATAAATTCTGTGTAAAGCATATCAGCCCCGTACATTTTGCAAATATGGCGAAACGACACATCTGTAACGTCTTCCATAGGCGCAAGAAACAGGGGATAACGGTTGAATTTTATATCTCCGATTGTAAACATTTGAAAAAATTTTTCACAAAGAAACAAACTTTTTTTGAAAAAAACGCCAAAACCACTATTTTTGACATTTGTAAATAACACCAAAACATCACTACTATGAGCAAAATATTATTCGACTTGTTTAAGGATTTTTCCGACTATCTGATAGCCACATTTATGGACTGGCACATATCAGAAGATTGGGCTATTATATTTAAAGGCATTATCAATATGTTGATAATTGCCATTATCTGCTTTATCAGTTACTTCATCACCAAGTTGATAATCAACCGCGTGGTTCACACCATCGTTACCAAAAACGAAAACAAGTACGACGACGAACTTGTAAAACACAAAGTGCTTATTCCGCTGTCGCACATGGTTCCCGCCGCCATTATTTATTACCTAATACAGTTTGCAATCACCGATGAAGATTGGGTAAAGCACATTCGCACAGCTTGTTATGTATACAATATTTTCTCTGTAATGATGACTGTGCTCAGAGCACTTGACGCCGCCAACGACATTCTTGATTCTATTATGCGCCAAAAACGCCGCAAAATGAGTTTCAAGGGTTACGCTCAAGTGGCAAAAATAATCACCATACTTATCTGCCTTATTTTAACCATATCGATAATACTCGACAAAAGTCCCGACGCATTGCTCGCTGGTCTTGCTGGAATGTCGGCAGTGCTGATGCTTGTATTCAAGGATTCTATTTTGGGATTTGTGGCATCTATTCAACTGTCTACCATGAATATGATAAAAAAAGATGATTGGATTACAATGTCGAGCCGCAATATTGAGGGTCACGTGGTAGACATCAACCTCACCACAGTAAAAGTGCGAAACTTCGACAACAGCATTGTTACCGTTCCCACAGCATCGCTGATGAGCGAATCGTTTATAAATTGGAGCAACATGCAAGAAACCAAAGCTCGCCGCATCAAACGGACACTTTTGTTCAACGCCGAGAGTATTAAGGCGGTTGACGAGGAGTTTCTCCAAAAGATTTCAAAATACACAATCCTCAACGACTATATCAAAGAACGTCAGGAAAAAATCGGTAGCGGCGCCCCGTCAATAGAATTTGACAAAATGGAGATGTCGAATATCGAACTTTTTAGACAATACGTTGAACTATATATCCGCGCCAATTGCCAAGTGTTCAAAAAATATAAACCCACTTTGGTAAAAACCAAAAAAGGAACAAGAGAGGAATATCTTGTCAACAACAAAGAGGAGTTTTTAAAAATCAACGGACCTCAGTCTGAAATGTATCTCGACACCAACGAAAATGGCGATCTGTACATCAAGGATTTCGCCAAGTTTATCAAGAGCAGAGGACATAAAGTTGAAATCGACCGCAAAGATCCAAAGATTTATTATCCTGTAACTTACGGTCTCGACTATGATTTTGTCAACAACGAACTGATGCCACACAGCGTTTTCAACCGCATATTAGAAAAAGAGGGAATATTTGTAGAAAACGGACATCT
This sequence comes from Bacteroidales bacterium, assembly GCA_016293845.1. Taxonomy (GTDB): domain Bacteria; phylum Bacteroidota; class Bacteroidia; order Bacteroidales; family UBA3824; genus UBA3824. The sequence goes on along the minus strand of JAEDDH010000010.1, from coordinate 16,709 downwards.
CGTGGTTCGTCAAATGCAGCCCACTGCCACAGGTATTCCCATTGAAATATACGCTTTTACAAAAATTACTGAATGGGGGGCATTCGAAAAAATTCAGTCTGCGTTTTTTGAGCATCTATTTATAGTAGCAAAGGATTTTGACTTAAAAATATTTCAACTGTCGCCCGAAGATTATCGTGCAGCAGCATTACATTATTAGCAACCATTAAACTATACAACAATGTTAGGAGCAATTATAGGAGATATAGTAGGTTCGCGGTTTGAATACGGCGGAAGAAACGTTAGCAATTTTAAACTTTTTACGCCCGAATGTGCCTTTACCGACGACACTATTTGCACCGTTGCCATAGCAGATGCTATAATCAACGGAGCCGGATACAGCGACAATCTTGTAAAATGGTGTACCAAATATCCGTTTCCGCTTGGAGGATATGGCAGCAAGTTTACACAATGGCTCAAGAGCGAACATCAAAAGCCATACGATAGTTGGGGCAACGGGTCGGCAATGCGTGTAAGTGCAATTGGTTGGGCATTCGACTCCGAAGCCAAAACAGTTAAAGAGGCAATAAAATCGGCGAAACCCACACACAGTCACCCCGAAGGCATCAAAGGTGCAATTTGCGTTGCAAATTTGATATATGTACTTCGCAACAAAATGTTGCTAAAAGAAGACGTAGCCGATTATGTAAAAGAGCATTTTGAATACAACATGCCCATACTAAGCGAAGTAAAAGGAATGCACGGCAGCTGTATGGAAGCAGTTCCTGATGCAATAGAGTGTTTTTTAGAAGCACACAATTTTGAATCCACCATTCGCAATGCTGTAGAATTGGGTGGCGACACCGACACCACTGCTGCCATTGCTGGATCTATAGCCGAAGCATATTATCCAATACCCAAAGAGATAAAAGAACAAGCTCTAAAATATCTCGACAACGATATCAAAGGCATAATAACCGAGTTTTTTGCAAAATTCAGATAGCGAGGCAATAACGTTGTTTAAACGCGTTATTCAAGGTAATAAATTAAGTCAACTAAAAATATCAAAAGTAAATTGAGATATTAAAAATTAAAAGAAAACTTGAAAATATGATTGATATATACTTATGAAGTATAAGCGAACATAAAAGAAATTAAATTAAGCGTTTCCAAATGTTAACAGCGCCGCAATTACAAATGTAACAACAAATGTACAACATATTAAATTACAACGCATTACACAACAAAATAAAAAATAGAAATGTAAAATAAATATATACCGACAAAAAACGTTTATCTTAACAAAATATTAGAAAAACAAAAACATAATCGTAAATTTTAGAAAAAGAAGCAAAAACTAAGATATAATATTTATCTTCGTATTTTAAATTAAAATGCGCAACCGGAAAAAATGAGAAGAACAACGGCATATATAGCAGCCATATTAACAGCGATACTATACACTCTTTGCGTTAGTTGCAACGATGATGTAGCCTCCGCAGCCGACCCTGTATTACACGCTATTCCTTCAAATCCGGGCATAATTATCACCACAAACGATATTGTTTCGCTCACCCAAAAAATTCAAGAAGGCGGTGCTGCTTGGACCGACTTAAAAGCAGTAAATCAATTTCAAACCGCTGAGGCGTTCATTTCAGATATTTATCAACTTTTATCAGAAGAAGACAAACTTAGAGCGGGCGTAAGAAAAAAACATTTTGCTCTGTCGTTTTACAACAATGGTCACAAAATTAATGGATTAGCTGTAATACTAACAGGGAAACAAGTGGCTCAAGTGGCAATCGACCTAATTCAACGCAAAACCAAAGAACAAAAAATACAAGTAACTTCCACTAAATACGAAAATGTTACTATAATCAATATCAAGCCTTCAAATAATAAGCGAAACATCTACTTTGCATATTACAAAGAATTTATTCTTTTGAGTTACAACGATATTTTCATTCACAATGCTATCCGCCAATTAAAAACAGGCGACAATATTGCCTTCGACAAACCCTTGTGCAAAATAATAACTTACAAAGGCAACGATGCCGAAGCTAATGTTATAATCAATTATCCCAAATTTTACGAAATTGTGGGTCAGCAACTCAACAGCTCAAAAAAATCGGTTACCAAGCGAATCGGAAAATTTGCCGAATGGTCGGTATTGGATGTTTCGGCACACAACCAAAGCGTAACTATTACAGGATTTAGCAGCGCTAACGAAAAATCGGGAGCGTATATCAATATATTTAAAAATCAAGAACCCGTTTCAAACGATTTTGAAGAGTATCTGCCCAGCAAAACTATCCAATTTGCTTCGATAGGAATTTCGGAAATGGAAGCTTTTAAAACAAGCTACAAAAAATATCTCGATCTAAGCGACCGCAAAAGAGAATACGATCAACACGATAATCTCAACTGCAAAAAATATAGAATTAATCTTGAGCAAGAATTATATCAAATAATCGGCAACAGAATAACCGAATTTACAACCGACTACAGCATAGCCACACGTGCCAACGACAACTACATTATTGCCGAAACTGATGATGAAGACCTCGCTAAAAAGACTCTCCTAAAAATAGTGAGAGAGTATCAGAAAAAAAACAATACTCCTGAATCAGAATTAATGGCAAACATCACTACTCAGAATAACAAGAGATATGTGGTTTATTTTTTCCCGATAAAAAATATTTTCTCGACATATTTTGGCGAAATATTCGGCACTATGGATTATAGCTATATGGCATTTTACAACTCGAAAATTGTGTTTGCTCAAAACGTAAATGCCATAAAAGAATATATCAATTCGATAGAAAGCGACAAAACACTTGCCAACAATTCATACTACAAGGAGTTTAAAAACCTCATCAACGGCAAAAGCAATATATTTTATTATACCGACTTAGCATACAACAAAAATGCTATATCCGAACTTCTCAACAACAGCAACAGAAACGAATATCTCAAAAACTATGGCAAACTGAGAAATTTCCGTTCATCAGCACTGCAAGTAAGCAAAATCGACGACAAATACTACACCAATATAGTATTGAATTACAGCGATATGATCGAAAAAGAGCGTTTGATAAAATGGAAAGCACCTCTTGATTCAACAGCCATAATCAAACCTCAAATTGTAAAAAATTTTGAAACAAAAGACAACAACATTATAATTCAAGATGAGTCTAAAAAAATATACCTGATAGACAGAGACGGCAAGAGATTGTGGCAAAAACAACTGCCAGAATCAATACAAGGTCAGGTATATCAAGTAGACGTTTACCGCAATGGCAAAATTCAATACCTCTTTGCCACCGACAATTTTATACACTGCCTCGACAAAAACGGAAATTATTTAGATAACTATCCAATAGAGATTCAAGGAGGTATTTCGAGCGAAATTTCGGTTTTTGATTACGAAAACGATGGGAATTATCGTATTTTTGTACCATGCAACAACAAAAAATTGTACCTTTACACAAAAAACGGAACACCATTAGATTCGTGGAATCCAGTAGAAACCAAAGATCAAATTATTACGCCTGTGCAATACCTCAAATTCAAAGACAACGAGTATCTTGTGTTTGCCGACAACCTCAAAACCTACATTCTCAATCGTAGAGGCGAACCCAAAATTGTGCCCACCAAATACTTCCCCAAGGCACCAAACTCAAAGTATTACATCGAGTCAATTGACGATTTTAATATGAGATTTGTAACTACCAATGCTGCTGGCGGAATCGAATATATCAATGGCGATGGATCGTCTGACACTAAAAATATCAAAAGCTACAGCAGAAAACACAATTTCATAATGGACGATATCAACGGCGATGGGCAAAACGAATTTATATTCACCGAAGGAAATGCTATCGAAATTTTTGACAGCAGATATCAAAAAATTGGCGACTATTTCACCGATGGCGATATATCAGGAAAACCTATAATATTCAAATTTGGAGCTAAAAATATTAAAATAGGTATTATATGTGAAAATACCGACAAAGCATATCTGCTCGACAATAGGTGCAAACTTCAAGATGGTTTCCCAATAAATGGAATTACTGAGTTTAGCATCACTAAATTCAACAATTCGGCAGATTACAGCCTCTTAATAGGCAGCAAAGACAAATATTTATACAATTACATAATAAAATAACTATAAAACTATGATAAAAAATTATTTAGTAAAAATCATCACGGGTGCACTGCTGATATTAACAGTAGCATTAAATTCGTGCCGCGATGATTTCGACTTTGAAGAGTTTGATAATTACGACGACTCGATAGCCATAAACGGAAAAGCGGCTGCACCTTTGATCAACACCAAAATGAAATTCTCTGACTTTAAAGCGGAAAGTATCAACAAGCGACTCCACTTTACTACCGACAATAAAGGATTAATTCACATGATTGTAGACCAAGACGACAAAGTGATTAAATTGCCAACAATGCTTAGTCCCGAAGAATTGGCTTCTCTCGGATTACCTCCTCAAACTTGGCAAAAAACATACGTAACCGACAAACAAGACATTTATCGCGATCGCGACAATGGTTATATCTTAATTAAAAACCCATCGTTCACCCTCAAAAAGAAGGTGATGAAAAACAGCAAAATTAACCTCCAGATTAATAAAATTGAATTTTTCAAAGGTAACGGCTCTCTGATGGGCACTATCGTTCCACAAAACCCTGAATTTGCCGAAGAGATAAAAGTCAACAACGAAAACACCAACGGCGAATTATCAGAAATACTTAAACAAATGCCCGAATATTACATCCTAACATACACAGTCCAAGCGGATGCTTTGGATGATGACGACAAAATGAAAGTGAATGTGGTAATAGACCTTCCGTTAGAGATTAAAGCAAGTGGTTTTTCGGTATGCGACACTATCGAAGCCGACCTTGATGATATTATCGAAAATGCCGACCAACTAATTATCAAAAGCAAAGCCCAAAACAGCATGCCTATCGATTTTAAAATCAAAGCATATTTCTTGGGAAAAGGTTCTGTAATCGTTGACTCAATATTTACTCAAGGTCCTTGGAATATTGAAGCCGCCAAAACCGACGCACAAGGCAACATTACACAAACCACTGCTGCCGATCAAATTAGCACAATCGATAAAAAACGTCTCGAAAAATTGTCTAACGCCAAATGTGACAGAATTATTTACGACATTGTGATAACTACAGACCAAACCAAATATGTTAACATAACCGAAAGCCAATCGCTCGACCTTAGAATGTCGATGTGCGCAGAAGCCGGATTTACAACCAAAGACTAACTTAATAAATCACTCAAAATGAAAAACACTATTAAAAATATTGCGCTAACAGCCGCATTGGCTCTCACAAGCGCAACAGCCGGAGCACAATCCCTTACAGGCTACTTTATGGATAATATTCCAAACATCAACATATACAATCCCGTTGTTAACCCTCATTGCAAAGTGTATGTGTCAATATACGATGTTTACGGTGGGTTTGGCAACTCGGGTTTTGCCGTCAACGATATGTTTAAACACATAGCAAATGGCGACAAGTATATCATCGATCTCGACAAAATTTACGGCAAATTACACAAAAACAACTATCAATTTGCCGAAGCCAATGTACAATTATTCAACTTCGGTTTCCGCATTGGCGAAGGTTATGCTCATGCAGGTGTATCCATTAGAGGTTACGAAAACTTTGCCTATCCCAAAGATCTTTTAAAACTTAAAGATGGTACATATTTCGACAAAGAAAGCACCACCGACCTTAGCGGAATGGATGTCAAAGCTAATGCATTTATACAATATTCGTTTGGTTATTCGCGCGAGTTTTCCGACAAGATCAACTTTGGCGCAGCTATCAAACGCTTAAAAGGTATTGGCAATTTGCGCACCCGAAAATGCGATATGGTGCTTACCACCGACGACGACATGTACGATATGAGTTTAAAAACTGATGTTAAGTTTCAAATTGGTTCTGGCGCAGATTTAAAATTTGTCTACGACGAAAAAGGTAGAATCGACAGTGTATACGCTGCCAATATCAACGACCTCGAAAACATGACCACAAGCGAAAAGAAAAAAATGTTTTTTACCAAAAACGGCGGATGGGCAGTTGACCTCGGCATGACATACGAATTAGACGACAAATGGTCGTTTGCTGGTTCGGTTATCGACCTTGGCGCAATCAAATGGAAAAAATATGGCGTAACATTAGAGCAAAAAGGCACATTTGACTTTACTGGTGTGGACCTTGCCAAATATTTCAACAACTTAGATTCGCTCGGCCAGGTAATGGAAGACTCTATCGCAGCATTTGCCACCCCAAGCGACAACAGCAAAGGATATACCGATTGGCTCAACACAAAAATCTACCTTTCGGGCAAATATCATCTCAACAAATGTATCGACCTTGGCATGATGTTTCGCGCAATGTTTTACAATAAGCACCTACATCCGTCGCTTACCTCTTCGGTTAATTTCCGATTTGGCAGAGGCACGCAGATTAGCGTTTCGCAATCGTTTATCAACCGCCGTGCAAACGTATGGGGCTTAGGATTATCGCAACAATTGGGACCGATACAATTATATTTTATATTCGACCAATTTTCACCCCTGTTTTGGAGTATGAACGGCAGCAATATGGCAGACAAATGGATCAGAAAAACCAACATGGTAAACTTCCAAACCGGAATGTCGATTATTATTGGACGTAAAAAATACTACGAAAAAGCATTATTTGAATAATTTTTGAAGTTAGTATAATACACATGCAAATAAAACCTCCGCCAAAATGTTAAAAGACATTCCAGCGGAGGTTTTTGTATAATTAGTTTAAATATCTACCACCTTGTTTTCATACGGCGGAGCATTTGTTGGAATTTCTTTTCAAAGTAAGTGAATTTAAAGCATTTAGATATCGCAAGACCTTTTTTAATATAGTCGGAATGAATGTCGCTGTCGGCTGAATAAAAGGCTGCGGCAATTTCGCAAAAACGCATGTTCCAATAGTTGGTGGCAGAAACAGGAAATGCTTCGCGTTTTTCTACTATGCTTTCAAAATACTCAGTCGCCTTTTTGGTGTGACCCGTTTTGAGCAGCGAATATGCATAAAGCACTTGCAATTGTTGGAAATATTCGCTTATTAGTTTGCGTTGACTAAAATGTTTATTACTGAAAATCAACTCGCTAATATCCTTTACCAAATTCCATTGCTCGGCAAGAGACAGCGAATCGGCAAGTATAATATCACCATAAGTAAACGACTGTGTAAGATTTTCGGTGTGTCTGTAATACTCTTGCGCAAAATTAGAAATGTAATCTAACAAGGAGGCGGGTATACGACCTTCGTTCATAGAATAATATAACACTTGCACCGACATAAACTCAATATAGCAAACATTGTCGTCGTGCGGAATATCAAGAGATTCTACCATCGAGAAATACTCCGAAAGCATTTTTTGATCGCGGTTAAAGAATCCCTGTTGCAATTTGATGGTGTAGGCAAAAAGTTTGTCGCCCACCGAAACAGAATTTTTTACATATAATTTTAGAGCATCACCATAAAACGCGTTGAGCGAATCGATATCGCAAAAATGCATAAAATAGTAAAACCTTCCCGAAGGCGTAGAGGCATACACAGGCAGCACTTCGGCGCGGATATCAGGATATTTGCGAAGCTCAAAACCCACAGTACTAACAAGTTTCATAATGTAGGTTTGATCTTCGAGATTGGCAAAATTCTTTTCCAAAATATCAAAAATACCCGAAATAATATCCGTACGGCGGTCTTTGAATGCGTATTTAATTAGCCACGATACAATTTGAAACTTCAACGATGGATTACCGCTGTAAAACTCTGACACCTCGGCAAAAAGCTCGCGATCAAATGTACTTTCCCTAAGCCAATAGTTAGCCAGAAGAAACTCAAAAAGTATCTGATGATTAAACTTAACGTAGGTGGCTGTGGACAGGAATTTATCCTCTACCGTATATTCGTAGAGCACACCAAGCGACACAAGTTGGTCAAACTCGGTTTTATAATCGCTGAGCAAATTTTGCAAACCTGCTTTCACCACAATATCATTATCTAAACCGTAATTGGTACTAAACAAAAGGAAATCAATAAGTTTAAGTTTGCGACTTCCGTTTTCGGTGCCAATAATTTTGCGGCTAACAAATTCGCGCAAAAGGTCGGTATCCGACACAATACTCTTGTTTACCTGTGCCAACGATATATAAAGGTGCAAGAAATATGGGATACGTGTAATATTTAATATACCCTCTTGCATCACGTTTATCACCGAAGAATCATCGTAAACGCCGCTGTTGCGGATAATCTGCTCCACCTCGCCCATTTTAAGCAGCGGAACATTAATGGCAACCGACGCCGATGTTGAAAACTCAACACCATACCACGTATCTTTGATGTCCCCACTATCGCTGAGAGTGCGGCAGATATAGTTCCAAAGGTCGGGACGGAGGGTCATAGCCACTTTAAACCATCTAACCTCTTTGTTTGAAGCAATTAGCGAAAGTATATAATTAATAAGGCGTTTGGTGCTGCCTTCATTACCCGAAAACTCCGTAAGTCCGTCAAATACGAGCACTATGCGACCACGCACAGCAGCCGGAAACTCATCAAAGTATTCTTTAAAACTCTTGATGCTGTCGTATCCCAAAAGACGGAGTATAAAACGCTCTACGTCAAAATCTTCGGTGGTGACGCTATCAAAAATCCCACAATCCATAAACCAAACAATATCGTCGGGATATTTAGCATTTTCGGCAAGGAAAAAGTCGTTGACCAACCCCGACACTATGGTAGATTTGCCATATCCGCCCGGAGCAATAAAAGCAGTGGCTGTTTTGTCGGAAGAAAGAAAACCGTCGAACATCTTGTCGGCAAACTTACGATGCACAGTATTGCGCAGCTCCACACTCATACGGTTTTTTACCGAGAGGAAACTGTTGTAACTGATGGCGCGTGCCTTTTGGCGAATCTGCTCCCACTTTTCGATGTTTTCGGCGTTTTTGGTAACGCTGTGGCGGTTGGTTACAAAATCGTCCCAATCTTCGTAGCCTATATACTTGCTAAACGAGTTGAGAGTGTATTTAGATGGGTTAAATACACTTGCCACGAGGTTCCACAGTCGCTTGATAGTAGTTTCGCTAATCTTGTTGCCCGTGGCCTCGAACACACTATCAGAGAGGACGGCACAATCCTTAGCGTAAAGAATCTTAGCACCGAATTTTTGTTCTACCGCCTCTTTTAAGAGGTTTATGTCGTCTAAATTGTCCACGAGCCAAAAGTAGAATATCTCTGTTAATTAACCAAAAAAAATGAACAAAATGAATGAAAAAAAAATTTGTGATAAAATATAACTACTCTCGCACTGCATTATTACATTTTTGATTTTCTCATTTTATCGATACATTTGCGATATTTTAGATATTCTAATATTCACATTTATATGAAAAAATCACTTTTAGCAATTGCCGCTATGTGCGCCGTACAAGGTGCTTTTGCACAGGGCGACACTATTATCGAAAGAATGGTTTACCATCCCGAGGTGGTGATAACAGGCACTCGCACTGCCACCGACGTGCGCTATCTGCCACTCACTATTACTCAAATTAGCAACGAAAAACTTGCTGAGGGATACAATATTTCTATGCTTCCATCTATCGTAGAAGAGACTCCCGGACTTTTTGCCACATCGCGAGGCATGATAGGTTATGGAGTTTCTACCAACTCTGCCGGAGGAATCAAGGTGCGCGGCGTGGGCGATGGTGCTCAAATGCTTGTGCTTATCGACGGTCAGCCACAGTTTGCCGGTTTGATGGGTCACCCGGTTCCCGACGCATACCAATCTTTTATGGCAGACAAGGTAGAGATTTTGCGCGGCCCGTCGTCGCTGCTTTATGGCTCAAACGCTATGGCAGGCGTTATCAACATCGTTACCCGCAACGCCGACAAAACCGACGGAGTGCACACCAACTTTATGCTTTCGGGCGGAAGTTACGGCACATTTGAAGGCAATGGAATGGCTCGCGTACGCAAAGGCAAATTTTCGGCTGTGTTTGGTGCAAGTTATCAACGCACCGACGGGCACCGATTTAATTCTGCATTTGAGCAGATTTCAGACTTTATCAAAGTGGGTTACGACATTAACAAAAATTGGACTCTCAACGGCGATGTCAACCTTACTTACTTTGAATTTAACAACCCCGGACCCGAAGACGCACCGCTCTTCGACACCAAAGCCGACATTATTCGCGGACTTGCAAGCATTTCTGCAACAAACAATTACAAAAACACTTCGGGATGTATCCGCCTATTCTACGATTGGGGACACCACGAAATCAACGACGGACACCTTTGGGGTCAGCCCGAAAAAGACAACCTTTATATGCACGACGACTTTATTACCGGAGCAACTGCATATCAAAACTTTTCGCCATTTAGCGGTTCGCGCTTTACTGTGGGCGCAGATTTTCAGACATTTGGCGGCGAGGCTTGGAACAACTTTTTCTCTGGCGACAAAAAATACCTTGTAGAAGACCACAACCAAACCGACATTGCAGGCTATATTGATTACAACCAACAAATTACATCGTGGTTTTCTGCCGATTTGGGCGTAAGAATCGACCACCATTCGCAAGCCGGCACCGAAATTATTCCTCAGGCGGGAGTATCGTTTTACACTCCATCCGACGACAATATCAAACTGTTGGTGTCCAAAGGATTCCGCAACCCAATTATCCGCGAGATGTATATGTTTCCGCCTCAAAACGAAAACCTCGAACCTGAGCGTATGATCAACTACGAACTATCTTACACCAAAAAAATCCGAAAATTCAACTTTGGCGCCAACATCTATTATATAAAAGGTGACAACCTCATCACCACCGTTCCCCGCACCAACGGAGCTGGCAAGATAAATATGAACACAGGCGAATTTGAAAACAAAGGTTGTGAACTTTCGGCAGCATACACTTACGGCGCATGGAGATTTAATTTAAACTATTCGTTGCTCGATATGGACACTCCCGTTACTGGTGCACCCGAAAACAAAATCTATTTTGCTGTGCAATACACTAATGGCAAATTCTCCGCAAAGATTAGCGAACAGAGCATTTATGGATTGTATATCAGCACAGGAAACAATGCCGAAACAGAAGATTACAACCTTATCAACGCCAACGTATCTTACAAACTTCTACCTTGGCTCAAATTATTTGTTAAGGGCGGAAACCTCCTCAACAAAGAGTATCAAACCTACGCAGGATTCGCTATGCCCAAAGCAACCTTTATGGGTGGAATTTGCATTAATTTGTAAAAGTTTTTATATTTGCGGCTGAAATAATAAACTTACCCTGCGATGAAAAACATTCGTAACTTCTGCATAATAGCGCATATCGACCACGGCAAGAGCACTCTCGCCGACCGTCTGCTGCAATACACCAAAACCATCAACGAAAAAGACCTCACCAATCAAGTGCTCGACGATATGGACTTGGAACGCGAACGCGGCATCACTATCAAAAGTCACGCTATACAGATGCAGCACCGCTACAATGGCGAAAACTATGTGCTAAACCTCATCGACACTCCCGGACACGTGGATTTTTCGTACGAGGTGAGCCGGAGCATTGCCGCTTGCGAGGGCGCTCTGCTCGTAATTGACGCCACACAGGGTATTCAGGCGCAAACCATCTCAAACGTGTACATGGCTATCGAAAACAACCTCGAAATTATCCCCGTGCTCAACAAGATGGATATGCCCGCCGCAAAACCCGAAGAGGTAAAAGACCAGATTATAGAACTCATCGGCGGCAAACGCGAAGAAATTATCGAAGCTTCGGGCAAAACAGGGTTAGGCGTAGAACGTATCTTAGACACTATAATAGAAAAAGTGCCCGCTCCCGAAGGCGACCCCGAAGCTCCATTGCAAGCGCTGATATTCGACTCGGTGTTCAATCCATTCCGCGGCATTATAGCATATTTCCGCATCTACAACGGAACGCTCAAAACCAACGATCGCGTAAAATTTGTAAACACCAAAAAAGAGTACAACGCCGACGAAGTGGGCATACTCGAAATGAACCTCCGTCCTCGCGCCGAAATCTCTGCCGGAAACGTAGGATACATAATTTCAGGCATAAAGCAAGCCACCGAAGTAAAAGTGGGCGACACCATTACCCACGTAGAAAACCCATGCACCAAAGCAATAGAAGGTTTTGCCGAAGTAAAGCCTATGGTGTATGCGGGCGTTTACCCAATAGAAACCGACGAATACGAAGAGCTACGCACATCGCTCGAAAAACTGCAACTCAACGACGCATCGCTCACCTTTACACCCGAATCGTCGATAGCCCTCGGATTTGGTTTCCGCTGCGGATTCTTGGGAATGTTGCACATGGACATTGTGCAAGAGCGTCTTTCGCGCGAATTTAACATGGACGTTATCACCACTGTGCCAAACGTTTCATATAAGGTGTTTACCACCAAAGGCGAAATGATAGAGGTGCACAACCCCGCAGGATTGCCCGAACAAAAAGCCATCAGCCATATCGAAGAACCTTACATCAAGGCTGATATTATCACAAAGTCAGAGTTTTACGGACCAATAACCAAACTCTGTATGGAAAAGCGCGGTATCAAAACCAACGAAACATACCTCACCGCCGACCGTATAGAGCTCAATTTTGAAATGCCCTTGGCAGAAATTGTGTTCGACTTTTACGACAAACTCAAAAGCATATCAAAGGGTTACGCATCGTTTGACTATCATCCGATCGACTACCGCGAATCAAAATTGATAAAGTTAGACATCCTGCTCAACGGCGAACCGGTGGACGCTATGAGCAGCCTAATCCACGAATCTAACGCCTACGAGTTTGGCAAAAACATCTGCGAAAAACTCAAAGACCTGATCCCCCGCCACCAATTCGACATAGCAATACAAGCTGCGGTAGGCACCAAAATAATATCGCGCAGCACCATCAAAGCATTCCGCAAAGACGTTACAGCCAAATGCTACGGCGGCGACATTTCGCGAAAACGCAAACTCCTCGACAAACAGAAAAAAGGCAAAAAACGTATGAAACAAGTAGGCGACGTAGAAGTGCCACAAAAAGCATTCCTCGCCGTACTCAAAATCAACTAAGCCTTACAAATTGCAAATTATATGGTTTACAAAAGTAATTTTAGGTTATTTTTGTAAACCATACTTATTTCTAAGTAACAGATTTAAGGCAAAGCCAAAAATATTTATGTAGGATAGTTTTATTTTATTAAATAAATTATTAAGTTTTTGATAAATTAAACAAAGTTAAGGGTAATTTAATTTGCGGGTTAAAAATATATCTCTACATTTGTATCGCAAAAAAAATAAAAAATGACCACACAACTCACATACAATTATTCGGCAGCTGAAATTACATCGCGTTGCCGCACCATAATAGAACTTGTTGGCAACGACATGAAACTTTTTGCCAAGTTTGGTGTAACAGAAAAAGAACTCGAAACATTAAGGAAAAAAATTGCTGATTACGAAAACTTTCCCGAAGACAAGATTTTTGCCGACAAGGTAAGCGAAAAAACCAAGCTAAAATCCGAGAAAGAAGAGATACTCCGCACCGACATCCGCAACTTTCTCTTGCACATATCAATAGTGATAATTGGCAAACAGGAGATGAAAAAATACTTCAAGAGCCAAAAAATCACCGGCATACCCACCACCGCACTCATCGAGTTTGGCGAAAAGGTTGTTACCGTATCTAAAAAATTCAAATCAAAACTCATCAACGTAGGAATCAAAGAAGATGATTTTGAAAGCCTCAAAAACAACATAAAGCAAACCAAAACTGCTGTAAAAGAACTTGAAAGCGTACGCGCCGAACGTGTAAAAAACACCGCGCGCCGTCACGAACTTGGCAAGCAGCTCTACGAAAAATTGGTGAAATTCTCGTCGCTTGGCAAAAACATCTGGAAAGGCAAAGACGAAGAGCAATACAAAAAATACCTTCTATACGCCGAATACTACCAAAAAGTGAAAGACAAACGCGAACAATACATCAAAGAGAAGAAAGAAAAAGAGGATAACAAACAGAAAGACAGATTTTAAGAAAAGAAAATAAATATTTTTGGGTAAAAAAAGCAAAAAAATTTGCAAGTATAAAATAAATGCGCTAATTTTGCACCGCAAATAAGCGAGGTACCATAGCTCAGTTGGTAGAGCAAAGGACTGAAAATCCTTGTGTCCCTGGTTCGATTCCCGGTGGTACCACAAAGTTGAGTATTTTGAGATTATATTAATATTAAGATGGAGGTACCATAGCTCAGTCGGTAGAGCAAAGGACTGAAAATCCTTGTGTCCCTGGTTCGATTCCCGGTGGTACCACAAAAAAAATTAGGAACGCGTTACAACACGTTCCTATTTTTTTTATATGATTTTATTTCAAATGCTCTGATTGAGCTAATGGCTCACATCTACAATCCCAAAAGGCAGCGATATGAATAACCCCTTCTTTTTCATCCACATAATAAACCATTTTGCTTAGTCTATTTATTAGGATACTGCGGTAAGATTGCGAACGGCCTGATAGTAATGGGTCTAATATGCCCATATAGGGATTTAGAATCAACAAGTCGGTAGTGTGGCGGATTTGTTCTCCAAACACTTTCATCCGCTTTAATCCAAAAGACCTACGGATATACTTGCCTATTTCCTTTGCTTTTTGCCCTGCAATGTTTTCCCACTCAATTTTCATACAGCCATTGCAAATTCAAATTGTTCTTCTTGTTGTTTTTCAAGACGCTCTTCTTCTGCAATGAGTTCGTCCCAACTACGGAAAAATTCTTCGTTGGTCATACTTTCCCCCGCTGCGGCTTGGCGTTCGGCTTCGTCGAGCATGGCGTCGATTTCGTCCATGGTGTAGCGGCGATGGGGAGGCGGAAGCTCTTCGGCTTGCTGGTGATGAGCATATTCAGCTAACTGACTGCTCAGCCACAACATATTGGCAGGAGTAAGTGTTCCGCAAAGATAATCGCGTAAACCCGATAATGCTGTTGTACTCATAGTGATTGATAGTTTGCTTTTATGCCACAAATATACGATTTATTTTTTTAACAACGAATAAAACGAATTATTTGTTTTATCCATCGCTAATATCTCCGTCTGGAAGACGGCATATCTGTAACCCCGTACATCAAGACGCACCGCGTCGACGATGTACGGGGAAAAAGAAAGCCTCCGAAGGAAAATTCCTCGGAGGCTTGTAGACCTATGGGGATTCGAACCTCAACTAACAGAACCAAAATCTGCTGTGCTACCATTACACCATAGGTCTGTACCAAATCGCCAAAACATTTAATCTTTTTTGACGGCGCAAAAGTAGATAGTTTTTTATTCTCTGCAAAATTTTTGAGATGTTTTTTTTGATTAAAAACAAAAAAAATCCCGACGGGGTGTTCTCCATCGGGATTTGAGGGTTTTAGTTAGTAAGATAAGTTGTTAGCATTCAGTAGTATTAGGTTCTACTTCGGTATCTGCCGCTTTGTTGCAGCGATTACCAATCATAAGCGATACTTTGGCGATAATCTGGTTTACCTGAGCCACAAAAGCGTCGTATTTTTCGGGTTCCACTACCGCAAGACCGTTGGTATAGATTACAAAGGAGCGGTAAGCCTCTTCGGCGGCGCGGCGGCTTTCGGCGATTCTACCCATAGTAGATGCCACATATTCGGCACGTTCGGTGTAAATGGCATTAAAGTCGTCGGGGATGTTTTTAATGGGTTCGATAAACTCGGCAATAGGAAGCACCTCTGTTGTAATGTTGAGTGCGTTGATTTCGTCGGTAATGTGGCGAAATTTTGAAACACGCTCAAAGTTGCCGATTCCATAGGTGTTGCCATATTTTGCAAAGATGGCGAGCACTTTCTGGGCTGCTTCTTTTTTAACGGTGTCCACCGAGAAAGAGAATCCCTTGACTATTAGGCGTACGGCGTGGAGATTGTCGTTCATTTGGGTAAGAAGCCCAAGCAATTGGTTGGTACGCACTACGGTGGTGTCGTTGGTAAGGTAGTTGTTAAACTCGGTGTTTTTAGCAACGAGGTTTTCAAGAGCTTTGTTTTCACTTTCAGAATCAACCGACTTAGCCGATTCGATTACCTGCATCAGGAAAGTTACTGATTCGCGGTTTGTCAATCGCACAGGGTTAAATGTTTTTATAAACATCATTTTCTTAAAATTTAATTAATAAAATAATTTGTTTGTTGTTGTTCTGCCTCTATCTCCACGTACTCGGCTGCCGGACTTTTCTCAAATTCTTATTTAACGTTATTTTTTTCTCGTCCGGACTTACGCCTTTCTGTTTCAATTTTGACACTGCAAAGATAAAGCATTATTTTTAATTCTCCAAATTTTTCTCGTATTTTTTTAATAGTTTTACCGAAATATTTTTAAAACACTATCTACAAGTATTTGTAAGCAGTATATTAAAAGTGTTAATTTGTGTTAATAATATTAGTAATTTATATATATTTGGTTTATATTCTATATTATTGCATTTTACAGAGGATAATTTGATATGTTTTTTGTTGTAGATATAGTTTACAAAACTTTCAGTAACTTATATTTTAACGCAATGTTTGTTTGCAAGATACCCATTTAGTAACTTTTACCCGCATTGTAAAATTACAGGATGCCCATTTAG
>JAEDDH010000090.1 GCA_016293845.1 Bacteroidales bacterium | reverse complement strand
ATACCATACCAAAACTAAAACGGAACTAAAACCCTGCCTTTTCTACGGTGTCAGGGTCTACGTACCGTTTTAATGTTTGCGTGAAAACTATTTGACAATTTCAGTTGGTTAAGAACATAATATAAAAGACTAATATAGATATGTGTATATTTTAGTTGTTTGGAGGACGTAATGAAAAAGAAAATTATCGTGGTAATATTTGCCGCAGTATTTTGTTGCTCGCTTGTAGCGGGGTTGACCGCCTGCAAAAAGATATCGCACGATCATACCTATGAAACCGAAGTGGTTGCCCCAAACTGTACGGAGCAGGGCTATACTTTACATACCTGCACGGGTTGCGGTGACAGCTATAAGGATACGTACGTATCTGCACTCGGTCACAGCTATGGTGAACCCTCCTGGGCTTGGTCCGAAGATTATACAAACGCAACGGCAACGTTCACCTGTACAAACGACAGTGAACACGTTAATACCTTAACGGCAACTGTCACATACGAGGTGACCACTCCTGTAACCTGTACAACGGACGGCGAAAAGGATTGTACGGCAACCGTAACCTTCAACAACCAAACGTATACCGACGTAAAGACAGTAACGGTTGAAAAGACGGGTCACAGTATTTCAGACAATTCATGCGTGTATTGCGGACAGCCTGCAAGCGAGGGCTTGGATATGGTTTTAATCAGTGAAGGTGAATATACCGTAAGCGGCATAGGCACTTGCACGGATACCGAAATACTAATTCCTACAACCTACAATGACTTGCCCGTTGTGTCAGTTGAAGCAAGTGCATTTCTCAATAACACCGCAATCACAAGCGTAGTTTTGCCCGATGGTATAACTTCAATCGGCGAAAATGCGTTTAATGGTTGCGAATCGCTTACAAGCGTAACGTTTGGTAAAAACAGCCAATTGTCTTCAATCGGACCCGGGGCGTTCAACTATTGTTATTCTCTTGAAAGCATAACAATCCCCGAAAGCGTAACAAGTATCGGCTCTGATGCGTTCTACTATTGCTACGGTTTGAGGAGCGTAACGTTTGGGGAGAATAGTCAATTAACAAGTATCGGAGATGGGGCGTTCAATTGGTGCGAAAGTTTGGAAAGTATAACCATTCCTGCCAGTATAACGTCAATCGGCGAATGGGCGTTTGTTGAGTGCTATAGATTAGTTGAAGTGTGGAATTTATCTAAACTTAATATAACTGCAGGCTCGGAAGATAACGGTTACGTAGGATATTATGCAAAGCGTGTGGAAACTGAACCAAGTGAAAGCTATGTATATACCGATGAAAACGGATATGTAATCTATTACGACGGCAAGGTAAAGGCTTTAATTAACTACACAGGCAACGAAACCAAATTAACAATACCCGACGATATAACCGAATTAAACTGTTTTGCGCTCAGCGATTGCTACAACATTACGAGCGTAACGTTCGGGGAGAATAGTCAATTAACAAGTATCGGAGATGGGGCGTTCAATTGGTGCGAAAGTTTGGAAAGTATAACCATTCCCGACAGTGTAACAAGTATCGGAGAAGGGGCGTTCTGTTGTTGCGCCAAATTGACGAGTATAACCATTCCCGACGGGGTTAAAAGTATCGGAAATCATGCATTCGCAGGTTGTTCCGCTTTGGAAAGCATAACCATTCCCGACAGCGTTTTAAATATTGGAGATTCGGCTTTCGCAGAGTGTACCGCTTTGGAAAGCATAACCATTCCCGACAGCGTTTTAAGTATTGGATATTCGGCTTTTGAAGGGTGTACCGCTTTGAAAAACATAACCATTCCCGGTAGCGTTTTAAGTATTGGAGATAATGCGTTCAAAGAGTGTACCGCTTTGGAAAGCGCAACAATTTCAGAGGGTGTTAAAAGTATTGGAGATAATGCGTTCTATAATTGCACTAATTTAGTTAACGTATCGCTCCCCGATAGTTTAACAAGTATTAGTTTCAATACGTTCTATGGTTGCACCAACTTGCAAACATATGACGACGGTACGGCATATTATTTAGGCAACAGCGAAAATCACTATTTAGTATTAGTAAGCGTAATTTCAAAAGAAATCACTTCTTTTACAATAGACGATAA
>JAEDDH010000009.1 GCA_016293845.1 Bacteroidales bacterium | reverse complement strand
CCTTCCCGTTACAAAATCAGATTACAATGTAGACGATATTTGATTTTGCGGTTAATAATGTGCGTCAGCAGTCTTATTATCGTCTTGCGAAGACAATCTTGATATACCTCAAAAAGGTGTAACTCCGATTGAAAACTTCTACAACACAGACGAAGACGCGGAGCAAGCTTTGGTTTCGGCTTACACGGGATTTATCTGGAACGTGTGCGGATACGAAGGTGGCTCAATATACGTTCCTACATATCAGGCATCTGTTCAATGTGGCGACGATTTGTATGCCGCTGGAGAGTACCTCGGCTACAATGAGCAGATCTATAGTCTCAATGAGTTCCGTTTTGACGCAGGTAACTCCACTATCGAAAATGCGTACCAAAACTATTACTACGCATTGTACTACGCAAATTTGGTTGTTGACCACTTTGCTGATAAAACATCTACTATTGCAAAAAGATGCGTAGCTGAGGCAAAAGTGTTGCGTGCTTATATGCACATGATGCTTGCTTTGGGTTGGAATAATCCTCCCAAGGTAGACCACGTACTTGATGGTGATGCAATGCCAGAGAATTGTGATCACGATGAATTTCCACGTTGAAGGCGACTGCAACGAAGAGAAAATCTTTGAAGCCAATGTTGCTTACAACCCCAATGCAGGAACTTGGAACGGTATGATTCAGCGTACCACTTGGATGCAGACAAACCTTTGGGGCTGGCGTTCAAGCCGTATGGTTTACCGTGTTAACCAAGAAGAATACTCTTCTATCGAAGGTTGAGGCGGCTGCGGTGTCCGATGTGGGTTGCTAAAGAATTTGTTGATAACGACGGAGTTGATTCTTATCGTTTGAAAGCTTCTATCATCTCTATCGAAGACCTTATGTATGGTAAATTGATTGAATGGAAACCCATCAAAGGTATGAAGCTCGAAGATATCAAAAAGAGCGACAAAATCGGGTTACAAGAGCTTGGACTCTATGGTCAGTCGAAATACCTCATGCTCAAAAAGATTGTTAAGACATCCGACTTGCAAGCTCCTGGTTTTAACCAAAGCATGATCAACCACTGCATTATGCGTTACGCTTAGGTTCTTCTTATGTACGCTGAGGCATGCTTACAGACCAACGATACGCTGAAGCAAAGAAATATATCAATATGATTCAAGAGCGTGCTGGTTCTAAAACTATCAG
Organism: Bacteroidales bacterium; assembly: GCA_016293845.1. Classification (GTDB taxonomy): domain Bacteria; phylum Bacteroidota; class Bacteroidia; order Bacteroidales; family UBA3824; genus UBA3824. The sequence goes on along the minus strand of JAEDDH010000009.1, from coordinate 117,224 downwards.
TGCTACTGTTGATATGGACGTTCTTAAACGTGAAAAATTGCTCGAAATGTGGCTCGAAGGATGCCGCTGGTACGATATGCGCCGTTGGAACGATTACGCCGTGTTGCTGATGCTGGCAAGGTAGTTCCAACTCTCTGCGACAAAATTACTCGTTCCATCCAAACTGGTGACCAAGTGCTCGAAGACGGAGAGCGTTTCTATCTTATCGACAATAATGATCACGTAACCAAAAATATCGTTTCTCAGGGATATTCGGAAAAGTTCAAATACTTCCCATTCCCCACAAGCGTTATTTCAAAGAATCCCAACCTCAAACAGCGTGAAGGATTCTAAGATAACAAACAAATTACTTAAACAAAAGATATTTAGTTTGTTAGTATAGATATTTATTAAAATCAAATGACTCCGGCTGATTACGGTCTGTCGGAGTTTTTTTATGTCAATTTTACGGTTACTATATCAACCATAGTATTTTTTGAGTTTTTATCAATTTTATATATTTTTGCCACTTTAAATCTTGACACAAATGCTTGCTCGATTTACTGCAAATATAAAATTCCATAACCTTGCTACCAAAGCAGACCATATTCTCCTTGCCATCAGCGGGGGTGCTGATTCGGTGGCTATGCTCGATATGTTTGTAAAGGCGGGATTCAAGGTGGCGATTGCACATGTAAATTTTCATCTTAGAGGTGAGGATAGCAATCGCGACGAGGCGTTTGTAAGGCAGTTGGCAAAAAAATACGGTGTGGATATCTATGTAAAAAGTTTTGACACAAAAAGTTTCGCAGCCGATAATCATATTTCTATCGAGATGGCAGCAAGAGATTTGCGTTATGCCGAATTTAAAAGGCTCATGGATATTCATGGCTTTAATTATACCGCCGTGGCGCACCATATCGATGATGCTGTGGAAACTTTTATGCTCAATCTTTTGCGCGGAACAGGCATCGCAGGTCTTACGGGTATGCACGAAAAAAATGGCAGAATAATCCGCCCAATGCTGTGCTTTACGAGAAAGGAAATCGAAGATTATATCAAAAATAATGATTTAGAATACGTTACCGACGTTACCAACTTTGAAACCGAGTTTTCGCGAAATAAAATTCGCAACTGCGTTGTTCCTTACTTTGAGGAAATTAACCCATCGTTTCGCCACAATTTTGCCGACACGTTTAAATATTTGCGTCAGGTAAAGGAAATTTATTTTGAAGAGATAGAACGCCAAAAAGCCAATATCATTTGCAACGAGGGCAATAGTGTAAAAATCAACATCAAAAAGCTATTGCAATATCCTCATCGCGAAGCATTTATGTTTGAAATTTTGCACACATACGGTTTCAACAAAAATCAGGTAGTACAAATTGAGATGTCGCTCGAAGGCTTAAGCGGAAAGGTGTTTATTAGTTCATCGCACAAGTTGGTAAAAGACCGTGAGTATTTGATTATTAATAAATTAAGCCAGCAAAACAACACATCTACCCTACTGATAAAAAAAGAAGAAATTGATGGCGGCAATTTTGTGTGGGGAGATTGCAAGTTTAAAACAGAAATTATTACCAACTCGGCGGATATCAACCTTAAATGCAACAATACCACAGCATTTTTCGACCTCGACAATCTGCATTTTCCACTGGAAATAAGGCATTGGCGCAGTGGCGACACCATTGTTCCTTTTGGACGCAAACAGCCCAAAAAACTCAGCGACATATTTATCGACAGCAAATTGTCGGTGGTGCAAAAAGAGGAAACTGCCATCTTATGTTCGGGTGGCGAAATTATTTGGGCGGTGGGAATCCGAGCATCAAATATTGGCAAAGTATCGCCAAGCACAACGCATATATTTCGCATTACCAAGATATTATAATTTTTTTTAATAAAAACACGGCAAAAACCATCGTGGTTAACCAAAAAAGTTGTATCTTTGACCCAAAAAAATTTTTAGATTATGAAAAAGATATTATACATCTTCAGCCTTATAATGATAGGCGCAGGTTTGTTAAGCTGGATTTTTGGTCATGGCATTATAGGATTCTTAGCAGCAAGCTGTGGCATATTGCTCGCCCTTGGTACATTTGTAGGAGGCAAATTAATCGATGCATCCAATCAGACTTCATTCGACAAAGGCGAGGCATCGCTCGAAGGCAAAATCAACAATCAGATTTCAGAAGCACGCCGCAATAAATTTAAAGCCGAAAGCGAAATCCGCCGCCTCACCTCGTGGAGCAACGACGCAATTTTTTCAGCGTATTCTGCTGCTGCTCAAAAAGAAGGAATACCGTTAGAAAAAGAAAAACTATACGAAAACTACGACAAAATTCACGAGCAGCTTGGCGCCAAAATAGAATTTGAAGCCGAAGACAAATGCGACAACATCGTAAAAGGTTACCGCGACAAAATCAACGGCTACAAAGAGCGTATCGAGGTTTTTGACAAAAAACAAGACGAATACCTCAAGCTCAAAGACAAAATAAAAGCCGTTAAGCAAAAAGAAAAGCTGATGAAAAAGCTCGAGGGTCACGACAGCCACATGGAGCAAGCCGACGAACACGAGCTAAACTCAATAGCAGCAAGCGAATACGACCTTTCGCAATTAACCATGGGTTCGCTCGAACAAGAGGTGCTCGAACGCGAAGAGTATTACAAACAATTAGAAGAATCAAAATTTATCGACAGATTGTAAAACATATTTATAATATTATTTTTAAAAATGAGAAAACTTATAGTAGCTGGCAATTGGAAAATGAATACATCAGTTGCCGAAGGAGTTGAACTCGCAAAAAAAGTAAGCGAGTATGCCGCAGGTAAGAACCTTCCCGCCAACAAACAAGTTGTAATCGCTCCCCCGTTTACACACCTTGCACCCGTTGCACAGGTAATCAACGCCGACAAAGTGATACTTGCAGCTCAAGACTGCGCTGCCACCACTAATGGCGCTTACACTGGCGAAGTTTCGGCTTCGATGCTCAAAGGTCTTGGCGTTAAAGCTGTTATCCTCGGACACTCAGAGCGTCGTCAGTATTTCAAAGAAAATTCTGAAATTCTTCTCAAGAAAATCAAACTCGCTCTTGCTGAAGGTCTCGACATCATCTTCTGCATCGGCGAAACCAAAGAACAGCGCGAAGCTGGAGCCAACCTTTACAACAACGTTATCAAGGCTCAGCTCGTTGACACTGTTTTCACTCTCACACCCGAAGAGTTTAAGAAAGTAATCATTGCTTACGAACCCGTTTGGGCTATTGGTACTGGTCTTACAGCTACTCCCGAACAGGCTCAAGAGATTCACGCCATGATTCGTAAGGCTATCGCTGACAACTTTGGTCAAGCTATCGCCGACGACACCACAATTCTCTACGGTGGAAGCTGCAAACCCTCTAACGCTGCCGAAATCTTTGCTAAAAAAGACGTTGACGGTGGTTTGATCGGTGGTGCTGCACTCAAAGCCGACGATTTCGCAAAACTTATCGACGCAAGATAGTACACTATCTTTATAATTTTTTGCGGACGGATGCGTTTTTTATAGGGACGTTCCGTCCGCTTTGATTTTTAAACAGATATCAACGTTTTGTTTTATCGCATCATAAAAATAATCTACTATGAAAAAACGGTTTCTACTTTCTAAATTTTTGCTGACAATTTTGCTTTCCACCCTCTCGCTTGCACTTTCGGCTCAACAAAAAAGCTTTGCCGATGACGAAAATTTTGTGGGCGACCTCAATAGCTTTATGGGGGTAAAAACATCGCTCAACAAAGAATTAAAAACTGATGTTAAAGCATTTACCGACAAAATTGAAACCAATGCTATCACTGGCGAAATCAGATCTCAAATGATTGAGATTATGAACTTGTATCTTGCCAAAAGGTGCAACCCATCGCCCCACATGTATAATCTTATAAAAACTTACAACGCTTTTTGCGACAAAAACAAAACACAGCAGTTTGACGTTTGGTACAACTACATCAAAGAATTTATGAGTGGCCGAGTATCAATGACCAAAATAAACGACATTACAGTTTTTGTTTACAACCTACTGATACATAACAGTATCGAATTTCTTGGTTCTAAAGCTTGGATACTCAGCACCGACAACTATCAGCTATCAATCCGCAGCAACAACGACGGAGAAAACGAACTTTGGGTAAAAAGCTCCAATGTAGACCTCAGATGCAAAATGCGCGACGATAGTTCGCTTGTAATTTACAACACCACAGGCGAATACAATTTTGCCGAAAAAAAATGGTTTGGAAACGGCGGCAAGGTAGACTGGCAACGTGCAGGCATTTCGCCCGACTCGATGTATGCCAAACTCAACAAATACGAGATAGAAACCAAAAGAATGGATTTTACTGCCGATAGTGTGGAATTTCACAATCCGTTTTTTTTCAGAACCCCTATCAAGGGCGAATATACCGACAAAATAGTAACAGGCGGTTTTGGAGCCAAGGCAAGGTATCCTCAGTTTGAATCTTACAACCGCTATTTAGCAATTCCTAACCTTATTCATAATATTGATTATCAGGGTGGTTACGCTCAACACGGAAGCGTTTTTTCGGGCGTTGGCGACACCGATGTTAATGCTCAACTTACTTTTAAATACGATGGCAAAAAGCTAATTACCGCTAAATCAACGGCTTTTATCTACAATATCGACCGCATTGAATCTAACAAAGCCAAAATTACTATCAATTTTGGCAACGACTCTATATCGCACATCGGTTTGCGTCTTAGATACCGCGCCCGCGACTCGCTGCTAACTCTTTTGAAACTCAACACTGGCTCGGAAGTGGCTAAATACATTGATACTTACCACTTTTTAAAATTCGACGTTAACGAACTTCAATGGCATCTTGGCGATACAGCTATTTATTTTGTAACAAACCGTTCGGCATCATCCAATAAAGCACAGTTTCAATCATACGATTATTTCGACGAAATAGAATTCAAAAACCTTCAAGGTATGGATCGCGTGCACCCTGTTTTAGCGCTCCACAATTTTATTTACGCCAAACAAACTTTTGAAATAACGCCCTACGACTACAACCAATATTTGCGCGAAACTTACGGCATTTTTATCTCCGACGAAAAAGTATCTGAAATTCTCCGCAAATTTTCGTACGATGGGTTGGTACATTACGACCCCGAAACGCAAACAGGACATATAGATCAAAAGATTTTTGATGTAATTGGTTGCAGCTCAAAGTCTAAGGATTACGATTGTATTGATATTAAATCTGAAGTAGCGCACCGTGGCGACGTTAATGCAGTGTTTAATATCAAAGATTACAACCTTTCGATTTTTAATGTTTCGCCGTTTAGCCTAAGCAAGAGTTCAAACGTGGTGGTAACGCCCGATTCTGCTATCGTAATTGGCGACAGCTTGAATATCAAGTTTAACGGCAAAATCAGCGCAGGACTCACCGACTTTTACGGCAAAAAATTCGACTTTTCGTACGACAAGTTTACTGTATCAATTCCCGATGCAGACTCTATGGCGCTCTTGGCTTACAACGAAGTGGATGGCAAGCTTAGAGTTGATTCGGTGCGAAGCGTGTTTGAGCACATCAAGGGTGTGTTGGAAATCGACTCGTCGTTTAACAAATCGGGCAAAGATAAATTCGAACACATGCCCAAACTTATTACAAACGATACTTCATTCGTGTATTACGACAAAATTACCAGCGGAAAATACGACCGCGAAAAATTTCACATGACAGTGTTTCCGTTTGAGCTCGACAGTATGAACTACATATCGCTCAACGCCGTGCAAGCTAAGGGTTCGTTTGAGTCTGGAATTTTCCCCGCCCTTGCCGTAACGCTCACCGTGCAGCCCGATATGTCGCTTGGATTTGTGATGCCCACGCCCGACGATGGTATGGAGCTGTTCTCTGGCAAAGGTACGTATCACAATACCGTTACCCTCAACGGCAAAGGTCTTGGCGGCGATGGCGAAATTCAATATCTTACCGCTGTGGCTCGCGCCGAAAAATTCTTTTTCTATCCCGACTCTGTTACTGGTAATGTAAATTACCTTGATGTAAAGGCAGTTACAAAAGATCAAGTGGGCACAATTCCCGACGTTAAGAGCGATATTCCCGACCTTCATGCCGACACCGCCCTTGTGTTTTGGAAACCTGCCGAAGACCGTTTTTCTGCCACCACAAAAGACACCGCTTTTTCGCTTTACAATGGTGCTGCCAAATACAACGGCACTATTGATATCACTCCCGACAAAATGGGCGGCGAAGGTTTGCTACTTTATGCCGGCACGGGATTATCCTCAAAGAAATTCGATATACACAACAAAACTTTCCGAGCCGACACAGCCACTTTTTACTATTACGACCCGCAACAACCCGGCGACTCCACAGGGCATCTATTCGCCTACAACTACAACGCCGTTTTCAACGTTGATTCCACCGCTCAATGGGCACGATTTATTGCCGCCGACGATAGTGCAAAGGTGTTTTTTCCTCAACACAAATACAAACAAAAAACACGATTCTACTATTGGAGCATCAACAAAGACCTGCTTCAATTTGGTTTAGACCTTCCCGACTACGACCAAAATATGATTGCCAAAACCGAAGAAGAATTTGAAAAAATCCGATACGTAAACGCCAAAGACGACCCCTTGCTCGGCGGCGTAACGCTCGTGTGCGACAAAGACACTTTGACATATTCGGCATTTGGTTCGTCGTACTCGCCTCAAGAGGGTATCATCAGCGTTCACGAACCGGGTGTAATCAACGTGGTGGACGCTAAAATTGACCCCTCAGGCTTGATTTCGGTGTATAAGGGTGGTTCGATAGGCAATTTCGACAACGCTCTCGTTACCTGCAACCAAGATTCGCTAATGCACAAAATCGTTAATACTTCGGTACGTATCCGCGACAAATATTACTTTAAAGCCGTTGGCGGACAATACGAATACAACAACCCCAAACAAGGTATCAACTACATCAAACTTGATTCGATGGAGGTGCGCAAAATCAAACAAGACACCGCACAAACAGCCGAAAGAGTTCGTTGCACATTTGGTATTGGCACAGTGGATGAATCAGAGCAATTTATGCTTAGTCCGCAATATATGTTTTCGGGCAAATACTCGTTTATGGGTAATATTCCAGGCATCAAATTCAACGGATATGCCTACATTCGCCAAGATTGCGACAGTGCTATAATGCCGTTCCGTTTTGAAGGTAACATCAACCCCGACAGCATTGTATTCCCGATTTCCGACCGCGTGGTAGACACTGCCCACGTAAGGCTCTACACTGGTTTCTTCTACAATCACGACAAAGAACAGCTTTATTCGCTCTTTATGGGACGTAAGATTGAAAACCGCGACGAACCCGTGTTAGCAGCTGGCAAAGGTCTTTCGTACGCCATTAGAAACAACCAATATCAAGTGGCTTCGACAAAAAAACTCGCCGACCCGTCGTACCCCGACAACTCTATTTCGCTATTTAGGGCATTATGTTTTGTTTCGGGCGAAGGAAATATTACCACAAACGTAAATTTAAATCCTGTACGACTCGTTACCAAAGGTACTATGATGCACCAAAAAGAAAACAACAAGGTAACACTCAGCATGTTATTGTCGCTTGATTTCTTTATCCGACAAGATGTGATAAAAATAATGGCAGAAACTCTCAACGAAGTACCTGACGCAAAGCCCGTTAACATGGCACAAGAGAGCATCCGCAAACGTCTGCAATATCTTATCGGTTTGGATAGTACGTCGAGAGTGCTTTCGGATTATTCGCTTTCGGGCTCGATTTCAAAAATGCCAGGCGAATTATCAAAAACCATTGTGCTCACCGACTTGAGAATGACATTCGACACCACTACACACACTTACCGCTCTACCGGCGACATCGGCGTTGGTTTTATTGGTGGAACCATGATCAACCGCTATATGAAAGGCAATGTGGAAATTGTGAGAAACCGCAAAAAAGGCGACCAAATTTCAATTTACCTGCAACCAAAGCCCGGAACATGGTATTACTACAACTACAAAGGTGGAACAATGTACTGCCTATCGAGCGACGAAGAGTTTAACAACAAAATCAATTACACCAAAGACAAAGAACGTATCTTAAAATACGACAAAAACAATGAATATCAATTTGTTATAGGCAACGAAGCTGTTAAAAACAAATTTGTACGCTCGTTTGCCCAAGATGTGCCCGCAGAACCCACGCCTTCGGATCAAGAAATCGACGATCAAAACAATATGGCTATGCAGGACACTCTCAACATTGCAACCGATTCGTTGAACATATCGCAACCACAGCCTTCGCAACCTGCCCAACCGCAAGAAGAAGAATCAGACTTTGAGGAAGAACCGCAGTCCTCTCCCACCCCTGCACCTCAACCTCAAACCGAAGAGTCTGACTTTGAGGAAGAACCTCAACCTGAGCCACAGCCCGAGCCACAGCCCGAACCGCAGCCTGAGCCAGAGCCACAGACTGAGCCCGCGCCGCAACCTTCAGACGAGGCTGATTTTGAAGAACAAGACTTTATCGACAATTAAAAATGAAAGAAAACCTTCACATATTTTATGCACCTGATGCCGCCGAAAACGCCACTGTATACCTCAGCGACGAGGAGGCGGCTCATTGCTGCAAAGTGCTTAGACTTGCCACAGGCGACAACATAGCCATTGCCGACGGCAGGGGTACTGTATACAACGCTGTAATAACTGTTTGTTCAAAGAACACTTGCGCCGCACAAACCACCAGCATTATTTCAGATATTTACCGTCGTAATTATTTCAACCATGTGGCAATTGCACCCACCAAAAACATCGACCGTTTTGAATGGTTTGTAGAAAAAGCGGTAGAATTTGGCGTTGACTCTATCACCCCTCTCCTATGCGACCATAGCGAAAGGAAAATACTCAAAACCGACAGATTAGAAAAAATTGCTCTTTCGGCGTTTAAACAGAGCGGCAATGCTGTGGTAACCACTATCAATCCTCTCACTCCATTTGCCGATGTAATAAAATCAGTTTCGGACGAAACCAAATTAATAGCTCATTGCGAAGAAGGCGAAAAAACGTTTTTTTCAAACGCAGTTTTGCCTCACAGTAGGTCAATAACGTTAATTGGTCCTGAGGGCGATTTTTCTGATAAAGAAATATCTTTGGCGCTATCCTCAGGGTTTCGCCCCGTATCGCTTGGAAACACTCGGTTAAGAACCGAAACAGCAGGCGTGGCAGTGTGTGCTTTTTTGTCTGCGTTAAACAATTAAGGATAACCGCGCCATTGCATCTTCCAAAAGCCTGTGTGGACAGGCGGCGTTGATTCTTTGAAAACCTTCGCCAGATTTGCCAAAGATTTTGCCGCTGTCGAGCCAGAGTTTTGATTTGTTTTCAATTAAATTGTCTAATTCGGCAAATGTTCATCACTTCATAATTCTGTTGGTCGGCAACCGAGGTTTCAAAGTCTATGTTGTTGTCCAACAGGTATTTTATTGAGGGAGGCACGTCGCCATTTTCATATTTTTTATCATAGTGCCAAGCCAACGCCCAAACCACTTTGATGCCGAGTTCATCTAAAACTCGCGACACTTCAAATGTGTATCCAGAACCCATTCCAAGCACTGCCCTAAGACCTTCGATTTGCTTTTTAACTTCTTCTATTTGAGTAAGATAGATGACGCGTTGCTGGGCAATGTATTTCTCGATTTTTTCGCTGCGGTTTGTTACACGGACTTTTTCTCTAAGCCAAGCCTCAAAACCTTTGATACCGCACTGATTGATTGAGCGCACGTATGGACACCGTATTTTTCTTCGAGAGCGTTGCCGAGATAGTTACCCAAAGTACCACAAATACAAGTGGTTGCAAAGTTTTAGGAGAGAGTTGATAGTTCCTCAACGGTAGAATTACGATAGAGGAAAACCGGGTCGAGGTCAAAATTCTTAAAAATTTCGATGATTTCGGGACGCGCCGATTCAAAGAAGTTTTTGAAATTGATCTTGTTGTTTTTCGGAGCGTTAGGGACGAGGTTTCTGCACAATTGCCTGCAATACAGCGTGGTCGGAAATGTCGAATCCCGTAGCCCAAATTTTGCTCTTGAAACCTTCGCAGTGAACTGCCACCACGGGAACAGGGATTTCGTCTTTGATTTTGTCAACAATGCTGTCGATGTCTTCGCCGATAATACCTGTGGCACAACTACTTGACACAAAAATTGCTTTGGGTTTGTAGCGGCGGTTGGTTTCGATGATGATTTTGCGTAAGGCCTCGGTTGAACCAAAAATTGTGTCTTTTTCGTTCATATCGGTGCCAACATACACGGTGTCGGACGTTACGCCGCGTTTTTTTGCCATCACTTTCGACATATAGTAACTGTTGCTACTCGTTACCGAACAGCCCGATGGACCGTGATGGATGATTGCCACGTCCCTGATGCCTGCAAGTTGCGATAGTCCGCAAAGCGAAAGACAAGTGCTTGATTGTGAGAAACATCTTGCGCAACCTTTGAGAGTTCCGCACTCAGATTTTTCTGCCAAATCTTTTAGCGAACCGATGTAACCGGTAATTGACCCAATCCTCGTTTCGCGCACCGCAACATTAGAATTGTTTAAATTTACTGACATTTTATTTAGTTTTAATATTCATTTTCTTTTCGATTGCAAAGGTAGAGTGATAGGAATGTTTGCCCAAGAAGAAGATAAAGATTAGAATATTTTGCTAAAACATATAACGTATGGAGAAAGTTTTATTGGGATTTGGAATGATTGGGTGGAGATTTGGAAAAATGTTGGGAGGATAAATAATTATGTGTTTCGTAAAATAATAATTATATTTGCACTTGAAACTTTTTAACGGCAAGTATTATGGTTATTCCGACAAAAAAGACATACCGACTTCTGCCATACGGACAGAGCGACTTTGCGACGATTCGCAGAGAAAACAGATATTATGTGGATAAGACAATGTTCATACCAGCGCTCGAAGAATTCAAATACCAGATGTTTCTTCGTCCGAGGCGGTTTGGTAAAAGTCTAATGCTCAATATGTTGAGTGCGTATTACGATGTTTCTATGAAAGACGATTTCGATATGCTTTTCGGCGATTTGTACATTGGCAATAATCCTACGGAAGAACGTAACAAGTATTTGATTTTGAAATTCAATTTTTCAAAAGTAAATCCCGACCCCGAAAAAGTCAACGATTCGTTCAACGACCTTGTGCTTTTGACGTTAAGGGATTTTGCTGAAAAATATAAATGTATGTTACGTGAAGGTGCATTAGACGAAATCAGGTTACAGACCGACTCCAACACGGCTTTTACGGAGTTGCTTAATATCGTTCAGCGTTCAGGTCGAGAAGTTTATGTAATTATCGACGAGTACGACAACTTTGCCAACACAATGCTCGCCGACAATGAGAGCAACTATAAAGATTTGACCCACGGCGACGGGTTTTTCCGTCTGTTTTTCAACAACTTGAAAGCCACCACCACCGACAACAACGCGCCTGTTGCAAGGATTATGATTTCGGGCGTTACACCGTTGACACTCAGCGATGTAACGAGTGGCTATAATATCGGAATGAACATTTCCACAGATTTTCAGTTCAATACGCTTGCAGGCTTTACAGAGACTGAGTTCCGCCAAATGCTTGAATATTACCGCGATGCGACTGGTATTTTCAATCATACCATTGACGAACTTATTGAAATCACCAAGCCGTGGTACGACAACAACTGTTTTTCGACGGATTCAGTTGGCAACGATCGTATGTACAATTCTGATATGGCGTTGTATTTTCTTAGAGAATACATCAAAAAAGATGGCAATATTCCCGATAGGTTGGTGGACGACAATATCATCACCGACTACAACAAGATGGCGAAACTAATCCGTTTTGAAAAACAATTCGGCGAAAAAACATCTCTAATTCAGCGAATTACCACCGATGGAGAAATTTATGCAAGAGTAAAGACCACTTTTTCGCTCAAAGACCTCACGAGTTATGAAAACCTTGTCAGTCTGATGTTTTATATGGGATTGCTGTCGGTTGGCAACCACGAAAGAGGCAGGACGTTGCTTGTAATCCCCAATTCAACCGTCCGTCAGCAATACCTCGACTATATGAAAAAGTCGTATGAAACCCTGATTTCGTGGAAAACCGACGACAACATAATGAACGACCTCGGCTACAATTTTGCTTGGAACGGCGAACACGAGCCTTTTCTGCGCTACATCGCAAGTTGTATGAAAGAAACTTCCGACAACCGCGATTTCATTAAGACCGGCGAGGCGTTTGTCAAAGGCTTCATTTTGGGACAATTCGGCACAAACCTCAATTATTACCTTGCGCACAGCGAGTACGCGCACGGGCATTGTTACAGCGACCTCTACCTCAAACCGCGCCTCGACACTCCGTATGCCTACGTCATCGAGTTGAAATATTGTCCAAAATCATCAAACGAAAAAGACATCGACGCCCTTCTTGACGAAGCCCGCGTCCAACTGTCCAAGTATATCAACGACAACCATTTGCAATCCGCCGCAAAAGACAAAGGTTGGACTTTGACGGGGATAATTATGGTGTTCAACGGTTGGGAATTGGCAAGGTATGAGGTGATTGAACATTAATGAAAAAGGGCGCACACAATGCACGCCCCGAAAATTTATTTTTGTTCCAAATGTTAACGGAGCGTACACGAGGTACGCCCCTACTCTCCACAATTTCGTTTTACAATCTTAATGCTCAATTCGTACAACCCGAAAACAGGCAATCCAACCAAAAACATTGAAAACAAATCCGACGGTGTGATGAGTGCGGCCAAAACCATTATCAATATAAAGGCATGGCGACGATAGTTGGTCATAACAACAGGTGTTAATAGTCCGATTTTCGCCAAAATAAACGACAATACAGGTAGTTGGAACACCAACCCCAAAAGAAATGTCAATGATACAAACGAAGAGAAATACGACGATATATTTATTTGATTTTCAATACATTCGTTAACTTGATACCTACCTAAGAAATTAAACGATACGGGAAATATGACATAATAACTAAGCAATACACCCAAAAAGAACAAACCGTAAATCGACAAAACTATTCTTACTGAATATTTCTTTTCGTTTTCATAAAGCGCGGGCGCTACGAATTTGTACAATTCATAGACAATGTATGGTGATGCACACAACAACGCAAGATAAAAAGTAGTGGAAAGGTGGACAAGAAACTGTCCCGCCAATTCCGTACTTATCATCTTGACAGTAAACGTTTTAAAGGCGGTTTCAATGCCGAAAAGACCGCATATTGTTTTCACACAACGGTAAAAAATGAAATCACTTTTGGACGGTGCGAGCAATATTTCAAATGTCAAATCCTTGAAACAGAAGATTATGAATGCGAAAATAGTCGTTACGCCCATAATTCTGAAAAGCATCTGGCGAAAAACTGCAAGATGCTCAAAGAATGTTAGTTTTTCATCGTTATTTTGAGTCATTATTATCTACTTGTTCCGCTTTGACAGTTTCTGGCTTCACTTCAATAGCATCAGTTTGGCCTTCTTCTTTTTCACTTTTCAGTTCCTGCGTTTTTTCGTCAGGATTAGTGATACCGTTCATACCGTCTTTAAAATTTTTAACACCACTACCAAGACCGCGCATTAATTCGGGCAGTTTTTTGCCGCCGAAAAGTAACAACGCTAATGCTGCAATGAGCAATAGTTCAGTAGTGCCTATCATCAATAATACCATGATTATAAGTGTTTTAGTTTATTATTTTTTTATTTTAATGCTATTCAATAGTATTGTGCGAATACAATTTAAATATTCCATCAACAAAGGCTTGTTTTTCATATTCACAAAAAGAGCCGCTTGAATATATATCTCCACATTCGTGAAAAGCCCTTGCCCTGCATGCTCCGCCACATACATATTTCAGAAAGCATGTTGAACACCCTTTGATGTTATCAACAACTATTTCAGAACAATTTTGTATTACAGGCGAATTTTGACACAAATCAGAGATTCTGTCTTTGTGTATATTTCCGATTAAAAACTGAGGATAGTGCAACAATTGACAAGGATACACGTCTCCTGTTTCTGAAATGCTCAATTCAGAACCTCCAACTGCGCATTGGCATCTTCTATTTTGCCTTGCAGCGGTTAGAGTTGAATCACAATAGCCCATAGGATTCACACCAAATGCATCTCTCAGGGCTTTGTAATATTCAAGACCAGTGATTGAAATATCAGTTTTTGCGGCATTACCTGCGGGAAACAACGGTTGGAATGTCAACTTTCCTCCAAACTTTTTAGACATACTTTCTACATCATGTATGTTCAATTTGTTTACAGTCATAGAAAGCCTGTACGGAATTTCATTAGCCTCCAATAACTCAATGGTTGACATCGTTTTGTCGTATGTATTTTTCCCTCTGAACGTTTCATGCAATTCCTTGGTGCTGCCGTCCAAACTGATTGATATTTTATCAAATGATTCTTTGATTTTGGCAATGTTGTCTTTTGTAATTAAGATTCCGTTGGTAAGCAAATCAACAGGACAACCATGTTTACGGATAAATTGTGCTATATCAAACACATCTTTGTTTAACAATGGTTCGCCACCTGTCAACGTAAAATCCACAAAACCGGCAAATTGAACTATATCGTCTATTGTTTTATAATAGTCTGATAGTTTCATTTTTTGGAAAGTGTTTTCTTTTCTGTCTGTCGCATAGCAATATTTGCAATTCAAATTGCATTTGCCAGAAATCGACATCTGCACTAAACTAAGTCTTTGCCTTTCACTTTTTATCGGAGTTTCGCCGGGTATTGGTTCATCAAAGATTCTACTTGCAATAGCCTCGTCAAAAAACTTTTTGGCTTTACGTGCTTCTGCTAATCCTCTTGCTTCTGACAGCGAATCAATTATCTCATCAACAGAATTGATACCGTCGCACAAAGACAACAACAATTCACCGTTGGCATTGGTAACCAGCCAAGCGGGAATATCAGGATTAAAAAAGAGGATTTTGTCCTCTTTTTTAATCTTTTCGATATTTTTGGGAAGTTTTAGTTTAAATGACATAATTTGTTAACTACCTGAACAATCATAAGATGTACCACAAGCACCGCCACCGCCTGCACAATCATACGAAGTCCCGCATACGCCACCACTACCTGCGCAGTCATACGATGTACCACAAGAACCGCCGCCACCTGAACAATCATAGGCTGTTCCACACTTGCCGTTACCGTTACTACCTTGTCCTGAACAACTGTATGAAGTACTGCAAGCACCGCCACCGCCCGAACAATCATAGGCTGTTCCGCACTTGCCGCTTCCTCCACTCCCTTGTCCCGAACAACTATATGCCGTACTACAAGAGCCACTACCTCCTGAACATGAATACGAAGTGCTACATCTGCCAGTACCGCTACTTCCTTGTCCCGAACAACTATATGCCGTACTACAAGAGCCACTACCTCCTGAACATGAATACGAAGTGCTACATCTGCCAGTACCGCTAATGCTGCTTGAACTTGAACAACTGTAATACGAACTACTTGAACCACTTCGACTACTACTGCTGCTTGAACTTGAACAACTGTAATACGAACTGCTTGAACCTGAGCCGCTACTACTGCTGCTACCCGAGCAACTATAATAGGAACTACAATTACCACTGCCGCCTGAGCAACTGTAATAAGTGCTACATGCACCACTTCCAATACCAATTACATTGGCGATGGTTTCCTTTGATCCAAAGAACAGACCTGCCGAAAGTGCGAAAGCACTACCCAAGGCTTTCTTTAAGAATTCTCGCCTTGACTGAGGTTCTTCTTCTTTTTTCTCGTTTTCTTCCATAATACTTAAAACATTTTGGTCGTTAATCTGTTTCTTTTCGTGAGGATATATGCTTAATGAATCTCAGAGAATCTGATGTTGAATTCTCATAATCATATGTATATCCAATAGTTGCGATTTCATTGAGATATTCACCATCCATCAGTTTCCTCAAATCATAATTACACTCATTAGGGTATATTTCGTTTCTCTCGAACATAACACATTCTGAACTAAGATGATTGAGCAGAAACTGTTTTATGCACTCATGCCCATTTTTTTCAAATATAATGGCAATTCGAGCATCTTCATTCATTTGAATGACGTTTTCATCCGCTTTGTCAATGATTTTATGTGCCATATTCAAAAAATCTTTATCATCCATATTTACGTAATCATTTTTAACAAATTACACATTGAATTATCTTTAAGATTTTTGCTAAAATCTTTAACCACAAATTTACCCCAAATATTCCATCCCACAACAATTCTCCGTCATAGAAAATATGACACTTCTGTCTAATCTTTTATGACACTTTCCATATGTGCGGCTAATTCGTTGAAACAATTGTGGTGAAGGATTTTGCTGATGCGTTTGAGAAGGTCGGTGTCGATGTATTGACGCTCGAAAATGCTGTAACAATTTTGGCGGGCGCAACAGATACTCTCCGCCAACCAAGAAACAGTGCGTTTTTGGCGGACGAGTTCCTCTTTAATTAATCTTCCGAGGTGAAAGTCTGATTCTGGGTCTGTATTTAACATTTTTATGTTCAACTGTTTTTGCTGAACTTCCCGCCTAATTCTTTAAGCATAAATATAAGAAAAGCGTGTAGCCGTTTCTCTATAATATGCTTATCTAACGGAAGGTATCGCCAAACACCTGTTCTACTATTAAGCACGAAACGGCTCACGCCTATACGATGTGAACCTATCCGCGACTTATTCTCGTAGAACATTTAAATTGGCGATTTATCCGTTAGGAGAATAAGAGCGTAAAGCCCAATGTTATAATATGTTAGTTATAAATTTTCTGTTTCGTATTAAATGTTTTTAGTTTAACGGTGTAAAGATAATAAGGAATTGTGATGTATGCAAATTTATTTTGCGGTTTTCCGTAGGGGCGTACCTCGTGTACGCTCCGTATTTATACCCAAAAATTGATTTAGGGGCGTACACAAAATACGCTCCACGTGTATGTTTCGGTTGTATATTTTTTTATGTTGTGTGGCGTGGGCATTTATGATAAGCGGTGCGTACACGAGGTACGCCCCTACGAATGAAAACAATCATCCACCCATTTGGACGGGTTATTTTGAATATAATCGACGATACGGTCGTATTCTTTCGGGTCGCGGATTATGTGGTCATAATAATTTCGTTGCCAAAAATGTTTGTTAAATGGTTGCCAACCAAGGTCTTTTACTCCACGAATATATTTTACGGTTGTAATGCTTTTGAACCAACGGATAATTTCTGGAATATAATGTCTACCTGCATTGTTGATAATAAAATGAACGTGGTTTGGCATTATTACACTGCACGTTATGACAGAATTGTGAAATCTGTTAGGCATTTCTTTGATAACATCAGCAACCATTTCTCCGGCTGCATTTAATGTCATTTTACCCTCGGTTACACTACCCAACAAATGTTGTCTATCTTGAACAACAATTGTGATGAAATAATTTTGTGCTTGCGTGTAGTCAAAACCATTTTTTCTGATGTATTTCCTGTCGGGTAATTTATTTGCGTTCATTTTAAACATTTTTTTGGTATGCGTTGCAATAATTGTTCCGATTTTGATGCGCGTAGGGGCGTACCTTGTGTACGCTCCGCAAAATTCATCAATGTAACGGTGATATACAAAAAAGGGCATACACAATGTACGCCCCATAACAATGTTTACGTTTCAAGGTTGCGGAGCGTACACGAGGTACGCCCCTACGGCATCACATATTTTAATATTCAAACAAATGCGTACTCAAATACCTCAATCCAGTGTCGGCGAGGAGAGCAACGATGGTTTTGCCCTTGTACTCAGGACGTTGAGCGAGTTGAGTGGCAGCGTAGAGAGCCGCGCCTGACGATGCCCCAACAAGTACGCCATCTTTTTTGGCGAGAAGTCGAGCCGCCTCGTAGGCTTGGTTGGTGTGGATTTCAAAATAACCGTCGTAAACCTTGCGATCGAGGTTGGCGGGAATGTACTCCTCCTTGGTGTTTTCAATAGGGTGAACGCCAGTAATTTCCTCTTGGTCAGGACGTTCGGGACTTTGGAACGAGTCTTCGGTGGGCTGAACGCCAAAAATCTTCACATTCGGGTTCTTAGATTTGAGGTAATTGCCTACTCCTGAGAGAGTTCCGCCAGTTCCAACGCACGCCACAAAAGCGTCAACCTTGCCCTCGGTGTCGTTCCAAATTTCGGGACCCGTGGTGTTGAAGTGAATGTTGGGATTCTCGGGGTTGCGAGTTTGGTCGGCAAACCAATAATTCTTGTCGCCCTTGGCTTCGAGATGGCGTTCCAAAACCTTTACGCACTCAATGAAATCGGGACCGTTTTTCTCGAAACTCTCCACTATTTCAGGCACTTCTGATAGTTTCACGGTTTCGCCGCCGAGAGCGTGAATCACCTGAAAACGCTCCTTCGACACTTGGTCTTGAATATAGACGCGGAATTTGTAACCCTTCGCGGCGGCTACGGCAGCAAGACCAACGCCTGTGTTGCCACTCGTGAGTTCGATAATTGTGTCGCCCTTTTTGAGTTTGCCGGTGCGCTCAGCCTCCTCCACCATTGCAAGCGCGATACGGTCTTTTACGCTTTGGTTAGGGTTGAAATATTCCAACTTAACTATGATGTTGGCATCGAGGTTTTTAGCCTTGTTGTAGCCGTTGATTTGCAGCAGAGGCGTCTTGCCCACAAGTTCTGCTATTAATTGATGAATTTTTGCCATTTCGTTTTATGTTTTAATTAATGTTATATGATTATGGTGCAAAGATACGATGAGTGGATATTTTGTCCAAGAAGAATAATTTCTTTGGATAATTTATCTGTATCAATAATTATTCACCGAAAAATATTATACATATTTGCGATTAAATAAGGTTAATAAAGATATTATTTCGGTTGAGTTTTTTTTTCATATTTCCAAACCCCGATCGACTTGTTGTAAGTCGGGAGGTATTTGTAGAGGATGGCTTCAAGACCGATGCGCTCGGTGAGGTCGGTAAGTTTCGGGACTGAATAATAGTAATATTCGCCCCTGAATTTGAACGAGTTGCACCACCGCTCAATCTCCAACGGGTCATCGCAACCCCAATTGAAAACAGCCTTGGTTTCGTTCACCGACTTGAAATTTTCGGAGCTGCGGCTGAGGTGCTTGTTGACGCGCTCGATGCGCACTTCGGCGTGTTGAAAATTGTCGTCAACAGTCTTGAAAAAATCCCTCACCTGTTCCTCTTTCAGGTACATCGACAGACCTTCTACAAAGAACAAAAAATGTCCATCCTTGTGATTTTCCTTGATTTGTGCAGCCCATTTGCCATCGGTAACATCGCCCGCAATGTACTTATTGTGAGTCGATTCGGGCAGAAGACGGTGGCGGATTCTTAGGTCTGATTTTTTTCATCTTTTAATTAATTTTACTACAAATTGTTAATGTCAACTGCGCAAAAATATGATTGATAGAGATTTTGAACAAGAATAATTGAGAAATTCAGAAAGATTGACCAAAAAACAAAAAATCAAAGAATTTTTAATTATTTTATATCCTAAAGTATGATGAAAACAGAATAAGTTTCGAGTGCAAAATACCTAAAATTAATTAACATAATTTATAATCTCATATCGAATAAAATTTCTAATTTTGCGGCATGAAAAAGATTGCAACAATATTATTCTCGGTGACGTTCTCGATTTTCATTCTGTTGATCGGGGTGGGTGTTAATATTGTAAAATGCAATCATACAGGCAAATACAAAATACATGCGGCAATTTTTACTGTTGACAAGAATTTTTGTGAAACTGCAAATTCGCAGGATGCTTTTATGTTGCGTTCTGCGGAGGAATTGTATATCTATAAATCAATTAAAATTCTAAATATCAATAAATTATGAAAATATTTTTAATGGCGGCATTGTGTATGCTCGCCTCATTGGGTGCATTGGCTCAAAATGTAGTTTCGGGAACTGTAAAAGACGACAAAGGTGAATCGCTCGTTGGTGCAAATGTCTATTGGATAGGCACTTCCACAGGCGTTACGACCAATGTTGACGGAAAATTCTCAATCGAAAGAATTGCAGGCAAAAAACTCCTTGCAATCTCGTTTTTGGGTTTTGAAACCGACACTGTGGATGTTAGCAAACTATCAGACAACCAAGCAATTAAAGTAACATTAAAGGACAATTCAAAAGACGTTGCCGAGGTGGTGGTTTCGGAGCGTCGCCGTGGCACGTCTGAAATGGGCGGTGCGCTCAACGGCCTGAAAATCAATCAGGCAGAACTTTTAAAGGCGGCTTGCTGCAACCTTGGCGAAAGTTTCACCACCAACCCGTCGGTGGATGTGAGTTATTCTGACGCGGCAACGGGTGCAAAACAGATAAAACTTTTGGGTCTCAGCGGATTGTATGTGCAAATGTTGGCAGAAAACATTCCAGATTTCCGCCTGACAGCCTCGCCTTACGCTCTCGGATACGTTCCGGGCGCGTGGCTCAAAGGGATTCAAGTGTCGAAGGGTGCATCGTCGGTGAAAAACGGCTACGAAAGCATTACAGGTCAGATAGATGTGGAATATCTCAAACCCGACGACGAGCAAGGAATCGGACTCAACATTTACGGAAATTCCGAAGGCAGAATTGAGGTAAATGCCGATGCCAATAAGCACATTACACACCATCTAAGCACCGAAGTATTAGTGCATTACGAAAATTCTTTGGCTGATATGGACGAAAATGGCGATAATTTCTACGATAAGCCCGATGTCAATCAAGTGAATTTCCACAACCGTTGGCATTATCACAAGGGACGGTATATTTTTCACGGCGGATATTCGATTTTGGATGAAAAACGTGATGGCGGACAGTTGAAATCTATTGAAAATGTGCCACTTTACAAGATTTCGATGGACACCCGCCGATACAATGCATATTTGAAAAATGCTTTTATTGTTAACCCCGCCCGCAATTCGAGTGTTGCGCTAATTGCCTCTGCCACAATGCATAACTTGGAATCACTGTTTGGCAACAAGATTTATAACAACGACGAGAGAAACCTCTACGCGCAACTCATTTTTGAAACTGATTTGGGCGAAATGCACAATCTATCAGCGGGTTTGAGTGTCAATGCCGACCGTATGTCGCAAGATTATCTCCAAACCAAAAATCTCGATGAAAACGAGACTGTAATTGGCGGCTATGCGCAATACACTTTTAATTACGACGATTTTTTGATTATGATGGCGGGTTTGAGAATAGATAACAGCGATGATTTTGGTACATTTTTAACGCCGCGTTTTCATTTGAAAATCAAACCGTTTGAGGCGTTTTCAATGCGTTTTTCGGCGGGCAAGGGTTACAGGTCGCCTCACGCATTGGCAGAGAACCATTTTTTGCTCTCGTCGGGTCGAGAAATTATCATCGAAAATCTTGCTCAGGAGAGCGCGTGGAACATTGGGTCGAGTCTTTCGTGGAAGATTCCAATCGGTGGTAAACATTTGAAAATCAATACCGAATATTATTACACCACGTTCCAATCGCAGACATTGGCTGATTACGACATTTCGCCAAACAAAATTGTCATCAAATCTTCTGACCAACGCTCGTATTCGCATACATTTCAGGCAGATGCGGCGTATGATATTGTCAAAGGATTTGAACTTTCGGCGGCTTACAGATTGAACGACGTGAGGGCTTATTCAGGTGGCGAATTGCGCGTTAAACCATTGACCAACAAGTACAAAGCACTGTTTACTGCGTCGTACAAAACTCCTTTGGCTATTTGGCAGTTTGACGCTAACCTCCAACTCAATGGCGGCGGCCGTCTGCCCGATTATTTCGATGAAAACGGCGCATTGGTCAGTGATGCTGAATTTGAAGCATTTCCGCAACTCAACATTCAGATTACCAAATGGTTCAGAAAATTTTCAATTTATGTTGGCGGCGAAAATTTGACGGGTTACAAACAGAAAAATCCAATAATTGCGGCTGCAAATCCTTGGTCTGAAACCTTTGAGCCGACGTTGGTTTATGCACCTGTGAGCGGCGCGATGTTTTACGTTGGACTAAGACTGAATTTATTTAGAAATTAATTTTCATATCATAAACGTTTAACACATAAAAACTTCCATTATGAAAAAGTTAGTTATGTTTTTTGCCATTATGATTATGGCGTTGACGGTAGCGGGCAAGGACATCAAGACCCTCGTGCTCACCACCAATCCGCAGATGCACTGCGAGAATTGCGAAAACAAAATCAAAAACAACATACGCTTTGAAAAGGGCGTCAAGTCGATTGAAACCGACATTGCCGCCCAAACTGTGACCATCGTCTATGATGCGGATAAGACCACGGAAAACGCTATCATCCAAGCGTTTGCCAAAATCAACTACACCGCACGCAAGGTTGCTGATTAATTCTCCAACGCCTGACGGAGGCGTGTGTCATTATCGCCGGAATCTCAATGAAACTCTCCACTCCGCCGAGACTTTCTGCCGTGGCAAAGAGTTTGAGTTTTGAGAGAAAATTCTGCGCATCGTCCAATGTGCCAACGAGTTCAAACGAGAAAATTCCGCTCGATCCCGACGATTGCGACAATGCAAGAGCGTGCTGAGGATGCGATTTCAACAACGTAAGCAACAGACTTCGCTACATCGTCCATACGCGCCAAAATCGCCCTCAGAACACCCTGTATTCCCGAAGACAACCGCGACGCAATAGTTAAAATTATATGTAGTTATGTCTGTCATTTTTTTAAATGATTTACGATTGCAAAGGTAGAGATAGGAGAAATATTTGGCAAGGAAAAGGGTGTGAATTGGAGAATTTTGCTGAAAAGTGATTGTAATTTGGAATAAATTCACTACGAATGGAAGGAGAATGGTGGGGTGATAGAAAAAATGAATTGAATGGAAAATTATCTTTTGGAGAGTAAAAAGAATTTATTATCTTTGCCAAAAAGTTGAAAACTTAGAGCATTATGGGCATCTATCTGAATCCTGACAATGTCGGCTTCAAAAGAGTGTTAGCCGAAGAAATATATGTCGATAAAACTATGTTAATCAATGAATTAAACAAGTTAATCGACACCAATAGTCATTATGTTTGCGTTTCTCGTCCGCGCCGTTTTGGCAAGACCTTCGCAACCAAAATGATGTGCGCCTACTATTCCAAAGGCTGCGATTCAAGAGAAATGTTCAAGAATTTGAAAATTTCCAAGGCAGATAGTTACGAAAAATATCTTAACAAACTGAATTTCATTTCAATAGATGTTGCAAGTGAATATCAGAATGCACCCGTGAAAAAAGATATGCTCGTTGATTTGTACAGTAGAATTCGCAGTGAATTTCAAGAACAGTTTCCTATGCTGCAATTCCGTGACAATGAAACACTTGCAAATTGCATTTTGACAGTTTATGCCAAGACCAAGGAGACTTTTGTAATAATTCTTGACGAATACGACAGCCTTGTGCGCAACCAATTCGGCACGGATTTATTCTCCGAATATTTGGAGTTTTTGAACGGATTGTTTAAAAGCGACACCCTCAGCAACGCGATTTCGCTCGCTTACATTACGGGCATTTTGCCGGTTGTGCGCGACAGGGTGCAGAGCAAACTCAATAATTTTGACGAATACACAATGCTCGATGCTTTGCAACTTACTGAATACGTTGGATTTACAGAGGAAGAAGTAAAACCGCTTTGTGAAAAATACGGTATGGATTTCCTCGAATGTAAACGCGAATACGACGGCTACACACAAAACGGTTTTGAGATTTATAATCCCGAATCGGTTGTTAAATCAATGAAAACCAAAAAGTTGGGAAACTTTTGGGGCAGAACATCCACCTACAAAGTGATTACCGACCGACTCAACCACAATTATCAAGGCATAAAAGACGATATAATAAGGCTTTTGGCTGGTGAAAATATCAAGGTGAATGTTACTCGATATATGAATACGATGACAGATTTTATCACCAAAGATGACGTGTTCACATATCTAATTCACCTTGGCTATTTGGTTTATAATGAGCCAACTAAGACTTGCCGTATTCCCAACAACGAAGTCCGTCAAGAATGGTTCAATGCAATAGAAAGTCTCGATGACTATTCGGCTACCGACCAAATCATCAAAGCCTCGGAAGAACTTTTGGAACAGACAATCCTCAAAAATTCCGAAGCCGTTGCAGCCGCTTTGAACGATAGTCATATTCACGTTGCTTCAAACCGCAATTACAACAACGAAAATGCCCTTGCCGCAGCGATTTATTTGGCTTATATTCACGCACTTAACCATTATAATGTTTACAAAGAACTCTCTACGGGAAAAGGGTTTGCAGATTTAGTTTTTGTGCCAATCCACCCCGACGGCGAATTTCCGCCGATGATTATCGAATTGAAACAAAACTCAACTCCATCTAACGCTTTGGCTCAAATCGAAAGCAAAGAATATTTCCACACATTTGACTTTTACCACGGCAAAATCCTCTTCGTCGGCATCAATTACGACAAAGACACCAAAACCCACGAGTGCGAAATAAAAGAGGTGGAGAAAAATTAATGAGTGTTTTTGTTTATCGCTATCCTTCGTTTGATTGAAATAATACGATTATTATCGATTGGCGACTTCGGAGCATTTCCCAATCCATTGGAAGGCATTTGGTTTTCTCTGCTCAGGCGTGTACCAACATATTCCCGATTCCCAATAATATCGGACGGTTGAGATACAATACGGATTACAACAGAATCGTTTTTGCAATCCATGTATTGGCAAGGAATAGAAACTAAAAAACTGATTAAGCCCTTGTCTTTGAACAGCGATATATAGTGCTTGCAATCAATTTTCGTACAGTCATTAACTATAAGCGTAGCCGGTACTGTATTAAGGGCTGTGATAAGAGGTTCCAAATTAGGACGTATTTCCCTCTGTCCGCCTTGTGCAAGCGATGCCTTCACTTCGTTTGGGTGGCGGGACAATAAGTTGCGAACCATTCCGGCGTTTGGCATTACTGCATAGCAACATGAGATGGAATCTTCATTACAAAAATACACATTGAATCCCTGCATCAGGAACGACATCTGCACCTTTGGATTGTTGGTCGTCATTCTTACAGATAACGTGTCATTTTCCGACATAGCCTCAATGGTAAGGCTGTCGGATGACGTTGTAATCTTGCCCTGCCCCAGTACAGTAGTTGGAGCAAGGACAAGAAACAACATTATGATAAAATTAGTAACACCTTTTTTCATTTGTCAAAGTACCCACATAAGACTCATTGTAAGGTTTTGGGAATGTGTCTGGAAGAAATTCAACTTGTCGTCCACAAGGATACTTGTTTCCTTGGTGCTGCCAAGAGGAAGGTCGTAGTTGAACATCATTATGAAACCATTACGTTTGCCAAAACTGAACGACGGACCGATGGTAGCAGTCATAGAAGTCTTGTCTTTTGAGAAGTCAATTTTTGCCCCCTTAGAGTATTCGATGCCCTCTGCGTTGTTGATTATCGGGAAGTGATACTTTGTGCCGAGCAACAGGTGCACATGCTGACCGAAATTGATACTGAATCCCAGCGCGACATTTCCGCTCATTTGGTGCGCTTTTGCCTCATCGTTTACTTCTGTTGTGGTTCCATTGTAATAGTTGTAAGTATAACTATTACCATAGTAATCGTAATAGGTGGTTGAACTATAATCGTCAACATCTTCGCTCTGATAGGAGTAGATGAAATTGTATTGCAAGCCTGTTCCAATGAAGATTTTGAAATAGTATGTGCCGAGATACCAGCGCATTTCGAGAGGGAAAATGAATTTCATTTTCAGTTCGTCGTCCTCTTTGTACATTGTGTTGCACGACATCACCATGGGAGAAAAAATCAACTCTGTGGTGAAGTTTTTGCTCTTGTCTTTGCGGAAACTGTACACGATGCCGCCACCATAGTCCACAAAGTTGCTTTCAAGGTCGTAGGTGCTTTTGTAGTAGTCGGTAGCATCGGGATTGCTTGTGAGGAACAATCCTCCCACCATACCCAAAATATTGGCTTTGGTAGGATAATTGATTGTTCCGGGCTGCGACTGCTGCTGGCGTGAGGGCTGCTGTTGCTGCTGTTGGCGCGGTGGCTGTGCGTTGGTGGCGATGTCAAGAAGCATTACCATCCCCAAAAATAGGATAGATTTTTTCATATTGTTTTTTTATTTAAAAGTTGATGCTATTTACTTCGTCGATTGAGAATTTTGCCCAAGAATCGATTTTCTTCCTCATAAATTTTTCAACGTTGAAACTCTCGTGATGTGCTGAGGTGTCGGCTCTACCGCCTTGCATAGGCATAGGAGGACGTTGAGGTTCCATTTGACCTCCACCAACAGGGCCTTCAAGTACACCGATTGGGCTTTCAATGTAAATGCCGAGAGACCAATCGGTGGCAAGTTTTTTATCTTCGAGCAACTCTTTTTTGGGTACTAGCGCATAGAAATGCAGACACTCGTTTTCGGTATCCAATTCTATTAGCGATGGAATCTTGTACCGTCTTCCGTCTTTGGTGTTGACATCGTATGAGGCTCCGACACTATTCATCGCCATCACAAGCGGACCTATATCGGGACGACCGTTTGAATTGCTTTTGTCCCCCATATATTCTTCCACTTCATGTGCCGACGGGAATAGCACGGCGTACTTCTTCTTGTTGAGGCCTGTGGGGTCGATGTTGATTTTCATACCTTGCATCAGCATACGCATAAAAATCATAGGATTGCCAACCGACAGCCTTACAAACAGGGCGGTGTCGTTGGCACAGAGGTAGGCATTAGTGCCTTCCGACAAGATTCTCACTTCCACAGCCTTTGGGTTGTCGTTCAAAAACTTTTCGAGCGGGTCGCTTGTCGTGATGCTATCGTTAGGCGGCTTTGTTTGGGCGTCGGATTGAGCATAGCACAATTTCACCGAGGCCAACGCTATGCACACAATCATTGATAATGTTATTAGTTTTTTCATTTTGACTGGGTTTTATTGAAATTGTATGTAAATGTCAGCATTATGTATCGTTTTAGCACATTGGATGTTACTTTGCGCCGATATATCTCGTTTGTGGTTTCCACAAAGTTGTTGTCATTATTGAAAATGTCGTTGACCGACAGCCGCAACTCCGCCCGCCGTTCTTTGGCAAACTTGTATGCTACGGCGGCGTTGCTTATTACGGCGTTGAATTGTGATGTACCCGAACCCGAATATGATGTCCTTCCACATTCGAATAAGAGTTTGATGGCAGGAATGATCTGCCAATTGATTTGCCCGCCGTAAGAAACCGTCCAGTATGAAACATCATAATCGCTGTAAGTCAGGTTGCGGCTTTGGGTGTATTTGCAGTTGAAATCCAAAATAAAATCCACAGCCTCACTTATGTTGCTTGCGATTGTGGCGGAATTGTTCCAGCATTGAGTGCGTGTGAATGATTTTTCCTCGTCCCAAAAGCCGGGTGTCTTGGCATATTGGAGCATAGAGGTGAGGTTGATGTTGGATTTGATGAAATTGGCGGGAAAACCGTATGCGACAAGACCACTTGTAGAAAAATATCCGTCAGCATTCTGATAAGAGTACATCTCGCTGTTGCGCTTGTTGCCATCACCTGAGAATGTCGCTGCCGACAGCGACCGTCGCGAGGCTATGAAATTGTCAGCGTATTCCATATTGACAAATACTACACCGACAGAACCGTCGCTGCCTATGCCGGGCATCACAAAACGCATCATAATGTTTTGATGTCGGGCAGATTCGAGCCTGTTGTTGCCCCTTAACGCCATTGTGGCGTTTGCATTGTTGATGGCATCCTGCACCTGCATAAGTCCTGGGTATTTCTGTAACGTGCGGTATTGTAGGTGCAGTTGGTTGCCGCCAAACTGACAGCGCATTACAAAATAAGGCAAAAACGAATTGTATTGATAGAACGAATGAGTGATGTCGTTTTTGGTTCTGAAATTGTATGCCTGATATTCCGTTCCAGCAACGATGTTGACACCTGATTTACTGAACATATACGAAAGGTTGGCAAGGAAACCGCCAAAATCGGAAAAAGTGGAGCCACAAAGAAGCGAATCTACAGAAAAATCCTCCGCCTCATCAGCCATAATTTCGGATTTGCGTTTGATAACGCCGTATGTAACAATCCATCCCGCATCGGCCTTAATGCCCGAATACCTGCCAAAGGGATGTATGTACGACATCATACCAGTAAAAGTTTTCTGAATGTTGTAAGAATATGTCTGCTGGACGGCATTCTGGTTGGCTTGTACGTTCTCAAAAACCATATCAATATCCTCGGTGGTTTTGATATATGAGAATCGTCCGTCGAAAGACACAGAGTGTCCCTTGTCACTAAGGCGGTGCAGGTATATAACCTCGTCGGAGTTGCTGAATACGTTTTGAGAGGTTTTTGAGTTTTGATTCAGAAGCAGGTCTTGGACAGTGCTATCACGAGTCCACGCTGTGAGATTCAAATCCTCGTTTTTGCGCTGGTAAATAATGCTCGGTCTAACCATCAGATAGTCTTTATTGCCAATGTTGTATTCGTACTTGGCATTGAATCTGTGGTTTATATTGTCAGTGTTGACGATTTGCTTCTGAACATTGTCGGAAGTGTTTTTGCCATAATATTCGTCCTCAATGTCATAGTCGGTGTCGTTGGATGACGAGTTGAATAGGTAGTGTCCCTGCACTTTCTGATTATTGTTTTTGCCCCAAGAGTCGGAATAGTTGGTGCCCACAGCCCTTGATTCTGTAATGCCGCTCTCGCTCACGTTCACCAACATAGACGACACATCGTCGGACGCTGTTGGATGAAAAGTGTTATCGACGGAGTTTTTGCTGTATGGCGACTGCGATGGCGCGCTGCTCGATGCCGTGCCTGTTGCGCTCAGGAGGTCTATCATCGAAAAATTCTGTTCGTTGGTGTTGTTGGCTTGCGCAAAGACCGACCATCTGAAATCGTTGTTGAATGTATTGAACATACCGTATGACTTGTAGCGGCTGTCAGAACCGTAACCTGCGTATGCCTTGCCAAACGTGCTTGTGCGTGTTTCTTTTTTTGTGCGAATGTTGACCGCTTTGTGACTGTTACCGTCATCGAAACCTGTAAGTTCAGCATAGTCGGATTTTTTGTCGAAAACCTCCACACGGTCTATGATGTCGGCATTAAGGTTTTTCAACGCCATGCCAACATCGCCACGGAAAAAATCAACACCATCAAGCATTAGATGTGTTACTTGTTCGCCGTTGATTTCCAACTGTCCGTTTTCGTATCTGAATCCGGGAATCTTGCTTATTGCATCGCCGAGTGTAGCGTCGGAATTGACTTTACTGATACGGTACACGGTGGTGTCGCCTCGGCTTGTGGCAATATTGGTATGCCCCGTTACGGTAACATCGCCAATAGTCGCAACATCTTGAACGAGCGCAAAATTCTGCGTTTTGGATGCAATGCGAGAGTTGATGGTTCTTGAAATTGTTTTGTACCCTACATACGACACTCTCAACTCTATGTTCTTATTTTGCGGTAGCGAAATCGTATAATAGCCATTGGCATCGGAAATAGCGTTATAAATTCTGTCGGTGGTGTATATGTTGGCACCAGACAACGGCTCTCCGGTCTGCGAATCGGTAATTTGCCCTGACATCACAAAGTCCTGTGCGACAGATGGGTACACCGCCACACAAAGCATTACAAGCAGCATTATATATTTAAACTCGTTATTCATTGCATAGTATTATTACTAAAAGCCCAAAAACACTTATAAAAGCACCAACGATTTCGCGCCACGAAGCCTTGTCTCGGTTGATTACGTATGCAAGCACCAACACAAACACTGGCTCTGTAACACTCAGCACCGATGCAAGCGAAACGCTGATTGTCTTTATTGAGTACATCGACAGCATAAAGCCACCGACTGTTATCACTACCACATTTATGATAAACCATCTAAGTATAGTTCTGTTTTTCAATGGCTTAATCCATTCTCTGATTTTGCCAGTAGTAACACCCATCATAGTGATAATCAAAGTGCCAAACACCATACGGCACAATGTAGAAGACACAATGCTGATTTCGGGTGCGGTGTATTTAATCATAATTGTGGCAACCGAAAAGCAAATGATGCTTGCAAATCCACCCACTATGCCTCGCAACTTGTTTGGATGATCTTCTTGCCGTCCCCACGTTACCACCACGATTCCGCACAAGAGCACCATTGAGCCTACATATTGCATTATCCCAAGTACTTCTCCCAACAACATAAACGACAGCAACATTGTAATCACTTGTCCTAAAAGGAAATACAACACCTGCGTTTTTGCGCCCAAATCTTGCAGCGACCTGAAAAAAAGTGTATCGCCAACAGAAATACCAATTACACCGCTCGCGGCAATTATTACCGCATCACGTGCTGATATTTGACTCCAATCGCCCATTGCCAACGCCAACAAACACATCAACACAATGCTGAAAGAACCCTTGAGAAAGGTAATACCTGCATAGGGAATATGTTTACCCAACCGCTCAAACACCACGGTAGCAAATGCCCACGATGCAGCCGAGGCAAGTGCCGCAATTATGCCAAACATATATCAATCGCTTTTTCCAAATGCTACACCAAATCCCGCCGTTATGATTGGAATCTCTTTCCACATATATGTAACGCCAGCCTGCAATTCGATATGCCGCCAAAGGCAAAACTCAATGCCAGCCTGTACGGGAACCGAATTGTATATGAAAGTATTTTTGTCGTCGGAACTTTCTGACGATGAAGACGATGTGGTTGTAACCGACGAACTCGAATTGCCGCCGCCAAGATCAGCAATAAAACTCCATCCCGCCTGCATGTGGAATCCAATCCAATGTGTGAAGAAATGCTGCCAACCTATGCCGATAGTGCCGGCATGGAGACCGCTCGTGTTGTCGTCTTGTTTGGCGAGCATCTCGTCTTTGGACGTGGGCGCAGACTGCTGCGAAGCCGGAAGAAATTTGCGCCAAGCATTTTCGGTGTTCGGCTTGCCATAGCCCGCCGAAAAATACACAAAGTTGGCAGAACGCCGTTTGGAACCCGTAATTCCAACATTGAGTTCGTAAAATAACTGCGACCACTTGACCATAATCATTGTATGCTGATTGGTCCACGTGCGCCGTGTAGAGTAGTAGTCTTCGGTGTCTTGGGCAAAAAGTTGCAGCGCACCTACTAAAATCATTAATGTCAGTGTGATTTTTTTCATATTCGTCAATGTTTAAGTTTAAATTTCAGTAAATACCTCTGTGGTATTATCTGTATGTAGTCTTCAAGTATGAAACCATAGTAATATAATTGGTACTCAATGAGTTCTCGACTTATATAGGGACCGTGGTATGGCAAAGTGCTGACATCAACAGGCCCATTGTCAACAACAACAAGACTTCCACCCGGCTTGATACATTCTTTCAATGATTTTAAGTATGTGTCCCTGTCGGAGTCGGAAACAACGGCGTACATTACGTGGTAGAGCGAACACATAAAAGCCATATCAACTTTTTCGGGAAGCGTTATCAAATCCTCGCGTCCCTTTATGGTGTCTATGTGTGCAATATGCTCGGTTTCAATGAATTGCTGTAATGTGTTGAGGTGTTCGTCTTTGAGTTCCACAGCATACACCTTGCCTTTGGAGCCGGTAATCTTGGAAAACTGATATGAGAAAAATCCCGAGCCGGAGCCTATGTCGGCAATTATATCTCCGGGCTTGATGCCGAGATTGTTGATTATGAGAGGTGTGTTTTCCCACGACTGCCGCATAGGGTTGAGAGCCAAAATGTAGTCTTCAAGATACGAGCGGTGTGTACGCCCAACCTCGCCACTCATTTCGAGAATAGAATCGGAGAGCATCCTCAGAGAATCGCTGCCGAGTTTGTACTTGTGAAGAAGATAATAACGCAACACCTTGCATGTATCATCGGTCATCTTGTGATAAAAACTTCTTACGAGCGGGTCTTTAAGCATCGAATCCAATTGCGTCGGAGCGGCAAGCAACGCCTTGCACAGCCACTTCAACGCTGTATATTCGCCGCCAAAGTTTTCTTTCGGAATAATCTCGTCATATTTTTTGATGGCGATTTCACCAAGCGACCTATCGCCGCCGCTTGCAAAGTCGTAAACATAGTTGGCAGCGTCTATGCCAAGGTCGGTAATGTCATAAGAATCAAGGCTTCCTATGTGTACAATTGATTTTTGGCTGTTAATGCTGATTGAGGGAACACCCTTGCTTGATTGCGCTTTTACATTAGGCACATAATTGTCGTTTCGTCTCATTATCAGCATATACCGCTTGTCGCTCAGCGTATGAAGTGCTACTTTCTCAAATCCCCAAAATCCGAGTTGTGCTTCCACTAATTTGGGGCTGACGTGGCAGTTGTTGAGTTCGCCGCCGTGGAGGTTATAGTTGTCAACAATGACAAAGTAACCATTGTTTTTCAATTGTTTTTTTATTGATTTTAGTAATGCAGAGCGTTCATCCTCTCGCGACCAAGTGTAAATAATATGATACAACGAACTCATAAAAATGCAGTCAACCATATCACTAACACCAAGATTGTCGCTTTGAGTATGTAATGCCATTAGATTGTCAATATTATTTTTTTGCATTACTTGCGACAGATGGTCGATGTAATCTTTTTCTGTATCGGTGGCATACACAATGCCATTGTCGCCCACCAAATCAAGCAACCTAAGAGAATTGTACCCGAATCCACAACCTACATCCACCGCCCTGTCGCCTTTTTTCAACGGCATCTTGCTCATTATCTCGCTTGTCTTATCCCAAGCCTCGCGCCCGGGATCATTGAACATCAAGAAATCGTCGTAAAATGTGCGCTGCGCTATATGCTCCTTTACCGAACGTGGACGGTAGTTGTTGAGTTCGTATTTTATTACGAGGTAGTTTTTTAGATGGCTACATTCGTTGTCGGTAAAATATTGGTACAAATCGTCGGACAATATGTCGTGCTTTATATTAGCGTCGTCAGCATTCAACATTCTGCCTACAATATATGCCAACGCTCCCCACGATTTTTCTTTCTGTCTGTCGTCATCGGCTTTTTTTCGGTAAGCTTCGCGTACATATAGCAACGAATCAGCATATCGATGGTCAAGCGCATTCATAAGAGTGTATGCCAAGGCAGTGTCGCCGTCATCGGTAGGATGCGGATTCATACCCGTGCGCACAAGCGACGACACATCTTCTATTGACAGTTGGTAAACCTGTCCATAAAGCGCGTGCGTCATCACCATCACCATTATCGTCAATATGAGTAAGCCTTTCTTCATATAATCAACAATTAGTAAAATTGTATGGATTGAGCGGACCATCGGCGAAATCCTCTTTTGGAAAAGATTGATGCTTGTCTTCGTAAAAAAGATGAACCAATTCGTCGCTGTAAAACGCACCTTTGCTTGTGAGTATGATCTTTTTTTCGTCCTCCTCAGCAAGTCCATATTCCTTTAATAAGGCAAACTGGCTTTGAAAAACACTCTCTACATCGACTCCGTTGAGTTTTTTGAAAATCTTTTTGTCGATGAAGTAGTTTTTTAGCGGCAGAATTACCGACCATCTCGTTTGCTGGTCGGCAGTGCGGATTAGACAGCGGTTGGCGGCTATCTGATGGTTTTTCGGTACGACGGTAGTATTCGTCGAACAAGGGTGTGTTTATAATAAACCTATCGTGCATACTGCTGAAAGCCGACAGACCAAAGCCTACACAATCTTTCAAGCGGCAGCATTGGTTGTACGCATATATTGAGATGTCGCTTTTGCTCTTGGTAAATACACGTCGGATATTTTCGTTGTAGCCATTGTCGGCGAGGATTTGTTCCGCAATTTCTTTCATTCTTATTGTGTCCTCCACCGAAACAAGTTCGTCGTGATGATAAGCCGAAAAATTCTTGATTGAGCCTATTTGGTCTCCGTAAGGTTCTATTTTGAGGCGGTAAAGTTGTATCTCACGCACACCGAGTGTACATGCCTTTTCTATTACTTCAATCCAATTTTGCAATGTTTCGCCCGGATGTCAATAAATAAACTCGATATTGACCTTGAACCCCATTTTAAGGCAGTTTTCAACCGCTTGGATAGCCGTGGCGGCATTGTGAGAACGGTTCATTTTTTTGAGTACATCGTCGTTGAGCGATTGTACGCCGATTGTGAGCCTGTCGCCCTTGAAATTCTTGATGATGCGAAGACGTTCCAACCCCTCGTCGCCCACAAGAGTGGATGGATCGACATCCCAATTGAACTGCGGACACGTGTTGATGTCCACGTATTTGGTGAAGAAAGTAAGGAAACGAGTCAGTTGGTGAGGTGTCAAATCTGACGGAGTTCCTCCGCCCATAAGTATCGAGCGGCTTTTGATTCTGTCGATTCCCCTATAATCGAGCCAGTTTTTCATTTCCATATCAAGATGCGAAAGATAGATGTCTTTTTCAGCATCGCCGCGATTGTAATGCGACGGATAATGACAAAACAAGCATCTGCGGTGGCAGAACGGAATATGTACGTACACGTCAAAAGTGCCGCTGTCTGTTTCCTCAAACCCTTTGTAGGCTTCATCTGGTGCCATATCGGGGTAGTTGGTGATAGGCGGATAATGCACACCAGCCGGCGAAAAGTCGCCGTGCAGTGGGATTAATCCAAGCCGCTGAAATTCTTTGAACTCCTCCCAGCGTTGGTCTGATAGTTTTATGTAGTCTTTTAGTGTATTCATATTATATTTTCTACATTCATATTAGCGCGAATCAATATATCTTTGAAATGTTCAGTCTGAGGTCTTACCCTTTTTTGCGAGTATATCGGGAAATGCTGTTGCAAATTGTCAGGCGTACCGTCGTGGATTGTTACAGTGTTTGCTCCAGCGAGCAATCCGAGGTACTGACCGTCGGCAACAGCCTTTTCCAACGAACTCGTGGTAGGCATCAGCCTTTGGGGATTCATAATGCGCATCAAAGCCATCATATTGAGCGTAGTATCGGGATTGCCCATAGGCTCGCCACCAAAAGCGGAATTTTCCGACGGTATGAACACTGTGCTACTATTCATACCCAACGGCAGACGGTGGATTAGTTTCAGGTCGTCTATGATGTTTCCGAAAGTCTGCGTAGGAAGTCCCACAATATTGCCCGAACCAACACGAAATCCTATGTCGCACAAATCCTCTATACATCTCAACCTATTGGCGAGGGTGTCGTTTGGCTTGCAATAAGCAAACAGTTTTTCGTCTGATGCTTCAAATTTTAGGATATAATCACTCGCCCCTGCATCGAAAAGAGCCTGATATTGTTCGTGCGCAAGGTCGCCCAAGCATAAAATCAGACGAATGTCCTCGTGGTGGCTTTTGATGTCGCGCACCGCATCCACAACTTCGCCGATAAATTTTGCGCTGACGTTTTCGCCAGACTGCAACAAAATTACTCTCCGACCCTTATTATAAAGATAATCGACGAGCATAACTATCTGTTTGGCATTCAACGTGTAATTAGTTGTTTGGTCTTTACCACCAATTGCACAATAACGGCACTTTTGACGACAGATATTTGATATTTCTATCACACTCCTCACTTGGCAACGGTTGTCGGGGAAGTATTGAATGCGACGTTTTTGCGCAAGTGCAAAAAGACGCATCTGAGCATCGCCCGACAACCTCAGGCAGCCGTCAAGTACAGCATCCGCATAGTCGCCTTTTTCCAAAGCACCGATGAGCGAATCAATGTTACTCATTTCTTGGCACTTTTTTTCATAATGAAGTACAACTCCAAGTCGGCACCTTTAAGGTTGCTCAGATACACATCCTTAGTAACCCATTGATGGTCGTTGTCTTTGGTCTGAAATTTTACACCTTCTGTATAAGATGCCACGTCCTTAGATGTGTCGGTGTCGCTGCCAGAATACGAATGTTTCTTAGAGAAATATTGGAGTTCGTTGGTCTGATAATTGATTAGAGAGTCGGTGGTTACATTGTACGTCACCAAGTCGGAACCATTGTACGAATATGTGCCGTACTCCTTCTCAAAGTCGGTGTATTCGTTCTTGTCTGAATTTTTGCTTACGAGAATACCTTGGATAGTGTTTGTGTAAGAGCCATCTGCATTGAGTATCAACAGCCTACGAATGTTGGTATTTGCCTTCTGGTTTTCGTCGTAGCCGCTATACTCTCCTTGCCACGATGCTTGCAGGTACGAGTCTGTGGCCTTAAAACTCTCGTCAATCTTGATGTCATCGTTGCTGACATTCTCATTCAGTTCCACCTCGTTGTCATCTTCTTTGATGCACGAAGTTGCAAGCATCATTGATGCCGCCATCAGAATAATAACTTTTCGTTTCATCGACAGAAAAATTTTAACAAATTAAACAATCTTCCGCCGAACACTCACCCAAACTCGGAATTACAAAAAAAAGACGTGGGAGTTTTTACATCAACTTACCCCACAATTGACAGGTCTTCGCATTACCTTAACGAGATGGGATAAGCAATGCAAAGTGTCCACGTCAACCTATATAAAGACTTATTGCCGCACGTTTTGTGTACAGCACACCTATATATATTCATAAACGCGGACGTTGCATCGCCGTTTCCTCTACCTCGTTTACAAAGTTGCGAAGTTTGTCAATTTGTAGAGAAGCGTCAATAAACGTCCTTGCGGAATCAAAAAGGCTATGTTAATTTGCCAATCTTATCCGACGCCACAAATATAACAAAAGTTTTTCATACGATGTATAAGTTTTTTTTATTTTTTTTCATTTTTCAAAAAAAACTTTATCGCATCCTTAAAAACAACATCGCCGCCCGAATCACCCTCCGGACGGCGAAATTATGAATTAGGCATTATGAATTATGCATTATTTTCCTCCCACGCTTGCTGAATAAATCCTCTCCAAAAACTGCAATGCGCCTTTGTAGCCGATATGAGAGCGGTTGACGATGAGAGTTTCGGACGAGGGGGTGGAAATTTCAAAGAAAAGGGCGTTCTTTTGGGTTGTCAAATTCTGTTCCCACGAGGTCCTATAATGAGCGGTTTGCCTGCCGTAAACTCAACTGTTTCAATGAGTTTCTCTACTTCGTAACCGTCTTCTTCAAAGTCAACATCGATGCTTACACCTTCCGAAATGTTGTTTTTGAAATATTCGGTGATGGCGGGACGGAATTTCTGCGGAGTGTTGTCGGTGATTACCACGCGCTTTGGGATAAGACCGATTTGGTCGGCAAGAAACTTGCTGTAAGCCAAGCGTAAGCGGCATCGGCGGTTACCACAAACTCGCTCGGCATTCCGTACCAATATTCGGCAAAAAATTCCGAAAAATGTTCCAGATAATAGTAGTTGATTTCAGCCTCCGATTTGATGAAATCTTCGGATTTTTGCTTGTCAATACCCGCATAATCAACCACTTGGCGGATGAATTTTGCCGTTGCCTCCTCCCCTACCGGAATTTCAGGAATGTGAAGGAAAGGCTGATTGTATTTCTTTTGGAGATGTTCGGCATTCTTGACATCTACCCACGGCGAAACCACAAGGTTGAACTGAGCCTGCGGAATCTTTTTCCACGCGCTAACACCCGGATTTTCAGGACCAAACAATACGTTTACCTCCAAACCTGCACCACGAAGAATGCGTGCAAGTTCCTGATAATCACCGCGCCAATTTTGATTGTAGTATGAAGTCTCAAACCAAAGATTTACCAAACCTTTTTGTTTTTCGCCGTTGTAATCGCCTACAAATTGGTCGATAATGGCGTCAACCACCACCTCGTGACCATAAAGATTGTTGCCCTTGAAACCCGCTGTGTTGGCATAGACGATTGGGTAGCCCGCCTTTTGGTACTTGCCCACGAGGTCGGGAACATTGTCGCCGATGAGTTCGCCGGTGCAGCCCGTGAGAACCACAAAAAGGTCGCCGTCATAGATTTTGAGGGTCGATTTGATAAGGAGGTCGAGGGTTTTGATACCGCCAAAAACCACATCGTTTTCAGTGGCGTTTGAACTCGGCATATTGCCGCCGCCCGCCGCCACACTGCCCTGAAAACCGTTTTCAAAGGTCAGCATCGCAGTTGGCTTCAATTGGCAGCCCGGCGAACAATTTGCGATTGGAACCGCGCCCATGATGGCTACAACGGTGTTTGTCGCGCCCACCGCGCAGGCATATCTTACATCGGATATCACCTAAGATTTTTTCTTTTTAATTTCAGTCATTTTATTTGATGTTTGTTATGATTTATTTTACGGTGCAAAGGTAGGATGATAGGACATTTTAACCAAGAGGATTTAAATAATTGGAATAAATAACTATTTATACAGTAATTATAAGATTATTCATAATGAAATACGACAAAGAGACGGTGGAAAGAGAAAAAAAAGCGGAGATGCAAAAAAGTTTTTTCAGCGTCCAATATTTTTTGTAGTTTTGCGACGTGGTAACACAAGTTTACTAACTTAAAAACTTGAAAATACGAAACAGAAAACACTATAAACTAACATATTATAACATTGAGCTTTACGCTCTTATTCTCAGATAGATAAAATCTGGTAAATTTTAACGACACGAGAATAAGCTGGCGATTAAGGTTCACGCTATATGCGTGAGCTGTTTTCGTGCTTATTTGTGTCAACGGTTTACCAGAGCCTTTCTATCTAAATAAGCATAACAGAGAGAAGTTAAGAAAACGGCTTCACGCTTTTTTTTTTTGCTTATCGGGATTCAAGAGTTGGAAAGTTCGCAAAACTCTTGAAAATGGCACTATTCGACATAGAAAATACTAAACTGCGGCAGAACAAGAAGTACAAAGTACTTTCGTTGTTTTCGGGCTGTGGTGGAATGGATTTAGGATTTGAAGGAGGTTTTATCGTCCACCGACAAAGCGTCAACGAAACAATGCATCCCGATTTCATCGAGGAAGTTCTTCCCGATAATTATGTCAGGTTGAGGCAGACGGCTTTTCAAACCGTTTATTCCAACGACATTCTTGGTGAAGCCCGAAAAACTTGGATTCGCAACTTTACAAAAATGGGTTATGATGCCGCTAACATTTGCCGTGGAGAAAGTGTCGTCGATTTGGTGAAAAAACACAAAGAGTTTGGTAATGTGTTTCCGACTGATATTGATGTAGTTACTGGCGGTTTCCCGTGTCAAGATTTCAGTGTTGCAGGCAAGCGGAAAGGTTTTATGTCTGACAAAGGGCATAATGGCAAACGGATTGAAGGCGATGTTGCAAGCGAAGAAACGAGGAAAGTGAAGGAATGGGTGAAAGAGTGATACCCGAATGAATCTACCAATAAATAAAACGGCGGAATGTGCTTGCATTCCGCCGTTTTTGATTTTCACGACAATGTGGTAACAATTACACTGTTACTTGGTTATAAATCTCATGCCCGAGGTTTCGTTGTATCTTACCGTGCCGCTTTGATAGACACCGCTTGTGGCCTCCAATGCTTTCAGGTCGGCATCCGTGGCGTTGCGGAAACTCTTGTAGTTGCCGATGAATCCCGTCACCACCACCCGGTAATGCCTGAAAAAAGGATAGCCTGTTTTCTCGACGATGAACTGTGGTTCGAGAAGCACGTCGCCGCCGTATTTCTCAACGGTTTCAGACACGAGGTTGCCCTTGCCGATTTCGAGCGGGATTGAAACCTTGAAGGGGAAGTTTGACCATTCGGACGATTCGGTTACTTTTTTGCCGATTGTCATATCCGCTACAATGGGATAGTTGTGCACGGTGTTACTTACATCCACCGAGTTAGCCGTTTTTTGGACAATCGTGCACGAAGTTGCCAGCATTACGGCGCATGCGGACAGCAATGTTGTTATCTTTCTCATATCCGCTTATTTTTGTGATACTTGCTGAAACTTAGTGTATCTTGCCGGATAGCCTGTTACCGACACTCTCTTTACGCCGTGGCTGAATAGTCCGTGCCTGATTTTCAGGTCGAACTGCGGCGCCACCAATACGTCGGCGTCGTTGCTCTGCCTCAGAAGTTCTGATACGGCGGCCTTCATGATGTTGGCCTTGCCGCCACGCTTTATTCTGCCCTCCGGCTTCCAATCGTTTAGGCTCGCCCTCCTGTTGCTTATTTCGAGGGTTGCGTCGTTGAAGCTACTGATGTTGTCGTTGACATCGTAAGATGTGGCAGTCTTGATGGTTGTCGTGCAGGAAGCAAGAAAAGTCACTGCAACGGCGAGAAAAAAAATATATTTCATGTTGTTAAAATAATTAAAATTATCGGTTCAAAGTTACACCTAATACGTTTTTGCAGCAACAATACGCCGTAGAGCATTTCTCTACACAGTTGTAGTGAATTTCACTACACTGCGGCAGTATTCGGCGAGGTCGTCGATGAAATTACGGTTGAGGGCGCAGCTGATGCGCATCAACAGAGGTATGTCGATGTATTTTTTCTTAAAAATTAGGTAACAATTGGTGCGGTCGCAGTTGATTTGCTCGGCGAGCCACGTAACGGAGCGTTTCTGGCGGTTGAGTTCCTCCCTGATTAGCCTTCCAAGGTGAAAATCTGATTCTGATATATTAGTATCTTGCATTTTTGGGCGTATTGACGGACTCGCCGCCCAATTCCGACAAGCAAAAATAAAGCGTGTAGCCGTTTTCTTATCTTTAAAATGATTGATGCTTATCAAACTTAGTAGGCTCTGGAAAACCTTTGACGGTGATAAGCACGAAAACGGCTCACGCATATAGCGTGAACCTTATCCGCCGCTTACTCTCCCGTCTTTTTAAAATTTTCCAGATTTCACTAAGTTGAGAATAAGAGCGTAAAGCCCAATGTGTTAATATGTTATGTTAACTATATTTCTGTTTCGTATGTTCAAGTTTTAAGTTTCTCAAACTTGTGTTGCCACGGCACAAAATTACAAAAATTGGATTATTGCGCAAAACTTTTATCTATCTTTTTAGGAAGATAATAATACTTATTGGAAAATAATCGACATAATTAAGTTGAAATCCGTTTTTTTTCGTAACTTTGCATTGTCTTAAAACTTTACGACATTATGAAAAAGATCCCAATCGGCATACAGGCGTTTAGCAAATTGATAGAGCGCGATTTTGTCTATCTCGACAAAACCGATGTGATATATCGTATCGCCAATACTGAGGCGTGTTATTTTCTTTCACGTCCGAGGCGTTTTGGCAAAAGTCTTACGCTGAGTACGTTGCACGAGTATTTCGACGGACAGAAGGAGTTATTCAAAGGGTTGAAGATAGAAAAGTTGGAGACAAAATGGGAAAAGTATCCTGTGCTGCATTTTGACTTCAACAGTGAAAATTTCGATTCTGTGGAAGCAGTAAAATCGCTTATCAGTTTTTTCCTTGCTGATATGGAGAAGGTTTACGGTATCGATTCTAATGCAGAATCAAATTCTCAGCGGTTTATGAACCTTATTAATAATGCTGTGAATAAAACCGGCAAACAAGTCGTAATCCTTGTTGACGAATACGATAAGCCTCTGTTGAGCAATATGTCTAACCCCGACCTCCAAGATAAAATCCGCGCTGAGTTGAAGGCGTTTTACGGAGTGTTGAAGACCTGTGATAAACAGATTAAGATGGCTTTCATAACGGGCGTAACCAAATTTAGCAAGGTGAGCCTTTTCAGCGATGTCAACAACCTGAAAGACATTTCAAACAAACTCGAATACTCCACAATCTGCGGTGCTACAGAAAGAGAAATCCACGAATATTTGGATTGTTATGTTGACGCTATGGCGGAGTACAATGAAATTTCAAAAGACGATTGCTACAAGGAACTCAAAAAATGGTACGAGGGCTACCATTTTCATCCCAACGCCGAGGATACATACAATCCTTTCGGACTAATGAGGGCTTTGGACGAAAAAGAGTTCAAGGATTATTGGTTTGAAACAGGAACGCCGACATTTCTCGTGAAAGAGATGAAACGTTACAATATGAAACTCAGCAATCTTGACAGGGTAGAATGCGCTGAGAACGAAATTTCTGAAATTGACAATTTCGCCAACAATCCAGTGCCGTTGCTCTATCAAAGTGGTTATCTGACTATTAAGGGTTACGACAAGTTTTTCAAGACCTATATCCTCGGTATGCCCAATCAGGAAATCGGCGAGGCACTGCCAAAGTTTATCCTCAATTTTAGTTTTCCGAAGACGGGGACGGAGGATTTTAGCATCGCCAACTTTGCCCGAGATGTTTTTGGCGGCAAAATCGACGGTTTTATGAAACGTTTTTGTGCGCTTCTTGCCGACGGCAATTATGAAATTGTGGGTGATGCCGAAAAATATTTTCAGAATGTTTTCTACTTGATTTTCAAATTGTTGGGTTTCTATGCCGAAGTGGAACGCAACACTTCCGACGGTCGTATGGACGCTGTTGTAAAAACCCCGCAATATATCTACGTCTTTGAGTTCACACTCGACAAACCCGCCCAAGAAGCCCTCGACCAAATTAACAGCAAGGAATACGCTTTGCCGTTTAGCGTTGACGGTCGGACTTTATACAAAGTAGGCGTAAGTTTCTCGTCGGAAACGAGGAAAGTGAAGGAATGGGTGAAAGAGTGAATGGCTTCGGCAAGTCCAGGGTCGCCAAAAACAGCAGTTCCCGTGAGTTCCTCTTGCTTTGAGCCAAACCATTTTGCAAACGTTTCAGCAGCACCGCAAGCGTCGCTACGAGTGTAGATGTGGATGGGAGTCGCGTCATCGGTGCCAAGCACTTCGCCCCAAGTTTTTACGCTGCCATCGATCCAAATTTTCTTGGCTACTTCTTTGGTAAGTCCCTTTGCGAGAATGGCTTGCAAAGCAGGATTTTTAGCGTTGATGGTGGGCACAACAGCATCCTTTGCAGAGGGGAAACCTACCGCACCTTTTTCAATTTCGGGAGGATAAACCTCGCGCGAAACCATTCCAAAATCAACCATACCAGCCAAAACGTCGGTCATACCCTTGCCTGCACCGCCTGCCGAAACATCCACGCGGACATCGGGATTGTTTTTCTGAAATTCGTCGGTCCATTCCACAGCCAACGGATAGAGTGCAAACGCACCTGAAAGCGACAATTCGCCGTGCAATTTGCCATCGTCGGAAACATAGTTTTTCACCGTTCCGCCGCCGCACGCCGTAAAAAACACTGCGGCAATAATTAATGATTTTTTCATCTTTTATATTTTTGAATTATTAATTATATTGCTGTCCGATAACTGAAAATTTTCGAAAAAAATAGAGGAAGCCGTTTTGACTTCCTCATTTTTTTTGATACTTTAGTTGTGATTAAAAATTAAAATCATGGGCAAAAATACAAAATATTTCGGACAGCCGGTGTTTGCACAGGCTATAAATTTTATAAAAAAATCAGATGTGAACGGAATTGCTTCAAAATTCAACTCTGATTATTATACAAAAAAATTCGACACATACAACCATTTAATGATAATGCTCTATGGAGCCTTCAAAGGCTATTATGGACTTCGAGAGTTGGTTATAGGGGCGAAAGCCGACGAATCGCGGCTCAAACAAATGGACATTACTGTTCCTGCCCGAAGTACTCTTGCAGATGCCAACAGCAAACGTAGTGCGGAGGTATTTTCTCAAGGAATTAAACTTGGATAAAAACGACATTTTGGCACTGGACAGAGCGTATATCGACTATATGTATATGGAATCACTCTCCCAAAAAAAGCGTTATATACGTAACCAAAATGAAAAAGAATTTAAAATACGAAGTTCTTGACAAAGAGTATGTTGTAAACGACGATGGCAAGGTAGAAGCATTAGTCCAAACCATTATGCTCCGCAAACACGACAATAAAGGCGATGTAATAGTGGAACACAAGGCTCGTATTGTGGAATATTGGACAAATACGA
The DNA here is from genome assembly GCA_016293845.1 of Bacteroidales bacterium. Lineage (GTDB taxonomy): Bacteria > Bacteroidota > Bacteroidia > Bacteroidales > UBA3824 > UBA3824. Next base: position 73,294 of record JAEDDH010000009.1, on the reverse strand, counting down.
CCATCGTTGGCAGATAGAACTATTAGACAAGCAGTTGAAACAGAAGTTAGAAATATGCTGATGTATTACATTGATATGTACAAACTGATTTACAATCCCGAAAAAGAATGGAATAATGTTAACCGTAAACTTTTCGACTCGCAACTCAAAATAATCTTTCCAAAATAACCTTTGGTTCGTCGTATAAAAAATAGCCCCTACAATACTTTGTAAAGGCTATATGGAAGTCGTGTGTCTTTTTTATCGGACAGCAATAGTTTTTTATATTTGTCTTGATGTCCTCAAAAAACACTCTTCCAACATTGAGGGTCGGGGGCGTAAAAATAGCCCGTGTAGCCGAAAGCCCCTGCCGGACAGCCGCGACAAAAACGCAAAAGTTCGCATTTCGAACATTTTTCAAATTTTTCGTGCTGACGATAGCGGTCTGTTTTTTTGCCGTTGAACACGCTGAACATATCTTCATCAACAGTGCCGACATAACTGTCGAACCGTCGGCAATCTTAAAAAGACCTTTTTCATACAGGAAAAGTGTCCATAGATGGTCTTTGAGATTAAATGTGGTGTCGCTATCCTTATAAAGCGTGAATTTTTCCCAACATTTTTTCAAAAGTTGCTTGTAATCAGAAGGTTCGATGTGCCAATTTTTCTTTGTCGCCTTGCCCTGAGCCGTGGGGCAGTAACGCGCAAAGGCAAAAATATCAACGTTGTTTTCCACCACAATGTCGATTATTTTGGGAATATCGGCAATGTTGGCGACCGAAACGGTAGTCATTATGGTACAATGCATTCCGGCATTTCTGACAAGCGGAATGGCGGCAATGGTGGCGTCAAAACAACCGGGCTTGCGAAAAAAATCGTGAGTGGCCTTGATGCCGTCGATGCTGAGTTGGCATTTTTTGCAGCCGAGATTTTTAAGGCGGCGGCACACTTCGCTGTCCAAGTGAAACGGATTGCCCATTATCGTAAACGAAATCCCTTTGGAATGTACAAGGTGCAACAAATCCCAAAAACGGCTGTGCAAAACCGGGTCGCACCCTGTAATATAAAGGTAGGGCAACCGTTTCATTTTCCGACACATAGACTCAATGTTGTCAAGCCCTGAAACCATCTTTTCCCAAGGCAGCCGTCAGGAGGCAGGAAGCGTTTGACAAAATGCACTCCTTGGGCGCAGATTTTTGCATTGTTGACAACGAACAACTCAGCGAGAAATCTATGCCCAGAAAACCCAACAAGGTGCTTGAATTAATCGGTCCAAAAACACTGAAAGATTCGCTCAACTGCGTTGGCAAGCCGGGCTACGTCTGCAACACGGGAATTTTGGGCAACGTATTCACTGTCAAGGATTTCGACCCCATAAAATACAATCCAAACGGTGTCTTTCTGACTGGCTTTTTCTCTAATTTCCCCACACAAAAAGCGGTGGACGGAATGTTTGCATTGATTGAAAAATCAGGCATAAAACCGCTTTACAGCAAAGTATTTGGTTTAGACGAAATATCTACCGCGCACACCCTACTCGAAAAAGGCGGCGTGGGCGGCAAAATAATTTTTAATATATGTTGTTAAGAAATCAAGTAAGGGATCCATTTTCACAGAATGTCCCGTCAGAAACGTGCTTTCGCGTATTGGCGGCAAGTGGCAATCATTAATATTGCTGACTCTCGAAAGCAGCAACAAGCCGTTGCGTTTCAAGGAGTTGCGGCAGTCAATCACCGACATTAGCGACAAGATGCTCACCGCAACTCTCCACGATTTGGAGACCGACGGACTTATTGTACGCACCGCACATTCCGAAGTGCCGCCGAGGGTGGAATATACGCTCTCAGACCGCGCACAAACCCTTATGCCGCACCTCAACGCCCTTGTTGATTGGGCAATAGTCAACATCAATGACATAATCGAAACTCGGAAAGCGTTTTATGGGGTGGAATAAAACTTGGCTGTGTTCACGCCATTTTTCCAAATTATTATGTCATCAAACGAGGATTTTTGCCGCTGATTGATTATTCTGCCGGAGCCCATTTGCACCTTACGGGTGAAGTGATTGCCCCCTCTTTTTTGAGTTCGGCGAATGCCTTGTCCACTTCTTTACGGTCGGCGTTGAGGATTTTTGTAACCTCGCCTGCCGAAACGGGTTTGCCCGCCTCGCGCATCGCTTGTAATACTTGTTCTTTCATTTTTTGATGTGATATTAAGTTAATTCAATATTCCTTTCCTAAATCTTTCACTGCCTCATAAATCTTTTTGCCGTTGTGCTAAATCCATTCGGGCTTTTCTTGGGCGGTATTTCACGGCAAAGTTACGAAAAATAATCATAATTGCAAAAGTTGAACTACACATTTTGATTGCCTTTTTCCAAATTTTTAACATTTTTTTTCCCCTTCTCCGCCCTTTCCTTTCTCATTTTTGTACGTATGTTTGCATTTTTGTACGTACTAAAAAAAATATATTTCGATGAACATTCTTAATTATGTATCGAAGATATAGGGATCGGCTGATTTCCGCAGGCGTCAAACAAAGTGATTTCCCTAACTTTATGATGCCTTTTTTTGCTTTACGCCTTGTTGAGAGCCGACTGTTGCGCGATATTGTTATCGACAAGGCCAAATTTAACAAAAACCAGTATTTCACAAACTCCGTTTTTGTAGAAACCAATGGTATGGACTACAACTCCCAACTATATGCATTGTCAAAAATTGAGAGCCTTTTGTGCAACGATTCGCACATCCATTACGGCAACACTCTCACCGACATAGTTTTTGGCGGCCAACGGTTTGACATCGTGGTTGCTAATCCGCCATACGGCCTTACGTGGAACGGTTTCAAAAAAGAAATCGAGGCAACAAGCGCAACACTATGAACGACCACCACCGCGCACGGATTGTGGAGGCTCTGCATCAATTCCGCGATTCTGACATTGCCAAAGTCTATGACAAATGGTTTTGTTATTACAACAAATTCAGCATCTATTCTCCTCCATTCAATTAATCTTCTTTTTCAATTCAATTAGTCATTTTTTACCATTTTCTGTTGGCACGGGAGAGGCGGAGGTAGCGGGAGGTGGTGCGCTCAGTGTCGCTGATGGAGATTAAACCACGCTCAAATAGCGGTTGAAGGGTTTCGATGCGGGCAAACTTATCGGGCTTTTTGCGAGGGTCGCCAAGTATGGGGATGTGAAGCCCGGCGAGGTCTCCGGCTTTGCGGAACTCGTCGAGGATAAGGTCTTGCATAAAGTTGCTTTCCATGTAGAACTGTACGGGGGCGCGTCCTGCAATCCATTTAATAAGGTCGTAATGCCATTCTATCATGGCAGAGACTGAGGTTTGCGCGGCGTACACTTTTAATATATGATAGTGTCCGTCGGCGGTGAGACCGGCAAGAACTGTGGCTTTGTAGTCGGCGGTGGCGGATGATTTGAAACTCGGGTCGGTGTAGCAGACAAGTTTGCGGTATTGTCGGAGTGGCAAGGCCGGCGCATATTTGATGTGCCGTTGTTCAAAGATTGCACCTTCAACAAGCGGATTGTTCATGTATTCCTTTTCAAAGTTGCGTTCGCCCATCATTGAACGCATTTCGCGGATTTCAGATAGTTTGTAGTTTTCTTTCCACGTGGGCTGTCCTTCGGTGTCCAAGATGTTGACTTGTGTGTGAAATACGCCGGGACGTTCCATTACTTTTGCAAGCACGGAGGTTTTGTTAATAAGGTTGCCTACCATTATAAAGCGTCCGCGACCGGCTTCCATTGTACCAAACAACGCAGATAGCACCCATTCGGCGGCTTCGGACACACGCTGAGGGTTACGGCACATGGCATCGTCGTCGATGTCGTCGATAACAATGTAGTCGGGACGGTGGGAGTTGTTTTTGAGGCCGCGCGGCGATTGTCCACGTCCAAGGGACACGAAATAACAGTCGTCGGTGGTAAGAAACTCTCCTTCACTCCAGTTGCCGCTTTTCATCTGAGTGCCAAAGTCGTGGATGTAGAGTTCGTTGTAGGCGAGTTGCTGTTGAAGGTCGGCAAGGAGACGGTCGGCGGCATCTTCTGATTTGGAGACAACAACCATGGTGTAGAACTGCCGTTTGTCTTGAATTTTGAGCCAAAGTGGTACGAGTACGCCCATGTGAGTACTTTTGGCGTGTCCTCGTGCCCACTCGAATACGGCTCGGGTGTTGGGATTTGCGAGAATGTATTCGGCGGTGAGGGCTGGGAAAGAGGTTAAAGCCGTTTTCCTACACTGATTTTCCGCGTTATGCCGCTGCTCCGCAGGTGGTTACTACCGACTTTACAAAGTACCTGCAGTTGCGGTCGGGATCGGCTGCGTCTGTGATTTCGGCAGTGTCGCCTTTGGCTTTACCTTTGGCTGTCGCTTTTAGTTTTCTATCAGAGTTGACACTGTGCCGATGGTGCTTTGTATCATAGGCGGTGGTCTGTTTGTGAAATGCCGCTACCACTTGGTGGTTTATGGAAAATAACTAAAGACAAAAAACGGCGTTTAATCACTGTTTCAACGCCGTTTTAATTTGTTGGTAGTGGGGTTACTCTGAGATTGATGGTGAGATTACTATGGGTTGCCAAGAGTCTCCTCCGAAAGTAATAGAGTTAGACAAGGTAGAAAAATGTCCTGCACATTCTTTGTTAAGGAGAAAAACTTTGATGCCATCAGCAGTTGTTAGTAACGCATCTTGCTGATCGTTAAATTGTAAACCTAATGGATCATATTGAATAATGTCGCCTGTTTCTGGATTAATTCTTCAAGAGTTGCCACATTGTTTTTGCGCATGAGCGAGCGAAAAATTCTCGGACCTATTCCCCAAAAGGTGAAAAATATATTTACCTCGTATCCCACGGCAGCCGCTCCTGTGGCAAGTGTGAATACTGCTGTTAGCTTGTCGAATTCGCCCGAAAATGCAATGAGCGAAAGTTTTTTCTTTGGAGTATCTTCCATTGTATTAATGATTTGTAAGGTCGCAAGCGGCTTGTTCGTAGTCGATAAGTTCGGTGATAGAGGGGTTTTTGCCGCAAATAAGGCAAGTGTCGCGACGATGGACGTTGATTTTTCTAAAATCCATAGTCTTAGCATTGAAAGTCAGCAGTTTGTCGGTGAGCAATTCGCCAGCGCCCGTAAAGTATTTAAGCACTTCGGCTGCTTGAATTGTGCCCAACATTCCGGCAATTGCGCCGAGCACTCCTGCTTGCGAACATGTTGGTACTAAGTCTTTTGGCGGTGGAGCATTAAAAATGCAGCGGTAGCAGGCGCATCCCGGTTTGTGGGTAAAAGTTTGCCCGTCGAACCTGAGAATACCGCCGTGGCTGAATGGTTTTCCTGCCATTACACACGCATCGTTGATGAGAAATTTTACAGGAAAATTATCTGTGCCGTCTACCACAAAGTCATAATCTTTTATAATATCAAGTGCGTTTTCAGCACGTAAGAAATCCTTATAAATTACCACCTTTACGTGAGGATTTATCCTTTCGGCTTTTTCCTTCGCCGATTCGGCTTTGTAGCGGTTGATGTCGGCAGTGGTGTGTATTACCTGACGCTGCAAGTTGCTGATATCCACCACGTCGCCGTCGATAATACCTATTGTGCCTATGCCTGCCGCAGCCAAGTAGAGAATCACCGGCGAACCCAATCCGCCAGCGCCTACAACCAACACTTTGGCGTTTTTGATTTTTTCCTGACCTTCCACGCCCACATCTTTGAGCAGAATATGGCGCGAATATCGGTTTAATTCTTCTTCGGTAAAATCGAACATAATTATCTTCCTCCTCCCATACAATAAATAAAATCAATAATACCGCCGTCGTAAATTTGCGTTGAGGCAAATTTTTCGGGTTCAATAAAGTTGTCGTTGATTTGCACGCTAACCATTTCGGGATTAGCCACTTGGTTGAGCGTAATAAGTTGATCTAATGTCAGGGGAAGAGTTACCTCCTGAATGTTGCCATTAACTGTAATTTGTGCCATATTTTTATAATGTTCTAGGATCTTTTGCATATAATGTTGTAGATAAATATCTATCGCCTGTGTCGGGCAGAATCACAACAATGTTTTTGCCTTTGTTTTCGGGGCGTTTGGCAATTTCAATAGCGGCGTAAAGTGCTGCTCCAGAACTGATTCCAACCAAAACACCTTCTTGTTGAGCCATATTTCTTGCCCATTGAAAAGCATCTTTGTCTTTTACCCTAAAAAAATCATCGTATACCTTGGTATTTAGGATTTTAGGGATAAATCCTGCGCCGATTCCTTGTAGACGGTGAGGTCCGGGTTTTTGACCCGAAAGCACTGCGCTTGAATACGGTTCTACTGCCACCACTTTGATTTCGTGGTTATATTTTTTTAACTCCTCGCCAGTGCCGGTGATAGTGCCACCTGTGCCAACGCCTGCCACCAAAATATCAACCTTGCCATCGGTATCTTCGATAATTTCCTTGGCTGTGGTGCGACGATGCGCTTCGGGGTTAGCAGGGTTTTCAAATTGCTGAGGGATAAAGGTTTTGCCGTATTGTTGAGCCAACTCGTTTGCCTTGCGAATTGATCCGGGCATACCCTCGTAGGCGGGTGTTAGCACAAGTTCGGCTCCGAGCGAACGGAGAATATTTCTGCGTTCGATAGTCATTGAGTCGGGCATAGTAAGAATAAGTTTGTAACCTCTTACAGCACAAACTATTGCGAGACCGATTCCCGTGTTGCCGCTTGTGGGTTCTATAATAACGGTGTTTTTGTCAACGAGCCCTCGTTTTTCGGCCTCTTGAATCAGAGATAGCGCCACGCGGTCTTTTACGCTGCGTGCGGGGTTAAAACTTTCGAGTTTGGCAAGAACCGAACCTTTAAGTTTTTCTGCCTTGGCAATTCTGTTGAGCCTCAGCAGCGGCGTACCTCCAATTAGTTCTGTTGCATTTTCTACTGTTTTTTTATTCATATTCTTTGTCTTTAAATTTACAAGGCAAATATATTGGCAATAAAATGTTCGTCCAAGTATTTATTATTATTTAGTCAATAATTCTAACAATTTAATATTTTTAGGAAATACTATCAATAATATGAAAATCTTTGCAATATCACCAAATAAAATTCCCTTGTGCGCCGCAAAAGTAGCAATGCACAAGGGAATTAATTTGAAATAAAAAATGCAGTTTTACACTATTTAAAATGCAAAAATGCAGTTTTTGGGTTGGTTTATAATTTGAGTTTATAGATTCGTTTTTTTTTGCAAAATACTATAATTAAAAAGCTTTCATATATTTACCCCGAAAAAAACACATCAAATTTTTTATCTTCAAAAACTTAATTACAATGATTATAAAAACTTATCTATGGCACAATGCTGAGTGCAGCAGTGCTTTTTGCCAGTTGCTCGGGCAATCAAAACAACGGCGGCAACACAAATTCTTCTGAAAACAACACCAACACCGTTGTACAAAAAGGCACAATTGAGGACGTTTGGCGCAGTTATCTAACTTCCGAATACCTTGATATTCTGGCAAAGAATATTGACAAGGCTATGAGTTCACTCGCTAAAAAGGGCGCTAATGCCGCTCAGGTTATTTTCGATGACGCAACTAATGAGGTTCTCACAGTTGCCGAACCCGATCCTAACGCAACAGAAGAAGAAGAAAGCAATGATTCTGCTCTCGGTTATTACTACGAAACTTTGGCACTTTTCGACAACAAAGATGGCGGTCAAACCGTGGTTCTCTACATTTGACACCGAATCTGCTGGCTAACACGACAGAACTTTCAAATGGGACGGCGAAAAATTCACATCTATTGCAGGTTAGTTTTATCTAAATTATCACAAAAATGAATAAATCACCTGTATTTTCACTTATGTTTGGCGCGGCTATTTTGACAGGCTGCGCTGGCGGTGGCAACAATGGCGAAACTAAAACCGCCGACAATGCCGAACCTCTTAAATTTCAACAGTTTACAGATAGCGTTAGTTTCCAAGAAAGCGGTTTGATGAAGCCACCAACACTCTTACTATTCCAGCACCACAACAACAAACTTGGCGAAAATTCCAACGAGTTTAACTTCAAACGCTCTAATATTGTGGCGTTTGCACAAATCATCGACCGTTGGTCGTACTTCAATACTGGTTTTACAGCAACTGCCGCATCCAACTGCAATACACCCGTGGCATTTTAGAAAACCGTTCGGCTGGCGAACCCACCATCATCCCCAACCCACAAGATCCGCCCACCATCATCCCCAACCTCCAACCCGACTACGATATAGTGCAGTTGCAGATACAAGTGGGGTTTTGAGAATTCAAAAAAATGCCGTAACTTTGCAGCCATTATATTAAGCAAAATTATGGACAACAATAAAATATATATACTCGACACCACCCTCCGCGATGGCGAACAAGTGCCGGGTTGCCAACTCAACACAGTAGAAAAAATCCAAGTGGCTCAGCAACTTGAACAGTTGGGCGTGGATATCATTGAGGCGGGATTTCCTGTATCAAGCCCCGGTGATTTCAACTCTGTGGTAGAGATTTCAAAATCAGTTACTTGGCCTATTATATGCGCTCTTACACGTGCCATCGAAAAAGATATTAACATAGCTGCTGAAGCTCTTAAATACGCCAAACACAAGCGTATACACACTGGTATTGGCACATCCGACAATCATATAAAGTACAAATTTAATTCTAATCGCGAGGAAATTCTCGAAACGGCTGTCCGTGCGGTAAAATACGCTAAAACCTTTGTGGAAGATGTGGAGTTTTATGCAGAAGACGCCGGACGCACCGACAACGAATATCTTGCCCGTGTAATTGAGGCTGCAATCAAAGCGGGTGCCACAGTGGTAAACATTCCCGACACCAACGGCTACTGCCTTCCACAGCAATTTGGCGACAAAATAAAATATCTATTTGAAAACGTAAAAGGTATCGACAAAGTGGTGGTATCGTGCCACTGCCACGACGACCTTGGAATGGCAACAGCCAACACCATGGAGGCTATCATAAATGGTGTGCGTCAGGTGGAGGTAACCATCAACGGCATTGGCGAAAGGGCGGGAAATACAGCCTTGGAAGAGATTGCTATGATACTCAAATGCCATCCCTACCTCAACCTGCAAACCAACATCAACACCCAGAAAATTTACCCTACAAGCCGTATGGTTTCGAGCTTGATGAATATGCCTGTGCAGCCCAACAAAGCTATCGTTGGACGCAATGCATTTGCCCATTCGTCGGGCATACATCAAGACGGAATGCTCAAAAACAAGAGCACCTACGAAATTATCGACCCCAATGACGTAGGCATCGACGACAACTCAATTGTGCTGACTGCACGAAGCGGAAGGGCTGCTTTAAAGCACCGTTTTTCTTCGCTCGGTATCAAATACGAAAACGAGCAGTTAGACAACATCTATCAGAAGTTTTTGCAACTTGCCGACAAAAAGAAAGAAATCAACAACGACGACCTGATGATACTTGCTGGCATCGACCGCAAGCACAACCATCATATAAAATTAGAGTTTTTGCAATTTACATCGGGGTTCGGGATAAAACCCGTGGCAAGTATAGGACTAAATATAGCGGGAGAAAAATTTGAAGCTTGCGCCACAGGCAACGGACCTGTAGATGCAGCTATCAACGCAATAAAGAAAATACTATCAAACCGTCAGATGCAGATGAAAGAACTAACCATACAAAGCATCAACAAAGGCAGCGACGACATCTGCAAAGTGCATATACAAGTGGAAAACGAAGGACGGCTATACTACGGTTTTAGTGCCAACACCGACGTAGTAGTAGCAACCGTAGAGGCTTACTTAGACTGTATCAACAAGTTTGTAAGCCACTAACAGCGCACAATACTTTAAAAAGTTTTCATATTAATTTTTAATCCGGTATCGGAAATATAGTCTTGAATAGCTTCTTCAAGGTCGAGGTCTTCGTTGTCGTAATACCAATTGACAGTTACCTTGCCACCTTCAGAGTCATATTTTTTGATAATCTTAAATATGTCTAAAAGGCTCTTGGTAGAACTTGTGTTAAAATACGTCAACTTGCAATTGAATGTCAAAGGAAGACCTGTTTGAGTGTATTCCCTAATCCAATTGATAAGCGGTGCATAAAAAACGTTCGTCTCTTCAAGAAACGATTCACCGGAAATTTCGCACACGCCATTCTGATAATTAAAATCCACAGTGGGAACGAAATAGCCGTCGTGCGACCCTGATATATGAATGTTTTCCATATTTAAGTATATTTTTTTATCGCTAATAGCAACAATGTCCTTTTGTCGTTAATTATTTCTGCAAAAATAAGGCTTTCCTACGAAACACACAAATTTTTACAATGCAAATATAATGGTTGTATATTAAAAAGTCAATACCCAATCAAAATTTTTTTTGCTAAATTTCTAAACCGAGCACACAAACATCATCAATTTGCACATTATCTTGTTTCCAATCCAAAAAAGCGGTCTCTAATTTATCGTATTGCATCTGTATCGGAAGCCAACTTGTTTCGGCAAGAAGCTTTTTAAAGCGGGCAACCTTGAATTTTTCAAACCGAGGACCGCCAAACTGGTCGGCGTATCCATCAGAAAACAAGAATATACGATCGCCTTTGGTAACGTCAATAAACTCGTCGGTAAACGCCACTTCTTTGGTGTGGATACCCACAGGACATTTTTCGGCATTATATATGCTGAGTTCGCCTTTTCTAACCATAAACATCGGGTTGTATGCGCCCGAAAAATTAATGGTGTTGTTTTTCATATCCCATACGCACAGAGCCATGTCCATACCGTCTTTCGCCTCTTCTTCGTTGTCGCCGCTCTGTCCAAGATTAAGTTTTACAGATTTGCGCATACGTTCAAGAATTGCCGAAGCTTTTAATATATGTTGCTGACCTACAATCTGATTCAACAGCGAAATACCGAGCATACTCATAAATGCGCCCGGAACGCTGTGCCCTGTACAGTCGCCTACGGTAAACACAAATTTGTCGTCAACCCTGTGTCCCCAATAAAAATCACCACTTACAATATCTTTTGGGCGGTAAAGGATAAAATAGCCAGAAAGCAGTTCAGAATAATTGGTAAAGTTTTTCAACAACGATTTCTGAATTTTGCCGGCGTAATTTAAACTAGCGGTAATATCGCGGTTTTTTTCGTTGATGGTTTTAAGGTTGGAAGATATTTGCTGGTTTTGGTCTACGATTATCTTGTTGCGTCCTTCAAGCAAACGGTTAAGTTTCTGTTTTTCACGATAACGAATATACATCACTATCAAACCGATAATAGTCAACAAAATAATAAAAACAAAAATAAGCATCCTTTTTTGTTGTTCTTTCTCCTGTTTTAGCATTTCGTTGCTACGCTGAGCAGCAGTAAACTGAGCATATATCTGTTCTTTGGTAAGGTCTACAATCTGACGCCCTTGCTGTTGGGTCATAGTGTCGAGTTCCACATTTTTTTGTGTTACCTCGGCAATTAGCGAATCTTGACGCACAATGGTACAATCACGTTCGATAATACTGTCGCGGAGATCAGTAATATCGCGGAGCAATATGGTGTTTTCTTTTTTGAGGTTTTGTTGAATATATTCGGCGGCATCTTTAAACTTACCATTATTGTAAGCAAGTTTATAAAGTTGAACTGCTATTTCATCTACAAGTTTATACTTCTTTTGCTTTTTGGCAAGTGCCTGCGCCTCTTCGAGATATTTTTTAGCTTTTTTGTATCCTCCGATAGGCGGAGATATTTTGCCGCAAGCTATGCCTAAATTATAAGTTACTTCAAGCAGTTTTTCGTCGGCTAAATTACTGTTGTTCTCGTACTTAAATTTACCTTTGTTTTTTTGACGCAAATTGTATTCGGTTAAAAACGTGGTGGCTGATTTGTTAAATTTATTTTGCTTGAAATAACTATCTCCCTGCAATGCAAGAATATCGGCTTTATGTCTATCGAGTGCGCTTTTTTCAGCAATTTTCAAGGCCTTTTTGCAAACTTCATCGCACTTAGATGTATTGCCCAACGTTAGATAACGCTTTGCCATACTGATATAGAGCTCCACCTTCTTGGAATTGTTCTTAACAGTAGCTAATTGTTGTTCAAGATTATGAATCTGGGGATCTATTTTGGCTAAAACACTGCCTGCCCAAAAAAGACTCCAAACTATTATCACTATCCTTATCGCCGTTGACATTTAGTAGTAATTATAAAAATTCTAATATATTTAATGTGTAACCGAAAAAGTATTCTATCAAAAATCAACCCAAACTTATTCGAATTGCAAAAATATTAATAATAATATCAAAATCAAAAAAAATGGTTATATTTGTAACCACAATTTTAAACCAAATGGAAAAGATATTTACAAAAGAATATCGTGTAACTCACAGAGATACAGATTTAAACGGACGGTTGAGCCTTGCTTCGCTTGGTAGCTTTGTGTTAGACACCGCCGGATTGCATGCCATCGAACTCCACACAAGCATGGAGATACTCAACAGCATGGATCTTACTTGGGTGGTAACTGGTATCCATTTTGACATCAACGAAATGCCTCCGATACACAGCCTTATCAAAGTAACAACCAAAATCAACGAAATATCGCGACTTGCCTGCAAACGTGATTTTTTGGTAGAGCACGAAGGCAAAAAAGTGGCAGAAATATCTACCGAGTGGCTTATTATCAACGTTAAAACCCGCCGGCCAGTGTTTCTTGTCGATGTTTTGCCGCATATCAAAGACCTTGTAACTCCCGGTGAGGGTGCCGAAAAATACAAGCACTTGCGTTTTGCTATCGGAAAGCCTATCGACACAAGCAATTACACCATCCGATATGCCGACATTGATATCAACCGACACCTTTATAGTATGCGATACATCGAACTTGCTATGGATATGGTTGACCTCGAAACACATCAAAACAAAACAATCGTTTCGGCAGATGTAAACTATATCAGTGAGGTGCTTTACAATCAACAAGTAACCCTGATTATCAATCAAGAAGGAGATACTTCGCAAATAGAAATGCACAATGCTAACCAAAAGCCAATGTTTCGCGCAGAATTAGTTTGGAAAGACAAATAAAAAAGCTCCAAAAAAACGAAACCACGGCGTGATTTTTGCGTAATATATTAATGACATAATTATAAACCCTAATTTAAAAAAGACAACACAAGACAAACCATGGACAACGTAGTTAAAGAATTTACCGACAAAGTAAGTTCGTCCGTATACAAAAAGACATTTGTCAAACTCATCTTAGCCAAAAGAGTTCTTGAAAACCAAGAAATGAACAAAATTGTGGTTAGATACGTGGAACTCGACGGACAACCCCACCTGCAATTTGTTTACAAGTACAACCGAAACGATGTAACCAAAAACTTTTCGGTAGAAGAAGCTGTAAATCAGCTGCATGCTATTATCGGCAGCAACTTTCTCGACATCAATTTGTTTACCACCAAAGAAGACATTGAGTTGAAATACAACAACAAGCGTGTTCCAAAACTCTATACCAAGAAACCGTCGTTTACCGAAGCTGCTGATGGTCAACACGATGTGGCTAAACAACGCCGTATCGACACCAAAAACAGCGTCTACCTTAAATCGCTCGGCATCACCGACAACAAAGGCGAACTAATTCCGAGCATGAGCGCAAAATACAAGCTGGTAGAAAAATTTGTGGAGATTATCGACTCGTTTTACGATTGCTACAAAGATTGCAAACCATTGAATATCATCGACAACGGCAGCGGTAAAGGCTACTTAACTTTTGCCACTTACGACTATCTTGCCAACGTAAGAGAGATGAATGTTTTGATGCAAGGCGTTGAAACTCAAGAAAATCTTGTAAAATTTGGAAACAATCTTGCACAAAAATCGCAATTCAGCGGACTTAAATTTGTGCAAAGCAATATAAGCGATTTTAAGGCAGACAAAACCGATATTCTTATCGCCTTTCATGCCTGCGACACTGCCACCGACGATGCTATCTATATGGGTATCAAGGCAGAGGCCAAGCTTATTATCGTTTCGCCTTGCTGCCACAAGCAGATTCGCAACCAAATGAAGATTACCGAAAACAACGTGCTTGAACCCGTGCTCAAATACGGTATCATGCTTGAACGCCAAGCCGAAATCATCACCGATGGTTTGCGCTCACTAATTCTCAATCTCAACGGCTACAAAACCAAGATTTTTGAATTTGTGCAATACGACAACACTTCTAAAAACTTGATTATCACCGCCGAAAAAGGAGAAATGCCTTCGCCCGAAGAAAAAGAGAAAATTCAAAAACAGATTACCGCTATCAAAAACAAATTCGGTATCAAATATCAATATCTCGAAAAACTGTTCGAAAACCCCGAAGATCAAAGTTGGAGAATTCTTAATCCCCAATGCGCACGCCAAGAGTAGACACAATCCTACATACACAAAAAAAGCACGGCTCAAAACCGTGCTTTTTTCTATCCTTTTATTTTCTTAATTCGAGAAAGCTCTCGTTCGTTGTCGCGCGATTTAAGGTCTTCGCGCTTGTCTGCCATCTTCTTGCCTCGGCATAATGCTATTTCGAGTTTTGCCTTGCCGTCTTTGTTCAAAAACATTCGCAAAGGCACTATGGTAAGACCAGTGTTTTGAACCTTTTTTTCTAACTTATTGAGTTCTTTGCGCTGCAAAAGGAGCTTGCGTTCGCGGCGAGGGTCGTGATTTACATAGCCTCCGTGCGAATATTCGCCTATGTACATTTTTACATAAAGTTCGTGGTCGGTAAACGAGCAATACGAATCGGTAAGAGCGGCCTTGCCGTCGCGTATCGACTTGATTTCGGTACCAAGCAACTGTATGCCCGCCACATATTTTTCGAGAAACTCGTATTGAAACGAAGCTTTTTTGTTTTTTATATTTAATTCTGATGCCATAATTATCAAAAAATGTTTTTGAAAAAATTAATTGTTAGCGGCTTTTAATAAATCCTGCGCGTTTTGCAGAGCCGCTTGAGTAACGGTTTCGCCACTGAGCATAGCCGCAATTTCGTTGACACGTTCGGTATCCGAAAGCTGCTTGATATCGCTGCGGACAGCTCCGTTTTGCTCATGCTTATATACCTTAAAATGGTGTTTTCCTTTAGCTGCCACCTGCGGAAGATGCGTGATGCAAATAACCTGCATAAACTCGGCAATGCGTTGAAACATTGCGCCTGTTTTGCCTGCTATGTCGCCTGAGATTCCGGTATCTATCTCGTCGAAAATGATGGTGGGCAATTTTACCGTTTTTGACAGTATATATTTGAGACATAACATCAAACGCGAAAGTTCGCCTCCCGAAGCTGTTTTGGAGAGATCTTGTATAGCCACATTCTTGTTGGCAGAGAACATAAACTTGATGAAATCGTTACCATCTGCAAGAAATTCGGCACTGGTAAAAAATTGAACGTCAAATTGTGCGTTAGGTATACCCACAGAAGCAAGCAACGAAACCACCTCTTTTGAAAGACCTTGCGCTGCATTGCGACGTCGCTCGGAAAGACCACCAGCAGCTAACGAGAGTTGATATTCCAGTTTTTTGATTTCGTCTTTAATTTCTGAAATCATCTCATCGCTATTGTCGATAAGGTTAAGTTTTTGCTTAAAGTCGTCGCGTATGGCTATAAGTTGCTCCACTGTTTTTACACTGTTCTTTTTTTGGAGGTTATATAACAATGTAAGTCGCTGATTTATAGTTTCAATACGTTCGGGCGAAAACTCGGTGTTATCGTCCAAACTTTGGAGTTCGCGACCTATATCATTGAGTTCTATGTAGGTAGATTCTATACGTGAATTAAGTTCGGCGGCTTTTGGATAATACGAAGATATATGAGAGAGTGCGTTTTGCGCCTCTTTAAGTTTTTGTATCACAGTAGCATCTTCGGCGCTGATTATCAAGTTTGAAGACTGTGAAATTGCATTCTTGATGTCTTCGTTGTGAGTAAGTATTTCAAGTTCGTCTTCAAGTTGCTGCTGTTCTTCGGGTTGAAGGTTAGCCTTATCCAATTCATCGAAACGAAAATGCAGATATTCAGCCTCTTTGCGTGATGATTCAGCCTCTTTTTCAAGGTTTTCGAGTTGTGCCGTTTTCTGTCGGTATTGCTGATAAAGGATTTTATATGAATCCAAGAAATTTTTGTTGGCAGCAAATGCGTCAACAATGCTCATTTGAAACTCTGGATTAGCAATCAGCAATGTTTGATGTTGCGAATGAATATCGGTTAAGAATAGACCTAAATCTTTGAGAGTGTTGATATTAACAGGGGTATCATTGATAAACGCCCGCGACTTGCCCGTGTCTAACACTTCGCGACGTATCAGCACAGTGTCGTCGTAGTCGAGGTCGTTTTGGTCGAAAAACTCTTTTAGATTGTAATTCTTTATGTCAAATTCGGCTTCCACCACAGTCTTTTTTTCGCCCGGTTTAATCACCGACGAATCAGCACGTGCGCCAAGCACTATTGAGAGCGCACCCATTAGGATAGATTTTCCCGCACCAGTTTCGCCGGTAATAACGGTAAGTCCATCTTCAAAATTGATTTCTGATGCCGAAATCAAAGCGTAATTTGATATTTTAAGACGTAGAAGCATTTTTGTAAATTCTAATTTTGCGCTGCAAATGTAACAAAAAATCAATTATTAGTGGCACCGATTTTTTGATATTTACCCATGTTGGTAACGTCGAGTTCTTTGAGAATTTGTACCACTTCGTTTTTTTCGGTAGTGGGCGATTCAGAAAACACATTGACAAGTTCGTCGCTTTTGGCAGTAAAAAAGAGCGATACAATGAGCGAATTAGGTTTAGCACGCTCGGTACGCTGAATATATTTAAGAGCTTCGAGCATTTTGCGGCGTGCGGATGTGGGGTCGGTGGGCATTACATCAAGTCCTTGACGGTGATAATAATATTCGCCCAAACGAAGATTTTCAAAACGCTTATCCAAAAGTGCGTCAATAAGATTATAACGCG
This sequence comes from Bacteroidales bacterium, assembly GCA_016293845.1. Taxonomy (GTDB): domain Bacteria; phylum Bacteroidota; class Bacteroidia; order Bacteroidales; family UBA3824; genus UBA3824. The sequence continues at coordinate 56,319 of JAEDDH010000009.1, read as the reverse complement.
AATTTTGCTTATTGTCGGCAGTACTCCATCCTTCGTAGCCGCTACCTTGAGCATTAAGTGCCACGCGCAAAGCCTTTCGGAAATATTCTGAACCACCAAGAGGCGAAAATGTGTCGTAATCGTAGCCAAGTATTATATATGCGTAAAATGCAAGCACTTGCGTAAGATTGCTTGTTACCGAATTTTCGATAAACTGAAGGTTTTCACCTTCGAGATATGTAAAAGTAAACTTGCCATCGCTCTCTTTAAAAGTCAACAGCGGACTATTATACGAAGTCATAAACACTGGGCGACTAAGATTAATTTGAATAGTGCCTGTAAAACGGTCAACACCATTAAATTCAGTAATGGTAATCATAACGTTGCACTCAATGCGTTCGTTTGATTCGTAATGATGATTGGTCCAATGGCGGTCGTTGAGAAAAGCAGTAACATCTTTCTGCAACGATTGAAACACTGGCGTAGGTGTATTAGAAAGCGAACTATAATTGATGTTTACACGGCAGTTGAGTTCCTGAGCCATAAGAACAGAAATGCTCAAATGTAAAACTATCAATAATGCAAACGTCTGTTTCATAGTTTATTAATTTAACAATTGCAATAGTGCTGCGGCAATATCCTTAGCAACTTCGGTTTTTGGTTTAAGAGCAAATGATTCTGATTTTCCGCTGCGGTAAACGATTGAAATCTTGTTGGTATCGAAACCAAAACCTGCCCCTTTGTCGTTGAGCGAATTAAGGACAATAAAATCGAGATTTTTACTCTTTAATTTTTTTTGAGCGTTGTATTGTTCGTTTTCGGTTTCGAGCGCAAAACCTGCCAAAATCTGTTTGTCGGTTTTGATTTTTCCAAGTTGAGCGGCAATGTCAGGATTAGGCACAAGGTTTAAAACCATATTTTGCCCGGGCTGACGTTTAATTTTGTCAGTGGCAGTTTTTTCGGGCGCATAATCAGCCACAGCTGCCGACATTATGGCAGCATCGCATTTTGGAAAATGGTTAATGCATTGATTGTGCATCTCTTGCGCCGATTCTACGTTAATAAGGTGAATATTAGCGTGTTTTGGTTTAATATCCACTGGTCCCGAAACAAGAAACACCTCTCCCCCACGCTCTGCAAGTTCTTCGGCAATGGCATAACCCATTTTGCCTGTAGAATAATTTGACACAAAACGCACAGGATCAATTTTTTCGCGAGTTGGTCCTGCGGTGATGAGTATTTTTTTATCTTTAAAATCTTGATTGGCAGCAAAATAATGTTCAATTTCGGCGAAAATATCTTCAGGCTCTGCCATTCTACCCTTTCCCGAAAGACCGCTTGCAAGTTCGCCCTCGGAGGCTTCGGCAAATAAGAATCCGCGATTTTTCAAAACGTTGAAATTTTGTTGAGTAACAACATTTTGATACATATCAAGATCCATAGCCGGAGCTAACATCACCTTGCAACGAGCCGAAAGCACAGTGGTGAGCAAAAGGTTGTCGGCAATGCCGTGAGTTATTTTAGCAATGGTATTGGCTGTGGCCGGGGCAATTACATAAAGATCTGCCCAAATACCAAGCTTTACATGGCTGTGCCATTCGCCGTTTTCGGGATTGAAAAAATCTGTATAAACAGGATTTTTAGACAAAGTGGCTATGGTGAGCGGCGTTATAAATTGCTTAGCCGCACCGCTCATCACCGCCTTAACCTCTGCGCCAGCCTTTACCAACAACCTTATCAGCGACGCTGTTTTGTACGCCGAAATGCCGCCAGTAATGCCGACAAGTATTTTTTTCCCGTTCAACATATTAAACTATAGGTTGATAAGGATACGATTAGTCTTCGTTGGCCTTAGCTTTCGATTTTCTTGAGCTGGATTTTTTTGCCACGGGGACTTCCTCTTCCTCCTCATCATCATCTTCTTCATCCTTAATATCAAAATCCTCGTCAGCGAAATCGTCGTCATCGTCTTCGTCGTCAGAGCCAAAGCCTAAGTCAGAAGATTCGGCAATAATATCATCAAAAGTTTTCTGAGGTTCGGGAGCTGCATTCTTGCTGAGTTTTTCCTCTTCCATCTCTTTGATAGCAGCAATTTCGCGTGCCTGAGCGATTTCTTCGTCAGAAGGAATACGGAAATTGATTTTGTCTTCTAAGATTTCTTGAAGAGCCAACAGAGTGGGTTTGGGCAATCTTTCGTAAAATTTAGAAATTTCGATTTGTTCGCGGTTTTCAAAAATTTCTTCGAGGTTGTCGGTGTAAGAAGCAAACTCTTCGAGTTTTTTGTTGAGTTCGGTTTTAAGGTCTACACCAATTTGGTCGGCACGTTTAGAAGCCACAACCACGGTTTCGTAAAGGTTTCCTGTTTTGCTTTCAAGTACACCACAGTCGCGGGTAATAATCGATGTGGGGGCATTGTTTTTCTTATAATCCATTGTATTTTAATTTATTACCGGTAATGAGTTTAATTCTTCTTGTGTATTGTTAATCATTTTGTTAACATCCTTGATATACTTTCCATCGGGGAAAACCCTTGTGTACTCGTTGAGGTCGCGTTGTGCATCACGAAAACGTTCGTGTTTTTTTTCTAAAACGCTCAAATCGGCATACAAGTACATCGATTTTGCCGAATAATAAAGAATTTCTTCTTTAAAAGGGCTATCAGGATAATCGCTGATACTGTTTTTCAAAGCCACATTAGCGGCCTTGTAATAACCAAGTTTATAATAAAGGTATGCGTTGTCGTAAGATTTTACTTGCAATTTGTGACGCAATTCGTCTAAAAGCAAGTTGCACGAATCCTTGTGCGTTGTGTTGGGATATTTTGAGATAAAAAGCTCAAATTCAGCAATTGCCATATTGGTGCTCTCTTGGTCGAGCGATGGTTTTGGCGAATCAAGATAATAACAATAAGCACTCATGTACATAGCCTCTTCGTTGTATTGGCTGTGAGGATATGTAGAAGCAAATTTGCGGAAATAGTATCCTGCCGAATAATAGTCTTTTACCTTAAAATTGGTCATGGCGTAATAAAACATAAGTTTTTCGCCTTTTTCGAGACCACGATAAACAGTAGTAATTTGTTCAAAAATCTGTAACGCTTTGCTATACTTACCTTGATCGTAATATTCAAAACCTTTTTCGTATTTGAGGTCGTAGTCGCTACTTTTGAGCAGTTTGTTAAATCCGCTACACGACGACAACATTACAAGCGAAATTACAACGGCAAATATTTTAGAAATACTATATTTTTTCATTATAAGTGTCTGTATTTAAGCAAAATCGGCGAAAATAAACGACGATTCAGGCAGCAAAGATAAAAATTATTGCAATAAGAAAAAAATTTTTTTCGTATGTTCCTAATTTATATTAACACAAATTTTACATAAAAAAAACACACTAATAAAAAAAGTTTGGGCTATGGATTGGTGTAATTTTGTTTTCTTTGCAAATGTTTTGTTACCTCTAAATTTTATTACCCTTGAAGTAAATTTTTAACAATAATGACATACGACAATTTAGAAATATCGCTCGACGATATTGCGGCGCAGTCCGACATCGAAATTCTTAAACAATGGCTCGAAGATTTAAATCAATGCCGAACACAATTGAGTGCCGACCATCCTGATGCAGCAAAAAAGACAAGCGAATTTTGTGGTCTAGTAGAAATGCTAAACGAAATGGTTCGTCAAATACGCGCAAAAATTAAAGATTTTAACCGACAAGAAAACGAACGTCTTCGTCTTGAAGCACAGGCTCGTCGCGAACAACACCGCAACGAAGTGGCAGAACGCAATGCCGAACGCAAAAAGCAGGTAAAACAAGAGCGTGAACTTAAACAAAAACAAGAAAACTCAATTCCTGTGGTATTTATGGAGGCTGCTAAGTTCATTCTCGACAAATATACATACAACTTTATTCTCGAAGAAGCCAAAAAGGCCATCGAAAAAAGGCAAAATCCTAACTTAGCCGACGAATAGCCCAAAGGCATAAGCGCACCTAATATGAAAATAACATTCAAAATAAACTATCGAACCAATTACGGACAACAGATACTTATCGAAGGTATTCCAGGACAAGGCACGTCATTGCTTACCCCAAAAGCTAATGGCGATTGGGAACTAACTATCGACCTCGGCAATAATCCACCCGAGTTTTCGTACAGGTATCTGATGAAAGATAATAACCAATCGTCCACGCTTTACGAATTTGGTATGCGCCAATTTAAAGCGCCGAAACTCAATACCGAAAATTTATATGTGCACGATTATTGGAGGCCAACCTACTCGCCCGAAGTCAACACCTTTTACTCGTCTGCATTAAAAGATGTGATTTTTAAACGCCAAGATGTTACCAAACCCATAGTGTTAGAATCGAGCACACCAAACAAAATACCTGTAAGAGTATCAATTCCAGTAATCCGCATTAGTCCCGAACATTATTTGGCAGTAAAATTTATAGCTGCTATGCCCGAAGACAATGTAGTGATACCATTGAGCAACAGTGATTTCCCGATTTGGAGCGCCGAATTTGAACTCGCCCGCCCAAAACAATATGCCAAATACAAATACTGTATTTACGAAATCAAAACCAAAAAGATGGTGCTTGAAGAATACGTTACCCGATATTTTCAACCCACCTCAACCCACAACGACACCTTTTATATATTAAACGACGAAGACTTTAAATTTCCACGCTACCCATGGAAAAGCACTGGCGTGGCAATTCCAGTGTTTTCGCTACGAAGCACTGAAGGCTTTGGCGTTGGAGAATTTGCCGATCTTATTCCCCTGATAGACTGGGCTAAAAAAGTGGGGCTCAGAATGATACAAATTCTTCCTATCAACGATACTGTTAAAACGCACACTTTTACCGATTCGTATCCATATTCGTGCGTATCGGTTTTTGCATTGCATCCTATTTATCTAAGAATCAAGGATATGGGAGAATTACCAAGCGAACTTTCAGAAGAAATTTTTGAAGAACGCCGTCAAGCTCTCAATAAACTCCACAAGATAGATTACGAAACAGTGATGAATGCCAAGTCGCGTTTCTTTAAAATGCTTTACGACGAAAACAAGAGGGCTTTTCTTAAAGAACCGGCTTACAAAGAATTTTTTAACAAAAACAGTTCGTGGCTAAAACCATACGCAGTATTTAGCTATCTGCGCGATTTGTATGGAACACCAGATTATTCGCGTTGGGGTAAATTCGCAGTTTACAATCCCGAAAAAATCGACGAACTATGTAAAGAAGACAATCCCGATTACGACGATGTAGCTGTACATCTTTATATACAATACCACCTACATTTGCAACTTAGCAAAGTGGCAGAATACGCCCGCAAAAACGGCATTGTGCTCAAAGGCGATATACCAATCGGCATCGACCGTTTTAGTGTAGACGCATGGGTAAGTCCCAATCTCTATCACATTGACCAACAAGCAGGTGCGCCACCGGACGATTTCTCTGACGATGGTCAAAACTGGCGTTTCCCCACTTACAACTGGGACGAAATGGCAAAAGACGGATTTGCATGGTGGAAAGCACGTCTTAAAAATATGGCGCAATATTTCGACGCCTACCGCATCGACCATATTCTTGGATTTTTCCGCATCTGGTCGATTCCGCGCACACAAACAAGAGGCATTATGGGCGTGTTTGACCCCGCAGTGCCAATCAATGCCAAAGAGTTTGCCGATCGTGGAATTCAATTTGATTACGACCGTTTTTGCCGTCCGTATATCCGCGAATACATGCTCAACCTTATTTTCAACGACCATGCAGGATATGTTAAGCACGCATTTTTGGATAAAACAGATAAACCCGACGAATATCGTTTTAAACCTGAATTTGATACACAAGTAAAAATCAATCAGGCATTTGCCGAGATAGCTGTACCCACTACCGAAGATATGCTTATGTTTCAAAAAATCAAACACGGATTGCTATATCTTGTTAGCGATGTGCTGTTTTTTGCCGACACCAAGAATCCGGGAGCATACCATCCGCGCCACTCGCTATTTAAAACATATTCGTACAAAGACCTTGATACTCAGACAAAACAGGCAATATTTGAATTATACAACGATTATTTCTTTAATCGCAACGAAACTCTTTGGAAACAGCAAGCCGAAATCAAACTGCCCGAACTTATTAACGCAACCGAAATGCTTGTTTGCGGCGAAGACCTCGGAATGATACCAGCTTGTGTGCCCGAAGTGATGAAAAATCTCAATATTCTAAGTCTCGAGATTCAGCGTATGCCCAAAGAAAACGCAGGCGGCGAATTTGGACGGCCCAACACATATCCATATATGTCGGTAGCCACCACTTCGAGCCACGACACTCTGCCTATACGCGGATGGTGGGAAGAAGACCGCGAACGTGCACAACGTTTTTACAACAATATGCTCGGCAAAAGCGGACCAGCTCCTTTCTATTGCGAAACCGAAGTGGTAAAAGATATTATCAAGCAACACTTGTTTTCGCCCTCGATGTGGGCAATTTTCCCGATTCAAGATTTTCTTGGACTTAGTGCCGAACTCCGCTATCAAGACCCTGCTGATGAACGCGTTAACGTTCCTGCCAACGAAAATCACTATTGGCGTTACCGTTGCCACATTAGCGTAGAACAACTTTTGGCAGCTAATAGTCTCAATTCACTGATTCAAGAATTAGTAAATCTCTCGGGACGAAACGTAGCATACTAATTTATTTATTAACCACATAAACAATTAAGACAATGGCATTTAAAACACCCGAATGGACTAAAGATTCAAATATCTACGAAGTTAACATCCGTCAGTTTACCAAAGGCGGCAATTTTATTGGACTTCAACACCATCTTAAACGCCTCAAAGAGATGGGCGTGGATATTATTTGGCTTATGCCGATATTCCCCATTGGCGAAAAAAACCGCAAAGGAACTCTCGGAAGTGCTTATAGCATAAAAGATTACAAAGCGATAAATCCTGATTTTGGAACTTTCGACGACTTTGACAAAATAGTTAAAGAAATTCACAAACTCGGTATGCACGTAATTCTCGACTGGGTGGCAAACCACACAGCTTGGGATAATCCGTGGATTACCGAAGCTCCATACCGCTATCATCGCGATGAGCACGGCAATATTCTTGCTCCCAACGACGACTGGACAGATGTGGCTCATCTCGACTATTCTAACTCCGAAACCGTTGATGCTATGATAGATGCTATGGGTTTTTGGGTAAAGAAATTTGATATTGACGGATTCCGTTGCGATATGGCAGGTCTTGTTCCAAATCATTTTTGGGTAGAGGCTCGTCGTCAGTTAGACAAAATCAAACCTCTATTCTGGCTTGCCGAATGGGAAGACCCGAAAATTCACGAGGCTTTTGATATGAGCTACTGCTGGGAAATGCACAACCTTATGAAAGCCATCTACAAAAAAGAGAAAAACGTTTACGACTTCGACCATTACCGTAGCTACGAGCTATACAATTTTGACCCAGAGGCTTACCGAATGACCTTTACAACCAATCACGACGAAAGTGCTTGGAACGGTACCGAATTTGACCGTTTTGGCGAAGGTGCAAAAACATTTGCTGCCCTTACATATTGTATTCCCGGTATGCCATTGATTTACAGTGGACAAGAAGCTGCTTTTAATCAATCGTTGCCATTATTCGAAAAAATTGAGATTGATTGGAATGATTATCTACTCGAAAGTTTTTACCGCCGTCTCAATTTATTAAAAAAGCAAACTCCTGCACTCTGGAACGGCATTTATGGTGGAAGCTACACCAAAATAATGACCACCGACAACTGGAAAGTTTACGCTTTTGCACGTGTAAAAGGTAGTAGCAAGGTTGTGGCATTTTTCAACCTCAGCCCCGAACAAGCTGATTTTATAGCTGAAAGCGAAGTGATGGTTGGCAATTTTGAAAACTTTTTTGCCAACGCACCCGGCAGCCTCGAATCGCGCGAACATTTTATTCTCAAACCTTGGGAATTTAAAATTTACGTATCAATCTAATTTACAATAAGTTGGAATTAACATTTTGGCATATTTGCACGGGTGGGCTCACGGTACTGAGCATAGTGCTTGCCGTACTATGTATCCGCGCCAGAAAAATGCGTGTTGCAGCGGTTAAAACCCTTACACACGCCGAAGAGCTGCCCGCGCCAACAGCCAGAATGTTGCCCGAATCGTTCGACAGATTGATTTCGCAATCGAGCGACATTTTTTTTGTTTTAGACGAAAACTTGCGGTTTGTGTATGTTAGTGCCAATTTTCAAAAACTTTTGAAAATTGACCCTGTTCCGCTCGATAATTCGCCTATAATGTGTTACTTATCTACCGAGTCGTATATCGAGCTAAAAAAAAACACATCTGAGGCAGCATTCGACGTTCCTGTAAGTTTTGCAGCTCAACTGATTTGCAGCGATCATGCTATCGTACACGTTAACATTACATTACAAAAACAAAATGCCAATTTCGGTGTTTGTTTTATGGGACAGATCAAAACCGTTAAACTAAAACAAGAGGAACTCAATTCTGACAAAAACATTTATTTACAGATACTTGAAGCCGTCACCACTTCGGTAATAATCACCGATATCAATGGCGTGGTGGTACATGCCAATAGTGCTGTTTGCCGCAAAACGGGTTACACCTTGCAAGAGCTCACAGGACACAAAGCCCGCAAAACCGCTGCCGAACTAATACCAAACCAAACCGCTCTGTGGAACACCGTTAAAAACGGCGGTACATGGCAAGGCGAATGGCAAGGAACTGCCAAAAACGGTGAAAAATATTGGGAACTTGTATCAGTGTCGCCATTGTTTAGCAAAGACGGTCATATTTCGCACTATATTGCTTTTAAAGAGGATATTACAACGCTAAAAGAAAAACTGTCGCACTTAGAAAACACAAGCAAAAACCTCAGCGAAAAAGTGGCTATGCGCGACAAACTTTTTTCATTAATCAGTCACGACATACGCAACTGTGTGGGAAACCTCAAAAATATTAGCACGGTGCTCAACGAAGAAATCAACAGCGCCACACCAAATCAAGAACTTATTGCTCAATATTCAACATTGATTTCCGACAACAGCACCAACACATACGTAATATTAGAAAACCTCCTTTCGTGGGCAAAAAGCCTTTTTGTAAAAGCCGGAGTGAAAAAAGAAATCATCGATATTGAAGACATCATCCGTCAAAACATCGAAATTTTCAAAAATCTTGCCGAGCGCAAAACCATTGCCTTAAAATGCGAAACGGGCAATTTTACCGAAGTTTTTGCCGATTTGCGCTCAGTAAATGCTGTGGTGCGAAACCTTATCACCAACGCCATCAAATTTTCGTATCCCGGCAGCACTATCAACATCTCGGTAGACGAATTCAGCGACGACAACAATTTTGCCATCATATCAGTTGCCGACAATGGCGTGGGCATAACCGAAGAACAAAAACAACACCTTTTTGACAACAATTCGCCGTCCACCACAGCAGGCACACAAAACGAAAAAGGCACAGGTTTGGGACTTCTATTATGTCGCGACCTTGTTGAAAAAAACGGTGGCAAAATTTGGGCAAAAGACAACAAACCACAAGGCACAGTATTCTGCTTTACACTATCGTTTGCGTAGAATTTTATCGTCGCAAAAGACGAAGTATTCCCCTTACACCGCCATTGGCTATCATACTTTCATCTGCATCTGAAACTGCAAACCGCTCTTTCAGCTTGTCGCTGAGCTGTTCGGGTGTGATGCCAGTAACTATACCGCCATATTCTGAATAAGAAATTTCACCTCGTTCTTCCGAAACTATCACCACAAGGCTGTCGGAAACCTCGCTCATACCGATACCGCTACGGTGACGCAGACCGATTTTTTTGGGCAAATCCATATTGGAAGAAACGGGCAACACACATTTGGCAGCCACTATCCTACCCTTTACAATTATCACCGCGCCATCGTGCAGAGGTGCATTTTTAAAGAAAATAGCATCCAAGATTCGTGCGCTGATATTGCAGTCGAGACGTTCACCAGTTTCGATAATGGCGGTTAAATCAGAATGCGACGGTAACACTATCAGCGCACCTACCTTGTGTTGTGCAAAACTATCGCACGCCTTCACTATTTCAGAAATGTTTAGTTCCTCGGCGGATTGTTTTATCACCTTGTGAAAAATTCGTTCAATAGAAAAGAATTTTGACAACGAAGACTTATTGCCCAAATCAAGCAGGAACTTCCTGATTTCGGGGTGAAAAACCACCACAAGAGCAAGAAGTCCCACGCTCGCCACATTGTTCATAATGGTGGAAATAAGGCTCATGTTGAGCGCACGTACCACCATCCAAATAATGTAGATGATAAACACGCCAACTATAATATTCATTGCCGTACTGCGCTTAAACTTCTTATACACAAAATATAAGATATAGGCAGTAAGCAAAATATCAATAAGGTCTACAAAGCCAAAATTAAAAAAGCCCAAGATTATTAAAATTTAAAATCTCTGTAATTCCATTTGCCAAGAATAGTACCTTGTTTGAGCAAAACTATGCCGGGATTAGCACGGACAATGGTTTTGAGGGTAATATCATCGGTATTAAAAAACTGCATAGTTACTTGATATTTATCTTTCACTTGTGCAATAACATCAGCATTGCTCGATGTCAAAGCGCCAATCACATATTCTTTGCGATTAGCATAATCTTCTAATTCTTTGAGCATTTCAAGACCATCTTCATCGGCTTTTTCAAGTTTGTGCATTACCACCAACAGCACAGGATTTTCAAAATTCATAAGCATAGGAACATAATCTGTGCCGGTAGAATCATCTGGCGAAACCATAGTAAAGTCGTGAATAGGAGGACGATAACCCTCTTTTATCACATTGTCTTCGCGGTCAACATATTTCCAAAGTTGGGTATCAGAAGGATATTCTTCGAGAGTAAATTTTTTCTGCTCGCCAGTTTGGGTGTTTTCCATAATAAAAAGGTGCTCAATTTCATCGCGGGGAGCATCTTCGGGAATCACCATTTGGTCGGGGATATAAGTTCCCACCTTGTAGGGGCGGCAGTCGTAAATAGGCAGATGATGAATTGTGTAGAATTGAAAAAGGATAGCTAAAACAAACGAAGTAGACGAAATAGCCAATTCCACGTTATCAGAAAGCGGATTGTCGATACGCTTGCGATATATAAGCAAGAATATCACCAACACAATCAGCACCACATTTTTAACAAATGTTTCCCAATTGGAAAGTTTAATACAATCGCCAAAACATCCGCAGTCGCTAACAGCATTAGAAATAGCCAGCCACAAAGTCAACGGTGTAAAAATCAATTCCAAGAAGAAAGCAAGCCATATTCCAAGCCTTGCTTTAAGGTTGAAAAACAGCATAATACCAATGGTAAATTCTAAAGCAGACAGCATGAACGCCAATGGAAGAGTAAAAGACTCCAAATTAGTCCATCCGAATGCAACAAAATAATCGTGAAATTTGTAGGAAGATCCTAAGGGATCCATTGCTTTTAGAAAACCTGAAACTATAAATACAAGTCCTAATAATACCCTTACAATGAAAATTAATACTTTCATATTGCTTTAACTTATTGATTTATACTTTTTTGAACTTCATCTAACTTAATAAGGTTAAACACCGAATAGTTGATAATATCGTAATATCCGGCATCAATACCCTCCGAAACGGTGGTTTTTCCGTTGTTGTCTTCGATTTGTTTAATACGATACAACTTCATGAGTATCAAGTCGGTAATACTTGTAACCCTCATAGTTCGCCAAGCCTCGCCATAATCGTGATTTTTGCGCATCATAAGGTCTTTGGCATTGGCTGAATACTTGTCGTAGTATGATAACGCCTCATCCGCCGAAAAATCAGCTGTATCGGCAAAACCTTTTTCTAATTGAATCAAACCCATAATGGCATAATTAATCATGCCCACAAACTCAGGTTCAACACCTTCGTCTACAAGGGCTGTTTTGGTGATTTCAATTTCGCGAATACGGTTGGCTTTGATAAATATTTGGTCGGTTATCGATTGCGGACGCATAATGCGCCATGCCGTGCCGTAATCGGTGGCTTTTTTGCTAAATAATGTGCGGCAACGGGTTATAACCGCGTCAAATTGTTGTCCTGTGTCCATTTTTACCTTTGGTTTTACATCGCAATTTTAGATATTTTTTTTGAAATGCACAAAAAAACTAACAATAGAAACCGTTATTTTTTGTTAAACCCAAAAAAAAGAAAAAAATTTTTCATATTATTTTGTTTAATTATTTTTTTCATATATTTGTAACCGTATAAATATTACAAAATAACCGATTTAATAACTTTGCAACACACAAAAATTCAAAAGAGTTTTTGCGCATTTGCATTAAATAAAACAAATATGGAAGAAATTCAATCTACCAACGAAGTTCCCCAAACTATCAAGGAGAGAGTAATTTACATTATTCATCAGCTAAACCTTTCGGTAGCAAAATTTGAACGTCTTGTAGGATGGTCGGTTGGCTATGTTAGCACCATCAAAGAAACTTTTAAAATTAAAAAAGCCAACCAAATCAAAAAAGTTTTCAAAAACGTAAACATTAACTTTATTATGAAAGGTAAAGGCGAACCTTTCAAAGCCGTAAAAGACGATCCCCGCTTGATTTCAGAAGAAACATATCAAGGAAGATTCAAAAAAATGCTTTCGCAACTTCAAGAAAAAGGCATTGTTAAAAACCAATCTGACCTTGCAAGACAACTTGGATACAATAGCACATACCTTTCGGTAATAGCCAACAAGCGCGAAAGAGTGCCTGCAAACTTTATGGAAAAACTTAAAAAATTAGATGATACTATCGATGGCGAATGGTTGCTCAACAATCCCGCAAGCGCCAACACCGCCGACGAACAACAACAAGTGATCGAAGCTGTTAACGCTCTGTCTGAAACATCAGAAGCACCAGCAGAAGAAACTCAAAAAGAGCCTAAACAGAAAAGGAAACCCGGTCGCAAACCTGGTCGCAAACCCGCAGCTGCTAAAGAAACCAAAGCAGCAGAAGTTCCCGCTCCCAAAACAGAAAAAGCTCCTAAGGCTGAAAAAGCCCCCAAAGCTGAGCCTCAACCCGAAGAAACTAACATTCTTCACCCAATCGACGAACTTCTTCTTCAAAACCGCTTGCTGATTTCTGAAATCAAAAAGCAAGGAGAAAGAGTGGATACAGTTCTTGAGATTCTTAAAGCCAAAATCTAAAGTTTAGCATTCTCAATTAAAAAAGCCGGACTGAAAATCCGGCTTTTTTAATACATATTTGTTTCACCTTTGTAGCCCCATGGAGAATCGAACTCCAATTCCCAGATTGAGAATCTGATTTCCTAACCGTTAGAAGATAGGGCCAAGTTTTTCGCTTTTGCGGTGCAAAGATAAGGAGATATTTCGCAATAAAAAAATTTTTTTATACTTTTTTTCACGAATCAGTCTCTATTTCTCTAAAACAACTTATTATTAACGCATTACGTTTTTCTATCAGTTTATTGATAGCATCCTCGTATTTTTGAGGATTATTTTTTGACTTTAAGCGGTAAATTTCATCGTTGATTTCGTCGATACGCCACTGTTTTACATTGGTTTCTTTTTCGATAAGGTCGAGAGTCGAAACCACCACATTTTTAACAATTTCGCCAAGTTGCTCTTCCATATCCTTAAACACCATATCGGCAATTTTTGAGGTAATATTTTTGAGCACTTCGGCACCTTTTTCGGAGGCAATGTCGGCAATAACACCGCTCACAGTTTCGTAAGCCGTATTAGCCACCGATTTTTCGATAACGCCGCGTATCGATGAGCCAATCACGGGCATGGCGGTGAGTTTTGCAAGTTCGCGGTTGTTTTTCACAGCATTTCTTGTTTTCTGCTGGATATATTCACGCAAATCGTCCTTATATTGATTATAAGTGTCGGTAGAAACATCGGCATATTTGGTAAAAAACAAATCAATAACCTTATCTTTTTGCGGCTCCACCACATCGCTCATAATGGCTTTTGAAATTGGACGACCTTCGGCAAAATCGGCTCTTACATCACGCAAAATGTTGAGTACCACGCGGTCGGAGACTTCTTCTATTACAATGTTTACAATTTTTATAATTTTCTTCACAAAATATATTTTCTGAAGGTCCAAAATTCGCATTTTGTCTAACCTTATTAATATAGAAAATACTCTCAAAAGCCTGAAAAACAGCAGCGAACCCGATGGAATACAACCCAAAATATCGTACCAATGCGAAATAGGATAATCAAGCAGATGCTTTTTCTTTTTGAATACCGAAATAGACCATCCCACAAGCAAATCAATCACATATATCGCAACAAACACAAGGTCGTAAAGGTCGAAGTTTTCGTTGATAGGCAGATAAAGATTGTAAAACGACGGCGTATACTCCATAAAAAAATTCTGCACCAAGGAGAGAGAAAACAGCCAATCGAAAAAAATCCACAAGAAATTTACAATCAAGACAATCATCAAAGTCATGTCCCAAAAGAAATTTCTAAATAAATATGCTATTCCGCGTTTTTCGTTCATAATATAAATTGTTTTGGCAAATCTACAAAAAAAAAACGATACACCTTATATAATTGTTTGATAAATATTATCATTTTTTTGCATTTTATATAACAAACTAAAAAACAGCACTTTATAAAAAAAATAAAAAAAAATTGCATTTTTTTTGTCAAAAAACTTGACACTATGTTTCAATTTTCCTTATCTTTAACAACAAAATAAATCGAAAACACATTAACATTGGTTTGAGAATACAATAATAATTAACAATAAACATAAAGGTCATAGACATGGGATTATTTGACAAAGCAAGAGAACTGATCAAAGGCGAATTGATCGACGTTGTTGAATGGCTCGACAACTCGCAAAACATCATCCTTCACCGTTTTGACCGCCGCAACGACGGTGCTATCAAAAACGGCGCACAGCTCACCGTAAGAGAATCGCAAGTGGCTGTTTTCGTAAACGAAGGCGAAATTGGTGATATTTTCACCCCCGGACGTTACGAACTTACTACCAACAACTTGCCGATACTTACCAAACTTAAAAGTTGGAAATACGGTTTCGACACTCCGTTTAAATGCGAGATATACTTTATTAACACCAAAGTATTTACCGCTCAAAAATGGGGAACACCTGCCAACTTCTACGTAAGAGACCAAGATTTTGGCCGCGTAACAATCAGAGCCTTTGGTACTTACTCTATGCAGGTAACCGATGCTGCCAAATTTATCCAAAAACTTTCGGGCACCAACGGCGAATACACCACCAACGATATTGCCGACGAACTCCGCAGCATAATTGTTACCAACTTTGTTTCTACAATTGGCGAAAGCGGAAAATCGCTTCTCGACTTTGCCGCTGAACAGAGCAAAATGAGCAAAGTGGTAGAACAGCGCATCAACTCTGAATCAGACTACGGTCTAACATTCACCAAGTTCCTCATCTCGAGCATCACACTTCCCGAAGATCTCCAGAAGAAACTCGACGAAGGCACTGGCATGAACATGCTCGGCGATATGAACAAATACCAGCAGATGAGCATGTCCGATGCAATGAAGGCTGCAGCAAGCAACCCCGGCAACGGTGGCGGCGGACAAGGTATGATGGAAATGATGATGATGAACAACATGATGCAAAATCAGCAGATGCAGCAGCAGATGATGCAACAGCAGATGATGCAAAATCAAGGATACGGACAAGCCGGCTATGGTCAGGCTGCTCCGCCCCCGCCCCCGCCGATGGCACAATACCACGTGTACATCAACGGTCAGCAACAGGGACCGTTCCCATTGCAAACTCTGCAGCAGATGGCAGCTCAAGGACAGTTTACACCTTCTACCCAAGTTTGGAAACAAGGTATGGCAGGATGGGCAGCAGCAAGCACAGTTGCCGAGCTTTCGCAAGTGTTCGGCGCAGTTCCTCCTCCCCCACCACCAGCAATGTAAGATTTAGATAAGTGAATAATAAAAACGGGTCTTGCGCAAAAAACAAGACCTGTTTTTACATTTTTAACCCTCAACACATTACTATTATGGAATTAGAACCACAACCTCCGCAAATATCCGATACCAATCAAAATACTATCACTTGTAAAGAGTGTGGTGCCAAACTCACATTTGCCCCGGGTTCGCTAAGCCTTAAATGCGAATACTGCGGCGCAGTCAACGAAATTAAAATCAACGAAGAAGCTCGCGCCGAGGCTATCAAGGAAAACGACTATATAACCGCCCTTGAAAACCTCTCCGACGACCAAATAGAAGAAGTTCACACCGTAAAATGCAACTGCTGCGGTGCCGAAACCACTTTCGACAATAATGTGGTATCTTCTAATTGCGATTTCTGCGGCAGCCCGATTGCCATTGAACAGAAATCCACCGCAAAAATGATAAAGCCTAAGGCGATACTTCCGTTTGTAGTTACCGAGCGCAACAGCCACGAGGAGTTTAAAAAGTGGATAAACGGGATGTGGTTTGCTCCTTCGGCTCTCAAAAAATTTGCCAACGAACAAAGAATTTCAGGCATTTACCTCCCCTATTGGACCTACGATGCCAACACAGTTACCGACTACACCGGTCGTCGTGGTGATGACTACAAAACTGAAGAACAATACACTGATAGTCAAGGACAAACCAAAACCCGCACCGTTACCCACACCAATTGGCGCAAAGCATACGGTCAAGTGCGAAACTCGTTCGACGACATTTTTGTAGTAGGCAGCAAATCGCTCCCATACAGATACTTAGACAATCTTGAGCCGTGGAATCTTAAAGACCTTGTGCCCTACGACGAAAAGTTCTTAACAGGCTTTAAAACCGAAACTTACAGCGTAGACCTCAAGGCAGGATTTCAAGAAGCTCAGAAAAAAATGCAAAATACCATCGACGAATCTATCAAAGACGACATCGGCGGCGACCATCAAGAAATCACCACCAAAAGCATCAAATACAACGATATCACTTACAAGCACATACTGCTGCCCGTATGGATGAGCACATACCGATTTAACGGCAAGGCTTACCGCTTTATCATCAACGGACAGAGCGGCAAAGTATCGGGCGAACGTCCGTACAGCGCTATCAAGATTACACTTTTGATTTTGGCTATTGTGGCTATTATCACCGCGCTTGTGCTCATACTCAGATAATAATTACCCAACTTTACTAATAAAAAAACGCGCTGGCTTTCAGGGCGTTTTTTTTATTTTATTTCAAAAACAATTATATTTGCACAAAGAAAATATAATCTATATGTCGATAAAAAAACAATTATTCAATTTATTAGCCCCCGCATTGTTGTTGGCATCGTGCGGAGGAGGCAATTCTGACCTCGTGTCTACCACCAGCCAAGGAGTAGAAATTTTAGTAAAATCTACAGGGCAAAGAGTACGTCTGCAAGTTTATGGCGACAAAATCATCCGCGTTTCTGCCACCAAAGACAACGCCTTCAAAGACCCTCAGTCGCTTGCCGTAATAGATCAAAAAAAGCAAAGCGATTTTAAAGTCGAGCAGAGCGGCGACACTGTAAAAGTGGTTACCAACGCTCTAAAAGCCAATGTAATAACATCAACAGGAAAAGTTTTTTTTACTGATTTAAACGGCAATATTCTGCTATCCGAAGCCGATGGCGGACGAACATTCCAACCATATCAAGCAACGCAAACCCACGCCGACGGCACGCCCGAAACCTACAACGGATGGAGTTATCGGCAAGTATTTGATAGTCCCGACGACGAGGCTATCTACGGTCTTGGTCAGCATCAGGCCGACGACTGGAACTACAAAGGCAAAAACGAGGAACTATTTCAATACAACACCAAAGTGTCGGTTCCGTTTGTGGTTTCGTCGCGAAACTATGGCTTAATGTTCGACTCTTATTCGCTAATGCGCTATGGCAATCCCAATCCATACTCGTTTTTAAAGGATATTTTCACCCTCTACGACAAAGACGGCAACCAAGGCGCTCTCACAGGCACATACAATATCAAAGGTCAAGATCCAATTGTAAGGCGCGAAGATTCAATTTATTACGAAGATTTTAAAACTGTTGGACGATTATTGCCCAAAGGACTCGGCAATGCCACCGTTGTTATCGAAGGAGAGTTAGAGCCCAAAGAATCAGGCGAATACAAATTCTTACATTATTATTCGGGCTATCAAGCTATCACAATCAACGGCAAAAACGTATATTCCGAAGAAATGCTCGGCTCTGACAACAAGATTTGGCGTACAGCGTGGAATCCCAACGCCCGCAAGTTTTCGGTTAATATGGAAAAAGGCAAAAAGTACGCTATCCGCTTAGAGTGGACTCCCGATGGCGGCGAGGCTTACTGTGGCTTGCGTGCTCTAAAACCCGTTGACCAAAAAGAACAAAACCAATTGTCGTTTTGGAGCGAAATGACACAACAACTTGATTACTACTTTATTGCAGGCAACAATACCGACGAAGTAATTTCGGGTTACCGCACACTCACAGGCAAAGCGCAGATTGCTCCCGAATGGCTTTTGGGATATTGGCAGAGCCGCGAACGTTACAAAACTCAAGACGAAATTGTGGACGCTCTCAAAGGTTTCCGCAAACGCCATTTGCCTATCGACAACATTGTTATGGACTGGAATTATTGGGTAATAAACCAATGGGGAAGTTATGATTTTGACCCCGCGCGTTTTTCCAACCCTCAAAAAATGATTGACGACATCCACAATCTAAACGCCAAAATTATGATTTCGTGCTGGCCTAAATTCTATCCAAATGTTGAACACTTTAAAGAATTGAACGCCAAGGGATTTATCTATCAGCAATCGTTGAAAGACAGCCTTCGCGACTGGCTTGCCGACCCGCTCAACGATTACAAAGGCTTTACCTACGCTTTTTACGATGCATATTCGCCCGAAGCTCGCAAGATTTTCTGGCGTCAACTCTACGACAAACTCGGCTCGATAGGTATGGACGCTTGGTGGATGGACGCATCCGAACCCAATATCCGCGACTGCACACCTATGGAATACCGCAAACTACTCTGCGGACCTACCGAACTTGGCTCGTCTGACGAATATTTCAACGCCTACTCTATCGTTAACGCCGAAGCAATCTACGATGGTCAGCGCGGATACGAAACTGCTATCGAAAAACAAGGCATCGACAAAAAAGATGCTAAAAAATTAGAACAATCTTCATCTTGGAACCAAAACGGATTTAACAACGAGGCAAACTTTTCGCCCGAAAACAACCGCGTTTTCTTGCTTACCCGTTCGGGATTTTTGGGAGAACAACGCTATTCTACAGCCACTTGGAGCGGCGACATAGGCACACGTTGGGAAGACCTCAAAGCACAGATTACAGCAGGGTTGAACTTTTCGATTTCGGGCATTCCTTATTGGAGTCAGGATATAGGAGGTTTTTCGGTAGAAAACCGCTTTCAAGCTGCTCAGCAAGAGTTTGACAAAACAAAAAAAGAAACTGAAGACCTAAAAGAGTGGCGCGAACTCAACGTGCGTTGGCATCAAGTGGGCGCATTTGCTCCTATGTATCGCAGCCACGGACAATACCCTTTCCGCGAACCATGGAACATCGCACCCGAAAACTCCGAAACCTACAAATCTATAAAATATTATATGGATTTGCGTTACCGATTAATGCCTTACATCTACTCTTTGGCGGCTAAAGTTCATTTCGATGATTACACCATCATGCGACCCTTGGTTATGGATTTTGGCACCGACAAAAACGTGCTCAACATAGCCTATCAGTTTATGTTTGGTCCTTCGATTATGGTTAATCCCGTTTACCGCTACAAAGAACGCCAACGCGAGGTATATTTCCCAAAAGACAATATTTGGTACAATTTTTACACTGGCGCAATGGTTTCGCAAGGAGGCGAAAACAAAACCGTAGACGCGCCATATTCGCAAATACCTCTGTTTGTTCGCGGCGGCTCAATAATTCCATTCGGACCGCAAATTGAATACACCCGTCAAAAACCAGCCGACAACATCCGTCTATACGTTTACACAGGTGCTGATGGCGAATTTACCCTCTACGAAGACGAAGGAACCAACTACGGCTACGAGGCAGGACGCTTTGCCAACATCAAATTTGCATACAACGAATCCACCCAAACCCTCACCATAGACAACCGTGAAGGCGAATTCCCCGGAATGTTGAAAGAGCGCACCTTCACCATTGTGGCAATATCGCCAAACAATGCCAAAGGAAAAGAAATTACCGTAAAATATGATGGCAACACTCAGTCAATTAAACTATAAAAGATAAAATTTACTATCATCCACAAGCCACTGTACAAGTTTTTTGTACAGCGGCTTTTATTCTTTTCAAAATAATTACTATAATTGCACCGTTATTGCATAATATTATAAAAATAACCTACAAAACAGCAAACACCATGAAGAAGATAATTTCAGCGGCCATTCTTTCGTGTATGTTTTTGGCCACATTTGCACAGCAGCAGGTAGACCCTGCAGAGGAGATTAAAAAGCACCTCAACAGCGACCAACTCGCCCAATACGAACAGGCAGAAAGCCTCAAAGCCAAAGGCGACAACCTTATGCAACAGGCTGTTACTAAGCAAAATCAGTCTGACAAGCTGAAAACCCAAGCAGCCAAACTGAAAAAAGGAAAGGCAAAAAAACTTAACAAGCAGGCCGACGCTATCGACGAGGCTGTGGCTACTCAAAAAAACTCGGCTTTTACTCAGTACGAAAAGGCCGCACGTCAGTTTTACGCCGTATATTCCGAAAACCTCGAAACCCTTATCGAAGAATGTCCTGCCAACAAAAAATCGTCGGCACAATCGCACATTTCAGAGGCAGAAACGTTTTTTGTTAACGCTCAAGACAAATTAAAACGCACTCCCACAGGCAAAAAGGTTACTCCATTGCAGATAATGAAGGTGAAGGAAGACGCCAACAAATCGTTTGACGATGCTCTCGACAACTGCGTGCAGGCATACGCCGAAATTCTCGGATGGTACGACAAGAAAGAGGAGCCCAAACCGCAACCCGTAATTGCTCAAGAGCCGCCCAAGCCCGCAGACAAAATTATCTACAAAGTTCAGATTGCCGCCGACGACAAACCTCTTACTATCGAATATCTACGCAAGCTTTATCCCACAACCGAAGGTCTCAACAACGAACTTGTTGACGGCATTTACAGATACTCAGTAGGCTTTTTCGATACCTACGAAGAAGCCGACAAAGCACGCAAAGAAATCATCGCCAAAGGCGTATCAACAGGTGTATTTGTGGTTGCTTACAAAAACGGCAAAAGGGTAAGCGATATATCAGAAGTTTACACCGCTGAGTAGTACACACTTGCAATGAACGTAATACAAAAACAGACAACTATCAACTGCCACGGCAGATTATTAGACTTGTCGGCACCCAAAGTTATGGGCATTATCAACAATACCTCCGACTCGTTTTACGGAGCAAGCCGGTGCAACACGCCCGATGCCATAGCCGCACAAGCCGAAAAAATGATTGCCGAAGGCGCAGAAATAATTGATGTGGGTGCATTCAGCACTCGTCCCGGCTGTGCACAAGTATCAGAGCA
This sequence comes from Bacteroidales bacterium, assembly GCA_016293845.1. GTDB lineage: Bacteria > Bacteroidota > Bacteroidia > Bacteroidales > UBA3824 > UBA3824. The sequence goes on along the minus strand of JAEDDH010000009.1, from coordinate 34,707 downwards.
AGAGGAACTTGAACGCATACGCTCAGCATTGAGCGCAATTAGAGCAAAGTTTCCCGATGTGGTGATTTCGGTAGATACTTTCCGCAGCAGCGTGGCTCGGATGTCGGCAGAGGAGTTCGGTGTGGGCATAATCAACGACATATCAGGCGGATATTTCGACCCTGAATTGTTTAAGACCGTTGCCGAAACACGAGCAGCCTATATACTTATGCATTCAATTGGCAATCCGCTCGAAAAGCATCAAACTGCACAATGCACTGATATTGTGGAAGATGTTATCAAGTTTTTGTATACCAAAATAGATGCGCTGCGTCAGGCAGGTGTCAAGGATATAATATTAGACCCCGGATTCGGATTTGGCAAAACTATCGACCAGAATTACGAACTGCTCAACCGTATCAACGATTTAAAGATTTTTAATCTGCCCATTTTGGTAGGAGTTTCGCGCAAGTCGATGATTTTTAAACTTTTGGAAACCAACCCCGAAAACTCGCTCAACGGCACTTCGGTAATCAACACCATAGCCATAGCCAAAGGTGCCGACATTTTGCGCGTTCACGATGTAAAACAAGCCGTAGAAGTAATGAAAATATGCCAAAAAACAGGATTATAACAGCCATTGCCTTTTGGCTCTGCACGATAGCACTCTGCGCCAATGCTCAACAAAAAGCAGGAACTTTTGTGGAGATAGGCGCAGGCATGTCGGTGAGTTCGCTAAGATTTTTACATAGCATCAAGCCTGGATTCAACGCACAAGTGGGCATTGGCTACACACCATTTATAGGAGAGACATTGCTGATTCCTATCGACTCAGTGGGCAATGCTCGATCTATCCACAATGTTCTCGATGAGCATATTCGCGCATATCTTTTTGTATCATACACATCCAAAGGCGAAACCAAAGTAAAAATCGACAATATTGAGGCACGTGGCGAAATCAACTATTTTGAAATTAAGCCGCAAGGACGGTATTACATTCCCTTAACGCCGTTTTATGTAGGAGGAGGCATATTTATCGGCTACGCAGCAAGCCGCTCTCTATCGCACAATGGCAAACCTGTTAGATCAATTGACGCCAAAAACTACTACCACACCGCCGATGCAGGATTTCTTGCCGCAGGAGGTGGCGAAATTGGTGTTGGCAACGTGGTTATCACTGGCGAAATAAGTCTTGAAAAAGGCATTCTCAACGTATCCAAAACCTCCAAGAAAAAACACACCTTTGCAGTAATGCTCACCGCCGGAGTATCAATGACGATATTGGATAAACATTTTAGGCATTACTAATTTTTGAGCAGATAAAAACTTCGCCGCCTGCTTTCCGGCTGGCTGAGCCAATCTCTTTTATCTCCTTTTCTAACTTATCGGCGGTTTCTGCACCCTTGCGAAAGCCTTCACGGTTGTTAGCGGCTGAGTTTACGCTTTCAACTGCGCGTTCCACTCCGCCTATCAATGCCGGAAGTTTCTCAATTTCTGAAACTCCTTCGGGAATTATTCGTATTCTATAATCAAGATTGGTATCCATTATGATACACTTTTAGTTAATATCAGTTATTTTATTCGCGCATGCTTGCTTCTTTTGGCTCGCCGAAGTGGACACTGTGCCGATGGTGCTTTGTATCATAGGCGGTGGTCTGTTTGTGGTAAGATTCTTCTTGATGCTCTACAAGGGCAAAACCGACAAGTATCGCGCAATTGCATTCGGAGTGTCGGCACTTTTGTTTGTGGTAGGTTTTATGGCAAACCTCATAGAAATCAGAAGGTCAACCAATTACGACACCAACACCATCTACAATTGCGACATTCCATTTTGCCACATCGTTACCACAATGGTGATAATGCCAGCGGCAATTAAGCAGACAATCATCTTTTCGGGCAATCTCAACGAAGGGTTTGCATCCATCTCGTCGATGTTGGTGATAGTGATAGCAGCCGCAGTGCTTATGGGACGCGCATTCTGTTCGTGGGGCTGCTTTTACGGCGGTTGGGACGATATGACCTCGCGCATTGGCAAACGCCCAATTATCAAAAAAATCAACTCCTCGTTTAAATATTTGAGTTTTGCAATGCTGATACTTATGGCATTGTGGAGCGCCGAATGCCTTGTGCCGCAATATTGCAATTGGCTTTGTCCGTTTAAGGCTGTTACCGAGGGCGAAAAAATCGTAGACGGCGTAACGCTTATAAAAAACATTATCTTTTACACAATGTTTGTAGCATTGGTTATAGTGCTGCCGATACTCACCAAAAAAAGAATTCAGTGCGCCACATTCTGCCCTATGGGAGCATTAATGTCGCTGTTTAACAAAATCAACATATTTGAAATTTCGTTAGACAAAGAAAAATGTATAAAATGCAACAAATGTATATCAAAATGTCAGTTAATGGCAATGAACAAAGACCATAAGCCATCTATTACCTGCGCCAAATGTGCAAAATGTATCGACAATTGTCCGTCGGAGGCTCTAAATTACAGAATCAAAGGCACTTCGGCAAAGGTGAGCGCAAGCACGGCAAGGGTTATTTTTCTCTACCTCGCCTACTCGTTTATGGTAATATTCTTGGGTTCGTGTGCAAGAGGCGGACTTGAAACTATCTTTAAATTAATCTTTTAAATCGTTACAACTATGAAAAACTTTATAGCAAAATTTGGGGCAATACTATCGATATTTTTGCTCCTCGGCTCGTTTATGTTTGGACAGCAACTGCAAGACCTGCTTATGAAAGCACCCTTTATGCACATCGACCCGTCGTATTCTGGCGGCGAAATTGAAAACACCATCGAATCAGAATGTTACACCATAAATATTCACAAAACAGTGTTTCCCGCCCTCATTGGCGAAGGCAGCGAAGGGTTCCGCCATATCACCATCATAAAAAACGATTCTACTGTAAATAATTATAACTTAGAAACATTTGCCGCCGATAATGAAACAATAGTAGAGGTAAAGAATAATGTACCGATTGTAACAAAAAAAGGACTTGCAGACACAATAATCCAAAAGGGGCCATCAGATAAAAAATTAATTTTCAGAATAAACGAAAAGAAATAAAAAACAATTTTTGTTACAAATTTAATTACATATTTTTGCCGAAAGATATTAAAAGAATATTTGTAATGAAAAAAGCAAAACGGGCGTTATTGATTGCTGCGGCGGCAATTTGGGGTGTGTTGTGGGTAGTTGCGACAGCAAAACTTTACACCACTTGGCAAAACACCTACCGCTCTCCCGAAACACCCCTCTACCCTACCGAACTTGTTTACAAAATCATCGACGGCCGAAACATCCGCTTGGACGTTTACCGTCCCCACGATACGCTCGCAACACATAAAACCATTATCTACATTCACGGCGGCTCGTGGATCAGCGGCACAAAACGCAAGATACAGGATTTTTATCGTTACAACACCATTAAAACACTATTAAACAATAACATAGAGATTGTTTCAATTGATTACAGTCTGATAGCCCGCCACGCCAACACGCTCGAAAACTGCATCTACGACGTTCGCGATGCCATTAAATATTGTTTCGACAATGCCGCTTACCTTGGCATCGATACCGCACACGTGGGCTTGTGGGGGTCGTCGGCAGGAGCGCATCTGGCTATGATGAGTTACATTCAATTGCCAAATCCTGAAAATATCAAGTTTATAATCGATGATTTTGGTCCCACCGACATTTCAGAAATGTGGTCGGTGGTGCCTGATTGTTTGCGTAGGCTGGTTTCGTCGGTATTTTTTCGTATGCGCTACCGCGACTTAAAGCGTTTCGACATTCTCACCAAAGCATTTTCGCCGCTCTACTACACCCAACGCCTTGCCCACGTGCCCATCCTAATTTCGCACGGCGACAAAGACCCAATTGTACCCCCCCGCCAATCCATTTGGCTTCATGATTCGTTGCCCAAAACTTCGGACATATTCATTTACCCGGGACTAAAACACGGCTTTAAAACAATGGATTCAACCGAAATAAAGCATTACACCAAAAGGGTGATGGAGTTTGTGGGGAAGGAGATGTGAGGAAGAAAACATAGTAAATCAACAATTTGCGATAATAGCAAATATTTTTTTTGCAAAACTCTTGACTTTTTAAAAACTCATTTGTATTTTTGTGATGTTGCTTTTTGAAGCCCGAGGGTGGATGGGGCAACAAAGACATATAATAAGGCGTTACTTTACGCTTTGTTCTTGACGTCTCGAAACTTGGCCGTTTCAATTCCTGTCAATAGCAAATCAACACAGTAATGTCTACGGGTATGTATTATCTCAAACCCATTGTGGGTTTGTTGTATATACATATAACGTGGGCTTCGGTGTTGCTCGTCTTGACAGGAAGGGCAGGCCAAGGCCAAGAGACGTGGGACGAGTTGACAAGTGAAATCCCACGTTTTTTTATGTGCCTACTACAACGTTATTTATAAACCTTCCTGATTCGGGATTTGCAGGAGATAATTATGCATAAGATGATAAATCTTGAAAAAGGACAGCGAATTGAAATTAAGCAACTCAACAAAGTTGCAGTAGGATTAGGTTGGAATCCCAACCAAGGCAGTGGAGAAGACTTTGACCTTGATGCCACGGCATTTATGCTCGGCTCTAACGGCAAAACTCCAAAAGACGAATTTTTCGTTTTTTACAACAACCCAAAATCTCCTGACGGCTCAGTTGAATCATCAGGCGACGACCAAACAGGTGGCAATTCTGACGGTGGCGATGATGAAACCTTATATGTAAATCTCAATCAGGTAGATTCGCAAATTCAAGAAATTGTTTTCGCAGCCTCGATACATCACGCCGAAGAACGTCGTCAAAATTTTGGTCAAGTACGTAACTCGTACATCAGAATCTACAATCAAGAAAACAACGAGGAAATAGCCCGCTATGATTTGGACGAAGATTTCTCAATAGAAACAGCCGTAGAATTTGGACGACTCTACCGCAGAAACGGAGAATGGAAATTTGAAGCCACAGGAAATGGCAGCAAAGGCGGTTTGCAATCGCTTGTTAATAAGTATTGTTACTAATCTAAACCACAGATTCTTATGGCAATAAATCTTGAAAAAGGACAGCGCATCAATCTTGAAAAAGATGGTGGTCAAAAACTTACCAACTTTTGTGTAGGGTGCAATTGGGGCGCGATTACCAAAAAAACCTTCTTCGGTTTATCAAATTCGGTGGTTGCTGTCGACTTGGACTTGAGTTGTCTTTTGTTCGACGAAAACGGAGAAATTGTAGATCACATTTGGTCGCCGGCTTATAATTTTACTAAGATAGGTCTTCCCCAAGGCAAGCTCGACACTCTCGACCGTGCGCTTCATCACACTGGCGACGACATAATAGGCGACCGAAACGGAGATGACGGTCTCGACAATGAGATTATCACCGTAGACCTCAACAAAGTTAACGACAATGTACATTCAATTGTATTCTTCCTAAATATCTACAACAATGATGAATACACAGGTGATTTTTCGGGCATTCCTTACGCCACTATACGTATGTACGAAGGCACTTCTCGAAAAGTTAACTCGGTTTTTGCTTCGTATAATGTGGCCACTAAAACCGAATGTGTAGGCAAACGCGCTCTCATTATGGGCAAACTCTACCGCCGAAACGGAGAATGGAAATTCAACGCCATCGGTGATGCTTACCCCGACCCTACCATCGTTATCACCATAGCAAGAGTGGCGAAAGATTATTGTAAATAATTAACCTTTAATAAAATAAATATGGCAATAAATCTTGAAAAAGGACAGCGCATCAACCTTGAAAAAGATGGCGGTCAAAAACTTACCAATTTTTGTGTAGGCTGCAATTGGGGTGCGATTGTTACAAAAGTGGAAATTGTTGATAGCGAAGGTTTTCTTGGCTTAGGCAGAAAAACACATTGGAGCGAAAGAGAGACTGACGTTGATGTAGATTTAAGTTGCATAATGACCGACTCTAACGGACAACTCGTTGATGGACTTTATTCTTCGCAATATCGCCAATCGTATTTTACCAATTGGGGACTACCTGTTGGCAAAGATTGGTCGGACGACAAAGCAATGTACCATACACCCGACGACACCAAAGGCGATTCGGGAGGAGACGACGGCCTTGATAATGAAATCATTACTGTGGATTTGTCGAAAGTTAATCCCAAAATAGCGCAAATTATCTTTTTCCTCAACATCTACAAACCTACAAATGTAGATTTTCAACAGATTCCATACGTGTCTATCAGAATGTTTGAAGGCTCTCCCGAAAAGGTGAACTCTATATTTGCTCAGTACGATGTGGCAAAAGACGCTCTGTTTGCAGGCAAGGATGCCCTAATTATGGGTAAACTTGTAAGAAAAGACGGAAATTGGTCATTTGCTGCTATTGGAGATGCTTTCGCCGACAAACACGATATGCGAAATACAATTAAAAGAATACTAACATCTTACACCAAGTAATATGAGAAGACTACCTGTATATTTACTTTTAGACACATCGGGGTCGATGTACGGGGAACCAATTGAGGCGGTCAGAAACGGAGTGCAGACTTTGATATCTTCGCTCCGTAGCGACCCATACGCTTTGGAAACCGCATTTATTAGTATTATCACTTTCAATTCTACGGCTCAGCAGATTACACCGCTTACCGAACTAGCTGCGTTTCAACAGCCCAATATCGATGCAAGCGGCTGCACCGCACTTGGCGAAGCGTTGTCGTTGCTGGCGAAGACTACCGACAACGAAATTGTAAAAACCACCGCAGAACGGAAAGGCGATTGGCGTCCGTTGGTTTTCATTATGACCGATGGAGAACCTACCGACGATTTTAATGTCGGACTCAACGAGTTTAAAAGCCGAAAATTTGGAATGGTGGTAGCCTGCGCAGCGGGACAGGGTGCTAACACCAACACGCTCAAACAGATTACCGAAAACGTCGTACAACTCGACACTGCCGACAGCGCAACCATCAAGGCATTTTTCAAGTGGGTTTCGGCATCAATTTCAACGGGAAGCAAAAAAATCGAAGAAGGCGGCATCAACCTCGAAAAGATGTCGGAACTTCCTCCTCCCCCACCCGAAGTCAACATTGTTGTATAATTATAATGTGTAACAAATGAGAAGGCTTCCTGTTTATATTTTGATAGACACATCGGGTTCGATGCAAGGCGAACCCATCGAAGCGGTAAAAGTTGGTCTTGCCGATATGGTGGCAACACTCAGGCAAGACCCTTATGCCCTTGAAACTGTATGTATCAGCATTATCACATACGACAGAGATGTTAAGCAGATTGTCCCGCTTACTCCGTTGGAAGATCTGCAACTGCCAGAAATCACAACTCCTGATTCGGGTCCAACCCACACAGGCGCGGCTTTGGAAATGCTATGTCAGATGTACAGCAAAGATGTCAACCGTGGTTCAAGCGAGCAAAAAGGCGACTGGATGCCTCTGCTTTTTTTGCTCACCGACGGCAAACCATCCGACATACAAGTGTACAACTCCGCTATTCCAAAAGTTAAACAACTTGCATTTACCAACATTGTTGCGTGTGCAGCAGGTCCTAAGGCCGAAACCGAACCTTTGAAAAAACTCACCGACAATGTCTACTCGCTCGACACAATGGACAGTAGCACTTTTAGAAAATTTTTTCAATGGATTTCGATGCAAGTGCAGGCAGGAGGCAAGTCTATGGGCATTACCGACAACATAGAACTACCTCAACCACCGGCAGAAGTTAATATTGTAATCTAAAACTCAAACAGTTATGCGCAGACTACCAATATATTTTCTAATCGATGTATCCGAATCGATGGTGGGCGAACCAATAAAAGAAGTGCAAGAGGGAATGAGAACTCTTGTTCAGACACTCCGCTCCGACCCTTACTCATTAGAAACCGTCCATATTGGCATAATCATTTTTGCGGGCAAGGCCAAGGTAATAGCCCCACTCACAGAAATATACAAATTCTATCCGCCTGAATTTCCAATTGGCGGCGGCACTTCACTCGGCAAAGGGCTTGAATGTTTGATGGACGACATCGACAAGTCCGTTGTTAAAACTACCACAGAAAGCAAAGGCGATTGGAAACCGATTGTGTTTCTCTTTACCGACGGTACACCCACCGACAATCCCGACTACGCTATCACCCGTTGGAATAATAAATACCGCAAACACGCCAACATTGTGGTGGTTTCTTTTGGCGACAACACTAATACTCAACTGCTTGGCAAATTATCCGACAATGTATTAAGGCTAAATGAAACCACCCAAGAATCTTTTAAATCATTCTTCAAGTGGGTTACCGATTCTATCAGAACTTCGAGTGTGTCGGTAAGCAACAAAGGTGTGGATGATGTAGCACTTGCACCTCATTCGGGTTTCAGCCTCGAAAAAGTAGACACTTCCGAACTGTGTGTATTAGACGAAAACTTTGCCGTAATCCGTGGCAAATGTTCCGAAACAGGCAAACAGTATCTTGTAAAGTACGCCAAACGATTCGGCAACTTTTTTCAAATAGACTATAAACTTGTAGGTGCATACCCCATCGACGGCGAAACTTACGAATCGCTATCCAACGGAAATTCTAACAACCAATTTAATATTAATAAGTTAAACGGCATCCCTGTTTGCCCGTGTTGCGGCAACCAATACGCACTACTTGTATGCGAATGTGGCAATGTGTTTTGTATGGGCGACAAACCTGTGCAAAAATGTCCGTGGTGCGGTTTGCAAGGACAAATAGCAAGGGCAGGAAGCGAGGGCGTAAACATAAACAGAGGACAAGGATGATGGAGAAAATATTAGATACTATCAAACAACTTAGTGGCGATGTATCTCAAAACTTGATAGATAAGTTTTTGAGCAATGCCGTTACAAAACTTTGGACAGAATATATTATGGACATAGAAACTATTATAAAAACAAAAGTTGACAGTCTTAAATTTTCAATTCCTAATGCTTCGGTAAAAAAAGGATACCATATCGAAATACCATTCAATGTAGAGGATGTATCCGAGTTTTTGCTCGAAGGATTAGAAGAAACAGGGCTTAATGCCGAAAAGACTGACAACGGATATATTATTAGCGGAACTCCCGTAAAATCAGGAACTTTCCCTCTTGTAATGAAATATCGTTACGAAGGTTGTTTGCTTGGCAAATCTCTCGAAAAAAAATTCGACTTGATAATTAATCCCGACCCGCGCGACCTTTGGAAAGATTTACCCGTTCCCGAAGACATTGAGTATCCCAAAAAGAATGAAGACAAGAAATATGTAAAAGTAACCGCCTTAGACGGAACACCGCGCAAAGATATAGTTGCGGCGTCTAAAAGGGGACGTTCGCACGCCAACGAAGGCAAACCGCGAGACGATGACTTTAAACTCTATCACAACGACGAAAACGATTGGTATGTGATAGCCGTAGCCGATGGAGCTGGAAGTGCGAAATATTCGCGCGAGGGTTCAAGAATTGCTTGCGAAACTGCTGTTAATCATTGTATTAACGAACTCAAAAACTGTGAAAAATTTGAAGAGAATATTCAACAATATAATTTATTTAAAGACGATTCGGAGTCGGAGGCAAGAAAATATGTTGGCGACGACATTTACAAAATAATTGGTGCGGCAGCTTTCAAAGCGCACAAAGCCATCGACAACGAAGCCGACAACAAAGGAGTAGCGTCAAAATTATACGCCACCACTTTGCTTTTGGCAATTGCAAAAAAATTCAATTTCGGATGGTTCGTAGCCACATTCTGGGTTGGTGACGGTGCTATCTGCCTTTACACTGAGGATAAAAATGGCGAACAACCCAAATCTACTTTGTTGGGCGTTCCCGACGAAGGCGAATACGCTGGACAGACGCGGTTTCTAACAATGCCTGAAATATTCAAAGATTCTACATCGCTTTACAAACGTTTAAGATTCCGAATTGTTGACGATTTCACGGCATTGATGCTGATGACAGATGGAGTTTCAGATCCGTGGTTCGAAACCGACAGCAACCTCAACAATCCCGAAAAATGGCAGAAATTCTACCAAGAAATTCAAGACAACAAAGAGCATCCCGTACTCCTTGACGACGACAACGAACAAGCGGCTCAACAACTACTTGATTGGTTGGATTTTTGGTCGCCCGGCAACCACGATGACCGAACAATAGCAATTTTATACTAAACAACTATGGCACAAATAATTAAAATAAAGGCTAACGACGGCAGCGATGTTGAGTTTTACGACGAAATGAAAGCACAAGGCGGAATGAAAGATGTTTATTTTTCGCCATCAAAACAATACGTTGTAGCCTTTTACCGAAAGCCACTCAAAGAACTTAAAGCAAGCGAGAAAGACCGTCTGCAAAACATAGTAGGCATTTATCGCGAAAAAATATTCTCAACAAATTCTGATGGCAGTTATTGGAAAAATCTCTTTGCTTGGCCCGAAAAAACCGTTGAATGGAATGGTAAAATAGGTGTTGTAGTACCGTTTTACGACAAAAAGTTCTTCTTTGCAGGCGGCCCGTTCGATGGCAAAGAGAAAAACGGCAAATGGTTTGCCTCGGCAAAACTGCGAAACAAGTTTTTGCCTGCCGACCAAAAGGGCACTTGGCTATCGCACATTCACGTATGTATCAAAATAGCAAGGGCAATGCGCCGTCTGCACGCGGCGGGATTGGCTCATTCCGACCTTTCGTACAATAATGTGCTTGTTGACCCAGTATCTGGAAACGCTTGCATCATCGACGACGATGGTCTTGTTGTTCCTGGCAAATATCCGCCCGACGTTGTTGGCACTCCCGATTTTATCGCTCCCGAAGTGATGGAAACCAAAGGACTTAGTCTCGACGACCCCAAACGCAAACTACCAAGCAGATTAACCGACCTCCACGCTTTGGCAGTATTGATTTATATGTACTTGCTCTATCGTCATCCGTTGCGTGGCGGCAAGGTTTGGGATCTCGACCCTGCCAAAGACGAGGAAATGGCAATGGGAGCAAAGGCTTTGTTCGTAGAGCATCCAACCGATAAAACCAACCGAGTAAAAATCAACGATTTAGACAAGAGTCAACTACCGCAAGGCGATCCATCAAAACTTCCTTACACAATATGCGGTCCTTATCTGAAACCGCTGTTCGACCGTGCTTTTATCGACGGACTGCACAATCCCTCGGCGCGTCCTACCGCACAAGAATGGGAAGATGCTTTGGTAAAAACCACCGACCTTGTGCAACCTTGTCAGAATCCACAATGCGAGGCTCATTGGTTTGTTTTTGATAACACCACAAAACCCAGATGCCCTTTCTGTGGCAAGGAATATAAAGGTCAGTTGCCTGTTTTGAATTTTTACTACGCCCCAAGTCACGGAAGGTTTATGTCAGAAAATTATCGACTGATGGTCTATGACAAACAGACACTTTATATGTGGCACGTAAACCGCAACATCGGTGCAAACGAAAAGACATCCGCAGAAGACAAGAAACCTGCGGGCGACTTCCATTTCCACAACGGTCAATGGATTTTGATTAACCGCCGCATTCCCGATATGTACGAGATACTCGCCGACGGCAACAAAAAACAAATATCCGTAGGCGGTTTCGTTCCCCTCACCGAAGGTCGCAAAATACTTCTTTCGGCAAAAGATGGCGGAAGACTGGTAATTGTGCAATTGGTAAATAATTAATAATAAATATGTCAAACAAACATCATTACTCCGGTCTAACAGACCAACAAGTGCTTGAAAGCCGCAGAATCCACGGCGTCAACGTGCTTACACCGCCCGAAAAGGAGACTTTTTGGGACACGGTGAAAGACGTATTAAAACATTGGATTTCAATATCAATGGCAGTTTTGACCATTAGTGCGCTCGTTTTTGCAATCGTCAGCGGCAACTATTACGCTATTCCCGCCGTGCTAGCCGTTTCGTGGCTTATGATAGCCATAGTGGGATTTTTCGGAGGTTTTGAAGACCCACTTTTCAAAATCCTGATTACTGCATTTGTGCTGTCGATGGGCATTTCAATTTACGAATTTGAATGGAACAACGCCGGATTGTCAACATTTTTTGAGCCAATAGGAATCATTGTAGCGTTGCTTTTGGCTACTGGCGTGGCGTTCTTCTTGGAACGCAAAAACGAAAAAACATTCCAATCGCTCAACGAAGTCAACGACGACACTCCTGTCAAAACCATCCGAAACAACAATATTTGCCAAATTCCACGCCGCGATGTTGTGGTGGGCGACATTGTGATATTGGAGCAAGGCGAGGAAATTCCTGCCGACTGCAAACTTCTTGAATCGCTGAACCTTACAGTCAACGAATCAACGCTCACTGGCGAATTGCAAGCCGACAAAACCACCGACCCCGAAAAATTCGACAAAAACGCCACATATCCCTCCGACCGAATAATGAAGGGTACAACAATCATCGAGGGCTACTGCACCGCCGAAGTGGAGAAGGTGGGCGACAAAACCGAAAGCGGCAAAGTGTTTGAGGCAGCGCAGGTTGACGAAGGCGACCCTACCCCGCTCAGCGAGAAACTCGACGATTTGGCAGACAAAATCACCAAAACAAGTTACATTTTTGCAGGTCTAATTCTCGTTGGACGAATCATCACATATTTCCTCCTCCGCGAAGGCAACAGTTTTGAATGGCTCGATTTTATATCGTATATGCTTAATACTGTGATGATTGCAGTAACATTGATAGTTGTAGCCGTACCCGAAGGACTACCGATGAGCGTTACATTGTCGCTGGCGTTCAGTATGAAAAAACTTATGAACGAAAACACACTCCCACGCACAATGCACGCTTGCGAAACTATGGGCGCGGCATCTGTGATTTGCACCGACAAGACGGGTACTCTCACACAAAACAAAATGCAAGTTGCCGATTGTCAAACGTCTGACATTCACTCAGATTTGCTCTATGAAATAATCGCTGCAAATACCACAGCCAACCTCGATTTCAGCGACAAAAACAACATAAAATCCATTGGCAACCCCACCGAGGGCGCATTGCTTTTGTGGCTTAATTCCCAAAATGTCAACTACCTCAATATCAGAGAAAACACCGAAATAATAGACCGTCTGCCATTCAGCACCGAAAACAAGTATATGGCAACAATTGTAAAATCCAACGTACTGGGCAAAAAGTTGCTTTGCGTAAAAGGTGCTCCCGAAATTTTGCTCAATATGTCGGATATAACTACCGACAAAAAAGACAGTTACATCAACAAACTTGCCGAATACCAATCGAAGGCGTTCCGCACATTGGCTGTAGCATATTGCGAATTAGGCGACAGCGACAATGCAATTATAGAAGGCAAACTCAATTGCTCGAATCTACATTTTGCAGGCATTTTTGCAATCTCCGACCCGATACGCCCGGATGTTGCAGCCTCTATCAAGAGTTGTACCGATGCTGGCATTGCTGTAAAAATCGTTACCGGCGACACTTCCCTTACTGCCAAAGAAATCGGTCGTCAGATAGGTTTGATTTCAGACAACGACAACGAAAATGCAATTCTCACAGGTACAGAATTTGCCGCAATGACCGACGAGCAACTCTTGCCCAAAATTCACGACCTCAAAATCCTCTCACGTGCCAAACCTCATGACAAGGAACGCCTTGTAAAACTCTTAAAACAAGAGGATTATGTGGTGGCAGCCACTGGCGACGGCACCAACGATGCTCCCGCGCTCAACGCCGCCGATGTTGGTCTTTCGATGGGCGACGGCACAGCGGTAGCCAAAGAATCTTCTGATATGACCATTCAAGACAATTCATTCTCAACGATTTCCAATGCCGTAATGTGGGGACGGTCGCTCTACAAAAACATTCAGCGGTTCATAATGTTCCAAATGACAATCAACGTAGCCGCCTGTCTGATAGTGCTTATCGGCGCATTTATCGGCACCGAATCACCGCTTACAGTTACGCAAATGCTTTGGGTAAATCTGATAATGGACACCTTTGCTGCCATCGCATTGGCATCGCTTCCTCCGCAACATTCAGTAATGAACGACAAGCCGCGCAAGGTAACTGATTTTATTATCTCCAAGCCGATGTCGTGGAACATTTTCGGTGTTGGAGGTTTGTTTACTGTTATTTTGCTTGGAGTTTTGGTAATAATGCAACACTCCGAAATTGCTTCAATGACCGATTTGTTTTCATTCTCCTTCGGCGAATACAACGGACTGAGCACATACGAGTTAAGTCTGTTTTTCACTCTATTTGTGATGTTGCAGTTTTGGAATATGTTCAACGCCAAAGCATTTATGACAGGCAAATCAGCGTTCCATAATCTTGGCAGTTGCAAAGGATTTATGATGATTGCAGTCGTAATTTTCATCGGTCAAATCCTGATTGTAGAATTAGGCGGGGCAATGTTCAATGTCTGTCATATCACCTTCAAAGATTGGCTGATAATCACCGCAACAACCCTTCCCGTCATTATCATTGGCGAGGTTAAAAGGATGACTACGAAATAAACGCAATTACAATTGGTTATCAAAAAACCGTGGTAAAAACAGAGTTTTTACCACGGTTTTTTCTTACTATTCATTTCCTGATTTTAATAAAAATGAATTACGAAATCTTAAATCCAATAACCAAAATATCGTCAACCTGACGGTAAACACCACCCATCCAAGTTTCGATTTTTTCGTCGAGGATTTCGCGCTGCTCGGCCATAGGATTGGGCGAAATCTCTTGAAGAAGTTTCTTGAATCGGCTCGACATAAATTTCTTGCCTGTTTTGCCGCCAAACTGTGATGCGTAACCGTCGGAGAATATGTATACAATATCATCACGCTGCATATCAATATCGTAGGTGGTGAATCCAATGTCCACATAATCGTGAATACCAATTGGCATACGGTCGGCGCGGTACTCTTCGATTTCGCCGTCTCGCACAAGGAACATCGGGTTAAATGCACCCGAGAATTGCAGTTTGAGCGAATCCAAATCGAGCACGCAGAGGGCAATGTCCATACCGTCTTTTGCCTCGTCGAAACGACCTGTTTGATGGAGCGATTCGATAATATATGTGCGCAAGAGGTCGAGAATATGACCTGAATTTAGTTCGTCTTGATATTTTACAATAATCTCGTTGAGGTAAGCCGAGCCCAGCATACTCATAAACGCACCCGGAACGCCGTGTCCTGTACAATCAGCAGCCACAATTACAGCGTAATGGTTGAGGTGCTTAAAGTAATAGAAATCGCCGCTGACAATATCGCGCGGTTTGAACAAAATAAAGTGTTCGGGCAGCACCTTGGCAATGTTGGTAGAAATAGGCAGAAGGGCAGTTTGAATACGTTTAGCGTAGTAGATACTGTCCATAATCTCCTTTTGGTGATGGGCAATTTCGTCGCGCTGTTGAGTAGCGATATTCTTCTGCACTTCAAGCTCGTCGCGCTGCGATAGAATCTCGTTTTTCTGCTGTTCGAGAGCAAGATTCTTCTCCTCGATGGCATCACGCTGTTGAAGAATTTCTTCTCGCTGAGTTTCAAGTTCGGCGTTTTTCTGCTCAATAGCGTCCTTCTGCTTGCGAATTTCGGAGGTACGCTCGGTTACCATACGTTCCAAATGTTGGTTGCGCATACGGAGTTGAGCCTCACGGAGTTTGATGATAAAATATACCACCGCCGAAACCGTTAACACCAAAAGCAGCATAAACCACCACTTGCGGTAGAACGGACGCTTGATTTCAAAACTATAAGAATTAGAATAACACCAAATACCATCTTTGCCTTTGGCGCGGTACACAAAATCGTATTTGCCGGGAGGTAGGTTTTGATAATTGGCGCGGTGTTCTTTGCCGAGAGAAGCCACATAGTCGTTGTCGAGACCCTTCATATAAAATTCGTAAACCAACGAGGCTTCGTCTTTAAACGAAAGTCCTGCAAGTTCAAATTGAAGGTTGTTTTCGTTGTGGCTAAATACATTACGACTGCGGTCGAAAGGTACACCGTTGAGCAAGATATTCTCTAAACGGCACTGAGGCACGTACTTCTCGTTGCTTCCCTTTTTGAGGTCGAACGATGAAACACCGTGGAATGTGGCAACATAGAGCACACCTTTTTTATTTAACAAAAGTCCGTTTGTAACAATCTCGCTACCAGGGAGTCCGTCGTTGGCGTAAACGGAGAACTCAACACGATTTTCGGGCATATTGTAATAACAGAAACCCTTGTTGGTGCCGAGCCACAGATACCCCTTATCTCGTGCAGGAAGTATCGAAGTAATGGCGCTTGACGGTAACGATGGAATATCAAAAATCTTTAGTTCCCCATCAGGCGTATAAATACCAAGCCCCTCTTCCATGCCCACAAGCAAATTGTCGCCCAAATTAGCCAACGAGAGCACCGACGAAGGAGTGGATTTAAGTAATTCAAAACCGTTGCCATCAAACTTAACAATGCCAGTATTGTTGCCGCCAAGCACAAGCGTTTTATACTGTATCATCTGCGAAATCAGCGATGTAGATACGCTACGAATGGGAACAGGATTATTATCAAAATCTGTAATGCGATAAACCACACCATCAATTCCAGTTAGCAAGAATATTTCACCCGTTTGCGACACAAACACATTGGTAAGGTTGTGAATTCGGTTTTTAAACGAGAGTTTCTTCTTAAGTTTCAGAGTATTGCAATCAAACAAGTAGCAACCGTAACTATCGGCAATAAAAATTTCTTCACCGTTGAGCACTTTTACTACGTATGGAACTATATGACCATCAACGTTATCCGAAAAATCCACTAACTGATGTTGGAAATAATAAATCTTGTTGTTAAATGCCATCCAAATACGTCCAAGGTTATCTTCCTCAAAATTATTAAGATAACAATCAAGGTCTTCGGGATAAAGATTTCGCAGCGAACGGTTGGTAAGTTTTTGAATACCACCCGAAAAGCCAAACCAATAGTTGTCTTCCTTATCCTCAAAATACGATAGCAATTTAAGGTCTTTAAGTCCAATACTTTGGTCGAATCTAATGGCACTCTGCATCAATGAGAATATCTGAAATGCCTCAAAATTAGATACAAGAAATATCGACCCATCGCTGTTTTGCTTAATGGTGTGAACTCTACAACTTTCGGGGATTCCTACTTTTTGGTTTATCTTAAGCGATTCGATATTGATATCGGCACTTAAAAACTGCGACAATTTACCTGTATAAATGCCATCTGTAGTAGAAAGCCAAATTGTACCATCCTCATCTACAAATACATAGTAGCATTTTTTATCAGTAATTTGTTCTAAATTATCGTCGTTGATCATGTATAGACCCTCAGGCGAAGCAAGGAAAATATTGCGACCTGATTTATATTGCGCCACGGCATGAATACAATCGGGCAAAGTGGGAAAACGTTTGTTTAATTGCTGAGTTTTGTTGTCGGCTTCGAGCGTACAAAGTCGTTTGTCGCCAAAGAAATATTTTGTATCATTTTTGTCGATATAGATATGCTTAAACGCCATATCAGAGAGTATCTGTGTAAACTTACCCTCTGGATTCAAGCAAGTTACACCCTTGAGAGTAGCAAAATAGATATTACCCTGGCTGTCTTGCGAAATATCAAAAACAACGTTGCTACTAAGTTGGTCGGGAGCACTTGTGTAGTTAACCATCTGACGGCCATTGTATTTAACAGCACCCGACTGAGTGCCGAACCACATAAAGCCATCGTTATCTTGGAAAATACACATAATATCTTCTTGAGGCAAACCTTGGTCGGTTCCGTAGAATACAAATGGGAAATAACCCGTTTGATATGTCTGATACATAGCTACTAAGTGGTTTTGAGCCGCTTTGTAAGGGATACCGGCTTGCTCCATAAACGCATCGTCCAAAATACCACGAGCACTTGCCGAAACAAGAAATTCAAGGATTTTTTGACGCAATTTAGGTTGATTTTTCTTAATACCCCAGCCTACCGAACTGATTTCGCCAAGCACAAACTTAGACTCCAACTGAGGATATTTAGGAAGACTATAAATGTCGAAGTTGACGATACAGTAGTCGGCGCGACCGCTCATAATTTCGCCAAAAAATTCGTTTGCCTCCTTATAATAATAGTTGGTAATATCGTTGTCGATTAACGCCTCTTCGTAAACAGATCCTTTTGAGGTAACGCCTCTAAGTTTATGAAGGTCGTTAATATTTTTGATATCCAGATTCTTGTTGGCTACCACAACGTTTGCAGTAGGCAGCACGTCCACAATGTCGATTTTCTTTAAACGCCAATCGATTGGGGCAAGAAGGTCGCAAGCCACGTCAATAGAGTTGAACCATTCTGGCGTGTAACTGCTGTCGCGGACAATTTCGCCATTACTATCGCGGAAATAATCCGAAAGATTGGGGATAATTCTAATTTCAAAATCAAGACCAAGATGTTTGGCAAATTCTCCAGCAAGATAATGATTAAATTGCTTGATACCGCTTGAGTGATAAACCATTTCACGGTCGCGAAGACCAACTATAAGCTTTCCTGACTCCATAATCTCATCAAGGTCGCGATAGTTTGACATCTCCTCGATTGATTCCGAATATGAGTTAATTATTTCATTGTAAGATTGATAGTTAACACCAAATTTAGATGTAAACAACTTATTCAAGACACCGCTTCCTTGCATCATTGCAAAAAAGTCGTCGATGGCGGTGCGGAGCGAACGGTTGCCTTTTTCTACAGCCCAACCCACATCATCGGGTTTTGCAATAGGGAATGCGAGTTTAAACTGCTGATTGTCATTAACAAACTGCAAACCAAGGTACGATACAGTGATAAATCCGTCTACCTTGCCCTGACGTGCCAACAACTGCGATTCTTCCTCGCTCTTGGTGGTAACTATTGTGATGCCGCCGCCTATCAAGTCGTTGATTTTTTGAAGGTTGGTGGCATATGATGAGTTTTCGAGAAGTGCTATGCGCAATCCCTTTAAGTCTTTGTAACTCTTAACGTTGAGCTTTTTGTCCGACTTGTGATAAGATTCGGGCAAAATGAAATTAGTAAAAAGCGATTTTTTAGTTTTTCGCTTACTAACTATCAACAAGTCAGACACTTCCATAACGCCGGCAAAATCAAAGAATTTTTCGCGCCAAGCATATATATAGGTGGTGCCGCAAATAAAGTCGGCACGGCGGAGTGCGTCGGGAGTGTAACTGATACTGTCGTTGGTTTGATAATCGGGAGGAATAACGCCGTTGTGCGAGAAAATTTCGTTCCAAGATATAGTAACAATCTCTAAATCAACGTTTAAGAAGCGAGCAAATTCCTTGGCGAAGTTGTAGTTTACGGTTTGTTTGCCACTTTCGGTAAAAGCCACGCGTATTACTCCACTACGGCGAATCTCATCGAGTGTACGCGCCGTAACTGTTTGAGTTATTGCATATAATAATATCAGTAATAATGATAAAAATCTCTTCATCTAATTTAAAACATTACTAAAATGCCGCTTGGCTTTTAAAGTGCAAATATACGCAACTTTATTTGATTCCGCTAATTTTTATACAATTTTTGTGCCTTATGATAAAACAAATTGTTACCGTAAGAAAGTTTTTTTCAGAAACGTTTCATCAAAATCCCTATTACTTGGTATTGCAGGAGGCAAAATTACACTCTACCTTTGCACCGTACAAATAAAGGTATAAGCCTTTCACGATTTTGATTGTTTGTTTGATTTTTTTTATCTCAAAAAACGCCCCGAAGTGATTTCGCCGGCGTTTTTTTATGATGTATAAATCAATTCCCATTCATCGAATACACCATCCTTTTCATTTGTGCATCAAATTCTTCGGCACGGGTGGATTTAATCATTGCAAACACTTGATAATAACATACTTTGCCTTCGTAGATGGCAAGGCGGATGTAAGATTTGTCGGTGTCGTATTTGGCATTGTAAGCAAATGCTCTGATTTTAAACGAATTGACAGCGGTATCGGTATTTTCCGAAACGTCGAATTTCTGCGCTTCGGCTTTGAGGTTTGAAATCACCATCGAACAATATCCGTCGAATCCTTTGGCTGACGAAAACACTGCGGCAGAATCGGGATTTTCGGCTATATAATTATCAATTAAGGCATTATATGCTGAAATTGTGTCGGCAATCACTATCACCGAAAGACTATTGTCGAGGTTGCCATACTGCAAAATGGCGTAATTGTTGAACCCTTTTAGCGTGTGCATATCAGGTGGAAGCATCAGCGAAATGGTTGAATCATTGGATTTTACCTCTACCCAATTATCTTTGGGCGCACAAGCGGCCAATAATGTCGCCAATAATATTGATATTATTGTAAGTTGTTTATACATAACTATTTATTCAAACTTTTAAGATAATTGTCGATACGTTGTAATCCTTCCTCAATGTTTTCGAGACTATTGGCATACGAAAACCTTATAAATCCCTGACCCTGAGAGCCAAAGTCGGTTCCCGGAGTTACGCCTACGTTGGCATTCTCCAAAATATCAAAGGCAAATCGGTACGAATCGTTGGTATACTTGCGTGCGTCGGCAAACACGTAGAACGCGCCTTCTGGTTCGGCGGCAATTCCAAGACCGATTTTACGGATAGCAGAAACCATAAATTCGCGGCGTTGGTTGTATATATTGCGCATATTTTCAACGTCTTTGCCAGCATGGAGAATGGCTTCTACTCCTGCCTCTTGCGATATTGATGGGGCGCAGATAAACAAATTCTGCTGCATAATTTGCAACTTGCGCATATATTTAATAGGTGCCACAATATAGCCAAGGCGCAATCCTGTCATTGCATAACGTTTTGAAAATCCGTTGATTACAATTGCATCTTGTGAGTATTCCAAAATAGAATGAGCCTTATTTTTGTACACAAGTCCATGGTAAATTTCGTCGGAAATCACTGTGATACCGAGATTTGCGATGGCTTTGAGTGTTTGGCTGTCGATAACGTAGCCAAGCGGATTAGATGGTGATGTTACAAAAATTGCACGGGTTTTTGAAGTGATTTTTGCCTTGATATCGTCGATATTGATTTTGAAACCATCTTCGGGATTGAGCATCACCTCCACAGGCACGGCGTTGGCGGCAAGTATAAAATTGCGGTAGCACGAATATCCGGGGTTAAAGATAATCACTTCGTCGCCAGGGTTGCAGAGCAGTTGCAGCACCATAAGTATAGCAGGCGACGAACCTGACGTAACCACCACATTATCAGCACCAAAATCAGTACCGTATTCGCGTGCGTAAAGGTCGGCGATAGCCTCGCGCAGCCGGAGAGTTCCAAGTGAATGAGTGTAATGAGTAAGACCCGTAACCATAGCCGAAGCCACAGCCTTTTCCACGCAGTTAGGCACGTTGAAATCGGGTTCACCCACCTCCAAATGAATGACGCTAACTCCCTGATGTTGCAGTTCTTGTGCGCGTTCAAGCACCTCCATCACCATAAAAGGCGACATTTTGTCGATATTATTGTTCATAAAGATACATTTTTTGGACAGCAAAAATATGGATAAATAAGGATAATGGCAAAAGAAATTTTCTGCAAGGTTTCGGGCTAAATCTCACTTTTTTTGGGTACATTTAGCCCGAAACCTTGTAAAAATCACATTTCATCCAACGTCTTCATCAATCCGTCCACTGCTTCTTCGATTTCGGCGTGGGAGATGATTAGCGGTGGGGTGAAACGGAAGGCGTTGTCGCGGAAAAGGAAGGTGTCGGTAACAACGCTATTGTTTAATGTTTTATGCCAGAAATTAGACATATCTATCGAATGGTCTACCTCTATTCCACGAAAAAGTCCAAGTCCCCAAGTGCGGATTACACGAGGATGCTTTTCGATTAGCGATGCAAAATAGTCGCCTTTTTCGGTGGCGGTTTCTACAAGATGCTCATCCTCAATTACCTTGATATTAGCAAGGGCGGCGGCGGTGCACACGGGATGTCCGCCAAAAGTAGTTATGTGCCCAAGAATCGGATGGTCGCAAAACACCTCCATCATCTTTTTATCCGAAACAAACGCACCAATGGGCATACCTCCGCCGAGACCTTTGGCAAATGTTACCACATCGGGCACAATGCCGAAATTTTCAAACCCAAACCATTTGCCGGTGCGCCCCCACCCCATCTGCACTTCGTCTATTATTAAAAGTGTGCCGGTGGCGGTGCAACGCTCACGCAATGCCGCAAGCCATCCGTTTTCGGGAATATTGAGTCCACCCTCGCTTTGAATTGCCTCGGTAACCACGCAAGCGGTGTTTTCAGTAATCTGCGCAAGGTCGTCGAAACTATTGAAATTCAACATTCTAACACCTGGCATCAGCGGACGATAAGCCGATTTGAAATACTCGTCGCCCCAAATGCTCGACGCGCCAATCGACGACCCATGGTAAGCCTTTTTAAACGCCACAACCTCAGGACGATGCGTGTATCTTTTGGCAAGTTTTATTGCTCCGTCGGTGGCCTCGGTGCCGCTGTTGACAAAGTACACCGAATTGAGCGACGGCGGCAGAAGGTCGGCGATTTTTTTTGCCAACATCACCTGCGGATACTCCACAAACTCGCCGTAAACCATCAGGTGCATATATTGTTCTGCTTGATTTTTAACAGCTTCCACCACTTTTGGATGGCAGTGTCCCACATTGGCTGTGGAAATTCCCGAAACTGTGTCGATATACCGTTCGCCATTGGGACCGTAGAGGTACACGCCCTTGGCTTTAACTACTTCTATATTTAAAGGTGTAAACGAAGTGGGCGCCACGTGGCGCATAAACAACTGTCTTGGAGTTTCTATCATTGCTCAAAAAATTTTGCATTAATACGGTGCAAAGATAGCAAAAAAAAAGTCTCGTCAACCTTCTTGATTGCGAGACCCTTTATAGATAATTGATAGTGAGATTAGTATTTTATTGAAGCGGAATTGTCTGAGAAAAAACGCGTTTGATTCAAGATTTATAGTTATGAGAATAAATGCCGTCGGCGAAGATAATCTTCGAGATTTAGAGAAGTGTCTTCAAAATCTATCCTCAAACGCGTAAAAAAATAAATAACCTTGTTTGAATAAAAAAAGAAAAAATTTTAAAAGAACATCGACTATTGAAAGTCTGCCAAATTTGTTTGCTTTTGACACTGCAAAGATACGGCGGATAATTAGTTCCACCAAATCTCAAAATGCCCCAAAAGGACGAAATGCACCATTTGAAGGACGAAGTGCAAAAACCAAAGGATAGAATACAGTTTTGGAAGGACGAAAAATTTACATCCTTCGTTGAAGACTCAACACACAGTAAAGCCAACATCACATATTAATATCTATACAAGATAAAATTAACCTAATATATGAAAAATGTAGACAATAATAACCGAGTGTTAAAATCTGCGTTTTTTTGAGGCATTCGCATCCAAATTCAATGTTAACAAAAAACTGAAAAACACGCTAAAAAAATCCGCAGTTTTTATACCGAATTAATTATCAATTTATAACAGCGACATTCAAAAACATTTAGGGTGTTAATAAGTTGTTGAAATATAAAAGGTGGAAAACGGCATTTTTAGTATACCTTTGCAATAGACGAAAAAAAATAAACAATCAAAACGACAAAAACACATTATTAATACATAAATCACTCAAAGAAACTTAACTCCCGTATAAGGGAACTAAACAAAACAAGGAAAAATGGAACTTACAACGACATTAGGCTACCAACCGCTTAAACAACAAGAACACAGTATGATACAGACCGTAGTAAAACGCGACGGCCGCATCGTCGGCTTTAACGAAGAAAAGATCGCCGCTGCTATCCGTAAGGCTATGATGCAGACCGAACTTGGCGAAGACATCAAACTCATCAACCGCATCACCGACCACATTGCTCTCAACGGCAAAAGCCAGATGACCGTGGAAGAAATCCAAGATGCAGTGGAAAACGAACTTATGAAAAGTTCGCGCAAAGAAGTTGCACGCGCTTACATTTCGTACCGCGACAAACGCAACGTTGCCCGTAAAGCCAAGACCCACAACATCTTTACCGAAATCATCGAGGCCAAAAGCAACGACATCACTCGTGAAAACGCAAATATGAATGCCGACACCCCCGCCGGTATGATGATGAAGTTTGCAAGCGAGAGCACCAAGCCGTTTGTCGACGATTATCTACTTTCCGAAGACGTTAAAAACGCAGTAAAAAAAGGCTATATCCATATTCACGATAAGGATTATTATCCCACAAAAAGTTTAACTTGTGTGCAGCATCCGTTAGACAAAATTCTTGAATACGGATTCAGCGCAGGTCACGGCGAATCTCGTCCCGCAAAACGTATCGAAACCGCATCTATCCTCGGCTGTATTTCGATGGAGACTGTTCAAAACGAGATGCACGGCGGTCAGGCTATTCCTGCTTTCGACTTTTATCTTGCACCCTACGTTCGTTATTCATATATAGAGGAGGTAAAAGTGCTTGAAAACCTCTACGGCGAGGATTGCAGCAGCCTATACAACGCTGAAATTGAGGACTATATAAGCAAAGAACTTGGCAACCTCAAAGGCATTGACCGCATCAAGCAGCACGCCATCAACCGCACAGTCAACCGCGTTCACCAATCGATGGAGGCATTCATCCACAATATGAACACTATCCACTCGCGCGGCGGCAACCAAGTGGTTTTCAGTTCGGTAAACTACGGTACCGACACTTCTGCCGAGGGACGTTGCATTATTCGCGAAATGCTCGTTAGCACCTACGAAGGCGTGGGCAACGGCAGCACCGCTATTTTCCCGATTCAGATTTGGAAAAAGAAACGCGGCGTAAACTATCTGCCCGGCGACCGCAACTACGACCTTTACCAGATGGCTTGCAAGGTAACTGCAAAGAGATTCTTCCCCAATTACCTCAACCTCGACGCCACTTACAACCAGTGCGACAAGTGGAAAGCCGACGACCCAAAACGTTACGAATACGAGGTGGCAACAATGGGCTGCCGCACAAGGGTGTTTGAAAACCGTTTTGGCAAAAAGACTTCGATCGGACGTGGCAACCTTTCGTTTACTTCGGTAAACATCGTCCGCCTTGCAATAGAGTGTATGTCAATCGAAAACAAAGAAGAGCGCATAGCCAAATTCTTTGAAAAACTCGACGCCACATTGGCAATAGCAGCCAAACAGTTGCACGAGCGTTTCAACTTCCAGAAAACTGCCCTTGCAAAACAGTTCCCGCTGTTGATGAGCCGCTTGTGGATTGGCAGCGAAAAACTCAAACCCAACGACACCATCGAAAGCGTTATCAATCAAGGTACTTTGGGCGTAGGTTTCATCGGATTGGCAGAATGTTTAAAAGCGCTCATCGGCAAACACCACGGCGAAAGCGAAGAGGCTCAGCAACTTGGATTAAAGATTGTTACCTTTATGCGCGACAAATGCAACGATTTTAGCGAACAATACAGCCACGGCTACGCAGTGCTTGCCACTCCCGCCGAAGGTCTCAGCGGATCGTTCACCCGTCGCGACAAAAAAGAGTTTGGCATAATACCCGGAATTACCGACCGTGAATACTACACCAATTCGAGCCACGTGCCAGTATACTTCAAATGCACTGCTATCGAGAAGGCAAAAATCGAGGCTCCTTATCACGAACTCGAACGTGCAGGTCACATTTTCTACGTAGAAATCGACGGCGACGCAACCCACAATCCCGACGTGGTAGCAAGCGTGGTAGATATGATGGACAAGTACAATATGGGTTACGGCTCTATCAACCACAACCGCAACCGCTGTATGGACTGCGGATACGAAAATGCCGACGAGGAGATGACAAAATGTCCAAAATGCGGTAGCGAAAACATCGACAAGTTGCAGCGTATCACCGGCTATCTCGTTGGCACCACCGACCGTTGGAACCGCGCAAAACTTTCGGAACTCAACGACCGCACAACTCACTCACTTTAAAAAGGAACATTTTTTTTAACAAGGAGACAGAAAATGAAAATAATGGTAATGGACGTCATTGAGTACACCACCTCTGACGGACCTGGATTTAGAACCTCAATATACTGCTCAGGCTGCAACCACAAGTGTCGCAACTGTCAAAACCCACAAACGTGGAACATTATGAACGGAAAGCCCGTTGACGTGGAAGACCTTTTTATAAAGGTTTACCGCAACGAAATGTCGAACGTGACATTCTCTGGCGGCGACCCCTTCTATCAGCCCACAGCCTTTGCCGAACTTGCTAAGATGATAAAGGAGAAGACCAACAAAACCATTTGGTGCTACACCGGATTCACCTACGAGCAAATTCTCAGGGACGAAAAGATGAGCAACCTTCTTAAATACCTCGACGTGCTTGTAGACGGCGAATTTGTGCAAGAACTCCACGACCCCGACCTCCTTTTCCGCGGCAGCAGCAACCAACGCCTTATCGACGTTCAAGCCTCGCTCCGCAAAGGCAAAGTAGTTCTCGATCGTCACGACCCTTTTGACATCTACGAGCAGTGCGAAGAGCACAGCCGCCTCTGCGCCGCCGTATAAACGCAACTACATACTTTTCTGATAATCCGCCAAACTTGATATTTTTTGTTGAGTTTGGCGGATTATTTATAATCAACCGTTGGAATGAGTATTTTAATAGATAAAGTTATGAAAATAAAAGAGATATGGTTTACTAATGATTACATTTACGGACGTAACGAAACAGGACGTGAATATAGTCAGTCGTTGTTGTGGTATCCAAATTACCAAGATATTTTCTAACGCACCGCGATATCAACGTCAGCAGTTTTGCTAAATCGATAGGAATGGATTCTGGGCTGCTAAACAAATATATCAACGGCTTTGCCAAACCCACAGCAGAATGTGAGAAATCAATTCTTGCACACTTGATAAGTTGATACATTTTTCTCCATTCCATAGCAAAAAAAATCAATAACCTGATTGATTATTCAAGATAATTTCGTAATTTCGGGCAGAAAACAAATGCTTAAATTATGAGATTTAGAATAACACTGCGTATCAACGCGCAACAATTCGGACGCCGGCTGCCTATCAATTACCAATACGAAATGTCGGCAGCAATATACAAGATCCTGTCGTCGGCTGACAGCGGATTTGCCACGTGGCTTCACCAAAACGGTTTTCAAATGGACAACGGCAAACAGTTCAAACTGTTCACCTTCTCGCGGTTGCAAATACCTAAAAACGGTTTTACAATCATCAAACAATCGAACCAATTGGAATTAAAATCTCAAACCGTTGATTTTCAAATCAGTTTTATGCCCGAAAACTCCACACAGACTTTCATTGGCGGCGTGTTTGAAAACCGCACCTTTGAAATAGGCAGAAAAGGAGCGATAGTACAGTTTGAGGTGGAAAGCATAGAACTTATTCAGCCGCCGGAGTTTAAGGAGACAATGATGTACCATACGCTTTCGCCAATTTCGGTAAGTTGCCACGACGAACAAGGGCGCGACCGCTATCCGCAAACTCCGCAGGAGTTCAAAGATGCCGAATGGATTCGCGAACGAATGTTGCAAAATCTGACTGACAAGTTTTCTGCCTTTTTTGGAAAAGAATATTCGGGCGAAAAATATTTGAAATATATGACACTCTCCGAGCCCAAATCCTCGCTCGTAACCATCAAGGGGGGCACTTCTGCCGAAACCAAAGTCAGAGGCTTTATGTGCCGACTTGCCCTCAACGCCCCGCCCGAACTTCAACGTATAGCCTACGAATCAGGCCTCGGCGAACTCAACAGCCAAGGCTTCGGTTGCTTGGAGATAATGTAAAAAAAAACATTAAGAAATATTTGGTGTGTTAAGAGAAAGTTAGTATATTTGCAGATGTTATCATAAATATAAAGTGTACTATTAACGATTATGGCAGCAACACAATTATTATTATTCAACGAGGATATACCTCGGCATAATGACAACAACATAGATATTTCGATATTAAAACATTTGCCATCGCTGACAGAACAGGCGTTGATGGAGATCAGACCATTAGCACCATTGTCAATGGTTAGCGATATGCCTGGCTCGTATTACAAAACATTGCGTAAACCCGACAAAAAAATGCTATGTGGTTTGATAGAGAATGTTTTGGGTTGGCATATTGATTTAGCTGATAGAAAATCAATTTATAAAGATTTGAAGAAAGCACGTCAGAAAGCAAAAGTTACCTTTGTTGATAATGCCAAGGGGTCTACGTACTTGCCGCTACTGATGGATTATTTTGATTTTAACGAAGAAGTTAAAGTTGACAAACTTAAAAGCGTCTGTTTTTATGATGATATGTGGAGCAGATGTTTCAGACGTTCAGACACTCACAAACATATTGGAGGTTGTAGAAATATAGATTACTCTATCATTGCTGAAAAACACAGAGTATTCGATGAAATAGAAAATAGCGATTCAAAAGAGAAAGATAAGGAGAAGGACGATTGGTTTAAAAGCCACATCGGTCAATTTCCTTTCTATTATTCGACTCCCACTACAAGAGAGTTCCTAAATTTGGACGGTATCTTCAAGATAAAAATGTCTGTTGACAAGCAACTTTTGGAAATGTTGACTGCCAGTTTGCAAAACCATAATATCGGATATTTAGGTAGCAGTGAAGGTTGGGTTGACATTAAAATTGAAAAAATATGATACATCAACATCCATATATACGGTATGCTCAGGCCTTGCTTATAGTTGAAAATCAACTTAAAAGCATTGATGATATAACTATGGAGCATATAAAAGCAGAAATAAAAAAAGGGTTGGCTGCATTTTGTGTTGAGCCAGCAGAATCATACGAAATGAAAAGAACTGTAAAATTTCGTTTTATCAATGACAAAAGTTCCGCAAAGGTATTCAAATTTCTTGCGCCAAACTCCATTACATCCGATATGCAAGCAAGAAATTTGTACAACTCCGCAACTGATTATCTCAAATCTGCCAAAGAACTTAATAAATCATGCGAAGGTGGACTTACTATGGCTTCAATGCCAATAGCGGGGGAGTTTTGTGCATTTTCCGAAAAAGGTGGTGTAGGCAGAGGCAAAACATCTTGCACCATTTATGAACAAGGATTAGCATTAATAACATCTCTTACTCCTCTAAAACCATGTTTGCAATACAGAATTGACAAAAAAGAGAAACCAGAACTTTTTAATGTTTGTATTATTCCTGACATCACTGTTGAGGCATTAACAGACTTTGTCAAGTTGTTTAAGCGACTGAGAGAGCAAAAACTTGATAGTGATTTAATGATGGGTAACGTAGTTGAAGAAATCAAGGGCAAAAATAAAGAATACAAACCCAAACGTCCTCATATTTTTCAAGGCAATTTTCCCAATCCACCGCGCAGTAGTGCAATGGGTAGTATTGCCCTACTCGGTGCTATTGGCGAAATGGCAAAAGAAAGCGAAGTTTCTGAATTGGCACTGAAAGTGTTGGACAGTTTGAAAGATTCTACATATTATATGGTTCAATATGGCAACGCACAAACATTTACATACAACCATTATGTTGTAGAACTCGCTCAACAATCGAAACTTAAAACGATAGTTGACAGCATCTATTATTCGGAATTATATAATGAAGAAAAGCGGACTTCAAAAAGCACTGAATATCAAAAATTTGATTTATTCGCAAGTCGATTTTTAATGTTGTTTAATCAATCCGCATTCCGTGGGTTCCTATCATTTAGGGCGGAATATCCCAAACAAGTTGAATTATTGATAACTACATATTTTACGAAAATGGCAAAAATTGATCCTGATATTGTACGTTCAGCCAAAGAGTTGGGCAGATGGCTGAATCAAACTGCATATTTCGCAGCAAAAGACGAAGTTGGCAAGGAAGATTGGAATGAAATCAGAAAGTTGAAAGCCAAAGTGTTGGTCGAACTCGAAAGTTCCATTTTCTCTGCCAAATCGGGCGACGCCCTAATTGCACACTCAGTAACGCGAGCAGGCAGAATTTCAAAACTTGATGCTCCCGAAGCGGCATCATTGTTTATGGAAAAGGCGGCAAGCGGCGAACTTGAACTCGAAAACGCGAAAAATCTTTTGATTGCGTTTTCAAGAATTAAAAACAAAAGAGAAAGTGTTGAGCAACCCAAAGAAGTTACTTCGGCTTTGGGCGAGGACATTTCCGAAGACGAAGATTTCAGCAACATCTAAACATTTTTCAATATGGAAATAAAAGGAATATTAGTTTCAGCGTTGGCAACGTTTGAAAACCACATAGCCAACGGCGGCGAAAAATTGTTGGGCAACGCCGGCTCAATAAAGAGAAGACCAGACGGAAGAGTTTATGTTTCAGGACAGATGCAACGTCATGTATTCTTTTCGGCTATCGACCGACTGAATATGGCGGATGCTGACAAAGGCGATACTTTTGTATCAACAGGAGACGGCACTACAAATCAAATAGAAAAGGATTTGAGAGCCGACCTTGGCGGATTTATGCTTCCTTCAAAAGGCGACTATTCGGGTAGAAGAACCGCCCCACTATCAGTAACGCCCGCTGTTGCAACGAAAGAAAGCGAGGTAAAAAACGATCTCCTTGTCAGGGTGAAAAACAACTCTTCGGAAGAATCAAAAGAACAAGCACTCGCAACAAAAGAATTCAGTCAATCTGATTTGATGAGTATGAATTTCTTCTTGGACGTTACAGCGTTGAGCGTAACCAAAGTGTTTAGTTACCAAGGAGGATTCAACATCGGAACCCAGTACATCAAACACGCCAAAGATGCAGAGCGCAAACGTCGTGCAAAACTGTATCTTGAAGCTACAAGGTATATGAACGACTATGCCAACCAAGCACGCAATGCTGTTTGCGGAGAGCCAGAACAAGTGATTATCGTTTTTGACAATGTGTTGAGCAGAAAAGCGAGCCGATATTTTGCCGCTGACGAAATTGAACGCAAAAATATTCTTGCAGAACTTGCCGAGCGAGGAGCACAGTATTTCGTTGGTGATGACAAAACAGAAAATACTGTGGCTAAGGCATATAAGGAAGCCTTGGAATTCTTGTCAAAAAACGAACTTTCAAACCCCGCAGGCGATGATTCAACAGTGAAGTCTTTCAAGGATGCAATGGAAAATTCCAACAATTAATGAATATGTACAACAATATCGTATTAGCAAAACCCTCCGGCATTACATTAGAACAGCATGTTTTTGATGTAATGACGGAGGCTGATATGATTTTGTCCAATACCTCCTTTGTTGTTGAAAAATACCAACAGATTGTTGGTAAAGACTTGCGAAAAAGATTAGAAATAGTTTGCAAATTGCACGACGACGGAAAAAGTAATCCAAAATGGCAAAATGCTTGCCGCAAGGATTACGATAATTATTTAAAAGGAAGGCTGAAAAATAAAGACACAAAACCTGATGGCAACCATATTCAACGTGCAGGTATAAGGCATGAATTCCAATCGTTGGTGATAAACAAAAGTAAAAATTTACCATTGTCGTTGCAATGTGCTATTGCTGCCCACCATGCAAAGTTAGGCTTTGCATTTGAAGACAGATGGCTAAACGAAGGAGCAAAAGACTTTTGGATTTCTTTCAAAAAAGAATCAAACAGAATAATCGAAAGTGAATCAATCAACAACATTGTAAGGTGTTTTTATGAATATTCGGGGCTTCGTGGCCTTCTACAACTTGCTGACCATAGAGCAAGCGCAAAAGAAGACGGGGAGACACTGCCCGAAATCAACACCTTTAAATACACCTTTCCTCATGCACAAAAAAGGGGTGTGCAAAAACTTATTGACGATTATTGGCAAAATGATTTATTGCTTATACGCGCTCCAACAGGAGCCGGAAAAACCGATGCGTCATTGTTGTGGGCTTCAAAACAAATAGAAAACAACCATGCCACTCGTTTGGTAATAGCAATGCCAACTCGTTTTACATCTAACGCATTAGCAGTAAACGTAGCAAACAGCCTTTCGGACACAGGGTTATATCATTCGAGTGCTTGGTTTGCAAAGCTCCAAAAAGACGTTGACCATGGAGAAATCGACCACAATTACGCAAGTAAACTCCATGAATTTGCGCGATTGCTTCAAACACCAATAACTGTATGTACCATAGACCATTTGTTGGCGTCGCTCACACTGACAAGAGAAGACCATCATTTAATCGGATTCAATCTTGCTAATTCATGTCTCGTAATTGACGAAGCAGATTTTTATGATGATTTCACGATGGCCAACATAATGGTATTGTTGGAGATTCTCCACCAATTCGATGTCCCTGTGCTAATAATGAGCGCATCACTGCCAGAATCATCGCTGAAATTGTATAAGCAATCGGGGTATGCTGTTGACAGAATCATAGAAGACAAATCAGACAATCAACGGAAACGGTTTCAAATAAAATCAATCAATGAATATGAAAGCATTGACGAAATAGAAGACCTTTTAACTCTATGTATCGCCAAAGGGAATGCCATTATTTATTGCAATACAGTTGACAAGGCAGTAAAAATCTATCGTTGGTTTGAAGCGGAAGGCATAGAACCAATATTATATCATTCTCGATTTACAGAACCTGACAAACAGCGAAAAGAAGCCGACTTGATAAAAGCATTGGGCAAGAATGCGTGGAAAAACAACAATGCAAAAGGCATTGCAATTCTTACGCAAATTGGAGAAATGAGCATCAACATAAGCGCAGAAATAATGATTTCGGAAATGTGTCCAATTGACCGTCTGACGCAAAGAGCCGGACGATTATGTCGCTTTGATAAAGACAAAATAGGAGAATTACACATAATCATTCCTAAGAAAAATGGAGCAATTTATCCCGCTCCATACGGAAGTGTTGACAAAAAAACAAAACAATGGACTCCCTGTCGAGCCTTAACACTGACTATCCATAGCATAAAAACAGAAAGTTATTCTGCCGATGAATTAGTAGCATTGATAAATACCGTATATTCTGACGATTATAGTTTTTCTGTTTCAGCCAAAGCAAACTCAGGATTGTTAAGAGATAGCTTTATGTACAATTGGCTAATTAATCCTGTGCAAAAAACGGATGTGGATTCTGATAATACCAATTTGTGGAAAAGTAGGGATATTGATGCGACAGAAACTGTTTTTGTATCTCCTCCTGAATCTGTATATTATAACAAATTATCGTTTCAATCATGGAAAATCTCAAACTCCGTTGAATTGCCATTATATTTGGTAAAAAAAGGGGAAAAAAATTTTCGTGTTGATTACAAACGAGTGATTGTATGTGGAGATGAGTTGAGACTATGTGTTGTTAGAATAGGGTTTTACAATTATAACATCGGAATTGATTTTTATGAAAACGATAAAGATGATATTTTTTTATAATCAAAACAAAAAACAATGACTATGCCCAACGAACAAAGCAACATAATATTATATCAGACATCCGACGATGTTACAATGGTTGTTGCAAAAAACGCAACAACCACTTTGTGCGTTACTAACAATCGTTTAACCAAATGTTGCATTTTTTGCAACAGTTAAAAACAGTTTACTATGACCCCTACCGGCACACATTTCAACTATTATCATGTTTGCAAACGCAAACTTTGGCTGTTTGCTAATGGTATTAATATGGAGCAAAATTCTGAACTCGTGGCGGAGGGAAAATTTATTCACGAAAATAGTTACCCTAAACGCAGCGAAAAATACGAGGAGGTGGCAATCGACGGCGTTAAAGTGGATTTTTATGACGCGAAAAACAAGGTTATTCACGAAATAAAAAAAAGTAACAAGGTAGAAAATGCCCACTTTTGGCAGTTGAAATACTACTTGTATGTTTTTGAAAGGAACGGAATATCAGGTGTTTCGGGCGTTTTGGAATACCCGACAATGCGTAAAACCGAACCCGTGGAACTCTCTGATACAGACCGAACTGAAATCGAGAAAATTTGCAAAGAAATCGTGGAAATTTGTGAGTTGGAAAAATGTCCAAAGATTGTTAAAAAAGGATATTGTAAAAGTTGCAGTTATTTCGATTTGTGTTTTGTTAACGAAGATGTTGATTTGTAATTGTAGAAAAAAATGAAGCAAAATTTTTATCTTTTTAATCCTGGAATTTTGGAACGTAAGGATAACTCTCTGAAATTCACCGCTATTGAGGAAGATGGCAATGGCGAAAAAGAAATTCTTGCCAAACCTAAATTTATTCCGGTGGAGCAAGTGGCTGATTTTTATGTATTTGGAAGTTTGAGGGCTAATAGTGCGCTTTATAATTTCTTGGGACAGAAGGGGATAGCGGTTCATTTTTTTGACTATTACGAAAATTATACCGGCTCGTTTATGCCCAAAGACGAACTTTTGAGCGGCAGGGTGTTGATAGCGCAGGCGTCAGCATATAAAAACAAGAAAAAACGTCTTGAAATCGCTCGTAAATTCATTGAAGGTGCGGCTTTTAATATGGTTAAAAACCTTGTGTATTACAATAGTCGTGGTCGCGACCTTGATGAGTATATCAACAAAATTAAGGAACTTTCAGCGTTGCTTCCCACTGTTGCAGATGTTAAAGAACTGATGGGTACTGAGGGTATGATACGTCAAACTTATTATTCGGCTTTTGATTTGATTATCAACGATTTCGTGATGGAACTCCGCACCAAACAGCCGCCTCAAAACGAGGTAAATGCTTTGATTTCGTTTGGAAATATGATGTGTTATACCGAAACTTTGCGGGCGATTCACCATACGCAGTTGAATCCGACGATAAGTTTTCTACATTCTCCTGGCG
>JAEDDH010000089.1 GCA_016293845.1 Bacteroidales bacterium | reverse complement strand
GTACTTATTCCCACCTTCAGCAGCATCATCAAAAAAGCGAAAGTCAACAACGACGTAGGCACTATCGCAAACCTCAACAAAGGTTTAGCAATAGCACAAGCTACCGACGGCACACCCAAAACAATGACGGAAGTTCTTTCCGCCGCCGCAGATATCGGTTATACCGTTGAAAAACTCACCCCGACGGCAGAAGATTATTATTACTGCTGGAACCAAAACGAAAACAAGTTCTTTTTGGTTAACGACGAGTTTAATCCGTACGACGATTCTATCAGCTACAACGCCAACAATTCTTATTGGATGATTATTCACAACGCAACGGAGTTAACGAAAGTACAAGGCGCAAGCACAAAATTCTGCCTTTACTTTGCGTACAATCCCACTACGGCTGAAAACACCACGTTTAACGCCACAGTCGGTGTCGACACGGGCGACTATGATTTCGACCTGCAATATGCCGGCACTATGTCTAACGTCACCATTCGCACAAACGGCGGAAATTTGACGGTTAATTCCACAACGGGCACGATTTATCACTATGGTGAAGCAGGCTCAATTGACATTATCGAATGCGACGACGACTCTTTCCACACCTTTGCAAAAGCACAAAAAATTGAAATAGCCAAAGGTCACCTTGTAATGAAAGAAGGTTCCAGCGCCGATTATATCAAAATAGCAAGTACCGGCACAGTTAAGGCAGAAGTAAACACCGGCGCTAGCGTTCCTGCCGTAATCGTAGACGGCAACGGCGCCAATGTTGAATTGGCAATTTCCGACACCAACGCAACGTCTTTGTTTGCAGAAGAAGGAAACGCCATAACAGGTACCGACGGTATAACGGTTAACAACGGCAGTTACGATGCTATGGAAGCTCGTATCGGTGCTACATATTATGCAACTCTTGATGAAGCAGCAAAAGCCGCAAAAGCAAACGAAACTATTTACTTGGTTAAAAACGTTGAATACACCAGCGGTAACTATGTTAAAGATAATTATTGGAATGTGGTGATTAACAGCCTGGCGAGCAACGTAACGTTAGACGGTGGAAACCACAACGTCGTTTTAGGTCAAGGCATTTGTTTGACCTACCAGATGTATGGAACAATGAAAAATGTTAACGTGACATTGAAAGACTACCCTGTCGTCGTTAATGCTTATGCAAAAAACAACGCAACGTTTGAAAACGTAAATGTTTTTGGTGATATGGAAGTAGGAAACAATACCGGTGCATATGTAGTCTATGCTTATGGCCACAGAACCGGCAAAATCACCTTTAAACAATGCGTGGCTAACATCAACATGATAGGCGGCGGTGCATCAAACAACTACAATGCTGTTTTTGTTGGACATCGTGTACAGGGATATAGTCCTTTAAGTTTGGTGTTTGAAGACTGTGTAAATAAAGGTAATTTAACCTGCGGTAAAGCCGCCATGTTCCTTGGCAACAACAACGATAACCCTAAGAAGGGTTTAACCATAACAGTAAAGAACTTTAAAAACGAAGGTAGCATAAAGGCAACCTACTTTGGAAATGAATATGTATTCAATCATGTAGTTGCTATCGGCATTTCGAGTGACAGACCTGCAAATATTGTTATTGACGAGCAGGCATACACCCAGAGCACAGTGAATTACGCAGTATTACCTGGTAGTTTCATTCATACGAACGACGCAACGCTTGCTTTGACTCAAAACGCCGACGGCACATTTACCGTAACGCCGGCAACAGCAACGAACGTTGCATATTACACCGTAAGCATGAGCCTGTACGCACGTGCGGAAGACAGTTCTACCTGCGTCTTCTCAATAAAAGAAAGACTTGATGTTGGCGGAACGTTAACTACAACTTTAAAACAATTGAGCTGGGTTGACGACACTATCGCCAGTGAATTGACTTGCACCAAACTTGATAACTTAACCAGTACAGGCGCAGATGGTGCTGTCTATACGGTAGAATACAACGGCGCTACTTGCTACTATGTAAACTTGCAGAGCGACAAAAAGTACACCTTGCCTAATGGCAAACAAACTCCCAACACCATTACCGTTTCTGCTTACGACGCTGACGGCAATCTGATTGCATCGGCAACCTTGACGAAATAAAAAGGTTTATCAACATACAAAAAACGCACCCCGTGTGGGTGCGTTTTTATTTGCCGTTTTTTTTGGGTTGTTTTTTATTTTCTCGTATACCCTCTTCCCTATTCTACTGCTTCCGTCTGAAAAAC
>JAEDDH010000088.1 GCA_016293845.1 Bacteroidales bacterium | reverse complement strand
TTAACCCGTTAATAGCAGTATTGTTTACCACCTTATCGCTATCTGAACGGCTTTTCGTAACGTGCAGATTGGCCTGTATAAAAATAACCGCATCGGATTGTTTTCCCTTGACAAATTCAATCAATTCACTGTATTTTTCGACGGTACTGCTAAATTTGTATCCCACTTCATTGATGCCGAGCATTATATAAATTTTACCATACTTTTTGCTATTCAGCAACTCCGTCAAAGTCACCTTACCGACGTTGGGAACAGAAACAGGCTTTTCATGAATGTTGTAAACACTCATTCCCACCGTACAAAAATAGTCTGCGCCGTCGATACCTGCATATTCCATAAGTCCTACTGTCCTTGAATCACCGATGAACAAAGCATCAGCCATAGAAATATCACTTTTTGGCTGCGTTGTTATATCTTCTGTCGTTGATGTTTCAATTGTAGATGTACTTGCTTCGGAACTACCTTCTGTTTCTGTAGAACTTGTATCTTCCGGGGTATCTTTGGGAGTCGTTATAATATTGCTTTGTGTTGTAGAATTGCTTTCGGTTTTTGTGCCGGAACTTGCAGACGGAGTTTTCCAAAGGAACATAAACAGTATAACAGCAACAACTATAAAGCATAAGGACAAAAGCGTAACTAAATTTGACTTTTTCATTTTTCTTTACCTCTCAAAATCTAAAATATAAAAACGGATCATCAAAGCCACGGTACATACAATAGACGCTTGCACCGAGTATTACTGCAAGAAGCAAGCCTATAATGACACGGCTTTTGATTTGTTTCAAAATACGGAACGGTAATCTCGTCGAGAACAATATGCCTGCAATAAAAAACGGATAATATAAATTTAAGTATTTAATGTAGTCATACCGAAATATCGACCATACGCCTTGACCGAAAAACGGAAACAACCGAGTAAAAAACACCCCAAGCTGCCCTATATCATCAATAGCGAATATTGCCCAAGTAATCGGAATCAATATGATCATATAAAGGTGGCCTACGACAGGCATTTTATTAAGATATTTTCCTATAAAGAATTTTTCGAGCATTATGATAAGAAATAGAACCGTACCCCATAAAACGAAATTATATCCTGCGCCGTGCCATAACCCCGTAAGCAACCATACGATAAGCAGATTTCTGACAGTAGCAATTTTGCCGTTGCGATTTCCACCAAGAGGGATATATACATACTCTCTAAACCAAGCCCCAAGTGTTATATGCCACCGCCGCCAAAATTCTGTCATTGTAAGGCTGGTGTATGGATGTTCAAAGTTTTTCGGCAACTTAAATCCGAGCATTTTCCCAAGTCCAATTGCCATTAAAGAATAACCGAAAAAATCAAAATATATTTGAAAAGAAAATGCTATTATCGCCATCCACGCGAGCGGTGTAGATATACTTTCAAACCCGATTGCACAAGTCTGCGACCACAGTTTTCCGATAGGATTAGCAAGCAATACTTTTAATCCTAAGCCGAAAATAAACACTCCCATACCTTTCAGCACAGATGATACTTTGATTTTCCGTTTATACAGTTCTTTTTCTACTTGACCGTAAGTGACAATCGGGCCAGCGATAAGTTGCTCAAACATTGAAATATATACAGCATATCTAAGCAAACTTCTTTCTGCTTTTGCATTTCCTCTGTAAACGTCAACAATGTATGAAATTCCTTGAAAGGTGTAAAAAGAAATGCCGATAGGCAATACAATATCTGCCGTAAAATGAAGGCTCGGATTTAATCTGCCCATTTCATTTATTACAAAACCGGAATACTTAAATACGGCAAAATTGATTAAATGAAAAACTATGCCTGTGGCTAATAATACCTTCTTGCGTGCAGGAAATTTTTCAATCCATATACCAATCGCAAAATCCGCAACAATGCTGAGTATAAACAATATAAAATGTTCGGGGTTATGGATTGTGCCTACAGAGTAAAAACATAAACTGCCTATAAGCAATACAAAATTCTTTATTTTATTAGGTACAATATAGTAACATCCGAAGAATATCGGCATAAATATGAATATAAATTGTAAGCTGCTGAATACCATAACCACACCACCGTTTTGCTGTTCTGATATATAGACGCACGGGTGATGTAAAAGGTGACACACAAATCTATTTTTTTTGCAAAAAAATCAGCGGCAGAGATTTCTCCCTGCCGCCGTTGGCTGTGTGAATACGACTAAAGTGACCTCAAAGCCCCCGAAGTGATGCCTTTATTCCCACTCG
>JAEDDH010000087.1 GCA_016293845.1 Bacteroidales bacterium | reverse complement strand
TCTCTCTTCTGGTTCGTTATCAAGAAAAAGAAATTTGCCGACCTGATTGCATTGTTTAAGAAGAAATAACCGGTGCTAAACAATTACCCCTTGCCTTTCGGGGCAAGGGGAAAGCAAACTGAGATAACAACAAGAAAAAATCAATAAATGTCTTAATAACGTTTTAACGACGCATGTAATGGTTGACGGTACGTTAGCGGAATAATCAAAGACAGCAATGAGCCGCTCGGTTTCCGAGCGGCTCAAATTGTAAAATAGGGGGATGAGATGACAAAAGATAAAAATAAAATCAAATTGCTTGTTCTATGGGATATTCTGTGTAAAAACACGGACGAAAATCACGCAATGAACTCTGACGAGATACGCGAAGAACTTGCAAAACGCGGAATCAGCGTAATGCGTAAAGTGGTTGCAACGGACATAGCCGCATTAAATAAATACGGCTATGAGGTTTTATCCTATAAGAAAAAGTATTACTATTATTACGATGTAAGCCGTCCGTTTACTTCCGATTTTTACTGTGCTACAACGTGGAGACGAAAGGCGAATAAATCGGAGGGATTCCATCTCTACCCAAAAAGTATTCTCCATCTGGGCAACGGGAAGAAGATTCAATATATGAAAAAATCCGGGCAATCGCTTGCCAGGATTTCCGTTTCTTTTCGTTTTCATCGGCTTACCTTTACGCCGAAATAGTCATTATAAAGAATAATACGAACTCCGTCTTAATCTCGGTGTTCGTATTATTCCCTTGTGGCGGCACGGGTGCAAGTCAGATTGAACTATTGTCATACAAAACTCTTGCCGTTTGTGTTAGAATGTTTTAATTTATGATAAGCAAATTGTCAGATGCTGCGCAATAAAACGATTATCAGTATTCGATACTGTTTTCGTCGAGAAGGAAGTCATAAATACTCATTGTAACAATTCCGTTTTCGTCGCGTTTACGTTTTATATCGTCTTTTACGATGATTATTTTTTTGAAAAAGTCTTTTATATTCAAAAGGGAGTTCTTTTCCTGTTCCTGCTTTTCTTCCGTGTCCATTGCAAAAGCCGATTGAATATAAAACTTATTATTACCGCGATTTGCGATAAAATCCACTTCGGCGTAGTTACGAACGACCTTTCCTTCCGCATTTCGTTTTGCGGTTTCCACAATGCCAACGTCTACGGCAAATCCGCGCTTTATCAGTTCGAGATAAATCACGTTTTCCATAATGTGATTTTCTTCTTGTTGACGAAAGTTGAGCGCAGCATTTCTTAATCCCAAATCGGTAAAATAGTATTTCGACGGGGTGGATAGATACTTTTTGCCTTTTACGTCGTAACGCTTTGATTTATCTACAAGAAAAGCGTCTTCGAGATACGCAAGATAATTAGAAACAGTTTTATCCGCGATAGGCAAGTTGGCAACACTTCTGAACGTGTTTGAGAGTTTTAGCGGATTGGTGAGCGAGCCTATGCTTGACGCAAGAATTTCCACTGCGGCGTTGATCTGTTCTTCGTTTTGGACTCGGTTACGGTCGATAATATCATTGAGATATACGTTTTTGAGTTGTCCTTTCAGATAATTCATTTTCGCTTCTTCGCTTTGTTGCAAAAGGACAAGCGGCAATCCGCCGTAAGTATAATAATCTTTCCATCCTTGCGCAACCGTTCCGTCATATACGGACATATACTCCGAAAAAGACAACGGCAAAATACGCACCTCGTCGCCACGTCCTCTGAATTCCGTTACAATGTCGGTAGATAAAAATTTTGAATTGCTGCCCGTAACGTAAATATCAACGTTAGGCAATTTCAAAAGTCCATTCAAAACGCCCACGAAATTATCTGCCAGTTGAATTTCGTCAAGCAGAATATAATATAATCCGTCGTCGGCAATCAAGTTTTTGATATATCGACTCAATGCTTTGGGCAAAAGCAAGTCGCTGTTTTCGTCATCGTCAAGTGAAATTTTGATAATATGGTCGTCCTTTATTCCCTTTTCTTTCAGATAATTGTAAAAAAGCGTGTTGAGAAGATACGACTTTCCACACCGACGAATACCGGTGATAATTTTTACCAAGCCGTTTTGCTCTCTGTCTTTCAGCCTTTTCAAGTAAACGTCTCTTTTTATGCTTTCCATATTGCCTCCGTTACGAAAAAATGCAACAATTCACATTTTTATTTTCTGCTCCTATTATATACGTACCAAAAGCAAAAGTCAATAGCATATTACGAAAAAGTGCAACAAGTTGCAAAAATTTT
>JAEDDH010000008.1 GCA_016293845.1 Bacteroidales bacterium | reverse complement strand
CCCAATCGAATCTGATGTAGTTTGCCATATTCTGCACTTTAATATTCTTCGCAAAGATAGGATTATTATTTGTATTCTCCAAATATTATTATAACCACTGAAACTCTCCTTGGCACAGTGGCAATACCGAGGGACACCCGCTTTTTGAAGGGGGCTTTTATATTTGTACAATATTCTGTTTGTCAAGGATTTATTGACATCCAATAAAAGGGTTGAAAACATTTTTTATATTGTTAGGTGTGTTAGTTTTTAGTCAAGAACTCAATTGTTAGGTTCTCAATTTTTTTTCTTCCGATGTTTGTTAAACCCAAATCGGTCATTAGACCACAAAAGTTCAAAACTTCTCGTTTTTGTGTTGTTTCCTAACAGATTTTATTTTCTTGTCGGCATCTTGCCTGTCTTTGTAACTTGACGTAGCCCGCTATGCCTGCGTTACAAAGATAGCCAATCTGCTCGACAATAAAACAAAATCTGTTTAGGCTCTAATGCCCGATTTGGGTTAAATTGCATTGCTCACAAAAAAGAGCATAAGCAAAAAAAGCATTAAACGAAGCCAATTCATCTCGCGCATAAACTTCATTTCTTTATTGTTTGGGTAACTCTTTGATAACACTATCGGAGATTTTTTCTCTGGACACTAATGAATTCACAAATAAAAACAGGTCGGCATTTACCGACCTGTTTGCATACAATCGAGATATAATGCTACTTCTTGCGATAGCCGCATTTATGGCACACGCCATCCTTATCCAAAGCGATACCGCACAACGGGCAACGCTCGATGGTTTTATTTACTTCAAACTCGGCAGAGGCTGCATTGACACCGCTCGTAAAGGTAATCTTGGCGATGTTGAGTTTGTCTTTGAGCAGGTCATAGACGATTTTAATCATGCCCTCGACAGTCATGGTCTCCTTGGTTACGACCAGACGGCAGTCGGGATAAGCGGTTGCAAGATCCGTTTTGAAGGCTTCGCCCTTCATCGTGTTCTGCGGATGACCGTTGCGGATGCCCTGCTTGTCATAGACATCGAGAACGGCAGGCAACAGCGGATCGTCCTCGCGCAAAATCAGAGCGTGGTCGAAGTTCTTCAACACCTCCCATGCGGTTTTCTGAATCTCGTTGCACGGGAATACAAAGTTTACGCCCTCGTTTATGGTGTCCTCCACCTCAATAGTCAATACACCCGTGTGTCCATGAAGATATTGAGCCTCGCCCTTAAAACCATAGAAACGGTGTGCATACTGCAAATCGAATGTTGTGATACTTCTCATGATCGTAATTATTTATTGGTTTAACATTTGTTATTTGGTTGTTTTCTTGTCCGTTATTATCTGCACCTGTATCTTCGTAATCTCCTCATCCGACTCCACCACATATTTTTCTTTAAGGTAGCGGCGAATCAGGGCGGAGAGTTCCGAATCGTCGAAATCGACGATTTTGTTGCCAACGCACAGATGATGATGCTCGTGAGCGGTAATGTCGTAATAACATTTGCCCGTTTCAGGATGACATATCATCGCAAGCAGATTGACCTTACAAAACGAATCCAAGATACGATACACGGTCGAAAGGGTCATGTTGCAGACTTTCGCCTGCACCGCCGACAATATCTCCTCCATCTGCGCATGTCCGAGTTCCGTCATAACTTCATATACAACTCTGCGCTGGGGCGTTGCCTTCAATCCTGCCTGTTTAATCTTGTCCGTCGTCATCATACATCTCCGATTTCGATATTGCAAAATAAATGCAAAAATTTCGCATTTGCAAATAATTTGCAAATATTTTTAATCATTGCTGTCCGGAAAAATTTTTACCATAAAGTAAGTTGCCTATTTGAGTCGTCCTCCGGAACATTAACCGGCTCATCATGTTTGTTATAAAAGTCTCGGATATTACCTCTTTTTAAGATGATTTGTCCAATAGAGTTTGAGATTGTATGAAGACTTGACTTCAATCCATATTGCTTCTTCGCGATGATAAGCAGCAGGTAGTCACAAATGGCTATCCATATCTGCGTGTAGACAGCATTGCGGGTTGTGCCATAAAAGGTCTTGATGTGCAAGTGCTGCTTGATCCACTTGAAGAACAGTTCTACAAGCCATCTCTTTTTGTAGAGTTTGGCGGCATCCAAAGCAGAAATGTGTTTTGCATGTGTCAGAAATGTGAACTCTCTGTCATCCTCGTCATCATAAAAGCGTATGAGTCTAAAATCATTGCCAATAACTGATTCCAACATGTAAAGTGTTTTACATAACAATTTCCTTCATACTTGCGAACATAGTTGTTGAATTGAGTCATGTTTAGAAATGCGGTAAGTTGGGTAAAAACGTATTTGTCTTGATTCATATGCAGCTATCATTTAGCCACAAATGTATGAATTCAAATCCGTTTCATTTAAAAATAACGTCTAATAGACTATATTTCAATTATTTCAAAGAACTTTTTATCCACGTTTACGGGACAGTAGTGAGAATAAATATTAAAACATCCACCGATTAATACAGGAGAAAATAAAAACAGTGAAAAAAAAGAAATCGACAAAACCCAGAAAAGTCGCCATAATGATAAAAACAATATTCTATTGATACCTTACAATCTAAGTATGTGCAAAATGATAATCCTATTGAGACAATCATACTCATCAAAGAAAACCTAAGCCAATAATATTTCGTAATCTTTAATTATTTTGCTCTTTAATTCCTGTTTTATTTTCAATAAATTTTATACTGCACCATTGTCCAACATAAAAAGTAATTCTTCTATAATCATAATTAGCGATTATTTCGGAGATTTCAAAAAA
Source organism: Bacteroidales bacterium (assembly GCA_016293845.1). Lineage (GTDB taxonomy): Bacteria > Bacteroidota > Bacteroidia > Bacteroidales > UBA3824 > UBA3824. Next base: position 119,163 of record JAEDDH010000008.1, on the reverse strand, counting down.
AGCAATGGTATAAAAAAGAGACTGCCCAAAAAGTCATCAAATCACTTTTTTTGACAGTCTCTTTTTTATTGTAGATATTCAGAATACTATTCGTTGCCGTCGGTGAATTTGCTTTCGTCGGTGAAGTTGTCGTTTGTTTGACGGCGCTCGTAGTTTCCTCCTTCGTTGGAGTAATTGTCGTTGTTGTAGCGGTCGTTGTTGTAACGGTTGTTGTTGTAACGGTTGTTGTAGCCGTTGTTGTTGTAGCCACGATTGTTGTTGTAGCGGTTTTGACGGTAGCCGTTGTTGTTGTAGCCGCCGTTGTTGTAGCGGTTGTTGTTGTAGCCGCCTTGATTGTAGCCTTGGTTGTAACCGCCCTCTTGATCTTCGCCTTGGTTTTGATTGTAGTTGCGGTAGCCGCCTTGGTTGTTGTAGTTGTTGTTGTAGCCTCGGTGTTGGAATCCCTGATTATTGTTGCGGTATCCGCCGTTGTTGTTGCGGAAGCCACCGTTGTTGTTGAATCTGCGCTGTCCGCCGTTGTTGTATCCGCCTTGAGGACGTTGGAATCCGCGGTTTTGGTTTTGCAGACCGTTGTTTTGACGCGGAGGCAATGCTACCGACACTTTGATAACTTTGTCGTCGAGAGTGGCGCCGTTGAGTTCATCGATGGCCTTTTGACCCTCTTCGTCGTTGGGCATTTCTACAAAACCGAATCCTTTAGATACTTTGGTTTCTTTGTCGTAAATAATTTTTGCGGAATTGATAGTTCCGTAGTCTTTAAACAATTCATTCAAGTCGCTGTCAGTGAAGTCAGGCTTTAAATTTGCAATGTAAATGTTCATTGTTGTTAAAATAATAAAAGTGAAAAATATAAAATAGCATAGAATAAAATGGAGGTAGCAAACATTGAGAGCAAACTATGGGATTCACATTCGTTGCAAATTAAAGTTCTTTCCGAAGTCAGTACTCAAAATTATTCAAGTGCAAATGTAATTTAAATTTGTATTCCTAAAATAGTTTTTGAAAATTTTTAATTAAATAATTTAAACATCCCGTTCAAGGGGACGACCATCACCGTCGCGGTAAGAGCCTACAACAATCAAAATAATGTCGATAAGCCACCAAACGCCGCATCCTCCGCCGGTCATTAATTGCAATATACCTGCAATCCAGTTTTTGGTGTAAAAACGGTGAATACCAAAATATCCCAAAAAAAAGCACAAAAGTAGCGTTACAAGGAAACTACTTCCATTTCCGGCAGGCACATTTGATGTGGGTCGGTAATACATGTTGCCATACGAATTGCGGTTTTGTGCAGGAGGTGCCGATTGAATGTAAGGCGGCGCAGTAGGACCCGGTTGTGGTTGACGATATTGCTGTTGTTGGGCTTGAGCATAAGCCTGAGCATTAATGTTAGCCTGAGGCTTAGGTTCTTCAAGATTGACAGCTGCACTAAATTTTTCGCCACAGTAGGCACATGTGGTGTCTTGCGGGCTTGTTGTCATACCGCATTTAGGACAATATTGAGCGCCAGAATTTACCACTGAATCGCAATATGGACAACGTAGCGACGAAGCATCAATTATAAGTCCGCAGTTTCGACAATATTTTTTTGGACTGTCGTTCTGAGGCTGCGAAATGTTGGGCGTAGGCTCTGAAACGGGAGCTGTTGGCTCGGGTATAGGCGGCACCTCGTTTTGAATAGGAGGTACGGGCGGTACATCATTAATAATTGTTTTTGAAAGGGTGGGACTTTCGGCAAGACTATGTCCACAATTAACACACTGAGTATCACCAGGCAGACAAAAATGTCCACACTCAGGGCAATACATATTTCCTTCCGTAGGGTTGCTACCGCAGGTTGTGCACTCGGTGGTGCCTTCGGGATTTTTTTTTCCGCAGGTTCTACAATACATATCTATTTGTCGTTAAGTTTTTTATCTGATGGTTTGTTGTTTTCGTTTTTGTGTTCTGATTTGGCAGACTTCAATGTTTTTATCTGCTCTTCAAGTTGTTTTATCTGGGTTTCGAGTTCTTCTTGATGTTTTTTGTTTTCGGTAATATCGATGGCAAAATAGAGAATCTTGGTGATTTTCCCTTCGTAATTGTAATAAGGTGTGTAGGTAGACCACAGCCAACGCACTTCGCCACTTTTGGTAAAACGTTTCATCTCTTTTTCGTAGAATTCTCCTGTGGTAGAAACGTTTTTGATAACGGTTTCAAGTTCTTCGCGCTCGGTTTTTACAAGGTCGAGCACGTTTACGCCCTGAATCTCCGAAAGGTCGTAGTGCATGGTTTTCAAATACTTGTCGTTAGCCGTAAGCAACACTCCCTCTGTGGTATATTCAATGGTAAGAATTGTATTGTTGACAGCATCGATAAGACCTTTCTTATCAGCTTCGCGCTCAAGCGATTTTTGCTGCTCGGCTTTAAGCTCCTTGATATTGTCTTGCATAAGTTTCTCGTTTTTGGCAAGAGTGGCGGCTTGCGTGCGAAACTGCTGCATCAGCTGTTCGGTCTTGGCGTTGATTCGTGCTGTTACCAATGCACTTGCCACTGTATCTGCCATAGTTTCAAGAAACTTTTTCTCGTAATCTTTGAGTTCGCGTATAAATGCAATCTCCACAACGGCAATTAGTTCATCGTCGTAAAGCATCGGCACAATGGCAAGGAATTTTGGTTTCGACCTTCCAAGACCCGACATCACTGTGATATAATCATCGGGAAGATTGTCTAAGTAGATTGTGCGTTTTTCGAGTGCGCATGTACCCACCAAACCCACGCCTTTTTGAATCTTTATCCTAAGGGCTTTCTTTTTTCCAAGAGCCACCGACGACACTAATTGCAAATACTGTCCATCTTCTTCTTTGAGCAATAGATAGATGCCGCCAAGCACAGCGTCGGTATATTTAAGAAGGTTCAACAGGATATTATCGCACAAAAGGTCTACCTGATTGGTGCCAATGCGCATAGATTCGTTGATAAGCGCGATACCTTGCTTAATCCAGTTTTGTCGGGTTTCGTTTTCTTTGCGGTCGTTTTCCGACGAGGCTATAAGTCGCAAGGTTTCAAGCATTTTGTTGTAGCTAAACTGAAACTTGTTGTTCTTCGGGAGGGTGTCGAGAGTATCATTATAGCGGTGTTCCTCAATTTCGTGGTTAAGGTCGCGAATTTTTACAAATGTACTATGATGCCGCTGCATAATATTATCCAACTCACGAAGTTCGGGAATGTAAAGTCCGCTTGCCGATACATAATCTGTATCAACATCCGTAATGGTTTGACTTTTTTGTGTAAGCTGACCAATCTGCATGGTATACTGACGGCGAAACATCAAAATCATAAGCATCAATATCACAAACACCACAAATCCCAACGCTGCCGATTTGGCAAGGAAAATATTACCTGTGGTAGAAATATCAGCTTTGTCGGATACAACGCACACGCAATAATTAAAGTTATAATCGTCTATTTTAAAGTTGCGACCTATCACGTATTCGTTGTTTTGAAACAAATCAAAGTTTTCGTTGCGGCGGAATTTAAGGAAATAATAATCGCTATTTTCGGGGAAGATACTTACATAATTGCGTCCTATCAGCAATTTCTTTTCAGGCGCGGCAATTATCTGACCGTCTGAGGTGATTACCGTAACGCCAAATTTCTTAGGCAGGTCTACTTCTGTAAGGTCTGAAGTGATATTGTTGATATTAAACTCGGCACCGATTACACCTAAAAGCCTTGTACCAAACTTGAGTGGCGAGGTAACTTGCATCAACAAAATATTTTTGGCATTTTCGCGAATAAGCCCGGGACGACCAAAGGTTACGCCAGAACGTGTTTTGTAATAATAATATGAGTTGATGTCGTCTTTGTCGTTATAATTTTTTACGTAGTCGCGTTCCACAATACCCTCGCTGTTTTTTGTAAAAATCGGAATAAAACGGCCTGTGGAATCGTGATACTCTTTCATCATATAAAGCGAATCTTTGCCGTCGAACATTTGAGGCTCCCAAACGGTAAAGAGACTTTTCATATCGGGCTCTTCTGCAATGTTTTCTGATAACACCACAGCAGCCTGTTCGCGAGTAAGGTTGAATTTAAGTTCGGGGTTTCCTATCTGATTAAACCACGTGGTAAGTTTCTTAATTTTAGCGGCATACAGTTCTATCGAAGCATTCACCCTATCAGAAACCCTCACAGCCGACCATTCCATCTGACCCTTTGTTTCATTGATAAGGCTCTGACGTCCTATCAAGCCAATAATTAAGGCAATAACCATAATTACAACAAAACATACCAAGGAGTAGGCCGCGTAAAAGTTGTACGACTGCTTCAGAAGGGTGTTTATTTTTGTCTTGATATTCTTAAACATAATGCTATCCTTCTTTTAAAACGCTGCCGATGAGCATTATGCGCTCAACGTCGCCTTTGGTGTTAATAATTGGGTATTCGTTGGCCATAACGGTGGTTTTCTTGCCAGTGTTGCCCGATACAAAGCGGAGTTTTTCGCTAAGCTCCTTGCCCTGCACAAGCATAGAAAGCGATGTATCGAATAAAACCATTGCCTCAGGAACAAGAAATTCGGTAATATCGTGATTTACAGCAGTACCCTCGCCCATCATCATCATGTTGGTAAACAAGCTGTTGGCGTAAAGGATAATGCCACGACGGTTAAAATCAATACGCACCATACAGCGGTCGAATGTTTCGGTAAAGGTTTTTATTTCTTGTTCGCGGTCTTCGATAAACTTTTGTTTGTCAAGAAGTTCCTTCTCCTTTTCGTTCATCTTGTCCATCTGACGGTTGATTTCGCGCTCTTGCATACGCAACTGACGTTCAAGAACTTTGGTTTCAGAAACGTCCATACCGATATTGATAATTTTAAGCACGGCACCTTTGTCGTCGATAATTGGCGAAAAGGTCTCCGAAATCCACACCTTTTTTTGTTTGGTGTCGATAGATTCCACCAAACTGCGGGTTTGTCCGTGGCGGATATCGTCCCAAAACTTGCGGTAATCTTTGTTGTCGGGTTTAAACGATGATATGTCGGAGTGGTTTTTGCCAATAAGCTCTTCTTCTGATACTTGCAAAAGGTCGGTTACTCTTGGATTTACACGTGTGATTGTTCCGTCTTTGTCGTATTCGGTAACAAGCGAAGTAGCTTCCACAGCACGGAAAAGTCCACGCATTTCAGAATCCTTGTTTTCGGCATCTTCTTTCAAACGACGCATTTCGGCAAGGTTTCGACGCATTTCCACCTCTTGAATTTTCATCAACTTACTCTGTTCCTGACTCTTTTGCAAGAGTGATTCGGTACGTTCGCTAATTTTTAATCCCGAAATGGCGCTCGCGATACTTTCTGCAATTCGTTCAAGGAATGTTATTTCGTGAGGTTCAAACACTTTAAAAGAAGCAACCTCTATCATTCCGCTGTTTTTGTTATTGAAAATCAATGGTACAATCACAAGATTCTTTGGTTCGGCATCGCCAAGTCCGCTTACTATTTTAATGTAGTTTTCGGGCAATTCGGTAAGATTGATAATTCTACTTTCGTGATAAGCTCTACCAAGCAAACCCTCGTCTACCGAAAAACTTTCTTTGATAAGTTTCTGTTTTTCGTACGCGTAACATGCTGCCATATCGAGCGTTACATGCTCAGGATTTTCTTCGTTGGTAAAATAAAGTGCACCCTGATTTGCGCCAAGATATTTAACAATATTGCTAATAATATTGTAGGCAAGCACTTGACGGTCTTGACCATGAAAACGTAGAATTTCGATAAACTTGGTAATACCAGCGTTAACCCAGTCGGCATGTTCCTCTTCTTCTTTGCGTTTGCGGTTTTCTTGACTCTTGATAGTGAGTTTTTTGCGGAGTTTTGCCACAAGGTCAGCTTCGGCATCTTTACCGGGTTCTATTTCTTCGGGAGAGTCGAAATCTCCTTCGGTCATTTTTTCTATACACTTGATTCTCTTGTTTTTAATACTTACTATGTCGGTAACGTATTGTTCGAGTTCGGTGATTTCCTTGGGCTCAAATATCGAACTACGCGATTTAGTTCCCGGCAACTGACCTTTTGCTATAAGTATTACCGTGCGGCGGATTTTGTTGAACAGTCGGAAAAACAACAAATTCATAAACACCGTAATTGCTGCCGTAAATATCGCTCCCAACGATAGCGCAATTATGATAAGAGTAAGTTCCGACCTATTGATTTTTAATTCCGATTCAGGACAGGATACGCCAACGTATGTATCTAATTCTTTGATATATAATGTTTTTTGGCGAACCGCTAAATCTTTGTCGGGCAAGGTAAATGATTGGGTGAGAATGTCGTTTGATTCGCTTGCCTGCTTTATTATGTTGATAATTCTTACAGAATGTAGGTTCTCTTTGCCCGAAATTTCGGGATGAATATACAAGTTGCCCGAAGGACAAATTGCAAACAAATATCCCGACTGTCCAAAGCTCTGATTTTTAATATATTCCACAGTTTCGCGATCAAGTCCAAACGACCGCATGCACGATATCATTCCATTGATTTTTGAATTGATATAAAGCGGAAAAAATGATGCAACATATTGTTTTTTAAGTATTGTAAGGTTGCCGGTGTAGATTTCGGCGTTTTCTACAATAGGTATAATGTCGCTACTATTTGGAATAAAAATATCATTGAGAAGTGTCTTGTCAGAATTGTCAAAATTGGATGCCGCTATCAAATATCCTTCAGGGATTTTTTGGTACAGAGCCGAAACCGAACCCGTAAGGCTGTAAACATTATCGATAACATTCTGAACTGCAGATATATCGCGACCACGATTAACAGTCCAGCGAGGCACTTTGCGGTAGAATGTTTCGCCCGAAACAAAATCGGTTACCTGACGCGAGATTGAGTCTTGCTCCTCGGTAATTTGCCCGCCTTGACGTAAAAAATGAATAAAAAGTCGCAGACTTTCGGATGCTTTGTCGCACGAGGTACGGTTTTCGGTAACAAGCCTGTCGCGAAGGTTATAGACTGCAGTTTGCATTTGATTATCAGTAAGTTGTTCACTTTCGGCATTGCGACTGATTACCACAAGCACACCCACGATAGCGTATACGGCTACCGAAAACAATACTAAGAATATGTTAATATTCCGGCGTAGTTTATTATGCTTTATGTCGTTATTCATTTATAATCAATTTGTTGCAATCGCAAAACCATTTTTCAGGCTCATTTGTTATTGTATAATTTTAGTTGACTAAATTACAAACTTTTTGGCAAATATAACTCCAAAATCAAAGGATTTTTTCAATAATTTATTAAAATATTAATTTTCAATAGATTATAAGATTCGTATTTTATCTAATTGTTCGCTAAGCGAGGGCTCACTGTCAAAAATTCCAAACAATGCCGAACCGCTGCCAGTCATTGATGCGTAAACCGCGCCGCTTTCGTATAGTTGCTGCTTAATTTCGCCAAGCAACGGAAAATCAGGAAACAAAAACTCCTCAAAATCATTCTTTACCAAATCTTTCCACTGCGATACGGGCTTCTGCACCGATTCTTTCAAGCTATATTTTGGTGTTTGCGGCTTTACCTTTGAATATGCCATCGGGGTTGAAATTGACACATCAGGTTTAACTATCACAATATTAAGGTTTTCGGGTATGGAGATTTCACTAAAAACCTCTCCCCTACCCGTTGCGGACGACGGAGTGTTTTTTATAAAGAAAGCGCAGTCGCTTCCCAACGATGCAGCCATTTCAAGTCGCTCATTTTCAGGTATTCCAAGATGAAAATGATAATCCAAGGCGTTTATCATAAAAGCGCCATCCGACGATCCTCCACCAAGTCCCGCTCCTGTGGGAATCTTTTTTAATAGGTGTATATCCAACGGCGGAATGTCGTATTTGCGACGAATTATGGTTAATGCTTTTTGCACAAGGTTGGGCTTGCCGTCGGATGGTATTTCTATTCCTGAAGTTACAAAAGTGTCGTTGTCGGTGTGATTTTCTACAAATTCAAGGCAATCGCACAGCCTCACAGGGTAAAATACGGTTTCGATGTCGTGAAAACCATCACTGCGGCGGGCGGTTATGTCTAACCCGATGTTTATTTTAGCGTTGGGAAATACTATCATATCTTTTTCTTGTTAAAATCTTTTATTCTCTTACAAAGATAAGAAAACTTTACTCAAAAAAAAAATTTTATATCGATTAACATTTTTTAACACTTTCTTTGTGTAATTTTTACACAATGTTATTCACTTTTGCAAAGTCAAATCGTATATAATAACAAAAAAAATAATTTAAAACTTCAACATCATGGCTAAATTTAAAGAATATCTCACCGCATCGTTCCGTCAAATACGCGAAGACCGTGCTGATGGTATCGTAGAAGATACCGAAATTGAATACCGACGCGATATCGAAGACCGTTTGCGCAGAATCCGCCAATACGATCGTCAACGCGACAACTTGATTCTCGACCTCTGCCCGTCAAACATCACAAGCACTCAAGTGGTTCCGGGCGACTTTGACGCTGCTAAGTTTAAAGAGAAAGACATCCAGTTAGGAATCGACCGCCGCAACGACCTTATCATACTCGAAATAGTGGTAGACCGCTATGAAAGCCTTTTCGGAGCATATCCCGAGGCTGATAAAATTAAAGAATTAATACCAAATTGGACATCTAAAATTAAATAATTATGGGAGCAGGATACTATTCTTACGACACAGCGCAAATGAGGCGCAGCATAAAATATGAAAAAGCATCTATGGAAGAGATTTTTACTCAAACCACAATGGATGCAAAAATGAACCCGAAAGGTGCAATCCGCGAATGTTGCGAAACCGAAGAACACCCCGATACTCTGCCAATTATCATTGGTCTTGATGTAACGGGCAGTATGGGACACGTGCCGGCGCACCTTATCAAAAACGATTTTCCCGAGGTGATGAAAAAAATCTTAGACGAGGGCGTTCCTTGTCCGCAACTCTGCTTTGTGGCATACGGCGACCACCTTTGCGATGATTTTCCGCTACAAATTGGTCAGTTTGAGGCAAGCGACGAACTTATGGAAAAATGGCTAACTTCGATTTATCTTGAAGGCGGCGGCGGCGGCAACGGAGGCGAAAGCACCACACTTGTCTACTATTTTGCAGCCCGTCACACCAAATGCGACGCTATCAACAAGCGAGGCAAAAAAGGTCTGCTAATTACCATTGGCGATGAACCAAACCACGACGAATATGCCAAATACGAAATGAACAAGATTTTTGGCGGCGTGGAAAGAGAGCTCACTTCGGCAGAAATAATCGACGAGGCTCGCAAAAATTGGGTAATCTACCACATCAACATTCTCGATTGGGTAGGTAGCACCGCCCCTGTAAAAAAATGTTGGAACGAACTTCTCGGCGACCACTTTATCAGCGTAGAAGGCAACACCGACGCCAACATTTCTAACATGATTGCACGCCTTGCCATCGAGCATTACAACAAATATTACAAAGATAATGCTGCAACGGTAACTGCCACAAATACAGTTACAAACAAGGCTGCAACTGTGGATAATACAACAAAAAATGCCACCACCGACAGCAATTATCACCCACCGATGATGTTGTAAACATGATGTAAATAATGATCTGACAATTATACCCTCCGCCACAAACGGGGGTATTTTTATTAACGGGTAATATTTTTAACACCCAAAATAACTCTTACACCAAATGTTGCAGGTGAACCAGCTACAAATGTGGGGAAGCCGATATATTGACCTGTGTTGCCGGCATCAATCAAGTATTTTGAATTAGCAATGTTTTTACCCCAAAAAGCAAAATCGTATATCATACGGTTACGAGTAAAGCGCACGCCAAGGGTGGCATTCATCAAACTATATCCTTCTTGTGATATTTCTTCCTTATTATTATCCTCAAAATATATCTTACCCATATAGGTTAAATTAGGACGGAAATAGAAATTATACCTATTGCGGAAAGGATAAACTACATCAGCACCAAAGTCGAATGTATTTTTGGGATTTAGGCGGAAACTATTGCCTGCTAACTGTTGAGGGTTTCCGTCCTCGTCTTTATCGTGGAATTTACCGTCGGTGTAATTAAGGTCGGCAAATATCGATACATAACGGTCAAAATAGTATTTCAAAGATATTTCAGCACCCGTAGAAGAAGCTTTACCTTTGTCGGTAGTATTGTAACCCATACTTCCATCTTCTTTGAAAGAGGCGATGGAACTTTGGAAATGAAGCCAATTGTAACGATAAAAAGATGCTGCGTAAGAGAGAGTATTGCTCAAAACATTACCCTTGACACCTAATTCTAAGCTATAAATAGCCTCGGGTTGAAGTTTGCCGGGTTTATCGGGGTGGTAATCAAAATATACTACTCCGGGGCGGTGTCCTTTCGACAACGAAAGATATAAGTTGTTGGTTCTGTTGAGCATATAGTTGAATACCAAACGTCCAACAAACGAAAAATATGCAGCCTCAGTCCAAACCGTTTCGCCATTTGACGATACGTAAATCATTGAACCAACCATGGGCATTGTCATTGCAGTAGACATATATCCTGTTTTTTGACGCTCGTATGTACCACGAAGACCCATCGTAATATAAAAATTGTTGACTACATTCCAACTAAGGTCAAGAAAAACGTCGGCTTCTAAGTTGTGGGTATAGTTGGTTTGATTTTCTTGGTAATTTTCGTCCGTTGCCACACCTGAGGCAGAAGCAAGAACTTTGAAGGCATCATTTTGAGCCAACTGTTCACCAATATTTAATTGAGAAACCACTTGATCGGCGGTTGCACCATTAAGCAACTGCCCAATCATAGGATTTTGCGCCATCATTGAATTAAGTGTATTTACCAAAACCCCATTTACAACACCCTGAGTATCTCCCAAAAAATCAGGGATATTATCCCATTGGTTTGAGTTGTACCAACTATACATTTTGTCGGATAGTGAGGTTTGAATCTGAGGACAAACGGCATCGCTAAAAGCATCAAGTAGTTGGTTAATTTGGTCGGCATAAGCTGCGGGATATTGACTCAAAAGCTGCTGTTTAAAACCTTCAAGACCTTGTTTTACACCTTGCGAAACCGTTGTTGGAAAATCTTCGGTTTGCGCTTTTAACTGTTTGGCTACCACATTGGGATAAAACTGTTTTTGGTTGCACTGAAACACTTTTTGCTGGTCGCAATCTTCGTACATAACACCTGCGCCAATAAATCCATTAAGACGATGTCCACCGTCCCAGTTGAGTCGAAATTCGTTGCTTATCTGATAGGCATGAACTTCTTCTTCGGCGTCGATCAAACGAAGATAAGAACCGTCAGCATCAAAAAACTCATCAGCATCGGATTCTCGTACTCCAAATATATTCGACATACTTAAATGCTCACCAAGACTGCGCGTATAATCTAATGTCAAACCAGCCATGTGACGTTTTACGCCAAGATGTGTACCGCCATTGAGATATGCAGCTGTGTAAGGACTTGTATCGCCACCTTCGGGAGCCAAAATGTTTGATTTAAAACTAATTCCCGGAGTGTTATCGTATTGATAGTCAAGAATAAGATTTAATTCAGATTCTGAATCTCCAGCTATACGGAGTGTATTACGCACACCAAGAGAGTTCATACCGTTGAGAGCACCGCCCGCAAGGTTTTTGATATAACCATCGTGATAGTTGTAATAAAAAGCAATGCGGTCGGCAACTTTTTCACCCCTTGGAAGATTTACATAACCATTTGCACCACGTTGGTTATAATTGCCATAGTTGGCTTCAACCTGAGCAGAGAATTCTTTTTCGGGACGTCGTGTAATAAAGTGAACAGCTCCAATTTCGGCACCTCGACCAAAAAGCGTTCCCTGAGGTCCGCGCACCGTTTCTATACGTTCCATATCATAAACGCCAATAACCGAACTTTGCAAACGCGAAGCCGACACACCGTTGAGATATACCGAAATACGCGGCTGGAAAAAACTTTCCATACCATCGCTTGTTACACCTCTAATAGCATTTCCGCTCTTGTTTTGACTTTGGATAATGGCATGAAATCCAGGAACAAATCCGCTCACCTCGTCGATAGAGGTAGTATTAAGTTCATACAAACGTTCGTGGTCTAAAGCCGTTAACGCAATAGGTACTTCGATACTCGACTGCAAACGTTTCTGTGTGGTAACGTACACATCTTCAAAGTCTTTTACAACTTCGGGTTCAAGAACTACATCGGTAGAACTTTTTGAAAACAAATACTTTGGAGTATAACCTACATAACGAATTACAATAGGATTGGTAGCATATTCTTCGGGAACAACGATAGAATAAGAGCCGTCAGACTTGGAAAGAGTCATAATATTAGTGCCATCAATTGTAACAGAGGCACCCATCAAAGGCTTGCGATTATTGTCGAAAACCGTACCTGTAATAGTCTGTTGTGCAAACGAAACACTTACAACAAGTGTTGCTAACAATGTTAGAATGGTTTTAGTCATCTTTGGCATAGTCTGTTTTCAAAAAATTATTGTACAATTCAAACAAAATCAAATTCTCAATCCGAAGACAATAATGTCGTCGATTTGCACAAAAGAGTCGCCAATCCAATCTTCGTGGGTTTTGATAACAGTATCGCGCTGTTGTTCCATTGGCAGAGCGTTCATTTTAACCACCATCTGTGTAAAATTAACCGACAGGAACTTACGACCATGGCAACCGCCAAACTGATCGATGTATCCATCGGAGGTAAGATATATAGAATCACCTTTTTGCAATTGCATTGTTTTGGTGGTAAATTGTTCGTTATCGCGAATATACACACCGATAGGCATTTTTTCGGCGGGTAGCGTAATTAGGCGAAGCAGATGTTCGGGTGTTTCGTAAACAAAGTCGCGACCTTGAATATTGGCTTTTGCCGCAGGGTCGTCTTTGGCAAATCTACGAACAAGATATCCGTTGTTGTTAGCTCCTGAAAATTCGAGAACAAGATTATCGGTGTTGATTTTCACAAGCGAAAGGTCCATACCGTCTTTACGCTCAGCATGTATATCCTCTTGATGAAGTGCACGTTTTACCTCATCGCGCAATTGGTTGAGAATTGCACCCGGATCAAAAAGCTTGCGTTCGTTAATAATCTTAGTCAACAACGAGTTGCCGAGCATACTCATAAACGCGCCCGGAACACCGTGACCCGTACAGTCGGCGGCAACACAGAATACTATTGATCCTTCTTGATAAAACCAATAAAAGTCGCCACTTACAATCTCTTTTGGACGGAAAAACAAGAAATAATCCAACCCAAAATTAATCAAAAATTCGGGCAGGGGACATACCGCCTGCTGAATACGTTGAGCGTATATGATACTGTTGGTAATTGACTTATTTTTGTTTTCGATAATCTCTTTTTGACGGCCAATTTCCTCGTTGATTGTCATAATCTCTTGGTTTGCCTTTTGGAGATTCTCCTTTTGCAACGAAATTTCTTCGTTCTTTTGGGTAAGAGCGGCATTCTGACATTCAATTTCGAGTTTCTGCTCGTTGAGTTTCTTGTTTTTGCGTCGAACGATAACAAAGATGGCAATAAAAACTGCTACTACCAAACCAAACAACGCCAAGATAAGGTTGTAGATACGTTTTTCGTCGCGTTCAGCTTTTAACTCTGCCTCTTGTTGTTTACGTTGAAATTCAAGACCTTCTATTTCGCTTTGACGCAGTTTTTCTTCGGACTCTTTTTGAGCCAATTCGGCAGCATCTTGTGCCCTTTGCGCCTCCAACTTTTGAATTTCGGCATCGCGACGGACTGCTTCCTCTCTCTGTCGCTGTAGAGCCAACTGCTGACGCAAACGATTTTGTTCTGCCTCTTGCAGTTCAAGGTCTTTTGCAAGTAGTTCGTTTTCGCGTTGCTGTGCCTCTGCCAAAAGTTGCAACTGACGATTGGTTAGTTCGTTAATTTCGGCATCAACAATCTCTTCTGAAAAACGTTTTTCAGCCTCCTCAAGTTTGTGAAGATCGTCGGCACGGTCGCGAGTTTCAAGTATTTCGTGCAATTGAGCTGAATCGCGCAAAGCAAGATATTTTTGATAATAATCTAACGCTTTATCGTATTCGCCCTTAGCCTGTAATATTTGATTGTAGGTTTGATATGCATCCTCTTGCAATTGCGGATTGCCTGAACGCTCGGCAGCGTCAATGGCTTCGAGACAGGCAAGCTCGGCATTATGCAAGTCTTTATCTTTAAGATAAACAAGCGCCATAATGTTGGTAACTTGCGAAAATTCGGCATCTTGGTTATTCTTTTTGCGAATATCGGCAGCCTGTCCAAGATATTGGTAGCACTCATTTTTCTTACCCATATTTTGGTAACAAAGACCTATGTTGGTGTAAGTTCTGGCAAGTTGGTCGTCGGTAGCTCCTATCAATTGGTCGGTGGCTGTAATCTGACGGAAAATATCAAGAGCGCCATCGATTGTTCCTCCTGCCACTTGACAATAAGCAATATTATTGAGAGCATTGAGCGCAGTAGGTGTATCGCCATCGGTTGCACACATATCGTAAAGTGTACGATTAGTTTCTAACGCTTTGTTGTAATCGCGCTGTTTAAGATAAATATCGGCAAGACGGCGCAAAACATTTTTTTGTGCATCCTTGTCGCCATCGGCAGTATAATAATCCAACAATTGATTATAATACTTAATGGCTGTAGGATAATTTTGTGTAAGATAAGCACATACAGCCAGTTGATTGGTACTTTGACGAACTTTATCGGGGATGTCGGCACTTTCGTAAACTCCTAACGCATCGTAAAAGTTGTCGGCGGCACGGTTGTAATGTCCACGATTAAAGTAAACCATACCTATTTCTGTACCAATATCAGCCAAAGTAACTACTCCTTCGGGAGTTTTACGGTCTACAAGACTTTGAGCCGAAAGATAGCAATGGAGAGCCTCTTCGGGTTTGTCAGTTTGTGTGTACGCACGACCAAGCAACAAATTATCGTCGTAGACAATATCATCAGCATTTTTTTGACGGGCATACGAAAGAGACTTTTCTGCTGAAAAAATTAATTTTGCATTGTCGTCAAGTGCAAGATACTTGTATGCCAATTGATTGTAGAGAACCGAAAGTTTGGCAAGGTCGGATTCCTTTTCGATAAGTTTAGAGATACTATCTCGTTGGCGTTCTATGTCGCTATCTGTCTGCGCTTTAAGCGTTAGGCAGAAACATATCGCCAATATGGTTAATATCAATTTTGTTAGTTTATCGGCCATCTTTCCTTGTAAACACGTTTAGTGTTTTTTTATACTATATTTTACTTTACAAATACTGTTCCAACTAAAATTCGTACGAAAGAAATAATCGAATATTTGTTAATTGTTGCGGATTATATGGAAGGTCTACGTCCATTTCCTTCGAATCTATACCGCCGTAGCGGGTGTTTAATACATTTGTAACTTTTACCATTCCGTAAAGATTTTTGCTTATATGCAGACCCAACGAAAGGTCTAAGCAATAATAGCTCGGTGCCCAAAAGAAATCGTTATCGGGACTACTATAATATTTTCGTGCCCATTTGCTGCAATAAACATTTTCGGCACGGAAATTCATTATCTTTAAAAGTGTTACGTCGAATGCAAGTTGTGCTTGGTAACGCGGAGTTTGGCGAATGTGGTCTTTACGGTCAAACTGCGATTCGTCGCCAAAGTTTTGGTCGTAAATATCCTCGTGACCCATTGTCATTGTAAAACCGCCATTCATATTAAGTTTAATCGAAGGCACTAAATTTTTAAACACCATAATAAATTGGTATCCGTGAAGCTTAATTGCAGCATCGCTAACATTGCGGTAAGTACGCGAATATTGTTTGCCATCGTTTGTTAGAATTGCAGTACTACCCAAACCTACGTAAGTAGAATCAAGTTCTCCCCAACAACGGTCGATAGGATCTTTAACACGATTGGTATATACAACACTCTCTAAATAGTTTTCGTTGGTCAGATACCAGCGCAAACCTAACTCAGTAGAAGAAATTTTTTCGGGTTGAAGTTTACCAGCAGGAACTTGTTGAAATGCTACAAGCGCGGTATCAACTTTTGTTACCTTGCCATCAGTTAACAAGTTGTAAACGTTACTAATTGTAATAGAAGCATCTACACCTGTGCAACCGTACATCTGCTGTGCTGAAGGTGCTTTGTAAGCGTATCCTTGCGAAGCACGGAATGTAAGACGGTCGGTAAGTTTGTACAATAATGCTATACGCGGGTTGGTTGTGCTACCCCAAAGCGAATTGAAGTCGTAACGAATACCTCCTGTAAGAAACAATTTTTCGATGGGTTGCCATTCTACCTGTCCGTAAGCTCCATTTGTATAAAACGCGTAGGGATAGTAACCAAATTGTCCAAATATGGGGTCGGTATAATTAAGCGTTTTTGCAAATGCTTTGTATCGCTCTTTTGGAAACTTGTATGGCGACTCGTTGGTGGTAGGCAACACACCAGAATATTGGTAGAGCACACCTGCCGCAAATCTGATTTTTTTGTTAATCTCGTAAGAAATGTGCTCTTCAAAACCGGCATCATCACCCGCACCATACATATATTGCACTAATGGTGAATAACATACACCACGTTGCGAATTATCATCCATACGATAACGGAAATATTTAAGCACCGTAGTTGTGGATAATTTGCCAAATTTCCAACTGCCAGAAATGGCAGCACGGATTATTTTTTCGCCTTGCATAAAGTTAGAATCGTCGTAGCGGAAAAGCATCGGAGTTTGTCCAAGCGACGAAAAATCTCGGCGGTAAAGGTAATTATACGAGAGAGTTATGCCTCGGTATTTAAGTTCAATACCTGCTTGTGCCGATTCTTGACGTATATTATCAATTTCGGGATACCAAGTATCGCCATGCCATCCTGCAGAATAACCTACAATTTCGCGACCTTGTGGCAAACCTGTGGCAACCATAGCTTTAAGATTGGCATATCTCTCTTCGGTCATCTCTTTGGGCATAAACGAATCTATGGGGCAGACAAAAGGTTGGGCACGTTGCGCAAAATAGTTCCAACGGTTATAAAGATCTTCCTCGTCGTAGTCGGTGATATTCATGTTATTGTAGCGGAGATTAGAACCGTAAATCATACATTCAGCCACGTGTTTGCCGCGACCAAATTTACCACCCGCCATAAAGTTAAGATAGTCATAATCACCTGTTCCCGTTACCACATCGGCATCGGCAAAAGGTTTGTCGAAATCTTGCTTGGTAACAATATTGATAACGCCCGAACAAGCATCGTTACCGTAGCTTGCTGCCGCAGGACCATATATAATCTCGATACGGTCGGCCTGACGGATAGGAATATTAGCACCAAGAGGCATTCCTGTTGGTGCAGATGGTTTTATATCTAATCCGTTGAGAAGTATCTTGGTGTAAGTATTGCCAAACAAACCGCGTTGCATAAAACCTTCGCCAAATTCGCCCGAACATGGCTGCGAAACTCTAATGCCGGGAACAGATTTTAACACATCGCAAAGTGTGATGTATCCGTTGCGGATAATTTCATCATGCGTAATTATGTAAAGCGTAACAGGCAATTCGTCTACGCTTTTGCTGGTACGACCTGCTGAAATAACAAGTTTGTCACTGATAACCTCGTCGTAGTTGATGTTATCTTTGTTTAACATCTCACGTAAATTAAGCGGCAATGTATCAACCTGTGCTACAGACGAATATCCTATAACACAAAACAGCATAACAGCCAATATGCGGCACAATGTGTTCTTCATAAATTCTCTCTTTTTTTGTGACAACACACAAAGATACTTAAAGCGCAAAAATAGTGTAAAAATTTATCTTTGTCAAGAAACAGATTGAATTTAATAGAAAAATTGCGATTTTTAAACTTTACAACATTGAATTAACACTTTGGAGCCATTGTAGAGGGTTGTGGCAAACAAAAAAATATCACCACCATCGCTAATTTTAAGTTTTTTCTTTAAGATTTCTGCCTTTTCGGGAAAATTTCTAACGGCAAGATTGGCTTTGCCTATACCACTAAATTCTTTGGGCTGTCCTGCTCTCTCTATCTTAAAACGCCGTCCGGGAAAATCTTTTATATCATGGTCGGCAATATATAAGTGGCTTGATACATGCAATTTACTTACATTATAATCTTTTGTAAGGATTTTAAACGAACCCGATTTCATAACGGCAGCATTGGGTTCAAAAAGATATTTGCCGCTGAGATTGGTACTTTGATAAAGATTGATATCACAATCGCGTTCGTTAGATAATATAAAGGAGTATCGTTGATTATCGTTAATAGTAAAAATCCTTGGTTCAGAATTATAACCATTTTGAAGCACCACAAGCACCTCTTTGCACTCGTTGGCAGTGGCAACTAAATGTATTCCGCTAACATTATGAAGCTTGGCAACAATGTCGACAATATCAATCATTGGCGAAAGTTTTATCATCACCACATCTGCCTTTTTAATCATAATATCTTGAAAAAGAAGAATATCAGGCTCGCAATCTTCGATTCTTACGGTCTTTTTTCCGGCAGAATTGCGTCGGGCTGGGTCGATAAATACAAGGTTGAAATGCTCTGATGTATTTTTTATAAAATCTACCCCATCAGAATTAAGAAACTCGGCATTAGAGCGGTGCAAAACTTCAAAATTGTGCCTTACAACATCGCATAGATTAGTATTTCGTTCAGCATAGATGGCGTGCGAAAAATTTTCGCTCATTACAAAAAAATCTACACCAAAACCTCCTGTGAGGTCGGCACTTTTATCAAACGTTGTGAGCAGCCTCTCCCCTATCTCCTTTTTATAATTTGCAGTAAAAAAAGATGAGCACTGCTCTAACGGAAGGTGATCGGGATATTGCACATCGGGATTAGATGCCCACTGAGGCATTTTGCGGCGCATAACCTGAATACCGGCAATTTGACGAAGCACAAATTTTGAGTCAACATTATCGCTATCGCGCAGTTTTAGTGCCAATGCGTTAACATCGCTATCTGCGTATTGCTCAATAAGTTTACTCTCTGCTTCGGTCATTATTATTGATTCTGGCGATAAAATTTGCGGTTTAACTTGCCATTAAATGTGCGCTGAATTTTGTCGGATTCTTCGTAATAGAATGGTACTTTGAAACTTTCTACTTTACTTTTTATATAAAGTGCAATTTCTTTTTTAGAAATCGCTGCTTTTGTTACATAAATTAGTTTTAGGGCTGTTCCAAGTACAGGGTGAGGTGCAGGAACACAAATACAATCAGCAATTTGCGGTATCAACAAGGCAACGTTTTCTACCTCGGTAGGCGCTACTTTAAAACCGCCGGTATTGATAATATCATCGCTACGGCCAAGTATCCGCAGATTTCCGTCTTGATCTATTTCGCCAAAATCTGATGTAAATATAGTATTATCAATCAATACTTTATTAGTAAGTTCATCATCGCAGGCATATCCTGTCATAATGGTTTTACCCTGACAGGCAATAAGTCCTTCGGGTGAGATGATTACATTGGTGCGACTTGTGGGACGACCGCAGCAACCTTCTAAACATTTGCCATCGTTGAAGTTATACGAGCAAACAAGTCCCGTTTCGGTAGAGGCATACGAATTGTAAAGGCGACTATTGGGTAGCACTTCGCAGAGTTTTTGAATATCGGATGTGGAAATTGCAGCCGCGCCTGTTTCGATAAAATCTATTTTTGAGGCGTATTTACGCAGACGCTCTTCGCTGAACTGCAACAATATGCGTATAGCGCTCGGCACAAGGAATGTTCCAAATTTTTGGAATGGCATATCCATAGCGTCAAAAAAATCGTTGACGTTTTTCATGCCTTCGGTAATAATCAATGTTGCACCTTTTATTAATACAGGCGAAATTTTTGAAAGACTTGCTATGTGGCTCATCGGACCTGTGGTAATAAAAGCCGAATCGTGGTCAAAACCCTGAACCTCAATAACATTTTCGCCATTACCAATAATAGCACGGTGGGGAATCATTACACCCTTTTTTTTGCCAATGGTGCCGGTTGTAAATAGAATGTCGGCTACTTCGGGCGTTGGTTTACAGGGTTTTAAAAATTCTATAATCTCGTTAAAACTATTTTCGGGAAGGTCTTTTTCTATGGGCACTGCAACCGAACCGTTGATATGCAAGGCAAGATATTTTACCATAAAGTCGATATCTTGCGAGGCACGAAAAACCACAATTTCTCCTTTTGGAAGAGTTTCGGCGGTTTTGCAGACTGCATTCCACAATTCACAAAAAGTCAACGATTTGTCGCCACAGATTATAGCCGTTTTGTTGGGATATAATTCTGCGTCTTGTTGTAGATAGTCTTCGAGAATCATTTTTGATTGAGTTTGGTTTGTACAAGGTTGACAATGGTGTCGATATTCATAAAGTTTTTAGGAGTAGCATCTTCTGAATCGAGTTTGATTTTATACGCTTCAGACAAAATTGCCAAAACTGTTGTAACTGCGAGCGAATCCATTTCGCTAAACAAAAACTGCGACGAAAAATCTACTGTGGGCAGTTCGTTTTCTAATAGGGAGAGTATTTTTTCTTTCATAGCGCGGTAATAAAAGGTAACTAATTCTTGCGTTTAACCACCACCGAAAGCGAAAGCAATGGTTGCAACCCATCTCTTCCTGCCAAATGCATAATATCGCGGTAACGCTGTGTGTTTTCGTTGTGCAAACCTACCAAAACATTGTTGCATTTGCCGCTTTTGATAAGAATTTCTGCCTTATGCATTGCCCGTGCAAACGAATCTTCGCCTTGCGTATAGGTGATATTATAACCGTGGCATTTAAGATAAATGGCTGTGTTGGAGCCTATTGTGTTGTGTGTGCTCTGCATAAAGAGCGTAGGCTGTGGTTCGGTAAGGTGGTCGAGTATTTTTTCGGAATTTTCCCAACAACCAAGCGTAGTGGCAGTAATGATTGCATCTGGAACGGTTATATTGCATTGTTTCAATGCTTTGATTGACGTTAAAAGCGAACTCCGCAAAATTTTGCCCATACGCCTATATTCCGACGGTTTTAAAAACTCTTTGATTTCGGCAATATCGTCTTCGTTGGTAAGTTGGTATTTGGCAACTATTTCGGTTTCAATATTGCTGTTGTAGCAATTGGCATTACTCTCTGATTGACAACGCGAAAAAATAAGCGAAGTATCGTTGCCACCAAAGCCAAACGAATTGTCCATAACGTTTTGCAACTTACTGTTTTGTTGCAATTTTTGAATACAAATAACAGCTTCGATTGCTCCAGCGGCACTTGTGGTGTGTCCCGTAATGCTTTTTGTGCTTTCGATTATTGGCATTTTTTCACCAAAAATACGTTTCAAGGCTGCCATTTCGCTTGCATCGTTGTTTACCGTTCCTGTGCCGTGTGCGTTGACATATTGAATAGCGTCGGGGGCTACATTTGCATTGATAAGTGCGTTGTTCATAGCAAGATAAGCACCTTCACCTTCGGGCGACGAGGCAGTTTGATGAAAAGCATCGCAAGCATTGCCGCCTCCAGCAAAATAGCAAAGGATTTTTGCTCCTCGGCTTATGGCGTGTTGTTCGGTTTCCATTACCAAAAAGGCTGCTCCCTCGCCAAGATTTAATCCCGCACGATTGTCGGCAAACGGTCGGCAAACTTCTCGGTCTAATATCATTAGCGAAGCAAAACCTGTTAAATGAAATTTGGTAAGAGCCTCTGCCCCACCAGCAAAAACGATGTCGGCATTATCGGCTTCTAAGATTTCTGCAGCTTCTAATATGGCATTGGCTCCCGACGAGCAGGCTGTAGAAATAGTGGTACATTCGTTGATAAATCCTACTCCTTGGGCAATGTGTTCGGTGCAGCTGCCACAATCGTGATGAAGCATCACATCTGCATGATTATTAATATCTTGCCAATATTGTTCGGTTAAATCCATTTCGCCAGCAGTTGTGCCCGAAATCAAGATTATGCGACCGGGTGTTTTATCGCTAACATTTGCATTTTCAGCTGCTTGAAGCAATGCAGTGATACCAAGAAGAGTGGTTCGTCCTACTTGTTTTTCTAATGGAATATCGAGATTGCGCTTTAATTCATCGTTAGTGAGCTTAATTGCGCCCACGGGAAATGGAAAATCCTCTAAATCAAGATTTTCTATTGGTGTTATTCCGTTTGCCGAAATAATGCCATAACCCGTTACAACAATGTTTTTGCGCATAAAACTCTTCTACTTAGTGCGGTTTTTTGAAATATAGTCTGCCATTGTGGCAACAGTTTTTAATATGGCTTTGCTTTGGGCTGCATCGTTGAGTTTTATGCCGTAATACTTTTCTAAAACTACAATAAGTTCCAATGCGTCAATTGAATCTAATCCTAAGCCATCACCAAAAAGAGGTGCATTGCTGTCAATATCTTCTGGTTTTACCTCTTCTAAACTGAGGACTTCGATAATGCGCTGTTTTAATTCCGAAATTAAATTTTCCATTATGTTTGGTTGTTTTGTTTCGCTACAAAATTAGATATTAAAATAGTATTTGCAAATTATTTTTTTGGACAGAATAGTCGGTACACCCTCCTCAGAATACCAAGCGGTAGCGCATAAATCAACCCCACTATGCACAAAATGGTGTTTAATACGCTTATTCTAAAAAAATCTTTGCCGGGACGGAAATGGCTAACACGTTCGCTTTTTCCGGGATAAAACACTTTGATAGGCACGGTTTTAATATCTACTCCATGCCACGATGGCAAAACCAACAGTTCTAATTCGGCTTCGTAACGTTTTGATATTATGTTTAATCCGTATAATTTGTTAAGAGGATAGAGCCGGTATCCCGATTGAGTATCGTCAATTTTTTTGAATGTTTGCACCATAAACCAAAAGTTAGAAAAATTGTTGGCAAAATTGCTTCCTTTGGTGCGCTCCACGCCGGTGAGTTCTCGCTGCCCAATGATTATGGTTTCGGGGTATTGGATATTGGCTTTTAAAAAGTTGGCTATGTCGTCGGGATAATGCTGACCATCACCGTCGAGAGTGATGGCGTATTTAAAACCAAGTTCTTTTGCTTTTTTTAATCCGCGTTTAAGGGCATATCCTTTGCCTTGGTTTTGGGAGTATTCTACCAAGGTTATTCCACTGATATTATGCAATATATCGCCAGTAGAATCGGTGCTGCCATCGTTTACAACTATAACGTCGGAACAGTTTTCAAGGCTATTGAGTACCACGTTGCCTATAGTTCGTTCGTTGTTGTAAACGGGAATTACAACGCATATACCGTTGTTTTTTAGCAAATTGAGTTGATTTTCCATTAAAATTATTGATTCTGATGCGCGGCTATATAGTTGCAAAAATCGTTGAGGGTAACAATACCTTTCATATCTTCAGCTTTAATTCTAATGCCAAATATTTTGTCAACAATTACCACAATATCCACCAAATCAAGGCTATCGATACCCATATCTTCTTTTAGTCTCGCTTCTAAGGCAATTTTTTCCTCGTCGATTTCAAGTTCCTCTACGAGAAACTGTTTTACAGTTGATTCTATTTCTTTTAGTGTCATTATTTTGCAATTTTTTTTAATACTAATGCAGAGTTTGTTCCGCCAAAGCCGAACGAATTACTTATAATTGTATCCACCCGAGTATCAATAGTTTGTGTTGCTATTTTTAGTCTTTGCGAATACTCATCTGGGTTTTCATAATTTATATTAGGAGCTACAAAGTTGTTTTTCATCATTATAAGCGAGTATACTATTTCGCTTGCTCCCGCCATCCAACATTCGTGACCTGTCATTGATTTTGTAGAACTTATCCAAGCATTGCTGCCGTTAAACAATCGATCAATAGCAATTGCCTCGTACATATCGCCTTGCGGAGTAGATGTGGCGTGGGCGTTGATATAATCAATATCGTTGGGGGTTAAATCGGCATTTTGTAATGCTCGCGTCATTGCAAGCTCACAACCGTGGTCGCATGGTTTTGAAATTTCTGCTCCATTTCCCGAAAAACCATATCCTACAACTTCGGCAAGAATATTTGCACCGCGTTTTACTGCATGGTCGTAACTTTCTAATACCAAAGCTGCTGCACCTCCCGAAGGCACAAGACCATCGCGATCGCGGTCAAACGGTCGTGATGCTTTTTGGGGCTGTTCCATCCTCACCGAAAAGGCTCCTATTGCATCAAACGACAACATTGAATAATAATTGGTTTCTTGAGCTCCTCCGCAAAGCACCATTTCTTGTTGCCCCTGCTGTATCATCATATAGCCCAAGCCTATTGAATGACTGCCACTTGCACACGCTGCACTAACGGTAAAGTTTACTCCCCTAAGATGAAAAATTGTGCTAAGGTTCATTGTTACTGTAGAATTCATCGACTGAAATACCATTCCGTAGCCGAGCATTGCTGTGTCGTGCTCAGCTTCCATCGTCTTATATATTTCAATAACTGGCTTAGCCGACGAATCGCTGCCAAAGATGCATCCACATTCGTTTTTTGAAAGATAATCGTCATCAACACCCGCTTGATTAAATGCCTGACAAGCCGCCATATAAGCATACCGTGTATGTTCCGGCATACCAACGCGTGTATGACGGTCTACCATCTGCTTTGTAATAACGGGCTGTTCTACAACTCCCGAAAGACCTGAGCGATAGCCGTATTCAATCCGTTCGGGGAAAAGTCCAACACCCGATTTGCCGTTGTAAAGTGATTGTCGGACGGTTTCTAAATCGTTGCCAATACACGACCAAATACCCGCGCCGGTGATTACAACTCGGTTGTTCATTTTTTTAACTTTAATTAAAGTGAGTGTATCAGCTGCAAAAGTATGCAATATTTTTTAATTGGGTGTATATTTTTTATAAAAAAAAGTAGAGACGCACCATAGCACGTCTCTACTCTATATTAATCAAGGTATCATCTACTTAGCCTTCTCCTCATCGTTTTTCCTAATTTCCACACGGCGGATTTTGCCGCTGATGGTTTTGGGAAGTTCTTTTACAAACTCAATGATGCGGGGATATTTGTAGGGAGCGGTGGTTTTCTTTACGTGGTTTTGAATTTCCTTAACAAGGTCGTCGGAAGGTTCGTAGCCCCGGCCAAGAACGATGGTGGCTTTTACCACTTTGCCACGCACTGGGTCGGGTACGCCTGTTACAGCACATTCCACTACTGCGGGGTGTGTCATAAGTGCGCTTTCTACCTCAAACGGTCCGATACGGTAGCCCGAACTCTTGATAACGTCGTCGGTTCGGCCAACAAACCAAAGGTATCCGTCCTCATCGCGCCAAGCTATATCGCCTGTATGGTAGGTGGTTCCATTGTTGGAATATACTTCGGCGGTGCGCTGCGGGTCGCGGAAATACTCTTTAAACAATCCAAGCGGACGTCCGTTGTTGGTGTGGATAACGATTTCGCCCTGCTCGCCGTCCTCAGCCTTGCGACCGTCGGGTGTGAGAATGTCAACATCGTAGGCAGGGTTGGGTATGCCCATTGAGCCGGGTTTAGGGGTCATCCAAGGGAATGTGCCTATCGAGAGGGTGGTTTCGGTTTGTCCGAAGCCTTCCATAATGTTGAGACCCGTGATTTTTTTCATAGTGTCGAACACAGCCGAGTTGAGAGCCTCGCCTGCCGTGGTAATCCAGCGGAGGTTTGAGAGGTCGTATTTCGAGAGGTCTTCCTTGATAAAGAAACGGTAGATGGTAGGCGGTGCGCAGAATGTTGTAACTTTGTATTTTTCAATCATCTGCAACATATCGGCGGGAGTGAATTTTTCGTGGTCGTAAACAAAAACGCAAGCGCCCACTATCCATTGTCCGTAGAGTTTACCCCATACAGCCTTGCCCCAGCCAGTGTCGGCAACGGTGAGATGGAGGTCGTTTGGTGTAAGGTTGTGCCAGTATGCGGCAGTGGTGATGTGTCCAAGGGGATATGTATACGAGTGAGCCACCATTTTGGGTTCGCCCGATGTACCTGATGTAAAGTAGATTAACATTACATCTTCGTTGGTGTTTACATTTTCGATTTTTTTGAACGGTGCGGCGTTTTCTATGCCCTTTTGAAAATCTTCAAATCCTTCGGGAACTGCGGGACCAACCGAAATCATTTTTTTCAAAGTGGGCGATTCGGCTTTCGACGATGCCACGTGTTCAAGTATAAGAGGGTCGCCACAGCAGACAATAGCCTTAGTGCCAGCCATATTGTTGCGGTATACAATGTCTTTTTTGGTGAGCAAGTGTGTGGCAGGAATTACCACTGCGCCTATTTTGTGCAAAGCCACAATGCAGAACCAAAATTCGTAGTTACGTTTGAGAATGAGCATTACGCGATCGCCCTTTTCGATGCCGAGACTTTGAAAATACGAAGCCGTGCGGTCGGTCATCTCTTTCATTTTGGCAAAGGTGAAACGCTCTTCGCGACCCTTGTCGTTGGTCCACAGCAGAGCGAGTTTGTCGGGTTGTTCGGCAGCCCAAGCGTCTACCACGTCGTAGCCAAAGTTGAAGTTTTCGGGAACTATTACTTTATAGTTTTTTTTGAAATCGTCCAAGTCTTTGAACGATGTCTGCTTTAAAAATCTTTCTAACATTGTTTTGTAACTGTTTTATTTGCTTATTGTTGCAAGGAATGTGGCTTCTTGGTTGTCTAATGCTATCATTCCGTGGGGTATGGTTGAATTAAAGAAGATGCTGTCGCCCGGGTTCATAATCAACTGCTTGTCGCCGAGTTGGATAAGCACACGACCTTCGAGCAGGTAGTTGAACTCCTGTCCCGAGTGCGAGTTGAGATGAATTTTGTCGAACGGTTGGATTGTTACCTCAAAAGGTTCAAACAGAGTGTCTTTAAAGCCGGCGGCAAGCGCGAAATACTTGTAGCATTTGTTTCGTTCCATGCTCACGCCCTTTCCCTTGCGGGTGAGGAAGTAACTCTGCATTTTGGGCTCGTCGCCGCTAATAATGGCTGATGGTTGAATATTGTATGCTTGTGCAACGTTGCAAATAAAACTCATAGGAATATCAGATTCGCCGCTTTCAAACTTGGCAATCTGCTCCGACGGTATGCCGGTTTTGGACGATACGTCCTCGAGCGAGAGTTCTAACACCTCTCGCAAAGCACTGAGCCTTTCGGCAATGGCTTTAATTTGTTCGTTTAGTATCATAATAAAACTATTTAAATGAATTACGCCGCAAATATACTAACTATTGGCATTAGTTGGTATACTTGCGGCGTTAATAGTTTATCAATAAGGGTGATTTATGATTGATTAATAATCACCACCAACCTGTCCTCTGATATACTCCATAATCACATCGCAGTTTTCCATAGCGTCGGTAGAGCCAACGTTTTCGATAAATACTGCAATTTGTTCGAGGGCTGATTTGATTTCTTTGTTTTTAAACTCTTCTTCGTTCCAATGGCTGAGACTCTGGCGAGGTATCCACAAAAGTCCAAAGAGTGCGTTGCTTTTTACCTCGTTGTCAGATGATTTTGAAGCCTCGGTTAAGAGTTCCACTGCACGCGATTCGTAGTCAAATTCGTTGCTGCGGGTGGGCACTCCGTAGACCGACCATCCATCGTGGGTAAGATACCAACAATTGCCGTGCTGCGATGCTTGAATATACATAACAGCAAGATTGTAGGCAAGTTCCATACGTTTTTCGCCCGAAGCGTTGTTGTATTGAGTTTCGGCAAGGGCAAGGTCTTTGGCAAATTTCAGACGCTGGTTCTCGTTGAGGCGGCCGGGAATTTCGTCGCTAAACTCTTGCTGATAAGTAACTTCTTGTGCATTGTACCACGGCTCAACATTGTAGTTGCGCAGCACCATAAACGGAGCGATGCCTTTTTTGCGCATAAAATCGATGCTTACCTTCGAGAGCCACTGTTCGGCTTTGGCAAGATTGTGTTCGCTGAGGTATTTGGTTCCCACTTGGTCTAAGTAATAATCCTTGCTGCCAAAAGTGCGTCCTTTGGAGGTTTGGATAATGTTGAGAAGGTATTTTTCAAAAGCGTCTAACTTCTTGTTGTTGAATGCGTAATTGTAGAAACTTTCGGTTTCGGCACCTGTCATATCGTAGAGAATATTGTCGGAGAAATAGTTGAGATGGAGCATATCGGCGGCAGAAACAATCAAAAGTGTGAAATTTTTGTCGCTCTCCTTGTTAGCCCCTTGAATATTCTGATAAATAATACGTTGGGCAGCGCGGCTAAAATGCGATTCGTTTTCTGCCATAGATTGCAGCCATTTGATTTCGGTCAAATATTTGGATGCTTCGGCGGCGGTGTACTTGCGGTTTTTGGTGTAAACGAGAAATTGAATAGCGCGGGCGTTGTCTTTCATCAGTTGAGTGCCGCCAAGGTTAACGGCGGCGGCAATCTCTTTTTGAGCGGCGGCATAGTCGCCAAGAAGGTAGTGAATCATTGCAGCAGCGGTTTTCCACATACAGGGAGCTTTGGTGGCTTTGGTGTCGGCTACCTTGTTGGCAAAGTCGGCAAACTGTTTTGCCTCGCTGTTTTTTACCTCGTAAAAATCTGAGGGGTGGGACGATCCCGATTCGCCGTCTAAGGTTTCTTGGGTCATATTAACATAATCCTGAATCATAAACGGCAATGATGTATTGTCGTGGTCTTTTTCGTAAATCTCTTTGATGCCATGAAAGTTGCGTTTGTCGTTGAGGCAGAATTTTAAACTTTGGATATCGTTCAGTTGGGCAAAAATCTGCAAGGCCGACTCCATCTTTTTCTGACGGTAGAGTGCGCCGGCAAAGAGCGAGAGCATAGTTTGGCGGATGTCTTTGTCGGAGGTTTTAGTGCCGGTGGTGTTCCAAAACTTTTCTACGTCGGCATATTTTTCGAGTTGAAACATACAGCGCATAGCCATAAGGTTGTAACGCTCTTTGAGTGCGCCGTTGTAACTCTCGGCCTTGGTGCGGAGTTGGGTAAGTTTGGCACGGCGGGCGGCTACTTCATCTTCCGAAGGATAGTCCCAAGCGTTGTAAAAGTTGCTGTTGAGTCGGTGGTAGGTGATAAGGTCCATGAGGTAGTCTTGCATAGCCTTGTCTTTTTTGGCAATTACAGCGCGTACAATGTCGTTGTTTGCCTCGCCGGTTTCAAACGATTGTTTTAGTTCTTCGGGGTCGATCCACAATAATCCATCTACGGCATATTCGCTCATTTCGGCACCCACGTACCCACGCCAAAAATCGTCGAACAAATGCGCCGAAGCCTTGCTGTCGAGCACCTTGTACATATAAAAGTTGATAGTCTGCTCCTCGATGCAGGCGTACGATTTACTGCTGATTAGCGCGGTCAGCAGCAATAGAGCCGCTAAAAATTTTTTCATATTGTTGGTAGTTAATATTATTAATGTTGTTGCTGTTTAAATCGTAAATTATTGTCTGCGAGAGTATTTCGGGACGAATATCGTTTACCGCCGCCCTCACCTTTTCTATTTCAGAAAACTCTGCTTTGCGCACAAATATTGTGTCGCCATAGTTGAGCATTACGTTGAAAGCCTCGTTGCCGATATACATAGGAATGTCGCGGGCGTTTTGCACAAAATATGTGGCGGAGTCGATTTGGGCAAAGTTGAGCGTGTCGTCGAGTTTCTCGCTATATAATATGTTGCTGAATTTTCCTTTTTTGAAAAGAATCTGCCATTTAAAATTTGGAAACGCCACGCACATCCTCAGCGGATATTTTTTCAAATGCCGCAAAAACGGTTTTACATCATTATAATAAAGTATCGGGTTAACGCACTTTCGATTGGCGTAATTGCCTGTGTTGTAAAGCATCAGCACTCCATAATCGCACGGCGGAGCAGCCATAGGCAACTGGTGCAGGCGTATAGTTACCGATAGTTTCAGACTTTTGGCGGCAGCGTAGTCTTTCACTTTTTGGAGAAAGGGGAAATACTCCTTTTCGGATTTGGCAGTCCAGTCGCAGTCGATTTGAAACTCGTGAATCGTGGGCACGTGGTTGGTTTCCGACATTTTTAAAATCCTATCCACAAGCATCTCTGCAATAGAATCCACATTATGTCGAAGGCATTTTTCCACAATAAACACCACGGGAATCACCTCCACGCCTTGCGGTATGGGCTGACGAAACTGCAACGTAGCATTTGGCATCAAAGCGTTTTTATCTTGATCGAAAACCACATCAAAATAGCGCATATAAATTTTCTTGATGCCAAAATCATTGATAAACGCCGCCTCGGTGCTGTCAGGGTCGAAAACCGTTTTCCAAAAGTATGCCGACGGCTGAGGGTTGTCGATGGGTGCAGGGGCGGTGCAGGCAGTAATTATTACTACGGAGAGGAATAATAGGTATGGTTTGAACGATGGCATGGAATAATGTAAAAGTGTTTTTTTAGTGCAAAATAACAAAACATTAGATAATTATTTCGCATACTTGATCCTCAGTTTTCTTCCAATCCTCAGTATCGTTGTGGGAGTGATATTGTTGAGGGTGCAGAGGGTGTTGACTGAGGTGCGGGTCTTTTTGGCTATGCCGATGAGAGTGTCGCCGTTTTGGATGGTGTAGGTGGAGCAGTGGGCGTATTCCTTTGCCTCAATTTCGGCAAGTGTAACAGCCGAGGCAGTATCTTTTAATACAAAACTGCCGCCATCGCGACGGATGCCATCGTAGGCGTGCTTGATGTCGTCCGTTGTGATGTCGAAATTGCGGTTTACGCTGCGCTCAGTGTCGGATAGCGAGTGCGAAAACAGCCATTCGTATGTTTTGGGATGATAGAAAAGACGCGCCAATGCAGAGTGCGATGCGCCTTTGAGCCAAGTGTACATTAGGAGCGAATCGTTGTGCTGCTCTTCGAGTTGTGCCACCACTGTTTTTGAGCAACTGATACCTACTGCACGGTCGGCTGTGCCATGGATTACCCAGAAAGGCAGTCCGCCCATTTTGCTTACGTCTTTTAATGTGGTGCCGCCGCAGAGAGCCATTGCAGCCGCTATTTTGTCGGGGTATGTGCCTGCCATATCCATTGTGCCGTAGCCGCCGAGACTCATTCCAAGCACGTATACACGGTTGGTGTCTACAAGGTAGTTTTGCTTGGTCCATTCAAGTATGTTCATGATTTTGCGAGGATTCCACGCACCGCCGGGGTTTTGAGGGGCGAGGATAATGGCGTCGATGTTTACACCACGTTTTACAGCGTCGAGACAGCCATAACGTCTTACTCTGTAAAGATCCATTCCGCAGAGACTTGCGCCGTGAAGAAATATTACCACAGGTTTGCGGGCGTGGCTTTGGGTTGTGGTTTTAACGGTGTTGGTAACAACAATTTGCGATGTACGGCAGTTGCCGTTGCCGATTGAGGGGTCGTTAAGGGCTACGTTAATGGTATCGTTAACAGCCATTTCGGCGGTTACTGTTTCGGGAGTGTAGTAACTTTCGGGAGTGTAAATCCAAAAATTGTATCCGTCGTCTACAATATCACGCACCGCCTCCATTGTAGACTGCTGTGCAAAAGCACCCGACATCAACGTCGTAACTGCCATCAATGCTAATGCCTTTAATTTCATCTTATTTTATAACAAATTTATGTATTCCGTTAATTCTTGATCCTACAATGCACGAACTGCCTATTACCACGGGCGATGATTCAAAGTTGTTGGCTAAAACTTTGGTGCAGATGAGTTCGCCGGTTATGCCTTTAAAGAGGTATGCATTGCCCGAAGCGTCGCCAGTAAAGATGAATGCCTCGTTGTTTTCGTTGTAGAATGCCACAGGCGACGACCATGCAAACTGTTTTAAAGGTTTTGCGTAAATTACCTTGCCGGTTTCGGTGCTGATGGCTGTAAACTCGCCGTTAGATTTCGCAGCGCTGTTGCGGCAGATGT
This sequence comes from Bacteroidales bacterium, assembly GCA_016293845.1. Taxonomy (GTDB): domain Bacteria; phylum Bacteroidota; class Bacteroidia; order Bacteroidales; family UBA3824; genus UBA3824. Next base: position 87,303 of record JAEDDH010000008.1, on the reverse strand, counting down.
TGTAAAAGAGCATTCCCTCGCAATCGCCTTTGCCTACGAGCGGTGTGCAGTAAACGCCGCCGTCTAATACGTGTCCGCTTGTGCCGGTGCGCTTGCAGAGTATTTCGGTGTCCCAAACAGGAGTGCCGTTGGTGCCGTCGAGTTTTACAATGTGGCACGTGCCGCTGAATCCCTGCTTGTCTACCTCGCAGGCTGTATATATATAAGGTGTGCCATTTTCGGGACGGCAGACAATTGTGCCGTCGGAATCGTCGTGATTGTCGTAACGCCAAACTGGTTTCATAGTGTTGAGGTTGATGCAGAGCACATTGCCGTGATTGTCGCACACATAGCCGTAATTTTTGTAAACGCAGATGCTCGACTCAATGCCGGGAGCGTTACGTCCTTTTACTTTGTAGCGCAATAGGCTGTGCATTTTGAGGTTGCCCTGCTCGCGGATATATTTGTAGATAGTGCCGTTTTCGCCAGGCCAAATGAGGAATCCGCCCACGTCAACAGGCGACGAGTCGAACGCGCCCCACGCACGCCAAGCCCCCGCGTCGGGTCCATAGAAGAATGTTTTTTCGTGTTTTTCCAAATCGTATGCCATACAGCCAAACGGAGCACGACAGGGAACGCCCTGACCAAGATAGTAGTTGTAAAACTCAGGGTCGATAGAGCCTGTACCCTTGATAGTGTTGCCAGCGTCGAGTTTTGTGCGCGACGGCTTGCCTGTATTGGGATTAAGAAAATATGTCTTGCTGCAAAGCGAACCAAACATTATCTCCTCGTTAGAAAAATCGGCTGTAAGTTCCTTAGATGTGGCTTTGAAATGCGCCACCTGTTCATCGGTCCATTTTACATAAACGGGCTGACCAGTCCAACCGCTTCCTCCGCCCCAAGTGCCGTATTTGGTGGGTTGGGTGTCGTAGTCGGTGTTGAAAGTCCATACACGCTCGATAGTGGTGGGAGTGCCGGTAACAGTTCCGCCCATATCGGCATCGCGGTAGAGGTTGGCACGGAAGGTAAACACGCCCGGAGTGCTGCGGTAGAGGTCGTCGGTAAACTTCAACGTGCCGTCAGAATTGTCTTTGGTTTCTACCTTGTATTCCAACGCATTCACCGATGCAAAGATAGTATCGGGGAGAAACACAACCTCAGGTTGTTTTTCAACAGCGGCTATGGTGTCGGCCTGCTGATTTTTAGTTGAGTCGTCGTTAATGTCGATGTTTTGATTCTGCCTTGCGTTAGAACTGCACGACGATGCAGCCACTAAAACTAACCCCGACAGAATGGATGTTATTCCTTTCTTATTCATAGCGGTTTATAACGGTTTAGGCCGCAAAGGTAGAATAAAATCGATAAAAAAAAGAAAAAAAGTGTTTTTTACGTTTTCTACATTATCACACTTTTCGGGGAGAGTTTCTACAAAAGATTTGTGTATATTGAAACACCATGGCCATCATCGCCACCATGCGGCTCGATCTCCATGGTTACAAACACACCGTTTTCCAGACGGTTAAGAAAAGAAACGAGCATGTGCACGTTAAAATAAATTTGCAAATAACCTCGCCATTAATTATCTTTGCGATTAGAAACGAAACAAATTATAATACGTCAACTATGGCTGTCACCATCGACCTATCGCGCAGATTACCTATCGGGTTTCAGAGTTTTGCAGACTTACGACAAAAAGGTTGCCTTTATGTAGATAAAACCGACTATGTATATTTGCTTGCACATTCAAGCAAGGCGTATTTTCTTGCGCGTCCCCGTAGGTTTGGTAAAAGCCTTTTCGCCAACACGCTCAAGGCATACTTCGAGGGTAGAAAGGAATGTTTCAAGAATCTTATAATAGATTCTTTGGAGAAAGATTGGATTAAATATCCGTTGGCATATTTCGATTTTGTGGATGGCGACTATTCCAAACCTTCGATGCTGATTGACAAAATCACATTTATGCTGTATTGTTTTGAAAAAGAAAACGACATTATCTTTGACGAGTCGATTTTCAATAATATTACGTACGACAAAGATGAAAATCCATACGCCAAGCGGCTTGCCATCCGTTTTACATACGATATGCAGGCGGTGTATAAAAAAACAGGCTTGCAGACTGTAATTATCGTTGACGAATACGACAATCCTTTGATAACGAGTGAAAACCTCACCGAATCTAAAAAAATTCACCGTGGATTTTTCTCTGTTCTTAAATCTGCCGACGAGTATATCCGCTTTGTATTTGTCACAGGCGTTACCAAGTTTGCCAAAACATCTATTTTCAGCGGTTTAAATCAACCCGAAGACATTACCGACAATGAGAATTTTTCGGCTATTTGCGGTATCACGCACGAGGAGTTGATTGCCAATTTCACTCCCGAAATCGAAAAACTCGCAAAACATGAAGGCTTTACTTTCGACGAATGTGCTGCCGAACTCAAACATTGGTACGATGGTTATCTATTCCACGAAAACGGCGGAAAGGTATTCAATCCCGTAAGCCTTTTGAGGGCTTTTTCTGGTCTCGATTTCCAAAATTATTGGTACGAGACAGGCAACCCAGAGATGCTTATGAAGCGCATACACAGTACGTATTATGATTTCAAGCGGTTCGAGGACGACATGGACTTTCCCAAGGACGACCTCAAAACTTTCAAGAACGACGAACACAATACGGATCTTGTGCCGTTGCTCTATTACACTGGCTACCTCACCATCAAGAGTTACGACCGCAACACTCGCACATACATCCTCGGATTTCCTAACAACGAGATAAAACTGAGTTTTCTGCAAGGATTGATTAACGAGTTTTACCGCGCGCCCGACAGCATTACAGGATTTGTTTATGCCGATTTTCTTCGCGATTTCCGCAAGGGCGGCATCGACAGCCTTATGGAGCGTTTCCAAGCCCTATATTCAACCCTGCCGTATGCCAACGACAACAACGAGAAGTATTTGGAGCGCGATTTTCACAACGTGATTTTCCTTGTCTTCACCATCTGCGGACAGTTTGCGCTTTCGGAGGCGCATTTCTCAAAAGGCAGAGCCGACGCCGTTGCCGCATCCGACAACTATATCTATATCTTTGAGTTCAAGATGGACCAAGACCCTCAAATTGCCCTCGACCAAATCAACGAAAAAGATTACGCCGGACGCTTCAAAAAAGACAGCCGCAAAATATTTAAAATAGGTGTAAATTTTTCGAGCAAGGAAAAGAATATTTCTGAGTGGAAAGCGGAGGAGTAAATACCGTTTTCCAAAATGTTAAGAAAAGAACAGCTTCAACATCTATCTTGCCTATATGGGTCAGCAGGAGTACAAGTTGAAAGAAGGTATAAAAATTGGATGGAAAGATGAAATAGCTGTGGTGTAATATAAAACGGTTACACCACGCTATACTCCTCTCCTGTTGTTATTCATTCGCATCTTTTTTGTTTTTGGCGCGGAGGGTGGCGCTTTGTTTTAGCAGTGCGCCTATTTCGCCAAAAATGGTGTTGTATTGCTTCACTAATTCGGTTTCGCTACCATTGCGACAGTCTTGCGCGTATTTGATGGCAGAGAGAAGTCCTTGTATGTGGGTCATGAGGTTTTGACGAGCTGTTACCACCGACTTGCATTTTTCCACCTTTATATCCACACGCGAAATTACGGCGGTGCGGTAATCCTCTATAATGTTTTCGAGGTCAACAAGAAGCTCCAACGCGCCAATAGTGGTAAAATCGGCATCTTTTACGGTGCGCAAGTTGGCAATAGCCTTTTCGATGCGACCTATGGCTTCGCTTTTGAGCGCAAACACCGACGAAACGTTGGCATATTTTGGAATAATATTGGCAGCGGCAACCTCTTTGTCGTGAATACCGCAGTTTTTGGCAGTGGTGAGACATCCTCCAAGAGCGGTGTAACGTTTTTTGAGGGTCTCGAAATACTGCTGTGTTACCTGTGTCGACTGGTTGGTTTTCTCTTTTACCTTGGCGGCGTTAAACTCTTTTGCGGCGGTTTTCACCAATGCCACCTCCTCTTTTGTGGTTTTCTCCTTGGCAGATGCACCTGCCTGAATAAGTTTTGCTGTTAAATCAGAGAGCATATCCATTCTAAGCCTTTGGATTGACACTCCCGATAAAGATATTTGTACGTTTGCCATTTTGTAATATTTATTATTAATTTATGTATTTAAATTGCACAAATATAAGATAGTTTTATTAAAGATGAAAATGAAAGTTATAAAATATACACTTTTTTTATAAAATTTTTATCGCTATTTATGCAATACGCCTTTTGGATAGGTCTTAGGGGCATTGTATCTATTACGGAATATATTTGAAGCATGCTTTGTGGCGATATATATGGTGCAATATGTATTCGGTGCATAGATTCTACCTCTACAAATAATACATCGTATATCCCGACTATTTTTTAAGGCACAATTATTCTAACAATGTGTCTTCGGGCAATAAAAAATCACATTGTATCTCTTACATTGTATCTTCAAACAGTTTTTATTAACGCTACACGACATTCAGCTTACCTTTAAGCCACCTCAAAGAGGCATTGTTAGTTTTGAAATGTATCTTATTAGCTGTTTATTACACTGTTGTTATATAATATTAGTATCGATATTTACACTGTATATCAATCTTTTTAGAAATTACATATATATTAATAATGCTTTTGTGTTGTTATTATACATTCAATATATATATTATTAACAACTTATACACTATGTATGAGCCACAACGTATAAAAAAACATCACGAAGGCACGTTGCATATCTTACAATGCATAAAAAAATATCCCGAAGATACGTTGTTGGATTTACATCAACAAAAAAAAGGCTTCTCCAAATGGAGAAGCCTTTTTTATTCTCTTATCAGAAAACTAAGCCTGTGTGCCCGGACCTCCGAAGTTCATCGGAATGGTAACACCGCCGGCGCCGTCAAGGTTTTTGATTTTGCCATACTGCTGTTCGTAGCGGACGATGTTTTCTTGCAAGGCAACCATAAGGCGTTTGGCGTGTTCGGGAGTCATAATGATACGGCTCTTTACCTGCGCCTTGGGCAATCCGGGGAGAACTCTTATAAAGTCAAGTACAAATTCTGCACTCGAATGAGCTATCAGGGCAAGGTTGGAATATATGCCCTGTGCCACTTCGCCGTTGAGTTCTATATTCAGCTGACCTTTGTTTTCTTCCATGGTGTCTGTGTTTTTATCCAACGTATGTTGACGATGAATTATCTTTCTCTTTGGGTTCTACTTGAATATGGTTGTAACGACGCATACCAGTACCTGCAGGAATCAAGTGTCCAACGATAACGTTTTCTTTCAAGCCTTCGAGGTAATCTACCTTGCCAGCGATTGCAGCTTCGTTGAGCACTTTGGTGGTCTCTTGGAATGATGCAGCCGACATAAAGCTTGATGTCTGCAATGCGGCACGTGTGATACCTTGGAGCACTTGGCTTGATGTTGCAGCCACAGCGTCGCGGGCGTCTACCAAGCGGAGGTCTTTACGTTTGAGAGTAGAGAGTTCGTCGCGGAGTTTGCGTGCCGAAACAATCTGACCTGCTTTGAGGTTTTGGCTGTCGCCGGCGTCGAGCACAACTTTTTTGCCGAACATACGGTCGTTTTCTTCCATAAAGTTCCACTTGTCTACAATCTCGCCCTCGAGGAAGTTGGTATCGCCCGGATCTTCGATTTTTACCTTGCGCATCATCTGGCGAACGATAACTTCAAAGTGTTTGTCGTTGATCTTAACGCCCTGCAAACGGTAAACTTCTTGAACCTCATTAACGATGTATTCCTGAACCTCTGTGGGTCCTTTGATAGCAAGAATGTCTGAAGGTGTAACTGCGCCGTCAGACAAAGGTGTGCCTGCCTTAACGTAGTCGTTGTCTTGTACAAGTATCTGTTTTGAGAGCGATACGAGGTATTTTTTCTCCTCACCTTGTTTAGAGGTGATTGTGATTTCGCGGTTACCACGTTTGATACGTCCCATAGATACGATACCGTCGATTTCGGATACGATAGCGGGGTTAGAGGGGTTACGAGCCTCAAACAACTCGGTAACACGGGGAAGACCGCCGGTGATGTCGCCGAGAGAACCAACCTTGCGAGGTATCTTAACGAGAATGTCGCCCGATTTAACCATCTCGCCTTCCGACTTGATGATGTGAGCACCCACAGGGATATTGTAGGTGGCAAGATAGTTGCCTTCTTCGTCGGTGATATGGATTGAAGGTGATTTGGTTTTGTCTTTTGCCTCGATGACAACTTTCTCGGCAAAACCTGTCTGCTCGTCGGATTCTTCCTTGTAGGTAAGGCCTTCTATCATATTTTCGAAAGCTACCTTTCCGGCAAACTCCGAAATAATTGTTACGTTGAAGGGGTCCCACTCGCAAACTACGTCGCCTTTCTTAACTGTGTCGCCATCTTTGAAGTAGAGACGCGAGCCGTAAGGTATAGGAGCGTTGGTGAGGGTGATGTTGGTGTTGCTGTCCACAATCTTAGCCTCGGCAAGACGGCTGATAACAACAGATACCTCTTTGCCAGTTTCGTCGATGAAAGGAACAACTTTCAACTCCTCAATTTGCAAGTAACCATCGTATTTAGAAACAAATTGCGAATCAGCAGCGATACCACCGGCGACACCACCGACGTGGAATGTACGAAGTGTAAGCTGTGTGCCAGGCTCGCCGATTGACTGAGCTGCGATTGTTCCCACAGCCTCACCTATCTGAACCTTGCGCTGAGTAGCGAGGTTACGTCCGTAGCATTTTGCACAAACGCCCTTGCGCGATTCGCAGGTAAGTACCGAACGGATTTCAATCTGTTCGATGGGCGACTCATCAATCTTCTGTGCAATGATTTCGGTGATTTCTTCACCTGCACGAACGATAAGTTCGCCTGTTTGAGGATGTATAACGTCGTGAACCGATGTACGGCCAAGAACGCGGTCGCCAAGCGACTCTACGATTTCGTCTTTTTTACGCAATGCAGTTGCAACAAGTCCGCGGAGTGTGCCACAGTCTTCTTGTGTAATAATAACGTCTTGGGCAACGTCAACAAGACGACGGGTAAGGTAACCAGCGTCGGCTGTTTTCAACGCGGTATCGGCAAGACCTTTACGGGCACCGTGGGTAGAGATGAAGTACTCTAGCACCGAAAGTCCCTCTTTAAAGTTTGCCAAAATCGGGTTCTCGATAATCTCTGAACCTGCGCTACCAGATTTCTGGGGTTTAGCCATAAGACCACGCATACCAGAAAGCTGACGAATCTGCTCTTTAGAACCACGGGCGCCTGAATCCAACATCATGTAAACAGAGTTGAATCCGTCGTTGTTGGCGCTGAGGGTCTTCATCACCGACTCGGTAAGTTGAGCGTTTACGTGTGTCCAAGTATCGATAATCTGGTTGTAACGTTCGTTGAAAGTGATGAAACCCATCGAGTAGTTGTTGAGGATTTCGTCCACTTGGTCGTAACCAGCCTGAACCAATGCAGCTTTTTCTTCGGGGATAACCACGTCTTCGAGGTTGAACGAAAGTCCACCCTTGAATGCACGGTAGTAACCCATATTCTTAATATCGTCGAGGAATTTAACGGCACGAGCCATTCCGCAATATTTAATTACACGAGAGATAATGTCGCGGAGGTTTTTCTTTTTGATAACCTCGTTGATAAAACCAACCTCAGGCGGAACCAACTGGTTGAAGAGGATACGTCCTACGGTGGTGTGAATCATTTTGTTAACAAGCACCTCGTTTTCCATAACGTCTACACGGATATTGCAGCCGCTCTGCAGAGTAGCTTTGCCTTCGTTGTAGGCGATGATGGTTTCTTCGGGGCTGTAATAGGTAAGACCAGTGCCTTTTACAGGAACTCCGTCTTGAAGTTTACGCTCTTTGGTCATGTAGTAAAGACCAAGTACCATGTCCTGAGAAGGAACGGCGATAGGAGCACCATTGGCAGGGTTCAAAATGTTGTGCGAAGCAAGCATAAGAATCTGAGCCTCCAAAACTGCTGCGTTGCCAAGGGGCAAGTGAACAGCCATCTGGTCTCCGTCGAAGTCAGCGTTGAACGCAGTACATACCAACGGGTGCAACTGAATAGCCTTGCCTTCGATCAATTTGGGCTGGAATGCCTGAATACCAAGACGGTGCAAGGTAGGAGCACGGTTGAGCAATATTGGGTGTCCTTTTAATACGTTTTCGAGAATATCCCAAACAACGGGGTCTTTACGGTCAACGATTTTTTTGGCAGATTTAACGGTCTTAACTACACCACGCTCAATAAGTTTGCGGATAACAAACGGTTTGTAGAGCTCGGCAGCCATTTCTTTTGGCAAACCACATTCGTGCATTTGCAATTCAGGACCAACAACGATAACCGAACGTGCAGAATAGTCAACACGTTTACCGAGAAGGTTTTGACGGAAACGGCCTTGTTTACCTTTCAAACTATCGCTGAGAGATTTCAACGGACGGTTTGCATCGCTCTTAACGGCGTTAGACTTACGAGAGTTGTCGAACAAAGAGTCAACAGCCTCTTGAAGCATACGTTTCTCGTTGCGGAGAATTACGTCGGGAGCTTTGATTTCGATAAGGTGTTTGAGACGGTTGTTACGAATAATTACGCGGCGATAAAGGTCGTTGAGGTCGGAAGTGGCAAAACGTCCGCCATCCAACGGAACCAAAGGACGCAACTCTGGCGGAATCACCGGAACCACCTTCATAATCATATACTCAGGTTTGTTGCTTTCGGGCGATTGACGGAAAGTTTGAACCACTTGCAAACGTTTCAAAGCTTCGTTTTTGCGCTGTTGAGCGGTCTCCTTGTTAGCTTTGTCGCGGAGCGAGAATGCAAGGTCGTCTAAGTTGATTTCCTTCAAAAGTTCGTAAATGGCTTCAGCACCCATCTTAGCGATAAACTTGTTGGGGTCTTCATCGTCTAAGAGTTGATTGTCTTTGGGAAGCGAGTCGATGATGTCTAAATACTCTTCCTCGGCAAGGAGATCGAGTTTTTTAACGCCATCGGCAGCCTTTACGCCGGGTTGTATAACGATGTATTTTTCGTAATAGATAATAGAATCGAGTTTCTTTGTCTGCATACCGAGCAAATAACCGATTTTGTTTGGCAGAGACTTGAAGTACCAAATGTGAGCTACAGGCACAACGAGCGAGATGTGTCCCATGCGCTCGCGGCGTACTTTCTTTTCGGTAACTTCCACACCACAACGGTCGCAGACGATGCCTTTGTAACGGATACGTTTGTATTTTCCGCAGTGACATTCATAGTCCTTTACGGGACCGAATATGCGCTCGCAGAAAAGGCCGTCGCGCTCGGGCTTGTAGGTACGGTAGTTGATAGTCTCGGGTTTGAGAACCTCGCCGCTCGAGCGTTCCAAAATCTCCTCAGGAGACGCCAAGCCTATCGTTATCTTGGTAAATGTGCTTTTTGTTTTGTTGTCTTTACGAAATGCCATTTTCGTTGCCTTTAAATATGTAGTTATACAAAACTTGTCTATTAATTAATTATGAAAGAGTTACGCTCAATCCGAGACCTCTAAGCTCGTGCAACAATACGTTGAACGATTCGGGAATACCGGGAACAGGCATAGGGTCGCCTTTTACAATAGCCTCGTAAGCCTTAGCACGTCCTACAACGTCGTCGGACTTAACTGTAAGTATCTCTTGAAGTATGTTTGCTGCGCCGAATGCTTCGAGCGCCCAAACCTCCATCTCTCCAAAACGCTGACCACCAAACTGAGCTTTACCACCCAAAGGTTGCTGAGTAATAAGTGAGTAAGGACCGATAGAACGAGCGTGCATCTTGTCGTCGACCATGTGGCCGAGTTTCAACATATAGATAACGCCCACGGTAGCCGGCTGGTCAAAACGTTCACCTGTGCCGCCATCGTAAAGGTAAGATTTACCAAAGCGAGGCAAACCGTTCTTTTCCATAAGGTCGCCGATTTGCTCAACAGTAGCACCGTCGAAAATCGGGGTTGCAAATGTTACGCCCATTGTTTTGCCTGCCCAGCCAAGAACAGTTTCGTAAATCTGTCCAAGGTTCATACGTGAAGGCACGCCCAACGGGTTAAGAACGATATCAACAGGAGTACCATCGGCAAGGAAAGGCATATCCTCAGCGCGTACAATACGCGAAACGATACCCTTGTTACCGTGACGACCTGCCATCTTGTCGCCTACACGGAGTTTACGTTTTTTAGCCACGTAAACCTTAGCAAGCTGGATAATTCCGATAGGCAATTCGTCGCCTATCATTACATTATATTTTTGACGGCGGAATACGCTCTCGTTTTCTTTGAATTTAACTATATAGTTGTGCAAGAGGGCTTTGATAGTTTCGTTTTTCTTCTTATCGGTAGTCCACTTGTTGGGGTTGATTTCCAAATAGTCGGGAACATCCTCAAGAACTTTCAACGAGAATTTAACGCCCTTAGCAATAACGTCTTTGTTGAAGTAATCTTTAACGCCTTGCGATGTTTTGCCATTAACAAGGGTAAAGAGCTTGTCGATAAGACGGTCGCGGAGTTCGGCACAAATCTGCTCGTAATCCTTTTCAAGTTTTTGAATGATAGGTTTGTCGGCAGATTTAAGCTTGCGGTCTTTCATTGAGCGAGAGAACAAACGCTTGTCGATAACCACACCTTTTACTGAAGGAGGAGTTTTCAAAGATGCGTCCTTAACATCGCCAGCCTTTTCACCGAAGATTGCACGAAGAAGTTTCTCCTCGGGAGAAGGATCAGATTCGCCCTTAGGAGTAATCTTACCGATAAGGATATCGCCCTGACGAACCTCAGCACCAACACGGATAATACCGTTTTCGTCGAGGTTTTTGGTGGCGTCTTCGCTTACGTTAGGAATATCGGCTGTGAGTTCTTCCATACCGCGCTTGGTGTCGCGAACTTCAAGAAGGTACTCATCAATATGAATAGATGTGAACAAATCTTCACGAACAACGCGCTCTGAAATCACAATAGCATCCTCGTAGTTGTAACCCTTCCAAGGCATGAAAGCAACCTTCATGTTGCGTCCAAGAGCAAGTTCGCCGCCCTTAGTTGCGTAACCTTCGGTAAGGATTTGACCCTCGGTGACAACATCGCCTTTGCGAACGATAGGACGGATGTTGATACACATGCTCTGGTTGGTCTTTTTAAACTTAGTGAGGTGATATGTAGTGTTTTCGTCGTCGAAATCAACAAAACGCTCCTCTTCGGTTTGGTTGTATTTGATAACGATTTTGTCGGCATCAACATACTGAACCACACCGTCGCGCTCGGCGATAATCTGAGTGCGTGAGTCTTTTGCAACGCGAGCCTCGATACCTGTACCAACGATAGGAGCTTCGGGTTCGATAATCGGAACTGCCTGACGCATCATGTTAGAACCCATCAACGCACGGTTTGCGTCGTCGTGCTCCAAGAACGGGATGAGCGATGCAGCGATAGACGAAATCTGGTTAGGAGCCACGTCGATAAGTTCAACCTCCTCAGGCGAAATAACCGGGAAGTCGGCATTTTGACGAGCCTTAACACGTTTTTCGATAATTCTGCCGTTGTCGTCCATTTGAGCCGAAGCCTGAGCCACGAGTTTGTTGTCCTCGTCCTCAGCGGTCATATATTGCATACCCTCTTCAGAGAAGTCAACCACACCGTCGTTAACCTTGCGGTAAGGAGTTTCGATGAAGCCTAAGTCGTCAACCTTTGCAAAAACGCAGAGCGACGAAATAAGACCGATGTTAGGACCTTCAGGAGTCTCAATCGGGCAGAGACGACCATAGTGGGTATAGTGTACGTCGCGCACCTCGAAACCTGCACGGTCGCGCGAAAGACCACCAGGACCTAACGCCGAAAGACGACGTTTGTTAGTGATTTCGGCAAGCGGGTTGGTTTGGTCCATAAACTGCGACAATTGGTTAGTACCAAAGAACGAGTTTATAACCGAAGAAAGGGTCTTAGAATTAATAAGGTCGATAGGAGTAAACACCTCGTTGTCGCGAACGTTCATACGCTCACGAATAGTACGAGCCATACGTGCAAGACCTACACCAAATTGGTCGAAAAGTTGCTCGCCAACGGTGCGTACACGACGGTTTGACAAGTGGTCGATATCGTCAACGTCGGCCTTAGAGTTAATTAATTCTATAAGATATTTAATAATTTCAATAATGTCTTCTTTTGTGAGGACCTTGATGTTGGGATCGATTTTGAGGTCGAGTTTCTTGTTGATACGGAAACGTCCCACATCACCGAGGTCGTAGCGACGATCTGAGAAGAAAAGTTTGTCGATAACGTCGCGGGCGGTTGCATCGTCCGGCGGTTCGGCATTGCGAAGCTGACGGTAGATATAGTTGACAGCCTCTTTCTCAGAGTCGCAGGGGTCTTTCTGTAATGTATTGTAGATAATTGAGTAGTCGATACGGTCAGAAACATCCTTGTGAAGAAGGATAGTTTGAATACCAGAATCAACGATAGGATCGATGAGCTCGGGAGTAAGTTCAACCTCTCGGTCAACGATAACCGAGTTACGCTCGATTGATACCACCTCGCCGGTATCCTCGTCAACAAAGTCTTCTGTCCAAGTGTTGAGAACCCTTGCGGCGAGTTTGCGTCCAACCACCTTTTTGAGGGCAGCTTTGCTTACTTTAATTTCGTCGGCAAGGTCGAAGATTTGGAGAATATCCTTATCGCGCTCGAAACCGATAGCGCGAAGAAGTGTGGTAACAGGTAATTTCTTTTTACGGTCGATATAAGCGTACATCACATTGTTGATGTCGGTAGCAAATTCGATCCAAGAACCTTTGAAAGGAATGATACGTGCGGAGTAAAGTTTTGTTCCGTTAGTGTGCACGCTCTGACCGAAGAAAACTCCGGGTGAACGGTGCAACTGCGACACAACCACGCGTTCCGCACCATTGATAACAAACGTGCCGCGTGGAGTCATATAAGGAACGGTACCCAGATAGACATCCTGAATAACCGTGTCAAAATCCTCGTGCTCGGGGTCGGTGCAATAGAGTTTGAGTTTAGCTTTCAAGGGGACGCTGTAAGTCAAACCCCTGTCGAGACACTCTTCTATGGTGTACCTTGAAGGATCAACATAATAGTCGATAAATTCGAGTACGAAATTATTACGAGTATCAGTTATTGGAAAGTTTTCGTTAAAAACCTTAAAAAGACCCTCTTGTTTACGTTTTTCGGGTGTGGTTTCTAACTGAAAGAAATCGTGGAAGGATTTCAATTGAATTTCCAAAAAATCAGGATACTCTAACTGATTTTTAGTTGAAGCGAAACTAATTCGAGTGTTATTCAGAGCCATCTGATGGTAAAAAAATTAATAATAAATAATCGAACTTAGAAAAAATGACAAAAAGGCTTAGTATCCGTGAGCACGGATACTAAACCAAAACTCCATGTAAGAGTATGTTGTTCGTTACTTGAGTTCAACTTCGGCGCCAGCCTCAACAAGCTTAGCTTTGAGTGATTCGGCTTCCTCTTTTGAAACTTTCTCTTTGATGGGCTTGGGAGCGGCATCAACGAGGTCTTTAGCTTCTTTCAAACCAAGACCAGCAAGTTCTTTAACTAATTTAACGATCTGCAATTTAGCAGCACCAGCTGATTTGAGGATTACGTCGAATTCGGTTTGCTCAGCTGCTGCGGGAGCTGCTGCGCCACCAGCTACGGGACCAGCTACTGCAACAGCTGCAGCTGCGGGCTCGATGTTGTATTTCTCTTTGAATATGTTTGCAAGTTCGCTAACTTCTTTAACAGTCAAGTTTACTAATTGTTCTGCTAATTCTTCCAAATTTGCCATTTTGTATAGTTTTTTAAATTGTTTTTAAATTTAGTTATTAGTTTGCTCTTTCTTCGAGAGCTTTTACCAAACCGGTAAGTTTGTTTTGTCCCGATTGCAAGCAAGAAATAACATTCTTGATCGGAGACTGTAACAGCATAATGATATCGCCGAGAAGTTCTTCCTTCGACTTGATAGAAGCCAAGGCTGAAAGTTGGTTGTCACCAACATAAACACTCTCTTGAACGTATGCAGCTTTGAGGATAGGTTTCTCACCGTTCTTACGCAATTCTTGAATCATCTGAGCGGGGGCGTTGGCCGTTTCGCAGAACATGATGCAAGTATTCTGTTTGAGAAGCGGGATGAGCTCGTCTACGCTACCATTCTTGTTGCTTTTCTCAAAAGCTTTTTTGAGAAGGCTGTTTTTTACAACTTGAAGTTTAACCTTCTTGTCGTAACAAGCCTTACGCAACTTGTAGGTGTCGGCTGCGTTAAGGTCGGAAATGTCGGCCAAATAGAAGTTTGACGAGTTGTCAACAGCCTCTGCAAGCGAATCAATTATGGAACTTTTTTGAATCTTTTTCATTTTTAATCTGCTTTAATTATGGCCTTACTCAATAGTTTTGGGATCAACCTCAATACTTGGCGACATTGTGCCACTAACAAAAACGCTCTTTACGTATGTGCCTTTTGAGGCGGCGGGTTTCAACTTGATAACGGTGCGAAGGAATTCGCGAGCGTTTTCGTAAAGTTTTTCACCCTCGAAAGAGGCTTTGCCTACGGGACAGTGAATGATACCGTATTTGTCTACCTTAAAATCTATCTTTCCGAGTTTTACTTCTTTTACTGCCTGTGCTATATCCATAGTAACAGTACCTGTCTTGGGGTTAGGCATAAGTCCACGAGGACCAAGTATTCTACCTAACTTTCCGACTTTGCCCATGCACGAAGGCATAGTGATGATAACATCGACATCGGTCCAACCTCCGGAGATCTTGTTGATGTATTCGTCAAGACCAACATAGTCGGCACCTGCGGCCTTAGCCTCTTCTTCCTTGTCGGGAGTACAGAGAACCAACACCTTTTTGTCCTTACCGGTACCATTAGGAAGAGTAACAACGCCTCTGACCATCTGATTGGCTTTCTTAGGGTCTACACCCAAGCGAATGTCAACGTCAACAGAAGAGTCGAAATTGGTAGAAACTAAAGTTTTAACCAAATCACAAGCCTCTCTGAGTTGATACTGCTTGCCTTCTTCGATTTTGCCCAGCGCAGCTTTATATTTTTTACTTACTTTTCCCATTTCGATTTTGTTTTTTATTGTTTATCAAAAGGAGACGGGCCGCTGATTGTGATGCCCATGCTCTTGGCTGTGCCTGCAACCATCTTCATAGCCGACTCTACTGAAAAACAGTTGAGATCGGGAAGTTTGTCTTCGGCAATCTGCTTGATCTGGTCCCAAGTAACTGAGGCTACTTTCTTTCTGTTCGGCTCAGCCGATCCAGATTTGATTTTGGCAAGTTCTTTCAACTGTGCACCGGCGGGGGATGTCTTTAATACAAAGTCAAACGATTTATCGCTGTAAACGGTGATAAGCACGGGAATTACCTTTCCGGGTTTATCTTTTGTCTTAGCGTTAAACTGCTTACAGAACTCCATAATGTTAACACCCTTGGAGCCAAGCGCGGGACCAATCGGTGGCGAGGGATTTGCCGCACCGCCTTTGATTTCCAATTTAACAAAACCGGTTATTTCTTTAGCCATTTTTGTTTGTTCTTAATAATGTTTGTATATCTAAAAAACTATCGTCCGGACTTTGGAAGCATTTTAATTTTGAGAGGATAAAAATTCTGTCGCGGATTTCAAGTTGTTTATTCTTTTAGTTTTTCTACTTGTACAAAACTCAATTCGAGAGGGGTCTTGCGTCCAAAGATTTTTACCATCACTTTGAGTTTTTTCTTTTCTTCGTTGATATCTTCGATTATACCAATAAATGTATTGAACGGACCGTCGATAACTTTAACGTTTTCGCCAATCTCGTAAGGAGTATCAATAGCTGCTGAATCTTCTTGCATTTCATCCACTTTACCAAGAATACGGTTGGCTTCAGATTCTCGAATAGGAAGGGGATCGCCTCCTCGTGTTTCGCCTAAGAAACCAAGCACGCCAGGAATATTACGAAGAATACCCTGAACCATTTGCGAAAGGATACACTCTACAAGCACATAACCGGGGAAGAAAGAGCGTTCTTTGCTGTATTTCTTTCCGTTACGTACTTGATAAACCTTTTCGCTTGGTATAAGCACCTGAAATATAAAGTCTTCGAGCTTGAGGTTTACAGTCTCGTTTTCGATGTACTCTTTGACCTTTTTCTCTTGCCCGCTGATCGCCCTAAGCACATACCATCTCTTTTCTTTCGGACGTTCGTTTTTTTCTGTCTCCATCATTTTGAAAAATTCCGAGAGGGTTAGTTAACTATTTAAATAGTCCGTAAATAAGCTCCATCACGTTTTTCAACGAGATGTCCATTATAAACACAAGGAACGCAATAATGAAAGTTGCGATCATAACAATAACGGCACTGTTTTGCAGTTCCTGCCAAGTAGGCCACGATACTTTATTTACAAGTTCATCGTATGTAGCCGAAAGGTATGTTTTTATCTTTGTGAACATTGTGATTCTATTGTTAGCACGGGTAGAGAGGCTCGAACTCCCGACACCTGGTTTTGGAGACCAGTGCTCTACCAACTGAGCTACACCCGTGTATAAAAGGGAAGGGAAAACCCTCCCCTAATTTTCGCTATGGTAAATATATAATCCTATTCGACGATTTTACCAATCTGTCCTGAACCTACTGTACGTCCACCTTCGCGGATAGCGAAACGAAGACCTTCGTTCAATGCTACAGGGTAGATCAAGGTAACAGTGATGTTAACGTGGTCACCAGGCATTACCATCTCTACGCCTTCGGGAAGCATGATTTCACCAGTAACGTCGAGAGTACGGAGGTAGAACTGAGGACGATAGTGATTGTGGAAAGGAGTGTGACGACCACCTTCTTCTTTCTTCAATACGTAGATCTCAGCAGAGAATTTGGTGTGAGGAGTGATTGAACCGGGTTTTGCGATAACCATACCTTTCTTGAGTTGTTCTTTTTCAATACCACGGAGGAGGAGACCGGCGTTGTCACCAGCTTCACCTTTGTCGAGGAGTTTGCGGAACATTTCGATACCGGTAACAACCGATTTCATAGGAGCGTCGTTGGTAAGACCTACGATTTCTACAGGGTCGTTGAAGTTGATGACACCAGCTTCGATACGACCAGTAGCAACAGTACCACGACCAGTGATCGAGAATACGTCCTCTACAGGCATCAAGAAGGGTTTATCAACGTCGCGGGTAGGCTGAGGAATGTAAGAGTCAACAGCTTCCATAAGTTCCATTACTTTATCTTCCCACTTAGCTTCGCCGTTAAGAGCGCCGAGAGCTGAGCCACGGATGATAGGAGTATTGTCGCCATCGTAATCGTAAGAAGAAAGGAGTTCACGAAGTTCCATTTCAACGAGGTCGAGGAGCTCGGGGTCGTCAACCATGTCGCATTTGTTCATGAAAACAACAATCTTGGGAACGTTTACCTGACGAGCGAGAAGGATGTGCTCGCGAGTCTGAGGCATAGGACCGTCGGTAGCTGCACAAACGAGGATTGCACCGTCCATCTGAGCTGCACCAGTTACCATGTTCTTAACGTAGTCGGCGTGACCGGGGCAGTCAACGTGAGCATAGTGACGATTGGCTGTCTGATATTCTACGTGAGCGGTGTTGATGGTTATACCACGCTCTTTTTCTTCGGGAGCGTTGTCAATTGAATCGAAGCTTCTTACTTCTGAAAGACCTTTTTTTGCTAATACTGTAGTGATAGCGGCTGTCAAAGTAGTCTTGCCGTGGTCAACGTGGCCGATTGTGCCGATGTTAACGTGCGGTTTCGACCTATCGAATTGTTCTTTTGCCATGGTAAATAAATATTTGTTGGTAAAAAATTTTTTTTAATTTACTTTTTAAACATTGATTGCACACCAAACCGGCATGCAAAAAAAATTTGAGCCAAAGATGAGAGTTGAACTCATGACCCCTTCCTTACCAAGGAAGTGCTCTACCACTGAGCTACTTCGGCTTATTGTTGATAACGAGCGGGAAACGAGGCTCGAACCCGCGACCTACAGCTTGGAAGGCTGTCGCTCTACCAACTGAGCTATTCCCGCTTAATATTTGTGGGGAGTGATGGATTCGAACCACCGAAGGCGTAGCCAGCAGATTTACAGTCTGTCCCATTTGACCGCTCTGGAAACTCCCCATTGCAATATTTTGTTGCGAGCCGGTGGAGGGATTCGAACCCCCGACCAGCTGATTACAAATCAGCTGCTCTGGCCAACTGAGCTACACCGGCAAACAAATAATTATTTTAGAGACCATCGTCAAAACTTATCTTTCATTTTTGACGGTGCAAAGGTAAATGCTTTTTTTATATCTCCAAAATAATTATTCATTTTTTTTCTATTTTATTTCTGTTTTTCTTTCCGTTTTAACAACTGAACTCGCAAAGCCTCTAAGCCAGTGTCAATTGCCTCTTCAAATGATTTGCATTTTTTTTCGGCAAAGATGGCGCTTCCGGGAACCTCGATACGAATTTTTGCGGTTTTGCTGTCGTAGTTTTTACTTTGCGAACGCTCTAAGGACAAAAATACTTCGGCCTTGATGATGTCGTCGGCTACCTGAGAGAGTTTACTTACCTTTTCGGTAATGAATTCTTCCAACTTGCTGTCGGGATTAAAGTGAATTGCTTCAATTTTTACGTTCATAATTTTTCCTCCTAACATTTTTATGCCCTAGGATGGGCTTGTTTGTAAATTTGGTTTAACTTATCGTAAGAGACATGTGTGTATACCTGTGTTGCGTTGAGGTTGGCATGTCCCAAGAGTTCTTTTATTGCGTTGAGGTCGGCGCCGTTGTTGAGCATCGCGGTGGCAAACGAGTGCCGTATTGTGTGCGGACTGCTGCGGTGTACCGACTGTGTTAGTTCTAAATAACGGTGTACTATGTTGTATACCAGCTTAGCGTATAGAGGACGACCTTTATCTGTTGTAAACAACGGGGAGTCGGTCTCTGTAACAAATGTACGCAGACGGCGGCATAATGTTTCGGTTATTGGTATCTGCCGTGTTTTGCCGCCTTTGCCGTGGATAGTAATAGTGCGACGGCTGAAATCGATGTCGCCGCAACGCAAGCCTATCAATTCGGCAGAGCGTATGCCAGTATCATAAAATAGTTCTATTATCATTCGGTCGCGAGGGCCGTCGGGATGTCCACTGTAATATTCATCGGTGTCTAAGAGCTGCTGCATTTTGTAGTCGGGTACAAATTCGGGCAAGGCTCGTTTGTTGCTAAGGTTTTGTATTTTGGATACAGGATTTCGTTTTACCACACCTTTATATAATAGATAACGGTAAAAGCTACGCATCGACGAAATTTTGCGGTTGATGCCGGCAGGTTCGGCTCCTTGGCGTTTTAGCTCCACTATCCATGCTCTCAACTGTCGGGTGCCAGCTGTGATAAGACTTTCTGACGGATTGAGCATAGAAAGGTGCTTTGAAAGCATATCAAGGTCGGTAGTATAGCTCTTTACTGTATTTGAGCTATATCGTCGCTGATAGGTCAGGTAGTTTGCAAATTCGTCTATTATGAATTCCGTCATACTTATATATTATATAAAAAAAAGAAAACAAATGAACCTAAGTTACTTTTTTGCAGTTCTTTAGGTTTATTTGTTTCTCTAAAGAAACCGATACTTAAAGATACGTAAAATATCGGTATTTGTCAAGAAGAAAATGAAATTTTTTTTAAATATCTTCTTGTGATCTTTGAAGTTGCTGAATGTAAATAGCTTTGAGGATTTGCTCTCTTCTGCGAACTGAAAATTTTGTGTAAGCTTGACGCTCTCTGAGTTCTTTAACTACTCCAGTTTTCTCAAATTTTCTTTTGAACTTTTTGAGGGCACGTTCAATGTTTTCGCCCTCTTTGATAGGTACTATGATCATATCCTTTTAATAATTATTTATTTAAACGTTTAATATTTCAAATTCAGGGTGCAAAGATAGCAAATGAATTTTTGCCGAAAAAATTTTTTGAGATATTTTTTTTATCAAGCTGCTAAAAATGCTCCGTATTAATCGCCTGTGGTGCTGTAAATGTATACCGGCGGGTTGAGGTTGCTTTTGTTGAAATACTGAATCACCCTATCGCAAAGACTTGGAGTAAATTTGGTAACGTAGGTAAGGTCGGGGAAAATTTGCTGAACAGCTTCGGTACGTTGTTGCAAATCGTAATCGCCGTAAAAAAACACATAACTTGGCAAAAGGGTATCACCCATGCCTACAAAATAATCGCGACTAAATAGACTGCGGACATCATTGCCTTCGTTGACAAAACTTTTTATGATTGATGGGTCGGGGTCGGGCTGTTTGTTGTAGGTGTATTGCACTAATCTGCCCCCAAAATAAAATGGCGGAAAGCTTTTTGACGAGGTTTGCCCCGAATCGTCTACAAAGATAGAATGAACCGACTGCCGATATTTCGACAAAAATAGCATCGACTCCACCTGAGTACGGCGCATATATGCAGTGGAGGCTATCAGCAACAGCGGCACGTTGACAATAACAAACGTAATAACCACCCAACGTGCAAAGGTTTTGTGCTTGAGATATACTGGTGAGTTTAGCCTAAAATTATACAATCCTGCCACCACAAGTATCAAATAAAACGGAAGTATATTGAGCATAAACCGTTCTTGCTTGTATGGAATAAGATAATGCACTACAATATAAAAGCATACAGGGAAAAAAATCATAAAATATTTTTTCCAAGAGCGTATAAACCCATAAAACGCTGCTATACCCCACGGAAATAGGTACATCAATATAAGTATCGATGCATACATATAATAATTACTTGAACCTGAAGTATATAGTCGTCCAGATGTGATAGATTGCGCATATTCGGTTATCATATAAAACGGTTCGTGAAAAAGAAGCAGTGCGCCCAACCCCTCAAATGCCATCACCGAAACAAGTGCTCCAAGCAGATAGTTCAAAGCCCGACGGTGATTGCCCCTGATTATCATACTAAGAAAGACGCCAAAAATAAAAGCCCCAGAATTGTAAGATATGGAAAAACCTATCGCCATAAGGAAACCCGTGAAAAGGTCGTCGGCAAATTTAAATTTTTTTGGATCGTATTTGGCAAGGCGATAAAAACCAGCCAAAAGCAGTATGGCGCTAACGTTTTCGGCAAAGTTTCTTACACTGACAAAAGGCATAAACCACAGCACCGCCACGCTCAAGCCAACAGCCAAACCTACTTTGCGTATCGAAAACAAACGGGCTATGCGGTAGCAGTAATAAACAGCCAAAAGCGACGACAACGCATGCACAAGCCTGATTATAAACATCTTGCTGCGAGGGTCGAATATTCCAAAGAATTCGCCTAAAAACAATACCAGCCAGTTAATGCCAAGATACAACAAGCTGTAACCGTGCTGAATAAATGTATTATCACCACTATAAAGAAATTCGGAGAGTGTTGTCTGCCCCGAAATCAGCTGCTGCGCATTTTCAAGATAGACGTAATGTTCGTAGCCAAATGCTATGCCACGCGAAAAAAACAACGCCAACATACGGAACAAAAACGCTGTCCAAATACAAAAGAGAAGCGTCTTTTTTTCCACTATGTAGAGCAGCGTATGTTTAATGCGTTCCATAGTAACTAAATATAAGGTGTATTAAAACATCTGAAGATCGCACAAACGGCGGTAGGCTCCGTTCTGTTCCATAAGCTGCTCGTGAGTGCCGCGCTCAATAATTTCACCATCGTTTAATACGCATATCTCGTCGGCATCTTTAACGGTAGATAGGCGGTGGGCAATAACGATAGAGGTACGGTTTTTCATAAGTTTAGATAAGGCATCTTGCACAAGACGTTCGCTTTCGGTGTCTAAAGCCGAAGTAGCCTCATCGAGAATCATTATTGGAGGATTTTTGAGTACAGCACGGGCAATACTTATGCGCTGACGCTGACCTCCAGAGAGTTTAGAACCCCTATCCCCTACCCCAGTATCGTACTTTTCTGGTTTTTCGTCGATAAAATCGGTGGCATTGGCAATGGCTGCAGCAGCAGTAACTTCCTCATCTGTTGCCGCTTCCACACCAAAGGCTATATTATTGCGGATGGTATCGTTAAAGAGAATAGACTCTTGGTTTACATTGCCCATCATAGAGCGGAGGTCAGTGAGCTTGTAGTCTTTGATATTTACGCCGTCGATAAGGATTTCGCCCTCCTCAATATCCCAGAATCGAGGCAAGAGGTCTACAAGAGTAGATTTGCCACTACCACTCTGACCTACAAGTGCAACAGTTTTACCTTTGGGGATAGTGAGATTGATATTGCGGAGAACATATTTTTCGGCGTATTTAAACGATACGTTGCGAAATTCGATACTCTCTTTGAAATCGCTGATACGTATGGGGTTGGCAATTTCGGGAACGTGCATTGTTTCGTCGAGAATTTTGTTGACACGGTCGAGCGATGCCATACCTTTTTGAATGGTGTTGAATGTGCGAGCAAAATCTTTGGCAGGATTGAGCAACTGCGAAAAAACAGCCAAAAAGAATATAAACTCCGACGATGTAAACGTGCCTTTGCCTTGCAAAATCAAGTATCCGCCACCAACCAGCACCACCGTAAACACCGCAATACCAAGGAATTCGCTCAAAGGCGACGACAATGAATGTTTGCGGCTAACTTTGTTTTGAAGACGGTAAATTTTATCGTTGATTTTTTCAAAACGTTCTTTCATCTTGTGCTCGGCGATAAAGGCTTTTACAATGCGCAAACCACCGAGAGTTTCTTCCATAACGGTGAGCATTTCGCCTGCAGCAGCCTGACCAAGACCCGACGATGATTTGAGACTTTTACCCAATTTACCTATCAATAAGGCAATTACAGGCAACACCACAAGCACGCCAATTGTAAGTTCCAAGCTTGTGTAAATCAGAGTGCCTAAATAAAGCACAATCTGAATAGGATCTTTGAACAGCATATCCAAACTACCCGAAATGCTCGACCTTATCTCTTGCACATCGCTTGTAAAACGGCTGAGAATGTCGCCTTTTTTTGATTCAGAAAAATATCGCAACGGGAGGTCGAGTATCTTGTAATAGATTTTGCGCTGAAAATTCATAACTGTGCCGTTGCTTATGGGCGCCATATAAAACGAACCCATGTATCCAAAAAAGTTTTTGAAAAAAGCACCGATGATTACAAACATACCTATGTACATCAGCGCAGTGAGTTTACCATCTGTGATAATAACCTGATAAAGAAAATAATCGAGAAACTCCTTGGCGCGACCCATAGTTTCAAAATCGAAACGCCACGGACCCGGGTCGGGCACTTCGGCACTCATATCATTAAAAAGCATATCCAGAAAAGGAATAATCATCGCCATACTAAACAGCGAAAATACTGTGCTAAGAGAATTGAGAAGCACATTAAGAAAAGCATATTTCTTAAAAGGCTTCAAATAACTTACAACGGTAGAAATGGTGTTCACTTATAAACAAATTTTAGTTGAAAACTCTGCGCAAATATACGCAAATGTTTTAAATAAAAAAAAATACGTCATTGCAGAGCAAAGACGTATCTTCTATTTAAACTAAACTTTTTAACTATGAACTACGATATTAAAACGCACATAACGGCGTGTTATTGTATCGCAGCTGAAAAATTATTATATGTATACATTACAATGTATTGTAGCGGAGCTTTGACCAATCTCCTTCGCCTTCGTCGCAACCTTTATTCTGCGAAAGAACACCGTCGGAAAGGATAATCTGAGCCTAATGCAACTGTTGCTAAATATTGGAAGTTAGAAATAGAGGAGTTACCATTTTGACCCCAGCTACCACGATATAGGAAAATTTTTGATTTATAAAAGAACGTGCTTCAAATAGGATTTCCCTAATATATCGGTTTCAAAAATAAACGATGATTTAACGAAAACCAAATATTTTTAAAGTTTTACAAAAAAATCACATTCATCATCAATCGTCTATTACGTAATGATTTCCCGCCGCAAAACGTGGAGCAAGTTCGATGCAACAACGATTGGCAAATGGTTCGATAAGTTTTTCGATGATAGAATGAGAATTGTTTTCGGCTGATATATGCGAGGCAATAATATGCGAAAGTCCTGAAAAAGAGTGGTTTTGAATCAAACTTATGGCATCGGTATTAGAGAGATGTCCATTTTCAGAATGTATTCTTTCTTTGAGATATTGCGGATACGAGCCGTTTTGGAGCATTTCGTAATCGTAATTCATCTCTAAAAACACCACCCTACATTTTGAAAAACTATCCACACAAACACTATCAGCAACTCCTATGTCGGTGATAATGCCAATATACGAATCGTTTACCTTTACGATAAAGCTATAAGGGTCAACGGCATCGTGATGTTTTTTGAAAGGAAACACTTCGATATCAGAAGCCACTTTAATGGAATTTGCCCCAGCAAAAAGTTTGTAATCTTGCGGACGTCTGCGTCGCGAAAGTGCATTGTAGGTGGCGGCACTAAAATATACAGGTATATTATGACGGTGCGAAATTGATTTCAATCCTGCCACGTGGTCGTAATGCTCGTGCGATACAAAGAGAGCTCGTATTTTTGTGGTATCAACCTCTACTGATTCGGCACGCTCTACAAAACGGCGATTTGAAATACCTCCATCGATAAGCACGGCATCGGTTTCGTTGCCTATATAGTAGCAGTTGCCATTGCTGCCCGAGGCGAGACTACAAAACTCAATCATTATACTCCTTTATTATATTATAAAATGTGTCGCGCTCTACGGGAATAAGATTTTCAGATTTAATCAAGTCAACAATCTGTTCCACAGTCATAACGGGCTTACCTTCTACCCCTGCCATTGTGTAAATCTTGGTGGTGTCGTTGACAGTTCCATCAATATCGTCGGCACCATATTGAAGGGCAAGACGAGTGGTTTCTAATCCGCTCATTACCCAATAAGCCTTGATATGTGGGAAATTATCTAAAAATATTCGCGAAATGGCGTAGTTTTTTAAGTCTTCTAAAAGCGGCACTTCGCCAATGTTGCTTAATGAGTTGTTTTCGTGACGATATTTAAGCGGAATAAATGCACTAAATCCGTGAGTTTCGTCTTGCAAGGTGCGCAGACGGTTGAGATGGTCGATACGTTGGGCGTAAGTTTCAAGATGTCCGTAAAGTATTGTGGCATTTGTAGAAATGCCGAGCTGATGTGCGGTGCGGTGAATTTCGAGCCATTTGGCTGATTTGGTTTTTTCGGGACATATCTGCGCTCTCAATTCTTCGTCGAAAATTTCTGCACCTCCGCCGGGGATAGATTCTAAGCCCGCAGCTTTGAGTTTTTCGAGCCCTGCTTTGAGTGTTAAACCGGCCTTATTGACCATATACTCAATTTCCACAGCGGTAAAAGCCTTTACCACAATGCCGGGAATAATGTTTTTAACCTCGCGGATAAGATTGCAATAGTAATCAATATCACGGTTGGGATGAACGCCGCCAACTATATGACACTCTGTAGCATGGCTGTCTTTGTAACGTTTTACTTGATGCAGAATTTCGTCTAAAGACAGTTCCCACGCTTGAGCATCGCCTTGCGGTTTTTTGTAGCTGCAAAAGCGGCAATTGTTTACACAAACATTGGTGGGCTCAATATGGAAATTGCGGTTAAAGAAAACCTTTTTGTCTGTTTTGCTCCCTTTAACAGCAAAAGCAAGCATTCCTAAAAGTCCGAGTGGGGCTTTTTGATAAAGCACAAGAGCCTCATCGGTGGTAATGCGACCGCCGGAGAGGATTTTTTTAGCAATTTCTTTAATATCAGAACTTGCCGAAGAATTTTGAATAATACTATTATATAAGGTGTGCATTTCAACAATCTACTTTCTAATCGGCACTTTATACTCGTTTTTAACTACGCCCATAATAAACGAACTACTCAGCTCGCCTATACAGTCGAGTTTGCCAAGTATCTTCATCACAAACTGCTGATACTCTTTCATCGACGATACGTAGATTTTCATTGTAAAGTCGTAATCGCCCGTTACGTTGTAACATTCACCTATCTCGGGAATATTTTGCACAGCCTCCATAAACATGGTGGCGTTTTCAAAAGTGTGCTGTTTGAGTTTGATGTTGCAAAAGGCCATAAATCCGCAGTTGAGCTTATCTACGTCGAGCACTGCGGTGTATTTTTTGATATAGCCCTCATCTTCAAGTTTTTTAACGCGCTCGAATACAGGAGTGGGCGAAAGTTGCACCTTCTGCGACAGCTCCTTGTTGGTGAGGGAGCCGTCGTCTTGAAGGGCAGCTAAAATTTTATAGTCGGTTTCGTCTAACTTCATGTTATTTAACCTTGTCGATTTCGTGACAGATATTGTTGAAAATATCTTCTACCTTGCCAATACCGTTGATTTCAACGCATTTGCCTTCTTTTTTGTAAAAATCGGCAACGGGAAGGGTAGATTCGTTGTATACTTTGATACGGTTTTCGATAACGTTGACATCTGCATCATCAGAGCGGCCAGAATCTTTTGCACGGTTCATAAGGCGTTGAACGAGAGTGTCGTGGTCGGCGGTAAGGCAGAGGAACGAGTCAAGTTTGATACCTTTTTTAGCAAACATCTTGTCGAGAGCTTTGGCTTGGTTTACTGTGCGGGGGAAACCGTCGTAAAGAATACCTTCCGATTTGATGTTTTCGTCCACTTTCTTTTCAAGTATATCGATGATAACGTCATCGGGAATAAGCTGACCTTTGTCCATATAAGATTTTGCCATCTTGCCCAGATTGCTCTCTTTGGCAATTTCTTCGCGGAGGATGTCGCCTGTAGAAAGGTGAACGAGTTTGTACTTCTTTTCAATAAAAGCCGATTGTGTGCCTTTGCCGACGCCGGGTGCGCCGAAAATTGCTATATTCAACATCTTTTTCATTTAGCTATGTATTTTTATTAATTTAGTTTACAACAGTATAAATATCGGGCAGGTTTCTGCCGTATCCGTCATAATCGAGTCCGTAGCCCACTATAAAAGCATCGGGGATTTCCATTGCACGGTAGTCTACCTTATAAGACTCTTTAAATGAGTTTGGTTTAAAAAGCAAAGTTGCAATTTTTATATCAGCGGGCTTATGAGCTTGCAATTGATTAAGTATTTCACGCATTGTAAAACCCGTATCCACAATATCTTCTAATATCACCACATAACGGCCTTCGATACCTTCGGGCATACCTATAAGTTGCTTAACAGCGCCTGTAGATTGTGTACCATGGTAAGATGCCACTTTGGTAAAACTAATCTGGCAAGGTACGGTAATCTTTTTCAAAAGGTCGGCGGCATACATAAAAACGCCGTTGAGAACCCCTATAAAGAAGATTTCTTTGCCCGCATAGTCGGCATTTATGCGGTCGGCTACTTTTTGTACCGAATTTTGTATCTCCTCGTTGCTGATGCTAAGGATAAATTGTTTATCTTTGACCGTTATTTGCTGATTCATTGTCGAAGGTTGTTAAAAAAAATTTTGGCAAATTTAATCAGCATATTGGAATTTTTTGCTGTTTAATTAAAAATTTTTAGTTAAAATATACAAAATTATTATTATCAAATATTTAACACTAAACAAAATGACACCGTTAGTAAGCATTATCATGGGTAGTACATCGGATATGCCCGTTATGGAGGATGCCGCCAAGTTTCTCAACGAAATGCAGATACCGTTTGAAATCAACGCTCTGTCGGCTCACCGCACCCCCGAATTAGTGTCTGACTTTGCCAAAAACGCTGCTGAGCGTGGTATCAAGGTAATAATTGCCGCCGCGGGAGGTGCAGCGCACTTGCCGGGTGTAATTGCCGCTCAAACCCAGTTGCCGGTGATCGGCGTACCTATCCGCACTCAAATGGGTATGGAGGCTTGGGACGCAATGTTATCTATTATTCAAATGCCTCCCGGAATACCTGTTGCCACTGTGGGAGTAAACGCTGCCAAAAATGCCGCCATACTTGCCTGCCAGATTATGGCTCTTGGCAACGATGATATCCGCTGCAAGGTGGTAAATTTCAAATCAACCCTCGCCGCCAAAATCACCAAGGCAAATGAGGATTTAGCAAAAATCAAGTACGAATATAAAACCAACTAAGATGAAAAAGATTGTTAAAGGCGCGAGGTTGGAAATTGAAACAACTGCAGCGGAATAAGAGGGTGATATAATAAATAAAAAATCCGCACGGCATATTTATAATATCGTGCGGATTTTAAAGTTCTGATTTCCGTGTTGCTTAAATAATAAATTTGTTATAGTGAAATTAGTTATAGTGAATAATTATCAATATGCCAATATGAAGATAATTAATGAATTATCCAAATAAAAAGACTATATTCTCACATTAATTCCTTCACCTTTTAAATAACTCTTCAAATCAGGTATCTTTATTTTTCCAAAGTGGAATATACTTGCGGCGAGGGCGGCGTCGGCTTTGCCTTGGTTGAATACGTCGCGGAAGTGTTCCATTTCGCCTGCGCCGCCTGAGGCTATTACGGGTATCGATAGCATTTCAGACATACGGCAGAGGGCTTGGTTAGCAAATCCGGTTTGATGTCCGTCGTGATCCATCGAGGTGAAGAGTATTTCGCCGGCACCACGGTTTTCCATCTCTTTTGCCCACTGAAACAACTCTATTTCGGTGGGACGTTTGCCGCCATGGGTGTGCACTATCCATTGATTGTTGATGGTTTTGGCATCGATTGCCACCACCACAAACTGACGTCCAAACTTGTTGGCAAGGTCGCTAACTAATTGCGGATCGCGTACTGCGGCACTGTTGACCGAAATCTTGTCGGCACCGTGGATGAGCAGGTTTTCGGCATCCTCTACCGAGGTGATGCCTCCGCCGATGGTGAACGGAATATTGAGGTTTTGTGCCACGCTCTCCACAAGCGAGTATATCTGTTTGCGGCCTTCGTTGGTGGCGGTGATGTCGAGATAGACAAGTTCGTCGATACCTTGGACGGAATATGCACGGCCGAGTTCTACAGGGTCGCCAGCATAGCGGAGGTTTTCAAAACTTACACCCTTAACCGTTTGACCGTCTTTAACATCAAGGCAGGCTATTATTCTTTTTGCTAACATTGTTTCGAGATTTTTGCTAATTCTTCTAAAGTAACTCGTTTTTCGTAAATGGCTTTGCCCACGATAGCCGAGTGGCAGCCGGTTTCTACAAGGCGTTCAAGGTCGCTAATGCCCGACACGCCTCCGCTGGCAGTGATTTTGAGCGAGGGATATTTCTCTTTGAGGCGTTTGTAGAGCACAAGGTCGGGACCATTGAGCATTCCGTCGCATTTGATAGCCGTAACGCACACACGCGAAAGACCTGCGGGAAGGAATTTATCAATCAATTCGTTGATAGTGATACCGGCATCGTCTTGCCATCCGTGAATACGCACTGTGTCGCCATTAACATCGGCACTGAGGATTATTTTTTCAGGGCCGTATTTTTCGAGACACTTGGTCATGATGGCGGGATTTTTTACTGCCACGCTGCCGAGGTTAACTGCGTATGCGCCAAGCGAAAAAAGCATCTCCACATCGCCGATGGTTTTGATACCGCCGCCGCAGTCGATTTTAAGGTCGGTTTTGTTGGCAATATTGTTGAGCACGTCGGTGTTTTGGAGCGTGCCTACACGTGCTCCGTCGAGGTCAACAAGATGGAGGTGTGTAAGACCTGCCTGGCGATATTGCTCAGCCGCTTTTACGGGGTCGTCGTCGTATTTTTTAAGGTTGTCGAACACGCCTTGTTGTAGTCTTACGCAGTGTCCGCCTATAATGTCGATTGCTGGTATTATAATCATAGTTTTATAAAGTTTTCAAGAATTTGTAATCCAATATTTCCGCTTTTTTCGGGGTGAAACTGGCAGCCATAAAAATTGTCGCGGGCAATGGCAGCCGAAAAATCCTGCGCATAACCACATCGGGCAGCGGTATGCTCAAACACCGGCACCATATAGCTGTGCACAAAATACATAAATGAGCCTTGGGGGATTCCTTTAAACAGCGGAGATTTTAACGCTGAAATCTGGTTCCAACCCATGTGAGGGATTTTTTCGCCATGGTCGGGACTGAATTTTACCACGTTGGCATCAAAAATACCAAGGCAGGGAGTGCCGCCCTCTTCGCTGTGTCGGCACATCATCTGCATACCGAGGCAGATACCGAGCACAGGCTGTTTCAATGCTGGAATAAGGGTGTCTAAACCGGCAGCGTGGAGAGCTTCGAGAGCCGCTCCTGCGTGTCCTACTCCGGGGAAAACCACCTTGTCGGCGGCGGTAATAATTTGCGGGTCTTTGGTGAGGGTGGTGTTGCAGCCAAAACGCTTTAAGGCCGCCTCCACCGATTTGATATTTCCCGCTTTGTAATCAATAATTGCTATCTTCATCTGAATTGCGCTTTTTTTGCGGCGTAAAGATAGGTATTGTAATTCAGAAAAGCAATACGTGCGGGGGCGAAAAGTGTTAGAAGAAAAGGTTTTTCAAATGTACAAAAAATATATCATTTAGTTTTTCAATTATTTAATTATTTTATGTTTATACTATCCTTATATCTGTATATATCTGTTTATATAAATATAACCTCATCTAAAATCAAATCGTCTATCATATTAAAAATAAACCATCAGAATTATAATTTAATATTATCAATATAATAAAATTTAATTACACAAAAGATTACAACACCTATCTTGCGAAGAAGAAGGGTTGAGTTGAAAAAATTTTTTGCTATCTATTTGTGTATAAAGGGGTAGTTTAAATTTTTAATTGGCTGTTTTGGGTGTAGAAAGGGGTAGAAAAAGTTTTCAAGTGTCATTTTATTATGAAGAAAATGCGAATTTAATCTTTTGTAGTATCATTTTTTTAAGAAGAAAGGATTACTTTTTGTTTTTAAGTGCCTTCATTTTAAAACGAAAACCACTTTTAATTTAAAACTACACCGATTTTGTTGTTCTGTTTGGTGCTGCGAATTTAAAACTACACCGATTTTGTTGGTTAGATGGGTGTTGCGTTTTTGATTCTCCGCCTTTTTGTAAAAAAATATTGGTGTTGGCTGCTCTCTTCTCGGGTTTTCTTTACAGATTGAAGGGTGTTTTGAAAAAAAAATATTATTTGTTTAAAAAATTTACATTAAAATTTGTATATTAATAAATTATACCTTACTTTTGGCAACATAAAAAACACATTGTTTCAAACTCTAAAAATTAAAACGACATGGCAAAAGTATTATCAGGACCTTCGTTTAACTACGTTAGAAAAGTTGAGCTTCTCAACTTTGTAAGCAGTATTGTAGCATTAGAAAGCGATATCGATACCACAGATACCGCTTTTCTTAAACGTTTTAGCAACATCAAAGTATGTTTTGAGAAATTGAAGATTGGAGCAAACTATTCTCCAGCTTTCTTAAACGATGTGGTGGCTGCTGCCGACACTTTGAATATGAACCTCTACGATGTGGTTTGTCACCTTATCAAGGCAGGATTGAAACGCACCGACAAGCCCGAGATTGTGTCGGCGGCTGAGCGTGCCGACAATATGCTTTTAGACAAGAAACGCAAGAGCGACTGCACCAACCAAAGGGCCCGTCAGGGCCTTACCCACGCCCTTGTCAACGACCTCAACCATTTTACTAAGGCAGATCTTAAACTGCTCAACCTTACCGATGTGGTAGAGGCTCTTGATGTGGCTCAGGCTTCGCTGCTCAACGCCCTTACCGAACGTGCCGAATACAAGGCGGGCAAAGAACGCCAGGTGTTCCAGCAGGCTTGCAACGAGTTTGTGGTTGCGTATTCAAGTTTTAAAAACTACATCAACGACGAGGTTGCCACCCAAAACAATCTTGCCATCTTTGGCAAAATGTTCGTTAGAAAGTTGGTGATTATTGTCAACGAGATGAACCGTCTCTCCGTTGCCCGCAAAAACAACGAGCCTGTGCCTAATTCTACACCATCAGCTTAAAATAAAGGTTCCCCATATAACAGTTTTAAGTTTTATAATAGGGTGGCGGCAATCAATGCCGCCACTTTTTTTATTTGGTTTTCTTGGCAAAATATCTGGGGTTGGAGATGTTAAAATGATTCGATTTATGTTTGCGTCTACATTTATAAACAGATTATCAAATATTTAACCAATCTTGTGCCGCATCTATTATTTTGGAGTACCATTCCGTTTCATCATTGCTATTTGCCGAAACCTTTTGCGAATAATCAAATAATTTTCTAACCATATTTGCATCAGGAGTATAAATGGCTTTGTATGAGTCTTCGAGCATCTTTTGAAACACATCCAATGGCAAAGGAACGATTATGGATTTACCTCCATATAATTTAATGTTAATATTATGAAGTGCGTAAAAGTGAGATATTGCAGCCTCGCTAATTTGCGGTGCGATAAACAAACAGAAAGTAGGTTTCCCTGTTTTGGCTTTAAGTTTGCCCAAATGCCGAGCTACAGGCTCGCCTTCCATTTCATACTGACGTTGACCTGATGACATTGTAACTTCTACTGATAAATCAAAGTCTCCATAATCACAAATGATGTCAGGCATATTACCCGCTGCTGTTGACATTGGTTTTCCGGAATTGTCGAAGTTTAGATTAGCCTTGATATTACCACTGTCAAGCATTGTCATTGCTCGCCAAGTATTCCATTC
Source organism: Bacteroidales bacterium (assembly GCA_016293845.1). Taxonomy (GTDB): domain Bacteria; phylum Bacteroidota; class Bacteroidia; order Bacteroidales; family UBA3824; genus UBA3824. The sequence goes on along the minus strand of JAEDDH010000008.1, from coordinate 54,661 downwards.
CAAAAGTAATGGAGCGTCATAAAGTTTTGAAGTTTTAATTTGCTCGTAAACACACTGAATGTCATCGTATTGTTTGTAATCTTTGATGTCTTTTTGTTGATTAGCAAGATTAATTGCGAGAGCCTTTGCCCGTATGATGGCTAATTTGTCTTTTAATGCAACAATATCCAATGATTTGTCTATTTTAACAGACGGATAATAGGTTTTTATCTTGGTGATTAATAAATCTTTATCATCGGTAAGCAATTTAGGCTCAACATTGTTTCCAATATATTGTAAGTATTCGTTCTCTGTTTTGAATGAAATAGGGTTGCGATCAACATTATTCAAAATGAAATCCACATCGGCAATCCGCTCAGGAACAATAGACAAAGATTTGCCTATATGAGAAACGTTTACCATACCCGTTATTCTTAAATATCGAAAACAAGCGTCGGCGTAGTCTCGCATATTAGAAATCTTAGTAGCAATAAACTTATTGATTGACTTGTCGTTGCATTCTCTTGTCTTTAAGTTTCCTTTGCTTATTTCATCAGCATAAACTACCTTTGTCTCATTTATGGCATATTGTGATATAAATTGCTTGTAAATGCCTTTGTTATTGATTAAATCAACCCTGAATTTTTCTATCTTCTTTACGATTGTGTCAAAATTATGCCAATCGGTCAATTGCATACCAAACAACTGTAATTCAACAAATTTAAGAGTACCAAGAGTTCTAACAAGTCTTAATAATTCTAAATACGGTTTAATGCAGAAATGCGCGGCGCCATTTCCAAGTTTATGGTATGGTGAAGGTAATTGAAATTTGAGCAATTGACGCAAAAACACCTCGTCCCTAAATTTTGAGGATAGCAATGCTTCTCCTGCGGGGGTTAATTGGATTGTAGGTTTCAAATTAATAAATCCCAAAGATTTTGGACCTCGGGTAATTCTATCCCTTGCGCTAAATGCAGGATCATTTTCTCCAGTCCCGTGAAAAAAATTCTCTTCTTTGAGAAGTTCCATAAATGCGATTTGGGTATCGTGGTTCCACTGATGTCCTTTGAAATGAGAAACTAATAGTTCTATTTCAGGTATCATTTTCTCAGGCGATCTCGGAGATGTCGTCAAAAATAAAACTTTACTATTTATCTGTGCCATATTCAGTCTTTGGTTCAAAAAAAGTTGCTTCTGCTCTTTCAAGCTGTGGAATATCGCCATAGGACAATTCCTTTTTGTAATTAGCCACTACAATATGCTTTGCCGCTGATTTAAACCGGTTACGAATATTTACCGAATAACTCTTATCATATTCTTCAACAATAAATCCCTGATATAGTTCTTCGGTTAGTTTTGTACGACCAATAATCATTAACGTTTTACAAGACAAATTTTTAAAGGCTTGTGCCAAACGGCGATGGTCGTCTTCTGAAAAACCATTTTTATATTCTTCATTACCATAATCAGAAAAAACACAATCGTATGGTGGGTCAAGAAACATAAAGTCATCGGGGCTTGTCATATTGAATACTTCTTCAAAATCTGTATTAAAAATTTCAGCACGTTGCAACAATGTTTTATGAGATTGAGTTACCAATTGAGTATTGATACTTGGATAGCGACCATACGGCACATTGAACTCTCCCTTTGAATTGTACCTAATCATACCTGAATAGGCCGTCTTATTTATAAAGTAATATAATGCAGCATCTGAATATTCTTTTTTTCTCAATCCATTGTACATATCGCGGAGCATATAATAAAAACTCTCATTCTCATCTTCAACTCTACTATCGGGATTGTCTTTTTTGAGATTATCGAAGTTTTTTCTGTTTAAACGATATACATCCTCGATTTCATCAAGTTCTATTCGTAAGGTATCGAAATGATTTCTAACACCATCATAAAAACCCATCAATTTTGAGTTTATATCGTTAATAATGGCTCGTTTGGGTTCAATGTGGAAAAACAAAGCTCCGCCGCCAAAGAACGGTTCGACATATCGTCCTGTAAATCTCGGCATCTGCAAAAGTACGTGCGGAATCTCTTTTGACTTTCCACCTCTGTATTTAATCAATGGTTTCATATTGTCTTATTTTTGGACAAAAATAGATGTATTTTTTCAACAAACAAAAAAAAGATAATAGCAATATCTCGGTGACAAAACCTTTTCGTACTTTTTATCCCAGTTTCTTCCTCTTCTGTTGTTGCATATTGCAATTATTCCTTATATTTGAATCGTGATACAATTATTTACGACGATTACTATTTTTATAACTTATTATGGCTTCATTAAAAGAAAAAATAGGATATGCGCTCGGCGATGCTGCCGCAGGTGGTGTATCGTGGAAAATTATGTCGATAGCGTTTCCGCTGTTCTTTACTAACGTATTCGGTCTTTCGTTTGCCGACGCCGGTGCTTTGATGCTTTTGGCAAGGCTTTTCGATGTGTTTACCGACCCGATTATGGGCAGTATTGCCGACCGTACGCAGTCGCGCTGGGGCACTTACCGTCCGTGGCTTATTATCGGCGCTATTCCTTTCGGCTTAATATTCGCCCTTCTGCTCTACACTCCCGACTTTGGCGAGGCTGGCAAACGCGTTTACGCATACACTTTATATTTATTAATGATGGCTGTTTACACTGCCGTCAACGTTCCTTACGGTTCGCTCCTCGGTGTTATGACAAGCGACGACAATGAGAAAAACCAGTTTTCATCGTTCCGTATGGTGGGTGCTTACGCTATGGGATTTATCACTTTGCTTTCGTTTCCCTATATTCAAAAGGCCATTGGCGGTACTGAGCAGCACCAGTACGCTGTAATCGGAGCTGTGTTTGGTGGTATTGCCGCATTGATGACTCTTGCCTGCGGACTTATGACCAAAGAACGCCTTAAACCCGTCCGCGCCGAAAAATTCTCGTTTAAGCAGTTTGCCGACCTGGTGAAAAACAAACCGTGGATCTACCTTACTTCAATCGGTATCTGCACCAACTTTTTCAACGGATTCCGTTATGCTGTGGCTGGGTATATGCTCACCTACTGTTTGCATGGCGACACTCAGGGTGATGTGGAACTTTGGGGATTAATCATCAACTACACAGTGTTTATGGCTATCGGCGAGGTAACTTGTATGATTTTTGGAGGCGTTTCGCCCAAGTTTACCCAAAAAGTAGGCTCTAAGCGTATGGCGTTTGTATATTCGGCGTTGATATGCTTAGTTTGCTCGGTGATTTTCTTCTTTATACCTATGGACCGCAGCTATATGTGGCTGATGGTGGTGATGGTGATACTTACATCTGTTGGCGTGGGACTTTATTCTCCGCTGCTTTGGTCGATGTATGCCGACGTTGCCGATTATGCCACAGAGAAAAACGGAACATCGTCTACCGGCTTGATTTTCTCGTCGGGCACAATGGCGCAGAAGTTCGGCGGCGCAATATCGGGTTCGCTCATTGCATTGCTCCTGGGTGCAGCCGGATTGGTTTCCAACACTGTTGTAGAGGTTGACCCCGCCACAGGAAAAGAGATTGCCAAAACTGTGGTAACTATCACCAATGCCGAATCGGTTAACACTATGATTTGGTGCTTATTCTCGCTGTTCCCTGCTGCTATTGCGGCTATTATGGGATTCTTGGCATATAAGTTCCCGATTAAGAAATAACAATGGTATGCCTTTGCAGGATTGCAAATAGGATTTTAAGATTATAATTCAATTTCCCCCATCTTGGGCATTAGCGACAGGATTTCAGCCTGTCGCTTTTGTATATATTTAGATGGTTGCCCCACTTTGTAAATCAGCGGATTGGGCAAGCAGGCGGCTATAAGTGCGCACTGCTGGTCGTTGAGTTGCTTTGCCCGACGGTTAAAAAACTTTTTGGCAGCAGCCTCCGCGCCATAAATTCCGTCGCCCATCTCTATTACGTTGAGATATACCTCCATAATGCGGCGTTTGCCCCAAATCCATTCTATCAACACTGTAAGATATGCCTCGTATGCTTTTCTTACATACGATTTTACAGGAAAAAGAAAAACATTCTTGGCTGTCTGCTGACTGATGGTGCTTCCGCCTCGGAAACGCTTGCCTTTTTGAATATCGTCCCAAGCCTTTTGCATATTGTCGAAACTAAATCCGTTGTGCTTTTGAAAAAGGTTGTCTTCCGACGAAATCACAGCTCGGGCTAATGCCGGCGAAATATCTTCGTATGGCACCCATTCTTTTTGTGCCGATGGTTTATTATCCATTCCAATGGCTTCGATTTTGCGTTGTAGCATCAGCGGAGTGTAATAAACAGGCACAAACTTATAGAGAACCACCAAATAAATAGGCCACACAAGTAATGCAACTGATATACATAACATTATGCGTATCAGGTAAAAGAAGAATCCGCTCCTACGACGGGTTTTATTTCTTTTTTTCTTTCCGTGCGCCATCGGCCAACACTTTTATATAGTAAGTCTTTTGGTCTTTGTTGGTGAGTTTTGTATCCCTGAGCCAAGGATTCAATAATTTGAAAATCTTATAGTTGACAGTGTAGTTTTTGGCAAAAGTGTACATATCTGTAATTGCGCTGTCCACCTCTATGGTGTTGGTTTCAATAGGTTTGTAAAGGTCTTTTTGACGATAGCAAAAACCAAAATCAGCAGGACGAGAGAGCAACATTTTGAATGCAAGAATACGGTAAACATAACGTCCTGTTTCGCTGTTGTGTTTGAGATTGTAATAATTGGTTTGGCCCTGACGAGTTGCCAAACGCTGCAAACCATATTGTCCGCAGTTGTACGAAGCCGCAGCCATTGTCCACGAACCAAATTTAGCGTATGCCTGTTTTAAGAAATAGCAAGCGGCGTAGGTGGATTTTTCAAAATCGTAACGCTCGTCAACCTCTTGGTTGATTTCCAATCCGCACTCTTTGCCGGTGGATTCAAGAATTTGCCAAAAACCCACAGCCTTCATCGGCGACACCACATTATCCATACCGCTCTCCACCACACAGAGATAGAGAAAATCTTCGGGAACGCCCTGTTCTTTGAGGATCTTGCGCATTGCGGGGAAATATCTGTTGGCACGTTTTAGGTAAAGAAATGTTTCTGAATGCCAATACATTGTTTTGAGAAGCTCTTTTTCGAGCGATTCGCGCACGTCGAAATTCTCCATTGGCACGGGTTCGCCGCAAAAATCGAGAGTGTCGGGCAAAATGGGGCAATAGACATTATATTTGGCAGCCATCTCGTTTCGGTAAAGACCGTCGCCATCGTCGTCTACCGAACATACAAACATTTTAAAAGCTAATGCACTGATAACGAATATCGTTACAATATATAATCCAGATAGAATATATTTGGGTGTAGCACAATTGCTCATTGTTTTTCCGATTTAATTTGTTACAAAAAATAACGTTTGCTTTGCTAATGTAGTTTTGTTTGCAAAAATAATATAAATATACATAACATAAACATTTTTTGGTTTTTTATTTTTGCTATTAATTATTTATTTTTGAGCCTCAAAAAAAAATGTTTATGAAATTAAAACTGCTATTACCCATATTAGCCCTTGCAACATCTTGTAACACTGCTGATGATAGTTACGAGATAGAATTGCATTGTGGCGAATGTGGTGGAGCAAAAGTTACATTATGCCTATATGCTGATGAAAGCATTTCAGAGCTTTCTACCACCGCTTTCGAACACGGTCGCGCTGTATTTAAAGGCCATGTGAGCGAACCGCAATTAATGTATCTCTTTGTGGAGGGGGCGTGTGATTATTTTCCCATATTTGTAGAAAACTCTGATATTGATATTGATTACGTTTTTGCACGTCCATCGCGAAGTGTGGTAACGGGGTCGGTTTGTCACAAAAAGTTTAGCGATTTTTTGCAATCGTATTCTACTTACAGCGACAAAGGCACGGGAATTGATAAAATGATAGAAAATGCCAAAGAAAATGCCGACACACTTATGCTTCAACGTCTTACCGAAAACCTCAGAGTTTTGGAGCACGAAAAGGTTGAGTTTCAGCGGCAATACGTTGTTCAAAACATTAATTCGCCTGTGGCTGCATACATTCTCAGCACCGATTTGATGCACATGCTCGATATAAGCGAATTAGATTCTATAACAGCCCTCTTTCCCAACGAAATCAAGGGCAGCATTTACCTAAAACAAGTGGCAGAATACCGAGCTTCGATGCCCGACGACACTGCCTCTCTAAACAATGAACCACTATGAAACAGATACTTATCTTAATAATATCGATACTTGCAGCCACGTCTATCACGGCTCAAACCACCGGCTACAACAACTCGTACAAGCATTACGAAGGCTTTATGCTCAAAAAGGTTTTTGCTATTGATATGTATTACTCAGGCACAGATGTTTCGGGATTGTGCCATATCAAAAACTCCGATCACTGCCTAAGGCTGCAAGGCCACATCGCCAACGATAATCATGCGATGATGCGCAGCGAAGGGAAACCGTCGATGGAAATATGGTTTGACACTACCGATGTGAAACACCATTGTTTGGGCACATTCAACGGTAGTAAAATGACAGGGAGAATTAAAGAAGACTACTCCAACGCTATGCGGTTCAACGAAGTGTACGCCGAACTCAACGACTCAATACCCTTTGTATCAAGCGAAGAAGACAATTCTATGGCTCGCAATTCTATTATCTACAGATATTTGCAACCGGCGGAATATAAAGGAGAGGCAGTATCCGACAGCGTAAAAAAGTTGTTTGCCAAAATGTTTAATGCTGCACCCCAGCAGAGCGTAGAAGGTGATTTTTTCTATCCCGAGCCCTACCCTACTATGAAACTCAAAAACGATTTGCAAACGGCTAAAAACCGTTTTCGTCAGTATGTAGAAAGCCAATTAGAAGAAAACACTGACATTCCGTCGTTTGAGCTCACAATGCAAGAATCCAACTTTCAATACATTACCTACAACACCAATGGACTTGTGTGTATTATCAACCACTGCTACTCGTATGCAGGCGGAGCGCATGGAATGTATGCCAACATCCCAGTGATTTTCGACCTCGAACAAAACAAGATTCTCACCAAAAACGACATTTTTAAACCCGGCAGCGATGAGGCTATCATCAAACTTATAATTAAATATTTTATTGCAAATGGCGATGCCGACGACAAACCATCCGACGAAAGCGAAGGAATATTCAAAGAAGATGTTTTTGTAGAAAACAACATCGGTATACAAAACGGAAGTATTTTATTCTACTACCAACCTTACGACATCAACTCATACTTAGCCGGAGCATATACCGCCGTGGTTAAACTATCCGACTTACTACCATACATAACAGATAACTCACCCATCAAACGAATGTTAAAATGAAAAAACTAATCTCAACACTAATCTTGATGACAGTGGGCTTTGCCTCCGTCAACGCTCAAAACAATGCAGAATCGCTTTACACCGATTATCGCACCGTCCTTATTGGTACTTTTAAAGACAATATCAACGATGTAATAGTAACCACTGCAAAATACTTTTTAAACGCTCCCTACGTGGGTCACACGCTGGATTCTAACAATGTGGAACAGCTTATGATTAATCTCGACCGTTTTGACTGCATGACTTTTGTGGAAACTGTGCTTGCATTAAGTATCGACTACGTGTCAGAAAATCCATCTTACGACAACTTTGTTTCTATCCTGCAAAAAATCCGCTACCGTGGAGGCATTATCAACGGATATCCTTCGCGTCTACATTATACATCTGATTGGATTTACGACAATTTTCAAAAAGGCATTATAGCCGACCGCACTAAAAGTCTTGGCGGCGTACCTTTCCGCCCAATTCTCAACTATATGAGCACTCATCCTCAAAATTACAACCAATTAAAAAACAACCGTCAGGCTGTGGATTCTATGCGCCTCATCGAAAAACAGATTAACCTGCGCAAGGCTATGTACTATATTCCCAAAGTGCGTGTTTCGTCGATTGCAAAAAATATCAAATCGGGTGATATCATAATGATAACCACTTCGGCAGTGGGTTTAGATTATGGTCATGTGGGATTTGCCATCAAAGAAGGCAATGTGCTTAAGTTTATCCACGCCTCATCCGATCAAAAAAAGGTGGTAATCACAAGTAGACCGTTGCACACATATCTACTTAATGTCAAGAGTTTTACAGGTATTTCGGTACTAAACGCAAATGCCAACGTTAAAACTACCATTCCCTAAGGAACCCCTCAAGCGTAAACATATTGATACTTGCAGCCGCTCCGTAGCATGCTCGTGAATATTGCACAGCAAATCGTTTTAGCCTAACATCTGCACCAAACGAGAATCCTGCCGCTCGGCTTGCATTGCTCATACGCAAATCGTTGTGACGTTGTGCATTAAAACCCGCTTTAACCGATACTGTTGATTTTGGAAACAATTCAAACCCAATCACAAAATGGTCGGCAAGGTTGGCAGCGTTGTCTTCGTCTAAACGGCTTTGCAATTCGGTTAATGTTACTGAAAACCTCAGCGGAGCATTCTCTAACATTTTGCTTGCTGCCACTTGAAGGCACAAAGACAAAGGAGCACGTTGCGACCCTGTGTATGGAGTACATTGAAAGCCAACATTTTGAGCAGTGCAAGCAATTACAACTCCCGCTTGTGGCAATGTATAAACCATTCCAAAATCAAATGCAATGCCCCACGAACGGTATCGCTCAAGATGCGAAAAAATGGTTTTAGTGGTAACACTTGCACGAAAGTTTTTGGTAATATGACGAATAACAGAACAATAGATAGCGCAATCTTTGGCAGAGAAAGTACCTCCGAGAACGCCAGCTTCGTCGGCATAGTCAAACGTGCCATAATTCATAAACAATACCCCACCGGCAACACTCCATAAACTATCTATTTTTGCGGTGTAAGCAGCAGAACCAAAATTGATGTCGGCAATATAGTCGGCATAATTAACTGCCACATAGCGGTCGGCAGCGGAGTCGATCATAGCCGCATTAGCAAAAAGATTGTTGGCACCAAGGTTACCACTTGCAATGGCAGCCCCGCCCATAGCGGCAGAATTGCCACTCACAGGTAATTTAAGAAAAGTATAAACACTCTCGCCTCCGTTTTGGGCTGTTGCGGATAGCGAAATGATTATCAAGGCTAAAATGGCTGAAAAATTTTTCATACCACAAATTTCATATTTTTAAGTGTAAAAAATACTATTATTAAAAAAAAATCTCTAATTTCGTGCCTAATAGATTTACAACAATATAATTACTTTTGCGTTTTGAATCGTATTGAATAATAATTATGAAAGTATCTCACATATTTTATCTGTTATCGGCTATTTTGCTGTGTGCGTGCGGCGGCAAAAATAATAATCAATCAGCCACATCCAACTCCGACACTATTTCTCAGCCAGAATGCACTATCTATTTAAATCAAAGCGAATTGCCACCTGTAAACGATCTTGCACGTTTTCTTGCAGGCAAACCTGTAGATCAATTTGCATCTATACAAAGTTCTGATTATTACAAAGATTACGCTAAAAAAGCATCGCAGCAATGGAGCGACCTTACTACCAAAACGCTTAATCCAATAAAACAATGGTGCAATGCCAATATACCAGATTTTCACAACGATACATCATGTTTGTTTTATCCATTCGGAGGTCCCGACTTGGTGTTTGCATTTACTTTTTTCCCAAACGAAACCGACTATGTGTTGCTTGGTCTCGAAAATCCCGGCTCGGTAACCATGCCCGACCGCTTATCCGAAAGCGAAACCCGCGAATATCTTGATTCGCTGTTGTATTCGTATAGATATATCAACAAATACGGATTTTTTGTGGCAAGTCACATGCACGACGATTTTAAAAACCAAACTCTCAACGGAACAATACACCTTATATTATATACACTCGCCATGGAAAACTGCATTATTACATCCTATAAAGATGTGTATATCGACGACCTTGGCAAAATCACCGAAAACGACGGCAACCGCAAAAAACATCCATACGGCTATAAAATCACCTTTACCAAAGATGGCGACACTAAAACCCGCTCTATCACCTACCTGCGTATGGAAGCAAGCGACCCTGCCATGTCGGGAACATTTGAATTTGCATATTATATCAACTCCTACCCCGAAAAGATATGCTACTTAAAATCAGCCTCATATCTATTGCAAAACAACGAGTTTACCATTATGCGCAAAATTCTTTTAGACCAATGCGACCGTATTTTACAAGACGAATCTGGACTTGCATACGCTCGCGTTATCAAAGATTACGACGTAAATATTTTTGGCACTTACACCCGCCCTATGAACGTATTTTCGTACTACAAGCAAGAAGATTTAAAAAATGCACTTGCAGCGCGCAATTCAACACCATTGCCATTTAAGATAGGTTATGCATCGCAAATCAACGAATCGGTGCTAATGGCTTGCACACGAAAAGGGAAATACGACTGTGGACATTCACAACAGCCCGAAAAAGACAACCATATAGCTGTAACCAAAGATACTGTATTTAAAGTGCAATTTAAGATTAGTTGGAACATGATTCCCAACAACGATCCTATGCTCGATGGTATTCCCGATGTGGATTATTACACCGACAACAGCGTATACAAGTATACCGCAGGTTGCAAAAAATCAGAGGCAGAATGTCGCGACATTCTCCAAATTGTTAAAAACAAAGGCTTTACCGATGCCTTTATTGTAAAATTTGTAAACGGAAAACGCATAAAATAATGAATAAGAGAGTTTTATTTATCGACCGCGACGGCACAATAATAGTAGAGCCGCCCGTAGACTATCAAGTAGACCGCCTTGAAAAATTTAAATTTGTTGACGGTGCAATTATTTCGCTCAACAAAATTCGCAAATATACCGATTTTGAGTTTGTTATGGCTACAAACCAAGACGGACTCGGCACTTCGTCGTTTCCCGAAGAGGATTTTTGGCCGCTGCAAAACCTTATGCTCGACACACTAAAATCGGCAGGAGTAGAATTTAACGATATTCTCATCGACCGCAGTTTTGAACACGAAAACCTGCCTACACGTAAGCCGGGAACCGATATGATGAAAAAATATCTTGATAATCCCGAATACGACCTTTCGCAAAGTTTTGTACTTGGCGACCGTCCTACAGATGTAATGCTTGCCAAAAATCTCGGCTGCAAAGCTGTATTCTTCGGCACAGAACTACCTGAAGAATTAGAACCTTATTGCGCACTTCACGCTGACAATTGGACCGAGGCAGAACGTTTCATCATCAGTAGCAACAATATTATTGAGGTAACGCGAAACACTGCCGAAACCACAATCAGCTTGAAACTTTACCCGGGCAATCCTGAAATAAAACACGTAGACACCGGAGTAAAATTCTTCGACCACATGCTTTCACAATTGCCTGTGCACGGATGTTTTGGTTTAGACCTCACTTGCGATGGCGATATTGAGGTAGACGAACATCACACTATCGAAGATGTGGCTTTGGCTCTTGGAACGGCTGTTAACAAGCTGTGGCAACGACGAAAACTCATCAACAGATATGCATTTGTATTACCAATGGACGATTGCCTTGCGCAAGTGGCATTAGACCTTGGAGGTAGACCGTGGATGCTGTTTAAGGCAGATTTCACCCGCGAAAAAATAGGCGATTTTCCAACCGAAATGATAACGCACTTTTTTAAATCGTTTTGCGATAATGCCAAATGCAACCTCAACATCAAAGCCGAGGGCGACAACGAGCACCACAAACTCGAAGGCATTTTTAAGGCGTTTGCCAAATGCTTAAAACAGGCTATCAGCTACGATTTTACATTGCAAACGATTCCAAGTTCAAAAGGTATGCTATAATTAATAAGGTGTGGAACAATGATCAACGGCAAAAAAATAGGCGTGGTGCTTCCGGCATACAACGCTGCAAAAACCTTGAAACCAACCCTCGACGAAATTCCCTACGACATTGTAGATGAGGTAATACTCACCGACGATTGCAGTCAGGACGATACCGCCGAGGTAGCCGCACAACTTGGCATCAAGCATATTATACGTCACGAAAAAAACCGTGGATATGGCGGCAATCAAAAAACTTGTTACAAAAAGGCATTAGAACTTGGCTGCGATATTGTGGTGATGCTTCATCCCGACTACCAATACACGCCAAAACTAATTCACAGCATGTGCTACACCATAGCCAACGGAGTTTATCCTGTGGTGATAGCTTCGCGCATTCTTGGCAAAGGTGCTCGCAAAGGCGGAATGCCGCTTTATAAGTACATAGCCAACAGGTTTTTGACGTTTTTTCAAAACCTATTGATGAACCAAAAACTCAGCGAATACCACACCGGCTACCGTGCTTTTGCCCGCGAGGTAATCGAAAAACTAAATTTAGAAGCCGACAGCGACGATTTTGTATTTGACAATCAAATGATTGCACAAATATTTTATGCTGGATACGAAATTGCAGAAATCACCTGTCCCACAAAGTATTTCAAAGAAGCTTCGTCGATCAATTTCAAACGAAGTGTTAAATATGGGTTAGGAGTAGTTTTTACCTCAATAAATTACCTTTTAGCCAAAACAAGAATTAGAATTCATCGTATATTTAAAACTGATACAAAAAATAGTGTAATATAGATTAACTTAGCAAACTAATGACTATTAACAAACTATACCGTAGCATTTTATATGCAGTGTTGCTTTTGTTGCCCTTATTAACAAAAGCGCCTGCAGTGATAGCGCAAAATAGCGATACTATGCGCATTGCTAATATGGTGCCCGGTGTAGATGTTTTGCCCTATATTCCCAACACTGTAATTTCGTCGATATCCATCACAGGCAACAAAAAAACCAAAGACATAATAATACTCCGCGAAATCACATTTGCCGAAGGTGATACAATTGCTACAGAATCACTTTTGCAAGAGTTTGACCGTAGCAAAACCAACCTGCTAAAAACCTCGCTTTTCAATTACGTTACCATCACAGCCACCGAAATTGCCGCTGGTTTTGCAGCCGTAAACATCAATGTAGAAGAGCGTTGGTATATTTGGCCAGCATTCAGCATCACTCCACACAACGGCAATCTTAATCAATGGATTCGCGACCCCGACATACACAAGGTAGATGTTTACTTTGGTGTAAAAAAATTCAATTTCCGCGGACGTCGCGAGGTTCTTTCGTTTAATTTCCGCCGTGGATTCAACAATATTTCGCAAATAGGCTACTCAAACATAGCTGTCGACAATAAATACCGTCATTTGTTAGCTGCCTACCTATCGTTCAAAACCCAAAAAGATGTGCTTGTGCGCACCACCGATGGCGGGGGTGATTTTCAACATTTCGACGGCAACGCTTTTAAAGAAATCCGTCCCGAAATTGTTTATCAATTCCGCCAAAACATCAACATATCGCACTTTTTGAGTGTGGCTTACGACGATGTGTCGATATGCGATTCGCTTGTAATGCTCAATCCCGATTACCTTGGCGATGGTGCATCACATATCCGCAATCTTACTACATCGTATAGGTTTAGAATCGACAACCGAAGCTCATCGTATTATCCTTTAACAGGTTCGTTTTACGAAATAACATTCAAACGGGTAGGCTATTTGTCGCAATCGCCCACAGTATTAGGAGCCGAAGCTGATGTTAGACATTATTTTCAATTAGCCGACCGCTTGTACTTTGCAGCTCAGGCATTTGTGGCAACGTATACCAACAACACGCCGTTTTATATGCGTCCCAATCTTGGCTCAAAGCCCAATATCGTAGAGGGTTACGAACACAACCTTATTTACGGCGATGCACTCTCTTTTATAAAAACATCTTACAAATTTGAACTTATCCCCACACGCATAATACATATTAAGCGTGTTAACATCCCTAAATTCAACAAAATACATTTTGCAGCATATCTCCATCTGTTTGCAAATTGCGCTTACGTTGAAGACCATTGCGACACAGATTCGCTCAAAAATCCTTACAACAACACTTTTCTTGGTTCGCTTGGCATCGGTCTCGACCTCGTAACCTATTACGACAAAGTGCTCACTGTCTTTGCCACCCGCAATATGCAAGACAATTACTATTTTGGCATTGGCATTAAATCGTTTTTCTAAAAAATCGGTTTAAAATTTACTATTCTTTACTATTTTTGCGTTTTATTTAGTTAATAATCTAAAAAATCCTCGACAAATGAAGATAGCAATATTCGGACGTGAATTTAAAGACGATTTTAATGAATCGATATACAAGATATTCGAAACTCTCAACCGCAATTCGGCAGAGATTTACATTCACGAAGAATATCTAAAATTCATCAATCAGGATTTATTTTTTTTCCCTAAAATATCTGGCACGTTTAACAGCAGCAACACAATGCCTGCAGGTCTCGACTTGCTTATTAGCGTAGGCGGCGACGGCACATTACTCGAAAGCGTTCAATATGCACTCGGAGCCGACATTCCCGTGTTAGGCATCAACAGCGGACGTCTCGGATTTCTTGCCACAGTATCCAAAAAGACTTTAGACAAAGCTTTGGAAGATATTTTTGCACGCAATTATCAAATAGAATCTCGCACATTAATAGAACTCAATAGCGAAAACAACCGTTTTGGCGACCTCAATTTCGCACTCAACGAACTCACCATAATGCGTGTAAATTCAAGTTCGATGATAAGCATCAACGTGTATCTCAACGAAGAATTTTTAAACACTTATTGGTCTGATGGCTTGATTGTTGCAACTCCTACAGGTAGCACAGCATATTCGCTTAGCGCAGGCGGACCCATTATCACTCCCGGCAGCGGAAATTTTGTAATCACACCCGTTTCGCCGCACAACCTCTCAGTACGTCCGATTGTAATATCCGACGATAGCGTACTAAGGCTAAAAGCCGACGGTCGTGGACGCAATTTCTTAGCCTCATTAGACTTTAAACAAGCCACATTCTCGTTCGACGAAGAGCTTATTCTCCGTAGATCCGACAAAAAACTAAAGCTGATAAAATTTAGCGAAAGCACGTTTTTTAATACACTACGCAACAAATTGCTTTGGGGTATGGATAAAAGAAACTAAATATTAATAATACCATACAAAAAAATATTTAATAACTTTGCCCCCGATATATTAAAAAGTGTAAAAAATACGTTATAACAAAGGATTAAAATATCGAAAAATACATATAACCATGAAAAAAGCCGTAGCAATCATACTATTTTCTATCTTTGCAGTAACTGCCGCCTTTCCGCAATCCAAAGCTTGGAAACGCGACCGAAATAGCGTATTTGGCGGTGTAGGCTACAATTTCTTCATGGGCGAACTCGGAGGAGGTAAAAAAGATGCCGCCCACTTTTTCGGCATTCGCGACGTTGACCTCGCTTCCACACGTCCTGCATTTCAAGTTGGATATAGATACCGCGTTCTCGAACCACTTTCGGTAAGAGGCTCGTTTACATACTGCCGCATATATGGCGACGACTCAGAATCTGCAAACATTTACCGAAAAGCCCGAAACCTAAATTTCCGTAGCAACCTTTTTGAATTTGGTGCCACAGTTGATTATTTCTTTGTTAAAGAAAGAGCTATTTCGCGTTTTGGAGCATTTCAAAGCGTTTCGCAATGGAAACAAAGAATTTCGGCATATTTATTCGTAGGTATTGGCGGAGTGCACTTTAAACCTCAAGGCAAATTAGACGGCACGTGGCACAATCTGCAACCGCTCTGCACCGAAGGACAAGGCTCAGGCGTAGTATTACAAGTGGTAGACGACAACGGAAACAATGTTAACGTAAAAACTGAGTCTAAACCATACAAACTTTGGGCAGTAACAGTACCAATTGGAATCGGCGTTAAATATCGCTTGAATCCCAAAATGGCACTCAGCCTCGAAATCGCAAACCATTACACCACAACCGACTATATCGACGACATTTCGTCCGACTATTACTTCAACTACGAGCAAGAAGGCGTAACCCCGCCAAGCGATCTTACAACAAAATTTGCCGACCGTCACTTTGACGTTAAAGACGGCGAATTAATCGCCCCTGAAGCACCATACAAATCTGGTCAAATGCGCCGAGGCAACTCGGGTTACAACGATGCATACATTGTTACAATGATATGTTTTCATTACAAACTTGCACCGAACCTCCTACCCACTCGTAAACCAAAATACAATTAGCAACAAACAACTACTAATCAGTCATTTAAAAGAGAACAAACAGATTAAAGCATATTTTTATTAAAAAAAAATAGCAAAAACACTTATATTTTTTTTGTAAAATAAAAACAAAATGCTTAATTTTGCAAAAAATTAATTGAAGAGGGGACACAAAGTCCCCTCTTTTATTCGCAACAACGAAATGATATCAGAGCAACAAATATTATCGATATTAGAAAGCAAAGAGTTTGAAAAATACTTTTTTGTTAGCGTAAAAGTGTCGGGCGACAACAAAATCACCATCGCCGCCGACACCGACCAAGGTATCACCATCGACGAGTGCGGCGAAATAAGCACAAAACTCGAAGAAGCCCTCAACCGCGACCAAGAAGATTTTGAACTCGAAGTATCAAGCCCGGGACTTACCGAGCCTTTCAAAGTACTTCGTCAGTACACCAAAAATATCGGCAAAAATGTTGATATCACACTCGCCGACGGCAACAAAATCGACGGAGTATTACTCTCTGCCGACAACGACGGCATAACAATTAAGCAAACCGTGGTAGAAAAAATCAACGGCAAGCGCAAAAAAAGCGAAGTAGACAACACAATCAACTTTGCAGCCATCAAGACAACAAAATTGAAAATTAAAATATAAAATATAAGGCGGATTAAAAATGGAAATCAACAATCTCATAGAGACATTTGCCGAATTTAAAGAGCAGAAAAGCATAGACCGCGCCACAATGATGCGCGTTATCGAAGAAGTATTTAGAAACATCCTTACCAAAATGTACGGCACCGATGAAAACTTCGACATAATTATCAACATCGACAAAGGCGACCTTGAAATATGGAGAAACCGCGTTGTGGTAGAAGACTCTGACCTTCAAGACCCCAACCTCGAAATTTCGCTCTCCGAAGCCAAAAAAATCGCCTCCGACTACGAAATCGACGAAGAGGTTACCGACGAAGTTCCCTTCCGCGACTTCGGCCGTCGCAACATTCTCACTCTTAGACAAAACCTTACATCTAAAATATTAGAATTAGAAAAAGAAAAACTCTACGAAAAATACAAAAACAGAATTGGTGAAATCGTAGCTGGCGAAGTATACCAAGTGTGGAAAAAAGAAATCCTTATCCTCGACGACGAAGGCAACGAACTTTTGCTGCCCAAAGCCGAACAAATACCCACCGACTTTTTCCGCAAAGGCGACAACCTCCGTGCTGTTATCAGCCAAGTGGAAATGCGCAACGGCTCGCCATTCATCCTTCTGTCAAGAACCGATCCGGCATTCCTCGAAAGATTGTTTGAACTTGAAGTGCCCGAAATCAACGACGGTTTGATCACAATCAAGAAAATAGTAAGAATCCCGGGCGAACGTGCAAAAGTAGCTGTAGAAAGCTACGACGACCGTATCGACCCCGTAGGCGCATGCGTCGGAATGAAAGGATCAAGAATCCACGGCATCGTGCGCGAACTCCGTAACGAAAACATCGACGTTGTTAACTTCTCCGCCAACGTTCAATTGTACATTCAACGCGCCCTCAACCCGGCTAAAATCAACAACATCAAAGTTAACGAAGCCGACAAAAAAGCCGAAGTATACCTCGACCCAGAAGAGGTTTCTAAAGCTATTGGCAAAATGGGTGCTAACATCAAACTCGCTACACAGCTTACAGGCTACGACATCGAAGTATACCGCGACATCGACGAGGGTGAAGAAGATGTTGACCTCGAAGAATTCAACGACGAAATCGAAATGTGGATTATCGATACTCTTAAATCGATAGGATGCGACACAGCTAAAGACGTACTGAAAATCTCTAAGGACGAACTCGTAAAACGTACCGACCTTGAAGAAGAGACTATTGAGGAAGTTTTAAACATACTTAAAGCCGAATTCGAATAAGCCATGGATTCGCCAAAGATATGCCGAAAACTTAGATATAACAGCAGTTAATTATCAAATTTAAAAATGCAGGACATAAGACTTAACAAAATAGCAAAAGAACTAAACGTAGGTATCAACACCATTGTAGAGTTTCTTCACAAAAAAGGACAAAAAATTGACGCCAACCCAAACACCAAGATTGACGGCAATCAGTACGACATGCTCGTTAAAGAGTTCAGCTCCGACATGTTGGCAAAAAAACAAGTTGAAAAACAAGTTGAAATCGACAAGAAAAGAAAAGAGACAATAACTGCCGACAAAGTTCAAAACAAAGAACAAAACAAAAATCAAAATAACAACAAAAACGAAAAACAAGAATTCAAGATTTTAGGAAAAATAGACTTGAATCAAAACAATAAAACTAAAACCACAAATCCACAACAGCCACAGCAACAAAAACCAGCTGACAACAACAAACCCAAACAGCCTGTGCAACAAGAAAACACAAAGACCGACAATCAGAACGGACAACAGCGCAACGACAACAAAAAGAAAAAACAAAACAACCCCAACCAAAAAGAAGAACGCACTATTAAGGTTGTGGGAAAAGTTGACTTGGATGCGCTCAACCAACGTCCTGCTAATCAAAACAACGGCGATCGTCGCGACGACAACCGTCAACAAGACCGAGAGATAAAACGCACTCAAGATCGTCTCTCTAACGATGCAGTGCCCAAAGACGACGAAATTTTTGCTCCTAAAGTGCACAAAATAACTGGTCCTACTATCGTGGGCAAAATTGAACTCCACGAAGAGCCAAAAAGCAATTCGAGCCGCCGTCAAAGCAAGAAAAAACGCCGCCGCATTGGCAAAGAACCCGTTGATATCTTGCAAAAAGAAGATCAACGCGAAAACGGAAAAGGCGATAACAAAAACCGTCAGGCTAAAAACGGCAAAAAAGGCGGAGAAGAGAAAAAAAGCGAGCGCAACGAAAACAAAAACAACGAGCCTCGCCGCAACCGCGACAAAAAACGCCGTCCTGAGGAGATTAAAAAAGAGATTACCGCCGAAGATATCAAGAAACAAATTAAGGAGACTCTTGCTATTCAGCAAAGCAGCGGTAGAAAGAGCCAAACTTCTAAACATAGCCACGATAAACGTGCAATTATCCGTGAACGTATAAACGAGGAAAACAAACTCGCAGAAACTCAGAAAAAGGTGCTCGAAATCACCGAGTTTATCACGGCAAACGAACTTTCGTCGCTTATGGACGTGCCGGTTAACAAAATTATCGAAACTTGCTTCGACCTTGGCACTCCTATCTCAATCAACTCGCGCCTCGATGCCGAAATGATCAGCATTCTTGCCGAAGAATTTGGCTTTGAAGTTAAATTCCTCAACATCGGCGACGAAACCGACCTCACAAAAAAATTAGACCCCAACGATATGAAGCCGCGTCCGCCTATTGTTACCATCATGGGACACGTAGACCACGGCAAAACCGCATTGCTCGACTATATTCGTAAAACCAACGTTATTGCAGGCGAGGCAGGCGGTATCACTCAGCACATTGGTGCTTACAACGTTACACTTCCCGACGGCAAACGTATTACATTCCTTGATACTCCCGGTCACGAAGCTTTTACCGCTATGCGTGCCCGCGGTACCAAAATCACCGACATTGTGGTAATTGTAATTGCAGCCGATTCTCAAGTAATGCCCACAACCGAGGAGGCTATCAGCCACGCTAAAGCCGCCAACGTGCCTATCATTTTTGCAGTCAACAAAATCGACCGTCCTAATGCCGACCCCGAAAAAATCCGTCGCGAACTTTCGGAACGCGGAATGTTAACCGAAGATTGGGGTGGCGATTATGGCTGTGTAGACATCTCGGCAAAACAAGGTACTAATGTAGACAAACTTCTCGACCGTATTCTTCTTGAAGCCGAATTGCTCGACCTTAAAGCAAGTTACACATGTCCCGCATTTGGTTCGGTAGTTGAAGCATCGCTCGACCATGGTCAAGGCTATGTTACCAACGTAGTTGTAAGCCACGGAACACTCAAAGTGGGCGACGTAGTTTGGGCAGGTTGCTATTCAGGCAAAATCAAAGCAATGTTCAACGAACGTAACAAACGTATCAAGAGCGCAGGACCTGCCGAGGCAGCCTCAGTATTAGGTCTCAACGGAGCACCAAACGCAGGCGACAAATTTGAGGTAATGGAAGACGAACGCTCGGCTCGCGAACGCGCAGTACGCCGTCAGCAAATCGAACGCGAAATCACCAACCGCATCAATGTAATGGACCTCAACAAGTTTGCCCACGACGTTATTGCTGGCAACACCGAAGAGCTTGTGCTCAACCTCGTTATCAAAGGCGATGTGCAAGGCTCTATCGAAGCTCTCAAAAGTTCGTTTGAAAAACTCTCTACCGAAAGCATCAAAGTTAAAGTTATACACGCAGGCGTTGGTCAGATTTCAGAATCCGACGTTATGCTTGCCAAGGCTTCAAAGGCAATTATCATCGGTTTCCAAGTACGTCCTGCACAAGGCACCAAGAAACTTGCCGAAAAAGACAACGTTGAAATCCGTCTCTACTCCATCATCTACGATGCTATCGACGACGTTAAAGACGCTCTCGAAGGTATGCTTTCACCCGATATCAAAGAGGAAATCACAGGTACAGCCGAAATCAAGGAAATTTTCAAAATCTCCAAGGTGGGCAACATTGCAGGCTGTATGGTTCAAGACGGAAAGATTATCCGCAAAAACAAATGCCGCGTAATCCGCGACGGTATAGTGGTTTACTCAGGCGAGCTCGGTTCGCTCAAACGTTTCAAAGACGACGTTTCGGAGGTTACCACCGGAATGGAATGTGGTCTCAATATCGACAAATTCAACGATATACAAGTTGGCGACATCATCGAGTCTTACGAAGAAAAAGAAGTTCGCAAAAAATTGTAATATCAACAATATTCTCATAACTAACAACGGCGGATTTCCTACCTTTATGGAAATCCGCCGTTTTAAAAACTATCAATATTATATGAAAAGACTAATCATTACCGCCCTAACAATTTTCTCGATTATATCAAGCACATACGCCGGCGAAGGTATGTGGATTCTTTCGCTCATTGGCAAAAACTACAACCAAATGAAAGCCGCCGGTTTTAAACTTACTCCCGAAGATATATACAGTCTCAACCAAGCATGCCTCAAAGACGCCGTTGTGGTGCTAAATCACGATGAATGTACTGCCGAATTTGTTTCTAAAAATGGATTGCTATTTACCAATTACCATTGCGGATACGACGACATTCAATCGCAAAGTTCGCTTTTGCACAACTATCTTGCCGATGGTTTTTGGGCAAAAACGCTTGCCGACGAACTACCGATAAAAGGCAAAACCGTTTCGCAATTAATTAGTATCGAAGATGTTACCGACAAGATTCTTACCCCACAAGTATTAGGACTATCACCCTCTGCCCAAGCGTCGGTAATAGAAGGCTCTATCGAAACTATGCAAGAGGAAAATACCGAAAATGGCAAATACGAAGTGGAGGTAACTAATTTTTTTGACGGTAACTATTACTACATGTTTAAATACATCACTTACACTGATGTACGCTTGGTAGGCGCTCCGCCCGAATCTTTGGGACAATTTGGTGGCGAAACCGATAATTTTGTATGGCCTCGTCAAACCGCCGACTTCTGTATTTTCCGAGTTTACACCGCTCCCGATGGTTCTCCTGCCGAATACAACGAAAATAATATTCCTTTTGTACCCAAAAAATATCTCAAAATCAATCTCAAAGGCTTTCAACCGGGCGATTATACCATGACCATAGGTTACCCCGGCGAAACTATGCGTCAATACTCTTCGTATGGTATTGACCAAATGAAACGCAATCAAAACGGAATCATTGTTGAGGTTTTTGGCGCGTATCTCAAATCGCTCAAAGAGTTTATGGAAAAAGATGAGCAAATAAATATTCAATACACAGCCAAATACGCCAACTACGCCAATGGATACAAATGTTATCTCGGTATTAACGAAGGCATCGATAATCTTGGCGTATTAAACCGCAAAATTGAAAACGAACGCCGTCTTGCTCAATGGATTACCAACAACAAAAAAAATGAATATAAAAAGATTTTACCGTTGCTTCAAAAAGATTTTGCAGCTATCGACCTCAACGATAAATATCAAACCTATTGGAGCACTACTATATTTTATTGCTGCGAATGTATCAATTTTGCAATCGAACATTACATGCTGCATTATTACTTGTCGCTCGGTTACGATCAAATGGAAAAAGAAGAAGTGGCTAAGTTGAAAGATAATTACCAAAGCTATTTCCGCGATTATAATAAGGATGTGGATTATGCTCTTACAAAAGAGATGATGCAGCTCTATATGAAAAACGTTCCCCAAAAATATTGGCCCAAAGGTATTGGTGATGCGGCATTCTTCCCTGCGTTGGAGGTAGCATTTCAATACTCGATTTTTACAGACCAGACACGTTACGAAGAATTTATCAAAAAGCCAAAAGCCGAAACTCTCAACAACGATGTGCTGTTTTTGCTTGCTTCGGAGTTTATTGATATAATGGACAAATTTTCGATTTCTGAGGATACACAAGCCAAAATCGATTACCACCAACGCCTGTACACCAAAGCTATGATGGAAATGGCACAATCAATTAATCCCGATACACTTTTGAGTCCCGATGCCAATAGCACCATGCGCCTAAGCTACGGCAAAGTGGGCGGATACACCTACAACGGCAAAGATATGGGATGGCAAACCAACTACGAATCGTATCTTGCCAAAAAGAACAACGACAACAAGGAGTTTATAATTCCTGAAAAAATGGAGGAATTGTTCAAAAAACGCGACTTTGGTCTTTACTCCGAAAACGGTACAATTCCTATTAATTTTCTTACCGACAATGATATAACGGGCGGCAACAGCGGCAGTCCTGTGCTCAACGGCGATGGAGAATTAATTGGTTTGGCATTCGACGGCAATTGGGAATCGATGAGCGGCGATGTAATGTTTGAACCAGAGTTGCAACGCACTATCGCTGTGGATATCAGATATGTATTATTTATAATAGATAAATTTGCCAACGCACAAAACATCATCAAAGAACTCGAGATTATAAATTAGGTATGGAGCAGAAATTAGATTTAGACAACATCGACCCCGTGGTATTCTACGGTGTCAACGAGCAGCGTTTGGAAAAAATACGTCAGAATTTTCCAAAATTAAAACTCATTGCCCGTGGAAACGAAATTAAAATTCTCGGCGAAACCGACGAGGTAAAGCGTTTTTCTGAATCTATTGAACTCATCAAGGCTCATTTTGCAAAATACAACTCTTTATCCGACACCGAATTAGAAAGCATTTTAAACAAAGATCTCGACAAAGCGTCGCTATATGCCGGAGGTGGAGATGCTATTGTGTATTCAGTAACGGGCGTGCCTATCCGTCCGCGCTCGCAAAACCAAGTGCAGATGGTAAAAGAGTTTGAACGTCACGATTTGTTGTTTGCAACGGGTCCCGCAGGAACAGGAAAGACTTATCTTGCTGTGGCTCTTGCCGTAAGAGCATTAAAAACAGGTATGGTACGCCGAATAATCCTCTGCCGCCCCGCAGTAGAGGCTGGCGAAAAAATCGGTTTTCTGCCCGGCGATATGAAAGAAAAGCTCGACCCTTATATGCAGGCTCTTTACGATGCGCTCAACGATATGATTCCTCAACGCCGATTAGAAGATATGATTGAGGAACGCATTGTGCAGATTGCCCCACTTGCCTTTATGCGCGGTCGCACGCTATCTGACGCCGCCGTTATTTTAGACGAAGCACAAAATGCAACAGTGGCTCAGTTAAAAATGTTTCTCACCCGCATGGGCGAAAACTCTAAGTTTATTGTAACAGGCGACCAAACGCAAATCGACCTTCCGCGCAAATCTGATTCGGGACTTGTGCACGCGCTGCATATTCTACAAGGCATAAAAGAAATTGCGTTTGTATCGTTTAGCGGCGACGACGTGGTGCGTCACAAACTTGTAAAAAAGATTATCAGCGCTTACGAAACTCCAATTCACAATTCATAATTTGCAAATCATAATTCATAAATCATAAATATTATGGCAAACGCATTAATCAAAACCGACTTCAACTTCAAAGGTCAAACCAATGTTTATCACGGCAAAGTTCGCGATGTATACTCTATCGGCAACGACAAACTTGTAATGGTGGCTACCGACCGTATTTCGGCTTTCGACGTAATACTTCCAAAAGGTATTCCGTTCAAAGGTCAGATTCTTAACCAAATAGCCGCAAAATTCTTAGACGCTACCGCCGACATTGTTCCCAACTGGAAACTTGCCACTCCCGACCCTATGGTAACTGTTGGACGCAAGGCTGAGGCTTTTCCTGTTGAAATGATTATCCGCGGATACCTCACAGGTAGTTCGTGGCGTACCTACAAATCTGGTGCAAGAGAAATCTGCGGCGTTAAGATTCCCGAAGGAATGAAAGAACATCAAAAATTCCCCACTCCTATCATCACCCCCACCACCAAAGCTGCCGAGGGTCACGACGAGGATATTTCTAAGGAAGAAATCATCAAACGCGGACTTATCTCTGCCGAAGATTACGCGAAAATAGAGGAAATCACCTACAAACTTTTTGCCCGTGGCACCGAGATTGCCGCTAAACGTGGTCTTATACTCGTTGACACCAAATACGAGTTTGGCAAGATAGACGGCAAAATAGTCCTCATCGACGAAATCCACACTCCCGATTCATCGCGTTATTTCTACTTGGATGGATATGCCGAGCGCTTTGCCAAAGGTGAGCAGCAAAAACAGCTTTCAAAAGAGTTTGTTCGCGAATGGCTTATGGCTAATGGTTTTCAAGGCAAAGAAGGTCAGAAAGTGCCCGAAATGACCGATTCTATAGTATCAGGCATCACCGACCGCTACATCGAACTCTACGAACACATCACCGGCGAAAAATTCCAAAAAGCCGAACAATCGCAAGATATCGCCAAACGTATCGAAGATAATGTGAGCAAATGTTTAGGATAATTTACAAATGAAAAATAAAAAAAGGCGTGGAAAACATTTTCCACGCCTTTTTTATTATCTAACTCAGCAAGTTTCTTTTCTGATACTCCTGTTTTAGTTCTTTGATTCGTGCTTGATAGTATTTGATAGAATCGGCGATTTGTTTGTTGGATAGTTGGTTAATGCTTGTGTTGTCGATTGAGAGGTGGACACGGCGCTCAAAATCACCAATTATATTCATATAGGTGATAAAGGCGTTGTACGGTGTGCCAAACGGATTGGTAACTATGTTTTGCTGAGTACCGTCTAAATAGCCGTCGGACATGAAGAAAAAATAATCGCTGCACTGCAAACGCTGCCAAATCTGTTGCAAGGTAGCATTAACGCCCAACTTAATTTTTTCTTTTAAGGCATTGAGTTTTGCAAAAGCCTCGCGTTGAAGGTCGTTGCCAAGCCATGGAGCAAGATAAGCAGGATAGTTCAAACCCGGCACAGGGTCGGGCAGTTTGTATGGAGCTATGGGTTGAAACTTTTGCAATGCCGACGATGGAGTATCAAATTTAAACCGTTTAGAATCTAAGATATTCTCAACAAACGATTTAACATACAAAAGCACATCGCGGTTGTTGTATTTAGTGCCGTCGAGATATTCGCAATTGAGCGATGCAAACAAGATATCACCTCCTGAGGCATTATTGCCAAGCTGCTCCACAAGGTAATCAGGCGCAAATAGTTTACCGTCTTTAAGTGCGTTTTCAAACAGAATACTGTATTTGCGATTTTGTGTAATAATCTTCAACCTCGGTACTGTGGGATGAAAATATAGATAATCGGTGCCTTTAACCTCCAAACTGCGCTCTTCGGGCTGTAGCAACACAGTTTTAAAACCCATTTCGTAAGCCGCCACACCAATAGAATCGGTATATATCAAGTCGGTATTTTGCATGGTTGCGGGCGTAACATTAAACAGCCGCTGAATTTCTGATACCGAAATACCCACTTGCTTTTTAAATTCTGCAATATCGTTAACACCTGCAAGCGAATGATTATAAGGCGATGCCACAAACTCTACGGCATTTGTATGCGCAAGTTGTTTTAGCAGTTCAAGGGTATTTGGGCAATACTGCTCAATAAGCTGCAAGGCAAATCCCGAAATTGTAATCGAAAACTTAAACCTCCGTTTGTAGCGATGAGCGAGAGCCAAAAGCATCTCTAATGCAGGTTTAAGACAGTTGCGCTCAGAGGCTTCTAATGCCGAACAAGTTGACTGTTCGTCAAAATAAAAATTGTCGTTGCCAATGTCGAAAAAGCGGTATTTTTTCAACAAAAAATATTTATGGATATTGATATTAAAAGCTAATGTTTTCATATTTCGGTATTTTGATTGTTGCACAATGCATTGTAAACTGCTGAAATCTGTTTTGCGCTCTCTTGCCATTTTAGACTGCGCAACTCTCTTTGGGCGGCTTTTACAATATGTTTTGATATGGCGGGATATTCTATTAATGCGTGAATGGCATCTGCAATAGCGTCTACATCGTTGTAATCCACTTTGATAGCGTGTTTCAACACTTCTGCCACACCGCTCTGTTTTGATATAATTACAGGAATATTGCATCTAACTGCCTCTAATGGAGCTATACCAAAGGGTTCTTGCACCGATGGCATCACATAAATGTCGCTAACGGCAAGCAGATGACGCACCTCGTCGTGATTGAGGAAATCGGTAAAGTGAAACCTATCTGATATGCCAAGCCTTGCAGCAGCCGTTACCATTTGGTTAAACATGTCGCCGCCGCCTGCCATCACAAAACGCACATTGCGCAACTGTTTGAGCACCTTGAATGCAGCCTCGATAAAATATCGTGGACCTTTTTGATAGGTGATACGTCCGAGAAAAGTAACAAGTTTTTCGCCTTCTGGTTTCTTGTATTTGTGACGATCTGGCTTAAAGTCTACGCCGTTGTAGATAGCAAACACCTTGTCGGGGTCGATGCCATATTTGTCGATAACAATGTCGCGGGTAAGGTTGCTCACAGTGATAACTGCGTCGGCTTGCTCCATGCCGTCTTTTTCGATAGCAAACACCTGCGGATTTGGACGATTGCCTGTGCGGTCGTATTCCGTTGCATGAACATGCACCACAAGAGGTTTGCCGGTGGCTTTTTTGGCAGCAATGCCTGCTTCGTAGGTGAGCCAATCGTGAGCGTGAATCACATCAAAATTATGTTGATTGGCAATTTTGCCGCCAATGCGTGCAAACATTCCCGTTTCGGTAAAAATATCAGATGTGTAGCCGCCTGTAAATTCAAACTTTGCAGTTTTTTGTGTATTGTTGTCAACCGTATCTCCTATCGACACTGAAATTGGCTTTTTGCTACCGTTTTCGATGGTAACAAGGCGACCGTCGGGGTCAACATATACTTTTTCGGGCGGAATATTTTTGCGCATAAGTATACGCTCAATCTGACCGGGCTGAAGATAAGGGTGCAAATACGAGGCTGTTTCGATATAAATCAGCTTATCCGAAGCTTCAACATATTTTACAAGTTCGTCCTGATTAGTAATTTTCTGTTCGGGCGAAGGCTGCGGAAGCACTATCCGTATATTGCGGTCTAATATGTTTTTGTGAGTTTTGGCATATCTATCGGCTCCGGCAAACACTGTGTTAACCGATTGCTCGTCGCCAAAGATTTTGGGAGCTACAAACACCAAAGAGGTATCGCCACGCATACCAAGAGCATCAACAATACCCTTGCAGGCAGTGCCAAGACCTCCCGATATATGCGGAGGAAATTCCCAACCAAACATTAAAACTCTCATGTCGTTTTGTTATATGTCGTTTTGTTATATCTCTTTTTTTTATTGTTAATTATAAATTATGCATTATGCATTGTTAATACTGATCAATAAGCATCTTTATTCTATTAACGGCAGCCACCGATGCGGCACAAATTGGCGAACCGAAACCTTCGTGCGGAGCATCTGGAAGAAACTTTTGATAAAAGCATGGTGAAGATGGCAACGAATCGTCTTGGTTGTGAGCGTAATACATTTGTTTTGCCATTTTCATACCCTCATCGCCGATGCGTAGTTTTAAATATAATTCTGCCACAAAATCGTTGTATTCTGGCATTACATACACACTTTCGTTAGAAACATTCTGGAGAGGAAGAATATTCAATAGTCCACGTGGTGTAAGAAGGTGTTGCTGAAGCGATAGCAAGATTTTTTCTGCCATATTGTTGTCTACCACCGAATAGGGCAAAGCTGCGGCTAATATCTGCGAAGGACGGCAAGTATGATCCACCGAACCGTTTTCGGATACGCTGTCGGGTAAGTAGAGCATTTTTGGCAGAACAAACATTTTTGTAAATTCTGACTTAACCTTATGAGCCATTTGCGATGCTGTAGCCGAAGCTTCTATTTCGCCGTTAAACTCGTTGATTTCGGCAGTAAAGCACAATGCGTTGTACCACAAAGCATTAGTTTCCACAAAATAACGGTCTTCGGTAGAAAGGCTTCGTGCCAAAAGTCCGCTATCGTCGGTTACAAGTCCCGACAGGCTGTTATCAATTCCTGCTTTTATAATTTTGTTGATGTCCTTGCCAAATTGCTTGTAAGTGAGGCGGATGTCGCCTTTTTGAAAAAAGTATTGCTGCACAGCCCATACAAACCACAACGGAGCTTCGGGCAAAAGCCGGTATCCGCTCACACGTTCCATCAGTGTATTACCCAGCATTTTTGATAACGAGGATACTACTTTTTCAAACAAATTGGGTTCGCTGGACTGCAATGTTAATCCGGGCAACGCCATGAAAACCTCTTTGGGGATATTTGCGGTTTCGGGCAGTGAATTTACTATATAAGTTTGTCCGTTGCGGGTGCGTATAAGTTGGTTAACGGCATAATTTACATCATCTTGATACGATTCGCGATTGGTGCGCGAGGCAACTTCGGTATCAAATAGAGATTCAAATTGGCTCGGCTGTCCTTTGCTGTCGGATGTGGCAAAGATTACACTTTCGCCTTCGTTTAATACTGTTTCAAAAAAGCCGGGCATAAAGAGGTCTTCTTGATACGGAAGACCAGCCAGACGGTCTTCGGAATATTCAATATTATAGTTCCAATCGGGAGCGGTAACAAAACTGCATTGTTTCGACATCTGCATATAAATCATTGGGTTGCGGTCTGTAGATGAATACATTATGCCGTTTTCGATTGGTTTGCTGCCGATGTTGATGTTTCCAGTTTTGCGTATCAGGCTGCTCGCATACCGCAAACCAAGCAACGGACGCACTTGCAATGTTACCACGCCGGGCGCACTGAGCAATTTGTAACGCACCATCACTGTATTTTGCTGCGATAGCAAAAGGACTTCTTTTATCAAAACCGTATCGCCTAAATTATAAATAAATGAAGGCATCGGATTTAGCGATACGCTATCGATATATTGGTGTCCGAGCGGAAAATAAACGTTGGGATATTTTCGGGTTGAAAGGTAAAAAGATCGGTCGTTGGTGATTACCGAATCGTCTAATGCCGACAGCAACACAAACTGACAACCTGCCTGTTCGCGAAAAACTGATAGCAGCGAATGCCATTTTTTTGTGTTGCACATTATGATTGAAGACGCGGTACACGCCCCTCCCCTGTTGCATTTGACATATTCGCGTTTGAGCGAATAACTGAGATCTGATATCAAGTTTTTGTCAATAGGTTGTGGTTCCATAACGTTACATTATTGATTTATAAATATTTGCCCCTTCAACAAAAATATAAATTAAGGGTTTACTAAGATAATAATAATTTTCGTTTGTCCAAACAAAAAAATCAAGAAAAATAATAACAAAAAAAGGGTACGTTATCGCTACGCACCCCAAAACAAATTGTAATGAAAAGAATTAATGTGACCCCATAATAAGTGCTTATGGGTTTTTAGTCATAGATAAAACAATTAAATAAATAAAGTAATCAAATACTCATTTTTAGCCTAATATAAATAAGATATTACACATTAAATCTAAAATGCATAATATCACCATCCTGCACCACGTAGTCTTTGCCTTCGATATGTATTTTCCCAGCTTCGCGGCAGGCTGCTTCAGAACCAAGACTGATATAATCTTCCATCTTGATAACTTCGGCTTTGATAAATCCTTTTTCAAAATCGCTGTGGATAACGCCGGCACACTGAGGAGCGAGCGAACCTTTGCGGTAGGTCCATGCTTTTGATTCTTTTGGACCTGAGGTAAAGAATGTTTCGAGGTTGAGCAGTTTGTAAGCCGAGCGGATAAGTTTTACCACGCCCGATTCGTCGAGACCAAGGTCGTCGAGAAACATCTTGCGGTCGTCGTACGATTCCATTTCGGCAATCTCTTCTTCGGTTTTGGCTGCGATGATAAGTATTTCGGCGTCCTCATCTTTTACGGCGGCTTTTACAGCCTCGGTGTATTGGTTGCCAGTGAGCACCGATTTTTCGTCTACGTTGCACACATACATCACAGGTTTGTTGGTAAGGAGGAATAGCTGTTTAGCCACCTCTTTTTCGTTGTCGTCGAGCTGAACGGTGCGTGCCGAACGACCTTGCTCAAGAGCGGCTTTAAACTTATCCATCACCACAAGCAGTTGAGCTGCGTCTTTATCTTTTGCGGTTTTGGCGATTTTCTCTGTTTTGGAGTATCGCTGTTCAATGGTTTCAAGGTCTTTGATTTGGAGCTCGGTATCGATAATCTCTTTGTCGCGCACTGGGTTTACGCTTCCGTCAACGTGAGTAACGTTTTCGTCGTCGAAACAGCGGAGCACGTGTATAATAGCATCGGTTTCGCGGATGTTGGCAAGGAATTTATTACCAAGACCCTCGCCTTTGCTTGCGCCCTTTACCAATCCGGCAATGTCCACAATCTCTACTGTGGCGGGCACCACTTGTGCCGGGTGATCAATTTTTTCTAACTGTACAAGCCTGTCGTCGGGCACAGAAACCACGCCCACATTAGGCTCAATGGTGCAGAAAGGGAAGTTGGCTGCCTGTGCTTTTGCGCTCGAAAGGCAGTTAAAAAGGGTTGACTTGCCTACATTTGGAAGTCCTACTATACCACATTGAAGTCCCATTTTCTAATTATCTGATTATGTTATGATTCTTTTTCTTTAATATCGGCAACGGCGGGTTGCGATTTTTTGTTTAAATACCACTTAACTATCAGCGCAAGAGCCGCAAGTATCACAATAATAGAGGCTATTGCGGCAATCACCTTGCTAACACGTACCGACGAGGGGTCGAATTTAAACTCAATAGTGTGCTGTCCGGCGGGTATCACCATTGCACGGAGAATATAGTCGGCACACACGTGGTCGGCGGGTTTGCCATCGATATATGCCTGCCATCCTTTGGGATAATATATTTCAGAGAATACAGTAAGACGGTCGCGGAATGTCAAGCTATTGTATTTAAGATAATTGGGCTTGTATTCTGCAAGGGCAATTACGCTACTGTCTTCGGCAAATATCTGCTCTGAAGGCAATTGCGAAATAAAGCTTTCAAACTGTTTTTTGTTGATAACGGCAGTTTTGCGGGGATCGCTGCGTTTTAGGCTCTCGATTTCTTTGTCGGCGCTCTCTACAAGTTCGTAACGGTTTACAAACCAAGCATTACCGTAGGTATCAAGGTTTACAAGCGGGAAAGCGTTGGGGTCGGTAATAACAAATTTGGTGTTGAGCATATTGAGCGCAGGATTTGTGCGGATATAGTCGCTAAGTTTGTCGGGAGTGTTGCGAGCCACATAGAGCGCACCGTTAACTGCCGGAGCCAAAACTGTATCGATAAATTCTTGATAGCGACGGAGTTTTGCACCGTGATATCCGCCTATTGTCTTATGGAAATAAGGTGTTACACCATCGTTAAACACATTGCGGGTAAGGTCTAATACGCGGAAATCGGGGTCGGTGTCTTTTTTGATAAATGTATCTGCCACCGAGGGGTTAAACACATTTGCCACCGAAGCGTATTTGTAATCCTTAGGACCAAGGTAACGATAGTCTACAATCCAAAGGTCGGCAACAATCAAAATGCCTACTATTATATAAAGTGTGCTCTCTTTCCATTTCATAATCGAATACAGAGCCATAACTGCTGCAGCTACCAATATAAAGCCTAACGAACGCAATGCCGACGAACTGAGTATCGACGAGCGTGCCGATTCTAATCCGTCTTTAAACTGCTGATAAAGAGCGGCATCGTCGCCACCTTTTTGAATGGTTTCGTTGATTACAGCAGATTCTTGTGCCGAAAGAAGCGATGTGATTGAGGGAGCAATCCAAAACAGCAAGCACAATCCTGCAGTAAGTCCAAGCGAAATGTAAATATCTTTTTTGCGTGTTTTAAGATAATCGGGATTTTCAGCAAACTCTTTTAATGCCATTACTGCAAGGAAAGGAATGCACACTTGTGCAATCACCAAGGACATCGACACCGCGCGGAATTTGTTGTAAAGCGGCACATAATTGAATATAAAGTCGGTGAAGCCGCCAAGATGATAGCCCCACGAAAGTATCAGCGACACTGCCGTAGCTCCAAACAACCACCATTTAGCGGAACTTTTTACAATAAACATTCCCAAAACAAAGAGGAAGAATATTATAGCACCCACATAAACGGGACCCGAAGTAAATGGTTGGTCGCCCCAATAGTGGTTTTGATTTGCAATTTGCTGAGCAAGTTGATTGCCCTGAATGGCTTTCATAGCGTCGGGGTCGATGCCAAGAGTGTCGGACGCACCGCCTTTAAATTCAGGAATAAAGAGTGCGAAACTTTCGCTTACACCATTGCTCCATGCAAGAGCGTAATCCTTGTCGAGACCGCTGCTCTCTTGCTTGGTGGTGAGCTCGCTTTGGCTACGGGTAGAATATTTGCCGTATTCCCAAGTGGTCCAAAGGTTGGTGATATTTGGCAGCACAGCAAACACACATGCCACAGCCACCACAGCAGCAGCCTTGCCAAAATCGGGAAGGGCTTTTTCTTTGTATGCTATCACACAACGGTAAACAGCATAGAAGAAACAGAGTATAGCCAAATAATAAAGTATCTGCGGATGGTTGCACGAAATTTCGATACCCAAAGCCAAGGTCATAAGCAATCCACCGAGAAGGTATTTTTTCTTAAATACATAGATAACACCTGCCAACACGGGCGCCATATAGGCTATTGCGTAACATTTGGTAATGTGTCCCGCGGCTATGATAATAATATTATAGGTGCTGAGCGCAAAGGCAAACGCACCAACAATGGCAATGCCGCGCTTAAAGTCGAGACTTGTGAGCAAAAAGTAAAAGCCCAATAGATATACAAAGAAAATAGCCATTGTGGAATATGGCAAAAACAATCGTAGAGCCTTTTGCATAAGGGCGTGAATATTAAACGACGAAGGACTCTTGATTTGATAAGCCGGCATACCGCCAAACATCGAACCCGTCCAAGCCGACTCGTCGCCGGTGGCTTGCTCGTATTCTACGAGCTCTTGAGCCATTCCTTTTGAATGAACATAATCGCCCTGAATGAGCTCCTGTCCGTCCATAACAGGATAAAAATATATAGCACTTGCTACAATAAACACCGCCACAACGGCAATGTGAAGCAGGATTTCCTGCAAAGTTTTATTTTTCATACTAAAATTATGTTACACAATAAATGCGCACGCCAACGCGTCCGCCACAAAAAACAGTGCGAAAATAGAAAAAAAAAAGCAAAAACAATATTCATGACTTTATTTTTGAGTATTTTTCAAGATTAATGTTTTTATATAATAATGACCCTATTGTTTTTTTCAATATTTTTTGTTTACTTTGCAATGTAGATAACTTAATTAACCCAGAAAAAAACTATACCTCTATGAACCAAAAAGTAGCATTCTTAGCAATCGACAGGTTTGGAGACGACACTTTGGCAAATCTTTCTACCTATCCATCTATTTATGGACTTTATATGGTTAATGCCGAACTGCCGCAAACCAAAGTGCCAACCAAGGTGGCTATCGAAACCGATCCACTTGCCAAATTATTAGATGGTTACAAAATTTTGCTTATAGTGGCTCAATGCATTACGCCAAAATTAATGTCGCTATTAAACAACCAAATAAAACCGCTCAACATCCTCACTCATCTGTTTATCGACTGCGACAGCGGCGTATCAGAATCGGGCGATTTAATTCATTATCCGATTTGCGACAATGTTAATGTCGTTACCATCAACGCCCGTTTTGAAGCTATTGCAGCTTACATTGTATCGATAAACAATATGATGCAAGATAATATTGACCTAAATGTAGATTTTACCGATTTGCACTACGTCATGCTCAATGCCAAGGTGGCAAAATTGGCAAGCGGCATTGCTTTTGGCGACAAACGTGCCATTGATGCTGTTAGGTCGGCATTTAATTATTTCAACTTAAACCAAGCCAAAGATTATCTCATAAACATTTACTCTTCTGAGCAAAAGCCTGTTACCATAAATGAGGTAAGCATTATCACTGGCTATATACAAAAATATAATCCGCAGAGCAATTTGCTATGGTATGTGCACACACTCGATATTTTTAAAGAAGACCTCATGGTAAATATCCTTGCCTCAGGATTTCTTCCTCAAGATATGCCCAAATTTAAGCGCATCGCCCCACCCGACACCTCCCAAGAAAAGAAAAAACGATCACTTTGGCAATGGATAAAGGGGCTATTTGGGAGGTAGGAGACAAAGGGATAAATAATACCCCCCTTTTTTATATTTTTCATTACTCCAACCGTAGTAAAGTATAATGGCTATAGAGCAAAATAAAACCATACTTTGCAAAAAATGACAATTAATGTTGATTTTTTTTATGTAAATTGGACGTTTTGGCACGTTTTTAGTTACTAAAAAAAGTGTCGGAGGCATTACAGCCCCTTTGTAAAACGAATTTTTAACAACACATAAAACTTATACACCATGATGGAAAATACAATAAGAGTAGAACGTGCCAAGAAAAAAATCACTCAGGCAGAATTGGCAGAAAAAGTCAACGTTTCGCGTCAGACTATTCACGCTATCGAAACCGGTAAGTTTATTCCTTCTACCGTGCTTGCTCTCAAAATTGCAAGATTCTTTAAGGTAAACCTCGAAGATATCTTTATCCTCGACGACAACGATGATTAATATCTTCTACTTATTTTACGGTCGCAAAAAAAATACCACCCTTTGATAATGGCGGTATTTTTTTTATATCTATATCAGGCACTTTTATTTATCTACTAATATATAAAAGTGTGGTGGTGTTTTGATCAAAACCTATATTTTACACCTCCCATTACGCGGATGCCGGGCTGCTCGATATACGAAAAATCAAAATACTCCTCATCGAATAGGTTGTAAACCTTGGTGTAGAGCGTTATGCGCTTCAAACTATAGTTGGCAGCAAGGTCTACAAGCGAATAGGGGTCGTTGCCCTCTCCTACCCTATATTGATAGCGGTATTGTACGCAAATGCAGAACCCCTTAAAAGGATTGAGTTCAATATCGGCTGCCACCTTGCGACGGAGATATTCTTGAGCATATTTCGACGCTTTGATAGGTTGAGGATGCTCAATGTCGGCATCGATATACGAATATTGCGCACCAATGCGGGTAACCACCGAATTGGGCCACAAATTTTTAAAACGTAGCGAAAAATCAGCCTCGCCGCCACGTGTATCCATTTCAAAATTGCCCGAACGGTAGGTTTTGCCATCGGGTTCTGACTCGTAGATTACCCAGTCGATCATATCGGTTTTGTGCGATGCAAAAAATGTAACGCCAGCATCCAAAAGCTCACCACGGCGGCGTACACCAAGCGAGCAGTCGATAGCGTGTTCGGGGTCTAAGTTGCTTGTGCCAATGATGTTGGCTCCCGAATAATAAAGGTCGGTGAAGGTGGGCATACGCATAGCCGAATTGGCATTGGCATATAATTTCCAATAGATATTGGGACGATACGAGATATCAACACCCGGACACCAGCGCCATTGATAATCGAGCATAGAGTTGTAAACAGCGGGAGCAGCAAGGGCAATTGTCCAATTGTTGAGCAAGAAATCGTGCTCTAACATCACCGTGATATTGGTGCGGTGGGCAGAGTGCGAATATTGGATAGACGACTCGGCATCGATACCGCGAGTGGGGAAAAACTTGGCAGAATCGAGCTTTTCGCCGAGCTTGGTGCTAAAAATCTGTTCTGAGCGCATCTCCACACCGATAGAACTACGACCGAGCGACGATTTTGTCCACGCATTGAAACCCATTGTAGACACGTCGCAGCGGTGATAGTTTTCGCCAGCAGGCTGATCCTTGTGCCACTGATAATGGTCGTAGCGGCGGTCGAGGGCAATAACAGGATTAAAATGAAAGTTTCCTAACGAAATTTCGGCATTGGCAGATAGCAAGAAATGTTCGTTGCTTTCCCATTGATCGGTAGAAGCCGCGCCGTAAAAGGTATTGGCATCGAAAGGTTTGTACGAATAGCCCACCTGAATATCAGCCTTAACGTCATTCGCACGATAACCACCTCTATAATATACTCGCGAAATGCTATACGATGAGTTTTTAACATCACCGTCGTCGCTTACATAACCTGCAGAAATATTGTGAACAAAGCGGTTTGGGTTGCCAGCATTGTTGTATCCCGCATTGTGCGAAAAAGCTGCCGATACATTTGCGCCATAATATCCGTTGTCGCCTACAAATGAGTTTACCACGCCTTGCGATGCAAATGTATATCCATTTTTAGAAGGATCGGCATCTACGGTAACTATATTAATAGTGCCACAAAACGACTGAGTGCCAAACACTCTTGCCGAAGGACCTTCAAGAATTTCGATACGCTCAATATCGTCGACCGAAACAGGAAAATCGGCACTGAGGTGACCTGTATGAGGAGATGAAATATTAATACCATTAAGAAGAATGGTGATTTGGTCGAAAGTGCCACCACGGAGCGAAATATCGGTTTGCACACCGTCGCCACGCTGCCGAACGTCAACACCCGAAGCTGATTTAAGTATTTGTTCTACCGATGTAGATGGCGCGGCAAGAATTTCGTCGCGACTGATTACCTTTACCAGCACAGGAGTTTGCGCTCGGGTAAGGGGCACACGGCTCGAAAGTATCTTCACTTCCGAGATTTCAACATTAGGAATAGAATCCACAGCCTGTCCAAAAGCACAAACAGGCAGCGCTAATAGCATTGTTAACAAAATCTTAGTTAAATACTTATTTACAATCATAACTTTAAAAATTTATAAAAATCAGCACAAAATTACCCCCGATATATTAACACATCATAAAGGCATATTTAAATTTTTAGAAATAGGTAAATATACCCTGATTTACTTGACTTTTAAAAAAAAATACTACCTTTGCTTCATGGTTGAAATATGAAAACAATTTGTTTTTATAGAAAAAGAATAACCTTGTATAATTGTTGAATAACTAAAGAACTAATTTCATACTATTAGCTTTACGTTGTAATTGTTGTATTACACATTACATCGGTGGAAGCATAAATTACATTCCACCGCGAGTGTAGAATTTTTTCACTCATTATAGTTGGATTTATATTAATATTTTTAAAAAATTCTACATAAAATCTCATAAATATTTATTGCGCTTCGCTTTATTAGCCTTTTGTTTGTTTGCTTTTGAAAATTTGAGGGCACAGCAGAGCGTAGAGGTCGACGGTTTAAAGTCGGATGGCGCAATTGAATCGCTTATTGGAATACAGGCAGGGTTTATGGGTAGGATAAAAGTATCTAACGGACACAACCGCCGCTTTTAGTTTTTTTTAAACGTATAAATAGCAGGCGTATTCTTCAACGGATACGCCTGTTTTTTTGTTGTTTCGGTATTGTTGCACAACAAATTATCTTCTTTCTTCTATTTTTACATTTTTCTTGTTTTTTTCAAATATTATTACCAACTTTGCCGCGTGTTTGAATGTGAAAACAATTTGGGAAATAGTAAAAAGAACATTGATGTTAAAAAGAGCTTTATTAGTTACAGTATTGCTGCTTTCCACTCTGTGCCTCCGTGCCCACCAAATCGACGAGGCAGCACATTACTACACACAAATCAAGGAGATGACATCCTTGAGCAGTTTTTCTGCCGACAGCATTAGGGCAATGGCCAACAGATTTATGGCTATGCGCTCGCCATATCTCAAAGAGATACTCAGCCAGCTTTCTGCAGAATGTATCCGCAAGGGCGATGAAGAAACCGCTTATTACACCAACCTCATTGCCGCCGTGTGCCTTAGCGACCGTGGCTACCTTGCCGATGCAATGCAGTATATCAACAACGCCATTTCGTGCAACCATTACACCGAACGTCAGCCTTTCCTCAATTTCCTAAAAGGTAGAGGTTATTTTATGCAGCAAAAATACGACCTTGCTCACAAAATACTCACGCTCGTGCTCGAGGCTCCAGACTCTGATATCAACAATGTGCTCAAATGCGAGGCTTCGCGTATGGTGGCAAAATGCTACGAACACAGTTTCAATACCGTTAAAGCTCTTGAATATCTCAACTATTACAACGATACCTACGACACTATCAATTGTCTTTCGCTCGACCGCACTTGCAGCATTCTGCCTATTCAACTCCACTCAAAATATATCAAAAGAGAGGTGTTTATATCGGGTAGCGACCTTATCAACGCATTTCGCAACGAAAACGAAAAACAAAACAATACCATTTTGCTGCTCTCTATCGGAAGCATAATAATACTCTCGTTTGCAGCAATGGCAGCTACCAAATGGATTAAACTCTCAAAAACCAACACTCAGCTTAATATCCAAAACCAAGGCATCGAAAGCCGACAAAACGAATTGGCAGCTGCACAAACTGGTTTGGCTTCGCTGTCGCTGATTGCCGCTCAAACTTCCAACGCTTTTCTTGTGGCAGATCATTCGGGCAAAATCACTTGGGTAAACAAAGGTTTTGAAAAATTATACAACAAGAACCTCCGCCAATATATTCTCGAAAACGGCGAAAACCTCTTTTATTCTACCGACAAGAGTCGCAAAGACGCTCTCGAAAACTGTCGCGAACTTAAAAAGACACAAATCTGCCAGTTTAAAATCGTTGGCAACAAACAGCCAAAATGGATTCTCAGCACCATTTCGCCTGTGGTAGAAAACGACCGTATCAATCAATACGTAATAATCGAAAACGACATCACCGACATAAAAAAATCTGAGCTCAAACTCTTAGAAAACAACAACCGTATCACTGGCAGCATACGCTCGGCAAACCTTATACAACAACTGTTATTGCCTATGCCGCAGAGCATTGCAGCACAGTTTAGTTCGTTTGTGATTTACAAGCCAAAAGATATAGTTTCGGGCGATTTTTATTGGTTTACCCACCGCAACGATATGAGCCTTGTGGCAGTGGGCGACTGCACTGGTCACGGTGTGCCCGCCGCTATGATGAGCGTGCTGATGATTCGCATTCTCGACGAAATTACAGCCAACAAATCAGAGGTGTCGCCCGCACAGATACTCACCGAAATGCAAGACAAGGTGGTAGAAATGCTCAAACAACGCGAAACCGACAACTGCAACGGTCTCGACATCACTATTGTTAAGATTAAACGCCACGACACCACCGCCGACCTCACTATCGCAGGTGCTAAATCGTATTTTGCATATTACCAAAACGATACACAAACCACCACCTTGGTAAAAGGAACAAGAAAATCTATCGGCGGCATAGAATCGTCGCTAAATTTTGAAGATAGAGAACTCAGCTTGGCACAAGGCGACAGAATTTACCTAAGCTCTGATGGTTTTATATATCAAAACAACCCCGACCGGAAATGCTTTGGTAGCCAACGTTTTACCGAAATTATCAATCAAAGCGCCAATAGTCCTATTTCTGAGCAAAAAGAGATTATCGAAAACAAGTTGGCTCAATGGCAGCAAGATCAGCCTCAGCGCGACGACATCTGCGTTGTGGCACTACAAATGTAACATTATGGAAAATACCCAGCTACAACAATCGTTTGAGCAGATGCTCAACAATATCCGCAAGATTCGCCGCGAATGTCCTTGGGATGCGGCTCAAACTCCCGAATCTATCCGCCCTCTATCTATCGAAGAGGTGTACGAACTTAGCGACGCCATTATCAAAAACAGCACTCCAGACATCAAAAAAGAACTTGGCGATGTGCTGCTACACATTATATTATATGCGCTAATGGCAGAAGAAAAGGGGCAGTTTAATCTCAAAGATGTTTTTGACGCACTCAACGACAAGCTCGTATTCCGTCACCCGCATATCTTTGGCGACTACAAAGCCACCACACCCGAAGAGGTGTCTAAAATGTGGGAGGCTGTTAAACTAAAAGAAAAAGGCGGCAACAAAACCATTCTCGGAGGTATTCCATCGGCATTGCCATCTATTATAAAAGCTTACAGAGTATCTGATAAGGCTGCTTCGTCGGGTTTTGATTGGAACGACCGTCACGATGTGTGGGCTAAGGTAAAAGAAGAAATTGCTGAATTTGAAGCCGAAGTAGACAATATGTCGCAAGAAAAAGCCGAGGCAGAATTTGGCGATGTACTTTTTGCTATGATCAACGCCGGACGTTTGTTTGACGTTAATGCCGACACAGCCCTCGAACGCACCAACCAAAAATTTATTTTCCGGTTCAACTACTTGGAACAAAAGGCAAAAGAACAAGGCAAAACCTTAAAACAGATGACCTTAGAAGAGATGGAAGCTCTGTGGCAAGAGGCGAAGACAATTCATAATTCATAATTATATATGCTATTGGTAATATCTGCAGAAAAGATTTGGGACGAGGCTGTTAAACTCGTAGTTTCTTACGGACCGAAACTGCTTTTGGCTATTGTATTTCTTTTTGGCGGTTTCTGGATAATAAAAAAACTCACCAACCTGATTGCCAAATTGATGGAAAAACGCAATGTGGACGTGTCGCTGCGTTCGTTTCTTCACTCAATAATTAATGTAGCCTTAAAAATTCTGCTGATAATATCTGTATTGCAGATGGTGGGCGTAGAAACCACATCGTTTGTGGCAATGCTCGGTGCGGCAGGATTGGCAATTGGTATGGCGTTGCAAGGTTCGTTGTCAAACTTCGCTGGCGGCGTGCTAATACTCTTGTTTAAACCTTACAAAGTTGGTGATTTGATTGAGGCTCAAGGATATACCGGCACTGTTGACGATATTCAGATATTTACTACAAAACTTAAAACTGCTCAGGGACGCATTATCATCATCCCTAACACCGCACTAAGCAATGGTAATATCGTAAACCATACTGTCAACGGTATCAACCGTGTGGACATTGTTTTTAGCATAGATTACAACGCCGACATCGACACCGCCAAACAAGTGCTTCTCGATGTTGCCAAATCAGCCAAAGGCGCATTATCCGACCCAGAGCCTGTATGTGTGGTATTTTCGCTCGGCGACAGTAGTGTCAACATCCGTCAAAGCACCTACTGCAATCCCCCCGACTATTGGGATATCTATTTCTACAATATGGAGCAAGGCAAAAAAGCGTTAGACAAAGCCGGTGTTAATATCCCATTCCCACAGATGGATGTGTTTATCAAGAATAAATAAAAAAAAGGAGGCTCAAGCCTCCTTTTTTTATTTCATTCCCTTAATAATTCCGTGTTTTGATTTATTGATAAACTTGATAATCTCGTCGCGTTCGGGACATTGAGGAATATCGCTTTCGAGTTTTTCGAGGGCGTGGGTCATATTCAAACCCGATTGGAAAATTATACGATAGCAATCGTGGATGAGGTTGATGGTATCTTGCGAAAAACCTCTACGGGTAAGTCCCACGATATTGATACCAGCGTATTGCAGCGGAGAACGTCCGCATTTTACAAACGGGGGAACGTCTTTCTGTACGCCCGACATACCGCTGGTCATAGAGTGCATACCGATGTTTGAGAACTGCAAAACTGCTGTTCCTCCACCAATTACAGCCCAATCGTCTACTGTTACCTCGCCTGCTATCTGAGTTGCGTTGCTGATAACGATGTGGTTGCCGAGCACGCAGTCGTGTCCCACGTGACAGTAAGCCATAATAAGGTTGTTGCTGCCAATCACGGTTTTGCCCTTTGAGGCTGTGCCGCGGTTGAGAGTAACGCACTCGCGAATAGTGTTGTTGTCGCCAAGTTCGAGAGTGGTGTATTCGCCCACGAATTTAAGGTCTTGGGGAATAGCGCCAATGCACGCGCCCGGGAAAAACCTATTGTTTTTGCCTATACGTGAACCCGACATAATATGAACGTTGGAAATAAGCGTGCAACCGTCGCCTATCTCTACGTCATCGTCCACAACGCAAAACGGACCTATGGTAACGTCTTTGCCAATTTTTGCGTTGGGGTGTACTTCGCTAAATTTATGTATCATATTAATCAGTATGTTAACGGTTTTTTGTTATCATTGCGGTAAGTTCGCCCTCGCTTACAATTGAGCCGTTTACAAATGCTTGTCCGCGCATTGTTACAATGCCGCGGCGGATTGGCTCGGTGAGTTCGAGTTTGAATACGAGTACGTCGCCGGGTATGACTTTGCCTTTGAACTTAACTTTATCGATTTTAACGAAATAGGTTGAGTAATGTTCGGGTTCGTCAACGTTGCTAAGCACAAGGATACCACCGGTCTGAGCCATTGCCTCAATCTGAAGTACGCCCGGCATTACAGGTTCGCCAGGAAAGTGTCCTTGAAAGAAAGGCTCGTTGAATGTAATATTCTTGATACCCACAATTTCGGTTTTGGTCATCTCTATAATCTTATCTACCAACAAGAAAGGATAGCGGTGAGGCATAATCTCCTTGATGCGGTTGATATCGATGATGGCGGGTTTGGTGATGTCAAATTCTAC
This sequence comes from Bacteroidales bacterium, assembly GCA_016293845.1. Lineage (GTDB taxonomy): Bacteria > Bacteroidota > Bacteroidia > Bacteroidales > UBA3824 > UBA3824. The sequence goes on along the minus strand of JAEDDH010000008.1, from coordinate 11,622 downwards.
CTTTTGACCCTTTTGTTTTGATTTCTTGATTTCTTGACGGATAAGTTTTGCAAACTGAACGTTGGAAGCGTGTCCAGGACGGGTTGCAAGAATTTTACCTTTGATAGGCATACCGATAAGAGCAAGGTCGCCAACAAGGTCGAGAAGTTTGTGACGTGCGGGTTCGTTGGCAAAAATAAGTTCCTCTTCGTTGAGAATGCCGCGGCCCTTGGCGTTTACACGCGGACGGCCGAGTTTGTCGCTCAGTGCGTCGAGTTCTTCCTGTGTCTTCTCCTGATCCATTATCACAAGGGCGTTGTTGAGAGTGCCGCCTTTGATAAGGTTGTTGTTGATAAGATATTCTACCTCGCGCAAGAAACAGAAAGTTTTGCAGGGAGCAATCTCTTCGGCGTATGTTTTAAACGAGTTGAGGGTGGCGTACTGGTTGCCAAGCACGGGCGAATTGTAATCCACCATCACGTTAAACGAGATATTGTCGTCGGGGAAGGTCATAAGTTCGATACCTTTCTCCTCGTCGCTGTAGTTGATATTGTTTTTTACAACGTAGTAAACTTTTTCGGCTTCTTGCTCAACAATGCCTGCTTCCAAGAGGTTTTTAACAAATGTAGCCGAGCAACCGTCGAGAATCGGAGTTTCGGGAGCATTGATTTCGATAAGAATATTGTCGATGCCGAGAGCATAAAGTGCTGACATTACGTGCTCGATGGTGCCAACCTTTGCGCCGTTTTCTTCAACGGTGGTGCTGCGGGTGGTGTCGGTAACGTTGTCTACTATCGCACGAATTTCGGGTTGGTTTTCAAGGTCGATACGTTTGAAACGGTAGCCGTAGTTTTCGGGAGCGGGCTTGAATGTCATCTCTACAGCTACGCCTGTGTGCAAGCCTTTGCCTTTGAGAGTAGCGCCAGCCTGCTTTATGGTTTTCTGTTTTTCTGCCATCTTATTTTAGTTTTTCTTGGAGTTCTTTAATTTGTTTTTGTAATTCATAAACCTGACGGTCGAGGTCGGGAAGTTTCTTGAAGATAATATGGCTCTTGTAGAAACTCTTTAACGGAATAGCCGGTGTGCCGAGGTAGTATGTGGATGTGTCGGTGATAGCCGCGTCGATACCCGATTGAGCGCCAATCTTTGCACCATCGGCTACGGTGATGTGTCCAGCAAATCCTACCTGACCGCCTATCATACAGTTTGCGCCTATCTTGGTGCTGCCTGCAATGCCGCATTGTGCTGCCATAACGGTGTTGCTGCCTACGTGGCAGTTGTGAGCCACTTGGATAAGGTTGTCTAACTTAGCGCCCTTGTGGATAACGGTGCTGCCCATTGTGGCACGGTCGATGGTGGTGTTAGCACCTACTTCCACATTGTCTTCTATGATGACGTTGCCAATTTGAGGTATCTTGGTGTAAGTGCCGTCTTTTTCGGGAGCGAAACCAAAGCCGTCGCCGCCCACAACCACGCCCGAATGGAGGGTAATGTTGTTGCCCAAAACGCAGTCGGAATATATCTTAACGCCCGGATAGAGGGTAACGTTGTCGCCAATTTTAACATTCTTGCCCACGTACACTTGGGGATATGCCTTGAAGTTTTTGCCTATCTTAACACCTTTGCCAATGTAGGTGAATGCACCGATGTAAACCTGTTCGGGAAGGTCCACACCTTCAGCCACAAACGAAGGTTGCTCCACACCCTGAGGTTGCGGTTTGCTCTGCTGATAGAGCGTAAGCAATTGCGCAAGGCAGTCGTAAGAGTTTTCTACACGCACGAGTGTGGCTTTTACAGGCTGTTCGGGTTTGAAATCTTTGTTGACCAAAACAATCGACGCCTGAGTTGTATATATATAAGGTGTATATTTAGGGTTAGACAAGAAGGAGAGCTCTCCGCTCTTGGCCTCCTCAATCTTAGCCAACGCGCTCACCGAGGCGTTTTCGTCGCCTTCTACTTCGCCGTGAAGGTAGTCGGCAATCATTTTTGCTGTAAATTCCATAAGTCTGCGATTTTTGGCAAAATTAATAAAAGTATTTTATTTTACGTCAAGTTTTTTTGTGGAAAAAGAAAAATAGTTGTAAATCCTCCACCAGAATAATGCTCATAACCCCTACTCCATATAGCACACATAATACTTGGTAACCGCCTGTGCAAGTGTAGCCACATTTGAAATGTCGGATGCTTCGGCTATGTTGCTTAGTGAGCCGTCTTTGCGGAGAATGTTGATGGGCGAATCGCTGTTGAGACTGTACGCTTTGTTGTAGAGCCGTCCAGTGAATACAAAATAATCGAGATATTCTGTGGGGACGATGTTTTTTAATCCCGATTTCAACGATTCTATGCGCTCAGGCTCTGGTGCTTGCTCCGAAATCTCTATTTTAAAAAGGTTTCTTGTGAGGATTCTTTGGCAGAGCGTGGAAATCACCTTGTCGGGGTGATATTGCCATTGTTTGATCGATGAAAAAATGTCGCTATCATCGAGGTCGGCAAAATAGTCGAGCGATGTACGTTGGTGTATCAACTCATGCAGACGGTCGGCAGTGATGTCGTTTTCAAGGAAAAACTTCAATGGTGGAGGAGCGTAAAGATCTGTGCCTGAGCGTGCAAGTTCGCGGGCGCGGCGCATAATTTTTTTGAGCATCTCCTCTACTACTACAACGGTTTTGTGCAGATACACCTGCCAATACATCAACCGTCGTGCAATGAGAAAGTTTTCGATAGAATATATTCCCTTGCCCTCGATGGCGGGAGTGTCGCCGCAAGGTGTGAGCATCTTGATAATGCGGTCGCAACCGATTTTGCCTTCGATTACGCCTGTGAAAAAACTATCGCGGTTGAGATAGTCGAGACGGTCCATATCCAACTGGCTTGAAACCAAATTGTGGAGAATCTTTTTGGGATGCGAAGCGTTGAACACCGCTATGCCCTCGGAAATTTTGCCGCCAAGGTTGCGGTTGATGATATTCATAAACTCCTCTGAGATAGTTTCGTGACTTACATTATTGAAAAAGAAGTGTTCCAATGTGTGCGAAAAAGGGCCGTGTCCCACATCATGAAGAAGTATGGCGGTGAGTGCCGCGCTCCGTTCCTGATCGGTGAGTTGAAGACCCTTTGATTCAAGCACATTGAGTGCGTTTTGCATCAAAAAGGTAGACCCCACAGAATGTTGAAACCTTGTGTGCATTGCGCCCGGATATACGTAGCAACTTAGTCCGAGTTGTTTGATACGCCTCATACGCTGAAATAGAGGATGTTCCATAATGTCGAAAACAATCTCGTTTTCGATATTGATAAACCCGTATACAGGGTCGTTGATAACTTTATGTTTGTTGGTCATTTTCGGAAATGTTTAATTGTCGTAGATAAGGTATTTTGCACGGATTTTCAGATAGTTATCGAGTCCAGGTTGCCAAGTGGCAATAATCTCCTCCTCGGTTTTGCCTTGTTGAAGCATTGTGGGTAAAGAGCCATTGCCGTAGAGCAGTTTTAGAAAATCTTTTCGATTAATCATATCGTGCTTAGGAAACTTGTTGTACATTGTAATAAAGTAACTTAGCGTAAACTTTATGCTGACGGGATTGAGGTTGGAAAAATCCATACCAAAACAACGTTTGCCCTTGTGCTGCGGATTGGTCTGCATTCCGGGCATATCCTTGGGCGTGAAAACGTATGCGCCCATAGTGCTGTCGGGATAGCCTATTGAGGTGAATGGACGCTCGGTACCACGTCCCACGCTCACTTGGGTAGCCTCAAAAAAGCAAAGACTCGGATAGAGCCTTATGGCAAGATAGTCAGGAAGGTTTGGCGACGGTTTTACAGGAGGGGCATATCGGGTGTGGCGGGTGTAGTTTTTTACAGGAATAACTGTGAGGTCGCATTTTACGCCGTTTTTGAGCCAGCCTTCGTAATTAATCATATTGGCAAGTTCGCCAGCAGTAGTGCCGTAGACGATAGGAACAGGGTCGAGACTTACAAACGAAACTGCATCCTTGTCGCGGATAGGCCCTGCCACATAGTCGATATTGGGATTAGGACGGTCTAACACCACCACAGGAATATTGTTTTCGGCGCACGCCTCCATCACATTGTGCATAGTGCTGATGTAGGTGAAGAAACGGCATCCAACGTCCTGAATATCGTAAACCATTATGTCGATGCCTTTGAGATGCTCTGCCGATGGTTTGAGGTTTTTGCCAAAGAGCGACACCACCTCAATGCCAGTTTTCTCGTCTTTGCCCGATACCACACGTTTGCCCGGCTCGGCATCGCCACGGAAACCATGCTCTGGCGAGTATATTTTGGCTATTTTGATGCCCTTATCCAAAAGCAAATCTACCAAATGACCGCCAAACGCCACTGTGGTAGCGTTGCCAGTGAGTCCTACCCGCTTGTTTTTTAATAAGTTGAAATATGCGGCGGTGTCTTCGGCTGCCACAATCACAGGGAGCGGTTTGGGCTGTGGAGTAGGTGCCACCTCCTCGCTTTTTGAAGAATCTATTGGCGAAACATTTTGATTGTCAACGCCTTGTTTTTTACCCTTGCATCCCGCAAGTATCAATAAAAAAAGTGTGTATAAAATAATGTGTTTCATGTTTTGAGAAAAAAAATTATCTGAACTGTTGAGCCCTTTCGGTGTCGAGTTCGAGCGAGCAGACAACAATGCCGTGGTCGCTCTTGTACTTGTCGGGCTTGTCGGTAGAGAATGTCTGGTCGATAAGATAATCGTTGAACACCTTAACCTGAGACACACGACCTGTGTAGCGTGGATTTTCGGTAACGAGCTCTTGCGACACCATAATATGGTCGAGACTTTCGTACATACCGTTGTGAATATGTGTGTAATAAAAATCCTGATAACTGCGTCGAGCCTGAATATCCTTAACGTGGTAGAGTAGCACATCCCAAACATTGCGTTTAACATTGTCGGGAAGTTTGTGCTGTGGCACTTCGCCCGAAATAATGCGTGTGGTAACAGAGTTGCCAGTATCGTTAACGTCGCCAAACACCACCACAGGATTGTCGCGACCTTGCAGATAATCGCAAAGAATTGTTCTCACTGCCGACGACTCAGCGGCACGGAGCATCAACGAACGCACCTGAGCCCGGGCAAGGTCGATGGGGTTAGTATCCGATTCGCCTTGGTAAAAGATTGGACGTTTGAATTTTAAGTGAACCACAAAGAATGTGATAATGCCATAGTTAGGAATCAGCACCTTGACCTTAAGCACAGGACGGGTGAAAGTTTTGAAAGGCAGGGTAAGCAATTCACCACGCTGCTGGAATGTTATGAGCGATTTTTTTGGAAAAAACTCAATCAGCTGCACATCTTGAATAGGATAGCGTGAGAGCAGAGCCACACGGGGCTGTTCTCCGTTTTCGCCGGGCATCACCACCTCGGCGTGTTGATAGTTTTTGTTTTGACTGATAATGCGTTCGATTGCCTCAAGATGAAAACACTCTTGAAAACCAATCACATCGGCGTTCATCTGATTGAGCATAAAGTTGATCCACTCCGCCTTGCGGTCAAAGTCGTACTGCGAGAGTTTCATCGATCCGTACATCTCTACGTTGGGCAGCATCAAGTTCATCAGGTTGAATGTGCCACACTTTATTGTAATAATGTTCTGTGCCATAATATCAGAGTTTTTTGAATATTATTTATGCACAAAAGGTACAAAAAAAATCCGAATACTCAATCGAGAATCCGGATTTTTAACAAATAAAAAACAAAATTATTTGTTGTCGGGAGCCACCTGCTGTGTAGGCATAACAGGAACGTTGTTTTGATTAACAAGACGCTCTTTAACGTGCGATTCAGTGGCACCACTGTTGATACGATTTACAAACACGCTGGTGATAATACTCATTACAACGATGGCGATTACAAGACCCCAAGTATAACTTTCGAGTTTGCTTTTCTGCTCGGCAACACCGCCAAAACGGTTTCCAACACCAAAGTTAGAGGCAAGTCCGCCACCTTTTGAATTTTGCACCAATACAATGAGTATAAGCAAAAGGGCCGCAATTATTATTGCTATTGTTAACAACTGATACATAATCGTTTATTTATTATTTTATTTTAACTTGTTTATCTCTTCGATTCGGGCTGCAAAGTAAGCACTTTTTTCCGGATTATTCAAAATTAATTCGTTATAAATTGCAATTGCTTTATCATAAAGTTTTTGTTCGGTGTATAAAACAGCCAATTTTTCGGTGTAGAGACCCTCAGGAGGGATAATGCTTGCTTGTCCCATGTCGCCTTCGGCTACCTCTTTGTTGCGGTCGATATGCGGAGATTCTTTCAAAAATTTGTCAATCAAGTCGTTTTTGGCTGCTCCGTCATTTTTTTTTTCTTCCTCAATATTGGTGTTTTTGTATTTATTGAGGCGCATTTTAAGTTTTTCGGCAGCAGTAAGAGGTTCTCCTCCTGCGGGTTGTTCTACCTTAGTTTCAACCACTGGCTTTTCAACCATAGTTTCGGTAGTGGTAACAGTAGTTTTTTCGGTAACCACTTTGCTACCTTCGGGAGTTTTAGAAACCTCAACTGTTTTTTCTACCTTAGGCTCTGTTTGTTCTACTGTTACAGATTTAACAACAGGCTCGGGCTTGGGTGCAACAGGTTCGGTTTTTGTTGATTTGGTTTCGGTAACAGTGGTAGTGGTAACAGTTTTTTCTTCGGTAATAACTGTAGCTGTGCGTTTTTTGGTGGCCTCTTCGCTCTCTTTTTTCAACTGTGCAATTTTAGTGAGGATGTCTACCTTGCCTGTAGTTTTTTTCTCTTCGGGCTTCTTTTCCTCTACTTTAATATCAACCTTTGGTTCGGGTTTTACTTCAGCTTTAACCTCAACTTTGGGTTCGGGTTTGGGTTCGGGTTTAGCTTCTGCCTTAACCTCTACTTTGGGTTCAGGACGGGGAACACGGCGTTCGCGAACAGGAGCAGCTGATGCAGCCGACGCAGGTTCGGGTTCGTTGAGAGGCGATTTAACAGTGCCATCAGACTCAACGTTAGTAACCACCATGTTGTAATTTTTTATATCATTGAGGCCAAACATATCGTTGGCTATTTCGTCGTGATGTTTTTTGAGTTCTTCAATTGAAGTAGGCTTTTTGCCCGACATATCACGAACAGCCTTTTTGGGTTTATCGTCTTTTTTTGACTTAGAAGCGTCGTTAGCAAATTCTTTTTTGAGATCCTTGTACAAAACATAGCGGTCTGACACGTAGAGTGTTTCTACTGGCAGTTTTTCTTGCACCACCTTGGGATTTATCTTGTTGAGCGCGAGGAGGTACATAAGATGCGCAGTTTGAAAATACGGATACTGTTTAATAAGCCCTTCTAATTCTACTACGCTTTCTTCGTTGATCAGGTTGGGCTCCTGTAAGTACTTGATAAATTGCTTTGATGTAATCATAATGTCTGCATTTTGAGAGGGACTAAGCCTATAATTGTTTTTCCTTAATATTTTCTTTTTTAGTTTTACCAGTTTACTACCGAATCGTTGAAAATATCATCGATAAGTAGTGTTGTTATTTCGTCTACCAACGCGGATTCTACCGTTGCAAACGGCTGTTTTACATCGTAGTCGGCATATCTCGAATAACTTTTATCAAAATCGTTATCGGGTTCGGTAGAGTTTGTAAACGATACCTTAATCGTTATAGTAAGACGGTTGCTCGCCGCTTGACCTGTTGATTTAATGTCTACTGCCGAAATTTTGTAACCTGTAATGGTACCTTCAAACGAAAGGTCGCCTCCTGATTTTACAAGGTTGAGCGGTGTTTGACTCATAAAGCGGTCTTTGAGGTCTTCGGTAATTTTCTGCGACAGAGTAGGATTTACATAACTCGATCGGTTTTGAAAATAATCGATGCTCACCGTTTTTGCCGTTCCGTACGAAGCTCCGGTAAACGAATATATGCCACAACCTTGCCAAACCGCCGCCATTAGCAATACAAAAATCGATATTATTTTAAAAATTCTCATTTTTCTAATTTGTATTCTTTAAGTTTACGGTAAAGTGTACGCTCCGAAATACCAAGTTCTTTGGCAGCGGGTTTGCGTTTGCCCGAATATTTTTCTAATGCTTTGCGTATCAAGTCTTCTTCGGTGGCAGATAGCGAAAGCGAATCGTCAACAAGTCCGGTTTGCTGAAAAATTGACTCATCAGAATCGTCGCGCAAAATGTGCGATTCGTCTACTATATGTTCGTCGATATGCGGCACAGGAGTATGCACGGGGGTATGTACCGAAGTATGCACCGGAGTACCACCTATCAATTGACGCATCTCTTTTTTAAGTTCGGTGATGTCGTTTTTCATATCAAACAACACCTTATATAATATCTCGCGTTCCGACGAAAACTGTCCATTGGTTTCGGGCATCGACATCAGCGCAGGAACTTTTATATCGTGATAATCAGGCAAATACTTTGATATTATATCTCCTGTGATATCTCGATTCTGCTCTATAATCGAAATCTGTTCGGTAACGTTTTTCAACTGACGAACATTTCCTGGCCAACGATAAGAAAGAATCATGTGTCGGGCATCACCATCGAGGCGGATAACTGGCATATGATAACGCTCTGCAAAATCGGCTGCAAACTTTCTAAACAAAAGCATTATATCTTCGCCGCGCTCTCTAAGTGGAGGCATTGTTATCTGCACGGTATTTAAACGGTAATAAAGGTCTTCTCGAAAACGCCCTTTGCTAACGGCTTCTACCATATTCACATTTGTGGCAGCCACCACACGGACATCGGTTTTTTGAACCTTAGACGAACCTACTCTAATAAACTCTTTGCTCTCTAACACGCGCAAAAGTCTAACCTGTGTGCCAAGTGGCAACTCTGCCACCTCGTCGAGAAAAATTGTGCCTTTGTCGGCAACCTCAAAATATCCTCTACGAGCATCGTTTGCACCTGTAAACGAACCCTTTTCGTGTCCAAATAGTTCGCTATCAATAGTACCTTCGGGAATTGCTCCACAGTTAACAGCAATATAGTTGCCATGCTTACGAGCGCTCATAGCGTGAATCACTTGCGGAATAAACTCTTTTCCCGCGCCGCTTTCGCCGGTAACCAGCACTGAAATGTCGGTTGGAGCCACCTGTACTGCTATATCAAGTGCGCGGTTGAGCTGCTCATCATTGCCGATTATTCCAAACCTTTGCTTTATACTTTGAAGTTCCATTAATATTCAGTTTTTCAAAATACAAAGGTATGGAAATAATTGGATTATGGTAAAGATTTTTTCGGATTTTTTTAATAACTTTTTTTGACACACCATTTACATTTTGCATTATCTTTGCGCACAAAAAACGCAAACAATATTTTTTTATTAGTAGATATGACAACCATAAAAAAAATAATAAACTACGTCAACAATAATTTTCTTTTCGATTCTACCAAACGTGAACGCCGTCAAGTGCTTACAGTATTGATTATTTCAATATTATTACTCACAGGCAACATAATTTATTCATCGGCTCACGATATTAACAATTTGATGTCCGACAGCACAATAGCTTATCTACGCAAAACAGCAAACTCAGAGGTAAAAACAGACACATTAAACCGATTAGACAGATTTATAATAAACCGTTACAAAAATCTCCAACTTTTTTCGTTTGACCCAAACACTGCCGACGAAGACACTTTGGAACAACTTGGACTTACTCACAAACAAATAACCACACTTATCAACTTTAGGCTGAAAGGTGGTACTTTTACATGCAAAGAGGATTTTAGAAAACTATACGGGATACGATACCGCCAATTTCAATTGCTAAGACCATTTATCAATCTACCCGAAAAAGATAGCGTAAAACACAGAACCCTTGCATCCAATAACAACAAACTGAAATCAAACAAAAAACAAGACAAAACTACCAACAAAAAACCAAAAGATGACTCAACAAGATTTTTCTCATTCGACCCAAATTTCGTTTCCGAAGAGGATATGTACCGTCTTGGTTTCTATACCAAACAGATAGAAAGCTTTGTAAAAATGCGCAACGAGGGAAAGAAATTTTATGTTAAACAAGATTTTGCCAATCTATACTTTGTTGACGATAAAAAATACAAACAATTAGAACCTTACATAAATATTGATCTAATAAAACTTTTGGGACACGAGGCTTACAATCTCAACACCGTTACCACCGAAGAACTTGTATCCAAAATAGGATTTGCTGATAAGGACGCTCTCAAAATAATTTCAATGCGAACAGCTTTGGGCGGATTTTACTCAGTGTATCAATTGAGCGACTGCGGGATAGAATTCAACTTGGCAAAAAAATACTCCAAATACATTTTTGTAGCACCAAGTTTCAAAATCAAAAAGATAAATATCAACGACATATCCGACAACGACCTCAAAGCACATCCCCTATTCAATGCCAAACAAGCAGAAGTAGTAATAAAATACCGCAACGAAAAAGGACGTCTTATGCATATCGAAGACCTCCGCTCGCTCAACCGTTTCGACAAAAACGAATTAAAAAAGATCGAAAGGTATTTCAGTTTTAAATAAAGATTTACATACTCGAAATATAATGCTCGTCCACATATTTTTTAACCAAAGGAAACTGCTCCTCTACAAATTGTTTTGGATAAATCTTAGTTCCAAATCTATATCCGTAATCAGTAATCTTCTTGAAATTAGCAGATGTATTAAGTGATTTGTCACAGGGGCTGAAGATGGGGTCAAGTTTAAGATTTTTATACACTAAAACAGAATCGCCTTCAACGGCACTTTTCTTTACTATCTCCACACCATACTGTTCGGGATTAGTTACAGGGAAATAATAAAACTCATTGTTACCTATTTTAAGAATCGGATTGGAATAATTATCACTGACTTTCAAATCATTTTTGGAATAAAAATCACAAAGTGTAGTATCAGAAAGAGCCATCTTTATAATTATAGACTCACCAACAGTATAACCGTGTTTTTTAAATCATTCAGGATGGATAGTATAACTAGTCTTATCAAAAGTTTCTGTTCCGTGAAATGTTTCACTAACATTTTTAGGACCAAAGACTGACACACAATCAAATGTGATCATATCACTACGATGTCTACTTCCAACACTTTCAATCTCCATACCACGAATAACACCAACAAAATAAACTGTTCCTTTTCGATAATTATCCTCATGATACATATCACTCAAACAAATTATAGCAAAAATAAATGCACACACATTTATAATCATCGATAGATACATTGACATCTCACGTAAACCTTTATCGTAATTACAAAAGTAGTAGAAATAGCATAGCCCAAATATATAGGCACAAGAATACAGGATATAATAAAAGATAATCTATGGATTAGGTTTTCGGAAAAAGGATTGTATTTATAATAATAATAGAGGATAGAAAAAACAAAAACTATTATCAATAGAAAATTACAATCATTGATTTTTTAATGAAAAAACCAATAGAAATGTCCTTAATAAGCCTAATCACAAAAAATATAATTAGAATAAAAAAATAAATAATAGCCATCATAAGACAACGTAATTTGATTTACAAATAGAAATAAAACAAATTAAGAAAGAACAAATGCCACTTAAAGAAACAAAAAACACATCACAGATATACAAAACAACAAATGCGATATGTAACAAAAAAA
>JAEDDH010000086.1 GCA_016293845.1 Bacteroidales bacterium | reverse complement strand
AAGGTAAGGCTTGTTTTAGTTGTATCAAGACCGCTTATTCCCTCAATCGTCCAACCCGAAAATTTCTTTCCGATTGTAGGCTCGTTTGCGGTGATAGTTACGCTTGCGCCTTGAATAAACACACCTTCGCCTGTTCCGCCTATTACGGTAAGATTGTATGAAGAAACGCCGCTTTCAGGAACTTGCACTTCGACAACTGCTCCTGCATTGTAGTTGTCCGTTTCCTTAAACCTTATTTGATATCTACCGGACGAAAGCCCTGTAACGTCGCTACCTGTTCCCGAAGTCCAAGCAGAATCGCCTACTTTGCGGTATTCCATTTGGGCGGTTATGCCTGTTATTTTGCCGTCCGTTGTGGTCGTTGCAGTCGGAGCAACGGTTGTGAACAACGAAGCAGCCGGTGCAGATTGCTCCGCCTTTGCGATTGTAAATTTCCACGAAACGTCGTGAATATCGGTTGCCGCGTTGAAGTTTGCCGTTGCGGTTGTGTCGATATACACTTCATATTCGCCTGCGTCTTTTACCTCTGCAACAATCACTCCGCCTTTTTTGTACTTAACCGTGATCGCAAAGCCTGTTTCATCACCATAGAAAGCAATCAAACTAACGGTTGCGGTTTTGGCATTGCCGTCATACGTAAGGTTGCTCGGTTCATAAAAGTTAAAATCGCTTACAACAGGGTTTCTCTTACCTATGCTCCAAGAGATTTCCTTGTCGGTTATCGTGCCGTCGTTCCACTTATATCCGCTCTTTAATTTTGCTATTGCGGTATAATTACCTGCGTCAACGCCTTTATTTCCTGTTAGCGTATAGCCGACGCCATCATCAACGCCCGTTATCTCACTATTTGTATAAGTAAGCCCCGTTTTTGCTGTCGGAACGGCAATTTCTGTAAGCGTAGCAACGATATTAAATTTTGCGTCCGAATTGCTTTCGGCAGTCAAATCGCTTGCAAGTCCCGTGATGTTCGCCTTTGGAATCGTGATTTCTACAAACTGGTCGCTAAGAGCAGTAGGCGTACCGCTGACGGTGATTCTCGCCTCGGTGTCGCTTATTCTCTTAACTGTCTGAACAAGCCCTGCGGGAAGATTTGTTATCCAATTTCCCGAAAGAGCGGTTTCAAACGTATATCCCGTAAGAGTAACGGTAATATCCGTGTTTGCAATCGGTTCGCCTTGCTCACCGGAAATAGTTACGCTATCTACGGTTGCTTTCCTTTCGGTGTAGTCAATGGTGAACGGCGCGCTGTATAATGTTTTGTTATTATACTCAACCTCAACCACATATTCGCCGGCAGGAGTTCCGTAATAAGTCCCATTATCTTCAAGAGTTGCTTTATAAGTAGTTCCGTCAACAGACACAACGTTACCCTTTGAAATAGTTAAATCGTTTATCGGTCTGATTTTTATCCAATTACTTTGGTTAAATTCATTACTAATAAGAGTAAATGTCACCGTACCTTTTGTACCACTTTCTCTTTCAAAAACAGGTTGCACCGTAAACGCTTTATAATTTGCTCTTACTTCAATATCCTTGTCTTGAACGGTAAGTTTCGCTCCGTTTTGGCTTGTTGCGTTTGTTATAACTGCGTCACTTGTAAACGAAAACCATTTGTCAAACGGTATGTTTGTCGTATCCGTTTCGCTCACTTGCAAAGAAGGCGCATTCAAAGTGATTTCGTCACCCGCAAGGAAATATCCGCTACCACTATTTGCTTCCTTAGGTACGCCCGGACCTGCAAGTGTACCGTTTATTGCTGCCACATAGCGCGGTGTGCCATAGCGGTAGGACGCAAAGCAATTTCCGCTATCTTCGTTTACAGCGTGGGTTGTATTATCTACGTCACCACCGGTAATAGGCCAGCCATTGCTTCCTGCTTTCTTGTATTTTATGGTCATATTGCCTGCTTTAGTCATCGTTTTGCAGTTTCGAATACCATAACTATAAGCACTATCGCCACCCGCCACGCTAACGTCAATATCGATATTGCCGTTTGTATTTATAGTTACATTGTTTTTTGCAAAAATACCTGCTACCCATTGACTTGCGGTGCTATTGTTTGTGTTTTTGGCTGTAATATTAACGCTTGCATTGTCTTCAATTGTTACGTTCCTTGCATGAATACCATCAACTTGACAGTTTTCTCCATTAGACGTTGCGTTAATTGTGACTTGTGCGTTGCCTCCAATAACAACGTCAATGTTCTTAGCCATTACCGACGCTCCGCAGGCTATTCCCCATACAGAAGAAACGCTGCTTGAAGCGTTTATCGTCAATTTTCCGTTTGCATTAGACGTAATAGTTACTCGTCCTTCAT
>JAEDDH010000002.1 GCA_016293845.1 Bacteroidales bacterium | reverse complement strand
CTCGTCTTGTGGAATATTGGACAAATACGACCATCGTTGGCAGATAGAACTATTAGACAAGCAGTTGAAACAGAAGTTAGAAATATGCTGATGTATTACATTGATATGTACAAACTGATTTACAAGCCCGAAAAAGAATGGAATAATGTTAACCGTAAACTTTTCGACTCGCAACTCAAAATAATCTTTCCAAAATAACCTTTGGTTCGTCGTATAAAAAATAGCCCCTACAATACTTTGTAAAGGCTATATGGAAGTCGTGTGTCTTTTTTATCGGACAGCAATATAAAAATTTGCGTATCTCTTGAAATAGAGGTACGCAAATTTCCCCCCCATCCGTATTTCCCTTACTCTCCATAACAAAATCTCGTACCTATGGCGAGTAAAAACTCGTACATTTTTTTATAACCCATTACGAACAATCGGTATTGCACAAAAAATGCCGCAGAAATAATTTTGCGTTGTGTAAAAATAAAAACAAAACGCAAATGACAGACATAGGATTATACTCCCAAGAAAACGAACACGATGCTTGCGGTATCGGTTTGCTCGTTGATTTGAAGGGTAACAAGACTCACCAACTTGTAGCAGACGCACTTACTGTGCTCGAAAACCTCAAACACCGCGGTGCCGAGGCTGCCGACAACAAAACCGGCGACGGTGCCGGTATTCTCGTGCAGATTCCGCACGAATTTATCCTATTGCAGGGCATTCCCGTGCCCGAAAAACTTAAATATGGCGCGGGAATGGTGTTCCTGCCCAAAGATAAAGCACTCGGCAACAAATATTTAGCCGCCATTATTGAAGAAACCGAAAACGCAGGTCTCGAACTTTTAAAAGTGCGCGAAGTGCCCGTTAATTCCGACATTCTCGGCGAGGAGGCTCGCGCTGCCGAACCACGTATCGTCCAAATCTTTATCACAGGGGCCAACGACGTTGCTCGTTTCGAGACCCAACTTTACCTCTTACGCAAACGCATCGAGGCAAAAATCCAAGACAAGGATTTCTATGTTGTCTCGCTTTCAAATAGAACAATCATATACAAAGGTATGCTGTCGTCGATGCAGTTGAGACAGTATTACAACGACCTTTCAAATCCAAACTTCACAAGCGGTCTTGCCCTTGTGCACTCACGTTTCAGCACCAACACATTCCCCACTTGGCCATTGGCACAGCCTTTCCGTATGCTTGCCCACAACGGCGAAATCAACACCATCCGTGGCAACCGCAAATGGATGGAGGCTCGCGAAAGCGTTCTCCGCTCCGAGGCTTTGGGCGGATTAGAAAACTTCTCGCCTATTATTCAGGCAGATATGAGCGACAGCGCAGCGTTCGACAATGTGCTCGAATTTTTTGTTCGCTCGGGAATGAGCCTGCCCCACGCTATGGCTATGATGGTGCCCGAATCGTTCAACGAAAAGAATCCTATAAGCGCCAAAATCAAGGCGTTCTACGAATACCACTCCATATTGATGGAGCCTTGGGACGGTCCTGCCGCCCTCATCTTTACCGATGGTCGCTATGCAGGTGGAATGCTCGACAGAAATGGTCTTCGTCCCGCCCGTTATGCCATCACCACCGACGGAAAACTTATCCTTTCGTCTGAGGTTGGCTGTCTGCACATCGACGCCGACAAAATCAACGTCAACGGCCGCCTCAAACCCGGAAAGATGGTGCTCATCGACACCGAAACAGGCATCATTCATTCCAACGACGAAATCAAACAGCAACTTGCCGACGAATGCGACTATTCGGGATGGCTGCAAGACAACCGTATAGAACTTGCAAAACTGCATTCAGGTCGTCACGCTGCCAACACGATAGATAATTTTAAGCAAAAACTCCGCTGTTTTGACTTTACCCGCGAGGATATCGAACGCACCATCACTCCTATGTGTGCCAATGGGCAAGAACCGCTCGCTTCTATGGGAAACGATACTCAGTTGGCTGTGCTGTCCGACCGTCCGCAACTGTTGTTCAACTATTTCCGCCAACAGTTTGCGCAGGTTACCAACCCGCCTATCGACCCCATCCGCGAGGAACTTGTAATGTCGCTCACCGAATATATCGGCGCAGTTAGCGCAAGCATCCTCAACCCCGACCCGAGCAACTGCAAAATGGTTCGTCTGCCGCAGCCAGTGCTCACCAACACCGAACTCGACACCCTCTGCAATATTCGCTACAAGGGTTTCAACACCGAAAAACTTCCCATCCTTTTTGAAAAATCAAAAGGCACTCAGGGTATGAAAGAGGCTATCGACGCACTTTGCAAAAATGCCGAAGAATCTGTAAACAAGGGAATTAACTATATAATTCTTACCGACCGTGGCATCGACAAAGACCACGCAGCAATTCCGTCGCTCTTGGCTGTAAGTGCCATTCACCATTACCTTGTAAGCATCAAAAAACGTGTTCAAACAGCGTTGATTGTAGAATCTGGCGAAATCCGCGAGGTAATGCACGCCGCACTTCTTCTCGGTTTTGGCGCGTCGGCAATCAACCCCTATATGGCGTTTGCCGTTATCGACGACCTTGTTAAAAACGACGAGGTGCAACTCGACTACGCCACCGCCGAACACAACTACATCAAGGCTATTGACAAAGGGCTTTTGAAGATAATGAGCAAGATGGGTATCAGCACAATACGCTCGTTCCGTGGTGCCAAGATTTTTGAATCTATCGGTCTCGGAGGAGAATTTTTGCAGACCTATTTTGGCACAAAGAAATGCAACGTTGGCGGCATCGGCATCCAAAACATCACCAACGACGCCATCCGTATGCACAACCAAGGTTTCAAAGAGGAGATTGACAACGAAAAACTTCTTCCCTACATGGGACAATTCTCGTTCCGCAAAGATGGAATACGTCACGCTTGGACTCCCGAAGCCATTGCCGCTCTGCAACTTGCCACTCGTCTTGGCAGTTACAAAAAGTTCAAAGAATTTACTTCGATTATCGACAACAAACCCGAACCAATTTTCTTGCGCGACTACTTCAAATTCAAATCCAACCCGATTTCAATCAACGAGGTAGAACCCGCAGAAAACATAGTTAAACGCTTTATCGGCGCGGCAATGTCGTTCGGAGCAATAAGCAAAGAGGCTCACGAGGCTATCGCATTGGCACTCAATAAATTGAAAAGCCGCAGCAACACAGGCGAAGGTGGCGAAGACAATGCCCGTTTTTACGAAAAGAAAGACGGTGTTTCGCTCAGCAGCGCCATCAAGCAGGTGGCAAGCGGTCGTTTTGGTGTAACAGCCGAATACCTTGTCAACGCCTCTGAAATTCAAATTAAAGTGGCTCAGGGCGCAAAACCCGGCGAGGGTGGACAGTTGCCCGGATTCAAGGTAAACGAGGTGATTGCCAAAACCCGCAACTCTATTCCGGGAATCTCGCTCATCTCTCCCCCGCCCCACCACGATATCTACTCTATCGAAGACCTCGCGCAGTTGATTTACGACCTCCGCAATGTTAACCCGAGCGCAAAAATCAGCGTTAAACTCGTGGCAGAAACAGGCGTTGGAACAATTGCGGCAGGTGTGGCAAAAGCAAAAGCCGATTTGATTGTAATTTCTGGTGCAGAAGGCGGAACAGGTGCTTCTCCCGCATCATCAATACGTTACGCAGGTATTTCGCCCGAAATAGGACTTGCCGAAACTCAGCAGACTTTGGTTTTGAACAACCTTCGTTCGCAGGTGGAGGTTCAGATAGACGGACAGTTAAAAACAGGTCGCGACGTGGTGGCAATGGCACTTCTTGGCGCAGGCGAATTTGGCTTTGGTACGGCTCAATTGATTGTACTTGGCTGTGTATTAATGCGTAAATGTCATACCAACGCTTGTCCCGTTGGCGTGGCAACCCAAGACCCCAATCTTCGCGAGCGTTTTCTTGGTCGCAGCGAATATCTCGTAAACTACTATATGTTTCTTGCCCAAGAGGTTAGAGAGTATTTGGCTCAGATGGGATTCCGCAAATTCAGCGACATCATCAGCCGCACCGACCTCATCGAAATTGATCAGACCAAGTTTACCGACAAGACCCGCACTCTCGACTTTGCCAAAATGCTCACACGCATCAACAACGGCGCAGATGTGTTTAAAACTCAGGACAATTGCCACACTCTGCCCGAGGTGCTCGACAACAAGATTATCACAGGCACAGCCGATGCAATGAACACCAAACGTCCCGTAAGTCTATATTACAACATCATCAACACCGACCGTGCAGTAGGCGCAATGCTCTCTGGCGCAATAGCCAAGAAATACGGTTGCAACGGACTTCCCGACGGCACTATCAACATTCAATTCCGTGGTTCGGCAGGACAGAGTTTCGGAGCATTCCTTGCCAAAGGTGTAAACTTCAAACTCGAAGGCGAGGCCAACGACTATGTGGGCAAAGGTCTTTCGGGCGGCTCAATAAGCATTTACCCTGCACACAACGCCATTTTTGCTCCCGAGGAAAATATAATTGCCGGCAACACAATACTTTACGGCGCAACATCAGGCGAAATTTATATCAACGGACGTGTAGGCGAACGTTTTGCAGTGCGCAACTCAGGTGCCACAGCCGTAGTTGAAGGCACAGGCGACCATTGCTGCGAATATATGACAGGCGGCCGCGTGGTAGTTCTCGGCACAACGGGACGAAACTTTGCAGCCGGTATGTCTGGCGGTCTTGCCTACGTTTGGGACAAAAAACACAACTTCGACTACTACTGCAATATGGATATGATCGAACTCAGCCTTATTGAAGAAAAAGCCCGCCGAAACGAACTCCGCGCCCTCATCGAAAACCACTACAAGCACACGAATTCGCCCTTAGCAAAACGTATGCTCGACGATTGGGACAAATACATCGAGGAGTTCATTCAGGTAACGCCTATCGAATACAAGCGCGTGCTCCACGAAGAGGCTCTGCGCGAAATTGAGAAAAAAATGAAAAACGTTCAACAAGAGTAAAAAGAGGAGGATTAAGAAATGGGAAATCCAAAAGCATTCATCACAATACCCCGACAAGAATCGGGACACCGCCCCGTTCACGAGCGAATCAAAGATTTTAGCGAGGTGGAACAAACCCTCAACGAGGGAGGTAGAATTTTGCAGGCTTCGAGATGTATGGACTGCGGCGTGCCTTTCTGTCATTGGGCTTGTCCGCTGGGCAATAAGCAATCCGAATGGCAAGATGCCGTTTACAAAGGAAAATGGAAATTGGCATACAATATTCTCTCCGAAACCAATGATTTTCCGGAATTTACAGGACGTATCTGTCCCGCCCTCTGCGAAAAAAGTTGCGTACTCAACCACTGCATCGACGCTCCCGTCACCATCCGCGAAAACGAATGTTCTATCATCGAAAAGGCGTTTGCCGAGGGCTACATTCAGCCAAAAACCTACAAACAAAACGGCAAAAAAGTGGCTGTAATTGGCGCAGGTCCTGCCGGTTTAAGCACTGCCGTTCAACTCAACAAACGCGGCTACAAGGTAACAATTTTCGACAAAATGGACGATGCAGGCGGACTTGTTCGCTATGGCATTCCAAACTTCAAATTAGACAAATACGTGGTAACACGCCGCACCGAACTTATGAAACAAGAGGGCATCGAGTTTAAATTCGGTGTAAAAATCGACTCCGCAAAACTTCCCGAAGGTTTCGACGCGTACGTGATAGCCACCGGCACTCCCACAGCCCGCGACCTCAAAATCGAAGGACGCGACCTCAAAGGAATATATTTTGCCCTTCAAATGCTAACTCAGCAAAACGAGATTCTCGCAGGCAAAACCTTTAAGAAAGAGGAACTTGTAAACGCCAAAGGCAAACGCGTGCTTGTAATCGGCGGCGGCGACACCGGCTCAGATTGTATCGGCACTTGTCACCGTCAGGGCGCAAAAAGCGTTACTCAAATTGAGATTATGCCCAAACCGCCTGAGGATCACAACCCTGCCACACCTTGGCCCAATTGGCCCGTTATCCTCAAAACCACCACAAGCCACGAGGAAGGCTGCACACGCCGTTGGTGCTTAACGTCAAACAAATTCATTGGCGACAACGATGGCAACCTCAAAGGCGTTGAAGTAGAGGAAGTTGTATGGATACCCGCCACCGACGGAGGTCGCCCTACAATGAAACCCACTGGCAAAAAAGAGGTTATCGAATGTGAAATGGTGCTTCTTGCAATGGGATTTCTCAAACCCGAACATCCGCAGTTTGCCGACAACGTTTTCCTTGCTGGCGACGCACAATCGGGTGCCTCACTCGTGGTTCGCGCCATCGCCTCTGGCCGCAAAACCGCCGAAAATGTAGATAAATTTTTAATGGCAAAATAATGCAGACATTACATTTCACCAAGATGCACGGATTGGGCAACGATTACATCTATTTCAATGTAATAGACCACCCATTGCCCAATCCAAATGCCTTGTCGGTAACGCTTAGCGACCGTCACAAAGGTATCGGCGGCGACGGCATAGTCCTCATCGGCAAATCATCTGCCGGCGATTTCAGTATGCGCATTTTCAACGCCGACGGTTCAGAAGCCAAAATGTGCGGAAACGCCTCGCGCTGTATAGGTAAATACCTCTACGAAAAAGGTTTAACCGACAAAAAATCTATCCGGCTCGAAACACTTTCGGGCATCAAAACCCTCAACCTGCACGTTGACGAATCCAACAAAGTAGACACCGTTGACGTGGATATGGGCGAAGGCAAACTCCTCAACCTTCCCAACGGCACTATCGAGCGCGACACCGTTACCGCATTTGGGCAGAAATTCACCGCCACAGCCATTGACATGGGCAATCCGCATCTTGTGCTTTTTGTCAACAACGCCGAAACCATCGACATTGCCAACATAGGTGCAAGTCTCGAAACCAACCCAAAATTTCCAGGCGGCATCAATGTAGAATTTGTGCAAGTAATTGATCGCAACCACATTCGTATGCGTGTTTGGGAACGCGGCAGTGGCATCACAAAAGCCTGTGGCACAGGAGCGTGCGCCTCAGCCGTAGCCTGCGCAATGGCAAACCTCACCGAACCCGAAAAATGCATCGTCCAAATGGACGGCGGCAACCTAAAAATAATGTACAGCACCTACACAAAACAAGTAAAAATGTCCGGCACGGCTAATACTGTTTTTGAAGGAGAGGTTACAATCAATGCATAATTCATAATGCATAATTAATACTAACAACGAATAAAACGAAAAAGTATGTATTTGTTTAATTCGTTGTTTAAAAAAACATAGATAACAATGGCATACATAAACGATAATTTCACTAAGATTCAGCACCGTTACTTATTTGCCGAAATAGCAAAACGTGTAGCGGCATATAAAGAGGCGAATCCCGCCGCAAAAATAATAAGTCTCGGCATCGGCGACGTTACCCAACCCCTTGCCCAAGTTGTCACCAACGCAATGCACAAGGCAGTAGACGACTGTGCAAGCGTATCCTCTTTTCACGGCTACGGTCCTGAACAAGGTTACGACTTTCTCCGAGAAAAAATCATCGCCAACGACTACGCCAAACGTGGCATCACTCTCTCTACCGATGAAGTTTTCATTTCCGACGGAGCAAAAAGCGACCTCGGCAATATCGGCGACATTCTATCCGTCAACAACACAATCGGCGTTACCGACCCTGTTTACCCCGTCTACGTTGACACTAACAGTATGGCAGGACGGCAAATCCGCTACATTCCCTGCACCGCCGAAAACGGTTTCACAGGCGACATTCCGTCAGAAAAAATCGACGTGATGTACCTCTGTTTCCCCAACAACCCAACCGGCGCAGTCATCACTCGTCAAGGACTAAAACAATGGGTAGACTACGCCCTCAAAAACGACACTCTAATTCTGTATGATTCTGCATACGAGGCATTTATCACCGACCCCGCCATTCCTCACTCTATCTACGAAATCGACGGAGCAAAAGAGTGCGCCATCGAGTTCCGCAGTTTTTCAAAAACGGCAGGATTCACTGGCATACGTTGCGGCTACACAGTGATACCCAACGAGTTGAATATACAATCCGAAAGTGGCAATCGTGTTGCGCTCAATCCTGTTTGGAATCGTCGTCAATGCTCAAAATTCAACGGAGCATCGTACATCTCGCAGCGCGGCGCAGAGTCAATATTTTCGCCCGAAGGACAGCAGCAAATCCACAGCATCATCCGCTACTATCTCACCAACGCCGGAATCATCCGTCAGAGCCTCCAAAAATCGGGTTTAACGGTCTTTGGCGGCGAAAATGCTCCCTACATTTGGGTCAAGACCCCCGAGCACGACTCGTGGAAATTTTTCGACCATCTTCTCCACCACGCCCAAGTAGTAGTAACCCCCGGTGCCGGCTTCGGACCCTCCGGCGAAGGCTACATCCGCATCACCGCCTTCGGCACAAAAGAAAGCACCAAAGAGGCGATTGAAAGGATAGAAGGGTGCTTGTAGGGGATTATTCCTCTCGGTTTTATCAAAAAATAGACTTTTATTCATCTCGGTTTTGTCAAAAAAATAAGAAGAAAAGTTGCAAGTATCTAAAAAAACAATATATAACATAATTGGCAAAACACTCATTTCCTTTGTGCGTCATTTTTAATTGTATCAGTTCAAATAAACGAGCAAAAATTATAAGTTGCAACTTTTTGTGGAAATATGCCACTTATAAGTTGCAACTTTGGGCAAAAATATGCAACCTATAAGTGGCATGCCGTTCTTATAACATAGTTTTATACTTATTTCCTACCCAATCAAATTGAGGCTCGGCGACAAAATGTCCATTACTATCCACAATACCCCATTTATCATTTACACGGGCAAAAAGGACATCATAAAAAGAATAGGTATCGTCAAATATTGGTTCAATGACAAGTTTTCCTTTGGGGTTAATTAGTCCATATTTCTTATTGTGAATTACCGAAAAAAAGCCATCATCATTAAGTCTTATGTTGTCGTATGTTGGTGGAATAATGATTTTGCCCGTTTCATCAAAGAGTCCAAATTTTGGAGAAGAGAAAATAGCGATTCCATTTTTGTTAAATCCATCAAATTCCTTACTTGAAGTAACAATGACCGTTTTTCCTGTATGATCGATAATTTCATTTGATTCACTCTTTTCAACAAGTGCCATTCCATTTTTGTAAAATGAATGTGCTTCAATAAATTGTGGTTCAATCACAAACTTGCCCGTGGCATCAATGTAGCCCCATTTATTATCAATTTTGACTGCCGCAAATCCGTAATCGGAAAAACCTTTTGAATCTGAAAATTTGGGTTCAATGACAATTTTGCCCGTCTTGTCAATGAAACCCCATTTGTCACCGACAGGAACGTTCAACAAACCATTTTGGGAAAAGAAATCACGATCTTCAAATTGTGGTGGAATGACAATTTCGCCTTTGGAATCAATGTAACCCCATTTATCATCAATTTGCACTGCCGCAAGACCATTTTCAAAAACCGTAACGTCATAAAACCGAGGTTCAGTAACAACCTTGCCGGTTATATCGATGAAACCGTACAAATCATTTTCTTCAACCGCCACCAAACCGAAATTTGAAAAATCATCTATACAATCATCATATTTTGTCTCAATTACAATCTTGCCAGTAGTATCTATATAACCACATTTTGTATTTTTGACAACCATTGCAAGTCCGCTTTTTTCAAATGAAAATGCTTATTCATACTCTGGCTCTATTACAAACTTGCCGCCTTTGTCAATGAAACCATATTTACCGTTTTTTGAAGCTGGTGCCAAACCGTTGTCCGTAAATTCATCACAATCTTCAAACTTCGGCTCTATAACCCATTCGCCCAATTCATTGATAAATCCGGCTTTGCCCTTATAACATGCGGGGATAAGGACTGTCAATTCTGATGGATTTAAGACCGTCTTATATTTCGGCTTGTTGGACTCTTTCAGCCCAATTGCCGACAAAATCCGTAAAAAAAATGATTCTTCGCTCATATTTTTAGATTTCATAGTTATAATACTCATCAAGATAATCAAAATAATTAATAAAAAAAATAAGACCATCTTGTATTTCGGCTTGTTAGACTCTTTCAGCCCAATCATCGACATAATCCGTGAGATAAATGATTCTTCGTTCATATTTTTAGATTTCATTTTGTAATATTACTCATCAAGATATTTTATAAAAAAATCAACGGCATCTTCTAATGGCTTAATGTCGTTTTTGATTACATCTTCTACAAAATCAACGTTGATGTCGAAATAGCCGTGGGCAATATGGTCGCGCATTCCTTTAACAAGTTTCCACGGAATTTCAGGACGTAATGGCAATAGTTTATTGTCGGTGTATTTGTCTATTTTTTTAAACTCCTCACCAATTGCCTGAATCAACATACAATCGGCAGAAAGGGTTTTCATTCCTTCGGCGGAGTGTAATAATTGGTCAAAGTTACTGACCCCAGCGTTCCATTCATAAAGATTGGAAATAGCCTTCTTGATGTTCTTGAATATTTCAAGCAACAATCCCCGTTGTTCTGAAAATATCGATTCCATATTTGTCAATTTGGTTGCGGAAAAATGGGTTTAAATTATCATGGTCGCATATTAAGTCTACTTTACAACCTAAAAGTTCCTCCAAAAACTGGGCGGCGGCTATGGCATTGTAAAATACTGGCGGCATTTTTACAAATAGATCCACGTCGCTGTTTTCGTTATGCTTGTTTTTTGCCACGCTGCCAAAAAGCCGCATAAAAGTGATTCCGAAATCGTTGTGAAGTTTTTCGGAATTGTCTCTCAATAGGTTAATATAGTACGACTGCGATTTCATATCTATTTTTTTGCCATAACTTTTGCCTTTATTGTCTCTGCAAAGGTAATCCATTTTTCTCAAATCCCAAATCAAAAATTCAGTTTTTCTCGTATTCTCGCCGTCGGTTTTTATAAATATTTTTGCGGCGTTGAAAAATAATTACAAGGCAATGAAAAAAGCAATTTTGAAACTTGCCGACGGCAGCGAATACGAGGGGCTGTCGTTTGGCTACGAAAAATCGGTGGCGGGCGAATTGGTGTTTTACACCGCTATGACGGGCTACCCCGAAAGCCTCACCGACCCAAGTTACAAGGGGCAGATTCTTATTCCTACCTACCCTATGATTGGTAATTACGGTGTGCCTGGCGACGAAAAAACTAACGGTGTATCAAACTTTTACGAGTCGGACAAGATTCAATGTTCGGCTCTTGTTATTTCTAATTATTCGGAACGTTACAGCCATTGGGACTCGAAAAAAAGTCTCGGCGATTGGCTCAAAGAGTGGCAAGTGCCCGGCATCTGCGGCATCGACACTCGCGCTCTCACCAAAAAACTCCGCGAATACGGCTCAATGTCGGGCAAGATAATATTTGATAATGAGGATATTCCATTTTACGACCCCAACCAAGACAACCTTGTGGCAATGGTCTCTACAAAAGAGATAACCACTTACGGTTCAGGCAAATACAAAGTTTTGATGGTAGACTGCGGAATGAAAAACAATATTCTCCGTTGCCTTTTGAAACACGACGTTACCATCAAGCGCGTGCCTTGGGACTATGATTTTATTAACGAAGATTACGACGGACTGTTTATCTCAAACGGTCCTGGCGACCCCGCAAAATGCACTGCCACAGTTGAAAACATCAAAAAGGCTTTGCAGCAAGACCGTCCGATTATGGGCATTTGTCTTGGCAATCAGTTGCTTGCACTTGCTGCTGGCGCAAAAACATACAAACTAAAATACGGACACCGCAGCCACAATCAACCCGTGCAGATTCCTGGCACTCATCGCTGTTTTATTACAAGTCAAAATCATGGCTATGCCATTAACGATAAGACAATTCCAAGCGATTGGGAAACAATGTTCGTAAACCTCAACGACGGCACCAACGAGGGAATCAAGCACAAAGAAAAACCGTTTTTCTCAACTCAGTTTCACCCCGAGGCTTCGAGCGGACCGGTGGATACCGAATCGCTTTTTGCAGAATTTTTCAACAATATGGTAAAATACAAAAACAGATAATAGAATTATGGAAGATTGTAAAAAAATATTAGTACTTGGCTCGGGCGCATTAAAAATTGGCGAATCGGGCGAGTTTGACTATTCAGGATCGCAGGCGTTGAAGGCGTTGCGCGAGGAGGGAAAATTCACAATCCTCATCAACCCGAATATTGCCACGGTGCAGACCTCAGAAGGTATTGCCGACGTGATTTATTATCTGCCCGTAACTCCCGAATTTGTAGAAAAAGTTATTGAAAAAGAACTTCCCGATGCCATTCTGCTTGCCTTTGGCGGACAGACTGCGCTCAACTGCGGCGTGGCTCTCCACAAGTCGGGTGTGTTAGAAAAATATAACGTCAAGGTGCTCGGAACTCCCGTTCAGGCGATTATCAACACCGAAGACCGCGAACTTTTTGCCGAAATGATGCACAGCATCGGCGTAAAAACTGCTAAGAGCGTGGCTGTCAACAATATCGACGAGGCTTTGAATGTTGTCCGCGAAATAGGCTATCCTGTGATTGTGCGTGCGGCTTACACCCTCGGCGGTCTCGGTTCTGGTTTCTGTGCCAACGACGACGAACTCCGCCGCCTTGCCGAATCTGCGTTTTCGTATTCGCCCCAAATCCTTATCGAAAAATCGCTCAAAGGTTGGAAAGAGATTGAATATGAGGTAGTTCGCGACCGTTACGACAACTGCATCACTGTCTGCAATATGGAGAATTTCGACCCGCTCGGCATCCATACTGGCGAAAGCGTTGTGGTGGCTCCCTCGCAAACCCTCAGCGACCACGAATACCACCTCCTGCGCAACATTGCCATCAAGATTGTGCGCCACGTGGGCATTGTGGGCGAATGTAACGTACAGTATGCCCTCGACCCCGAAAGCGACGACTACCGCGTAATTGAGGTAAACGCTCGACTCAGCCGTTCATCAGCCCTTGCGTCAAAGGCAACAGGTTATCCGCTGGCAGCAGTGGCAGCAAAATTGGGCTTGGGATACGGTCTCGACGAAATTCCCAACGCTGTTACCAAAGTTACCAAGGCTTGCTTTGAACCCGCGCTCGATTACGTTGTCTGCAAAATTCCACGTTGGGATCTTGGTAAGTTTGAGGGAGTTAGCAAGTTGATTGGCTCGTCGATGAAGTCTGTTGGCGAGGTAATGTCTATCGGACGCACCTTTGAGGAGGCCATTCAAAAGGGTCTGCGTATGGTGGGACAAGGTATGCACGGATTCACAGGCAACACCATCACCATTCCTGACCTTGATTTTGAGTTGAATAACCCCACCGACAAGCGTCTTGCTGCCATCGAAATTGCTTTTGACCGCGGCTATACTGTTGACCGTCTGCACGATATGACCAAAATCGACAAGTGGTTTCTTGCCCGATTGGAAAACATTCACAGCCTCAAACTCGAACTTGCAAAATGCTCTGGCGTTGAAAATATCAACCGAGAACTACTCTTGGAGGCCAAACAGATGGGATATTCCGACTACCAAATCGGAAAGATTGTTATCAAAGATAATATCGACCCGCATCAAAAGGCTTTGGAGGTTCGCCGCTATCGCAAATCGCTCGGTATCAATCCAGTAGTAAAACAAATCGACACTCTCGCAGGCGAATATCCAGCACAAACCAACTATCTGTATATCACCTACAACGGCACCGAAAACGATGTTGAGTTCAACCACGATGGAAAATCTGTAATTGTGCTTGGCTCAGGCGCTTACCGTATTGGTTCGTCGGTAGAATTCGACTGGTGCGGCGTGGCTGCGGTTAAGAAAATTCAAGAGATGGGTTACCGCGCCATTATGATCAACTACAACCCCGAAACCGTCAGCACCGACTACGACATCTGCGACCGCCTCTTTTTCGACGAACTCACCCTCGAACGCGTGCTCGATATTTACGAGATGGAACAGCCCAAAGGCGTGATTGTTTCCACCGGCGGACAAATTCCCAATAACCTTGCTTTATTACTTGATGCTCAGGGTGTTAAAATTCTCGGAACGCCTGCAAAATCTATCGATATGGCCGAAGACCGTCAAAAATTTTCCGAAATGTGCGACAGTCTCGGTATCGACCAACCGCGTTGGAAAGAACTCACTGATATAAAGGATATTTACAGTTTTGTTGACGAAGTGGGACTGCCTGTTTTGATTCGTCCCTCGTATGTGCTTTCGGGTGCTGCAATGCGTGTGGTAGCAAGTCGCGACGAACTTGAAAACGCTCTCCGCAATGCCGCTGTGGTAAGTCAGGAGCATCCAGTAGTGGTAACAGAATTTCTACAACGAGCCAAAGAGGTTGAAATAGACGCAGTTGCGCAGCACGGAATTATCAAATGTTACGCCATCAGCGAGCATATCGAATACGCAGGCGTTCACTCTGGCGATGCCACAGTGGTTTTCCCCGCGCAGAAACTCTATTACGAAACAATCCGCCGTATCAAAAAGATTTCCAAGCAGATAGCGCAAACATTAAACATCTCTGGTCCGTTCAACATTCAGTTTCTCGCCAAAGACAATTCGCTACGTGTAATTGAGTGTAATTTAAGGGCTTCACGCAGTTTTCCGTTTGTGTCAAAGATTACCAAGTTTAACTTTATAGGAATGGCAACAGAGATTATGCTCGGACGCGAGGTTGAACCCTACGGCAAAACCTTCGCCGACATTGATTATGTGGGAGTTAAGTCGTCGCAATTCTCGTTTGCCCGCTTGCTCAAAGCCGACCCAGTTTTGGGTGTGGATATGTCGTCAACTGGCGAAGTGGCATGCATCGGCGACAACTATCACGCCGCGCTTCTCAAAAGTATGCTCTCTGTTGGACACCGCATTCCCGATAAAAACAAGGGCGTGTTAATATCCTCAGGCTCAGCGAAATCAAAGGTAGATCTTTTGGACGCATCTCGGATGCTCAAAGCCAAGGGTTACAAACTTTACGCCACTGGCGGTACAGCCGATTTTCTTGCTGCCAACGGTATCGAATCAGAAGTGCTGCATTGGCCCGACTCAGGCAAATCGCCCAACGTAATCGACTATCTGTCCAATCATAAGATAGACCTTGTAATCAACATTCCCAAAAACAACACCGCAAGGGAACTTGAAAACGGTCACAAGATTCGTCGCACCGCCATCGACTTCAACATTCCGCTCATCACCAACGCCCGCCTCGCGAGCGCCTACATCTACTCCGTCTGCCAAATCGGCGTAGAACACCTGAAAATAAAACCGTGGAATGAGTATTAAAATCAGTTTTTTTCGTATTTCATAGCCGCTTTTTAATTGATACTTTTGTTGCAAAGAAGCAAATTAAAACAACATAATATGGAAGACGAAATCCACCACGAATGTGGCGTATGCGGGTTCTACGGAGTGGAAAATGCCGCCGACTTTGCCTATTACGCCCTTCACAGCCTTCAACACCGTGGTCAACAGGGCTGCGGAATTACAACTTTCAACAATGGCAAAATGCTCACTCACAAGGGTATAGGACTTGTTGGCGAGGTGTTCAACAAGCAAAACATCGCTGCTCTTATGGGGTCAATTGCCATTGGTCACGTGCGCTACCCCACCACCGATGTGGGCGGAATCGAAAACGTGCAGCCCTTAACTTTTCGTCATCACACCGGCGATTTTGCCCTTGTGCACAATGGTAACATAATCAATTCCAAAGAGTTGCGTATGATGTTGGAAAATCACGGAAGTCTTTTTCAAACCACGTCCGATAGCGAACTTTTTGCGCATCTAATCAAAAAAGACCGCACAGAAGAACACCGTATTTACAACATCAACGAGGCTCTCAGCATGCTTCAAGGTGCTTTTTCAATGGTGATTATGACCACCAACCGCCTTTACGTTTGCCGCGATAATTTTGGGTTTCACCCCCTCTCGCTGGCTCGGCTCGGCAACGGCTATATGGTGGCAAGCGAAACCTGCGCGTTCGACGCTGTGGGCGCAGAATTTATCCGCGACATCGAACCCGGCGAAATCCTATCCATCGACCATCACGGATTACGCAGCAGCCATTATTCCGACGACAAACACCACAAAATGTGCATAATGGAGTTTATCTATTTTGCCCGTCCCGACAGCGACATTGAGGGTTGCAACGTGCACACATTCCGCCACAATTCGGGTCGTTTGCTCTACGAAGAATGTAAAGTAAAGGCAGATATTGTGGTAGGTGTACCTGATTCAAGTCTCAGTGCAGCAATAGGTTACTCCGAAGCCAGTGGCATACCTTACGAAATGGGTTTGGTAAAAAGCAAATACGTTGCCCGCACTTTTATTCAGCCCACGCAAGAACTCCGCAGTAGAGGCGTAAAGATGAAACTTTCGCCTGTACGAAGTGTTGTAGCCGGCAAAAGTCTTGTGCTCATCGACGACAGCATTGTTCGCGGCACCACATCCAAACAAATTGTATCGCTTCTTCGCGACGCTGGTGCCAAGGAGGTTCACATCTGCATAGCAAGTCCCAAATATGCTTTTCCCTGTTACTACGGCGTTGACACAGGCACCTACGAAGAACTCCTCGGCTCGCACTACACCGTTGAGCAAATGCGTGAATTTATCGGTGCCGACTCGCTCCATTTCCTCTCCCAAGAAGCCCTTTTCAAAGCCGGCAACCGCACCGATATGTGCGCCGCGTGCTTTACAGGGCAGTATCCGACTGAAATCTACAAATCATAATCTGTGGAAATCTCACTTTTTTTGGCACATTTCCACAAGTTATAGGCTAAAAATGGCTTATAAGTTGTGGAAATCTCACTTTTTTGGGCACATTTCCACAAGTTATAGGTAAAAGGAAGTTATTTTTCGGGTTTAAAAAGATCCTCAGCAGTGATTTGAGAGTTAACAATCGATGAATATTGGTTTCGCTTTATGCCATAGACAGTTATCATTGTCAGGCGGACGGCTTTCTTGGTTTTGGTGGCAGATTGAAACGTTGAAACCTTGTTGCGCAAATTGTTGGAATAAGCCTTGTCGATTACATAATCGTTGCGGCAAAACTTTATTTCACAGATGTTTACAATACGGTCGTCGCGGTCGATGAGCAAGTCGATTTGAGCACCGTCGTAATTGTCGGTAGGCTTTGTAAACCAAGAGTTTATGCCTGCGCCAACGCCCGAAATTCCCAATTTTTGCTTTATCTGATTGATATGCCAAAAACATACGCGCTCAAATGCCAAGCCGTTCCAACTGTTGCGCACCGGTGTGCCTTCGGTAGACGAATAAAAGTTTTCGCTGCGTTTGGCGTTTTTGAGAAAATAACGGAAATAAAACAGCGTAAAGTTATCAATCAACTGATACACAACGTCTTTATTCTTTTTTTGAAATGCGTAATACTTGCGGATAAAGGTGCATTGCTCCAACTCTTCGAGAGTACGTCCAAACAACTGGTTATCAGCCAATTTTGTTTCTGCCAAAATTTCACTGCGAGTCATTCCCGCCTTTTTTTCACCGAGAACCTTCACTATGGCAAGGTGCGGGTCGGGATTTTTAAACAACGAAGAATAAAGCGCCAAATACTCGTTTTTAAGCGGACTTGAATCTGAAAAAAATATCTTATCAATATTCTGACTTACAGATAGTTCGCGGTCAATAAAGTTCCAATAATAGGGTATTCCGCCAAGAGCCATATAAAACTCCAAAATATCATAATGCGAAAACTCCATATCGGCTGATTTGCAATATTTTTCGCACTCGTAGAGGTTGAACGGACGGAGATAAATCTGCTGCGTAAGACGGTTGTGAAGTCCGCCGTAATTTTTTACAATCTTGCTTACAATCCACGATGTGGCACTGCCGCACACTATCAGCACAATATCTTTGCGAGCCGATGCCCACGAGTTCCAAAAATGTTCTAATGCGCTGATAAAGTTAGATTTAGGTGTATCCATCCACGATAATTCGTCAACAAATACGATTTTCTTTTTGTCGGGCGAATTTTCCAAAAGCGCAGCCAAAAACCTGAACGCCTCGCGCCAATTTTTAGGTGTTTTGCAGTTTTTGAGACCGTATTTTTTGAGCGATTCTTTAAATTCGTCCAACTGATCGTCCATCGTGGAATTGGCAAGACCTGAATGTTGGAATGTAAAGCGGTCGTTGAAAGTTTCTCTAATGAGATACGTTTTGCCCACCCTGCGCCGTCCGTACACTGCGCAAAACTGTGATTCTCTTTTGGTTGCAAGTGCCAAGAGTTGTTTTTTTTCGTTTTCGCGTCCTATCAGCATAGTGAAAAAATATTTGGTTTACGCTGCAAATATACAAAAAAAATCTTATAATCTGTGGAAATCTCACTTTTTTTGGCACATTTCCACAAGTTATAGGCTAAAAACGGCTTATAAGTTGTGGAAATCTCACTTTTTTTGGCACATTTCCACAAGTTATAGCAGTATATTAAATCAAAAATTACGTAAAAACGAAACGTTTTTTTCGCCAACTTTGCCTCATAAAACATAGCAAAGATGGATACTAAGTACATATTTATTACAGGCGGCGTAACATCGTCGTTGGGCAAGGGAATTATTTCCGCATCGCTCGGAAAACTGCTCCAAGCAAGGGGCTACAAAATCACGATCCAAAAATTCGACCCGTATATCAATATCGACCCAGGCACTCTTAATCCTTACGAACACGGCGAATGTTACGTTACAGCCGACGGTATGGAAACCGACCTCGATCTTGGTCATTATGAGCGTTTTACAGGTATCGAAACCACCCGCGACAATAGCGTTACCACTGGGCGTATCTACCTGAGCGTAATCGAAAAAGAGCGTCACGGCGACTATCTCGGCAAAACCATCCAAGTGGTGCCGCATATCACCGACGAAATTAAGCATAGAATACGCCTCAACGCCTCAAAAGAGCATTTCGACTTTGTTATCACCGAAATTGGCGGCACCATTGGCGACATTGAAAGTCAGCCTTTTCTCGAAGCCATTCGTCAACTGCGTTGGGAACTTGGTCCGCAAAACTCTATAAATGTGCATCTTACGCTCGTACCATATCTTGCTGCGGCAGGCGAACTCAAAACCAAACCCACGCAAACAAGTGTAAAACAGTTGCAAGGTCTTGGTATTCAGCCCGAAGTGCTTGTTTTGCGCACCGAGCATCCTCTCAGCGACGAACTTCGTTCAAAAGTGGCTCATTTTTGCAACGTTGACACCGCCGCAGTGATTCAAAGTCAAGACCTTTCGAGCATTTACGAAGTGCCTGTAAATATGCAAAATCAGGGTTTCGACGAGGTGATTTTAACCAAAATGGGCATTACCCCAGGCGAACGTCCTGCACTTGGTCCGTGGCGCGAATATTTGGAACGCCGCAAAAACGCAACCAAAACCATAACTATCGGACTTGTAGGCAAATACGACCTTCAAGACGCATACAAGAGCATTCTCGAAAGTCTTGCCCACGCCGGAGTGTACAACGACCGCAAGGTAAAGGCGTTATTTGTTAATAGTGAGCATATTACACGTAAAAATATTGCCGACACGCTCAAAGGAATGGCAGGCATTGTGATATGTCCAGGATTTGGTCAACGCGGCATTGAGGGCAAGATAATTGCGGCAGAATATGCCCGAGAGCACAATCTCCCCGCGTTTGGCATCTGTCTGGGAATGCAGATGATGGTGATAGAATTTGCCCGCCACGTGCTTGGTCTTGACGGTGCCGACAGCATTGAAATGAACCCCACAACGCCCCACAACGTTATCGACATTATGGAGGAGCAAAAAAACATCACCAACCTCGGCGGCACAATGCGTCTGGGCGCATACGATTGCCAAATCAAACCCGACACCCGCACTTACAACGCTTACGGCAAAAAAGAACTTATCAAAGAACGCCACCGCCACCGTTACGAGTTTAACAACAAGTATTTAGCCGATTTTGAAACCGCCGGAATGAAATGCGTTGGCACAAATCCCGGTTCGGGCTTGGTAGAGATTGTGGAGATTACATCGCATCCGTGGTACATTGGCACGCAGTTTCACCCCGAATACTCGTCTACCGTGCTCCACCCCCACCCGCTGTTTATGGATTTTATCAAAACGTGTGCTGAGTTGCAAAAATAGCAGCATTTTTGGCATAAGGCGTTAATTGATACAAAATTTTTTGTATTTTTGCGCCCTAAAAAACGCAAAATGGGTCAAGAGAAAGCAATATTCAACCGTCAGGCACTCCTTTTGGGGCAAGACGCTATGGACGCCATTCAATCCAAACGTGTGATAATATTTGGAGTAGGCGGAGTGGGCAGTTGGTGCGCCGAAAGCCTGATACGCAGCGGAATACGCCATCTCACCATCGTTGACAGCGACCGCGTGTGCATCACCAACGTTAACCGTCAGTTGCAAGCCACCACCAAAACCGTGGGCCTTGTAAAAGTAGACGTACTGAAAGAGAGGCTGTTAGAAATCAATCCCGACGCTCAAATCAACGCCGTTCAGGAGATATATTCTGCCGAAAACGACCCGATGTTTCAACTCGAAACCTACGACTATATCATCGACGCCATCGACAGTCTTGAACACAAAGTAAATCTGATACTTAGAGCGTCGGAATGCAACGGCAAACTATTTTCGGCAATGGGCGCCGCGCTAAAAATGGACCCCACAAAAGTAGAGGTGGCAGAATTTTGGAAAGTGCAAGGCTGCCCATTGGCGCGAGCCGTCCGCAACAGGATGAAACGCAACAAAACCTTCCCCAAAAAGAAATTTCTCTGCGTCTATTCGCCCGAACTGCTCTGCAACAAAGGCACCGCCTCCACCTGCGGCACAAGTGCGTGTATGTGTCCCAAAGCCATCATCGCCGCTGGCAACCCCGACCTCATCAACCACGAATGGTGCTCGTCGAAAGCCCAAATCAACGGCACAGTAGCCCACATCACCGCCATCTTTGGCTTCACCCTCGCCGGCCTGATAATCCAAGACATCACCCAAATGTAGCGGCGCGATGTTTGGATTTGTGCAGAAAGTTTTTTAATTTTGCAGAAAATCAATAACTTAGAAAAATTATTTCACCGTAAGTAAAAAGGTGGTGATTCGTTAACTCTTTAACATTTTTTAACAATACACTCACGCATACTCCTGCGCAGTATTTTTGCAAATTTAGGCGTTTTTTTTGACCCCAAGCCCTTATTATATTTCGCCATTATATTTACACTTAAAAATTATACAATTTTATTTGTTTTGATTATCTCAGAGCCCTATCTTTGCTGTTGATAAACTTATGTATTAACCACTAAAAAACACAAAGACATGCAAAAAACAATCAAAACAATCATCGCCTTAATATGTATGCTTCAATTAGTTGCATGCAGTAGTACGCAATCAAAACAAATCGAGGGCACTTGGGAAAGAACCGAATCAATATACGACGACGGCGTAACTACCACCGTCACCGCCCGCATAACCTTCAACCGACAAGAATCTTCTGGCGGCACATTCGTAATGCTTATAGGCATGCAAGCATCAGTTGTAGAAATGGCGGCACAAGTAGAAGGCGATTGGAATATCTCATTCGGTACTCTGAACTTCTACCCTGATATGAGCACATTGAAAACCGATAAAAACATTTTTGCAATTGACGTTGACGTAGAAAGCCTCGTCAGAAGCGCATTTTCAGGAAGCGACAATGGAGAGGGTAGCCTTATATTAGAACTCAACGACAGAATCTTAAAGTTATACGAAGATGGCGAAACCATCACGTTTCACAGAGTATCCCAAAAACAAACCACGTACACCGAACCGACAGAACAATTCGACGATACCGAAGAGGCTGACGAGCAATACGTTTGCGAGGATAATTACGAGCGGCTTTGGAGGGTGGCATCTGAACGCGCTCTCACATACAGCGACATCGCCAACCTCTCCAAAAAAGAAAGGCGGATACTCCGCAACTATTTCTACGCAAGATTTTTCTATCGATTCAAATCGAAAGACCTTCAATCATTCTTTTCGCAATACTCGTGGTACAAACCATTATACGACGACGCTTCCATCGTAGAACACTCTCTCACAACCATCCAACAGAAAAATATCAAATTTATTAAAGACAACGAATAGACCGTAATCATTTTTGTCAAAAAATCTTGCGTCAACAATTCTTCAATTTATTTGAAAGTCAACAAGATTTCAGAGACTCAGACTTTCATGAACGCATCGATGGCACCGCTGACGGACACGAATTTTGTAGACAATTTGCCATTTTGGTGAAAAAGGATGGCAAAATATCCGAATGGGAATAGGCTATCCACCAACTTGGTGAAAAGTTCAATATGTCAAAAAAGGATATAGACAAACATTTCAAATCAAGTAAAAGGTTGATATCATCCTCGTTGTAGTTATATTGTTGGTCGTTGTATTTTGCCCGTTATAGCCAATTTTAAATATATAGTCTACTTCGATGAAATAGGAGAAATAGTGTGTGACGAAGAAGGCGTTGTGAGGTTCACTCTGCCGCCAATCCATTTGCAAGAAGAAAGTTGTGAAATTGATTGGACACACGTGATAGAGAAAGTATCGTGGACAAGAAAATCATTCACACCCGAAGAAAAAAACAAAATGAAAAACGCCGCAGAGAAGTATTTAACAGACTTAGCGTCCAAGAACTATAACTATCGTTCAAAGGCACTTCAAGACGCAGAAACAACATTGACCGATTACTTTGAATCGATGGGATTCAAAGTAATCATCTATAAAAGTACAAACATAATTATCGATTAAAAATGAAAAAAAACATCACACTAATTCTCATTCTTGCTGTCCTTGTCATCGTATTTATGATTGCAATGACAATAAAAGACACGACCGAAAACCTCGTCAACACTTTGAACAATTTGACAAAAGACGCTTATCGATTAGAAAATCTTCAAGTCAGCGAACTCGAAGAATTACAGCAAATTGGTACTTGCAACTATCAAGAAGATGTAAGGTTTGAAAAAGTCAAAGAAGGGATTTTTACCGACGATGAAATTATCGCATCATATTCGTGCAATGTCAACATTGGAATTGACTTTGCAGATACCAAAGAAGGATGGGCTCAGAAAAAAGGCGACAGTGTTTTTTTAAATTGTCAGATTCAGCAAACACGTATTTCATCAACAAGGCCAAAGATCATTTCCCAATGGCGCAAAAAGAACTGGAAGATAAGTTGAGAGGTATTTTATCTTTGAAATATAAATACGTAAAAATTGAGTTTGAAAAATAAATATATGTTTAATAAATAAGACAAAATAAAAATATTTCCAATCTTTCTATGAGTGTAGAAATGGCATTACTTGATTGATTGAAGGCTAAATTAAAAATCAATTCAACCGCGTCTAAATAAACATCATCATTGGTATAAACACAAAATATCAATCGAAACACTTATTAAACCGTGTAGTTTTTCCAACGCACGGTTTTACCTATTTTGGCAGAATATTTGCTAAATAGCAATCGAACTATCTTATTTAAATGGATAAAAAAATAAAAATAACTACAAGCCTCACCATCCTATTATGCTTTATGATAATGTTTCTATTCGATGTCTTTCCTGGCACAGATGACATCGGACGAGATATAAGGGTTGGATTATATCTGCTTATAGATTTTTCGGTTTCTCTGTTTTTCTTGGAAGGCGTAATTAGATTCTTTCTTAGGTGGAAAAAACACGAGGAAGGCAAAAATCATAATGGTGGTTTCTTTCTGATACTTCGACATTTTTTTAAAAGCCTTGACCTCATCAGTTACGCCGACATCGCGATATTTATGGTTGTGGTTGCTGGTTTCTTTTGCGGCAGAATAGAACTATATGGCTTACGAATCGTATCATTGATTATGATGTTTACGCCAAAATACAAAAACCGACAAATCATTAATATCAAAGAATTTATAAATTATTTTCACAAAGACAATCCCGATGACCCCGACAATAATCAAGCCGACGATAGGAATAGGTTTCTTCGGTATTTGGTCTATATAAACTTAGTGTTCTTCATTTTAATGACTTTTGAACATATAAGGAATACACAAAGTCTTGTTGGTGTTTGGTTTATAGCAACTTCCTTTTCGGCTTACTCATCGCTCTTTTATGCTTGGGATATCAAATTGAGAATAAAACAGCAAGGAAGAAGATTTCTCCTGTCGAAATCAAATTTAGCCGACATTGTTTTAACGCTCGTGGCATTACTTTCAGTTTTTGATATTTTAGTCAACCTTTGCAGCATCTTATTCAACTCAGAAACCATCCGCGACATCATCAAAGAATCTGTATTTTTGACAGAAAGGGGGTCTGCATATTCGCGTTTTGCATTGATAATAAGGCCGTTTGCACAGTTAAGGATTTTCAGCACAATACCAAAACTAAGAGAAATAACGCGAACTATTGTAAATTCGTTTTTAAAGATTCTGCCGGCATTTTTTTACTTTGCTGTATTGTTTATTATTTATGCAGCAGTCGGACATATGCTGTTCAAAGATGCTGGAATGTATTTTAAAGATTTTAGCGTTTCAATAAGGTCGCTTTTTAGAATAATGACATTTGAAAGTTGGGGTGTATTGATGGAAGATACCGTTGGCAGCGGGAAAGCCAATGAAATAGTAGTAAATATTTATTACTACTCGTTCATCATTTTTGTCTCATATATAATGTGGTCGGTGGTTCAAGGCCTGATTGTTAGCAGCGTTCAAGACACCGAAAGCAAAAACGCAGAAAAAAACGCCAAAAACTCTAAACCTCAGAAAGTTTCAAAAGAGGTTTTGTTTGAGCGGTTAGATAAACTCAACATCCAAATGCAGCAAATAAGCAATGAAATCTCAGATTTAAAAAATGAAATAAATAAGCAGATAGATTGCGACCTCAATAACAATCATTAAGCCACCTAAAAATGGATATCGCAAATTGCGACTTCCATTGTTCGTTTTCGCATCGCCATTCAAAAAATATTCGTATATTTGCCTCAAATGAACAACATAATGATTTCCATACTATCTACCATACAAGAAATTGACAGCGTATTTCCAACAGGCGATTTGCCTGTTTTGGTTACTTGCAACGACCAAAGGCAATATATCTGCAAGTATATGAGGGCAGATTCTGTTTCTGCTTACAAGTTGGCAAGCGAACTATTAGGCTCGTGTTTGGCTCAACATTGGGGGCTGAATACTCCCGAAATTGCGTTTGTTAAGATTCGGCCCGAACATACAAAACGCTGTGCCATCCAATGCAACCACAATGCAGAAGCAATCGGATATCTAAAAATCGACAATGCCGTAGATGTTACCAACTGCATCAACAATGATATAAAAAAATCAGATACTCTATTTAATCAGTTAATACAAATCGCATTGTTTGATTTTTGGGTGGCAAACGAAGACCGAACGTGCAACAATGCCAATATGTTGTATGTTGACCGTGACGAAAAATTGATTTCGATAGATTACGGTGGCATTTTCAACACCAATTCGTTTGATACAAGTCTTTACCAATTATCACCGTACGATTCAATTATTTACGCCGACATTTTCAGTCGATTAAAAAATGACTCAAAAAATATGTCGATTATTGATAATGCAAAAAAAACTTACGATATTTGCATCAAAAATTGTCGTGATGTCTTAACTAATATCGACACTATGATGATTCCGCAAATATGGAACGTATCGAAAGAAACATTACGCAATAAAATTAACGAACTATTTGATAAGCAATGGATTAACAGTTGCTTTGACAATTTTAAAGAAACATTACAACATAATTTGTAACATTATGAAACCACAATTTCAATACAGCATAGTTTACGGTCTGTTAAACATCGCCACCACAGAGCGGTTGAGTGTGGGATTATTGTATGTAAATAATAATGAGGTGACCTTCAAGTATTCTCAGAAAAAAATGGATGCTTTGAAACTCATTATGGATAGTTCGGAATATAGTTTTTTGCATCGCATTCTCAAAAATATGGGCAAGACAAGTATCCAAGAATCCCCCGAACGTATCAATTACCTTTCGCGGTATTCCAACAATCTGATTCAGTTTTCGCCGCTCACCACCATCGACCTTGAACCTACGCCAAAAAACTACAAATGGCTGTTTGAGACGTATGTATTTAAAAATCATAACAATAGTAAAGATTGAGACTAATCAAAACGCACTATTTTACATTTTTTCTCTCTCAAAAACGCACTATTTTACATATTTTCGCTCCGCAAAACGCACTATTTTACATCATCTCTTCTCTCCTATCCCCAAAAATAGGTATCGGCGGCACTGTGGCGGAGGCAAAATATCCCTACAAATTATATTTGCCAATGCCGTGGGTTATTCGTATTTTTGCATTGATAAAAAATTAAACTTTATGCAACAATCAAATCTGTTAAAATCCCTGACCGACGAGGGTATCGAACTTTTAAAAAATCTAATACGCACGCCGTCGGTATCGCGCAGTGAAGATAAGACTGCCGAACTGATATTCAATTACTTAAAGAATCACGGCGTGGCGGACGTTTACCGACACCTTAATAATGTATGGGCTGTGAGCAAAAATTTCGACGAAAAAAAGCCCACTATCCTCTTTAACTCGCACCACGACACGGTGTTACCTGCCAAAACTTACACTCGCGACCCATTTTCGCCCGATGTGGAAAACGGTGTTCTCTATGGTCTTGGCTCAAACGATGCAGGCGGTCCGGCTATCAACCTCATTACCACGTTTTTATATTTTTACAACAATGAGCAATTACCTTATAATCTGATAGTTGCCATTACTGCCGAAGAAGAAAACTCAGGCGACAACGGTGTGCAAAGTATATTAGACAAACTTCCGCCTATTGAATTTGCCGTTGTGGGCGAACCTACCTGTATGGAAATATCTGTGGCAGAGAAAGGTATATTAGTTCTCGACTGTCTGGCTCACGGCAAAACGGGACACGCCGCACGCAACACCGGCATCAACGCCATCTACAAGGCTATGGACGACATCGCGTGGTTTAAAAACTACAAATTTGAAAAGTCGTCGCCGTGGCTTGGCGATGTAAAATGCACAGTAACAGGCGTTAACGCAGGCACTTTGCACAATGTTATCCCTTCGGAATGTTCGTTTATGGTAGACGTGCGCATCACCGAAAAATACACTCACCAAGAGGTTTTAGACATTATCCGTCGCGAAATTCCCAACAAAGACACCGAGGTAAAGCCCCGCTCGTTTAAGTTGAAATCGTCGCATATAGATGAAAATCACCCGTTTATACAGTTGGCATCGAAACGCGGATTCAAGTTGTTTGGTTCGCCCACCACATCCGACCGCGCCGTTATGCCCTACGCAAGCCTCAAAATGGGTCCCGGCGACAGCAACCGCTCGCACACAGCCGACGAGTACATTCTGTTAAGCGAAATCACCGACGGAATAGAAAAAACCGTATCCTTGTTTGAAGAATTTTTTAAAGTGAAATCATAATACACTATATATTAAATATTTATACAAAATAATTTCAAGAGGCAACCCCACAGTAGAGGTTGATGTAACATTAGAAAACGGCGTAATGGGTCGTGCAGCAGTACCTTCGGGCGCATCTACCGGCGAAAACGAAGCACTCGAACTCCGCGACAAAGAAAACAAAGGTCGTTATCTTGGCAAAGGCGTTTTCCGAAGACGGTCTCGACGAAAACGATTGGGAAGGCTGGGCAAAACTTACAGCAGAACTCGGCGATAAAGTTCAACTCGTAGGCGACGACCTCTTTATTACTAACACTCAATTCCTTAGAAAAGGTATCACAAGCAAAGTGGCAATATAAAAGTAAACCAGATTGGCTCGCTTACCGAAACCTTAGAGGCAATAGAACTTGCTCACCATCACGGATATACAACAGTTACATCGCACCGTTCGGGCGAAACCGAAGACGTTACCATTGCCGTCATCGCCGTTGCCACCAACTCGGGACAAATCAAAACCGGATCAATGTCGCGTACCGACCGTATGGCAAAATACAACCAACTTATCAGAATCGAGGAAGAACTCGGCGATTCGGCTCAGTACAAATTTGAAAAACTCACTGGATTTAAGTTGTAAATCAGTATAAACTAATTACTTAATTTT
The DNA here is from genome assembly GCA_016293845.1 of Bacteroidales bacterium. Classification (GTDB taxonomy): domain Bacteria; phylum Bacteroidota; class Bacteroidia; order Bacteroidales; family UBA3824; genus UBA3824. The sequence continues at coordinate 274,272 of JAEDDH010000002.1, read as the reverse complement.
ATTTAATTTTTTAGACCGTCATCCATTGGCGGTCTATTTTTTTGCCACTTAGTAGTCATTCAAAAAAAATCCCGAAAAAACATTCGGTGGATTGATTATTTTTATAAATTTGCAGCGAATTATATTATAGCGATAACAAAACAAACAAACAAACAAATAGATAGTTTTATGATTTACACAAACGAAGTGCAGCACATGTGCTGTGTTGCAAAAGGCGCAAACCACGCCAATGCTCCCATACCTGAGGAAGGCAAATGGGTGCATGCAAAAGAGATTAAGGACATTTCGGGCCTTACACACGGTATCGGTTGGTGCGCACCCCAACAGGGATGCTGCAAACTCACCCTCAACGTAAAAGAGGGCATTATCGAGGAAGCACTCGTTGAAACCCTCGGTTGCTCTGGTATGACCCACTCAGCCGCTATGGCATCTGAAATTCTTCCTGGCAAGACCCTTTTGGAAGCCCTCAACACCGACCTCGTATGCGACGCTATCAACACCGCTATGCGCGAACTTTTCTTGCAGATCGTTTACGGACGCACACAGTCGGCTTTCTCAGAAGGCGGACTTCCCGTTGGCGGATCGCTCGAAGACCTCGGCAAAAACCTCCGCAGCCAAGTTGGAACAATGTACGGCACAAGAGCAAAAGGCAGCCGCTACCTTGAAATGACCGAAGGCTACTGCACAAAGATGGCTCTCGACGCCAACAACGAAGTTATCGGTTACGAATTTGTAAACCTCGGCAAACTTATGGACGCTCTCAAAGGCGGTGCAACAGGTCCTGAGGCTATCGAAAAGGCAAAAGGCACATACGGCCGTTTCAAAGACGCAGTTAAATATATTGATCCACGTAAAGAATAATAAACACTATGGCATTATTTGAAAGTTACGAGCGCCGCATCAACCAGATCAACGCCGCTCTCAATAAATACGGTATCAAAGATATCGACGAAGCAAAGGCTATCTGCACTGCCAAAGGTCTCGACCCCTACAAAATGTGCGAAGACACTCAGAAAATCTGTTTCGAGAATGCAAAATGGGCTTACGTTGTAGGCGCCGCTATCGCTATCAAAAAAGGCGTTAAAACCGCTGCCGACGCTGCTGAGGCTATCGGCGAAGGCTTGCAGGCATTCTGTATTCCCGGCTCTGTTGCCGACGACCGCAAAGTAGGTCTCGGACACGGCAACCTTGCAGCACGTCTTCTCCGCGAAGAAACCGCTTGTTTCGCTTTCCTCGCTGGTCACGAATCTTACGCTGCTGCCGAAGGTGCTATCAAAATCGCCGAAATGGCAAACAAAGTTCGCAAAAACCCCTTGCGCGTAATCCTCAACGGCCTTGGCAAAGACGCCGCTAAAATCATTTCGCGTATCAACGGTTTCACATACGTTCAAACCGAGTTTGACTACTACACTGGCGAAGTAAAAGTTATCAACGAAACCAAATATTCCGACGGTGTTCGCGGTGGTGTACGTTGCTACGGAGCCGACGACGTTCGCGAAGGCGTTGCCATCATGCACAAAGAGGGCGTAGACGTATCTATCACAGGTAACTCTACCAACCCCACCCGTTTCCAGCACCCCGTTGCCGGCACATACAAGAAAGAATGTGTAGAACAGGGCAAGAAATACTTCTCAGTAGCATCGGGCGGTGGTACAGGTCGTACACTTCACCCCGACAACATGGCTGCTGGTCCTGCTTCTTACGGTATGACCGACACCATGGGTCGTATGCACTCCGACGCTCAGTTTGCAGGTTCTTCATCAGTTCCCGCTCACGTAGAAATGATGGGATTCCTCGGCATGGGCAACAACCCCATGGTAGGTGCTACTGTTGCAGTTGCCGTTGCTGTGGCTCAAGCTATGTAATTGACTAAATTACAATAAACTATAATACCGATTGACGTAGACAGTCGGTATTTTTTTTTATTAAAAATTAGTCCATTTAGAAGCACGCAACATAATCCGCCTCACTGCAAAATTATCTATAAGACATTTGGAAATAAATCTTGCAAAAAGTTTCTTGCTGAAATAAATGAAATAGGCAAACTTCTGTGCTCGCAACCAAATGTTGGAATAGTAGAACCGCTCCTTTCTGACTCACCAATTATGTATCGTAGCATTTTGGTATAGCAAATCAATAAAATAATATATTGGATCAACAACGACGCAATAGAAATTGTTGACCTATGGGACTGCCGCCGCGAACCCATTGCACAAGCAAAGAGAGTAAAATAAAGTTATCACTTAGAAAACAAAAATACTCTACTATTACATTGTAGCCAAATACTCCGCCACAATCTTAGCCGCATTGCCGATAATTTCGGGGCAAGGACGTTTTTTGTAATATTCGGCTGTGCGGTCAGAGGGCACGGGGGATTCTGTGGTGGGCGTTTTGGATAAGCCGAGAAGTTCGCGACAAACTACACTGCCGCCATTTTCCAACTTAAATTTTTCGGCAAAAGATTGAACCAAGGAATAGTTTTTAGTGCGTGATTCTTTGATAGTTGGGTCGTCGGCAGGCGAGATAAATCCAGCCATCATCACCATTGAGGAAAACGCTCCGCACACTTCACGCAAACGCCCCATTCCACCACCAAAACCAGCTGTAATGATTTTCAGCATTTTAGGGTCGGCTTCTATTACGTCGCTGAATGTTAAAAGCACTGACTGACTACAATTGTATCCTTGAAGAAAATAGTCCATAGCCATTTTTCGGCGTTCTTCGGGGTTGATTGATATATTGGTTAAATTCATTGTTGTTTACATTAAAAAGTGATACAAAAATTCTTAGAATCTTCGGCTGCCACCTCCTGAGTGACGTCCCAAACTTGTGCGATGACTGCCCGAACTACGTCCGGAGTGATAACTACTATGCGTTGCGCGAGGTTTGCGTTTTGAGCCTATTAACTTTTCATCTTCGTATATTATTGAAAATGAGTTATCTACAATATAATCTTTGGCATTGTAGTCAGAACCAGTGTGAGGTGAAGCGTTTTTCAAAAAGGCGATATCGTCGATAAATACAAGCATAAAATCAAACGGTTCGATAGAATCCATCCGGGCATTGTCCATCTTTATGCTCACATCGGCGGGGATACGTGCAAAATCCATTTTTCCACTGCGGACATAACTGTAAATATCTATCATATCGATATTTTTGGACGATGTGATTTTATATTGACCCGACAAAGTACCCTCAGAACGTCCGCTGTAAAGGCAAAACGGAACGTATGTGCCCTGAATCTTGATGTTTGTGAGGTCGAAAAAATGCCCGGGAACAAAACTTGCATCTTTGCAATGCTGTGTGTAACAGTCTAATGCGTCGTCTTTGCTGATGGTAAAGGGCAAAACATAATCGGGACGGTATTCGCCCTGCAAACGCTCTTTGATAATGTCGGCACTACCACAATAGGCGCAAAATATGGCTGCGGTGTTAGAATCGGTAACAAGTTCCGCTCCGCAACTCTGACATCTAAAAACATCTAATTCGGGTTGCTCAGATTCAGAGACAGAGGGTTCAACCTCAGCCGCAACATTCTCATTAGCAGCGTTTTTTAAATCATCTTCGGTAAATGTTCCGCCGCACGAGGAACACGTCCACCGCCCTGTGATAGGCGAATAGACAATGTTGGCCCCGCACGCCGGACATCTGAGGAGTGTTGCGTCGCTATATTTACTTTTGGAAGACATAGAACGCTTTGTATGCCATATAAGTATCTAATTTAGATACGATTTCAAACGGTGCGTGCATCGAAAGCACAGGCACACCAACGTCGATGGTGTCGATATTGAGGTTTGCCATATAGAGGGCAACTGTGCCGCCGCCGCCAAGGTCTACGCGACCAAGTTCGCCGTTTTGCCAAATAACTTTCTCCTTGTCGAAAAGGTGGTGAATTTCAGCCACAAACTCCGCATTAGCATCGCTTGTGCCCGACTTGCCGCGCGAACCCGTAAACTTGGTAACAACCACGCCGTAATTGATAAACGACGAGTTTGCTTTTTCAAAAACATCGGGGAAAGTGGGGTCGAAAGCCGAGTTAACATCGGCGCTCAGGCATTTAGAATTGCTGAAAACTTGACGTGGATTGGCACCGAGTGTGGCGGCGAGGTCTTCGATAAAATATTTAAGGTAAGAAGAATTCAAGCCGGTGTTGCCGTCGCTGCCGGTCTCTTCCTTGTCGGTAAGAACGGCGATGGCAGTTTTTTTCGGTTTTTTGATGTCGAGAATAGCCATCAGTTCGGGATAAGCGCACACCTTGTCGTCGTGTCCGTAAGCGCCCACCATACTGCGGTCGAAACCAACGTCTTTGGGCTTGTAAGTAGGCACGGCTTCAAGTTCAGCGTTCAAAAGGTCGGATTCTACAATGCCGTATTTTTTGTTCAAAATATCTAACACATTGGCTTTTACGCGGTTGCTGAGGTCTTCGCCCTTGATGCAATTTGCGCCGATAAGAATGTTAAGTTCCTCGCCCTTAATGATTTCGGGAGCGGGACGTTTCATCTGATTTTGAGCCAAGTGAGGCAAAAGGTCGGTAACCACAAAAACAGGGTCGCCGTCATCTTCGCCGATGTTAACGGTGATTTTTTCACCGTTAGCCTTGATAATTACGCCGTGAAGCGACAATGGAACGGTTGTCCACTGATATTTTTTTATACCACCGTAGTAATGGGTTTTAAAGAGAGCGAGTTCCTCCTGTTCGTAGAGAGGATTTTCTTTAAGGTCTAAACGGGGCGAATCGATATGGGCGGCAGTGATATTAGTGCCTTTTGCAATATCTTCTGAGCCAATAACGGCAAGAATCACAGCCTTGCCACGGTTGTCGAAATAGATTTTGTCGCCGGCTTTCACCTTGTCGCCAAAATGGAACTCTTTGAAACCCTTTTTCTTAGCGGCTTCAATAGCGAAAAGATTAATTTCGCGTTCGGTTTTGGCCTTCGACATAAAGTCTTTGTAGCCTTCGCAAAACTTAAACGCCTTGTCAATCTCCTTGTCGTCAAGCAAAAGCGAGGCGTTTTTTCTATCCATCGTAAGTTTTTTCAGTTCGTCTTTTGTCATAATTGTAAATATTTATAACATTTATTATGCTTGCAAAGATAAAGGATATTCAAGAAAAAAGCAAAAAAAGATTCCTTATTTCCCCGGTAACTCCACATACTTCTTCATTCCTTTGGTAAAATATCCGCGCTTGTAGTGGAGGGGAAAGAAAAGGCGTTTGGTGATGCGGTAGGCGTTGTAGTGCGAGAGGATGCCGAGGTAGGAGTTGATTTGCGATGGATCTTGGGCGGCAAGTATATCGGGGAGTTTTTACGCTATACGATAAAGCGAGGTGTTGGAGATGTTGCGCCGCTGGGCTTTGAACTCCTTTATATATGTACACCAAAGCCACGCGCTCTATTCAATTGCACGTTTGAATGTGCCGTCGGGATAGAGGAAAACCGTGCGCCGGAGTTCTGCGGTGGCGCGGTTGGTTTCTTGTTCTATTGCTTTGGCAAAGTCGATCATAAGGTTTGTTTGTTTATGTGTTTTTGTAAAAAAAATACCGTTTGCGACAGGTGAACGCTTTTGGTTGTAATTTTGTTTCGGTTTTGTCTTGTGTTGTTCGACAGATATGCGAAATAACTACAAGGCGCGGACGAGGCGCACAGAGAGACCGAGGCTGCGGTAGTTGGCGTTGTCCGGGCCGACGTAGTCCGAGCAGAAGTACAAGTAGCACGCGTCGTACTCGCCGTAGGCAGACGAAGACCAGTCGTAGCCGTAGCCGCCTACGACGTAGACATCCGTACCGAAGCGGCTACCAGCAACGGGAAGGAAAACTGCACCGGCTTTTTCTAAGTTCTCCCAACTATCGTTTGCTATATTCGCTGTTGATTCATCGGGCAGGATAACCAAGCCGAAAAATCCGTTAACTTCCTTGGTGGCACGGAGGCAATTGCCCAACAGATATGTCCACTCGTCTTTGCTGAGGGTTGTCCAATTTTCGCCGATGGCTGAATTGCCTGACCAAATGTATGTTTTAGAGTTATCAGTCTGTGTTTCATACGGTTCTTCAATACCATTGCCGTTGAGCCAAGTACCCCAGCCGAAGAGGTCGATCCATCCGTCATAATCCTTATTATACATTGAGGGCACATCATTGTTGTCTGCTTTAATGCAGATGTCGTATTGGTGTGCGGCAAACTGCCATTGGTTTTGTTTAGGATTATACTGCAAGTTGCCGGGGCTGAAATATACTTTCTTGCCATCGGCTACGGTGTAGATTGTGCCGGGGGATACTTCTTCGGCTTCCTTGCTGATTTCGCTGCCAAGGCCTGTGCTTGTTACATCGGCATAGGCGGGTATGGCAATCCATATGCGGCCGTCTTTTACGGTGTAGTCAGTTGTGTTGATTTTTATCTCGTGTTCGCAGCAGGGCGACATCGTGATTGCCAAGTAGGCGTTCTGGTCGGTGAGGTTAACAGTTTTATCTCCGAATTTAAATTCACCGCTGAAATTGTGGGCGCAGGTTGCGAGAAGGTCTGCAAGCGATTCGTCGGATGAGTTTTTGCTGCCTGATACGCTGATTTCGGCGGTGAGGTCGGCATTTGACGAGGGCTGCTGGGTGAGATTGCCCGAAAAAGTGGCTGTTTTAGCATCGTCAAGGGTGGCTTCGCCGATTTGTGTGTTGCCTTCTTTGATTATCATTTTAAGTTGGTTTGCAACATCTTCGTCGGAGAAGGTGATGTTGTACCAGCCTTTCTCTTCCTCGTTGGTGGATTCGGCGTAGCCTACCTTTTTGAGCGAATGCCCGGTATTTACGCGGATTGAGAATGGGATGGTGTTGGCGGTTACGGTTTCCACGCCGTCGCTACCCGATTGGGTTGCGGGTGCGTTGTCGTTGTCGTCTTTGCTTCACGATGTGGCAAGCAGTACTGCCGCAATTATGGGCAGAAATTTAAGAAATGCGGTTTTCAATTTGACTTTCCTCCTTTTTTACCATTCGCTGGGGGATGGCTTTATGGGGTTAATGTTGGGTTTTGGTGTGCCGCTGCCTGCAAGCAGTGGCGATTGGATATTGAGGTCGATTACCTCGAATGTTGGTCTGGGTACTCTTTCTTTTCTTTCTGTGCCGCGAGTACCGGCGGCGATTGCTTTGATTTTGTCATAATTGTAAAATTTAAAAAATATAAAAATGGTTTCGCAATATTAGAGAAAATTTTCATAGTTTTTCAATCCAAAATCAGTTACCGGGTTGATGTACTTTGACATAATGTTTTTCTGTTTTATTTCTAATTGCAAAGATAACAATTGCCGTGATAACTTGCAATTTTTTTTAACATTGAATTATAACTGTAAAGATAAAGGATATGCAAAATAATAACTTTTTCGAGGCATCAAAGCGTTCTAACAATATCAAGAAACTCCATCAGCGAACGCACATCCACTTTCGGAAAATCATAACGTTTGAGTTCGTTGAAATGACGGTCGTTGCTCACAATATATTTCGCACCTGCGGTAATGGCACAATCCACGAATTTGTTGTCGTCAGGATCGGAAGAGATAAGATTGAATTAAAAAAATGGGGTTATCCGTTCAACATTCGGTGCATTATTTATCGCTTCCAAAACAAGATTAGCAAAATCCCTGTCGCCTGTTAATTGCAAAAGTATCTCTTCATACTCACAAAGAATCTCAGTGCTGACGCACAACGTATAACGACCAGCATGGAAAGCCTGCCAAATATCATTCGCATAAGAACCAGGAATGATAATTGGTATCAAGCAATTGGTGTCGAGAACGATTTTCATTTGTATGGTGTTCTGAAATGCGCATTTGACATTTCTTCAAGTTGTTCGGGAGTCCACCCTTTTTCCGCATAGATTTTTGCGGCGCGTTGCTCCACTTTCTTGAAATAGTACTCCGACAGCACTTGCTTAACTTCGGCTAATTCTTGTTCAGAGTTCATTTGTGAAAAAATCTGTAACAAGTACAATTGTATCGGGTTGAAAACTGTTGCTTGCATTATTAAAACGTTTATATAATTCAGACACAATAATACAAAATAATTACGAAAGATAAAAATTTTTTAATAAAAAAAGACCGATGGAAATACCTACTCTTCCACCTTCCACTCAGTGATATTTTTCTCCTTGCTCGAAAAGTTTACACCTATTTTAAAGATTTTGCGGCTGTCTTTTTTGAAACGTCCGGCGTAGTCTTTCGCGTTGATTTGGTCGAGGGCAATTTGAGGGTCTTGATCCATCTTGAACTCAAAGAGATAGATATAGTTATCGGAAGTGGCAACGGCATCGGCTCTGCCTTTGGAGAAATGCGCCTCGGAGAGCACAAACTGTCCGCAGATGGTAAACACAAGGAAAATCACGTTTTGAAAATCACGCTCCAAATATTTCTCGTTGTTGTCGTTGGCATACGGCAGGGTGGAATACAAGGCTTGAAACCGCTCCATAAGGCTGTCGATGTCGCCGTCGAAAAAGTCGCCCAAAAAATCAGAATATAGAAAACCTGTAACATCATCGGGAGCGCGGTAAAACTCGTTTACTAGACCATTTAAAAAACTGAGTTCCACCTCGTTGTTAGGAAAACCGAGTGTATAGCGGCGTGTGCGAGGCTCGTAACTCTTTATAGTAAGGTAGCCCGTATAATATAGCAGCGGTATAAGGTCGGTGGTAAGGTCGTCGTCTTTGTAGGTTTTTAGGCCGTCTTTGGGATAAAGCACATTGTTTACCAAATGTTTAAAATCGTAATATGATTTGTGTATGCGCTTCATAAGCATCTCAGGATTACCGGTGTCGTACCAATAATTTTGAAAATCGCATTTCTTAAAAGCATTCAAAAGGCTTACGGGATTGAACACCTTCTCGCCTTCTTCGTGAAATAGGTAACCATCGTACCAACGTTTGAGTTCGGCTATACACTCGTCGAAGGTAAAACCTTGTCTTTTAGCAAGTTTTTCGATTTCGGGAGTGAAATTGTCAATCAACTCCTCGTGCGTGATGCCGCATATTGCCGAAAAATTTGCATCGTCAGTAATATCTTCGGGTTGATTCAAACCGCTGAAAATCGATGTCTTGGCAAACTTGGTTACGCCCGTTATAAATACAAAACGGATGTACATATCGGCGGATTTCAACACAGAGAAAAATCCACGGTAAATCTTTTTTGATTCAAGAAGGTTCTCACTCGTAATCAGCGGATTGTCGTATTCGTCAACGATAATAACAGTCTGCAAGCCTGTTTTTTCATAGATGGTCTGCATATCGTAACGGAAACGATACGACATTTTTTTGCCTTCCGATTTGTCCTCGTCTTTTTCAAACTCCTCTTTGATAAAACTCTCGTCGAATTGGATTCCGTTCTCAATTTCAAATTCCCTTAATACAATCCGAATCTTGAAGAGCAAAGTACTCGGCGAAGAATAGTCGCCATCCACAAAATCAAAATACGCCATCGGATATTTGATCCAATCTTTTTCGTAATTGCTGATTTTCAGTCCGTCAAAACATTCTTTCCGTCCCTCAAAATACGCACGCAACGTATTGGCAAACAAACTCTTACCAAATCTCCTCGGACGGGCGAGGAAATAACTCTTGCTCGAATGAGCAAGGTTATACACAAAATCAGTCTTGTCTACGTACAGGCAGCCAACCTTTCTCAGATCTTCAAAACTCTGAAAACCGATTGGTAACCTGCGGGATATGTCATCAAGAGCAATAGCCATAATCAGTTGCGTTTTTTAATTTTGTTTTCTTTGACTGCAAAGATAATAGAAGGAGCGGTTATTTGCAAATATACAATAAAAAAATGATTGCTGAAAATTATAGGGATTATTTTCGGAAGATGGTGAAAGATTATTTCTTTTTTCCATAAATCATCGCCCCAATTATCGCCGTTAGTGGTGCGGCGAGCACCAAGCCAAGGCTGCCAACCATTGTGTGGAGGATTTCGGCAGAGATGAAATTTGAATTGAAAATCGACACAAAGGGCACGCCTTTCGCCATAAATGCCATAAATGCAAACATAAATCCGCCCGAATAGGCAAAGAGCAAAGTGGTTGTGGCAGAGCCAATTACAGGGCGGGCAATTTTAAAGCCCGAAATCATAAGCTCGCGTCGTGGAAGGTCGGGACGGCGAGAATGAATTTCATCGATAGAGGCGGCAATGTCGGTGGCAACGTCCATCAACGCTCCCGCCGCCGAAATAAACACCGCCGAGAGAAAAATATCCGACAAATTGAGGTTAAATCCGCTGTAAATCAATGCTTCGCTGTAATCTTGCACCGTGCCGGGAATCTTAAACCAATGTCCCGAAACAAAAGAAACCACTGCCGTAAACGCAATGCCCGATGTTGCTCCTAAAACAGCCGTAACTCCCTTACGGTCGATACCTACCACAAGAAAAATTATCACCGCCGACGACAAAAACGCCATCAGCAATGCCGCCGGAATTGGACTCACACCGTTGAGATACATCGGCAAAAGTATTTTCCAAAAGGCTAACGCTGTGAATATAAACGAAATAATTGCCTTTACACCTGTAATTCCGGCAAACGCCAAAAGCGCCACCACAAACACAGCCACAAGAAAAATCTCAATACCACTGCGGTAATACTCAGCAGCGCGGACACCGATAACTTTTTCGCCTGTGGAGTCGGTGTTGATGACGGCAAGCACGCGGTCGCCGGGCTTAAAAATCTTGTCGATATTTTTTTGTCCGTTGAGGATATTGTCGGCTTCGTATTCTTGCCCGTCGAATTTGCCCGAAAGTACTTTGATACGCAGTTTTTGGTTGCCGAGCGTTACCACAGAAATGGTAGTTAGGGCGGCATCGTCGGTGCTGAGCACCTCGGCTTTTTCGTAAAGCGTGTTTTCTACAAGCGACGGATTGTCGAATCCCGTTGGCAAAAACGCCAAAACCAATGTTACCGCACTAATTACAGCGATAAACACAAGGTTTCGGCGTTTGTTATCTTTCGTCAACATCTTATGATTTTTTATCAACGAATTAAACAATAATTCGAAGATAAAATTATTTTAAATCAGCCAATTGCATTATTTTTTTAGGAATATCGGTATTGTCGTAGTAGCCGTTGAAATTGTCGGCACCCACACCGATTGCAAACACGGGAACAGGCAATGCAGTGTGCGCAAAACTTGCCCAATCCACACCCGATTTGTTGTCTAAAATATGCGTAACTGTAACTGTGATAGGCTCGTACGAACCATAATAAAGTTTATATTCCTCTTTGGGAATCATTATTTTGTTGTTCTTAACAAAATCTTGGTGAACTTTGTAGGCTTTTTTAAGGCGTTCAATCTCATAATCAGAGAGTTTCAAACCTTTTTCTTCGTTGCCGAGAGCAAAATACTCATCAATTTTTTTCAAGATAAAATCAAACGAAGCCTTGTTTTTCATATAAGCCTTTACCGAATCGGAAAACGAGTATGCCGTAATCTGCTGATTTTTCATATAGTTGAAAGCCGATTCGTAGCCTGTGCCAGCAAAACCGAGGGTCAAGCCGCCACATTCGTGGTCGCCAGTGAGCACAATCAAGGTTTCGTCGGGATGTTTAGCATAAAAATCGAGGGCGACACCGAGAGCGCGGTCGAGACCAATGGTTTCGTAAACATTGCTAACAGCGTCGTTGGCGTGGTCGGTCCAGTCGATTTTGCCACCTTCGGTCATTATAAAAAAGCCTTTGTCGTCGTTGTAGAGCAATTCCACAGCCTTAGAAAGAAACTCTGAAAGCACAATTTGGTCGTTTTCAGACTTTTGAATGCAGAGGTCCATATTGTAAGGCAGCGAAGCATCGTCGGGCAGACTTGTAGTATCTGTTGAAGTGCGCTCAATGGTGGCAATCACCTTGCCGTCGCCAGCCTTCAAAGCGTCAAAATCTTTTCGGGTGTTCACAAACTTATATCCGGCGGCATTTATTTGGTCTAAATAATCGTATAAACCCTTGTGCTGCTTGGTGTTCCAACGGACAAAGCCTCCGCCGAAAAACTCAAAATTTGTTGTCAAGAGAAAACTGTCGATACGGGCGTACTCGTTGCGGTCGGCACAGTGAGCATAAAAGCACGAAGGCGTTGCGTGGTCGATACTTACGCTTGTTATAATGCCCACCTTCATACCCTTGTCGTGAGCCATTTCGGCAATTGTGCGGTAAGGTGCTGATGCGTCGGGTGTTACCGAAATGCGGTTGATGTCGGTTTTGTTGCCCGTGGCGAGTGCTGTGGCAGCGGCAGCCGAACAAGTGATAAAGCGGTTTTGAGCGTGAGTATTGGCAAGTCCCGCGGCGGTAAACTGACGAACATTGAGTTTTCCGGGTTGAAGATTGTATTTACCAGCGGTTTTTTGGTTGAAAAACTCCAAGAATCCCTCCTCGCTAACAGCCTTTTCAGCCATATTGATTTGCGGTGTGGACATTCCATCGCCGATAAAATAGAATATGTACTTGGGTGATTTGGCAGAAGATGCAGAGCCTGTGCCCCCGTCATTGGTGTTTCCGCCACCCGCGCACGACGACATCATCCACGCTGCGGCTGCGGACAAAAATAATAATTTGCTTTTCATATCAGATTTATTTAAAAATAATTTGCGCTAAATTACACAATTTTGTAATTCAGCGCAAAATAATCTGATAAATTTTTAGGCGGACGCTAACGCATCAGCGAGAATTTTTTGCCGATAGACACCACCGTGGTGTTGTTGAGAAAAACTTGGTTGGTTTTGTGAGTTTGATTTTTGGGTAACTCCTTGTTGTTCTGCGAAATTTCGGCAGCGTTGGCATCTTGTTCGCGATTGTTGTCGAGCACTTCGTAAACAGAGTTTTCGCTCTTAAACTCAGGCACAATGCGTTTCATCATACCCACAATCTTGAAGTTGTCGCCACATTTTACAAGTCCAATAAGTTGGTTGATCTGCCCCGAAACCTGTGCAAAATCGTATTCGCGCACCTTGGCAACCATAATTTGTGAGTGCGATGTTGGCAAAGTGGTTTCTTTGTCGTTGAGCACCTCTTCGTAGAGTTTTTCGCCCGGGCGCAGACCTGTGAACGAAATTTGAATATCCTTGCCGAGAGTTAATCCCGAAAGTTTTATCATTTTCTTAGCCAAATCGATGATTTTAACCGACTTGCCCATATCAAACACGAAAATCTCACCGCCTTTGCCCAAAGTGCCTGCCTGCAATACCAACTGACAAGCCTCGGGAATTGTCATAAAGAAACGTGTGATTTTCGGGTCGGTAACGGTAACAGGACCGCCTTTTTCAATCTGGGCTTTGAATCTCGGAATAACTGAACCGTTGCTGCCGAGAACGTTGCCAAAGCGTGTGGTGATAAATTTGGTGGGGAAACAACTGTTGAGCGACTGAGTGTAGATTTCGCAGATTCGCTTGCTGCAACCCATTACGTTTGTGGGATTTACAGCCTTGTCGGTAGAAATCATCACAAATTTGTTCACCTTATATTTTACTGCAAAATCGGCTAAGAGTTTTGTGCCGAAAACATTGTTTTGAATAGCCTGCGAGGGGTTGTTTTCCATCATAGGCACGTGTTTGTACGCTGCTGCGTGGTAAATTACCGAAGGATGGAACTTTTCAAACACAGCTGTAAGGCGTGTGCGGTCGGTAACGCTACCGATAACTATCTCAAAATTAAAGAAGTTGAGTTTTTCTTGGAGTTCGAGTTCAAGGTCGTAAAGAGGTGATTCTGCCTGATCGAAAATTACAATTGTTTTAGGATTGAATTTTGCCACCTGACGAACAATTTCGCTACCGATACTTCCTGCCGCACCTGTAACGAGGATAGTCTTGTTAACGAGGTCATTGCGGATTTCCATCTCGTCGAGTTTGATGGGGTCGCGTTCAAGAAGGTCTTCAATCTTGATTTGACGTATCTGCTTGAAACTCAATTCGCCGTTGATCCAGTTGCTAACTTTTGGTGTAGAAAGCACTTTCACATTTTTAGAAAGACAGAAATCGATGATTGACTGTTTTTGTTTGGTGTTGGGCAGTTGCTCCGAAAGAATGAGCATTGTAACGCCCTGAGTATAAATAAGATCTTCGAGTTTATCCAAAGGAAATACTTTGATACCGTCGATACTCTTGCCCACAGAATTTGCACTTTGGTCAACAAAAGCCACCACATGGTAATTAGTACCAGCATCGCGGTCGAGAGTCCGTTTTGTGGTGAGAGCAAACTCGTTAGCACCGTAGATAACCACATTTTTGCAAGAGCGTTGATGAGTGCGGTAGTCGAAATAAAGCGCCTTTACCACAAACCTTGAAATTGACATAAACGCCACTGCCAACACACAATCAATAAAAAGCACCGACAGCGGAATAATATTTTCGGTAAGGTTAACCTCCATAAACAAGAAATTGAGGCAAGCCGCCACCACCGAACCTATTATAATAGTAACACAAATGCGGATAGCATCGTTGGTGGAAGTGTAACGCACCAAACCAGCGTAAGTCTTTGATATTACAAAACTTATCACGCGGATAGGAATCAAAAGCGCAAAAGCATAACAAAGATTTTGATTAATACATTCACCGAAAGAGAAATTGAAACGGAGCATATATGCCGCCAATATCGATACGCTTATAATCAATAAATCTATTGAAAATACAACCCATTTGGGAGCGTGTAGATTAGATAATAATTTTTTTATCATATCAATTGCTGATTATCTGATTTTTTTGCGATGCAAAGATAAAAACAACTTATTAAGTTTTCGTGTGTTTATAATTAATTTTTCACACGTTTATTACTAAGACACGCAAACAGCCCTCTACCCTATTAACATTTTTTAAAATCTTCGGTACAACAAACGGCGGCTCTACAACGTCTTATTAGTGAACATAACCCATAAAACTATTTGAAAAATGAAAAAACTAATTGTAACAGCAATATTGGCTCTCGGGCTTTTTGCCGCCAACAGCGCATCGGCACAATGGAATGATATGCTCCTCAACAGTGGCAACAAGGGCAAGGCTGAACTCACCACCAACAAGGCCTCCACTATCAAATGGGACAAAACAGAATACGATTTTGGCAACATCAAGCAGGGCAATCCTCAAAAGGTGGAATACGTTTTTGAAAACACCGGTGACAAACCCGTATTGATTACCAAGGCTGAGGCTTCGTGCGGATGTACAAAACTCACCTATGATCAAAAACCCATTATGCCCGGTCAAAAAGGCACTATATCAACCGTTTACGATGCCAAAGAGTTAGGATTGTTTCAAAAATCGATCACCGTTTTCCTAAACTTAGATGCGCCAAACGATGTGTACGAACTAAAACTCAACGGCACAGTGATAAATTAAAACAACACCTTATTTAATAGATAAAAATATTGCAATGCTCTGCGTTGCAATATTTTTTTATTAGTTGTTGTGTGTATTCCGCACACTGCATTACACCCTCGCGACTACCATCGTAACCATTTACAAGCAAAAGGAAATTTGTGGTTTCGAGAGTGATTTTGGTGCGTTCGTTGTCGCTTGTGGGAGTGCCAACTCCGCCTACATTATCACGGTAAACCGGCAGATTTTCAATATTTAAAATACCGCGACCAATACCTTCGTATGGTTCGCCAGCACGACCTATTCCGAGTACAAGATCACCTTGAATTTTATCTAAATCAAACCCTCCGATACTGTATCCTGTGTAGATGCTTGCAAGATTTACAAGGTCGGCAAGTGTATTAATTTTGTATAACTCCTCACCTTTTACAATTCGGCGCAAAAGAGCCTCGGCAGCAGGACGGTAGCGGCTGGGTGCTTTGCCAAATTTTTTGTAAGCCTCGCGTGTGGCATGTATCGGGGGCATTTGTTTGATGCTTTCATCGGTTAACACTTGACGGTAACTATCTGAAAGTGTGGCAATTTCTTTCCATAAGTTTTCGTCAGGTTCTGAGTTTTTTACAGTGGCAGTAAGCGCACAGCCCGCAAAATCGGGGAATATTTTTTTAAATTCTTCTGATATTGTAATCTTCATAAAGACGATTTTTTATTTCTTTGCAAAAATATTAGAGATTTTATGAAAACAGCAATAATAACAGCACTTTTGACAGTTTTTTTTTCCCTAACAAGTGCGGCGCAATCAGATGACGGATGGTTTACTACAAAAATCGACTTGGGAACTTCTTATAAATCAGACTTTTGCACTGAATATATAAAAGCATCACACCTTTATAATATAGAGAATCATTTTTCGATAGGAACAATGGTAGGCTTGTATTTTAGCGATTTAAAACTGATTCCGATATCATCATGTCTAAGAATCAGACCATTAGGCAAAAAACGTTTTATGCCAGCCATATTTGCCACAGGTGGCTACGGTGCTGATGTTTCGGGCAACAAAAACGGCGGAGGATTGTTTTCGACGGCTATGGGAATAGAAACCGGATTTTTGCGCCGCTTCAACTATAACTTAACCTTTGGTACAGAATGGTTTAGAAAAGAATGTATGTTTTCGGTATCGTGTGGAATACATTTCTAAAAAAAAGTAGAGACGCACATTGGCACGTCTCTACCCAATTTTTTTAAATAAATAAAATAATTAAAATATAAATGTCAAACCTATTTTCCACACAGCAACATCGCTCCAAGGAGAAATCTCGCTGTAAATGCCGCAAGTGCCAAACATATAACGTGCTCCGGCTGTGGGGAAGATTTTGAAATCACCGCCATCATTTTTATAAGTACTATCATGATCCCAATGAAGATAACCAACTGAAACACAGCCATAAGTATCAAGATTAGGAACAAACTGATAGTGTAATGCTCCACGAGTGCCTACCTGCCAAGCACCATGCTTGATTTCGATATTACCCTTAGTTTTTGATCCGTGGGCAATAGCAAAATAACCACCGCCGCTGATAGAACCTTTGCCATTGATAATGCCACTGAGAAATCCATAGTCGAGAGCAAAATTAAATGAAGGTTGAAAAACACTTTCTTCGGCATTGTTAATACCAAAACCGAAGTTCATACCAAGGTTTCCTACGTCGAAAATTGCTTGTGCGTGTGATTGTTTAGATACGCAAAGATTTAGCGATAATATCGCAGCAAGAATAATTAGAACTTTTTTCATTTTGTATAGTTATAAAAAATTAAAAATCAATTTCATCGGGGATTTGTCCCGAACTGCTTTCTAATTGCAAACTGTTGATAATTCGCATATCATCGGGAGCAATAGTAAAGCCTTCTATATCAGCGTTTTCTTTTAAACGTTCAGGTTTTGTGCTCTTAGGCAACGGCAAAATTCCGTTTTGCAAGCACCATTTAACGCACACTTGAGCCACTGAAACGTTGTATTTTTTAGCAATTTGAATAAGTTCGGGAATAGAAAACATTTTGCCACGTCCAAGCGGACTCCATGCCTCAACCAACATATTGTGAGCCTTACAATAGTCTACCACATAGCTTTGTCGGTATCCGGGGTGATATTCAATTTGGTTTACCATCGGCACAATGTTGGCAACATTCAACAACTGCTCAAGATGGTGAATCCAAAAATTGCTTACACCAATCGCTCTAACTTTCTGCATTTTATAGAGATCTTCAAGGGCGTGCCAAGTTTCGGCATTGAGTTCTGCCCAATTGTCGTATTTAGATGGAGAAGCTGGCCAATGAACAAGATACAGGTCGAGGTAATCTGTCTGTAAGTTGTTGAGAGTTTTTTCAAAAGCACGCATAGTTTTGGCGTATCCACGCTCAGTATTCCACACTTTGCTTGTAATAAAAAGATCTTGGCGATTGATACCAATGCTATTGATAGCCTTACCAATATATTGTTCGTTGGCATACACAGCCGCAGTATCGATATGACGATATCCACAGTTGATAGCCTCAGAGATAGTGTCAACAACGGATTTTTCGTCGCGGTTTTCCCATGTGCCGAGCCCTATACAAGGTATTTTGACACCGTTTTGTAAAATAAAATTGTCCATCGTTTCAATCGTAGTTATTATAAATTCAAACAATCAAAATTACATTTTTTTTGTATTAACTATGCAAATAATTTAGATTAATTAACATTTTCTTGAAAAATTTCGTACCTTAGCACTCTAAAAAATACTCACAAATGGCAATAGCATACATCAAAGAAGATGTCAATCAACTGACTATATACGACTTAGACGGTAAAATAATTTCACATACAGCTCTACCCGACGGCAAAATAATTGCAAGCGGAACAGATTTTTATGTTTCAGAAACCGACAAAGAATACAAAACGTATGGCGATGACGGTACGCTGCTAAGCACATACTCCAAAGAGATTGGTTCGTTTGTAAAAATTATCGACAACCGATGCCTGTTTATCGAAGGTGCAGTGCTAAAACAGTACGACAAAAACGGATACGATACCGATAGTACTGCCCTGCAACTCAAAACCTCGCGCGACCGCAAATCGAACCGCCGCGAAAAACTCGAAAAAGCAGGTTCGATGTTTATCACTATACTCATCATTCTCAACGCTATAGCCGCCGGAGTGATGACCTACACCGAAGACAACTCTCCCTCCGAAATTTGGCTCAACCATTTTTGCGATATAAGTGTTATAATCTTTATTATAGAGATACTTATAAGAATTTTTTACCGCAAAAAACCTCTCGAATTCTTTACCTGCGAAGACCGTGGATGGAATCTTTTCGACCTTATTGTTACAGTGATTTCGTCTCTAAGTTTCTTTACCGGGTTGGAAGGTATAGTGGGTGCGCGTGCAATACGTATCTTACGAGAACTCAGGCTATTGCGTGTAGCGTCGGGAATATCTAACATGAAACGTGTGCTGCAAGCTCTGCTCTTTTCGCTGCCGCAAATTTCGTGGGCAAGTTTGTTTTTTATCCTTCTGTATTATATTTACGGAATCACCGGCGTGGAGCTTTACGGCGAATGTGACGAACATTTTTCATCGCTGCACCGCACATTCCTCACTCTTTTGCAATTAATGACTATGGACGACTGGATGAACATCACCCTCGGCGTTATGGAAACCAACCCGTTGGCGTGGATTTATTTCAGCACGTTTATCCTTTTTGCATCTTATATTCTTGTAAACTTGATAGTTGGTATTGTGGTAGACTCGCTAAACGAAGTTCACAATCAAGCAATGTCATCGTCTACCGACGAACTTACCCGCGAGGTGGATAAACTTGAAAAACAGTTGCAGCACGTTAAGGAACTAATCAGTAAAAAAGAAAATAAGGACAACACCTAAAAAGCATTGTCCTTACAATTCCCAATTCTTAATATATTTTTACTAACGTCCGTCAATCTCTGACAATACCTCTTTGGCGCGTTCCTTTGCAATGTCAAAGTTGGAGCAGATATTGAGTTTGTCGAGTTTGTCGGCAAGACCTGAGCGTTCAAGTTCGGAACGTACACTTTCATTAACACCCGAAAGCACTATTGTAACACCCACAGCGTGAATCTCGTCGATTACTGCGCTAAAATTGTTGATACCTGTGCTATCCATAAAAGGCACGTGGCGCATACGAATTACCAAAACCTTAACCTTGTGAGCCGATGCAAGTCCACGGAGAATTTCGCGGTATTTTTTAGCAGCACCGAAGAAGAAAGGACCAGAAATTTCGTACACATCAATACCTTTGGGCAAGAACGAGTAATTTTCTAACGGGTCGTTACCCTCGGTAACTGTAAGCACCTGACATTGCTTTGACATACGCTGCATAAAGAGCAAACAAGCCATAACCATTCCCACCTCGATAGCCACGGTAAGATCTACCAAAACTGTGATTAAGAAAGTGGCAACTAATATTACGGTGTCGTATTTAGAGCCTTTGGTGATTGACACAAACGAACGCCATTCGCTCATGTTGTAAGCAACCACGATAAGCACACCTGCAAGGCACGACATAGGAATCAATTTGGCGTAGCTTCCAAAAAACAACATTATCAGCAACAGCGTTATTGCGTGAACAATACCTGCAACCGGTGTGCGTCCGCCATTTTTAACATTTGTAGCAGTACGTGCAATTGCGCCCGTAGCAGGAATACCACCAAAAATAGGCGATGCAATATTGGCAATACCCTGAGCAATAAGTTCGGTGTTTGAACGGTGATTGCCTCCAATCATACCGTCGGAAACCACTGCCGAAAGAAGCGATTCGATAGCACCTAAAACGGCAATTGTGATAGCCGGTTGAATATAATTACCAATCTGCGACCAATCAATAGCGGGAAACTCTACGCTAAACGACGAAGGAATTTCGCCAAAAACTGTTTCAATTGTGCTTACCGGAAGGTGAAAAACAGCCACTACAACCGTTGTGAGCACAATAGCTACAAACGAACCCGGAATTTTGTCGGTTATCTTCTTAAAAAAGAGCGAAATAAATATCGTAACAAAAGTAATCACCACTGCAGTCCAATTTACAGTGTTGAAATTAGCGAAATATGCGCCCCACTTACCGATAAAGTCGGCAGGAAGCTCACCCGAAATCGACAATCCGAAAGCGTCTTTGATCTGAGTGGTAAAAATAGTAAGAGCGATACCCGAAGTAAAGCCTACAACCAAGGGGTGAGGGATAAACTTGATAACTGATCCAAATTTAAACAATCCGAAAAGCACAAGCATTATGCCTGCTAAAACGGTGGAAATCATCAATCCTGACATTCCGTATTGATGCACAATACCTGCCACCACCACGATAAACGCACCTGTAGGTCCGCCAATCTGTACGCGGCTACCGCCGAGGAAAGAGATTAAAAAACCCGCAATTATGGCGGTTACAAGACCCTTTTCGGGCGACACTCCCGAAGCCACGGCAAACGCTATAGCAAGCGGCAATGCCACTATGCCAACTATTATACCCGACATCAAATCGGTTTGAAACATTTGTTTTGAGTACCCTTTGCGCAATACCGAAAAGAGTTTCGGGCTGAATATTTTTTCCACTATTAAACTGTTTTAAATCAAATTATTATTATATTTTAGTTGCAAACAAAACTGCATTTACACACAATTTTATTTGGGCGCAAAGATACACTGCCCATAATATCTGATTAGAAAAATGTGATTAAGAAATATTTAAAAATCTCACGCCAAGTCAAATTTCTATTAAGAAAATATAAACAAAAAGAGCATCAAAAAAGTGGAAAAAAATTTTCAAAATCGTCAAACTTTTTGAGAAACACTACGTAAAAAACAATATAAATACAACAAATACAGCAAGTTGCAAATAATCATTTTCCATAATTTACCCATAATTTTTCACAACAGACATCGTAGCCGGATATTCGTTATCCGGCTTTGTTTTGTGCAAAAAGAGAGAGGCTGCCCAAAAACAGACAGCCTCAAATATAAATCCAAAAATCAATGCTATTTCATTGAATCTTCAACTGCGGCCTGTGCAGCGGCTAACGAATGCTGATTATCAGCACATTACTATGAATCTGGGAAACATTTGGGAAACATTATGAGCATGAACTACACATTCTGCACCCGATTTCCTCTAATTCAAACATACTAATCATCTTCTGTCTCTTCACTCATTTCTTGTCCTATATATACTTCTTTACCATCAAAGACAAGCATCTTGAAATGAACACGCGGACAAAGCACACGCTCCAAACGGTCATAGGGTACAGGGTACTTATCAAAATCTTCTCTGAAGTTTTGACCGGGTTCTTTAGCATGAATAAGCCGTACCTCCACGCCACGCCGAATAAGTTGGGCGATGAGAGCCAAAAAAGGCTTCTTCTCTTTACCCACTTCAATATAGAGGTCTTTGATGTCAGCAGTACCAATCCAAAGCATGTGCTTCACGGACTGAACACGTGATAGCACTTGCTTGTAGTGATCGGTGTTGGAGATGTAAGTCAGCATTATGGAACCTTCAGTTCTGCTTAATTTTTAATATGATTTCTCGATGTTCAATTATGAGTTCCACACATTTCAAATGAGTTATAATCTGTTGTTTTCCCCATCCTTCATTACGAGTAATACTATAGATTATTTGACGCGTTGGTGGCAAATCATTTTTATCAAAATATAGAGCCGCTTTATCCAAAGGATTCTTGTCAGACAATCTGGAGTTCGCAGATTTGCTGATTAATATTAAGTTCCCCAGACAGTTCAAATCGAAGTCTGTTACACCTTCGCTATCTAATTCCTCATGCCTTTTTTGTGGGTAATGGTGTTCTATTGAATTTCGATTTAAAAAGCGGAATTCATTTTTACGAATCAAATCCAATTCTTTTTGTACAACGATTATCAAGTTTGGATCAAGGACTTCCCAATTTATTGGCTCGTTATTATATTTCATCCACCAATATAAATAATCTGTAAAATTAAATAGATAATGAGGAACGGAAGTGCCTTGACGTTTTTCGTCGTATTCCGTCAATCCAATATAATCAATAGATGTTCTGTTAAACTCGTCAAGCATTAGACGGTGAAGTTTCTCCAGAAATGAGTTCTCAACAGATGCGACATCTTCATGTACAAACCAATTTAGTATTGTTTGGAGAAAATTCTTATAAGGTTTGGCACGAAATGACACCTGGAGGCATGATAGAGAACGAATAACTGCATTTTGTTGATTATCAAAAGTAGGCTTGAAACGCAATGTTCTCGTATTACGTTTGTTATCTTCATAAATATATGGCTTTAGCAACACCCATTCGCGTTTTTCATCATCGTCTGTCACATTTGATTTCACCACATACTTGTCAAATACTACTCTACAGAATAGCAAGCGCAAGAAAAAGTCTAAAGGCTTTACTTCATGCTTAATCGTATTATAAACCTTTAATAGATATTTCTCGCTAAGTGGAATATCCTTAGCCTCCTCTGTTTTTTGGAAACTAAGTCTATATGATTGATTATAATATAGCCTAAATATGTGCATCAAAAAGTTTGGGAAGTCAATAATTGATTCTTCTGTAGAATTATCATCATTGTCCTCTGTGACCTCTGACAAATCATCAGTATTTAGACGGCTATTCACAATCTCTTCCAAGGTCAATGCACCAACATCTTTTGATTGGACTTTTAATAAATCTAGAACAGGAATGTTTTGATTACCAAAGCTAATATCTTCCGATCTTCCTTTCAAGTCTATTGTTGTATAATCCTCTCCAAATAGAATTTTCCTGATGCTTGGGGCAAATGATTTCTGGATTCGGGTTTCCATCTGCGAGCAGGCATCCCAGATTTTTGAACAAACCTGAGAATAACAGTCATGCCCTTCTTCGTGAAGTTTTCCGAGTAACAGACCCTTTATTATTTCGTGTTCTTGAAGTTGCTCGCCTCTATTATTCATTATTTCAAAATAAGCTGCTACGTCTGTATCTGAAGGCACGATTTCTCGCACAACACATACATGATGCTTGATATAGTCAGCCATCTTAACCCTTACGGATTCTGTTTTTAGGGTAATAGGCTCTGTCTTTTCAACATCTAATTGCGTTGACCATGCCAAATCAATGGCTTCAAAGAAGTGTGATATTGAAGTTTCTTTTCTGTTTTGAGGCATAGATCCACTATGCAGAACCCTAAAGAAATCTTCTACCTCTGGGCGAGAATCATAACGGAGGCTTAGGCGCATTCCCATGTTCAATACGCCTGAAAGTATTGAAAGCATTGTAAGTCTCTGCTGCCCATCAATAACTTCCAATTCTCCATTACTTCTTTGGAGAACAATAAGACTTCCAACATAAAAATGCTCGTCACCAGAACACAAACTTTCATAAATGTCCTGAAGGAGTCTTGATATTTGTTCCTCTCCCCAAGCAAAATTCCTTTGGTAAAGAGGGATGATATATTTGTCCTTGAAAAGATTTTCAACACTGAGGACATCAGCATCTTTAATAATATTCATATCCGTTTTATTTTATGGATTTTAGAACGTCATCGTATGGAGGAAAGTCTCTACCGTTATTTATCGTACAGTATTCCGGCTGTGCTATGATAGACTCTAGTTTTCGTAATGCAGATATGTCTTTTGCATTTTCTATTAATGAAAAGAACTGAGAAGGATATTTTGCCACAGTTGAATAATACACACGGGACTGCTTTCGACGTAAATAGTATGCTATTACATATAAATGACGATGATAATCATTAACACCATTTTCGCCAAACTTATCAAATAGGAGCATTATTAGCGACTTATACATTTCTCTTATATAGTTATCTCCTGTTCGCCAATGACCATCATAAGATAAGCAGTTCTTTTTATAAAATACCTTAAAGTCGTACATCTGATATGAGTCCAACTCCAAAAATAACTTCTTGTAGATTTCAGCGTAAGATTGTATGTATTCAAAGAAGTTTTTTCCATTTACGATAGGCTGGGTCATGGTGACAAATGGATTTATCTCTTGTCCATCACCATCATTGAACCTAGAACAAGTAGGCATTGTCTCTTTTAGAAAAGTCTGATAGAATTTCTCTGTCATAAACAAAAGAAGCTGTTTGTTCTGAAATGGGAAATCAACATTATGCAATTTGTCTATCTGCATACCTTTAAACTCCTTTATACGTTTCTTTGTAAAAGACCACGCTTCGGTATTCCTGCACCAAATACGTGTTCGATATAATTGCTCGTCAAACAGGTGCTTCAAAATGTCATAAGATGAAATGCTGTCATTACGGCTTCTTCCATAGCGTGTATTTTGCTCCCATTCACGGTCACATGAGATTTTTATATTTTCATCAGAAGCGGACATGGCTCTTAAATGGTATGCTTTGAGAAGGTTATATGCTTCCAACGGTTTGCCACGGCCATTTTGTGAATCAAAAAGTTTGAAGGCCAAAGACAAACTATCTTGGCCAGTAATACGAACAACAACAAATTCACAACACTTCTCCAGATAGGAAGCGAACTCCATACGTCTACTTTCAGGAAGAGCATTGAACCATTTATTAATATAGTCATAATTCTCCTGAATGTGTTTAAATGACTGTTCGTGTGCGTATTTTAGCACGCACATGGTCTCTTTTTCTTTGTCAACATTGACCATCTTTGCCCAAACTAGTTTAATGAGGCAGATAGTCGTAATTCTTTGTTGCCCATCAACTATATCGTTATTGTGAAGGATGATACTCCCTATACGATACTTACGTTTACCTTGCTCCATGCTGTTTTTTATATCAGACAACATCTGTTCAACATTGGCGATATTCCACACATACGGACGCTGATAATCTGGTATAGCAAGTGGCATCTTCAACACTTCTGAGGTTGAAAAAATATTTGCTGTGATAGATAATGGCTCTTCATCAGTTTGAGTTTCGATTTCTTGAACTACCGATTTCTTTAAGTCACTCAACAAATCTGGCAATCTCCATGCGTATGTGCCTCTCTCTATATCATCAACATTGGGGTAACTGCTTTTAAGAAACGATTGAATATAGTGGCTCTTTTGTATTGGGTCGCCTCCATATCCTTCAGGCAAATCAACACCAGCATTTTTCATACTGTTATAGATTTCATCAAGATAGTACCAAGTAACTGTGGTACTCAACTGTGACGGTTGAAATGCTGATAGAAACCTCAGCGAAGCAGCTGGTCTATTGGCTTCTGTATGCTTTTTGATTAATCGGATTATCTCATAGCACTGTTCAATGCAAAACGCATCAGGGTTGTCTACAATGATACCTAATGGTGCTATAAGTTCGTCCCAATGTTCTTGAATAATCTCTCTCTCGTTAAGATAGAAATTGCCTTGTCTCAAAGAGGAAATACAATTAACAGAACGAAACAACTGGTCTCGAACATCAGATTTCCATTCATTGACATGGGTTCTTTCTTTTGCATAAGCAATGAACTTGGGGACATAACGCCTATAATCCTTTCCCCAATTATCATTTACGCTTATCTTAGGCAGAATATCTTGTAGTTTCATAAGTGGTTTCTCTTTTGATTATAAAAACATTGCTATTTGAGTTAAAGCATCTTCTGCACTGCAATGATATTCTTGCAAACTGTTCATCGCTATCTGTAGTCCAAAGAGTTGCTTTTTACATTTCTCACGAGTTTTCCTACACATTTCTTTTATATCTTCCATGGGAAGCATAAATCCAGACATTGCAAGTTGACCAAAAGCTCTTCCGGCTATCGCATCATCACTATCTTCTGAAGATATACCTATTAGGATAGTCCCCATCAATTTGATACTGTTTTCATCCTCGTTGTCAAAACCAATAGCAATAAGGGCACTTTTTGAAACCTCATTTAGTACAATATCAAATTCTACATCTTCAGCATCGTTATAATCTTCATCATCATCCCAAGACGTTCGGACTAGTTCATCATCATCAAGATTGTCAATATCATCAGATACATCTTCCATGTGGAACTGTTGGCGTATTCTGACAATTAACTCATCTGCTTGAATAAACAGATCTCCAATTTCATCAATAATCTTGCCTGTTTCTTCATTAGGTTCACCAGCATCATACAAACTGTTTCTCCATTCATCGAATTCTTCATCCAAATTAAGAAGTTCTTCGTTCTCAATGAGATCAACCTGTCCTTTTATAATCTCAAAGTCAGGATTACTTTGATTCCTAATGTCTTCTAATCTGCTTATTATGGCTTTTATTTTGTCTATTAACTCCATAGTCTAATAATTATATAATTATTTACAATATCTCTCTTGCAATCCAAGCACAAGCTTCTGCGTCAGCAAGTGCGTGGTGATGATCTTCTAATTCATAACCACAGGCAGCAGCGACTGTCTGAAGTTGATGGTTTTCAAGTTCTGGCAATACTCGCCGTGAAACACAAAGCGTATCATAGAACTCATAGTCTGGGTAATCCATCTGATATACTCGAAACACTGCCTTCAGACAACCTTCATCAAAAGGCTTGTTATGAGCTACGAGAGGTAAGCCCTGAATTAACGGCTCTATTTGCGCCCATACTTTGGGGAATACAGGAGCATCGTCAGTATCTTCATGACAGAGACCATGCACCTGACTACACCAGTAGTTATAATAGTTCGGCTCTGGCTGGATGAGAGAATAGAACGTATCTACAATCTCACCATTTCGTACAATGACGATACCAACAGAACAAACAGAGCTGCGCTCATTGTTAGCCGTTTCAAAATCTATTGCTGCAAAGTCTTTCATTTCGAGTCATCTTTGTATTTGTTCCACATTCTCTTTATCTTACCTGCCATCTCTTTGCGAAGCCAGTAGGGTTCAAGTACTTCCATATCCTCGCCATTCCAGAGAATTTCTTGCTGGAAGTCAAACTCTGGACGTAGATTAAAGGTGAAGATGCTGTATTCTTCATTACGTTCAATCTCTTCCTGCGATTCGTGCATCTTCAAATCACGGATGTAGTTGGCCTGTCCTGCAGAAATTTTTAGTTTAACGGGCTGAATCTTGACAGACTGTTCTGCAATGATGCCAAAACAGCCTTCAAAGAAATCCTCTGCTGTCCAGTTCTTTGGCATTTCAAAAGTCTCGTCTGTTGCATGAAGATAAAGCAACCCCTGCTTACTGAATACTTTTTCCTGAAGGAGTGACACTTGGGACGTGTCCCAACGGAAGTCCGTCCAATTATCTCTTTCGTGTATATACATAACGCATTCCTACTTTGTGCGACAAAATATTATATATAACACCGCAAATTCTGCGGTAAAATACGAAATTATTGTCGAATAGCCAAACAAATCTGTAAATAATCGCATATTATGCGACGTTTTTGTCTCCAAAACGTCGAAAGCATTCTTGGAGATACAAAAAGAGGCTGCCCAAAAACAGACAGCCTCAAATATAAATCCAAAAATCAATACTATTTCATTGAATCTTCTACTGCGGCCTGTGCAGCGGCAAGGCGAGCAATCGGTACGCGGAATGGTGAGCAGCTTGCATAGTTCATACCTACGCGAGCGCAGAACTTAACCGAGTTGGGTTCGCCACCATGTTCGCCGCAGATACCTGTGCGGAGGTTGGGACGTACCTTGCGGCCTTTTTCTACTGCCATTTCGATAAGCTGACCTACACCGTGCTGGTCGAGCACTTGGAACGGGTCTACCTTCAAAATCTTCTTCTCTAAGTATGCAGGGAGGAACGAAGCGATATCGTCGCGGCTGTATCCGAATGTCATCTGTGTCAAGTCGTTGGTACCGAACGAGAAGTACTGAGCCTCGGTAGCAATGCGGTCGGCGGTGAGGGCTGCACGAGGTATCTCAATCATAGTACCAATTTCAAACTCGATAGTTACACCGTATTCTGCAAATACCTCCTTGGCGGTTTTCTCGATGATTTCTTTCTGTTGACGGAACTCGTAGAGAATACCGATAAGCGGAACCATGATTTCGGGTTTGGGATTCTTGCCCTCTTTCTTGAGTTCGCAAGCAGCCGAAAGAATTGCGCGAGTCTGCATAGCGGTGATTTCGGGGAATGTGATTCCGAGACGGCAGCCACGGTGACCAAGCATCGGGTTGTTTTCAGCAAGCGAGTTAACACGTTTCTTGATGTCGTCGATGCTTACGCCCATCTGGTCGGCCATAGTCTGCTGACCTTTAAGATCGTGAGGAACAAACTCGTGCAAAGGCGGGTCGAGCAGACGGATGTTAACTGGCAAGCCGTCCATAGCCTCGAGAATACCCTTGAAGTCGGCTTTCTGGTAAGGAAGAAGTTTTGCAAGTGCTTTTTCACGACCTTCAACAGTGTCGGCAAGAATCATCTCGCGCATTGCGATAATCTTCTGATCCTCAAAGAACATGTGTTCGGTACGTGTTAAGCCGATACCTTTTGCGCCAAATTCACGAGCGATTTTTGCATCGTTGGGAGTGTCGGCATTGGTACGAACCTGAAGCACAGTATATTTGTCGCAGAGATCCATCAGGGCTTTGAAGTCGCCGCTGAGTTCGGCAGCCTTGGTGGGAATCTGACCTGCGTAAACCTGACCAGTAGAACCGTTCAACGAAATGTAGTCGCCCTCTTTGTAGGTAACACCCTCTATTTCAACGGTTTTGTTTTTGTAATTAACATTGATAGCACCTGCACCCGAAACGCAGCATTTGCCCATACCACGGGCCACAACTGCAGCGTGCGATGTCATACCACCACGGGCAGTAAGAATACCCTCGGCAGCCGACATACCAGCGAGGTCTTCAGGAGATGTTTCGATACGAACCATAACCACTTTCTTGCCGTCCTTGCGCCATTCTTGAGCGTCGTCGGCGTGGAATACTATTTGTCCACAGGCAGCACCGGGACTTGCGGGCAAACCACGTGTGATAACTTTCGCCTTTTTGAGAGCGTCCTTGTCGAACACTGGGTGGAGAAGTTCGTCGAGTTTCTGAGGCTCGCAACGCATGATGGCTGTTTTTTCGTCGATAAGACCCTCGCGAACCAAGTCCATTGCGATTTTAACCATGGCAGTACCAGTGCGTTTGCCATTACGAGTTTGCAAGAACCAGAGTTTGCCTTCCTGAACGGTGAACTCCATATCCTGCATATCGCGGTAGTGGTTTTCGAGTTTGGTCTGTATTTCGTCGAGTTCTTTGTAAATTTCAGGCATCGCCTCCTCCATAGAGGGGTATTTAGATTTGCGCTCCTCCTCAGATATACCTTGGAGCTGAGCCCAACGTTTAGAGCCTTCGATAGTAATCTGCTGAGGTGTGCGAATACCAGCCACAACGTCCTCACCTTGAGCATTAACAAGATACTCGCCGTTGAAGAGGTTTTCGCCAGTGGCAGCGTCGCGGCTGAAACATACGCCTGTGGCTGAAGTGTCGCCCATGTTGCCGAATACCATTGCCATTACCGAAACGGCTGTACCCCATTCGTCGGGAATACCTTCCATTTTGCGGTAAAGGATAGCGCGCTCGTTCATCCAGCTGCGGAAAACTGCGCAGATCGCACCCCAGAGCTGCTCCATAGGATCATCGGGGAAGTCGCTGCCAGTTTGTTTCTTAATGGCTGTCTTAAAACGTTTTACAAGGTCTTTGAGTTCTTCAACCGAAAGATCTTTGTCGAGTGTTACGCCACGGATTTTCTTAACTTCTTCTATGATAGCCTCAAACGGGTCAATGTCTTCTTTGTTGACGGGTTTCATGCCGAGTACCACATCGCCATACATCTGTACGAAACGACGGTAAGAGTCGTATACAAAGTGAGGATTATTGGTCTTTTTAACCATACCCTCTGCTACGGTGTCGTTGAGGCCGAGGTTGAGGATGGTATCCATCATACCGGGCATACTTGCGCGAGCACCCGAGCGTACCGAAACGAGGCAGGGGTTTGATGCGTCGCCAAATTTAGTTTTAGTAAGTTGTTCGATGTGTTTTACGGCTTTTTCAACATCATCTTTGATAAGACTTACAACCTGATCTTTGCCCTTTTCGTAATATTCGGTGCAAACTTCGGTTGTGATGGTGAATCCCGGAGGAACGGGAACGCCGATAAGGTTCATTTCTGCAAGGTTGGCGCCTTTACCGCCAAGAAGTTCTCTCATATCTGCACGACCTTCTGCTTTTTTGTCGCCGAACAGATATACGCGCTTTTTATCGCTCATACTATTGATTATAATTATTTTTTGTTAAAAATTTAATTGTTTTGTTTTGCAAATATAAAGTTAATTTTAATTCTGTGTATATTAATTTGGATTTTTTTTTAATAAAAAAAAGAGAGCGACTAAAAAAAAGCCGCTCTCTTTGAAAAATTATTAGTTGGTTTTCTTCTTTACTACCTTTTTGCCTTTGCTCGTTTTCTGTTTAGTAGCAGATTGCGAGTTGCCGTTGGCAGAATGTTTTTGGGAGTTGCCCGAATTTGTTACCGTAGCACCATTATTGCTTCGGTTGTCGGTTTGGGTTGTACCCTGTTTTTTACCCTTGCTTGTAGACTGCGCCATTGTATACGAAGCTGTAAAAAGCGAAAGGGCGAGCATTAACAATACTTTTTTCATAGCTCTGTGTCCTTTTAAGATTAATAAATGTGTTTACTCTAAAATAGTTGCACAAAAGTGGCGAAACTGAAAAGCTAAGAGGCTTTAATTCCGCTAAGAACTGTTACGCAGCCACGTTTAGGTTCTGTATTGTCTTTAGATACGGCAGGCACTTTTACAAAAATCTTGATACGCTGTGTTTTATCACATTCGTAATCCCACACCTGCTTAAAATCCTCCGACTTGTTGTTGTAAAGTTTTTCACCGTCCCAATCTTCAATAGAGTATTCTATCTGCTCGGGCAAATCGCTGTCGCCTTTAACAATAAAACGATAAGATATTCCCTTACTGAGGGTTTTAAAAATAAGAATTTCTTCTCCCTCATAGAGTTTTACTGCGCTGTAACGACCGCTAATTACGTAATCTTCGAGCAAAGGGAGCACCTGGGTTTCGGTAAACTCCTTGCATTGCGATTTACCCTGTATGGGGAATATCACTAATGCCAACAAAACAAAAACAAATAAAATTTTTTTCTTTTTCATATTCCTCAGGTTGTTTATTATTGTATATACTCGTTTCTAATCTCGGTTATTTTGTCGGTAAGCTGAGCGTACACCTTGCGGTCTACCTTGTTGGTACCAACTTTATCATAAATAGTTTTGAGCTGCTGCATCTGTTTAAAAAGATAGGCAATACCCTCGTTTTTAGAGAAGATTTTAAGCAGACCAAGCATATCATCGAGTGTAAATTTCTGATTTTTAATAATATCGTCGATATTATTGTCTTCAGCAGGAAGAGTTTCGAGCATTTTGAGCGAAATGTAGAGACCTTCTACCCAACCGCCAACAAGCACTGTGGAGGCAATTTCGTTGCGCTCGTCTTCTTCAAGAAAATTGGTTGAGCGAGTGTAACAATCTGATACAATAGACACAATCTTGTTTTTGTTGTT
The DNA here is from genome assembly GCA_016293845.1 of Bacteroidales bacterium. GTDB lineage: Bacteria > Bacteroidota > Bacteroidia > Bacteroidales > UBA3824 > UBA3824. Next base: position 242,436 of record JAEDDH010000002.1, on the reverse strand, counting down.
CATATTGTCTTGTATCTTTTGAATAGTGCTATCGTTGAAAAAGCCCATAATGCCAAGCTGTTCTGACAATTTTTTTACAGCTGCAAGATAGTCGATAGCTGCTTGATTCTGCTCGTAAAGTGCGCAGTAACTGAGATCGGCAGAGTAGATACCAAGGTTTAATGCCTGCGATGTTTGTGTATTGTAACGGCTTACGTTTGATGCAGGGCTCAAGTACTCATCGTTGTACTTAATACCCAACTGTTCAAGTATAAGGGCAGTTTCAACAGGCGAAGGCAACGAGTAGAAAATGTATTTAGCTTCGTCGTAGGCGGTTGTGCTAATAACGTCGGAAGAATCAACGTTTGGAGTCTGATCTGTATTGTTACCACCGCCGGAACAAGATTCGCTAAGAACCACCGCCATAAGTCCGGCCGCTAACAGCAGCAAAGATTTCTTTATGTTGTTCATTTTTAAGTAAAATATTAAATTTTGTTAGAATTTTTATCTGTTAAATAAACGGTGAAAAATTCGTTGTTAAAGTTATACATTATTTTTTAAACGGCAAAGAGAATTTTTTATTTTTTTGCAGGAAGTCGCAACAAAACTACGTAACCTTTTAGGTCGTAAAAACTCTTATCGCGCAAAACTATATTTGCTTTGTATACATAAACTCCTGTAGGACAAGGATGTCCGTTGCGTGTTCCATCCCATCCTTCTGTGATATCTGTGCCTTTGTACATCAATTGACCTTTTTTGTCAAAGATAAAAATTTTGAATTGACTAATGTCGCCATGCACAGGCAAAAATATATCGTTTAAGCCATCTCCATCGGGTGTAAACGCGTTGGGGAATACCACTATTGGACTTTTGATTACCGTTACTGCGTTTTTCACAAAAGCGGTATCGGTACACGAATTAGGAGAGGTAACTATCAACGAAATTGTAAATGTGCCGCCAAATTCGTAATTGTGAACGGGGTGTTTTTCGTCTGATTTTTTGCCATCGCCGAAATCCCATGCGTAATAAGCACCGCCCTCCGACACACTTGTAAGGTGCAAAGCTTGTCCCTCGTATAATGTATCGGCATTTTGAGTAAAATCGGCACTTGGCTGAGCGTATACATGGATTGTTTTGGATGTTGTAGATGCTGCTCCACAATCGCCGTATGCTGTAAGTGTAACTTCGTAATCGCCTGCGCCCTCAAAAGTGTGTTTTAGCATCGGAGATGTGCTTGTTGTGCCATCACCAAAATTCCATACACACGAATCGCAGTTTGACGACGAGTTGGTAAATTCAACTGTAACAGGTTGACAGCCTTGAATATTATTTGCTTTCATTGCTGCTATTACAGGTCGCCCTTCTATCACAAATGGAATAGATAATGTATCGTAACACATTCCATTGCTTTGGATAAGAGTGATATTGTATTTGCCGCAAGATTTATAAGTGTGACTCTGTTCGTTGATATTATCAGAATATGTATCATCGTCGAAATCCCATTTTGCCTCAGTAATATTTTGAGTCATATTGGCAAAATTGATAGTGGTTTCGGGGAAGATTGCCGAAGAATTGGTAACACGCACATCGCTGTCGGGCTGAGGTAATACTTTCACCTGCAACGAGGCTGTATCGGTACATCCTACACCACCTGCTTGCATCATTGTAGCTTTGATAACGAAAGTTTGGGCATGTCCAGTGCGATTTACAAATGTGTAACTTGTAGGGCCAGTACAATCGTATATTTTGGTACCGTCTGAAATGTCGTAAGTGGCAAGTCCGCCCGTATTATCTTGAGTCATAGTAACTAACAAAGGCGAACATCCTTCAGATTCGTTTACAGTAAAGCCTGCAATATTTGGTGGACGTGTAAGAGTAATGTCGGTAAGTTTAACAGTGCAGTTGTGTCCGTCTTTTACAGTAACCGAATAAGTGCTGTCGGTAAGATTAGAAAAAACGCCAGAGTTGTATCTCCAAACCTTTTCATCTATCGAAAACTGATAGGGTTTTGTTCCACCCTTGGCAGATGCTAAAATTTTACCAGTGTTGCCCGTGTTACAAATAACATCGTATTTTTCGTAATCGGCTTCTAATTGTGGCGGGTCGATAATTTCAAGGTTGTAAACATAATCATGAGTACATCCTTTTGCATCTTTTGCCTTAACATAATATCTACCAGGATTTACATTTGAATACGACGATTCGGTATATGGATAAGTCTTGCCATTGTCGAACGAGAAATAGTAAGGTGCAGTACCACCCGAAGCAGAAACCGATATGGCTGCATCATCATCGCCATGACACATAATCTCATTGGTGATTTTTGCATGATAGGCAAATTTAGTGGGCTGTTCAATAGTAACGATTGTATCAACAGAGCATTTGTGAGCATCAGTGGCAATCAACTCATAGCCCGACGCCGGCAAATCGGTAAAATGTCCCGTAGTGTTTTCGTCGTAATAGTTATAACCCTTTGCGATATAAGTAAAAGGTTCGATACCTCCAGCCACCTTAAAAGTAATTGTTCCTGTTCTGTCGCCATAGCAAGTGGTAATATTGGTGCTGTCTTTTTGCACAACTTTAATCTCTTCGGGCTGCCCTATAGAAAACGCTCCGTCGATTGGGCATCCATATTCGTCTTCGGCAATAAATGTGTAATCACCGGCAGGAAGATTTAAAAATTTGCCGGTATAATTGTCAGCCACAGTGCTACCGTTGAGGTAAAATGTATAAGGAAATTCTTCTTGTAATTGTTTGCCACCTACCACAGTTATTGTGGCAGAACCATTATAATCGCCATAGCAGTAGGCTGGGGAGGTTTCAATCTTTTGTATTTCAAGGGTTTCTGGTTCTTTGATTACTACTTCAGAATGCGTCACTAAACAATTATGTTCGTCTTTGGCAACAGGAGTATATTTGCCAGCAGGAAGATTAAAAAACTCAATTCCATCAGGATAAGTTTCGGGAACAAATGTTTTTCCTCCATCTTTGCTGAATGTTATTGTTCCAGAGCCTCCTTCTATCTCAAAAGCAATTTTGCCCAACGATTCACCTTTGCAACCTTTAACATCTTCGGAATAAAATTGGCGGATAACCATTTGTTCTGGAGCGTTAACAAGTTGATCGCGATAGACATAATCTTGTCCGCAACCGTTTTGATCGTCAACAATAATATTGTAATAACCCGGGGCAAGATTGTTGAAAACGTTTGAAGACTGAAACGGTTCGTTGTTGATAGAATATTTATAAGGTTCTGTACCTCCTGTTACTTTCACTTCTATGCTTCCATCTTTATCAGTGTAACACTTTGTAATATCATGTATTTCAATATTGGCTACAAGATCAGCCGGTTCTGTGAGTGTAAGAGTTTGTACAGGAGTTTCACATCCATTGTCGTCTTTGATTTTAAACTCAAAATCTCCAGCTTGAAAAGTTAATACATTATTGGGCGAAGAAGAAAAATCACCAATACCATTACGGCGATATTGGTAAGAATATGTAGGTGTACCACCCTCAGCGATAAGTTCCACCGAAGCATCTGGGAAATTATAGCAAGAGGCATTAGACGATGATTTAATGGTCATTTTGAGAGGGTCGGGCTGAGTTATGGCAACAGATACTGCATCTGCATGACAATTGAATCTATCAGTAACTGTTACATCATATACTCCGGCAGGAACAGATCTAAAGGTACACACTTCATCATTGTCCATTGATATGATGTCGGTTATGCTATTATTAGTATATGAATAATCGTATGGAAGCGTGCCACCATGAGCCTGAACCAAAAATTGTCCCGTTGTATAACCATTACATTTAATAGTATTATTAATTGGTGAAATATAAATAATTTCTAACTTATTGGGTTGTGTGATGTTAACAGCAGAAGCTTGGTCGGGACAATCATTGGCATCCTTTACCATAGGATAATACTCTCCTGCGCCTACTGCAAAAATAGGCGATGTTTGCCAATCGTTTCGATCTTGCGAAAGAGAATAATACATCTGACCTGTACCTCCTGTGGTTACAATCTCTATTGAACCCGTTTGATCGCCGTAACATGTGTTTACATCGGTAAGTTTTGTGTCGGTAATAACTACTTTTTCGGGTTGAGAAAGTGTAACATCAGGACCTTTAGCAAGACAGCCTTTGGAATCGCGAACTACAAGAGAATAAATGTAATCACCTTTCAAATTTTTAAACTCATTATTAAAAAAGAAATTATCACCGCCATTATTTGAATATTCATAATCGGGTGTCCCTCCTGTGGGTGTATGAATAATTATAGAACCATTTTCATCACCATAACAATGAGTAACAGGATTTTGTTCCTCACCAGAATAAACCAATTCGTCAGGTTGAGTAATTTCTATTTCCTCAGGCCAATCTAACGTACAATTATTAGCATCTTTAATAGTAATTTTGTATTTACCAGCTGCAAGTTGTTCTTTTGTGTCACGATGGTTATTCCATTCGTGTCCACCATCAAACGAATAATCTATTTGCCCACTTGATACCGAAGCATTAACATAAATAGAACCAGTTTTGTCGCCATAGCAACGGGTGATATGTGTAGGTATAACATCTTCTATTTCCATAAAAACATCTGCACCTATAGTTACCGTCTCAGGAGCCGACTCACACCCCCCTTCCCTAGCACGAATTGTATAATCGCCACCACTTAAATTTTGAAACTTAGTGGTGGTTTTATACTCATCACCGTTGAGAGAATACTGAAGATTAGATTTTCCATGCAGCTCAATATAACCATCTGTTTGCCCAAAGCACAATATATCAGAAGGTGTTGCAGAAAATTTGATTTCACCTACTGCGGCTTCTAAGGTTTGGGATATAGGACCAATGACACATCCTGTGATAACATCACGTACTTGGAGATTGTAACTACTATTAGTTTTGCCTGTAAACTTATACTTTTTGTCGGCAACGTTTACCCATGTTACACCATTATCGCACGAATAATCATAATTTGGTCCGCCGCCTTTAACTTCAATTTCTATTGCTCCGTCATCATAGCCAAAACAAGAAGAAGGAGTTAGATTAATAGCAGTTTTAGAGAAATTTTGTATTTCAAAATTATCAAACGAGACTTTAAAATGACCGGCAGAAACAGAAAAAACACAAACACGTATATCTACACGGGAATGACCTTTCAAGGTTGAAAGACAAACATTAGCATGTTGCCACTCATCTTTCGTCGTAAGAATCTCGCCCGTAGGAAAAATAGGCTTATAATTTAATCCACTCCCGCTTATATCGGCTTCTATACGTATAATCGGAGCTTGAACAGGAAATTCGGTATTATTAAAATAAAAATAGTAGTCGAAAGAAAGAATAGGCATATCAACACTCTCAAAATTAAAGACTTGAGAAATATAAGCCTTTTTTAAACCATTTTCTGAATTGGTGACCTTATCGGCTATATCGTCATTATCAATATAAAGGTAACTATCAGACTGATTTAATTGATTGCAAACATAGGTATTTGTTCCGTTGCTATATTTAGCGCCATCTTGTCCTGTGCCAATGTGCCAAATGCCATTACTCTGAGTAGAAGCTACCCAACCCGACAGGTCGTGAAATTCACACTTGTAATCCAATGAAGTTGTTTGCGCTAACCCCTCCTCGCTGAATAGCAACAATAATAATACAATAATATATAAGGTGTGTCTCGTTTTCATTTTTGTGCACAAAAAAAACAAAAGGACACTATTATCCTTTTACTATAAGACGTTGTTTTAGGCGTTTTTGTTGCCTCGCTTTTAAAAAATTATAGTTAAAAAATATCGTGTGCGAGCCTTAATCCAAGTGTTTTGCTGTGATACGATGTGGGGTACGAATAGCGGGTGGATACACGGCACGAATCGGAGATGTCTTCCCAAGAGCCTCCTCTACAAACGTGACGGATTCCATATTTAGGTCCGCGAGGATTGGTTTGCAAATCGGCTTCGTAGGCTGAAAAAAAGTCGTGACACCACTCCCACACATTGCCGCTCATATCATAGATTTTGAGTTCGTTGGGCTGTTTGAGACCGACAGGATGAGTTGAGCCTTCTTCTTCGCCAAACCACGCTACATCTTTGACATACTTGCTTCCCGAATATTTGTTGCGCGAATGTGATTCGCCACCACGTGCGGCATATTCCCATTCTGCCTCGGTGGGCAGACGGTATTTTTTGCCGGTGAGTTCGTTGAGTTTATCAAGAAAATTAAAACAATCTTCCCACGAAATACTCTCAACAGGATTTTCGAGAGTATCGCGACGTTTTTTGAAAAACGATGGATTAGTACCCATAACGGTTTTCCATTGTGCCTGAGTTACAGGATATTGCGATATAAAAAAGTCGGATACACTAACACGGTGTATGGGGCGTTCGTTGGAGCGCGATTCGTTGTCGTCGCTGCCCATATTGAATGTACCGCCTTTTACAAACACCATATTAAGGTCGAGGTTGGCTGTTTTTTCTACGTAACTTTCGGTCAGTTTCGGTCTCATATACGAGTTTTTACTATAATTATAACAGACATATTGTTTAATACACCCTAATATTATAGCAAAAATTGTTCCTTATTTTCGTTAAAAATCGAAATATATGAATGGCTGGACGGTCTCGTTTTTAAACTGTATCACCAATTGACACACTATCAGCAATATAATTATTTTAAAAATAAACGGAGATTTTACAAAAATATCGCGAGTTTTTATAGAGAGGCTTTCGGGCACTGCGTGGAAGGCAAATCCAAGCACCACCATTATCACCCAAATGCAGCGGGCATCCCAAAAATGAACAAAATAGCCCAAATCAAAATTGCCGAATATCTGACTTAGCATCAAAAATGGCACTTGAAACGAACCTATCACCTCGGTGGTGGTGGTGCCATCGTCTAAAACAGTCTCGATAGTGATGTCGTTGGCACGGAAAAACATCCACAACAATACCACTAACGCAAAGGTAAAGAACCACATAACTGTATTAGTAACACGGTTTTGCGGAAGAACCTTTTTGATAAGTTTGTCGATGCCGAGAGCCACTCCGTGAACACCTCCCCAAAATACAAACTTCCACGACGCTCCGTGCCAAAGTCCGCCGATGAGCATTGTGAGCAGAAGATTGATGTCGGTCTGAATTTGACGCACTGCCGATGGAAATGCCAACGCAATGAGCCACAGCGCTATACCAACTATCAGCATAATAGCCGCCACCATGCAGGTGTTGAACCAAAGCACGCTCATCACCGTTGCCGCCAAAAGTGTAAGGCATACAAACACGTTGCGACCTGTATAATAAGCCGTTAAGCCCAATGCACTGATAGCAAGCGCAATCATAAGGTTTTGCGGAGTACCATTTTCGATTGCCACCGTTAAAAGCAGAATTGCCGGAATAGAAAACAGCGAAAACGCTGAAAATGTGCGATTTCCACCAAGGGGAATATAAAGGTACTCTTTGAGCCAAGTGGAGAGCGATATGTGCCAACGCTTCCAAAACTCTGTTACTGAGGTACTTTTGTAAGGTGAATTAAAGTTGATACCGAGGTCGTAGCCCATTACGCGGCCAATGCCTATTGCCATATCGCTGTATCCACTAAAATCGCAGAAAATCTGCAATGCGTAGCCACACACCGCCATAAGGTTTTCAAAGCCGTTGTAGTTTTGCGGAGCGGCAAAAATAAGGTCGTTGTATTGTGCTATGTAGTCGGCAATTACGCCTTTTTTTACAAGTCCGATAATAATCATCCACAGACCCTGATACACAGATTCGGAAGTGATGTTTCGCTCCTGTTTCAACTGCGGCAGAAAATGGTTTGCCTTAACGATAGGGCCTGCCACCAACTGCGGAAAAAACACAAGGTAAAATGCAAAGTCGAGGATATTATCGGCGGGGTCAACCTTGCGGCGGTAGAGGTCGATCATATAACTGATACTCTGGAAGGTATAAAACGAAATACCCACTGGCAAAGCAATTTCGAGAAGAGGAAAGTTAGCCTCGATTATTTGGTTTAAGTTGGTGATAAAGAAGTTGGTATACTTAAAAAAAGCCAACGCGCCAAGACCGGGAACTATACCAATGGCAAGACATATTTTTCGGCGCGATTCGTTTTCGGTTTTTGAAAGAAGATAGCCAAAAATATAAGTAAGTATAGTAGTGGCTACCAACAAGATAACGTGCAATCCGCTGCTCTTGTAATAGAAAAACAGGCTGAACGCCACCACAAAAACCGACGTGAGCACTTTGCGCTCTTTGATTCCAGCGTAGATGATTATAAACGCCAAAAACAGCACCAAAAACGACCCGCTACTAAAAATCAACGGTTCGTCGGGGTTGTAAACAAACAACGATGCCAAATTTTCTAAAAAATCCATTAAAAAAAACCTTGTTTAAAATAATCGGCTAATGTAAATAGAAATTTGAAGAATGCAATTATTTTTTTAATTTTTTTTTCGTTACAGGCATAAAAAAACCGCAGTTCCGAAATAGAAACTGCGGCAAGTATTAACATTTAAATTATTGTTACAATATGGTTGTTAACCTATTATCTACGCCTTAAACGGCGATGTCGCATTTGCGAAAAATATTATCCATCAAATCGTCGGACGGTGTATAAAGAACGCTGTCGAGCATATCATTGATTTTTTTCTCTTCGCGGAGCAAGTCCGACGGGTTTATCAGCGAAACCCTATTGTTGTTGATGGAAAGTAATAGTGTGTAATTTTTTCCCATAGGCAATTTATTTTTAGTTGTCGGGGCTCATTAGGCCGCCTTTTTGTTCTATATTAGTAAAAACGGTGTGGTTTGTAAAATATTGCAATAAATTGTAATTTGTGCAAATTTTGTTTCACCATTTTAAATATAGACAAGGAAGAATTAAAAAATGTTGTAAGCACAAGGAAAAAAATTTTAATTTTTTGTTGTTTTGTGTTTCGTTATTCCTTACCTTCGCTCATTATTAAAAATCGATATTATGGCAAAAAAGACAACGAACGCAAAAAGCACCGCAAAAAAAACTGCGGTTAAAAAAACTGAAACTCCCCTGCCCCACTTGGCTATTCTCGACGACCCGTGGCTAACCCCTGTGCAACAGGATGTTATTGAGCGTCACGAACGTTTCGTCAATAAACTTCACGAACTTGAATCGTACTACCCTACCCTCGTGGATTTTGCGGGTCAGTACAAATATCTTGGTCTCAACTACGATGCCGACAAAAAGGGTTGGTTTTATCGCGAATGGGCTCCCGAGGCTAAACAATTATACATTTTTGGCGATTTCAACAAGTGGAATCGTACCGCTAATCCATTGGAAAAGAAGGACAACGGCATTTGGGAAATTTTTCTCGATGATAAAAAATACGCAAAGACTTTTGTTCACGGCTCATTATATAAGGTGATAGTGATTGGCGCCGACGATTCTGTTACCGACCGTCTGCCCGCATATACCACACGCGCAGTGCAAGACGATGTCACAAAGGTTTTCTGCGCTCAGGTTTGGCGTCCTGAAAAGGAATTTTCGTGGGGACGCAAAAAGTTCACTCCCAAAAACGAACCGCTGCTTATCTACGAATGCCACATTGGCATGGCTCAGGAAAAAGAGGGTGTTGGCACGTATAAAGAGTTTGAAGACAATGTGTTACCTCATATCGAGCGAATGGGCTACAACACTGTGCAGATAATGGCAATTGCAGAGCATCCCTATTACGGCTCGTTTGGCTACCACGTGAGCAACTTTTTTGCCCCGTCGTCGCGTTTTGGCACTCCCGAAGAGTTGAAACACTTGATTAAAACCGCTCACGACAAGGGATTGCGAGTAATTATGGATATTGTTCATTCTCATACAGTTAAGAACACTACCGAGGGAATCAACCGTTTCGATGGCACCGATTATCAATACACTCATCCGGGCGGACGAGGCGAGCATCCGCAGTGGGACAGCAAACTGTTTAACTACGGCAAAAACGAGGTTATACAATTCTTGCTCAGCAACATACGCTATTGGATGGAGGAGTTCCATTTTGATGGTTTCCGTTTCGACGGCGTTACTTCGATGATGTATTTCCACCACGGCAATATTGATTCGTTTGACCAATGGAAATATTTCCGCGATGGCGTTGAGTTTGACGCAATTACATATCTGCAACTTGCCAACACGCTGATGAAGGTGATTAATCCCGAATCGATCAGCATTGCCGAAGACGTGAGCGGAATGCCCGGACTTTGCGCACCTATCAAAGATGGCGGAATTGGTTTTGACTACCGACTCGGTATGGGTATTCCCGATTTTTGGATTAAAATTCTCAAAGAACAGAGCGACGACCAATGGAACATTTACCAGATGTGGGACGTGCTCAACGACCGTCTGCCATTTGTTAAAACCATTGCCTACGCCGAAAGCCACGACCAAGCACTTGTGGGCGACAAAACAATCGCTTTCCGCCTGATGGACAAGGATATGTATTTTGACATGGCAAAAGACCGTCAAAACCTCATCATCGACCGCGGAATTGCCCTCCACAAAATGATTCGTATGTTTACAATCGTCAACGGCGGACAGGCTTATATGAACTTTATGGGCAACGAGTTTGGTCATCCCGAATGGATAGATTTTCCGCGCGAGGGCAACGGTTGGAGTTATCACCATGCACGCCGTCAATGGAGTTTGATAGAACGTAAGTTTTTGAAATACCACTATTTAAGCGATTTCGACGCTGATATGATTCAGTTGATAAAAGAGTACGGAGTTTTGCAAGATCTCTACGGACGTCAACTAAATATGGACACCTACAACCACACCATTGTGGAGCAGAAGGGCGGATTGATTTTTGTGTTTAACTTCCATCCTACCAACTGCATACCCAACTACGAGTTTTACATTCCCGAAAAAGGTGTTTACAAAATCATCCTCAACAGCGACGACGAAAAATACGGCGGATTTAACCGTATCGACGACGACACCGAGTTTTTCTCCATGCAAAAAGACGGACACTATATCCTCTCTATCTATAATGTAAACCGTACCGTATTGGTACTCAAAAAGGTAAGGGACTAATGAGGAGGCTCACAATAGCGATCCTTTTTATAATAATTGCCACAGCAGCCCGTGCGCAGGAGTTTAGCGGCACTGCCACGGGCGAGGCTATGGCGGGAGCGGCTTCCACACTTTGCGGTATCGACGCCGTGCACTACAACGTGGCAGGAACGGCATATTCCTCTACCGGAGTGATGGCAAGTTACCACAACAGATATTTTCTAAAAGAACTTTCGCAAAAGAATCTCGGATTGACACTACCTGCGCTCAAAGGCGTTTTCTCGTTGGCTGTCAACAACTTTGGCTATCATCTTTATAATCAGACCAAGGCAGATTTGGGCTACGCGATGAAACTTGGCAAAAACGTTTCGGCAGGTGTAAAAATCAATTGGCACAATCTCCACATATCCGAAAGCGAGGAACGCAACAACGCATTCAGCGGCGAAGTGGGCGTAATTTACAGTCCCATAGACAATTTGAAGATTGGCGCATCGGCGGCAAACGTATCCAATTCACAGTTCAACAATTGCGACTCTATAATCCCCGTATCGGTGCGCACCGCCGTATCGTACTCATTTACCGACGATTCTGAAATCTGCGCCGAAGTAGAAAAAAATTCGCTTCGAAGCGGTTTTATTACAAAAATCGGCATTAAATATGCCATAGTTAGAAACACAACGCTAATGTGCGGCGTAAGCAACAAACCCCTGACCATAACATTCGGAGCAGGATATACGCTGCGCAACTGCCGTGTGGCGGTGGCTTTTGGACATCAAGAAATTTTGGGTTGGATGCCATCGGTTACCGCACTTTGGTGTATCGACGATAACAAGTGATGATGAAACCGTTATGAAAAAACTGCTGTTGTTAATTGCCGCATTTATAACGCTATCCGCTCAGGCGCAGAACGACGACATCAACCTCTCTGACGTTATCAGTGAGATTCTTGAAGATGCCGCACAGCAAGACGACGAGGAGCATTACACCCTTGCGCAAATAAGCAGCGAATATCTCGAAAACCTTGCAGCGTCGAAACTCGACCTCAACACAGCCACTTGGAGCGAGTTGCAGTTGTTGCCATTTCTCACCGACATTAAAATAGAGGCAATTCTCAACTACCGTCAAAAATACGGATGTTTTTATTCTTTGGGCGAACTTCGTGGTATTAAAGAACTTACGCAAAAAGACGTAAGATTTCTCTCGTGCTTTGTAATGGCAGGCGAACCCGCTGAAACTAAACAACCGAGCCTTAGCCGAATGCTCACCGACGGACATCACTCACTCTCCACCACCCTCAAAACCGTTTTGGAACAACAAAAGGCATATCGCGATGATTCGCTCGGCAACAAGAAATTTGATGGCGACCGTTCTGCCGTATGTGTCAAATACAAATACAGTTACAAAAACTACATAGCCTACGGTTTCACTGCCGAAAAAGACCCGGGCGAACCGTTTGACATTGGCGACAAACGTTACGGATTCGACTTCAACTCGGCTTTTATCCGCATTCAAAACATAGGACATTTAGAAAAACTTATTCTCGGCGACTACATTGTAAAATTTGGTCAAGGATTGATACTCGGCGGCGGCTTTTCGGCAGGCAAAAGCACAGCATCCAACGGCTCGGCATCGTCGGGAGTAAGCCTGAGAGAATACACCTCGGCAAACGAATATTGGTTTTACAGAGGCGCAGCAGCAAGCATAAGGTTCAAAAATTTTGGAGTAACAGCCTTTGCCAGCCGCAACAAAAACGACGCAACACTCAGCGGCGACTCATCTTCGTTTTCTACCGTAAAAACCACCGGCTACCACCGCACCGACCGCGAATTGATATCCAAAGACAACTACACGCAATACACCGGCGGAATCATTGCCACCACCCACATCAAACGGTTTCAACTTGGATTTGCCGCCGTGGGCTACAAATTCGACAAAATGTTTGAACCCAAAGAGCAACTCCGCTATGCTTGCACCCGCAACGAACGCGAAAACTACTGTTACTCACTATCTTACCACTACGCCACTACCCTATTGAGCATCTACGGCGAAACAGCTATGGACAAGGAGTGCAACGCCGCCACTATCAACACCTTAGAGATGCGTCCAAACGCCCACATCAAGGTAACGGCAATGTACCGCAACTATTCAAAACGTTATCTTGCCTTCAACGCCAGCGCTTTGGGCGAAAACTCAAAGGTAAACAACGAGGAAGGTCTCTACCTTGGCGCAGAGATTTATGCCGGACGCAAACTCGCACTTTCGGGATACGCCGATATTTTTCGTATGCCGTGGCCTACGTCGAAGGTTTCGTCGGGCACAGATGTGATAGCGCAAGCCGATTTCAAAGCCACCAAACGCTACACGGTATCGCTCAAATGGAAATGCAAAGACAAACTGCAATCGTCGCCAGTGGAAGACTACGCCAAAAACCAATACATACGTCTGCAAAACAAATATTCTCCATCCGACAACACCTCCATCGCCAATGTGGTGCAATGGAGCGACTACCGCTACGGCGACACCCACGAAAAAGGCTACCTGATTTATCAGAACGTCACCTTCAAGCCGCGACAGATACCGCTCACCATAGCAGCCCGTTACGCCCTCTTTTCTGCGCCCTACAACGCCCGAATGTACGCCTACGAAAACGACGTGATGTACTTTTTCTCCGTTCCGGCATATTATTACGAAGGCTGCCGCTACTACCTTGTTCTCGGCACGCAAATAGGCAAACGCGTAAAACTCCAAACCCGCCTTTCACAATGGCGCTACTTCGACCGCAACGTCATCAGTTCTGGCGATAACCAAATCGACGGCGGAAACAAGACGGAGTTGAATGTGTATTTGCAGGTGAAGATATAATTACAATTGTTTCAACAACCGTTTTCCTTTTTCAGTTAAATAGTATTTTTGGGTAGGACTCTTGGGCGAATTAGGCTGCGTCATTGCTATCAACCCAGAATTAAGTGCCGGATTTAGATAATCATAATAAAACGTAGGTCTATGACTTAGGTCAAGGTACAACATAATTTCAACCCTTGTCATTTCACCATCAATTACTTGAAGTAACCTTTTTACTTGTTCGGTTACTTGTTCGGTTTGGTCCGTTACTTGTTCGGTTACTTGACCACTTATAGCATTTTTCTCGGTACTTTTCTCTGTACTTATTGTTTCTGTGACATTTTCTGTGACATTATCGGTACTTGGTGTATCAAAAACCTTCACCACCAAACCATCTGCCGTAAGTAACCACTCTGGTTTGGGGAGTCCGTAGTCGATGAACATATCGCAGACACGTTTTACACCTGTGCCAAAACGCTCAATCTCGCCCATCTCCTTAAAAATCTTTGCAACCTGTTTGTTGTAAGGCTTTGAAACATAGTTATTTTGCCTCAGTTGCTCAATTGTGATGCTGTCGGGCAATTGTCCCGGATTGTAAAACAGGATATGGTCGGAAAAAATCTTAATAGTTGACTCCGACTTGGCGCGATAGTCGCGGTGTACAATCATATTGAGCACAATCTCGCGGGGTGCGTCCAACGGATAGTCCCAACGCTGAATGTTTTGTGTCTGAGTATCAACGATGATGAGTGCCTTGTTGATGTGCTTGCGGATAAACTCCATCACCGAATGGAAAGCATTACAACCTGTTTGTCATCCACATCAACCACATCAATGTCGGGGATTATCGACGGCTCGGTCTTCTGCTTGATTTCATTGAGCCAAGTTTGCAGAGTCTCCTTGCCCAACGACACACCGCTCACCTTCCCATTGTCGCGCATACCCACATACACCTCCCCGCCCTTGGCATTCGCAAAGGCAACAAGGGCAATTATCACATCGTCGGTAAACGATTGCTTAAACTCGGTCTTTGTACATTCATCAAACATAAAATATTATAACAACTCATTTGCTCCATCTTCGGATTACGGAACATATAAATATGACAATGAACTTAGTAATAGAGAAGATTTTGAACAAATTGAAATAGCAAGATGGTATCGTTGTGAAGTTCACGCAGAAACGTGGAGTATATGGACTTTTGTAATAGTTGAGGTTGGTTTGTTATGCTTTTTCTTTTTTAAGTGGTTATTTCAACACAATAAACAAATAAACAACAATGATATGCTGCAAAAGAGCGATGATATAATATATACTTTATGAAATAAAATGCACTATACCCAAAAAGCACAATACTTGATTTCTCTATTTTGTAGTGAAGTTTTACCCAACAGTTGAAAACCGAGATTAATGTGTATTTGCAGGTGAAGATATAGAGGGGGTGTGGTAGATACGGATAAGGATATTTTTCAAAAAAGATGATTCTAAAATCCAAAATCTTTTGTATCTTTGCGAAAAACAATTATTAAAACATCAAATATGCAAACCGTTACTTTTACACAAGGTCAGATTCACGTATTGAATATGGCGTCGCACATCAAGACAGAGAAAACTCTTGATATGTTGAAAGAGCAATTATCAAAGTTTTACGCCGCCATTGTAGATGCCGAAATGGACGAACTTTGGGATTCTGGCAAATGGAATGAACAGAAACTCAAAGATTGGCGTGGCAAACATTTAAGAACGCCGTATAAATAATATGTGGAACAAACCTGTTGTAATTGATACTAACTGTCTGATTCAGATTATCCCCAAAAAAAGTCCCTACCGTCCAATATGGGATGCTTTTCTTGGGAAAAAATTTGTTTTGTGTGTTTCAAACGAAATATTGGAAGAATATCAGGAAATCATAGAGCAGCAAACAACCGCCCAAATAGCCGAAAATATCATTCTTTTGCTCATCAACCAAACAAATGTTAGGTTTGTTGACCCACATTTTAGAATGCGAGTAATTATCGACGACCCCGACGACAATAAATTTGTTGACTGCGCTTTTGCTGCCGGGGCTGATGTAATTGTTTCGGAAGACTCTCATTTCAACGTACTTAAATCATTACCTTTCCCGTACATTAATGTCATAGATTTGGACAATTTCTTAGAGAAAGTTGTTTCGTAGATTTCTCAACAATATAAACAATTACTACTTTTGAACTATTATTTACACCATAAAACAATATAGTATGAAGTTAAAATTATTAGTATTTCTGTTATCAGTTTCGCTGTGTGGATGCAAAGCGATGGACAAATTAAGAGATCACGGAACTGTCATATCCCTTACCGACATTACATATCCTGTTAAATCAGAAGATGCTGAGGTTGAAGTATTTATTACAAAAACACCACCTAAGGATTATACCGAAATCGCTATTATCACCTGCAACGATCGCCAATATGAGTATTGCCTAAAACAGGTTAAAGACAAAACACGTGAACTTGGTGGTGATGGAATAATAATACTTGGAAATTCTTATTTCGTAGGTTCGATATCTACCACAGGCACAGTTGGTTCCACTTCGGGCGATGCCATTGGCATTAAGGCTGTTGCATTCAAATACAACAACGATTAGCAATCTATAATCCGCTAAATCTGCAAAAAAAATGCAGAAATAGCGGATTATAATTTTTCAATATGGCCGCAAAAAAAATATCTTTGCCCCTCGAAATAATTAACACACACCAATGAAACTATTATCTGCTATAATCCTTATAATCACGTCAATATCTGGTTGCTACCGCCCTGTGGCAACGCTCGAAAACCGCCTTGTACCGCCCGACGAACCTCACCTGAGAAATATCGACAGCATTATCACCGACGCTATTCATCAGCGTGCTATGCCCGGGTGCCGCCTTTTGGCTGCCAAAAACGGTCATATCATCATCAACAAATGCTACGGATACATTGATTACGACAGCGTTACGCCTGTGAGTATGAACACTTTCTACGATTTTGCCTCAATCACCAAGATTGCCGCCGGTGCGCCGTGCCTTATGCGGATGTATCAAGACGGCAAAATCGACCTCGAAAAACCTCTCTGCGAATATTTCAACCTCGACACCAACGGTGCAACCCTCGGCGACGCCCTCGCCCATCAGGCGGGTTTCAAACCGTGGCTCAACCTCCGCGGAAAACTTGCCACAATATCTTTTGAACTCCTCAATTCGCCTACTTTCGATGCCGAAAACGCCCGCACACAAATCCGTGAGGCCATCTGCAACGAAAAACTCAACGAGCGTGGCAACTATCTATATTCCGACCTTGGATTCTACCTCTACCCTGCCCTCGTAAAAGAGTATTACAACAAAGAATTTGAACAGTTCCTCATCGACGAGTTTTACCGTCCGCTCGATATCAAACTGTGTTTCAATCCGTTGCGCTATTACCCAAAAGGACTCATAGCCCCCACTGAAAACGACACCATTTGGCGCAAGACCATTGTACAAGGCACCGTGCACGACGAAGGCGCGGCTCTTATGGGCGGAGTGTCGGCTCACGCGGGACTTTTTGGACGCGCACAAGACCTTGCCGTACTTATGCAAATGTATTTAAACAAAGGCAGTTACAACAATATAGAATATCTCAAACCCGAAACCGTAGACAAGTTCACCACACAGGCATATCCCGACAACCGCCGCGGATTGGTGTTTGACAAAACCCCTCTCGACACCGCCATCAACGGCACACCGAGCAAGATGGCAAGCCGCCTAAGTTTCGGACACACAGGCTTTACGGGTTCGTTCACTTGGGCCGACCCAGAAAATGGTCTGCTGATAGTTTTTCTCTGCAACAGCACCTTCCCCTGCCGCAGCACCCTGATTTCAAAACTCGACGTTAGGACAAAAATACACGATCAATTGTATCTTTTGGTTAAGGAGAGGGAGTAGTAGATGATGACAAGTTGACACCGAATCATTTTGTTTTTGAAAATTCATAAAATTTCTCAAAAACCACAAACACCGTTTAGTAAAAATCCGTATATTTGTTTCGGATATCCGGCTCAACACCCCCGGCATCCGACATAGTAAAAGATTTTTACGAAAGCGTTATGCTTTTCTTGTTTTTCGAAATGTGAGAGTTTCAGATTAGTACAAGATGATTGCATAACGGTTTCGCCTACCCATAGGCGTAAACCGTTGTAATTATATCCTTGTACTAAGGTATCTCTCACAACCTCGAAAAACAGATATAATAGTATATGCGGTTTGCGCTTTCTTTGTTTAACCATCCTTTCAAAACCGCAAAAGGAACAAATTGTCTAAAATTATTGGACAATATGTCTAAAATCTTGATACACAATTATTACTCAGCGTAATGATTTGTGATTTAACTTTGGAGAAATAAAATATATAATATTAAAGTGTAACCTTAGGGGTAAAGATGACACTAAGGGGAAAAGATGTTAAACAATTAAAATAATACAAAAATGGAATTTGTAGCAGGAATATTAATTCTATTGCATTTTGGTCTGCATATTTGGGCAGTAAACAACCGAAAGGGAATGAAGGTATTGGCGTGGCTATATGTCATTGCAATTGTTTCAGGGGTTATAAAAGGATTAAACTCATATCGTCACGAAGGAATGGAATCCTTGGCACTAATTGTTCCGTGCGCTGTTTGCTTTTGGAGAGCAAAACGTCCTGAATCAAACAAATGGTTGGAGTTTTTCGGATTGCTCTTTACAATTGTGACAAGTGGTGGTCTAATAACTTACTTTGCTTCTTCTTCCGGTTCTGAGAGAGAAGAAGCGGTGTTCATAACATTTTTATGCGCGGCTATTGCAACATTATTTTTTGTCCTGTGCGAGAGAAAAATCAATGGCAAACCGATTTTCCCTAAATTTGAACGAAAGCAATCTGCTCCGCAACAGCCTGTTTATCAGCAACCAATTATAATTCAGCAACCTATACCGATGAATTATGCCACCGTTCCACAACAACCAACAGTTGAAACATCCAAAAGAAATACACCCAACTTAATCGGTAAAGAATATTTTACAGAACCGATGTACGACAGGCTCATCAGGCTTTGTAATCCCGCCAACTTTGTGGATAACTACAACAAAGAAAAAGTGGAAAATGCAAATGCGATTTATTCTAAATTATTGAATACTAATCGTGATGATCACAAAACATTAGTTGAATTAGCAAAAGTGGCAGAGGCTAAATTAGATATAAATCTGTTAGACGAATGGGATTACAATGATTTAAAAAGCAAACTTAATCCTAAAAACTTTGTCCAACCATACGATGCCGAAAAAGTGGCTTTATCCAATGAGTTGTATTCGCTATTGATGCAGTCTGATTTTAATTTGACCAAATATATGGATGTTAAAGATAAGGCAAAACCTCTGTTATTGGATTATCAAGATGACGAAAAAATAGATAACGCATCATCTGATAGTTCCCAAAAATCATCTACCGATGATTATAATTATCCATCAAATTATTACCAAAACTAATTAAAAAGTTATGAAACATAGTTTACTATTAATCAGCATATTATTACTGATTGTGCAGATTTCTTGCACTCCAAGCAACAACTATCGAAACGGCGGTAGCAATTACACCTTAGAGGCACAGACTTCTGCCCAAGAAGAACCTCACACGTACGATTTCGCCGAATATGGCTTTTCGATAAGCGCACCGTGCGTTTTTGAAGATGCACCGGCACAAAATAAGGGCAAAGACCTTGTCAACGTAGGTGGTTTTGTTAACAAAGGTAACATACAGAATTTCACATTCTACCAACTGATAGTAACAGAAATACGAAACAGGACAGAGGCGGAGGTTTTGGCTTTTTTGAAGGATCAACAAGGCGGATTGTACAATATGAAACAGACAAAAATAGGTGGATACAATGCACTTGAAGGTGATGCCGTAACGCAAGGGGTCGACACAAAAGGAGCGTTTATGATTAAAACACCTTATCTGATAGCACTTACCGTAATATCACCTGTAAATCTTGAACAGAAATACAACGATTACAAAAATAGTTTTACCACTATTGGAGAATCAACGGTAGCACCTGAACCCAACTTAAATACTGAAACGGACAAGAAATCTGACAACCGTTCTCAGATATTGGACGAACTGATTGCGAAATTCGGAATAAATGTGGGCCGCAATATTTCGGAGGCGAAAAAATCGGCAGGTAAAGAAAACCTTGTTCAATTTATGGAACAGCAAAATAACGGCTACACTGCAACACTTTTTGAAAACAATGGACATAATACGATTGTGGGATATATCCATAAAAAGAACATCGTGTCTTTTATTGGAATCGGATTCAACTCAAAAACAGCGATGAATGCGATTTTTGCAGAGTTGCGCACAAAAGTAGAATACGTAGGACGTTCTTACTATCCGCTTCAAGTGCCTAAAATAGAATATCCTACATACAAATACGACGGATATTATTTTCAAAAATTTGAAAGCGAACAAGGCGCGATGGTGATAATTTCAAAATCAGTAGAGATGGCAGACTAAGATTATGAAGTGTTTTGTTAATATATTGGTTTTCATCTGTTTGTGTCTAAATTTAAGCGCAAAGGATGTCCCGTATCATTTTGGAAACACATTCAAGATTACTATTTCTGACAAATTGGAACTCAGAAAGGACGGTGATTTTTATACTAAAATATTGGCTGACAGCAACATAATTCCACGCTACAACTCCACTATCGTCTTTCAACAAAAGGGTCTGTCTGACATTGTACAAAAAAGTTTCAACACTTATTGTCGAATTATGATACAAGTAATTGATTGTGAAGACGATGAAACTTATTCAGCGGATTGTTCGGTTTTCAGCACCGATGATTACGACTTCTTTATCGAAACGGCATACAACAACATCGCACCGCCACAAAAAATGGTCAAGAACCCTGTTGTGGATGTTCTGTGGCAGAACGGCTACAATTATGTAAAAGTCAGTTACATAAGGACGGGCATATATGGTAATGTTGAAGTTGCTATGTACGATCTTTTCAACCTCAAAAAGGCTGTAATGATGACCACAAGTTACAATATTCCCGATGCGGATAAATGGAAAAATATTGTTGAAAAAGCCTTTAAATCATTCCGTTGGGATACGGTTTATACGCCCGTTGTTGAAATTGACATTGCTTCACAGAATAGCCAAAACACAGTTACAGATTATGACTACGGATACAACCAAACCGCAAGCAATAACACGAAAGGTAAGGCTCAAAACAAACCTTCAATCGCCCCAATGGTAATTATATTCATCAATGTAGTGATATTGCTCATAATAGTAGCAATTAGATCATCATCCAAATCGAACAATAACAAACGACCGTCAAGTAATAATACCGAAAACAGCAGACAACCGTCCAAAAGCAATATTGCTACATCAATGGTATCTTACGAAGAATCCAAACCTGAGATAAAATATATTCCACTAACTCCTATTGTTACAACCCCAAAAACACCAACGGCTAAGAAAAGTAGCAGTGTGGCGACCTCCAACGAAGAACTGCGGTTCGTCAACTACACAATTTCAGGTACTTTTGATAATTCAGCCTATGCTATTACCAAAATACCCACTAACGGAACTATCCTATATCCGTTCCGTCGCAAAAAAGCACAGTTGCGTGGCTATATGGAGGAAAGTTTTGAAGCAAAACTCAAAAAATCATTGCCAAAAGATTGTAATTTCAACGTTTTAGGAGATGTAAGTATAGTAACTACATTTAGTTCAAGACCTTACGAACCCGATATTGCAATCATTGAAAACGAGTACAATGTTGGTTTGCGGATAGATATTGAGATTGATGAACCTTATAGCGCAACTGATAGAACACCCATACATTATATCGGATGCGGTGATGAATACCGCGACAAGGTGTTCAACAATTTGGGTTGGTTAGTTATCAGATTTTCAGAAAAACAAGTTTTTCTTGAAAGCGATAAATGTATCTCGTATATTCAAGGTATTATGGCATTTGCCGACAAGACATTCCATCGTTCTGTGCCTATGGCAGCACCATCGCAAGATAAACGATGGACTAAGTCAGAATCGATAGTTATGATAGCCGAAAAGTATAGGGAAAAACTATTGAATCATAATTTTGGTTCTACGTCAATCGAACCTCAAATAGAGAAATCTTTCAGGCTAAATGAGGCTGAAAAAAATGCTCAAAAACTTGTTAAACCTGTTGAAATAAAGCAGGAATCATATTCAAATATTGATGGCTCAAATACATATTTCGAACGTGACGCTTCGCTCGTGTTCGAACCATTGGAACATATTTACCGATATGGCGACCGTCTTTTGACACCTGTCAGCACGTTTGTGGCAATGTTTTTTAAGGAGTTTGATTCTCTTAGTTTATCATCAAATAAAACAAACAACATCCAAGAACAAGTTAAACTTATTGAATCTTGGGAGTCTAATGGTGCTATGGCTCGCGAAGTGGGTACACAATTGCATCTCGCTATCGAAAAATACTTCAAAAACGAAAAAATGCCTGACAGTTATCATTTTACCTTTTCGGGACGATATGTCAACATTGATGAGAAAGTGAGCATAGCCACTGAGTTGAAGTATTTTAGAAACTTCATTGCCGACAATAAGTCATTAGTACCGTTCAGAACCGAGTGGCGGATTTGCGACTTGCAGTATGGCATCGCCGGAACGATAGATTTTATATGCCGAAACGGCAGCAGTTTCGATATTTACGATTGGAAACGCAGCAAGAAAACTTCGCCCGACGAAAAAATATATCGTTACGGGCGCAACGGACTATCAAGCGTTCCCGACATCAGTTATTGGCATTATGCCCTCCAACAAAACCTTTATCGATACATTTTGGAAAAAAACTACGGACTGAAAGTAAACAAAATGCACCTTGTGATACTGCATCCTGAATTTTCAAATTACAGAATATACGAGATTCCAAAAATGGACTCCGAAATCAACAATATGTTTAACTATTTAAAATATAAGTAATTATAGAAGAAAACAATCAAGAAAAAGCAGGAGTATTTGCATTAATATGCTCCTTTTTATTCCCCATTGTAGGTTTGATTGCCTATGCAGTAAACCGCAAAACAGTATCTAACCCAAATGCATATCTGATTGCTGCGGGTGCGGGATTTGCTCTCGGTATGCTGCTTCAAATCATTGCGAGATCAATGGCGTAAGTTATTTGCCGACAGCCGTAATATCAGATTAATACGACTGTCGGTTTTTACCAAAATTTATCAATAGCAACAAGATGAAAAGAATAACAACAACTATGCTAATGACATTGCTCGTTTGCACTGTGGGCTGTTCATACGAGCGCAAGCCCAACTGCCACCTCGACAAACTGAACGTTAAGGGCAATGTAGTGAAAATTGAAACTATTACCAATTCTACAATTCCGCTGACCGAAATGACCTACGACATTTTTGGCAACAACGGAATCAACACTATGAACGGTAACGTAGTTGTAGACTTTGACAACAATGGTTTCATAGAGCGTTACACAGGTTATGGAATAGATGGCAAACAGATTTTTAGCAACCGTTACTTCAATAAGTCTGACGATTATTTTCCCGCCACAATAGGTGGCTACGAGAATATTGTGCGAATGGAAACTGTCAAAAACGATAATGGGCAAGTGACAGAGGCTATATACTACGGTCAAGACCAAAAACCGGTTTTCACTATGAAAATGTATTATGATGAAGACGGGAACGCGACAAAAATCACCAAAGAAAAATCTGCTTTCAGCAAGGATTCAACGGAATATAAGTATCTTCAATTCGACCAAAACGGCAATTGGACGGAAGTCGAGGTGTCATATAATGATTTCATAGAATCTCATCATCACAAATACACAGTCAAACGACAGATTACTTACGATGGCGAGTCTTCAAAGACACCGCTTATTAACTTGCTTAATTCATATACAGCATCATCAACAAAATATCCTTATCAACTACAAACGGTCAAAGGGTCATTCTTTGAAATGTCCGTTCCTGATTTTATGACGATTAAGGATTTGTCTTCCAATCGGCGTACTTACAATAGCAAAGACGGAGGAAGCGAAATGGCATATCTTGCCATCAGTCTATTACCCGGCAATCATATTTTTGCGGGTGCGACAAGTTCAGACTTCGTGTACGATGCAGAAGCCGACAAAATGCTTCATCAACGTTATAGTAATCAAGATGAATTGGTACGAATTTTTAAATGGATTCCATTCGAGTTCGTAAAAATCAACGGCTATTATGCTATGCATATAAAGTACTACCGTTACGGTAATCTGACTCCGTTACCTCAATTTGTAGAACAATATGTTTTTGATTCCCCTCAGGGCGAAGTTGATGTAACATTGAGTTATCGTAGCGACAAACAAAATCAATATTCTGATGCATTTAAAGAAACTATAAGTACATTGAGATTGTTTTGATTATTCTCAGACATCATCGCCTCGTATAATCAAATCCACAACCAACTGTAACTTTTGGTAAAAGAGGCATAATAAAAAAATTGTTGAACTAATTAAATACACATCACTATGAAAAAACACCTCACTCTAACATTATTAACCGCATCAATTGTAAATATATGCTGCGGACAGGCCTTAAAAGACAAGATTTTTTTCGACAAGGATTGGAACGTAACCAACAACCAATCAACTGCCGAATACTACCGTCTTTATAATGCCAAAGATAAATCGAAGGGGTTGAAACAATACCGCGATTACTACATCACAGGAGAGTTGCAAGGCGAGGGATTTTATTCATCTATCGATAATACCAACGGTATGGAATTTATCTCAGAAGGGCAGCAAACCAACTACTTCAAAAGCGGAAAACTCCGCGAAAAATGGACTATGAAAAACAATAAACTCCACGGCGACGACTTCCATTATTACGAAACTGGTGCTTTGCGATATCAGGCTTCGTATGTTGACGGTGTGCGCGAGGGCAAGGCTACGTCGTACGATTCTACTGGACGCAAGATG
Source organism: Bacteroidales bacterium (assembly GCA_016293845.1). Classification (GTDB taxonomy): domain Bacteria; phylum Bacteroidota; class Bacteroidia; order Bacteroidales; family UBA3824; genus UBA3824. The sequence goes on along the minus strand of JAEDDH010000002.1, from coordinate 217,546 downwards.
TATGACTATAACTACCAAAAGGGCGTCCTCAACGGCAGACAGACTATGTATTTAGACAACGTGCACCAAGTGGACATATTCGACAACGGAATTCTCAAATCCGAAACCACATACCGCTCCGACGGCAAAACAGTAAGGGATGTATTCACCCTTAAACAAATTTACGACTCGCTCTTCACCGCCAACGTTACAAACTATTACCTTGATGGCTACTACGAACACACAAGGGCGGTAACATCATCCACAGACTTTCTCTATTTGTTTATGCCGTCGGTTTTGCAACAGCCGTTCAGTCTTTTCCGCTTGCAACACGAGTACGACGATTCCATAATACCCCACGGCAAGATGCAAGAAACCGACAAACAAGGGCGCATTGTTTATCAAGGTCAGTTTAAATACGGAGAGCAGACTGGACTTTGGCTCGACTACTACTTCGACCAAGGCTATTACGTGTCCGACAACTTTGACACCGACGAACTCCGCTACTACACCCTCGACAACATGCCTTACACTGGTACTCACACATCATATTACGACAAGGTTTGCGAAACGGGACAATGCAAAGACGGTGTGCGCGATGGATTATGGATATCGTATTACAACAACGGACTAAAAACGGATGCAAAAAGATTGGAAATTACCTATAAAAACGGTGTGCTCGATGGCGAATTCAAAAAATACGACACAGATGGCAATTTAACAACAAAAAGTGTTTACAACAATAACAAGTTGGTAGATAATAGTTATCAGTATTTCTACGACGACGGCTGTTACGAGGTAGTGGATTTCAACGATGAGACTGTGCCTACACACTTCTACACTATGGACGGCAAGCCTTTTTCGGGACAGCACACCGAATACCGCAACCTCAACGGCATCGACGAACCTGTCGCCGTAATCTACACCATCTCACAGTCGCTTATCACCCAACACATCCTCAAAGGCACCGAGTCAGGCACAGTATATCAAACTATCAAGTATAAGAATGGCGAACCTGTGAGGTGATTATGAATCACAAGCCATTAACTTTTCAAAAAAAAAGTTCTCGAATTTGCGAACATCAAAGATAATTTGTATTTTTGCCAACAAATGATAGTTACATTTGAGAAAACATACTTGCAAGAACTCTATACAGAGGGCAAGACAAGCGACAAGAAACACCGTTTTCAGCCGCAGATTGTCAGCAAATACGTCAAAGTCATCAACTTGATGAAACAACAAGAAAACGTATTGGGGTTGGCTAAGTATGGCTCGTTGCATTATGAAAAACTGAGTGGCGACAAGGATGGCGTATCATCAGTACGTGTCAATGACCAATATCGCATAGAGTTTACCGAAAGAATTGAATCAGGAAAACAAATCGCAACTATCTGCAACATAATAGAATTGTCTAACCATTATAAATGACAAAAGGAGAAATTGTTATGACAACACTTGACGGCACACCTGATAATATGATTGCAAACAATTTGAAACCATTTAAGCCAACTCATCCCGGAGAGGTACTTAAAGACGAATTGGAGTTCCGTGGCATTTCGCAACGAGGTCTGTCCAAGGAGATAGGAATATCTTATTCAGTTTTCAACGAAGTACTCAACGGCAAGAGAACACTAAGCCCCGAATTAGCAATGATGATGGAGGCCGCTCTCGGTGTGGATGCCGCTCCACTGTTGGCAATGCAAAACGAATACGATATGCTAATGGCAGAACGCGATACAAAATTTATGGAAAAACTCAGGAATATCCGCCGGGTTGCTGCATTATTCTAAATATCGATATCCCTGATTACTTCGTTTTGGGCTATTGAAGAATTTTCCTAACTTTGGCAAATTTAACCCATAATTTTTGCCAAAATTGTATATTTTTTAGCGGTTTTGGCAATTTTACCCCTATAAATCTGCCAAAGTTGGAGTTTTTGAGGTGGTTTTGGCAAAAAATCACACCAAATGATTAACCTCTGCAAATTGCAAATTGATTTCACCTCAACTTATTCCTCTCAAAATCGCCCTTGGTTAGCACAAAATACATCACTGCCGAGGCTACGTGGATGGCTGACACTGTCCAAAATGCTGAGGCATAGCCAAAATGCTCTGCCACAAATCCGCCGGCGAGGATTCCGAGACCCACTCCCAAATCCCACGAGGTCATCAGGGTGCTGTTGGCTGTGCCGCGCTGGTTGTTGTGGGCAAGGTTTACCATCATATTCTGAAACGCGGGCCATAGATGTCCGTTGCCCAAGCCGATAAGGATAGCCGAGCCGTAATACGTCCACATACTGCCGCCAGCCACAAAAATGGTGTAACCAATGGTAGAGAGAATTATGCCTTCGGCGGCGTTGCGAGTCAACTTGCCCTCGCGCAGAGCCTTAGCGCCTTGCATTCGCGAAAGTATCAGTCCGATAGAAAGCAGCATAAAATATACGCCCGTGCCGCCCGTGATGCCGAGGGTTTCTTTGCCGTAAATGGCTAAATAATTGCTCAATACGCCGTAACAGAATCCAAACCCAAGCATATTGATGGCGAGTATCACGCCTTTGAGCAGGAAGAAACGGTCTAACGACAGTTTCGACTTGTTTCTAATTATCTCTTTTTCAGGGATTTTTACACGGCTATCGACCACAAGACCTACCGCCGCTATTGCAAGAGCAAGCACAAAGAGGATATTAAAATTGTGAGTGCCTTCGTAAATCATTATGCCCACGGTGGGTGCAATTGCCGTGGCAACATTATTGCTAAGTCCGTAAAAACCAATACCTTCGTTGCGTCTTGACGATGGCAGCACGTCGATAGCCACTGTGCTGTTGGCAACCGTTGCCGCCCCAAAAGGACCGCCGTGGATGGTGCGAATTACGGCAAACACTGCGAGACTTGTTGCCGCCAAATATCCTCCGAACAATATAAAATAGAAAAACAGGCACGACAAAAGCACTTTTTTGCGGTTGAAACTATCAACCATATATCCGCTAAACGGTCTAATAATCAATGCAGTAATACTATACCCTGAGAGCACGAGACCGATAGTGTCCTTAGGAGCGGCAAAGTTTTCTGCCAAATAGATAGGCAACAGCGGCGTTAGCAGGTAAAAGGCAAACGACATAGTAAAATTTGCCACCATCACCTTGATATAGTTGTTGTTCCAAAGTTTTTCCATAATGCCGCAAAAATACAAAAGGCGGATAATCATATTGACTATCCGCCTTTAAAATATCATTAAATCAGTGTTAATGCTCTAATTTAATTGTTTCGGTGGTGATGTCGGCTACCTCGGCAGGACCGAAGTACTGAATAGGACCGGGATAAACGTATGCGGTTTCGATTGCCCATTCGTCGCGTTTAGATGCGAAGAATTTGAAAGGACCGCCGTCGAGTTTTACAAGTGCCTTTTGGATAACGGGTTTCATCTTGCCGTTACGTTTTTCCATATTCATCATTGCGGTGATAGGAATACCGCCTGCGAGCCATTCGGTAGCGGGTTTGGTGGTGTTGCGTACCGACGACATATAGCCAGTTTTACCCGACGAAATCAACAATGAAGCCACGCGGCCGAGCGAGTAGCAGTAGTCGGCGTCGAAGTTAGAGGGAGCGGCGCAACGTCCTTCGTATCCGAAGAAGTGGTGCTGTGTAGAGAATTTGCCGTTGAATTTGCCTTCTTTCTTCCAAGCAGCGAGTTTCTTAGCCACCATTTCGGCAAGAAGTTGTTCGGTTTCGATGAGCGAAACTTGTACGTTGCCGTGGGGATCGCGTTCGAGTGCGAGTTGGCGCGAAACTGCCTCGGGAAGACTCTTGAAGAGTTCTGCATTTTCCTTAGAAAGTTTACCCAAAACGTATTCGATTTTTTTGTCGGCTGCAATGGTGTCGAATTCTGCCTGATTAGCAGCGAGCATATCGTTGAGTTCGGCGATAAGTTTCTTGATAGCGGGGATAAACTCGATCAAGCCTTCGGGAACGAGAACGATACCAAAGTTCAAACCTTTGTCGGCACGAGCCTTTACAGCGTTGGCAATGTATGTTACCACATCGTCGAGAGTTTGGTTTTTGGATTCAACTTCCTCACCGATAAGGGTGATGTTGGGCTGAGTTTTGAGCGCACATTCGAGAGTAACGTGGCTTGCGCTACGACCCATAAGTTTGATAAAGTGCCAATATTTTTTAGCAGAGTTGGCGTCGCGTTCGATGTTGCCGATAACCTCAGAATATACTTTGGTAGCGGTGTCGAAACCAAAAGAAGTTTCGATCATCTCGTTTTTGAGGTCGCCGTCGATAGTTTTGGGACAGCCGATAACCTGAATGCCGGTGTTCTTTGCAAGATAGTATTCTGCAAGCACGCAAGCGTTGGTGTTGGAATCGTCGCCGCCGATGATAACGATAGCGTTGATATTGAGTTTTTTGCAGATTTCAAGACCTTTATCAAACTGCGAAACTTCCTCTAATTTGGTACGTCCCGAGCCGATGATGTCGAAACCGCCGGTGTTGCGATATTCGTTGATGATATCTTCGGTGAGTTCGATGTATTTGTGGTCAACCAATCCCGATGGACCGCCTAAGAAACCGTAAAGTTTAGAATCCTTGTTGATAGCCTTGATACCGTCGAAAATACCCGAAATAACATTGTGACCTCCGGGAGCCTGACCGCCCGAAAGAATAACGCCTACGTTGATAGCCTTGGTAGACATTGCCTGTTGAGCCTCTTCGAAAGTTACGATAGGCAAACCGTAGGTGTTGGGGAAAAGTTTTTTGATGTTGGCTTGGTCGGCAACAGATTCGGTTGCCTTGCCTTCTACTAATTTAGTAGCACCTTGGATAGATGCCGGCACTTTGGGCTGATATGCCGCACGTGCAATCTGTAAAGGACTTTTGTTCATCTTTGTTGTATTTAATGTTGTGTTTTATTTCTGTTCTTTCTCTTTTACTTTTTTGATGCTTCCATCGGCAAAAACGGTTCCGTGAATATTTAGCGGAATGGCGCAACTCTGCGTTACGTTGCTCTTGTTGAGTTCGCGGTCGTAAACAAACAACTCGTAACGAATAGTGTCGTAATTAACCGACGCAAGCGGAAAATCTATTGCCACCTTGATTTCGGCTTTGAGATACTTGTTTTGTCCAACGGGCTCGTTGTATGGAATACGGTATTTGAGGTTTTCGTTGATTTCGGTAAGAGGTGCGTATTCTCCGTCCTTATTTTTAGCGCTTACCGAGAGGAAAAGATTGTGATAGTATTCGCTTTCGGGCGAAAACTTGTCGGTGGTATCCCCTTTGTTTAATCCGAGATTGCCGTCGCCATCTATCACATTGAAATATAACAACTGATGCTTAACTTCGTTGTTAAGTTTGTCGAGAGTGTCGGCAAGGTATACCTTGGTAAACTCCACTTCGGGAATCTCGCTGTAAGATTCTACCTTTTCGCACGACATCCATATCATAGATGCTGAAACAATGGCGGCAACGGTAATTAACTTCTTCATACCTCTATTTTTTACGGAAGAAAACTTTGATAGGCACACCGCAGAAGTCGAAATCCTTGCGCAAACGGTTTTCGATGTAGCGCTTGTAGGGGTCGCGAATATACTGCGGAAGATTGCAAAACAGTGCAAACGTGGGGTAATATGTGGGCAACTGTGTGGCGTATTTCACCTTGATAAATTTGCCTTTCCAAGACGGCGGAGGAGTCTCCTCTACATATTGCTGAATGCACTTATTGAGTTGCGATGTTGAAATCTTGCGTGTGCGGTTTTCGTAAACTCTCACCGCCGACTCCATTGCTTTGAGCACTCGCTGCTTGGTAACGGTAGAGGTGAAAATCACTGGAATATCGTCAAAAGGTTCGAGACCTTTTTTAACGTACTCTTCGTATTTTTTGGTGCTGTTGTCGTCGCTCTTGTCTACGAGGTCCCACTTGTTTACCACCACCACAAGACCCTTGTTGTTTTCCTTGATAAGGCGGAAAATATTCATATCCTGAGATTCAAGACCCTGTGTGGCGTCGAGCATGAGGATACATACATCGGCCTCCTCAATTGCGCGTACCGAGCGGAGCACCGAGTAGAACTCGATATTTTCCGATACTTTTGATTTCTTGCGCAATCCGGCAGTATCCACGAGAATAAAATCGTGTCCGAATTTTTGGTAACGAGTATTTATGGGGTCGCGTGTAGTGCCTGCAATTGGGGTAACAATGTTGCGTTCTGTACCTGTGAGCGCATTGATAAACGACGATTTGCCCACATTAGGACGTCCTACAATGGCAATTTTTGGAATGCCTGCCTCATCGTCCACCTTGTCGGATGTGAAGGTAGCCACCACAGCGTCTAACAAATCGCCGGTGCCGCTGCCGCTTGCCGAAGAAATAGTGTATATATCGCCAAGTCCAAGACTGTAAAACGCCTGAGCCTCAATTATCAGCGAGGGATTGTCGGTTTTGTTAACAGCAAGAAACACTGGTTTGTCGGCACGGCGGAGAATGTCGGTAATCACCTCGTCGCCAGCAGTAACGCCCAAGTTGGCATCCACCATAAAAATAATGGCATCGGCCTCCTCGATAGCGAAATGCACTTGTTTCTGTATTTCGTTTTCAAAAATATCGTCAGAATTGTTGACGTATCCGCCTGTATCGATAACAGAAAATTCCTTTCCGTTCCAATCGCTCTTACCATAATGGCGGTCGCGAGTAACGCCTGCGGTTTCGTGCACAATGGCGTCGCGAGATTGTGTAAGGCGGTTGAAAAATGTTGATTTGCCTACGTTTGGGCATCCTACTATGGCTACAATGTTGCTCATTTTCTTTTAGTTTAATAAATGCTTTTGTCGCAAAAGGATTAGTAAATTCGGTTGCAAATGTAGTCTTTTATTGTTAAATGTCAAAACTATAAATGCTTTAATTATTCGGCTTTTGTGTTAAGAAACTCGTCAACAAGTTTCACTGCTTTTTCTAAGTCGGCAGATTCCACTTTGAGTTCCATAAACGGGTCAAAATCGCACTTGTTCCACTCCACTCCCGCCGAGGCGCTGCGTTTTTCGGCAAAACTCTTTATGCCGTTCTGAGCCAAGTGATTTTTTACCATTTTTACGTCAATAGCCTGACCTGTAAATACTTTGTAATACTGCTTTTCCATTGTGTGTTTGTTTTGAGGGTACAAATGTAGTAAATCTTTTTAGCAAAATAAAAAATTTTTACTTCGCCAAACACAGCACTGCTACGCCAGCCAGCACTCCGCAGAGTATCAGGCTCTTTTGAAGGATATTCTTTTCGTGGAACAGCACCGCTCCGGCAAGGAACGAAATCACCACATTGCTACGGCGGATAAGCGAAACTATGCCTATCATTGCCTCAGGATGGCTCAATCCGTAAAAATATAGAAAATCTGCCACAGTGAGCAGCACTCCAACCAACGGTATCGAAATACGATATTTAAACTTGTCGGTTTTGTCGCGATGCGGATACCAAATCACGGCTGCAAGTATGGCGGCTATCAAAAACTGATAAAACGAGAACCACGCCTGCATCTCCATACGGTCCATCTCAACGGTGCGCAAGAGATATTTATCGTAAAGTGCCGACGCCGCGCCTATCAATGTGCCGGCTATGAGGAGGAATGCAAACTTATTGTGACTGAAGGATATACCCTCTTTCTTACCCGACCGAGCGTAAAAGTAAAGACACGTAAGGATAATAGCCGCGCCCAACCATTGCCAAGCGTTGAGCCTTTCGCCAAGTATCAGCACAGCGCCGAGCAATGTCCACGCAGGAGCCGACGAACGCACAGGTCCCACGATAGATATAGGCAAATGTTTCATAGCCCAAAAGTTGCAAAGCCACGAACTCTCCACAATAAACGCCTTTAAAATAAGGTACATTTGATTGTGTGCATTGGTTTTTGGAGTTTCGAACATTGTGCCGGCAAACCATCCGAATCCGCACACCGAATCAATCAGTATGGGAGCAAACATCAGCAACGACATTCCCGACGAAATCACCATCACCGCCAATACAGCATTCTCTTTAAGCGAAGTTTTTTTGCAAACGTCGTACAGTCCGAGAACCACCGCCGACGCAATTACCAATGGAATCCACATTTTATCTGCTATTATTTTGGAGTGCAAAATAAGCGCAAAAGTGTGAACTCATTGCTAATGATATGTTAAGTTAATGGATAAAAAAAATGGAGAACCGTAAAAAACAATTCTCCGCTATAATTAACAAAAATATAAATAATCTTATTTTTGGAAAAGGGCATAACCTTTAAGATGAACCGACTTTTTGTTAGCGTCGATTTCAACAGCCTTAGCTACAATTTTTTTGCCGTTAACTTCCATTGCGAGAATCTGTCCATTTTGAATCTGCATCAAAAGCACAGCAGCGGTATAGCAATTTTGAGTGTTAGGATCGATTTGAGCTTCAATTTTCAAATCAGACATTGCCTTAATGGTTCCAAATTGATCAATGTTGGTTTCTGAAAGAATCTGAGCTTTAGCTTCAACCTTTTGGTCGTTGTAATTGATGCTGTCATTAATGTTGCCAGGAGTTATGTTGACACTTTGTTCGTTGTAAACTAAGGTTTCATCATACTCATAGAGATTGTAAAAATCGTTTGTTTCAATAGCTTTATCAGAAAGCCATTCGTCAACGATTTCTTCGGGTTTAACTTCGTCTTCATCATCACCACAAGATGCAGAAAGGAATGTAGAAGAAAGCATTACAGATGCTACAAAAAATAATGTAAGTTTTTTCATTTTGTTAAGAATTTATAGTTAATGTTATAATTAATTTCATTTATCTTCTAACGCACTGCGTTTGATATTGTAGCAATAATAGTTGAAAATAAATTTCAAGAGTGAAAAACATTTTACAGAATTCTCTCCACTTGCGGAATTATCATTTTTACACCATCGTTTACAATGGTATATTTACAATATCGAACAGTTTCATTTTCAGATATTTGAGCTGTTATACGTCTTTTAACTTCTTCGGCAGAAATACCATTACGTTGCATAACTCGCTGAATACGAATATCTTCGGAAGCAGAAACTAATACATTAAAATCGGTAAAACGATAAAAACCGCTCTGAACCAATATCGCACTTTCAATAATAATATAAGGTGCGTTAGAATGTTTAACCACAAAAGTATCAAACGCCTCTTTTACAAGCGGATGGACAATAGAATTGAGCGTCTGTAGTTTTTTAGAATCCTCAAATACAATAGATGCCAAAGCCTTACGATTGAGCATACCATTTTGATAGATTCTCGCTCCAAAAACATCACTAATACGCTGAATAGCAACGGGATGAGTGGCGGTTATTATGTTTGCTTCGGTGTCGGCAATAAACAGTTTTGCCCCAAGCACTTCAAATACTTGTGCCACAGTAGATTTTCCACTGCCAATGCCGCCTGTTAATCCTATTATCTTCATTGTTCGCTATTTGTATTGATGATATTGCGTTCTATCAAATATTCCACACCCAAAGGCGAAACGCGTATATCGGTTACGCCAAGTTTTTCGGGGGTACGTGCAAGATGAATTGTTAAAATGTCGGATTTGAGAGGCGAGTTTAGGTCGGCATAGTCTACCGTTAATGAAAACATATCTTTTGTAATTTTTTGATAGTTGCTCCATCCTACATAAAACTTTACAGTGGCCGTTTGCGGAAAAAGGCGCATGGTAATAGAATCAGGTACATTGATTTGACGTATTGGCAACACAAGCGACTGCTCGGTATATTTTTCGGTGTTGATTTTTAAATCGGTGTAGAGCGTGTTACAAGTAACTTCGCTTGGAATTACAAAATGAACATGACGTTGAATTGGTTGCTCTAAATTAGTGAGTTCTAAATGCTCGGTTTTTACAAACGATATAGAATCAGCGAAAATGGCAGATGTGCTAATTTCTACACTATCGGGTTGAAGAATAATACCATCGGCAGCCCTGTACTGACTTTGAAAAGAGATTTTGGCATCGAGCAAAACTGGTACTTTTTTGGAAACAGATCGCCCGAAATCTAAAAATATAGTGTCGGGTTGAAGTGATACAAACTTAAAATCGGAAGGTAATTGAGCTTCAATTTGTTGACGGATATCATCGTCGGAAATATATTTGAGAGTAGAATCGGCGTGCGGCACATTACGCAAATTTAGTTTTGAAAGGTCGATACGCAAAAAATCTTGAAAACTTCCAGATGTCAGCAAGATAGAACCCTTTACCGATACGGCCACCTTTAGCGACGATGTGGTGACACCAGGCAGAAGAATCTTATCGCCCGGAATACCTGAATATTCTACCCTAAACTCCTTTGTGGTAGAGATATAACTACCCGTTTTGTTGAGAAACCAAAATACAGCGGCCAACACCACCGAAACTAAATAAACCAAAAGATTTTGGTTTATTTTCATACGCCTCAATTTCCAAAACGAGGCTTTTGTTTTTCTAAATAATTTTCGTAAGCCGGAAGCCATGTTATCTGTATTTTTCTAAATAGTCGTTTGCTTTGTAAACACGGTTTTTAAGTGCTGTGTTCCAGTCTCTTTTGGCATCATCTTTTTTGCCGAGAGAGTAATAAGCCATACCTCTATGCAAGTAAATATCATATAGTGTTGGGTCAAGGTCGTTGGCTCGGTTAAAATCATCTATTGCAAATTGGTATGTTTCTGATTGCAAATATATTATGCCACGCGAACGATAAAAAGACGCGTCCTTATATGGCATAGTGTTCAACACCCTCAGAGCAGCCACTCCGTCGCCCTGGCATGCAAGCGATTCTGACAAAACCGAAACTGCATCTGTATTATGCTCAAACATAACCAAATAGAGTCGTGAATATTTTTCTGCAGCTGCGTAATCTTTTGCCATCAAATACGATGTGGCGGCGTAAAGATAATTATCGAGTGATAGTTCGTTGTATTTCAAAGCCGCTATCCAAGTGTCAGCAGCCTTGGTATACCGCTGCATAAAAAACTGAGTTTCAGCAAGCAAATTCCAATACTCTACATCGCGACTATGCAGTTTTATAGCGTGTTCGATATCGTCGAGAGCCGGCTTGTTGTTGTTATCTACACGGTAGGCGCAAGCACGGAGATACCACGCCCGATGACACGAAGGATGCTTTTTTATCACGCCGTTGAGCAGTTCAAAGGCATTAGCGGTACGGTTGGTTTTAATAAGATGCATAGCCGATTCCAAATCTTTCTGATAAGGATTGATGTCTTTTTTGTTGATAACAGATTGCCAACGTGCGTCGGTTTTCAAATTTTCAAAGGCAGGATTTGAAACTATTTTGGCAGACGAAACGCGGTCGGGATATCCGTAGTAGGCATCTAAAGCTGCAAATGCAGAATCAACAGCTCCGGCAAGCGAGTAAGCTTCGGCACGTTTAGTACCCGACGAGCCCTGCTTTTCCTTGTCAGCTGCGGTAAAATATCGTGCAGCATCAGCATACTGATGTTTGGCAAATAGTATTTCGGCACGCAGCAGCATTCGTTTTGGAGTAGATTTTTCGGCAAGAGCTTCGGCAGAAAGCACTTCGGCAGAATCCAAAAACCCATTGATATATGCGGCGGCTGCCAATTGCGCAGTATTCACTGTATCTTGCGCAATGGTAGACAACGGCAGAAATATTGCTAATAATATAAGGTGAATAGTTTTCATTTTTTCTCGGTTTTGTCGGTAATAATAGTAATAAATCCCTCTAATTCGCGATCTTCTAAACCTGTGAGACGGTATTCGTAAACAGTGCAACGGTAAAAATAAACACCGTCGGGAAGTTTTGTGCCTGATTGTTGATCGTTGCCATCCCAATTGATGTCAGGGTCGTTGGTTTTATATACAACCTTGCCCCAACGGTTGGTGATTGTCATATCAATATGGTCGACAAACTGATAGGGATAAGGATGAAAAACATCATTGAGACCGTCGCCGTTGGGTGTAAACACATTTGGCAATCGGTAGTATTCACAATTATCGATACAGGTTCGCTGTTCGGGAGTGCCGGTGTTGCCTGCAAAATCGGTTGCTGTTACCACATAACAACCCGCCATGCCTATTGTGGGATGATGCTCGTATTCAAGTACCGTTGGTTCGGTTTCGGCTAACATTTGCAACTCACCGTCGATAGTTTCGGAATAATAGATTTGATATTTTGAAATATCTAATCCACAAACTGTATCGGGATACCATTGCAATTTGTTTACCGCGTTGTCGCAATCAGATATAAGATTGAGCTTTACACATGGTGGAATTGTATCAAGGGGAATACCTGATGCTATCTGCGACCAATTTTCAATATGTGTTGGCAATCCTTCTTCAGAATAATAGCCAATGGTTTTCATCTTGTAAAAATACTCTACATCGTTTGTGAGATTTTGGTCAAAATATGTTCCGTCGGTAGAATAGCCAATAGAATCAAAATCGGCTTTGCCCGGATCGCGACGATATATTATAAAGGTGTCGTTTTGCCATGGAACATCGGCTTCGTGGGTAATTTTGATGGCACGGTTAGAACATTCAAGTTTTATAAATACCGACGATGCCATAGAAGCAGTGCCGTGGTCTACCCAACGACCAGTTTCGGGGTCTTGATTAGTAAAACATATTTTATAAATGCTTCCTTTGCTGTATGTATCAATATGGCTTTGAGTATATGTGGTATCCTTTATTTCATCAATTTGGATTGGATTGGTGTAAATACCGTCGTAGATACCGTGTGCGGGATAAATCAAATAAGCGTATGGAGGTTTAACCTCATCGAAATCTATGCCCGAAGGCGTCATCCACTCTAAATGAATTTCGCCATCGTTTTCGGAAGTACTCACTACAGTGGCTTGTGTTAACGCAATAGTTCCACGCGAAAGCACCACACAAGCGGGTTTCGACACCTTACTTTCAGCACCGTCTACAAATGTGGCGGTAACTCTATAGCAGTAGCAAAACCCTTGTGGTAATAGAATGCCATTGTTGTTATCGGTAAAAATTGTATCGTTGGGATTGCTAACAACCTTGATCAATTCGTATTCCCATTCGGCAGGAACACCTGTTTCACAGACATCGCTTTTAAAATCATCGGGACGCGATCTACGATAAATCTTAAATCCTGTTGCGTTTGTGTTTCTACCGCGGGTCCAAGTTAGTTTGATAGAATTGTTAGATGGTTGAGCACTAATTATCTTAGGCTCAGGAGCAATAACGGTAATCTTATTTTTGCGATAAGCCGTTAGAGGCACTTTGATATCATCGTCAACTGCTCGGAAAAGCACTTCGTAGGGCAAACGGCGAACATGGCTCTGATGGGTATGCCAATAAAAATGTCCAACGGGTGTTTTGCTCCAATTGGCTGTAACTATGAATTTTGCAGGATTAATTTTCATCTCAAAAACTCCACCCGAAGCCGTTAGCTCTACCAAATCAGGTGCATCAGGATCATGCGCCGTTACAGTAAATTCTAATGTAGAATCGGCTATCACACAATGGTTTGCAATAGGATCAATTATAGGCGTATGATTGTCGGTATCTTCCACATCCACCTGAATATCACGAAGCACCTCTCCTATTTTTACGCCATTGCGCCACTCTTCTATCACCATTGCCACATTAAACGAACCTTTTTTTGAAGGACGATCCCACACAAAATCGCCCGAATATGGGTCTACAAAAATAGAATCGGTAACAGGCGGAAGCGAATAACCCACAATTTCAACACCGTCTTGGGTTAAGCAACGGGCAATTTTGTAGCTAAGACTATCACCATCAGGGTCGAACGCTCCGGGATTGTGAACAAAAACTTTGTTGAGTCCAGCTTTGTCGATAGGTGCGTTGAGCAACACAGGAGAACTATTATTTCCAGCCAAGGGACTTATCAACAATGTGGTTTTAATTGCAAACACCACGTTTACCGAGTTAGGAATGTTATCAACACCCTCGTTTCGGTTTGGGTCTTCCATATATAAGGTGTATGCTCCAGCACCCGAAAATGTATGCTCGCCAACATAAACATTTTTACAAATTAAAGTATGAAACTCCTTCGTATCATCATTAAAATTAGATCCATCATCCAAAAATGTCTTTGAGATACGTTTAAGGACTTCTTTTGGAGTGCCATCGCCACAATCTAATTCAAGTTCATCACGGTCGGCATCTGTTAGAGTATAGCAATATGTATTAATAATTAGTTTATATTTGTAGCCCGAAATATGCTTGTAGACAATTTCGCCTGCCCTATTATGTGTAGCAAAAGCGGGTATCGTTATTAAAAAAACGGCGGCTAAAAGCAAAATCTTTACTATTTTGTTTAACATATATTTATCAAATTCGTTTTCTAAAAAAAAATCTCATTTAAAGTGTACAAATTTAGATAGATTTTTTATTTTTATAGCCTGAAATTACAATTTTTTTGTTGTCAGACATTATAAACTTAATTATGGAAAGGAATATTAACAATGCATTGTACCACGAACTCAAAGACGACAACCTGAGTTTCATATACTTAGGCAAATTCGACAATACTGTTCTTGGTATGGTAACCGAGCTTTGGAAAGGATATTTAGGCAAAAGTTCCGACACCGAAGGTCAAAAAAATAAGCTATCGTTTTTGATGATAGAAAGTTTTCAAAACATTCTCCGCTATGGCCTTTCGGGCAGAAACGAAGACGAAAACTCAGGAGAAATATTTGTTGTTCGCCGCATAGGCAATAGTTACTACATAACTTCGGGCAATTTTGTCGACAATGCCAAGGTTGAAATGCTACAAAACAAGCTCAACCGCGTTAACACTATGACCAACGAAGAATTAAAACAAGTTTTTGTTGAAACCCTCACCAACAAACAATTGTCAAAAGAAGGCGGTGCTGGTCTCGGTTTTGTAGAAATGATACGAAAAACTAAAGAAAAACTCGATTATAAATTTACTCCCGTTGACAACAATCGCGCGTTTTTCTATTTTCAACTGCGACTCAAAATCAGCGAAGACAATACAGAGCCTTTGCCTGTAGACCGTACCGAATATCTCAAAAACCTTATGGAACAGCATCATAAGTTTTTGGCAGTAAAAGGCGATTTTGACCGAAACACTGTAAATCAAATACTTATTATGTCAGAAAACAACATTGCCGAACTTGACTCTGAGCTTACCACCCAGCGAAAAGTTTATCACATAATGGTAGAAATGATTCAAAACATTTCAAAACACGCATCTTCGGCAAATTTAGGTAGCCACGATGGACTTTTTTCGCTCGGCAAACATCAATCAAAATACACCATTACGACATCCAACAACATAGACCCCAACTACACAACCCAGTTAAAAGAATATATCGACTCCCTTAATGCTCAATCGCCCGAACAACTTGACGCCTATTATAAAAAAGTGTTGCGCAATGGGCACGACAATCTTGATATTTCGTCGGGACTTGGACTTATTGACATTGCCCGCGAAAGCAAAAACGGTATTATCTGCCAATTTGACAACGATAATACTTTAGTAACAATAGAATGTAATATTTAACTCAACAACACTAACAGAAAAATAAAGTTACTTGATATTTTTTTTATTTAATTAGTATCATCTAAAATTTTTTTGTTATATTTGCAAGCAAAAATAAATGCTATGCAGAAACTATATATAGAAGCCACAAGCACTACGCCGAGAATCGTATTCGAGCCCGACGAAGGTAAATTAATGCTTTCAGGACGCTCTATGCCCGAAGATAGCGATGCTTTCTATTTGCCTGTATTTTCTTGGTTGGAAGAATACACAGCTTCGCCTAAAGAGCATACCGAACTCGTGTTCAACTTTGAATACTACAACTCAGCTACATTGCGTTGTGTACTTGAACTTATGTCGATTTTAAAAAACATAAAAGAACCTAACACACTTAAAATCATTTGGTATTACGAAGATGGGGACGAATCTTCGCAAGAAAACGGAGAAGACCTCCAATACACAATCAATTTCCCAATAGAGTTGAGAGTTCTTGAACCGTAGATTAATCAATGAGCACAAAGCAAATCCGCGATATAGCACAACGGAAACCTAATTTTTTCGCACTTTCGCCTTTGCTCGTTTTCTTGGTGCTATATTTAGTTACTTCGCTCATTCTCAATGACTTTTACAAAGTACCTATAACTGTGGCGTTTATTGCTTCAAGTATTTACGCCGTAGCCGTTACCAATAAACTTACTATCAATCAGCGCATAACACGTTTTAGCCGCGGGGCTGGCAACAAAAACATTATGCTAATGATTTGGATTTTTTTGCTTGCCGGAGCTTTTGCCCAAAGCGCCAAAACTATCGGCGGTGTACAAGCGGCTGTAGATATGGCACTTACAATCCTTCCACAAAACTTTATTCTCCCCGGAATGTTTCTCACTGCGTGCTTTATTTCGTTGGCGATAGGTACTTCGGTGGGCACAATTGCAGCTTTAATGCCTGTTGCTGCCCAAATGGCAAGTCAAACGGGAATAGCCACAGCACTAATGGCAGGCGTAATTGTGGGCGGCGCATACTTTGGCGACAATCTTTCGTTTATATCCGACACCACTGTTGTTGCCACCAAGACTCAAGGATGCATGATGAAGGATAAATTTCACGAAAACATCCGCATAGCTCTTCCTGCCGCAATTATTACCGCAATAATATACTTTTTTGTTGGACGTGGATATGCAATAGAAGCTCCTGCTACAGATATAGAGTTCATCAAAATAATTCCTTACATAGCAGTTTTGATATTGGCAATTGTTGGCGTAAATGTACTAATAGTACTATTGGTAGGCGTTATTTTGGCTGGATTAACTGGCATATTTACAAACTCTTTCGATTTATTTGAATGGCTTTCGCAGATGAGTACTGGAATGCTTTCAATGTCGGAATTGATTATTGTAACACTGCTTGCTGGCGGAATGTTAGAACTTATCCGCTACAACGGCGGCATGGATTATCTTGTAGAAAAACTATCTAAAAAAATAACAGGTTCGCGTTCGGCAGGATTCAGCATTGCTGCACTTGTTTTTTTTGCCGACATCTGCACTGCAAACAACACTGTGGCAATTATAACGGTAGGCAATCCGGCGCAACGCATAGCACAAAAGTTTGGTATTTCGCCCAAACGTGCTGCAAGTATCTTAGATACCTTTTCTTGTTTTGCCCAAGGCATAATACCCTACGGCGCACAAATGTTGCTTGCCGCAGGGTTATGCGGAATAGCCCCGTCAGAAATAACGGGGTATCTCTTTTATCCATTTTTGCTTGGTGCCGCTGCAATGGTGGCAATTATAGTGTACGGAAGCAAACAGGAAAAACAACCTATATTATCGTAACTTCTTTTTCTACCACACTCACACCCAACTCGTTAGTACGATCTGATGGAGCTGCACCGCCAATGGCAAATTTGTAAACGCCTTTGCGGAGTTTGCTGCTACCGTCTGATTCTACTGTTTTGAGCTGAGCTGCGTCGATGGTAAACGATACTTCGGCTGTTGCATTTGCATTGAGTTCCACACGCTTAAATGCTACAAGTTGTTGAATAGGTGCGGTTTGTCCTGTACCAGGTGCCGATACGTATACTTGCACTGTTTCGGTGGTTTTTATAGCAGAATTATTTGTAACACTTACTTTTACAGTGGCTGTTTGATTTTTGTTCCAAACAACAGAGGGAGATGAGTACGATACCTTGCCATAACTCAATCCATAGCCAAAGGGGTAGAAAATATTATCGCTCATATATTTATAAGTGCGATTTTTCATAGAGTAATCCTCAAAGTCGGGCAATTTAGCACAATCGGCAGGAAATGTGATGGGCAAACGACCTGAGAAATTAGCATCACCAAAAATCAAATCGCCAAGTGCATAGCCGCCTTCCTGACCCGAATACCAAGCCATAATTACGGCATCTGCCATTTCAGAAATCTCTCTTACATCAATGGGACTTCCACCTGTAAGCACTACTATAATGCCGCTTTCGCTATTCTTGGCACCACCACTCATTTTGGCGATGGCTTCGTTGGTAAATTTCGCGAAGATAATCCATCTGGCTTTTGGGCAATGCAAGCGAAGTGTGGTCGCCTTTGGTGTCAGAGTCGATTGATTCACCTTCTTCACCTTCGAGATTGCCGTTGTTGCCCATTACAATAATAGTGTATTGAGTACGGGCGGCTTCGCCAACAGCATAGTTGAGTTCGTTTTTGGTGGGTGTATTCTCCAAAACGCCGGGACGATAGTGTACTGCCGTGCCGCTACTTACCTTAGAGATAATTCCTTGTAAATAAGTACAATAACGGTCAGAAATTCCAAAATAATTACCCATCAACCCAAAAGCATCTGCCGCTCCTGCACCTGTTTCAAAGAGAGTATGAATATCTTTTTTCAAGGGCAGAATTCCGTTGTTTTTTAAGAGAACCACGCTCTCTAAGGCTGCCTTTTTAGAGAGTGCGGTGTGCTTAGGCTAGCAAATATCGCTTTCAGAATAATTGTTGTAGGGGCAGTTGTCGTCTTTTTGAAGAATGCCGAGTTTCAAACGGGTCATCATCAAGGGAATGAGGGCTTTGTCGAGTTCTGCCTCGGTAATAAGGTTTTTCTCAACAGCCTCTTTAAGAGCATAGAGCGAATGTCCACACTCAATATTCAAACCGTTTTTAATAGCAAGAGCAGAGGCCTCGGCAGCGTTTTTCACAATGCCGTGTCCTTTGTAAATATCATCTACGGCATCACAGTCGGAAACAATATGACCCTTGAAACCCCACTGATTGCGCAAAACATCGGTAAGCAAAAATTTGCTACCCGAACAACTTTCGCCATAAACACGGTTGTAAGCGCCCATAATTATCTCAACGTTAGCATCTTGCACAAGCATACGGAATGCGGGAAGGTAGGTTTCCCAAAGATCGCGTTTTGAAGGGTCGATATTGGCAGAGTGTCGAGTAGATTCGGGTCCTGAGTGCACTGCAAAGTGCTTGCCGCAGGCTGCAACTTTCAGATACACAGGGTCGTTGCCTTGCATACCTTTAACAAACGCAGCACCGAGCGAACCTGTTAAAAATGGGTCTTCACCATAGGTTTCCATTCCCCTACCCCAACGCGGATCGCGGAAAATATTGATATTAGGCGACCAAAATGTCAATCCTGTATAACGGGCGTAATTCTTATTTTTGCGAGCCACAATATATTTTGCGCGACTTTCGGTAGAAATCACATCGCCAATTTGATTTATAAGTTCGGTGTCGAATGTTGCACCAAGACCAATCGGCTCAGGAAAAACGGTAGCCCTACCGTTGCGTCCCACGCCGTGCAAACCCTCGTTCCAATAGTCGTAGGGCTCGATGCCAAGACGCTCGATTCCCGGCGTAGTATTCATCATTTGAGAAATTTTCTCCTCCAAAGTCATTTTGCAAATAATTTCAACAGCCTGTTTTTCAAGTCCTTGAATGGTAGTTTGGGCTACAATAGGCATAACGGTTGTCAACGACACCGCCAAAAGTGATAGAAATTATTTCATACAATTATTAATTAGTAACTATAACGGTGTAAAGATAATCATTTTTTTGTTTATTCAAATGTGATGTTGATTATCCTGTAAAAAAATAAATCCGCAGAAAGACAAATTCTTCCTGCGGATTTGTATAAATAATTATTTTGGGATTATCCTAATTGGCTACCTTGTATGCAGTATTGCCAATCAAAACTATAAGCACCCCTGATTGACTGATGTGGATTTCTTCTTTGGTAGATTTTGTGGTGGCAGATTTTATGGTTCGGCCATTTAAGGCGATTACTATGTATTTGGTGTCGGGGAGAGTTTCGATGTAGATTGTTTTTTAACCACCCCACACCACCAATTGTTTTTTTTATTATATTTGCCCAAAAATAAAAGTAATTCACTATGCGACTGATTCCTTACGGCGAAACCGACTACGTTACCATACGCAAAGAAAACTCGTATTACGTTGACAAAACGGCGTTTATACCTTATTTTGAAACCGCCGCCAAATATATTATGTTCCTACGTCCGAGAAGGTTTGGCAAAACATTGTTTATGAATATGTTAGCCGCCTATTACGACGTTTTAGAAAAAGACAACTACGAACAAAACTTCGGCGGATTGGATATCTACAATCATACCACACCCAATCAGGGAAAGTATATGATTCTTAAATTTAGTTTTGCCTCAGTTGACAGCCGCAAAGAAAATGTAGAAGATTCGTTTAACTTTAATGTTTGCGAAAACATCAGGCGTTTTGTAAACCGTTACGAACAGTTCTTGCCCGCAAACGCTACCGAATATATGAAAGAGGTTACAGATGTTAGCAACAAGGCATTAGAAAGGCTGATTTCTCTTACAGAAAATGCACCGTACAAAATCTACATTATGATAGATGAATACGACAACTTTGCCAACACACTTTTTTCTACCGACGAAGATGCTTACCGCAACCTCACCCACGGCGACGGATTTTTCAGATTGTTTTTCAATGTGTTGAAAGATATGACCTCAACCAACAATGCACTCATTGGACGCATTTTCATATCAGGTGTGTCGCCGTTGACGCTGAGCGATGTTACAAGCGGGTTTAATATTGCAGCCAACCATTCTATCGATGGCAACTTAAACAGCCTTATGGGCTTTTCGGAAAGCGAGGTTAATAATATGTTGGAATATTACCGCGATGAAACAGGCGTTTTTAAACATTCTGTTGACGAACTTATCGACATTATGAAACCAGTTTACAATAATTATTGCTTTTCGTCTGATATGTTAAACAGCGAAAGGGTTTTTAATACCGATATGGTTCTCTATTTTGTTCGCAACTATGTTATGTCAAAAGGCCGTATCCCCGAAAAACTTGTTGACCCAAATGTCTCTACCGATTTTTTCAAGATGGAAAAGATGGTGAAAATAGAAAAAGATTTTGGCGAAAAATCGCAGATAATTTTGGAAATCGTTAACACTGGAAAGACGTTTTTTGAACTAAATCCTGAGTTTGCCATTGCAGAATTATCTCGACCACACAACCTTAAAAGTCTTCTATTCTATATGGGACTTCTGAGTTACGGTTCTGACGAAAACGGCTATCCCATTTTTATTGTCCCAAACGAAACTGTAAAACAACAGTATTGCAACTACTTAGAAAAATGTTATTCGCAAGCGTTAGGATGGCGTACCGACTACAATTTATTGGATTCGTATTGGGAAAAACTTGCTTTTAAAGGTGATTGTAAGCCGTTTATTTCTTACATAGCATCAATAATTGACGGCAACTCTTCTGTAAGAGATTTTGACGCTAAGGGTGAGTTTTTTGTAAAGGGATTCTTTATGTCGCATTTTTGCAAAAGTTCTGGCTACGTGGCTTTCACCGAATTGGAGGCCGACCACGGGTTTACCGATATGTTTCTTGAACCCCTCGGCTACAAACGCCACGCTTATATGATTGAATTAAAATATTGCAAAAAAAACTCATCTGACGAAACTGTGGCTCAATTAAAAGACGATGCCAAAGTTCAGTTGCAGCGTTACATAGCCGACCACAGAATAATAAAAAAATGCACCTCCCACAAATGGGAACTACATACAGTAGTAATAGTTTTCAGAGGATGGATAATGGAAGTTTTAGAATAAAGATTTCCTCATTTTTTACCATTATTTCACATTTTTACCCTAACTTTGCACCCGAAAAAAAGTTGCAAATGTCGTTTCAAGTAAAAATACTCGGCTGCGGATCGGCACTGCCGTCGAAGCACAGATACGCCACAGCGCAGGTGGTGACTCACAACACGCATCCTTATCTTGTGGACTGTGCCGAATCTACACAAATTCAGATGAACCGCTTCGACATTCACACAGCGGCTATCAAGCACATTTTTATATCACATCTTCACGGCGACCATTTTTACGGGCTGTTCGGACTGTTAAGCTCTTACGGACTTTTAGGACGAGCCAACGACCTATATATACACGCACACCCCGACCTTCAAAAAATGCTCGAAGGCGAGTATTCGCCAATCAAGCTCAACGAACTTGGTTTCAAAACTATCTTTGTACCACTGCATTACAACGAAGTGGAACTTATATACGACGACAAGGCTATCGAGGTGTACAGTGTTCCCGTAAAGCACCGAATACCTACCTGCGGTTTTATTTTCAAAGAAAAACCTCAGTTGAAGAATATTCGCAAAGAAATGATTGATAAATACAATCTTACGATAGCCGAGATAGTGGCAATTAAGGAAGGATCAGACCTTCATCTCGAAAACGGCAAAACCATTCCAAACTCCGAACTCACTATTGAGCCGCCCGCACCCAAGTCGTATGCCTTCATCACCGATACCCTCGCTCTTAAATCTGTTGAGGAAGCAGTCAAGGGTTGCAACGTACTCTACCACGAGGCCACTTACGACAAGACCTTGGCAGACCGTGCGAAAATCACCTTCCACACCACCACGGCTCAGGCTGCACAGATAGCCAAAAACGCCGGAGTGGAAAGGCTCATAATCGGGCATTACTCGCACCGATACGGCAACGACCAGATTAAATCGCTCTTGGAGACAGAGACACAAGAGTTTTTTCCAAATTCCACAGCCGCCAAAGACGGTATGGATTTTACTGTATGACAATTAATTAAACAAACACCAATATGCAGCAGAAAATAATAATTCTTGATTTCGGTTCGCAAACCACACAGCTTATCGGCCGTCGTGTGCGCGAATTGGACACCTTTTGCGAAATTGTGCCTTACAACAAGTTTCCAAAAGACGACCCGTCAATCATCGGCGTAATACTCTCTGGATCGCCGTACAGTGTTTACGACCCCGAAGCCTTCAAAGTTGATTTAGAGCAGTTTAGAGGAAAACTTCCCATCTTGGGCATTTGCTACGGAGCACAGTATATTTCGCACACATTGGGAGGAAAAGTAGAACCCGCAGGCACTCGCGAATACGGTCGTGCTAACCTCAACTTCATTGAGGATGGCAACCCACTTTTCAAGGGATTTGACAAGGATTCGCAAGTATGGATGAGCCACGGCGACACTATCACAGCTATTCCTCAGGGTTTCAGATGCATAGCATCTACCGAAAAGGTTAAATTTGCCGCATATCAGGCTAATGACGAAAAAATTTGGGGCGTACAGTTCCACCCCGAGGTGTTCCACTCGTTGCAAGGAACATTATTGTTAAAGAACTTTGTAGTAGACATTTGCGGTGGCAAACAGGACTGGTCGCCTGCATCGTTTATCGAAACCACCGTTCAAGAACTCAAACAGCAAGTGGGCAACGACAAGGTTGTGCTCGGACTTTCGGGCGGCGTTGACTCGTCGGTGGCAGCCGTATTGCTCAACAAGGCCATCGGCAAAAACCTCACTTGCATATTTGTAAACAACGGTCTTTTGCGCAAAAACGAATTTGAAGATGTGCTCCGCGACTATGAATGTCTCGGACTCAATGTAATAGGCGTTGACGCATCTAAAAAATTCTACGACGAACTTGCTGGCGTGGAAGAACCCGAAAAGAAACGCAAAATCATAGGCAAAGGCTTTGTGGACGTGTTTAACGCTGAGGCTCAGAAAATTAAAGATGCTAAATGGCTTGGACAGGGCACTATCTATCCCGACCGTATCGAAAGTCTCAACATCACAGGTCGCACCATCAAGAGCCACCACAACGTAGGCGGATTGCCCAAAGATATGAAACTTCAACTCTGCGAACCTTTGAAATGGCTTTTCAAAGACGAGGTTCGTCGTGTAGGACGTCAACTTGGTATGCCCGAGCATCTTATTAAACGTCATCCCTTCCCGGGACCCGGACTTGGCGTAAGAATTCTCGGCGACATCACACCCGAAAAGGTGCGCATTCTTCAAGATGCCGACGACATATTTATCCGTGGTCTGCGCGAGTGGAAAACCGAAAATGGCCAAACACTCTACGACCAAGTATGGCAGGCTGGCGTTATCCTTCTGCCTATCAAATCGGTAGGCGTTATGGGCGACGAACGTACTTACGAACAGGCAGTTGCACTTCGCGCCGTTACAAGTGCCGACGCCATGACAGCCGACTGGGCTCACCTACCCTACGAATTTTTGGCAAAGGTTTCAAACGACATTATCCGCAATGTAAAAGGAGTTAACCGCGTGGCTTACGACATCAGCTCAAAACCACCCGCCACAATTGAATGGGAATAATTTAATGCATAAATACAAAAAAAACGGCGGTCGTCGAAATGGCGGCTGCCGTTTTTTTTATTGAATCTCTTTAATTTTCGAACTCAATCACATTGCCTTCGTTGTCGAGGAAGTCGAATTTTATAAGTCCGTATGCAGAGTCGGATTGAATTTTTATCCGGACCTTGTATTTCAACTGCCATTTAAAGCGAATAGAGAAAAGACCCTTGGTTAGGTAGGCTTCGATAATGGGGTTAACTTTAAGCGTAACCTTTTTGTGAGAGCCTTCTGAAACAAAAGTTTTCAAATCTTCCTCTATTTCGTCGGCGAGGAGTATGGTAGAACCGATTTCTCCTGTGCCGCCGCACGTTGGGCAAACCTCCTGAGTGTTCATATTCATCTCGGGACGTACCCTTTGGCGTGTAATCTGCATGAGTCCGAACTTACTCAGTGGCAGAATATTGTGCTTGGTTCTGTCGGAGGCCATAGCCTCTTTCATTTTGTCGTGGAGGGCTTTTTTGTTTTGGTTGAGATGCATATCAATGAAATCAACCACAATAATGCCTCCAATATCGCGGAGCCGCAACTGCCGCGCTATCTCATCGGCTGCGGCAAGGTTAACTTCGAGGGCGTTGGTTTCTTGATCGGCGTTGTTGGCGCGGTTGCCACTATTAACGTCTATTACAAACAGAGCCTCAGTGTGCTCCATTATCAGGTACGCCCCGTTTTTAAAAGTTACTGTCTTGCCAAACAGCAGTTTAATTTGCTTTTCGATATTAAAATAGCGGTCGAAAAGCGAAATTTTGTCGGTGTCGAGTTTCACAATTTTTTCTTTGTCGGGAGCAATGCTGCTAACAAAGTTTTTGACCTCGTGATAAATTGCCGGATCGTTAGTAATAACACTGTTAAACGAATTACTCAGTGTATCGCGGAGAATAGCACTTGTGACATCCATCTCTCCGGCTATCAGTTTTGGCGGCATAACGCCTGATCCGAGCACCGATATAGCGTTTTCCCATTTTTCAACGAGCGACTTAATTTCTGCATCGAGCACCGCCACACGACGGTTTTTTGCTTCGGTACGTACAATTATTCCAAAATTTTTTGGTTTAATGGCGAGAATTAATTGTCGCAAACGTTCTCTTTCTTCTTTTCCCTTGATTTTTTGAGAAATAGAAACTTTGTCGGAGAACGGTAACAAAACGAGGTTTCGTCCTGCCATTGAAATTTCAGAATTAAGCCTCGGACCTTTGGTAGAAATTGGTTCTTTGCTTATCTGTACCAGCACACGCTGACCCGATGCGATTTGTTCGGTAATTTTGCCCTTTTTGTTAATCTCGGGCATGAGATTGATGTATTGAAGAGGTTTGCAGTTTTTGGGATTATCCATTGCAGTCTGCACATATTTGTGCAGAGTAGAGAACTGCGGACCAAGATCCTGATAGTGCAGGAAGGCATCTTTTTCGTATCCTACGTCTACAAAGGCGGCATTGAGACCTGGCATAATTTTTTTCACCTTGCCGAGGTAAATATCGCCAACCGAAAACCGCTGGTTCCTCTTTTCTTTGTGTATTTCCACTAATTGCCTGTCTTCCAACAAAGCAATTACAATTTCCGACTCAGTAGCATTGATGACTAAATCGTTGTTCACTGTAAGAATGTTGTCCTGTGCAGCATTTAGCACGGGGGGTTAGTAATGAAAAAATCAAAAAGGGGCATCACGCCGCTTTTTGATTTTTTAGTTGGCTCACGACACTATTTTTTCTTGTGTCTGTCTTTGCGCAAACGTTTTTTACGTTTGTGTGTAGCCATTTTATGACGTTTTCTTTTCTTTCCGCTTGGCATTGCTGTTGTGTTTTAAAAAGTTAATAAAAAAAATTGGTGCTCACAAATTACTTGCCGCCTTTAACTTCGCTTACGAAAAGTTTCGATGGTTTGAATGCGGGAATGTTGTGCTCAGGGATGACGATAGTGGTGTTTTTAGAGATGTTACGAGCGGTTTTTTTAGCTCTTGTTTTGATAACGAAGCTACCGAAACCGCGGAGATAAACGTTTTTGTTCTCCACTAACGAAGCTTTGATAGTGTCCATGAAAGCTTCTACGGCTTTCTGTACGGTTACTTTTTCAATTCCTGTGTTTTTGGAAATGTCGTTTACGATGTCTGCTTTTGTCATTGCTAAAAATATTTAATTTTCAATAAATTACATTAGTTTTTGGTGGTGCAAATATAAGGACGTTTATTCGTATAATCAAATTTTAAGGCGTTTTTTTTATTGTTTTTTTGCTTTTTTTTTGGGCTTAATGTTTGGTTGTCAGAGAAATATTACATATTTATCGTTGCAACTTATTATATCACAATACTTTATAAACGTCTTATTACTATACGATTAACGCATATCGTTGATTTCTACGCCAGGATATTTTGATGCATCAAATGTAAAGAGATTATCGGGCATAGGTGTGTTGGGTTTATACTCGGTAATTTCGATAATCTGCTCTGTGCCGTTCTTAAACATAATGTCTAAGCTGGCTATATGTGTGTTAGCTTTGTCGATTACAAGTCTGATTGTGTGATACTCTACGGTAGCAGGTTTTTCGGGATAGAGGTCGATTACGTAGCATTGTTTTTTTGTAGATGTTACTTTGCCGTCCACTTTGGTTTTTACCGATGCTGAGATTTCCTCTTTCAAACGGTATTTAAAGCCGCTTTTGTAAAGTTCAAATATCTTGGTGGGATTGCTTATAATTGATTCGGCGTTTTCTTCTACTTCGTTGATAGTTACCTCGTTGATGTCTTTTGAATATTGCCAAAGGGCTGTGCCATCGGTAAAGATTTCGATACCAGACATTACGAGTTTGTATTTATCACCTTTGATAAACATAAATCCGCTCTTGGTATCTTTGGTTTTTTCCACCTTGTTTTCCATAGCCCAGTCAAACGAGGCACGGAGGGTTTGATAACCTTTGGTGGTGGCGAGCACTTTGTCGAGCACTTTCTTGGCTGCGGGGTCGTGAGTTTCGTCTTGAGCATAAAGTGCGGTAGATGTTGCTGTTATGAGCATTAATGCTGCTAAAAAACGTGTAATTTTCATCTTTGTTGGTGTATTAGTTTTTAAAAATTTGTATTCTGTTTTTTGAGGAATAAACGCAGATGCAATGTTTTTGTTATTGCAAGTAGTCAAATTTAATAATTTTTAAGCTTGCTGACTATTGGTTTTCCTCGTAAAGTCGATTGAGAAATTGCATCAAATCGTATTCGCTGGTGTAGTTGACGCTACGCGCCTTGCTGCCTTCGTTTGGTCCAACAATTCCAGCTGCTTCTAACTGATCCATGATACGTCCTGCACGGTTGTAACCTATTTCAAGTTTACGTTGCAAGAGCGATGTGCTACCTTGTTGACTTATAACTATCAGTCGTGCAGCTTCTTCAAACATTGGGTCACGTTTGGTAAGGTCAACTGCCTCGCCGCCTTCTGAAGGTTCGATGTCGGGTTCGGGAAGTTCAAATGTGTTGGGATATCCCTGTTGGTCGCCAATAAATTTGGTAATGCGCTCAAGTTCAGGAGTATCAATAAATGCACATTGCAAACGAGTAAGGTCGCTACCGTTAGAAATAAGCATATCACCACGACCGATAAGGTGCTGAGCGCCAGAGCAGTCGAGAATTGTACGCGAGTCCATCATTGACGACACTTTGAATGCAATTCGAGTGGGGAAGTTTGCCTTGATAAGACCTGTAATAATATTAGTTGTGGGTCGCTGTGTGGCAACAATCATGTGAATACCAATAGCACGGGCAAGTTGCGCAATACGGGCAATTGGTTTTTCGATTTCTTTGCCAGCGGTCATAATAAGGTCGGCAAACTCGTCTATTATTAACACAATGTAAGGCAAAAACTTATGACCTTTTTCGGGATTGAGGTGACGGGCAATAAACTTCTGGTTGTACTCTTTGATATTGCGCACACCAGCCTCTTTGAGAAGGTCGTAACGGTTTGTCATCTCCACGGTAAGCGAATTGAGAGTCTCCTTCACTTTATCCACATCGGTGATGATGGCTTCCTCGCTGTCGGGAAGTTTTGCGAGATAGTGTTTTTCTATATTATTATAAAGTGTGAGCTCTACCTTTTTGGGGTCTACCAGCACAAATTTTACTTGCGCGGGATGTTTGCGATAAAGAATTGAAGCAACGATTGTATTCAAGCCGACAGACTTACCCTGACCAGTAGCACCGGCTACCAAGAGGTGAGGACACTTAGTCAAGTCCATCAAGTACGACTGGTTGCTGATATCCTTGCCGAGTGCGATTGGCAACTCGTATTTGCTCTCTTGAAATTTGGGGGATGACACAAGCGAGCGCATCGAAACAATCTCGGGATTCTTGTTGGGCACTTCGATACCCACAGTGCCACGTCCGGGCATAGGAGCAATAATACGTATACCCAACGCCTTGAGGCTCAACATAATATCAGCTTCAAGATTCTGAATTTTTCCTACACGCACACCGGCGGCGGGCACAATTTCGTAGAGCGTAACAGTGGGACCGATGGTGGCTTTAATCTTTTCGATCTTGATTTTGAAGTTTTTGAGAGCCTCCACGATCTTGATTTTGTTTTCCAAAAGCTCGTTGTTGTCAACTGCTTTGCCTTCCGACTTGTAATCTTCCAAAAGGTCGATAGATGGCAGCTTGTAGTTTTTCAAATCCATAGTGGGGTCGTATGGAGGCAGCTGGTTGATATTATCAACGGTGATGTCGTGGTTGGTTTCCACCTCCATCATTGGTCCGTCGGAAGAAACCGAAGCTGCTGCATTAAGCGACGATTCGGAGGTTGTATTGCCCTCATCAATAGCACTGATAGATTCTTCGGAGTTTTGAGTGGTGTCGTCTACCTCAAAGCCTACTCCATCGGCAGAAACCTTTTGTCCATTATCGTTGAGGTAATAACGTTCGTTTACAGTGGTTTCGGCAGGAGTTTCGGGCTTTTCGTTAAAATCAATTTTTTGATCTTCGCCCTTATAGTCTTTGTTTTTAAAGAGTTTTTCTTTGATAAACGAGAATGGCGACGAACTATTACCATGTTGTTGCGGTTGTGCTTGATTTATAGAAGCATTCAACTG
This sequence comes from Bacteroidales bacterium, assembly GCA_016293845.1. GTDB lineage: Bacteria > Bacteroidota > Bacteroidia > Bacteroidales > UBA3824 > UBA3824. The sequence continues at coordinate 188,307 of JAEDDH010000002.1, read as the reverse complement.
ATTTTCTTGTTCATCCTCGTCGATATAATCAAAATCGTCATCGCGTTGCGACTGAGAGTATTGACCTGAATTTTTAGCTTTAGCGAGTTTGATAATATCTTGTTGCGATGAGCCGCTGGCATACTGTTTGGCAGTTTGAACAGCGTGTTTAAAATTTTTACGCTTAGAAAAATCGTCGAAGAATACCTTAATCCATTCCATAGCGCTTTCTTTGGCAAATACAAAGAGCATTGTAGCCAAAAACAGCAACAATAGCACCGTGCCCACTTTGCCAAATACAGATTCGATCCAATAAGCCACTTCAAAGCCAACTATTCCTCCGTAATAAAAAGCATTATCACCGAAGAAGAATCCCAATATTACTGAACACCAGAACATTATAAGGAGCGACCATTTTGCAGTTGTACTCAGCGGAACAGGCTCGATACCCATAATTTTTAATCCGCAAAGCAAGGTAAGCGGCACAAAAACAAACGATGGAAGTCCAAAAAGATGATGTATAAAAATGTGTGAAATCAAAGCTCCCAACTTGTGTGACCAGTTGGCAACCTCGATTTCTGAATCGAACAGAAATTTGAGCCAACCGATTTCAAACTTGCTTTGATCTTCGCGCCATGTGCCGAGATACGACAAAAAGCCAATCAATTCTACCACGGTAAGTAGAACAAAAAGCAAAAACCAAATTAGTTTTGCACGGTCGCTTGTGAGCGTAGTTTTTAAAATATCTATTGGGGACTGATAGTCCGAATTTCTTCTTCTTGACATTGTACGTTTGAGTATTTTTTGCAAAAGTAAAAATTTAATGACAAATAGTAAGCAATTAAGCCAAAAATTCTTACATTTTTTTTGATTTTATAGTTTCGACTGCAATTCAAACATAATGTCGCGGAATTTGGCGGCATTAACAAAGTCGAGTTTTTTGGCAGCACGCTCCATTTCGGTTTTGGCTTTGGCAATTTCGCGCTCGATGTCTTTTTTCGACATAAACGACGATGCGGATTCGGCGGCAACAGCTGTAATTTCGGTTGGAGCAAGACGGCTTTCGGGAGCATCTTTCTTTGGAAACAGCAATGTATCGCCTTTGCGTATCTGCTTGGGTGTGATGTTGTTGTCTTTGTTGTACTGTATTTGAATAGTGCGGTGACGGTTGGTTTCGTCGATGGTGGCACGCATCGAATCGGTGATTACGTCGGCATACATGATAACTTTGCCGTTGACATTTCGAGCCGCTCGTCCAGCTGTCTGTGTAAGCGAACGGGCAGAACGCAAGAAACCCTCCTTGTCGGCATCCAAAATAGCCACAAGTGATACTTCTGGCAAGTCGAGCCCCTCGCGCAAGAGGTTGACACCAACAAGCACATCAAACATGCCTTTGCGCAATCCGTCCATAATTTCAATGCGTTCCAAGGTGTCCACCTCGCTGTGTATATAGGCCGAGCGGACTCCCATTTTTGTAAGATATTTGGTGAGCTCTTCGGCTGTACGCTTGGTAAGAGTGGTAACGAGAACACGTTCGTCGCGCTTTACCACTTGCTGAATTTCGTTTATCAGGTCGTCGATTTGATTTTCGGATTTGCGCACGTCGATAGGCGGGTCTAACAATCCTGTGGGACGAATCATCTGCTCTACAATCACGCCTCCGCATTTTTCTAATTCGTAGTCGGCAGGGGTGGCGCTTAGGTATATGGTTTGATGAGTAAGTTGCTCGAATTCAGAGAATTTTAACGGACGGTTGTCTAACGCAGCAGGCAAACGGAATCCGTATTCCACAAGATTTACCTTGCGCGAACGGTCGCCTCCAAACATAGCATGAATTTGCCCAAGCGTAACGTGGCTTTCGTCGATAACAGTTATAAAGTCGTCGGGGAAATAATCCAAAAGACAGAACGGACGGCTACCGGGCTTACGACCATCAAAATATCGTGAATAGTTTTCGATACCAGGGCAGTGTCCGAGCTCTTGCATCATTTCGAGGTCGTTGTTAACGCGATCTTCTAAACGTTTGGCTTCGAGCGACTTGCCAGCGTCTTGCAATTGTTGCAACTGCAAACCGAGGTCGATACGAATATTTTTAATAGCCTCAAACATACGTTCTTTCGAGGTCATAAAAATATTGGCAGGATAGATAATAGCAGTGTCGATTTTAGAAAAAGTTCTGCCCGTAAGAGGGTCGAAAGTGGAGATTTCGTCAATTTCATCATCGAAAAAAACAATGCGAAAAGCAAAATCATCGTAAGCCACAAAAACATCAACTGTATCGCCATTAACGCGGAAAGTTCCGTGCTTAAATTCCACCTGATTTCGCGAATAAAGGCTATCGGAAAGTTGACGCAAAAGGTCGTTGCGTTCAATACGGTCGCCTTTGTTGATTTTCAATATGTTGGCATGAAAATCTTCGGGGTTGCCAATACCATAGAGGCACGACACAGAGCTAACAATTATGATATCTCTCCTACCCGACAGCAGAGCCGTGGTAGCACTCAGACGGAGTTTTTCGATATCATCGTTGATAGAGAGGTCTTTTTCGATATAGGTATTTGTAGTGGGGATAAACGCTTCGGGCTGATAATAATCGTAATACGAAACGAAATATTCCACAGCATTTTCGGGGAAAAACGATTTAAACTCGCCGTAAAGTTGCGCAGCGAGGGTCTTGTTGTGACTCAGCACCAACACGGGACGGTTTAGATTGGCAATAACGTTGGCAATAGTAAACGTTTTTCCCGAACCAGTTACACCTTTTAATATTTGATAATGGTCGTTGCGCTCAACACCTTCGGTAAGCTGCCTGATAGCATCGGGTTGATCGCCCGTGGGCTTAAATTGCGAAACAAGTTTAAAATTCATTTTCTCATCAATTAGAAATGCAAATATAGGCATTATGTTTTATATCTTAAAATTACCAACATATTAATATTTGATTAAATATAGAATTTTGTTGAGCGGTATATCAAAAAAAGCCTTATCTTTAAACCGAAAAAATAACGCAAATGGAGCAAACTAAAATAATTACACCAGCCGAACAACCCGCCCCTAAAACCACGTTTGGCGCACTCACCACCATCAGAACACTGATGGACGATTTGCATTTAGACCCAATACTCGGTCTTGTTGCCCCCGGTCTTGGAGATTGGGTAACCACTATTCTTACCGTTCCGTATTTAATAACATCGGTTTTTACGCTAAAATCGTTGCCGCTTACATTGGCTATCATTTACAATATATTAATGGACTGTCTTTGGGGAACAGTGCCAGTAGCAGGCGACTTTTTTGATTTTCTCCATCGCGGATTTAAGAAAAATTGCAAACTTGTAGAAGGTTTTGCCGCCAAAGACCCGAAGATAATGAGCGAAGTAAAACGTAAGTCGTTGTATTTCGGCATTATGATTGTAGTACTTATTGCACTTATCTGCCTTTCGGTATACTACGTAAAAATGCTGTGGGGTTATATAATTGACTTTTTCCTAAACCTTTAAACAGATGAAATAAAAGAGACTTTTGAAACCATTATTCGCGATTGGATGTACAATACCATTCAAGTAGACGATATAACATTGGCTGGAATCAGGATTTTGTAGCAATTAAACCCTTACACCTGCCACAGTTAAGTCATCAATTTGAACCGCACCTTCTACCCATTTGTTTACAATATCTGCCACGGTATCTTTTTGGTCGGCTATAGACATTGAACCAATTTGCTCAAACATCGAAACAAGGCGTTTGGTTGAAAATTTTGAATTGTCTGGTCCTCCAAACTGATTTTGCAAACTATCGGTGGTGAGATACAGCATATCGCCTTTTTTTACAGGAATATAAGTTTCCGAAAAAGGACTATCACCTTTAAACGACCATCCTATAGGCATACGATCGCCAGTATAAGTGGTAAGTTTGCCTTCAGAAAAGAGATAGACATTTTGGTTGGCTCCTGCAAACCATACTCCCCCACCCTTAATCTCAAAAGCACAGAGGGTTAGGTTCATGCCATCGCTGATATTATCGGGATTGTCGTTGTCGCTACGGAGCGACGATTTTACAAATTCGCGCATTTCGTCGAGAATAGCGGCAAGGTCGATATTATCGTCGTAAAAATGTTTTGCAAGCGATTCTTTCAATGCCGAAAGTCCAAGCATTGTGAGGAGACCTCCGGGAACGCCATGACCCGAGCAGTCGGCAAGAGCAAAAATTTTGTAATGCTCTATTTCGGTAGCTTTGTAAAAATCGCCCGATACGATAGTGTGAGGTTTTGTAAATAAAAAATAATCGGAGAAAATACCGCTAATTTCTTTTTGCGAAAAAGCCGCGCTTTGTATGCGTTTTGCGTAACGAATGCTCGAAGTGTTTTCGTGAGTGGCTTTGGCACAACGTTCTGATTCTGTTTTAATGGTAACGTCGGCGGCTGCAAGTTGATTTTGCAACTCGGCAATGCGCTTGGCATTAGCATCGCGAGTGGCTTTCAACTTGATGGCTTGTTTGCGGTATTCGAATATATTCATAATGTCAAATTCTAATTCCTATTAATGTTTGGTCGTCAAATTGATCTCGTCCTTCTTGCCAATCGTTTACAATTTTAGATATATAGGCAAGTTGGGTTTGAGTATCTTTTTTACTATGCTCTAAAAGCATTGCAGTAAGTCGTTTGGTGGTAAATTTAATGTCGGCAGGACTTCCAAATTGGTCTTGAATGCCATCACTACAAAGGTAAACAATATCGCCTTTTTGAAGGTCGACAGTAAAGGTATCAAACGGATTGTCTTGTTTTGGATGGCGGCCAATAGGCATACGATTGCCCTTGAGTTTTTTGATTTCGCCATTGCGACATAGATAAATAGTGTGGTTGGCAGTGGCGTAGCGTATCTGCGAAAAATCGTCGCTAAAAGCACAAAGCGAAATATCCATACCATCGCTCACTGTTGCCTCATCGGTTTCAGAGGCTTCGGCAAGCGAAGTTAAAATAAAGGTTCTTAGCGAGTTGAGTATTTCACCCGGATTAAAATCTTTGGTAATCTTTTGCGTAGACAAAAGGTCTTTGAGAGCCGACATTCCAAGCATCGAAAGGAATCCTCCCGGAACGCCGTGCCCAGTACAATCTGCCACAACAGCTATTCTGAAATATGGCGACGATGCACAAGTATAAAAATCTCCACTAACAATGTCGCGAGGTCTAAAATAGATAAAGCAATCAGGAAACAATGCTTTAAACTCTTCTTCGTGAGGAATTACTGCACGTTGAATACGTTCGGCATAATGGATACTTGCTTTAAGGTCGTTGGAAGCAGACTCGTATTCTTGAGCTATTTTGGAGTGTTGTTCTTGTTTTTGCGAATAAATATTTTGATATTCAGTAAGTTGCTGTTCTTGTTTTGAAACCTCTGTTTGCAAAACTATACATTCTTCTTTGTATTTTTTGCCATTTAACAATAATATCAATAATACAATTGCCACAATAGCAATCAAAGCTATTATGACAAAAAACGGTATAGTTAGTATAGTTAAAGTCATATAAATAATGTGTTATATACTATATTTTTTGTTTAATTATAAGCAAAAATCTTACCAAAAGGTATTTCTGACACCAATAATAGCAATATCGCCAACTTGATTATTGTCGCCGAGCCATTCGTTGATAAACTCATTGATGGCGTTTTGCTGTTGAGCACAAGGTAAGTTTCCTATTATTTTAATCATTACGCTAATTTGCTGGTCGTTAAACAATTCGTCGTTGACTCCTACTTGTTGATAAATGCCATTATTAATAATGTATATCATAGTGCCATTAGCGATATTTAGTACTTGATCGTTGTAAACATTATTGATAGAGTAGCCGAGACTCAATTTACTACCAAAATAACCCTTCAAATTAATGCCATCAAATAGGTATATCGACTGATTTGCAGTAGAAAAAATCAATTTTTTGTTGTCGGTATCAAATGCAACTATCGAAATATCAATATTTTCCTTTAATTCAGTTCCCTTAATATTGCTTAGAGTCTGATTAAGATTAAACTCGGTATTTGTAAGAATGTCGGCAGGCGAAAACATGCCCTCGGGATGATAATGCACAAGCACCTCTTTAAGTGTAGCCACACCAAGCATGGCAAAAAAGCTGCCCGGCACTCCATTGCGCGAACATGTAGCCGCAGCAAGCAACTTTACTCCTGCATATTGATAGGTAAGGTGGAAACTCCCCGACACAAGCGAATCGGAACGTATCAAGAGAAACGAGCTTGGGAAAACAGACGGGATATCCTCATCGCGCGAATAAGCAGCTGTTTGAATGCGTTGTGCGTAGGTGATGCTCGACATTATTTCTTTGTTGATACGGTCTACATTGTCGCGTTGTTGCTGAATCATTTCATTTTGAGCAGCCAATTCGTTTTGCTGTTCAAGCAGTTTGCGGTTGTGTTTTTCGAGTTTGCCGTAGAGAATATTGAGTTTGCGGGTGAGAGTTTTGTTGTGACGCAAAAACAAATATAAAACAGGTAAAGCACCCAAAAGCACAAGCAAAACTATAAACACCCAAAATGATATCAACCTAACATTGAGTAGGCGTTGATTGTTGGCATATTCTACAAGTTCTTTTTCGAGTTGGAGGATACTAATTTCGTTGTCCGACATGAGTTTTGCCTGAAATTCAAATCCTGTCAAAACATTGTATTCGTTTACAGTATGGCTTTGATACTCAATTGATTTTTGTTTGTAAAAAATAGCATCAGAAAGGTTGCCAAGTTTTTGCGACGCCATGCTAAGGTTGTTGTACAAATCGCCAAGGTCAGAATTAGTAAGAGGTAGTGTGGCAGTAAGTTTTTCAATCTCTTTCATTCTAAACAAAGCATCACGATCGTTGTTTTTTACAATCATTACACCAGCTTCGAGAATATACGACCGCATAAGCGTCATACCCTGAAAACCCATAGTTTTACGTATGCGCTCAACATATTTTTGAGCACTATCGGCATATACGGTGTTGTTTTCGATTCGAGATTTAAGAATATAAGCCGAAGCAAGATTCATAAAACAATTGATGATATTTTGACGGTGCAAATAATCAATAGAATCACTAAGAATTGCATTGCTAAAAAACTCCATCTTTTGGATAATGTTTTTTAGTTTTTTGCTGATAAACGTAGAATCAGATTCAGTTTCTAAATCGCGCAAAGTGTATTTACACAGAGAGTTATATCCTCGCGATTCTTCGTAAAAGTTGTTACAATCGCCAGCAATTTTAATCGAACGGTAAAACAAATCGGTAGCATTTTGATACATTCTAAGCTCGCCGAGAGCGTCACCAATGTAGCGGTATGTAGATGCAATGCGCACCGTATCGCCCAATTCTTTGTAAATATTGAGGGCTTTATAAAGGTTTTCGAGCGATTCGTCAACGTGCCCGGTATGATCGCTATAAAGTGATGCAAATGTGTATGCAGCAGCCAGATACCGTTGGTCGCCTGTGCGATTTGCCTCTTCGATCATAATTTGTGCGCGGCGGTAAGCACTTTCAAAATTACCACTGTAATAATCGCGGTAGGCAGCTTGATAATTGGCATCGAAATTGATTTTGCCCGCACCGGTTTGAGCATCCACACCAGCAGCGCACATCAACAATATCAATATGGTTATTAAATATCTCATAATCAAATTCTAAATCCGGCAACGGTGATGTCGTCGATTTGCGGCATATCACCACGCCAAAGGTCTATTGCTGTATCAATTTCTATTCTTTGTCTAAGTCCTGTCTGAGTTACAATTTTAGCCAATATTGCTTCAAATCCTCTGATAAGCAATTTTTTATCCAAAGGACCACCGAGCAAATCTTGGATACCGTCAGAAAACATATACACCATATCGCCATGATTAAGGTTGAATATCTGATCGGTAAAATGTGCAAAATTCTTAACATATCGTCCCACAGGCATTTTGTCGCCTTTTAAACGGGTGAGCTTTCCATCATGATAGATAAACACGCTTTGGTTTCCAGCTGCAAAATGCAATGTATTGTCGCGTGTGTCGAGAGCGCAGATTGTCATATCCATGCCGTCGTAAATATCCAAACCGCTTTTACCTTCAAACACGTTTATAATAAAATCGCGCATACGGTCGAGCACCTTGGCAGGCGAAAAACTATCATCGTCGGGCAAATTACGCAAAATATCATTCAGAGCCGAAATACCAAGCATCGAAAGCAATCCTCCCGGAACACCGTGACCTGTGCAATCAGCCACCACAAATATTTTAAAAACTCCTTTTTGGGTGATGGTGTAAAAGTCGCCACTAACAATATCTTTTGGTCGGAAAAGCACAAAACTATCATTAAATAAGCGTTTTACATCGCTGTCGGATGGAATGGCGGCACGTTGAATTTTGCCTGCATACTTGATGTTTGACGTAATGGTTTCGTTAAAATTTTCCACCATATCAAACTGCATAGTAATGGTATCGCGTCGTTTTGCAATCTCTTTTTTCTGACTGATAATGTTGCCGTTGAGTTTGGTGATTTCGTCGTTTTTTTGACGTAATTGCAAGTTGGTACGGCGACGCTTGTTTAATGTATTAAGAATCAACGTAGCAAACACCAAAACCAACAAAGCTATCAACACAAGGAATGTGGTGATATAATTTTGACGCTTAATTTCACCTTGATTTTTAATTGTATCTTTGCGTTTGCTGGTTTCGATTAATTCCATTTGTTTTTGCGAAATCATCTTAGTTTTAAAATCGGCATATTGTTTACTTGCAGCTTCGCGATTGGCAAGTTTTGCGTAAAAGCCGGCTTTGTTGATAAACTCTAATGTTTTAGGCAAATTGCCAAGTTTAGAATAACATTGCGACAACAACGAACAAGCCTGCTTGCGCAAATGTGTAGTGTGCAAAACTTCGGTTTGCTCCACTTTCAAAAGCACATCCACAGCTTTGCGGTATTGCCCATTAAACATAAGCCATCCGCCCTCTACCAATGCACCTTGATAAAATAATGTCTGATTATCAATATCAATTTTCTTGTTTCTAATAAGATAAACGGCACAACTATCTGCCAAAGGTTTTGAATTTAAGATTTCAGCAGATTTGAGAAAAGCCTGTGCTTTTGTAACTTGAGAAAGATACAAAATTTGTCGGTCAAAATATGTATTACGTTTTGCCGAATCGTACACGCGAGTGGCTGCGCTACAATAACTTATAATCTTTTTAAATTTGCCAATACGCACTTCGGGCGAATAATAAACGTTGTCGAATTGTCGCAACATAGTGGCGGCATAAAACACCAAGGCATCGGCTGTATATGTGCTATGTTGCGAAACGTTGCTCAGCAAAATAGACATTACAAGATATTCGTAAGCGGTTTTAAACATATTCATAGTGCCGCACGACTGGGCATACATCATATAAATATCCAAAATATGCACAGTGTCACGCAGTTGACGATATATTTCGAGCGATTTGTTGCCATAATCTACCATGCCCGCAATATTGTCGGCATCTTCGCAATACAACGAGTAGAGATAATATGCCTTTGCCAATGCCTGTTTATTGTTGGATTGATTTGCCAAATCGACTACTGCAATTAAGTGTTTTTCAGCATCTTTAAATCTGTTGTTATTTAAATAAGCGTATGCCGATGATAGTTGGCAATTAATCATTAAAGCAGTATCATTCAGCCTAATAGCTTTTTCCATAAACTCTTCTGCATAACGAATCGAAACGTCTAAATCGCCAAAATAATTGTAAATAGAATTGTACACTGCTATTTTGGCTGAATCACCTTGCGCCGACGGTAGCAAATTTTCCAAACTATCAAGCAAAGTGTTTTTCTTGCCTCCATTCTGAGCCGAAACTCCCAGAGATGCAGTTATTAACAATACTACCAATATGTATTTCAAAATACGCACAAGCTTAAGAATACAATGCCTAACTAATTACAAAATTTTGACAAAAATAGACAAAATATTAATTTTTTTGCAGAGTTTCTGGAAAAACTTGATTATTTGAAACAATATTACGTATTTTCGCACCCGATATGGTCAAGGAAATTCTTTTAACGGTAAAAAAACAGCTCCGCTCCAAAATGGCTGGCGATGTAATTTGGACTTTTGTAGGTCAGGTGCTGGTACTTTTGGCGGCGTTTGCGCTCAACAAGGTGCTGAGCGTTAGGCTTGATGTGGATACTTTTGGCGAATATAACCTTATAAAACGCAGTGTAACAGTGATTTCGTTTGTTATGCTCGCTGGCACTGGAATTGCTCTCCCCCGCTACCTTGCCATCTACATTGGGCAAAACAACCTCGCTCGTGCCAAGGCGTTTGTTAGGGCGGCTATTTTGTTTGTTATCACCGCCACTGTTGTTGTATGCGTTGTGGCAATTAGCTTTAAATCAAAACTTTATCCCTTGGTAACGGGACGCGACGACATTGCATTATATATTATTGCATTTGCATACTCTGCTGTGCTCACCGCCTCCACCATTGTGTATGTATATTTTCGTGGCAAAAACGATTTTAAACGGTTTTCTTTTTCTAATGTATTGATACAGTTACTCTTACCCGTTTCAGCACTGATAATTCCCGGTATCAATCCGTTCAATATATTTTTCTTGTGGACTATTATCACAGCTGCCATTACCATTTTTTTTGCTCTTGGCGAAACTATTCGCGGAGGTTTGGGATGCAAAGAAAAGGTATCAAAATCAGATGTAAAAGCTGGGTACAAAACTGTGGCAAAATACGCTCTGCCAAGACTTTGGGGCGATTTTTTCTTGTTTGCTTTTCAGGCGTTTCCGCTGGTGTTTATCAGCCAAAATTTCGATTACAAGTCGGTTTCGTATTATTCGGTGGGCATTACAATTATCACTCTTGGCACTGCATTTTATTCGTTTCTTGGATATGTGCTCCTCCCCTACGTTTCTAAATGCCTCGCCAACGGCAAAATCAACGACGCCGTGCGCAAGGTTAACATTTTTACCATAATATATGTGCTGAGCGCATTAGCGTTGATGGCGGTGTTCTATTTTTTAACGGGCTTTATGATTAAACTGCTTTTTACCGACGAATATCTTGCAGCCGAACACATTACGCAGATTATGATACTTGCAATACTTCCTCAGGCGCTTTACCTGCTTTACCGCAACCCTGTGGATGCCATATCGGTTTTTCCGTTCAACACTATTATATTAGGTGTGGCATTTGGCGGTTTGGTTGGAGCCTTTTATATGGTAAATACTATCGAAGGGTTAGCGTGGGGCTACGTGGCTGTATCGTGGCTGCAAGGCGTATTGTCGTGTGGCGTATGGAATGTGCTGAAAAAGAAAATTCACTAATAATTCATTCTGAAAAAGATACTTACAATAGCGTTAATGCTGTTTCCTCTGATTGTTGTGGCGCAAAGCCAAGAGGCTGACGAGCTTTACAACCAAGAAAGGAGATTAACACAAATAAATTAGGAGAAGTTACGGGCGAAGGAGTTTTTGGACTTCAACGCGGATTTAAAATGGTAGACGGTACAGAATAACTACTTCAATTTCTTCACGCACTCTTTTAAACTCTCGTACCAATGTGGAATAGTGATTCCAAATGTGGTTTTGATTTTTGTTTTATCTAACACGCTGTAAGCCGGACGGTTGGCTGGTGTGGGATATTCGTCGGTGTGGAGAGGTTTGATGCAACAATTGAGATTGTATAACCCCATAATGGCAACGGTGAAATCGTACCACGAGCAAACTCCTTCGTCAGAAAAATGGTAAATACCATTTACAAAAGCGGCGGGGTCTTGTGCTGTTTTGGTAATGATGGTGGCAATGGCATTAGCAAGGTCGGCGGCGTAGGTGGGTGTGCCCACTTGGTCGAAAACTACTCCAAGTTCGTTGTTGGTGGCACCGAGGTTTGCCATAGTTTTTACAAAGTTTTTGCCAAACGACGAGTAGAGCCAACAGGTGCGGATAATAACATAATCGCAACCCGAAGCCACTATATTTTGTTCGCCGTGATATTTGGTTGTGCCGTAAGCAGATACGGGATTTTCTTTGTCGGTTTCTTTGTAAGGCAAATGAGCCGTTCCGTCAAAAACATAATCGGTAGAAACGTGTATAAACTTAGCTCCAAATTCTTTGCAGCAGTCTGCCAAAATTATAGGCGCGGTGGCGTTGATAAGTTCTGCCTTTTCTAAATCGGATTCTGCGCGGTTGACATCGGTATAAGCGGCGCAGTTAACCACGAAATCTATTTTATTTTGTTGAAAAAACTGATTTACAGCAGCTTGGTTTGTAATATCAAGTTCGGCAACATCAGTAAATATAAAGGTGTGTTTTTGGAGATTGGCAGAGGCAACGCGCATTTCGTTGCCCAACTGTCCGTTAGAACCTGTTACTAAAATATTCATTTTCAATTATTTTCTTTCAGTTTGTAATTTATGTAGTCCATTATAAGATAATTGTCGCCTTTAACATCATCTTCGCCATAGGGACGGTAGTCGTTGTTGAGCGAATCTTCCAAGTTTTTCATATCAAAACCTTTGAAACTAAATGCCTTGACATAATAATCCAAAGCCTTGTCTAATTGTTTCATACTTCGCACAACGTTGCCTGCAAGCACATAATCTTCTGCCTCGGGAGCAGTGCTGAGCAGTTTGGCGATGTATTTTTCGGCTTGTTCGTAACGCTCGGTCATATAGCAGCACCAGCATATTGGACGCAGCACTTTGGAATTTTTCGGGTCGAGATATTCTACTTTGAAATAGTATTTGAGAGCCTCCTCGTAGTGGTCTAATTCAAGATGGCAACGTCCTATGGCAATGGCAATTGAAAGGTTGTCAGGGTTGAGAGTTTCGGCTTTTAGATAATACTCCAATGCCTTGTCGGGTTGTTTTAGGCGGCGATAGCACCAACCAATTTTTTTGAGATTCCACAACTGCGAATCGTTGAAGAGTTGCGCGCGAAGATAGTTTTCGAGAGCACCTTCGATGTCGCCGTTTTTTTGCAAAGCGTATCCAATTTTTTGAAACACCTCAAAATCAGGTGCTTCTTGCGACATTTTCTTAAATATGCCTGCCGCTTGATTGTAATTTTCGTTGGCAAAAAAGAACTCTGCCACCTTGCGCATTTCGCCTGCGTTTGGGAAAGCCGCACCATACATCACAGTTTCGGCAGGATAGAACTCTTTTTCAAACACTTCGGGAAAATCTTTGCCTGTTTCGTTTATCTTAAAAAATCTATAAAGGTCTTGAATATACTGAGTTATAGCTTTGTAACTATACTCCGGCTTGTGCAGCAGCATATCTTCTTGCGAAAGTTCGTTCATTTGGTCTACCTCGGCAAAAAAGTATTTGCCCATAAGGTTGAGCTGCTCTTGCGGCATTTTGCTAACACTCAGGCAGAGCGAATATTTGTCGGAATTGCACATAAACGGAGCGTTTTCGAGACCCGCGGCAAATGGCTTGATTTTAAACTTTTCGTCGTTGGTGCTCAATCCTGTCAATGCGGTATTGTTGCGGTAAAAAGGCACAAACCAATTTACCAAAGGTTTAAAAAAGTCGTCGTTTTTGAGCATTGCAAACGAATTGAGAAAAACATCGCCACCTTCTAATTGAAGTTTTGAAATCTCCTCCAATTTGTTCAAAAGGTTCTGATTTTTAGCAAAATAGTCGCCCCAATCGGGATTTTTATCTTCAAAACCTTTGTCGTCGTTGCTGAGCGAATCGGCTTTCATTTTGTCGCGGATGCCGGGCATCATTTTGGTAACTTCAGGAATAATTTCGTCTTTGATGCGCTGCGTTATTTTGTCGGTGTTGATTGAGCGGATAAACTGAATGATAATGGTTTCGTATCGCTCGGTAAACTTTTTGTCGGCTTTTAGATGGTTGAGAATTTCTTTAACTTCTTTGTAAAGTGTTATTCTGCTGTTATATACATAAAAAACCACGAATAATCCCACCAACGCGCGTTGCCATACCTGCTCTTGATTGTTGGCATAAAATTTATAAAGCAGCTGCACTTTGGCAATGTCGAAAAATAGCAGCAGGCTCATTGTCATAGCACTAACAATCAACGATTTTGAATACCAAGTAATCTTATCGTCGGTGATAAAGCTTTCTAATGTATTGCAGAGGTCGCCCGACGCATTTTCGTCTTGCAAAATAAATGTAAACCATTGAGGCAGATTGGTTTTGTCGGGTTTTGTATCAGGACAGACAGGCCGGCCAGAATACACCGGCGAAGATGTGTATTTGCGCAAGAAACGGTTTTTGTACGAATCAGCCATCATCAACAGCGAAATTTGCAATTGACAAAGAATTGCGGCGCGGTTTGGGTCGGCGGCTCCGTGCATATTGTAGTCGAGCATAAGGCGGTAAGTTTGCTCAGCAATTGTAATATCATTGTTGGCAGACGAAATTCCCGACTGCTCGGCAAGTTGCTTTATGAGGTCTATAGCATTGAAAATTCGCTTGTTAATAACATGCGAAACAGCCTGACCGTGTATAGCGAATATGTCGAATTTGTTCATTTTTGCATAATTATTATACCGCAAAAATAGTAATTTGTTTTGGATTTTGGAGGGCGGAGGGTAAAAAAAAGAAAAAATACAAAAACTTGCAGTATATAGACTGCATAATTTAATAAAACTTGCAGTATATAGACTGTAAAAATTTCTGCAATTTAAAATTTTGTTTATATATTTGCGCCGATAAAAAAACTGCATTATGGACAAAAATATTATAAAAGACATTATTATAAGACAACAGGAACTTGTAACAACAATACCTTTCGTAGAGCGTGAATACGAGTTGGAAGACAACGCAAATTATGTTTTGGTAGGTTTGCGTCGTGCTGGCAAAACTTACTTACTTTACCAACACATCCATCATCTTTTGCACTCGGGAGTAAAAAAGGAACAGATTCTGTTTGTTAACTTTGAAGACGAACGAATCAACAATATTACCGTTGGTGAGTTGCATCTGATTTTAGAAACATACCAAGATATGTTCGGGCTGCAACCTGTAATTTTTCTTGACGAATTGCAAAATATTGACGGATGGGAACATTTTGCCCGCAGACTTGCCGACGAAAAATACCGTGTGTATATTACAGGCAGCAACGCCCACATGCTAAGCCGCGACATCGCCTCCACACTCGGAGGTCGTTATCTCATGCGCGAGGTTTTTCCGTTCTCATTCTCAGAATATTTGCATTACAACGGATTAAAACTTTCTAAAAATTGGCAGTTTGGCAAACAACGCGGCGATGTAAGGCGATTGTTCGATGCCTATTTTTATTATGGCGGGCTATCTGAATCTTTTTCGATAAAAGACAAACGCAACTACCTTACGGGGCTGTATCAGAAAATATTGCTGTCAGACATTGTTGTACGCAACGGAATACGCAACGAAAGGAGTTTGAATTTGCTTGTAAAACGTTTGGCTGACAGTGTTTTACAACCGTCTTCCATAAACCGTTTGCAAAACATACTTTCTGGTGCAGGGCAGAAAATTACACGCGAAAAAGTAGATGATTTTCTTGATTATCTGCACGATGCCTACGTAACATTTTATATTGCAAACTTCACAAATGAAGACGGGGAGCGCGAGGGTACAAAAAAACGATATTTTTACGACAACGGCATCCTCAATCTTTTTTTGTATCAGCCCGAAACCAAGTTACTCGAAAACCTTGTAGCCATAAAACTTTATGAAACATACGGCGACAGGCTGTTTTTTTACCGCCGCAACATTGAGGTTGACTTTGTGATTCCTGATGCAAACACCGCCGTTCAAGTTTGTTATAAAGTATCTGAACCACAAACATTTGAACGTGAGATTTCTGCACTTGTTTCGCTCAATGGGTACAAAAAGTTTGAGCGCAATATTTTAATCACACTTGATGAAGAAAACTCAATCGAACGAGAAACATGTAAAATAGAGGTATTACCGATATGGAAATGGTTGCTTTCTCCACAACCTTTACCATAACACGGTGTTTCTCCGTCTTAATATTGATGTCTATACACTGCATAATTTCAAAAAAACTTGCAGTGTATAGACTGCATAATTTTTACTCCATCACCTTTATCATCCCCTCTATAAAACCTATTTCTTCGTCGGTTAATCCATATTTCTTATACAACTGTGCATCAAAATCAATATCGCTAAAAATCAATCTTCACATCTCTATCATTCACTATATCATCAATCGCCTTATTTAGTTTGTCTTTAAGGCGTTTGGCGGTTTTATCCAATTCGTAAATGCCCGCTGTCAAATTATATTCGTTGTCTTTTCCCTCAAAATTGTCAAGCGTGAAATCATCAGTGAAATATTCTTGCGGATTATGATACAAGGCGGCTATTTCCTTTTGTTTTGATTCGGGAAAGTTGGGAATCATGATTCTGTCAAAATATGACGGGGATAAATGTCCGCCAGAACCACCTACCGTCATACAATCTGTCATCCCAATCTCTTTATAAAATTGGAGAATGCTTCTAATGGTGATAACTCTGTGTATATCATTATCCAACATTGACCTTAATATATGAGCATGAGCATTATTAATTGTATTATTGTCATCATCAAGAAAAACCATTGTTCTTCCCGTACCACTCTCACCAAACAAAATATCGCCAAATTGAATATTTGCTATTATTGCAGGTGTACCGATAAATTCTTCATTCCTTACTATTCCGTAGTTTGTGATTTGCTTTGGCGTTATTAACCTATAAAAACCTTTCTCATAATGGTCGCTATCAATGCGCGTTCCCAATAGTCTTAATTCCAAACTCGGACCGGGTATCAACTTCAATTGTTGTTGTGTCAAAGGGGAATACCCATTTTTATAATTCAAAATACTAAATAAATGCTTTTTGAAAAACAACTTATATAAAGACGCATCCAATCTTCCAATTTCTTTTACCTCATTCAATCTCGGCAAATGATAATTGAATTTATTGGTTTGTTGATTTTCTGTTAATTCCTTTTCTATCAATTGCAGAATGTCGGCATGACGTTGACGAATAAGTTTTTCTTTGTTAACAATTGCTTTGGTTAATACAGAAATGTAACGTACTATAATTGACAACAATTTATTTGGCAAAGGAATTTTGCAGTCCAAAAACATAGTTTTTGCATGGCGAATTGTTGCACCCTTTGGAACCATAAAATCCAATTGCTCTCTAAAAATATCCGATTTTATAAATGCAAGTAAATAATAACGCCAATCACTTTTTACTGGCAACTTGTAAATTGCTCCTGAAAGCATACAGTCGGGATAATCTTTGTCGAGGATTACAATTTCTCCGATATTGCTGTCTTTTGAAATAAGCAAATCACCTTCCTTTAAATTCATTTGAACAAATTCAGACGGCAAAATCGGCAAAGCGGTTTCTTTGTTTAATTCTGGCAAAAACGAATGAGACTGCAATGCTTTTGTCCGAATAAATCTAAATGGAGATTTGTCTATGTAACTGAGCGAACCAACCTCAACTCCCAAATCTTCTCGCAACAGCGGACGCGACAAAAAATCTCTCACATATTTGTAATTCTTGTTTGGCATCACAAGATTTACAAATTGCGACGAAGATAATGTAAAATCTTTATTTACAACATCTTGTAAGGTTACTACATTTGGTGTATGTACATATTTACTCATTTTACTTCACTTTTATAAACAAATCCTGCAAAGTTTTTTCCTGACCTACGCACCAATTACGAAAATCGGTAATAGTTTGCGTAAAATCTTCGTCAAGTACAGGATTGCCGTCTTGGTCGATTTCCGTCTCAAATGTTTCGTAATTGATTTTATAAATTGGTGAAAAGAATTTTACTCGTTTACTTGTTTTGACTTCGTAACCAACCTTTTGAATATCGCGAACAAAGATTTCGTAATTCTGTCCTTTTAGCCGTTCCAATTCATCATCTGATGGTTTGTATGCCACTATTATTGTAGTATTTACACCAGTTTCAGCAAATACATTGGCAGGCATGTCAAACATGGCTACAATTCTCATTTTATCCATAAGCCACTGACGTGCAATACGATGTGAATCTATGCTCGCTATCGAATTTGAAAGTACAATACCCAACCGCCCATTATCTTTCAAAATGCGGTAAGCGTTTTCGAGAAACACCACTCCAAGGTCTATCTTTGTGGCTTGTTTGGGAGTATCGTCTTTCTTCTTTTTCTTTTGTCCTTTGAGGTCGCGGTCTTCTTCGTTACTATTAAGTTCGTTTTTCTGTCCGTACAAATTCCATAGTTCGTAACATTGTATAACTTCCAAATCCTTAGGGTCTTTTGGTGCGTATGCACGGTCTTCGCCAAAGGGTGGATTTGTGAGAACAACGTCAAATTTTTTCAATCTTTCAGTGTCGGGTCGTTCATCCCAATTGCCGTTTTTGTTCATTTCTGGAATCAGTTTCAACGGCTCGCCCTTACTACTGAATTTGGTAAGCAACGAACCGTATCCATCGGCTTGCGAAACAATTTTAGCATTACCATCGCCATTCAAAAGCATATTCAGTGTAGCAAGCATAACCATTTGGTCGTCAATGTCCATTCCAAAAATATTTTTGTCATCTAATTTACTTTTTGAATTGACGTATGACACTGAAAGAAAATCTGCAATTCCAACCGTCGGGTCGATGACGGTTTCTCCATTGCGCGGATTTACAATGTTTACAAGAAAATCAATCATTGGTAACGGCGTAACAAATTGTGCATTTTGGTCTTTTGAAAATTGTCCTGCGAACTTGTAAAATACCAGTTGATAAAGGTCGGTCTTTTGCGAATTTACAAACGAATAATCTTGAAATTGATAAACAACTTCTATCAAGATACGGACATGTTTATCGTTTTTTACATCAAACAATTTGTCCTGCAAAATGCGGTAATATGTTTCGCTTGCTTCATCTTTAAGGATATTGATACGTTTTAAAAACGCTTGGATTCCATTATCTGCCAAACTATTAAATTGTCGTTCCTCGGTTTTTACATAAAAATCAAGGAATCTGTCGGGTTGCCTTTCGTTGCGTTTTTCGTCATATATTTTTAGAGAAAGTATCTGTACAAGGATTTCAAACCCCTTTTGATTAACCATACCCAATTTGTCCATAGTACGCAAAATCGCCGACATTGCATCGTTTATTTGGGTTGATTGTAAACCAGAAATTATTTCCAAGTCGCTGATTGTCCGCTTAGAACGGTCTGTTTCTTTTGAACCAGCCCAATTAAGCACTTTGTCTATGTTTGGAATATTGCGGTAAGGGTCGGGCAAATGAAGCGACATATCTTTTGTTCCGCTATCTATCCCCTTTGTATTATATTCGTCGCTGTAACGTAGATACTTACCATTGTATTTACGAAAAAGATAAAGTCTTTCGGTATCATAAAGAACGCCCAAACAGAAATCTGCCTCACTTTCTTTCATATACGCTTTCAGTTGTTTATCCCAAACTTCCGCGATATTTTTACTTTTCTCTTTTTTAAATTCAAGAGCAACTATAAGATGTTTGCGCAGCCAATCAAGACTTTCGGTATTGTTATTCAAATGGTAGTCTTTATATTTAACCATACTGCATCCGAAAATATAGCACCGTCAAGTTTGATTGCAGCAGAACTTTTGTTGCCTTTCGGGAAATTTATTTCCGTACCAATATAATCTTTGGGGAACAATCCCGAATTGACAATGCCATATAAGAATTGCCATTTATAATATTGCTCATTGTTAGAGCCATCTTTTTGCGAAAATTCGTCTTTTTACCGATAGAAAGATGTTCCGGCAAAAAACAATCATATTCATCCACAGACGAATACAACTTATCGAACTCCGCTTTCACTTCTGAAAAGGATTTCGCCATGCTTTATAATATTATGAGCGGAACTATTATCGCGGAGAAAAACAAGTTACGACATACCAAAGTGTTAGATAAAGAAAGGGCGCGAACCGAATCTTATCAAACTCTTAGGTATTTGGCGTAACCTGTCTTTCCCGATAAGTCCCGTCCACGCCAAAGCATGGACGTTTGGAACTTATTCTCCGGGAAAGACTTCTTTTAATCGCCAAATTTCAAGAGTTTATCCGAATAAATAGCAAACGCTTAATTAATAATATGTTATTTATTGTATATTTCTATTTTGCAGTAATGAATTTTGTGTTGTTAATATATAAATGTGTTGTATGCAAAGATAGGAATTTTTTAGAAAACCGAACACCAAATTCCCATAAAAATCCCTCGTCATCAAAAAAAATCACCTTTTACCTATTTTTTTTTTAAAAAAGTGTTGCATTTATCAATAATTCCATACTTTTGTTAAATCAAATTTTCAAACTTATGGCAACAGAAGAAACTACAACAAGCACCACAGGGAAAAGCTCGTCGAAATTCTGGGTCTGGATTTTGACGGCCGCACTGCTCATACTCGCAGGGCTGTTTATTTGGGACAAAATCCGAAGCAACAAACGTTACAAAGACCTTAATAACTTACATCAGCAAACCGCTGAAGAATACGCAAAGTATAAATCGCAAAACGAATCGATGGAGGCTAATTATGCCGACCTTCAGAAACGTTACAATACGCTCAACAGCCAAATTGGAGGATTGAAAGATTCTTCATCGAACAAGCAAGCCGAAATTGAACGTATGCGTGTGCAACTTGCCCGTCAAGATTCGCTCGTAAGGGTTATCAACAAACTCGTTACCGGAGCAATGAACGGATTCAAGAGCGACGAACTTAAAGTGCAGGTTCGCGACGGCAAAGTATACGTTACTATGCTTGATAAACTGCTCTTTAAATCAGGTAGCGCCGAGGTGGAATCTAAGGGTCAAAACGCTATCAAAAAACTTTCAAAAGTATTGCTCAACAATCCTGACATAGGTATTATGGTTGAGGGTCATACCGACAATCTGCCTATCAAAACTTCGCAATATAAAGATAACTGGGATCTTAGCGCAGCACGTGCCACCAATATTGTACGTCTTTTGAGCGCCGACGGTCTTCCTCAAAAACGCCTCACAGCTTCGGGTCGTGGAGAGTTTGCTCCCGTGGCAAGCAACAACACTGAGGCTGGTCGTGCAATGAACCGCCGCACAGAAATTATTCTAACTCCCAATCTTGATGAGATTTATAAACTCACCACTAAATAAAAAAGATCATTTTTCATAAGCTAATGGCACCGTGTCAATTAATGTTGATACGGTGTTTTTTTTACATCACCTCAAATATCCGCTTAACCGAATTACCATGCCTATCTACAATGGTAAGAGTATGCGAACCTTTGTCAGCGAAGATTGCAAGTTTATGAATATCTGATGTTTCACCAATAAAACTACCATCTAAATGCCAATAGAGAATTTCGCCACTATTGCGGCACGAAACCTCCACCACCATTTTTTCGGGAGTACCGTCTAAACCTTTGGGTATAAACACCTTGGCATAATTTTCGGGATACACTATTTGAAAAGGTGTATGATTGTCGCCGCCTGCGTGTTGCAGACAATCGCTGCGCATTGGCGGAAGTATCTTATAATCAGAATTTTTAATGCGGTAATAATACTCCATGGCAGGCGGAAGCACAAACCATTTTTGATGAATAATGTTGGCTGAATTTTCACAATCGGTGGTAACGCGATATTTGCCACTTGCATCTAAATGCTCCAAATGGCAATATGGACAGGTCTTGAAATCAACACCCACGGCAGGTATTTGGCGTTCTTCTACAAATTCGCAGTTTTCACCTGCAATGCAACCACTTTTAACACAGACATTTGCAGTGGCAAGATCTTCGTATGGAGTAGGAAATGTTCCGCTGCTTTTGGGCAAAAGTTTTAAAATATCAAACAATATTGGCGCAGCGGCTTGTATGCCCACAATTCCCGGGCGACCTTCGCCATCGGCATTGCCAACCCAAACACCTACTACATATTGAGTTGTAGCACCTATTGCCCAAGCGTCACGAAAACCGAAACTTGTGCCTGTTTTCCATGCCACCAACTGGCTCGATTCAAAAAATTCTGCTCCTAACTCTGCATCTGGTTTTTCTACTTGGGTTAATGCATTGAGTGTAAAATATATAGCAGATGCCGACATAAAACTTTCGATATGGAGGTCGGTGACTTTATAATTGCGCTTAACAGAACGGTTGTAGAATAAGTTTGGAGCATACCAATCGGCTGAATTATAGGTATTTTGGTTTGCTACATAACCATTTAAAGAACGTACCATTGACGCATACGCTCCACACAAATCCCAAAGTGTAGCCTCACAACCGCCAAGAATCAGCGAAAGACCGTAATAATCAGCACTTTTGTTAACAGTAGTAAGTCCCACTTTGCGCAAAAAGGGTATAAATTTTTCGCCTCCGTAAGTTTGCAGCATTTTAACAGCTGGCACATTGAGCGACCGCTCCAAAGCTCGGTTGGCAGGTATAGCGCCATCGTAGGTATGTCGGTAATTTTGAGGCATATATCCCGAAATCTGTGTTGGAATATCAGGGACAAGAGTGTTTGGAAGTAACTGTCCTTCGGTAAGCATAGCAGCATAAAGAAATGGTTTTAAGATACTTCCTGTGCTTCGTGGGGCGGTAATGCAGTCTACATAATTGCCGTTGTCTTCGTTGTCAAACTCATGAGAATTAGCCACGTAAGCAAGCGCATCGCCCGAGGCTATATCTAACACTAACACAGCACCATTGTTGATGCCCGATTCGTGAAGTTTTTTGATATGACGATTGAGCACATCATCGGCATGTTTTTGCAGAGTGAAATCTAATGTAGTGCGCACTACACCAAGTTTTGCGCTCGATTTTACACGGTCTAAAAGTTGAGGTGCAAGGTTTGCATACGGCTGCGGACTATCCACAAGGGGTTCTTCTTTGGCAAGTTCGCAAGTTTCGGCATCTATCACACCTTTGTTATAGAGACGATCCAAAAGTCGGTTGCGTTTTTCCAAGAGCAGATGACGGTTGCGACCCATATTGATAAGGGCAGGACTATTTGGCAGCACCGCCAACATTGCAGCCTCTGCCCACGAAATATTCGATGCAGTACGTCCAAAATACCTTGTAG
Organism: Bacteroidales bacterium; assembly: GCA_016293845.1. Lineage (GTDB taxonomy): Bacteria > Bacteroidota > Bacteroidia > Bacteroidales > UBA3824 > UBA3824. The sequence continues at coordinate 165,281 of JAEDDH010000002.1, read as the reverse complement.
CGGCAGTTTCCAAGCCAACAGTATTACCGCCAAACGGTGCGTGGGCGGCATAAAGCGAAAGAATCTCTTGTTTTGAAAGACGCATTTCTAACCGCATGGCAAGAAGCATCTCGATAAATTTTTCGGCAAAAGTTCTATCTTCGCGCCGCCACAAACGTACTGTCTGCATGGTAAGTGTGCTTGCGCCGCTAACTATATGCCCGCTCGAAATATCGCTCACCACCGCCCTCGCCAATGCAAGAGGGTCAACTCCAAAATGGTAGTAAAACCTTGAATCTTCAAACGCTATAATGCATTGTTCAAATTTGTACGGCACCGAATCGGCAGGCGGGAAACGCCATTGCCCGTCGTCGGAGATATGTGCCGAAAGAATTTTTCCGCTACTATCGGTAACTACTGTAGAATAAGGCACTTGAAAAGGATTTTTAGGACAAGTAAAAATCCAAACCATCAATGCCGCTATCACTAATACAGCAGCCAACAATAAAATATAACGCCGTTCAACTTTCACAGTATCAGTTGAATATAACAGTCTTGTTTTTATACGAAAGAATTTTGCGCTCTATGTGTTTTTGCACAGCCACCGACAGCACAATTTTTTCCAAATCCTTACCCTTGTTGATAAGGTCTTGAATGGTATCTTTGTGAGTGATACGTGTAACGTCTTGTTCGATAATGGGTCCTGCATCCAAATCTTGCGTTACATAGTGGCTTGTGGCACCGATAAGTTTTACGCCACGGGTGTATGCTGCGTGATAAGGCTTAGCACCCATAAACGCAGGCAAAAACGAGTGATGAATATTAATAATCTTATTTGGATATGCGGTAATCATTTCGGGCGAAATAATCTGCATATAACGTGCAAGAACGATAAAATCTATATCATTGTCTTTGAGCAACTGCATCTCTTGCGGTTCGAGTTCTGCCTTATTGTCTTTGGTAATTGGGAAAATGTGGTAAGGAATGCCAAACCTGTCGGCAGCGGGTTTAAGATCAGGATGGTTGCTGATAATAAGCGGAATATCCACATTCCATTCTCCGGCAGTGTAACGTGCAAGCATATCGTAGAGGCAATGCGACATTTTAGAAACAAAAATTGCCATACGGGGCTTTTTGTCAGAAAAATAAATACGGAAATCCATATTATGTTTTTGAGCGTAAAGCGTTGTAAAATAGTCTTCTATCTTGTCGGTAGGAATTAAGAATTTACCCAAATCCCACTCCATACGCATAAAGAAAATACCTTCGGTATGGTCTACATATTGGTCTAAGTATACGATATTTCCGTTGTTAACGGTAACAAAATTAGTAAGTTCTGCAATTAATCCCGGTTTGTCGGGGCAGTGCAACAAAAGTATTGCTGTGTTCATGATATCTTATTTATTATGTTTTAAATAATCTTCAAAATATGCTATTGTTTTGGCGAGACCCTGTTCTAAGTTTACCATAGGTTGCCAATTAAGATTTTTTTGAGCCAACGAGATGTCGGGACGTCGGCGCACAGGATCGTCGCTTGGCAAGGGTTTGTAAATAATTTCAGATCGAGAACCAGTCATGCCGATAATTTTTTCGGCTAACTGCTTGATAGTAAACTCGCCCGGATTGCCAATGTTAACAGGGCCTGTAAAATCGTCGGGTGTAGCCATTGTGCGAACCATACCCTCAATTAAATCGTCAACGTATTGAAAACTACGAGTTTGCGAACCACCTCCATAAATAGTAATAGGTTTATTGCTCAATGCCTGAACAATAAAATTCGACACCACTCTCCCATCGTCGGGCTGCATACGTGGTCCGTAGGTATTAAAAATGCGTATAATCTTGATTTTCACCTTGTTTTGACGATGATAGCTCATAAAAAGTGTTTCGGCAATTCGTTTTCCTTCATCATAGCAGGCACGTTCGCCAATAGGATTAACATTGCCCCAATACGATTCTTCTTGTGGATGAACAGAAGGGTTGCCGTAAACTTCGCTTGTGGATGCTTGTAAAATTTTGGCGTTCAATCGTTTGGCAAGACCCAGCATATTGATTGCGCCCATCACCGAAGTTTTTACGGTTTTGATAGCATTATATTGATAATGTATGGGCGAAGCTGGGCAGGCAAGATTGTAAATCTCGTCTACCTCAGCTTTGTAAGGGTCTATTACATCGTGTCTTACAAGTTCAAAATAACGGCTATCAAGCAAGTGCAGAATATTCTGTTTGCTGCCTGTAAAAAAATTATCCAAGCAGATAACATCGTTGCCATCGTTTAATAGTCGTTCGCAAAGGTGGCTGCCAATAAATCCAGCACCGCCAGTTACCAAAATTTTTTTCATCTTTTGCAAAAATTTCTGCAAAAGTAAAAAAAAAAAACAAAATTAACTTGCTTATTGAAAAATAAATACTACTTTTGCAGCCGGTAATTTAGGGATTACCTCTATAAATAAAGTCTAACACAATAAGTTATTTAATTAAATTTTATCAATGACACCCAAAAAAAACAACAATGATTTCGATGCAGAAATCGAAAATGACGACCTAAAACAGGCAAAAGCAGAAACTGAAATTCAGGATGCAGAAGAAGTAATTGTAAAGCCCAGAAGCAGCTACAAAAACAACGCTTCAACTATGGATTTTGACTGGGACAGCGTTTCTAACAAAGGTACTGGCTATTCAGCCGAAAAACGCAAAGAACTTGAATCAGAGTATGACAAAACATTATCGTCAATTACTGAAAATCAAGTAATTGACGGAACAGTTATAGCCATCACCAACCGCGAAGTAGTTATCAACATTGGCTACAAATCGGAAGGCATCGTAAGCCTCAACGAGTTCCGTTACAACCCCGAACTCAAAGTTGGCGACAAAGTAGAAGTTTACGTTGAGAACCAAGAAGATAAGAACGGTCAACTCGTTCTTTCACACAAAAAAGCACGTGCTCTCCGCAGCTGGGACCGTGTCAACGAAGCTCTCAACAACGACGAAATTATCAAAGGTTACATCAAATGCCGTACAAAAGGCGGCATGATTGTAGACGTATTTGGTATCGAAGCATTCCTTCCCGGATCGCAAATCGATGTTAAACCCATCCGCGACTACGACATCTACGTTGGCAAAACTATGGAATTCAAAGTTGTTAAAATCAACTCTGAATTCAAAAACGTGGTTGTTTCGCACAAAGCTCTTATTGAAGCCGAACTCGAACAGCAGAAGAAAGAAATCATCGGTAAACTCGAAAAAGGCCAGATTCTCGAAGGTACTGTTAAAAATATCACCACTTACGGCGTATTCATCGACCTTGGCGGCGTAGACGGTCTTATCCACATCACCGACCTCTCTTGGGGACGCGTTTCTCATCCCGAAGAAGTTGTTCACCTCGACCAGAAACTCAACGTTGTTATCCTCGACTTCGACGACGACAAGAAACGTATCGCTCTTGGTCTCAAACAGTTGACTCCTCATCCTTGGGATTCACTCGACGCAAACCTCAAAGTTGACGACAAAGTAAAAGGCAAAGTAGTTGTTATCGCTGATTACGGCGCTTTCGTTGAAATCGCTCCTGGCGTTGAAGGCCTTATCCACGTTTCAGAAATGTCGTGGAGCCAGCATCTCCGTTCAGCTCAGGAATTCCTCAAAGTGGGCGAAGAAATCGAAGCTGTTATCCTTACTCTCGACCGCAAAGAACGCAAAATGTCGCTCGGTATCAAACAGCTCAAACCCGATCCATGGGCTAATATCGAAGAAAAATACAAAGTTGGTAGCAAACACACAGCTAAAGTTCGCAACTTTACCAACTTCGGCGTATTTGTTGAAATCGAAGAGGGCGTAGACGGACTTATCCACATCTCTGACCTCTCTTGGACAAAGAAAATCAAACACCCCGGCGAATTTACCGCTATTGGCGACGACATCGAGGTGGTTGTTCTCGACATCGACAAAGAAAACCGTCGTCTCAGCCTCGGTCACAAACAGCTCGAAGAAAATCCATGGGATACATTTGAAACTATCTTCGGCGTTGACACCGTACACGAAGGCACAATCGTTAACATCTTCGACAAAGGCGCTATCATCGCTCTCCAATATGGTGTTGAAGGATTCGCTAACCTCCGTGCTCTCGTTAAAGAAGACGGTTCACAGTGCAAAGTAGACGAGAAACTTCCTTTCAAAGTTATAGAATTCTCTAAAGCTGCAAAACGCATCATCCTTTCGCACACCAAAGTTTGGGAAGACGCTAACAAACCTGAGAAAGAGAAGAAACCCGCTACAAGCAAGAAGAAAGAGAAAGAAGAGCAGCCCAAAATTGAAAAGGCTACCACTACTCTCGGCGACCTCTTCGGTGATGCTCTCAAGAGCCAAATCGAACAGCAGAACAACGAATCTGCCGAATAATTAACGCCCCCGACGGCTTTGTTTAATACTAATAAAAGGAAGACCTTATGGACGAAAAAAAGTTTGAAGTAACCAAATTCGACAATTACACAGTAATAAGCATATTGGTTGAAAAGTTGGACACTCACATTGCCCCGGCTGTAAAATCAGAACTCGTTTTGATTGCCGGCAACGGAGAAAAAAACATCATTATCGACTTGCAAAAAGCCCGTTACTGCGATAGTTCAGGGTTGAGCGCGATATTAGTTGCCAACAGGCTGTGCAAAAACTCCAACGGAACTTTTGTTCTCACAGGATTGCAAACAGCTGTTGAAAGATTGATTTCAATCTCGCAACTTGACACTGTGCTGAATATCACCGATACCGTTGACAAAGCCATCGAATTAATTGCCAAGGCAAATTAAGGTTATTATTCAATTGTTTATTATAAAAGAAACCGTGAGTCGTTTGACCCACGGTTTTTTTTTATTTATTCATTAACTGAAACCAACTTGTTACAAACGGTCTTCAAGTATAGCCTTAGCCTTTTCGGGTGTTACTATGCCGTGCTCGCCAAGTTCTAAGCCGCGAGTTTTAAAACGGTTGTAAATTTCGTCAACAATATCTTTGCCGATGCCGTAATCCGAAAGGCGGGTCTTGATGCCGAGCGATTGGAAGAATTTTTCGGTAGCATCAATAACTTTGTCGATAATTTCATCGTCGCTGCCAGAGGTGATTCCCCACACGTTTTTGGCAAACATCAAGAGTTTTGCCTTTTTCTCTTTGCGCATTACTCGCATTGTGCCGGGGAGAACAATCGAAAGCGTTACACCGTGATCAAGTCCGCAGAGAGCTGTTAGTTCGTGACCAATCATGTGTGTAGACCAGTCTTGATTTACGCCCGGGCAGAGGAAAAAGTTGAGTGCACATGTGGCAGCCCACATATAATTGGCGCAAGCGTTGTAAGGCGGATTGTCTACAAGTACCTTTGGAGCTGTTTCGATAATTGTTTTGAAAACACCCTCCGACCAACGGTCTTGTACAGGAGTGTCGATGTCGTCGGTGAGATATTGCTCAAAAACGTGAATAAAGCTATCAGCTAAACCGTTGGCTTTTTGACGTTTAGGAATAGAACAAACCACCTCAGGGTCGAGAATCGAGAACACTGGGTAAACCTTGGGGTTGCCAAAAGCGAATTTCTCTTTGGTGGTGCGGCGCGAAATTACAGCGTTGCAGTTCATTTCGCTACCGGTTGCAGGCATTGTAAGCACTGTAGCAATCGGCAAAGCCTCTTCAAAATCAGCACCTTTGGTAAGAATATCCCATGGGTCGCCTTTGAAATCAACAGCGGCAGCAATCAATTTTGTACCGTCGATAACCGAGCCACCGCCCACAGCGAGAAGGAATCCTACGCCCTCTTCGCGGCAGATATTAACAGCCTTCATCAAAGTGTCGAAATCGGGATTTGGCTCAATGCCGCCAAATTCAATAATCGAATAGCCGTCGAGAGCCTTTTTTACTTGGTCGTAGACGCCGTTTTTCTTGATGGAGCCACCACCATAGGTAAGCATAATTTTTTCGCCCTTGTAAAGATTGTTGGGCAGTTCTGCGATAGAACCCTTGCCAAAAATAATCTTTACAGGATTCTGAAATACGAAATTGTTCATTTGATTGTGTCTTTAAAATATTAAGTTTTCGGGTTAAAGATACGGATAAATTTAAAATAGCAAAATCTTTACAACAATTTTTAACAACTATAATTGAATTTTTATTTTGGTTGTTAAGCATAATTGTTATACCTTTATAAAAAATTTGTAATACAATATTTTAAAATATAATAAATTGAGTATTAATATATTAGGAATAGAATCATCGTGTGATGATACCTCCGCTGCTGTTGTTAGCGAAGGCGTTTTGCTATCGAATGTAATTGCAAGTCAGGCAGTACACTGTGCTTACGGCGGCGTTGTTCCCGAATTGGCATCGCGTGCACACCAACAAAATATAATTCCCGTGGTAGACCAAGCCATCAAACAAGCGGGAATCACCAAAAACGACATCTCAGCTGTGGCATTTACACGCGGACCGGGTTTGCTTGGTTCGTTGCTTGTGGGCACATCCTTTGCCAAGGGTTTTGCATTGTCGGCGGGCATTCCGTTGATTGAGGTAAACCACTTGCAGGGTCACGTACTTTCGCAATTTGTACACGAAAAAGACAAGCCCGAAAATCATCCTGATTTTCCGTTTCTTACCCTTTTGGTTTCGGGCGGACATACCCAAATTATCCTTGTAAAAGATTATTTCGACATGGAAATAATCGGCACCACCATCGACGATGCCGCCGGCGAAGCTTTCGACAAATGCGCTAAGGTGATGGCTCTCGGCTATCCCGGCGGACCAGTAATCGACCGTTATGCTCAAGAAGGCGACCCCGAACGTTTTCATTTTGCCAAACCCAATATCGAAGGCTTGAATTTTAGTTTCAGCGGATTAAAGACATCGTTTCTCTACACTCTCCGCGACAAAATGAAAGACGACCCCGACTTTATCGACAAGAATATCAATGATATATGCGCTTCGTTGCAGTTTACAATTACATCTATTTTAATAGAAAAACTTGTGGCTGCTGTGGAGCAAACTGGCATCAATCGCATTACCATAGGTGGCGGTGTGGCAGCCAACTCCGAACTGCGTCAAGTGCTTAAATTTGAGGCAAAACACTATGGTTGGAAGGTTTACATTCCCGAACGCAAATACACCACCGACAATGCAGCTATGATAGCAGGTGCAGGATACTACAAATTTCTTAAAAAAGAATTTGTGGGTATGGATATTGCACCCGACGCTCGTTTAAAATTTTAACACCTCTAACTCATGGAACAACAACCACAAGCATCGGCAATAAGGCGCAAATTATTCGCGCTATTTAGCGAGGAAACCCGCGACAAGGGTTTCCCAAAGTATTTCAATTACTTTATCATGACGCTGATACTTGTAAATGTGTTTACTATGATTTTAGAAACCGTCAAAAGTGTTTACGAACCCTACCAAACGTATTTTCATGCATTCGAACTCTTTGTAATAGCGGTGTTTACAATCGAATACATAATGCGAATCCTCACCGCCGACCTTGCTTTTCCATGCGGAAACCGGCTGAAAAGCATTCTCAAATATATGTTTTCGTTTTACGGCTTAATTGACTTGCTTGCCATTTTGCCGTTCTACATGCCGTTTACAAAACTTGACCTTAGAATTGTAAGAACACTGCGTTTGCTGAGATTTTTAAGGCTCTTCAAGATAACGCGTTACAACAATTCTATGGAACTCATCAAATCGGTAATGAGCGAAAAACGTTCGGAACTTGGCGTAACATGTTTTGTGATTATCATTGTTATGATAATAGCCTCTTTTTTAATGTTTTATGCCGAAAATAAAGCTCAACCAGAGTATTTTCCAAATGTGCTTTCGTGCATTTGGTGGTCGATAGTAACGCTTACCACTGTGGGATACGGCGATGTTTTCCCGATTACAGGCATCGGCAGATTTATCGGCGGAGTTATCGCATTCCTTGGCATAGGTCTTGTGGCATTACCCACAGGTATCATAAGTGCAGGTTTTTTGGAAAAACTCAACCAAAACAACAAAGACAAAAACCCTGATAAAAACGATAATAGCAACTGTCAACACACATTCGACCATCCGAAATACTGCCCATATTGCGGACACAAACTTGATACCTGATTTATGAAACTTTTTATATAATTGTAAGTTAAACTAAAAAAGAAGAATCCATCATGGCTGCCTCATCATACCTAACGGAAAAAACACCTGCCGAAACAGTGCTACACCGTAAGGCGTTTTCAGAAGAAGACACCGACGTTATGTTCGAGCGTATGGTTGAAAGAGACCTTTATTTTCCCACTCCTGAAAAAAAAGCCCTTGTCCGCAAAGCTTACGAAGTGGCCAAGCGAGTGCACCATGGGCAAAAACGTCACACCGGCGATAGTTTTATTTACCATCTGTTTGATGTAATGAGCATTGTGGTGCAGGATATAGGTTTGGGCGCCACGGGAGCAGCAGGTGCATTGTTGCACGAAATTACATTCCACACTGAATTTAAAACCGAAGATATTCAGCAAATGTTTGGTCAGGAGATGGCCAACATTGTAGATTCGCTCAACCGTATAAAAGGCACGTCAGAATATTTTAAAGATTCTGAACCCGAAGTATATAAAAGAATAATTCTCGGCCTCACCAACGACTTGAGAATAATTTTAATAAAACTTGCCGACCGTCTTGCCAATCTGCGCACGCTTGAAATCAAGCCCAAAGACACTCAATATCAAGTGGCTTACGAAACTATGCAAATCTACGTTTCGCTTGCCCACAGATTGGGGCTCAATAAGATAAAAACCGAACTTGAAAACCTCTCGTTTAGATTTCTCAACCGAAAGGCTTACGATGAAATTTCGTCGAAACTGCTTCTTAGCGAAGCCGAGCGCAAAAAATTTATCAACAAATTTACGCTGCCAATTATAGCAAAACTATCGAAAAACAATATCAAATTTGACCTCAAAGGCCGCCCAAAAAGCATCTACTCCATTTATCAAAAGATGCAGAAAAAAAAGGTGAGTTTCGACGAGGTGTTCGACAAATTTGCTATCCGCATTATTTTTACACCGCGCAATCCCGACCTCGAAAAGGAAGAGTGCTTGTATATTGTAAAAATCATAAGCGAAGATTTTTACGTGCATCCCGAACGTACTCGCGACTGGATTACAATGCCCAAAGAAAACGGTTACGAAGCTTATCACCTTACGGTTTTTGATGATGTCAATCAGGTGTGGGTAGAAATACAAATCCGCAGCCAGCGTATGGACGATATTGCAGAATATGGTTTTGCAGCGCATTGGAAATACAAGGGCATCACCGACAAACGCAAAGATTTCGACGACAAACTTAAGGCATTAAAACAAAAACTTGAAGCCCCCGAATCGGTAGAATTTGATTTTTCGCAAGATTTCAAATTCCTAATGTCCGACGAAATTTCGGTGTATTCGCAAGACGGCACCATCACCACATTGCCTCAAGGTTCTACGGTTTTGGATTTTGCTTATTATGTAGATCCTGCCAAAGCTTCGTCGTGCATAGGTGCCAAGGTAAACCACAAAATGGTAACCATTGCATCGCGACTTCAAAATGGCGACCTTGTTGAGCCCGTTACATCTAACAGAACCAAACCAAAACCCGAGTGGCTCTCTATCGTTCACACCGAAAAAGCCCTTGAAATACTTAAAGAACAATTGCACGACTATTTGCGCGTAGAGATTGCCGAAGGTCAGCGAATACTTCATAACCTTATACGCAAATACCAGATAACCAACGAAATAGAGGTTACAAACCAATTGATACAGCAGTTTAAATGCCTTACCAAAAACGATCTTTTGACTAATATTTCAAATAAAAAGATTACTCCCGAGGCATTAGAACAAGCTGTAAGAAAATTTTCACCCAACTCGTTTGTACGTTTTTGGAGATTGCAATTTGGTGTCAACAACGAAGAGAATCAGCGCACCGATGCTGACGTTTCGCGCTATCTTGCAGGACAAAACCTCAGCGGCAACTACGAACTTGCCGACTGCTGTAACCCTCTCCCTGGCGACGATGCTGTGGGACTTATCGATCGAGAAAAAAACACCGTATTTATACACAAAGCCAAATGTCTGTATGCGGTGTCGAAAATCCGCGAAAACCCCGGAATGCTTGTCCCCGTATCGTGGAAACCTCACGACGAACTATCAGGAACGGCACGGATATCTTTTAACGGTGTTGACCAAAAAGGTATGGCTCAAAAAATTGTTACAGCCGTAACAGCCGAGGTGGAAATCAACCTCAAAACTATCCACATCGAAAGCGACGATACAAGTTTTTCGGGTTGGATAGAGGTGTATGTTCGCACCAAAAATCATTTAGACAAATTAGAACGAAAACTCCGCGAATTAGACGGAATACTAAATTTAACAGTACAATAAATGACACAGTCGGATATAAAACACTGCGAACATTGCAAACTTAAAGAATTGATGTGCAGGGGACTATCTCCCGAAGACATGAACTCGCTTGTAAGTCAAGCCAAACTGCACCACTACCGCAAAGGCGAGACTATATTAAAGCAAGGCATAAAAACCACTGAGCTTATCTATCTGCTCAACGGTATAGTTAAGTTTTCGCTCGAAGACAACGGCCGCGAGTTTATTGTTACCATCGACAAGGCTCAAACTTTTGTTGGCTTAGCCAATATCTTAAACGAAGATATCAACTATTTTACTGTTACGGCAGTGTCGGAATGTACGGGATGTGTCCTAAATCTTTCGCGCTTTAAGCTGCTGATGCTCAACAATCGGAACTTTATGTTTGAAATTATGAGCCTATCCACACAGATGTTTAGAGGTGCCATCAACAATTTTATCAGCATAGCACGCAAGCAGAGTAATGGTCGCATAGCCGATGTGCTGCTATATTTGAGCGACAAGATTTACGAATCTCGCACGTTTGCGCTCTCGTTTTCGCGGCAAGAACTCGCCGATTTTGCTGGCTGTAGCAAAGAGCAGATTATACACACACTGCGCAATTTTGCCGCCGACCACATTATTTCGGCAAGTGGCAAAAAAATCGAAATCATTGATTACGAGCGATTAAAAACCATTAGCCGTATAGGATAATTGCATTGGATATATTTTTCAAAACTTTTTTACAAAAATTATTGACAAAATAAAAAATAGTCCGTATATTGTGCCAAAAATTCAATACTCAATTTGCAATAGTTACTATTATGAAATTTAAGGTAGAATATAAGGACAAACAAAAATTCGGCAACGAAGACTTGCTGAAAATGAAACAGTTTGTAGAAAGCAAAAATATCAAAACTGTAAAAAACGTAGGTCTTGCACAAGAAAAAATCAAAAAGGGTCAAATGGGACCCGGAATTGGTTCGGCACTTGTGGGACTTGTAGGAGCAGCCACCGAACCGCTCACTATGCTTTTTAGCTCTATTGTAGAATGGGTGCGTTTGCACCGAAGCGATGTAAAGTTACGTTTAGACAACGGCGAAGAACTTGTAATTTCGGGTAACCTTTGCAAATCTAAAAAGGCCATCAACGAAATAGTTGAAACCTTTGTAAACAAAACTCTCGAAATGCGTCAAAAAACACCCGCGTCTGCCAGAAAAGAGCATTCGCTACCTCCTACTCCCCCGCCTCCGCCACAGGCTCCACAGCAAGAGAAAGATAATAAATAGCTACAACTGATTTTCGTCGCGTTTGCGCAATGAGCGCCGCCACAAAAACATCAACACACACAACGCCGAGCCTATATACATAACTATTCCTTCGTTGAAACTAATGGATATAGTTCGTATTATTGCAATAATCAGGCACATAACAGCCATGCAAATCCATAGCACCTCCATAGGGCTTTTTTTCATCTTGGGTTTCATGGCTGTTGTGTATTTGTAGAATCGGATACAACCGACGACGACATATTAAGTTCTTGATATTCGTTTTTGAGCTGCACCACGCCGTTGACGTCAAGAAATTTGTAATTTTTGAATGTAAGGTCGCTTTCAAAACCGCTTTTGCCATCGATAACAAATCCATCACCAGGCTGAGCCACCGACACACGCTTTACCGAAAATATCTTTTGCTTGTTTTCGTCGCAGAAAATCTGCTCGGTTTTGAGTGTTGTGCCGTCGTCGTTGGTAATCACCACATTGCGGCGTGCTTCGTATAGTTTTTTCTTTTTGTAATAGATGGCATAATCGGCAGTAAGGCGCGATTTCTGTTTTAATTCTTCATCAAAAAATATCACATCCACACCCTTTGGAAACTCAAGATACGCAGCCAAATCTCCATGATCGTAATCATCGGCCTGAGGTGCAGTAACGATGGTTTTCATCTTGTGCGACGAATAATACTTGAGGTCTAAATTATCAACCGTCTGCTGCGGAAAAGTTGCGTCAATGTTATAATTGTTTAGCTGCTCCATTTTCGACGAGCAGGATGCCAACGTCAAAAAAGCTGGTAGCAATAATAGTATGTATTTCATAATTCGATATTAAAAAATGTAGAGACGTACCTTGGCACGTCTCTACAAAAATATGAATAATTTACAAATTAATCAAAATTAGAATCTTGCGGTGGTGGTTTCTCCAATCCAACCGCCGATTGTAACCGAATTACCTGCTTCGATAGAGTGCATAAAAGCATCCTCTTTGTTGGGGCAGTGTCCTTTGTAAGTGGCGATCAACTTGTTAACATCGCTGGTAACGCTTGGGTCAACAGCTTTAGCGCGGTTGAGTTTGTCGAGAACAAGCCAATAGGTTTTAGATTTTTCAAAACCATCTTCGCCTACAGGATTTTGAGCGTACATAGTGGCAATAAGGATATAAGGCTGACCGTACTGACCATTAAGATCGATAGCCTTGTTGCAGTATGTGCGGGCTGCGACAAACTGTTTTTGTTTAAAAAGGTCAACTGCAATAGAATAGTTGTAGTTGGCTTTCATAGAGTCGGCAGTTGCAAATTCGATAGCTTTTTTGTAGTTGTCGATAGCTTCGTCGTAGCGTCCTTTTTTGTCGAGCATACGTCCAAGGCTGCGGCAAGCGAGTTCCGAAGGCTCTTTTGCGGTAAGTGAGATGGTAGCATCTTCGTAGAGTATAAGGTCGGTGCACCCCTTTTTGTCGAGGATGTTAACAATCTTGCGCAAAAGGTCGATATCGTCGGGGTTTTGTTTGAAACGGGGTTCAAAAGCCATGTTGAGGGTTTCGCACTGAGCAGCAGTGCTATTAGAGAATAATCCGTCAACACCTGTGATAACGAGGTTGCAGTCGTCGAGTTGTTTTTGAACAGCAGCGGGGTCTTTTTCTTTACCACCAGCAATGCGTTCTGCAATACCAGCGCGTTTTTTCTGCAAAAGGTCGGTGATAATGAGGTAACGGTCAACAACCACAGATGCATCGATTTTTTCAGCATTGTACATATCCACTACAGATTTCATAGCTGTTTGGAACACAGCCACTTCGGTAGCTTCTTTACCAAGGTCAACCGATTTGTTGAGAGTTTCGTAATAAGCGTCGATCATAGCAGGACGGTACTTAGCCATATCTACACCCTTGCGGCCAAGAATATAAGCCTCGCCATAGAGTTTACTTGTTTTAGCAAAAAACTTGATACGGTTGTCGTAAACCATCATAAGGGTGTCAATCCAAGGTTGCTGTTCCGAACCGGTTTTGCATTGCTGTAATTTAGCTTTTACAATATTAACACCGTGAGAATAAAGGTTTTGGCTACACATAGGATAGTCTTTAATAAGCACTGTCCAAGGAGTGTATGCGTCTTTGAGGTTTTTCTGTTTCATAAACTCGCTAAACATCGAGAGCTGGCGAACGCAAAATGCACTGTCGGCACCATATTTTTCGTTTTCGCGCATAAGATCCGAAATCTTGTGCTGCTCTGAGCGGAGTTGGCCTTCGAGTTCGTCGATAGTGCCGGCCTTTTGCATATCTTTAAGAGTTTTAAGGTCGAACACAGAAAGAATTTCAGCATCTGCTCCACCGAGTTTGAATTTTTCAACTTCGTCGAGCCCCTCGTGCAATTGAGCATAAAGTTCGCGGTAACGAGTTTTAAGAGCTTTGTTGTAAGTAGTTTTGCCGGGAATAATAGCAAGTTCACCGGCTGTTTCGGGAAACTTTGCTTTAATTACATCTTCTGGAGTCTGAGCCATGGCCATGCTTCCTGATAGAAGCACTGCCGAAAATGCTAATGCTAATTTTTCCGATTTCATCTTAATCATAATACTAAAATTTTAAAATTTAAAAATTAATTCTTCTCTATTGGAACTTCCTTTTCACAAACCAAACGTCATGTATAGTAACGTTGAAATGCATTAGTAAGTATTTTTCTTGGTATAAATTGTTTGCTGTAGTTCCCCTTTTGCCCATGTCTAACGACAAATTGAGCAGTATGGAGCGAAGTGGCAGACCGAGTCCGAATGATAGGCCTTGGTTTTTGATGGCAGTGCCGTTGAGTTCAAGATACGTATCCTCGGTGTGAAATCCAGCGCGATACATTATGGTTTTAAAAAATCGCGACGAATAACGGTCGGTAACATATTCAATACCTCCGCCAAAATATGTGCTCTTGCGGAGGGGGGTGTGGTTCTCGCCTTCGATGTCAAAGTTTTTCCAATCTTGAATGGTATAGTCGGCTGCAATGGTAAAGCGGTCGTATAGTTGTACTGCTGCACCGATTCCGATTTTTTGCGGAATTGTTATCTTTCCCTTTGCTAATGTATCGTTGCAAATTGTGTCGGCAAGTGAAGTTAGGTTATTAACGTTTGTTAACAACAGCTCGTTGCGAGTATTTAGCTTGGTATCATTTCCAAATGTGGCGCCAACGCTAAATTTTACGGCTGTTTTGGTGGTGTCTTTGCGCGAGCGGAGAGATTTTTGCGCCAAAACACCAAACTCGTATTGAAATCCAGTAACGATGTATCGGTTGTTGTAGGTGGTGTAAGATATGTAAGTATCTGATTGCATGGTGGATATCTCTTGATTACGGTCGAGACTTCCCCAAATGTAAGAACCAGTGGCACCCACCGAAAACATCTTAAAAAAATCGAACGATGTGCTGATCGAAACCTTGTTGAGGCCTCCCGTACCTTCGTATTCTTGCGTAAAACCATAATAAGAATCAGAAGAAGTTTGAATAATGGAGGTGTCTTTCATAGAATATCCCACTGCGCTATAAGGTCTTAAAGCAAATGTGAAACTCCACCATGGTTTTGCAGAAAAACCGCCTGCAAGATATTTGAATGTGGTATTATTGTTTTTTTGCGATGCAGTAGACGATGAAACTGTGGTATACTTGGTGTCCATACCCACATCAAAAATAAAGCGTTGCAATGGCAAATCGGCATTAGCAGCGGGATTTAGAAAGTTGAGATACACCTCAGAAGAGTGTCCTATGCCCGTGCCGCCCATTGCAATATTGTTTCCTAAGGCTGACGGATAAATGTCGCCAATGCCGTAACGCGAATATGGCGAAAGTGTAACTTTTTGAGAATAAGACGGTAATGATACCGCCAAAAGTAAAACTATTACTATTAATCTAATTCTGTTTAACATTATATTCCAATATTCTGTTTAATCCAATTGCCACTAAATTTGGCTCTGCAAATATCGTGTTTTTTAATTTCTCAGCCAAGAAAATTGTATCACCTCCTGTTAAAATTATTGCAGGATTTTTCAATTTTTGCTGAGCATAGGATATTTGCCACATTATTTCGGCAATTACACCGTTGATAACTCCATTATTTATAGCGTTTTGCGTATCAGTTGGAATATTATCGGATATGGGTTTTGGCTGCAACAATGGCAGTTTGGCGGTGTGCTCGTGCAATGCGGCAAAACGCAGCGAAAGTCCCGGAGAAATGCAGCCTCCAAGATAGTTTTTTCCGCCCTCAATAAATTCGTAAGTGATTGCAGTTCCAGCATCTACAACCATAGAATCGCGATTTGGAAACAGCACCGAAGCTCCCACAGCCGCAGCCAAACGGTCGTTGCCAAGTTGCGACGGATTGCTGTAACTATTTGATATTGGCACACTTATACTATTATTTAGCGTTAAAACATAACAACATTTTGATAATAAGGAAGTTAACTCATCAGGCATATTACCCACAGATGAAACAATAGCATTGTCGATTTTTGATTTATTAACAATAGTTAACACTTTTTCAATAAAATCTGAGGCATTGTGTTCAAATATTTTTGTGTCCGACAGCTGTCCGCCATCAAAAAAATAAAATTTGCAGCGAGTATTTCCAAAATCTATTACCAAATTCATACGCCGAAAGAGTTTTTTTTGTAATTTTGGGGCGAAGTTACTAATTTTTACAAATCAAAATACTAACACTACCTGATAAATGAAAGCGAAAAAAATTCTCATAGTAGAAGACGACAAGATGTTATGCACTATCTTTCAGATGTTTATCCAAGAGTTAAACTATGAAATAGTAGCTACCGTGCGCACCGGCGAAGATGCAATTGCTGCTTGCGACACCTACAACGACATCGATGTAATACTTATGGATATTCACTTAGATGGTGACATTGATGGTGTGCAAACCGCTCTTGAAATATCTAAACGCCATAAGACACCTATTATATTTATAACTGGCGATTCGTCTCCCGAAACCATCGAATCGGCAACTCTCGAAAACGTATACGGTTTTATGACTAAGCCCGTTTACAAACGCAACCTTTACGTGGCAATCGAATACGCATTTGCAAAATCTAAGAAAGGATAAAAACACAACGCTTTCGTAAAAATAAACACCGCCGATGGCAATAGCTATCGGCGGTGTTGTTTTATAATATCTCTTACATCGCAAATTAAAAAATCTTTTCCATTATTCCAAAATAATATGTACTTTTGCCAAAACAAAACTATAAATCTATTACAATGCTTACAGTATTAATAATAGTACTCACACTTTCAGCCATCGCGTCGGCGTTTTTTGCAGGTATCAAAACCGCTTTGACAGGTTGCGACCGCCTTGTACTCGACATCGACATAAAAAATGGCACTATACGTCAGGGCATTGTGTTCCGTCCTGCCGACAATATCGAACTGTGTATCACTTGTATGCGCACAGGCGAAATCCTATCGCAGTGTGTGTTGGCAAGCACATTGTTTATACTCTGTGGACGGCTCGGATTTAACAACACAGGCAACTGTATATTTTTGGTGTCGTCGCTGATTGCCGTTGCCATATTGTGCAAAGCTGTGCCAACGGCGTTTTTTTCGCGAAATGCCAACCAGATGTTGCGCTCGTTTGTGCCTCTTGCTGATTTTATTTCCAATTTTCTTTACCCTGTGGTATATTTGGTGATGTTTCAGGTGATTTCGGCAAGCGGAAAAATCAAAGGCAAATCCACTGGCGACGAACCAAGCAATATTTCGGAACTTATTCCCACCACAGCATCCAAAACCGACGACGACGATTACGACGACGGACGTCTGCAATTTCTAAAAAAAGCATTGGATTTCAAAGAGATACGTATTCGCGAATGTATAGTGCCTCGCAACGAAATAGCTTCGTGCAACATCACTGATTCTATCAAAACCCTCACCGAAACTTTTGTGCAGAGTGGATACTCCAAAATTATAATCTGCAACGGAAGTCTCGACCGTATTACTGGCTATGTCAATGCGTTAGACCTCTTTAAAAATCCCAAGAGCATCAAATCGATAATCATCCCCGCCATTGAAGCTCCCGAAACTATGACCGCCGACAAACTTCTCAAACAGTTTGTAAAACGCCGCAAAAGCGTGGCTGTGGTTACCGACGAATACGGCGGAACGGCAGGAATGCTCACCGTGGAAGACATCATCGAGGAGATTACCGGCGAAATTGAAGACGAACACGACATTCAAGAACTTGTGGAACGTCAGATTGGCAAAAACGAATACGTATTTTCGGGACGCTTAGAAATCGACTACATCAACGAAAAATACAAACTCCATCTGCCCAAAACCGACGACTACGAAACCCTTGCAGGATACATACTTACACTCAACAAGGATTTCCCAAAAAATGGCGACGAATTTACGGTCAACGAACTAAAAATAAAAGTATTGCAAGTAAAAAAGCCAAAAATAAACACAGTTAGAATTACAGTAAACAATTAAAAAATGAACATAGTACACCTTACCATAATAGATTCTACCAACGACGAGGCACAACGCCGCATTCTGCAAGACCGCGAATCAAAAGAAGATTTTGTAATCCGTGCCGATTTTCAAACCGACGGTCGCGGACAGCGCGGAAACATTTGGGAGAGCGAAAGTCGCAAAAACCTGATGTTCAGTTATGTTTTTCACCCAAAAGAACTTGCTGTAAATAATCAGTTTATGCTGTCGCAAGCCACTGCCGCCGCCGTTGCCGAATATTTTGAAAGCCGCGACATTCCCGACGTATCTATCAAATGGCCCAACGACATTTACACAGGAATGAAAAAAATCTGCGGTATGCTTATCGAAAACTCAGTTTCGGGTAAGTTTATCAAAACCAGCATTTTAGGCATCGGCATTAATGTAAATCAGGAGACATTTCCCGAAAACCTGCCAAACCCCGTGTCGATGAAGATTATTACCGACAAAGAATACAATCTCGACACCGAAATGGACGTTTTTTTAGAGATATTGCAAAAGCACCTTGCCCATATACAGCACGATGAACGCGAAATACTAAGGCAAAACTATATGAAACGCCTTCTTGGATTGCACAAAACATTGGTATACAATTCGCAAGGCAAAGTATTTAAAGGAATTATCCGCGAAGTAGACCCGTTTGGATTTATCACGGTAGAAAACGAGCAAACCGGCGAATGTAAGCAATACGACTTTAAAGAGATAGAACTTATTATTCCCGAACAAAATAAGTATACAACGATAAAATGAAGAGTATCAAATACATAACCGCATTTTTATTATTAATAGCCACATTTTCGGCGCAGGCACAGTTTTACAACGGACACCAGATGAATTTTGGACAAAACCGTGTGCAATACAGCGAGTTTCAATGGATGTACTACCGCTATCCGCAGTTCGACACCTATTATTATCAACAAGGCAAAGACCTTGCGCAATACGTTTGCGACCGTGCCGAGGAGGTGATTCCCGAAATGGAAAAGTTCTTTGGCAAAAAAATGCAAAAACGTATTATATTCCTCGTTTACAACCGTTTAACAGAATTTCGCCAGAGCAATGTTGGGCTACAAACACAAGATATTTCGTCGAACCTTGGCGGCACCACCAAGATTATCGACAACAAAGTGTTTCTCTATTTCGACGGCGACCACATAAAATTCGACCAACAGATACGCGAGGCTGTGGCTTCGGTGCTAATGACTTCGAGCCTATATGGTACAGGGTTGAAAAGCAAGGTGGCAAACTCGGCTGTGATTTCGCTGCCCGAATGGTACAGACAAGGACTCACCGCATACGCCGCCATCAAATGGAACTCCGACATAGAAGATATTATCCGCGATGGATTTGAAAGCAAGAAATACAAAAAAATCAACCACTTACGCGGCGACGACGCTAAATATGCCGGATATTCGCTATGGAATTATATAACAATAGCTTACGGTAGAGATGCTATTCCAAACATTATATATTTGACAGGAATCAACAAAAATCTCAACAACGCAATTTCGCAGGCATTGGGCAAAAATATCAAAAAACTTTCTCCCGATTGGAAAGAGTTTTACGCCGAAAAATTTGCCCTCAACCGCCCCGAAAACCAGATTCCGCTTTCTGACACTATCATCAAAAAGCCTAAGAGAAACACCGTTTACGACCATCCCACCACTTCGCCCGACGGCAAATACACATTCTACACCACCAACTGCATGGGCAAATACAAAATTTACCTGCGCGACAACACCACCGAAGTGTTTACCAAACTGCTCCGCCGCGAACAAAAGTTGGAACAAATCACCGACTACTCTTATCCCGTGGCGGCTTGGCATCCCACCTCAAAAATTCTTAGCTTTGTAATCGAAGAACGTGGTTATGTATTTCTATATCAGTACAATACCGACACCAAGACAATGACAAACAAAATGCTTCCACGATTCGACAAAGTGTACTCAATGGACTATGCACCCGACGGATTAAATATGGTGATGAGCGTCCAACTATCGGGTATGCGCGACATTGTATACTTCAACGTGGCATCGGGAACATTTACAAACATTACCCAAGACCTTGCCGACGACATCGACCCGAAGTTTGCAGGCGCAAAAAAAATAGTATTCGCATCCAACCGCCTCAACGACACTCTCGTGGCAGAAAAACCCGATCAACATCAACCCTTTGGACGCACTTACGACCTTTTTGAATACGACCTTGGAAGTAAAAATTCTGTTTTAAGACGCATTACATCAACTCCTTACGAAAACGAAACCGCTCCTTCCGAAATATCAACAGGCTCGTACACCTACATAAGCGACAAAAACGGCATCAAAAATCAATATGCATCAGTTTTCGACAGTACAATTATAGCCATCGACACTATCGTACATTACAGATACACAAACAATTACAAAGCAACATCTAATTTTGGCAGAAATATTTTAAGTTTCAACGCCAACACTCGCAACCAAAAGGCAGATAAGACATTACGCTTCAGCGACCGTTACTATATGTTCGACAATCAGTTGCAGCAGTCAACCGCCGACATTCCGAATCCCCTGCCCCTCACCTATTTCAAAGCCCGCGAAAACCGCCGTCAGCACCGTCAAGATAGCCTTGCCGAGGTACGCCGACTTAAAGCCATCCGCGACCGAGAAATAGCCGACAGCATTGCCGCCAATCCGCCAAAAGAATGGATTCACCCCGACAGCCTCAAATACGATATCACTCACTATGTTTTTGAAGAAGAACGCCCTCTTGCTCAGCAACTTACATTCTATCATCAAGACCTTAAAGAACGTCATAAAAACGAAGCAGCCGTGCGTCCTCACCAAAGGATGTATTTTACAAATTTCTATATCGACTACCTTGTAAGCCAGATAGATTTTAGCGGCAAAAACCAAAGTTATCAAGCATTTACAGGCGGTCCTTATTACTTCAACCCGGGAGCAAGCGCATATTTTAAAATAGGTATCAAAGACCTTTTTGAAGACTACCGTCTCACCGCAGGCATCAATATCGGCGGCAATTTTGATAGTTATGACTTTTACCTTTCGTTTGAAGACCTCAAACACCGTATCGACAAGGAATACATATTCCACCGCAGTTCTTTCCGCAATATCTACGACTATTACGCCACCAAGGTAATCACAAACGAAGGCTTGTTTATAGCAAGTTACCCATTCAACCAAACCTCGGCAGTAAAAACCACTCTCGGATTGCGTTACGACCAAGCACAATATCTCGTTACCGATTATCCCTATTTAGAGCAAAAACCTCAATATCAAGCATTTGCCAAAGCAAAATTGGAATACAATTTTGACAACACCCGCAGCCTCGGCATCAACACTCCATCGGGCGTTAGGGCTAAGGCATGGAGCGAACTATATCAACAAGTAGAAGGCAACTACGACATTATTTCGTCGTGGGGATTTGACATAAGATATTATCAGAAAATTCACCGCAGCCTTATATTTGCATCGCGTCTTGCAGGTGCCACATCGTTTGGAACAGGCAAAATTATCTACTACCTTGGCGCGGTAGACAACTGGACCAAGTTTAAAACCGATGGAATGTTCGACCAATCAATACAAATAGATAAAACCGAAAACTATATCTATCAAGCAGTTGCCACCAATATGCGCGGCTTTATCCAAAACTGTCGCAATGGCAACACATTTACCGTGCTCAACAACGAAATACGTTGGCCGATTTTCCGCTACTTGGCAAACCGTCCCATCAACTCTAAGTTAATCAACGACTTTCAGATTGTAGGATTTTTTGATGCAGGTTCGGCGTGGAAAGGACTCGTTCCATTCAAAGATAAAAACGCCTACGACAAATACGTGCTCGAAAACGGCTCAATAACAATGACCATCGATGTAGACCGTCCCTCAATTGTGGCAGGCTACGGATTTGGTTTACGCACCTCGTTGCTTGGTTATTTTCTGCGTTTTGATTGGGCTTGGGGCGTAGAAGGGCGCGTAATATTACCCCGTGTATTTTACTTTTCGCTCGGCTTAGATTTTTAAACCTCAAAAAAATGCGACACCTTTATATAATAACAACTCTATCTATCCTTATTTCCGCTTGTACACCTCACAAACAAGAACCCCAAAAGCCTCGCCGCTTTATGCAAATAACCACAGCCGCCAACGACCCGGCTCACAAAATAGCCAATATGTTCGACAATATGAAATACACCGTCTTTGCGCCCGACGAAATGCGCACATACAATCTAAAAATCTCACAGTCAACAATTTCGAGTATAAGGTTTACACCTGTCAAACGACGTGGTTACAGCTCTGATTTTACTTTATTTGCAAAAATCGGAGGTCAGTATTACAAATGCACCGGCAACAAACCCGAACTCAATATCAATCCCGTTGAAACTGATTCTCTGTCGTTTGTAATCATCAGCAACGAAAAAGGACGCCGCACCGAATTTGTAAAAGACACGCTTGCCGTAGTAGCCATCAGCACCGCCGAACCGCGCCACATACACGCCATCGAACGTATCGACATATACAACAACGGCATCTTGCTCAACGATTCGTCAGATGTAAACGCCAACAGCGAATATCTAACACAAGGTTCACTAACTCCTTCGCTTATAGCTAACTACAAAAGCCAACTCTACGGCAAACTAACCGACAAAATACTTAAAATCAACAATAATGGATTCCATGCATCGTGGACAATCCGAGACAACGGCACAGCTGCTTTTTTTACCGAAAACAAGCACTATTTTGAGGGAACAATCGAAAACCGGAGCGGACGTGCAGTTTTAAAAATTCAAAATGCCATAGGTTTTGCTCCACAAAACGAGGTAGAAATACGCATCATTGCCAACAACTTGGTGATACCGCAGATGAAACTCGCCCTGCCATTCGACGGCACAGATGCCGACTTCATCAACTTGAAACTGTTTCCTGAACTGTTCAGTTTCGACATTCGCTATGCCACCGAAAACAATTTTACGCACACTGTGCTTTACGATGAACCATTCTGCTACATGCGCTACGCACCTGCCCGCGACCTTATAGAAATTGCTCGCGAATTTTTAGAAAAGGGTTACAAAATAAAGATTTTCGACGGGTACCGACCGCACTCGATTCAATATGCAATGTGGAAAATTATACCCAATCCATATTTTCTTTCCGAGCCGTCGAAAGGTTCTATCCACAATCGTGGCGGTGCTGTTGACCTTACACTTACCGACCTCAACGGCAAAGATTTAGATATGGGAACCGATTTCGACCATTGCGGTTTTGAAGCCTATATGAGCAATCTCGATCTTCCCTCCGAGGTAATAGCCAATCGCACATCGCTCAAAACCATTATGGAGAAACACAGTTTTCGTGGTATCCGCACCGAATGGTGGCATTTTAGCCATCTATCGGCATACTCCTACCCTCTCGCCGATATCAAGCTTAAAGAGTTTGTAGAAAAATAAACAATAAAATTTTTTTTGACATTCAATCTTTTTTTCGGAACTTTGCGATAGTAACCAAGCTTTTAAAAAAATAATAACTATGAGATTTACTGCCATAGCCGACCGAACAGAATATTTTTTGCGCCACTTTTCTAAACGTGCCAAATCGTGGCTCACAGTTGGCGTGTTTGCCGCCGCCATACTTATGCTGCTTTTCGGCACACTTTGGATCTACAACAGCATAAAGTTTAACCGCGAACGTGCCGAATACGAACGCAAACTGCAAACATCGCAGCAAAACTACTACACCCAAACAGTAGAAAATGCCAACCTTGAAAAACGCCTTCAAGATATGAACCTTCGTCTGGCGCAAACCATCGGCTCTATGGTAGAACTCCAAACCATGCTCGACCAAATCAACAGCGAAAAAGCCAACATCGAAGAGGTGAAAAACCAACTTGAAAACGGATTAAAAAGCACTCGCTCTCAGTTAGACAAAGTTCAAAAATCGGTCAACAACCTGATAGATAGTCGTTTGCATATTATCACCACCACCGAAGAAAATGTAATCCACGATTCGGAATGCGAAAACTGCCCGTGATGCATAGTGCAAAAAAAATTACAAATTTTTGTTTCACATATTAATAATTGTATATATTTGCAACTTTTTTTGAAAAACGGCAGTTATAACATAAAAAACTAAAATAAAACACTATGTATTGGACACTTGAATTAGCCACAAAGTTGGAAGACGCTCCCTGGCCGGCAACCAAAGACGAACTTATCGACTACGCTCAAAGGTCGGGCGCACCGCTCGAACTTATCGAAAACCTACAAGAAATCGATGATGACGGCGAAATTTACGAAGGTATCGAAGATATTTGGCCCGATTACCCAAGCAAAGACGATTTCTTTTTCAACGAGGACGAATACTAAAATCCATACCACAAAAGAAACGCCGGGCAAAAATATTTGCCCGGCGTTTCTTTTATAACTCAAAAAATATTACAACATCATCTTAATCAAATCATCCTCTGAGAGTCCTTCGGCTTCGGCTTGGTAGTTGCGAATAATACGGTGTCGAAGCACTGGCAGGGCAACAGCTTTTACATCATCTATATCAGGAGAATATTTGCCGTGAAGCATAGCAAATGTTTTGGCTCCCGAAACTAAATATTGCGAAGCTCGCGGACCTGCTCCCCAGTTTAAATATTTATTGGCAGCCTCGTGCGCTGTGGGGGTATGAGGACGTGTTTTGGCAGCAAGTGTAACGGCATATTTTACCACATTGTCGGATACGGCAACTTTTTTTATCAAGTTGCGAAAATAGATAATCTCTTCGGCAGAAACCACTTTTGAAGTTTGCACCGTGGTATCGCGAGTAGTGTTTTTTACAATTGTAATTTCCTCATCTACCGAAGGATAATCAAGAATAACGTTAAACATAAAACGGTCTAACTGCGCCTCAGGCAATGGATATGTACCTTCTTGCTCTACAGGGTTTTGTGTAGCAAGCACAAAAAAAGGTTCGTCTAAAACATAATTGTTGCCCGAAACTGTTACAGTATGTTCTTGCATAGCCTCCAAAAGAGCAGATTGCGTTTTAGGCGGAGTACGGTTAATCTCGTCGGCAAGAATAATGTTGGCAAAAACAGGACCTTTGATAAAGCGGAAATTCTTTTGTTCATCAAGAATTTCGCTACCCGTAATATCCGACGGCATAAGGTCGGGCGTAAATTGAATACGCTTATATTTAAGGTCAAGAGCCTTGGCAATAGTGTTGACCAAAAGGGTTTTAGCCAACCCGGGAACGCCCACCAAAAGACAGTGTCCACCGCTAAACATCACAGTAAGCACTTGTTCTATAATCTCTTTTTGACCAAACACAACTTTACCTATTTCGGCAATCAGTTGATCGTGTTTTTGTTTTAAAGCGTCGGCGGCTTCTACGTCGTTGCTGTATTGTGTCATAGTTTGAGGATTATTAACGTTCGAGGTCGGAATGAAGCCAACCTGCAAATCTAAAATTGTAATCTCTGTATTCGTCGTGGATTCTCACATATACAGATTTGGCTTTTTCCTTCACCCATTTGTCGAAAGTTTGCGAATATTTGTGTTTTAGAGCCATATCTTGTATAGTTTGATAGTCGGTTTCGATAGAGGCAATGTGCGGCTCGGTTCGAGATTTTAATAAAATAATCTTGTAAGCCTGATTACCACGGTCGTCGTACGAATCATGGGGTTTAGAAATATCGCCTACCTTCATATTTTGAATATAGTAATAATCGGCGGGCATAGCCTGCTGCAAAGCTTCAATAGTAAACTTGGTGTCGCCAGAATACGGATTAACCTTTACACCACCGTTTTTGCCAGTTTTGTCGTTGGTAGAAAACAATTTAGCTGCATCTTCAAAGGTCATTTTCTTTTCCATCAACACAGAATAAATACTGTCGGCTTTAACTTTAGCTTTAGCCTTAGCTTCGGGGGTAAATTTTGGTTTCATAAGTATGTGACGCACATTTATACGCTCACCTCTGCGGTCGATCATTTGAATAATGTGAAAACCAAATTCTGATTCAATCACATCCGAAATAGAATCTTTTTTGAGCGAAAAAGCAGCCGCAGCAAATTCGGGAACAAGTTCGCCACGCGACATCATACCAAGTTCGCCACCGTCAACAGCCGAACCGGGGTCTTCGCTATAGAGCACAGCCTTGGTCTCAAACAGCGAACCGCCTGCCAGCACCTCTTTTTTAATATCCATCAGACGCTGTTTTACGGCATCGCGGTCTTTTTTAGAAATGGCAGGGTGAATAACTATTTCGCAAATTTCAAACTGAAGGTCGATAAGCGGAAGCGAATCTTGCGAAAGCGATTTGTAATATTTGTTTACCTCGGCAGGAGTTACCTTAACATCTTTTGTTATTTCGTCTTGTTCGGCGCCTGCAATCAATTGGTCGCGGGTAACATCGCGGAGTAATTCTTTAATTTCGGCGAGAGGCTTGTTAAAGTTTTCTTCCATTTTTTCCACACCGCCCATTTCGTCGATAAAACGGTTGATTTTTTCGGTAACATTGTCTTCAACCATTTTGTCAGTAATTTTTACGTCCACACTATCGATTTCGGCTTGAGCCACAAGCAGTTTTTGGTACAGAAGGTCTTCAAACACAGAAGCTTTGCTTATAGTAGCGTTACGGGCTTGAGCCTGCATATATTGTTCCTGCAAT
Source organism: Bacteroidales bacterium (assembly GCA_016293845.1). Lineage (GTDB taxonomy): Bacteria > Bacteroidota > Bacteroidia > Bacteroidales > UBA3824 > UBA3824. The sequence goes on along the minus strand of JAEDDH010000002.1, from coordinate 138,507 downwards.
TCTGATTCAAGAATAATTTTGTTGCCCACAACGGCAATAACCTTATCTACCACAATAACATTGCTAAACGAAGTAGATTGCTTGGGTTGTGGCTTAGCTATAATAATATTGGTAGTGGTGTCAACAACATTGGCTGTAGACGACGAATCGGGTGCAGACACTGCTGTGCTGTCTTGAGCTATTGCACCAAGCGAAATCGAAAATATTGCTGAAAATAATAATATCTTTTTAATCATCTTATTTTTTAGTTTTATCGGTGTAGTAATATTCTAAATTGCCATTACCAACAGCGTTTTCGTAAAGTTCGTCTTCAAGTTGGTTGAGGCGTTTCTGCATTTTTGATTTTTGCACCACGTTTTCTACACGGTGCTGAGCCATTTCAAAGGGTTCGAGCACTCCTGCAGCTTTAAAATCTCTGATTTTGAGAAGGTACATAAATTGGTCGTCGGCTTGTGTAATGGTGCGGCGGCTTTTTACACGGTCGTCGTTTTCGTCGATATTTTCAGGCATTTTAGATGCGGCTTCAGAAAACGAAACCCATTCTGAACCAAAATTATCATAAGTAAGCGAATGGTCGCGGATATAATCCATTAATCTAATAGAATCTTTTTCAGAGCGGAAATCGAGCAACATTTTCAACGAAGTAATGTCGGTTGACTCCAAAGGAGTTTTAACAAAAAATGCCATTACAGCATTGCGTTGCAGTTTAAAATCGTCTTGATGCTGCTGATAATAATCTTTTATTTCGTTTGGGGTAACGGTGGTGTCGAAGTTTTCTGCCAAGAATTTTTCTTTATACTTGTAAATCAATAGACTTGCGCGATAATCTTCGAGCTGACGTTCCACATCTTTTTGTTCGTCGGTGAGATACAGTTCGGCTTTTTTAATCATCAATTGTTTGCGCACCCACACATCAACATAGTTTTTAACTTTGAGAGCACTATCTTGGGGAGTAGTACCTTCGGGCACGAGGGCTTCGATGTCGTCTTGATACAGATATTTATCGTAAACTTTAACCACAGGCACACGCGCACCAATAGGAGTATCGTTGTGGCACGATGTCAAGAGTACATTAAATAAGATTGCTAAAATTAGTATTCTGTTGAGTGTTTTCATGATATATTAATAAGATTCTTTAAGAATAGTTTCTGCGTTTTGGGAAATTTTTAAAGAGTATTTTTTTTGGAGATTATCGGTAAAATTGGCTTTGATAGAATTTTGATAATCAGCATAAACCTGCGGATAAATTACGTTAAGCTCCATTGGGTGAGGTTCTTCTAACACCTTAACTATAACAATTCGGTTTTCTTGATTGAGTTTGATTACCTTATCGTCGGGATAAGAGAATTCGCCCGAATTGAAGCCTCGTATAACTATATCTGCCACAGGGTTTTGTCCCAATTGAAAAGTGTCGGCTACCACAGGTTGCAACATCGGAGTAGACTTCATACTTGGCGTATTAGCAAGTTGATTAGCCTCTTTCATCAATTTTTTGGGTGATGCGCCTTGCATTGGTTCAAAAATTCTTAGGTAAAGCAAATAGCCGCTAAGATAATCAGAAGCGTGTTTGTGGTAATATTCTTCCACTTCTAACCTACTGCTTGCCTTTGAACTCGAAAGACTTGATTCGTCGGAAAGAGCAAAAAGTTGCGGATAAGTATATTCGTGCATAAGCACCTTATACATCGGATAACGACGCAAAAGCATCTGTTTAGCAGCTTCAAAAGCCAAATGGTCGGTCATTTCCTTGATTTTACCATCAAGGTAAACGCTATTAGACGTTACAGCACAAGGTTTTTGTGTGTCAAAAATATACTTGGCAAAATCGCCTACGGAGTAATTGCGTCCGCCAAAAGAAAAAAGTTTGTCATCTATAAGAGTCAATCCATCTTGAGGAATCCACTTACCGTCAAAAATAGTTTCGTCTAAAGCATTTGCGAGCTGTCCGTATTCGCCTGAAACTGAGTACCCAGAAACAGTTTTTACACTATCGAGAAACTCATCGGTAAATTCTTTAAACTTGTTGCTCACCACAAAACGCGATTTGATAGTTTCGTCCATTTTGCTATTATCGCGGCGTGGATAAAGTTTGTTGAGCCTTACAATAAGAAACGCATCGTATGTGTCGGCAGGAGTGGCATAAAAGTGTCCTTCGCGTTTAAGGTTGTTGATTTGCGAACCGTAGAGGTCTACAGCCTCAAATAATGTAAGTTTTTGATTTCCTTGCTGATACGAATACTTTTTTTGAAGAGCAAAAAAATCTTCGCCGTTTTTGAGTTTTTCGCAAATTTGATTGGCAAGATTGCTAAGCGAATCATCGATACGCCAACGTTTGGCCTTTCGGATTTCGATACACGACACCGACACCGAATCCACAGCCGGACGCGAATCCGACACCTTTATAATATGATATGCTTTTTGGGTGCGAACAGGTTGCGAAAATTCGCTATCGTTTGCATTAGCCTTAACATATTGGGCAAAACGGTAGTCTGGCATTTCCAAAACCGAAATGTAGCCAAGGTCGCCACCGTTGAAATTTGCCGATGGATCGTCGCTCAGCTGACGTGCCACAAGAGCAAAATCTGCACCCGAAGTTAATCGAGTGCGTATTTTAGCAGCCTTAAAATATGCAGCGGCAGTATCTGATGGCAAATTACTATTAATATTTACCTGAATATGCCAAACACGATATTGAGTGCCACAATCGCGTGTAAGCTGTTTGATAATTTGTTGAGATTTAGGATTGTTGGCTATATGATTAATTACCAAATAGTTTTGATAATAATCACGCGCCTTACGCACCGAAGCCGCAGTATCTAAATGCCTTTGTTGGGCATCGTAAATATGCAAACGATAATTTGCGTAATTTTGAATCAAAGACAACAAATCGTCGGGCTCGTAATCGTAATACTGCTTGTATTCGCGCCAAAATTCATCGGCATATACTTCAAGCTTGTCGTCTATTACAAATATCGGCTCTGATTGTTGAGCTTTTACGCATGTTGTTATGCAGCTTGCTGTTATAATTGATATTAATAATTTTTTCATTTTAATAAATAGGTCATCAAAATATAGAGGTTGTTAAAACCAGCCAGAAAACACTATCCGTAATTTTCGCCAAAATTAGAAAAATATTTATCGACAGCCATTTTTTTTAACTTAAAATAAGAAATTTTTTTTACCTTTGTGGTTATGAGTATCTATACAGACATACTACAACAGTATTGGGGCTACACATCTTTTCGTCCGCTGCAAGAAGAAATTATCAAATCGGTGGCGGACGAAGGGCGCGACACGCTCGGCTTATTGCCCACTGGCGGCGGCAAAAGCATTATTTTTCAAGTGCCAGCACTCAGCAAGGAGGGCACTTGCATTGTGGTAACGCCACTTATTGCCTTGATGAAAGACCAAGTGGAAAATCTCCGACGCCGAAATATCAAGGCAGTGGCTGTATATTCGGGTTTAACGTTTCACGAAATTCAGGCGGCATTCGACTCGTGCACATTCGGAGGCACCAAGTTTCTCTACCTTTCGCCCGAACGCCTAAGCACCGAACTATTTTTAGAGCGACTTAAAACTTTAAAAGTGAGTATGTTGGCTATCGACGAGGCTCACTGCATATCGCAATGGGGCTACGATTTTCGTCCTTCGTATCTAAAAATTGCCGATGTCCGCAAATTGTTGCCAGGAGTGCCTGTGCTTGCCCTTACCGCCACAGCCACCCCGAAAGTGGCAGATGATATTCAAGAAAAACTCCTCTTTAAAGAAAAAAATCTTTTTAAAAAGAGTTTTGCCCGTAGCAACCTAATTTACATTGTGCGCAAGGTCGAGGACAAAGAATCGTACCTTATGCGCATAGTGAATGCTCAGCCGGGCACGGGCGTGGTGTATGTGCGAAACCGCAAAAAAACTCGCGAAACTGCCGAGTTTCTTAAATCTAAAGGTATTTCGGCAGATTATTTTCATGCCGGACTTACTCAAGCCTACAAAGATTACCGTCAACAGCAATGGAAAGATGGCAAAACCCGCATTATCTGTTCCACAAATGCTTTTGGAATGGGTATCGACAAGCCCGACGTAAGATTTGTGACGCATTTGGACGTCCCCGACAGCCTCGAAGCCTATTTTCAAGAAGCAGGACGAGGCGGACGAGATGAAAAAAAAGCATACGCTGTGCTACTCTACAACGATGGCGACATATCAAATCTTCGTCGAAATCTTACCATGTCGTTTCCTCCCAAAGAATACATCAAACAGGTTTACAATATGCTCGGCAACTACTACCAAATACCCATCGGTGCAGCAAAAGGACGCACTTTTGAGTTTAAATTGGCACATTTTGTAGAGCAATACAATCTCAACATATTGCAGTGTATGAGCGCGTTGAAGATTTTGCAACGCAACGGATACATCGAAACAACCGAAGAGGTTTTTGTAAACTCGCGCATAATGTTTGTAATCAACCGCGAAGACCTTTATAAATATCAAGTTGCCAACCGTCAAACAGATGCATTTATCAAACTGTTGCTACGTAGCTACACCGGACTATTTAGCAATTATGTTGAAATAGACGAAGAGCAAATTGCCAAAAATGCACAGTGCAGCACCGACACAATTGTGGAAATGCTCAAAAAAATGTCGCAGCAAAAAATTATCAGCTACATACCTCAAAAACGCACACCATTTATAATATACACCGAAGAGCGACTCCACGAAAAAAGCATCATAATTGCTCCCGAAACCTACGACCTATTAAGAGAACATTACACCGAGCGGGTAAATTCTGTGATAAAATATTGTATCAACAATCAAACCTGCCGAAGCCGTCAGCTAACTTCATATTTTGGCGAAGAGAGCAATATTGACTGTGGAGAATGTGATGTATGCCGTTCAAAAATAGAACGTTACGCCAGAGCCGAAGAGTTCGGCGAAATATTTAATTATATTTTCAATTTTATAAAGCAAGCACCGCGTCCACTGCAAGAAATTAAAACCTCGTCGCCATACGACAATGAACACACCTCCGAAGTGATACGCAAAATGGAAGACGACGGAATTATAGAACAAAACCAAGACGGACTTTATAGCGTGGCGGACAAAAAAGATAATTAGTTTATATCCTCCAAATCAAAAAGTTTAATGAAACTTAATATTAAAATTACAAAAATATATTCCGTTTATCTAAAAGAGTATTATCTTTGCAACATTAATAATAACCAAAAACTAAAAACATGGCAATAAGAAAAAAAGCAACCGAGGCAGAAGCAAAATCAGCCACCAAAACTGCTAAGACCACTACAAAAAAAGCAGCAGCAAAAAAAGAAGAATCTATTTTCGGCTCTTCAAAAGTTAAAACTCTCTTTTCTATATCTCAAGAAGCCGCCAACAACGCCACCACAGTAAACCTTGCAGGCGATTTCAACAATTGGGATAAAGAAATTACTGTAATGAAATTCGACAAAAAAACTAAAAATTTTACCGCTGAAATTGAACTCGAAAAAGGTATTCACCAATTCCGTTACATTTTCGACGGCAATATTTGGGGCAACGATCCCAACCTTCCCACAGAAGAAAACGACCTCGGAATCAACTCGATTATCGAAGTTAAGTAGTTTTTTTATTGAAAATGGAAAAAAAAAAGCAAAATGATACTTTCATTTTGCTTTTTTTTTAGATATTTGCGCTACAAAAAAAACAACAGATGAAGCTTCAAGCAGAACACTTAGTAAAGATTTACGGAAAGAGGACTGTCGTTAAAGACGTGTCGATAAACGTTTCGCAAGGCGAAATCGTAGGTTTGCTCGGGCCAAATGGTGCTGGCAAAACCACTTCGTTTTATATGATTGTAGGCCTTATTAAGCCAAACGGCGGAAACATCTATCTCGACACCACCGAGATAACCAAATATCCTATGTACAAACGCGCTCAATTAGGCGTAGGATACCTACCGCAAGAGGCATCAGTGTTTCGCCAAATGAGCGTTGAAGACAATATCAAATCCGTTATGGAAATACGCGGATTTAGCAAAGAATACCAAAAAGAAAAACTCGAAAGCCTAATCGAAGAATTTGGCTTGGGACATATCCGCAAAAGTCTCGGCATACAACTTTCGGGTGGTGAACGCCGCCGTACCGAAATTGCACGCGCACTTGCTGTTGATCCTAAGTTCATTCTTTTGGACGAACCTTTTGCAGGTGTTGACCCTATTGCCGTAGAAGATATTCAGGGCATTGTTGCCACACTAAAAAACAAAAACATCGGCATCCTTATCACCGACCACAACGTAGACGAAACCCTCGCCATCACCGACCGTGCTTACCTTCTTTTCGATGGCAAAATTCTTCAAGCCGGCACTCCCGAAGACCTTGCCAACGACCCCGAAGTGCGCCGCGTATACCTCGGCAAAAACTTTGAACTTCGTCGCCCTGCATACACCGTCAACCGCGAAGATAACGGAAACAACGAGAATTCAGATATTACAAAAGTTACTAAAGATACTGAAAATACCGAAAATACTGAAAATCAGAACGAAACTAATAATGGAACTGAATCTTAAAAAACCGATAGTATTTTTTGACCTTGAAACCACAGGCATTAATGTGGCTTCAGACCGTATTGTGGAAATTTGTGTGCTAAAAATCAACCCCGACCATACCGAGGAGACTTTTACCGCACGTGTAAATCCTAAAATTCCTATGAGCAAAGAGGCTGTGGAAATTACAGGCATCACCGACAACGACCTAAAAGATTGTCCCACTTTTGCCGAAATTGCACCTAAGCTCAATAAGTTTATCGAAAACTGCGACCTTGCAGGATTCAACTCCAACAAATTTGATATTCCGATGCTTGCCGAAGAACTTTTGCGCGCCGGTTACGACTTTGATATGAAAAAACGACGCGCCATTGATGTGCAAGTAATCTATCACAAACTTGAACAACGCAATCTTGCCGCCGCATACAAATTCTATTGTGGCAAAGACCTTACCGACGCACATTCGGCTCTCGGCGACACTCGCGCCACTTACGAAGTGCTCAAAGCCCAACTCGAAAAATATCACGACCAGATAGAAAACGATGTAGAAAAACTTTCTGAATTTTCGGTACAGTCTAATAATGTGGACTTTGCAGGCAGATTTATCTACGACGAAAACGGCGACGAAATTGTTAACTTTGGTAAACACAAAGGCTTGAAAGTTACCGAAGTGCTTCGCCGCGAACCCAATTATTACACATGGATGATGAACGGCGATTTTCCGCTTTACACCAAAAAAGTGCTCACGGCAATAAAACTGCGTGGTGCTAAATTCAACCGCTAAAAAAAATCGCAATTAATTCTTCAAAATAAAAATAATTGTATCTTTGGACACAAATTTTTAAATAAAATAAATACAAACTCTAAACTTTACAAACATGGCAGAAGAAACACCAGCTACAACAGAGAAAAAACCCAACACTACTATGGGTTTATTATGCTACTTAGGTATTTTAGTTATTGTACCCCTACTCACTATTAAAGCCGAAGACAGAGACGATTTTATTAAAACACACCTTCGTCAAGGCATAGGACTTTTCGCTTTCTATTTGATTGTCGGCGGTCTTTCGCAATTAATAGGTGGCTTGATTGGCACTATCTTTTCAATCTTAGTTCTTGTATTATTTGTATTGGCTATCATCGGTATAGTTAACGCAGTAGGTGGCAAAATCGCAAAATTGCCTCTCCTTGGCGATGTATTCGACAAGATTGGAGCTTCATTTGTAAAATAAGCTTACCAATTGATGATTAAAAAAACGGCGACTATACAATAGTTGCCGTTTTTTATTTGCTGAGCACAGCATCCATCGATTCGTAAATGGTGGTGCTGTCGGGAAGTTCGCCATTTTCGGGTTGCTCCACAAACACTACAGGTGCATTATGGCTCTTTAAAAACCCATCCACTTGAGCAGCATATTCCGAATTTTCGAGACGTGTATCCACTATCACCACATTACATTCACTCTCGGCAGATGAATCAATAGTGCGGTCGCGTTCCATGGTATACACTTTATAATGAATATCGGTTTTCATGAGCAAATTGGTAAGATAAACAGAAAGGAAACGGTCTTTTGAAATAACCACAGCATTCAATCCCCTCCATTTATACAAATTGTCGACCGAACGTTGCAAAGCCTGACGGTAGGGAATGGTTACATAAAAACTTGCCCCCTCTCCTATTGTAGATTCGGCTCGGATTGTTCCACCGAGTTTTTCAATAATGGCCTTAGCCACCGGCAAACCTATGCTCGATCCATATCCCCGAGTGTTGGCAGGTGCTTGATAAAACCTTGAAAATATATGATCCAACGAGTCGGGGTCGATACCCTTGCCTGTATCCGAAACTTCAAAAAGTATTTCGGTATCGTTGTTGATAAGCGAGCAACAAAAACGTATCTTACCTTCGTCGGTATATCGGCAGGCATTGTTAATCAGGTTTTTAAGCACTTGACACAGTTTACCGAAATCTGTTTTTACAGCCTGTTGTTCGCCATGGATATTCAGCCGACGAACAAATTCAATACGCTTATTATTAAGGTACAAACTGCGGAGTTTGTAATATTCGCAAATCTCGTTAAAGAGGTAACCAATATCGCCAGCAGTTTCGTTAACGGTAAACGAACCCTCATCTATTTTGCCCAAATCCGAAATTTCGTCTAACAAAAGCATAATATCGTCGCACTGCTGTTTTACAACCGAAACAAACGCACTATGGTCTTCAACCTTGCTAAACGCACCAGTCATAGTGTCTAAATATCCGTTGATAATGGCAAGCGGAGTGCGTATTTCGTGACAGATGTTAGAGATAAACGATTTGTTGGTTTGTTCTGCCCTTTCGAGCTTTTCTTTAGTGGCTACAAGGTCTTGATTAATGGTGTTGATTTTTTCGTTGTTGAGCAAAAGTTCGGCGTTGAGGGTTTCGTATTGCTTGTTTTGTTCGCGCAATTGCAGCTGATTGCGGCGCATCAATTCGCGTTGCATATACTGCTCGTTGCAGTTGTGAATAATGCCGATGTATCCCACAAGTTCGCCCAAACGGTTTCGTTGCTTAATACCACGCGCTTGACAATGGATTTGTCCACCGTCTTTGTGTAGCAGCACAAGCTCCTGTTCAAAAATAGTATCAGTGGAGTTTTGGTTGTGAGCGTATGTCTCAAGATTGTTTTTCGACTTAATATCGGCAACATACATAAAAGGCTTTTGCCCAACAATCTCTGTAGGCGAATAGCCAATGATTTTTGACACCGAATCGCTAACATACACAACAATGCCATGATTGTCGATTTCCCAAAAACAGTCGTCGGTACACAACGCCACTTTGCTAAATTTATCTTCGGTATATAGCAGTTGCGATTTCATATCCCAACGCGAAGCATCGGTAATCATCAATCTGCCCAAAAGCACTGTTCCCGCCGGAAAAGCTATCAGCAATGTGGGCGAAATCAACAACATATTATAAAGTGTGTCGGAAGGTATAATCACGGGCGACATCAAAAACACAAGAATGTGAACCGAAAAAGCCAACTTTATAAGTATCTTGATATCATATTGCGAAACCCATTTGTGATAATGCCTATGAAAAATAATGCCGCACAATGCAGCCACAAAAATAGAATAGAGATCAAAAATTAAAATGCCGTCGTAGGATTCCACTTCTGCATTGTAGAATAGCAACGACGGCACAAAATATCTATACACAGAAAATAACGCCGCTACGATAGAGGCAATTATTGTTGTGGTGGAGCCAAGAAACAAACCAGAAAGCGACAACAGCGCAGTTTTAGCGTCAATAATAATCAACGACCCGCTATACCACCCGATACTTTCGATCATAAGCATAATACACACTGCTCCTACTACTATACCTGTGGCATATTGCATCAGGTTTTTGTATGTTTCGCGGTATTTTACCCAATAAAAATCGTATATCGACCTAAAAATCAGTAGAATACCTACATTGATAATAAAGTCGGTAATGTCGCTCTTGGCCATCTTGAAGAGTATAATTACAGTTCGGGGAAGAACTTGCGATCGTTGTCGTTTTCTACCTCAAACTTAAAAATAGTTTTTTGGTTGTACGATTTTCCGGGACGCAAAATAGCGCTTGGGAAATTGCTATTGTTTGGCGAATCGGGGAAAAACTGAGTTTCAAAACAACATGCGCTCTGACGAGGAATTTTTGCACCACAGCGGTGTGTAAGAGTGCTGTCGAGCCAGTTGCCGGTGTAAAACTGCATTCCGGGATAATTGGTAAAAATCTTCAAGATACGTCCGCTATTGGGGTCTTCTACCTCGCCAGCCAGAAACATATCGCCATCTTTGGTATTGAGCACGTAGTTGTGGTCAAACGCAAAATCTTTGATGGTTTTTAGACGGCGGAATTTGCGGAAATCAAAATCGGTGCCGTCTACAGGCATAAGCACGCCGGTAGGAATGCAATCGCTCTTAACCTCGGTAATTGCGTTGGCATTGATCATTACTGCATAATCGGCAATAGATGTGTTTTTAAAATCGCCGCTGAGGTTGAAATATGCGTGCTGAGTAAGGTTTACAGGAGTAGCCTTGTCGGTAACAGCCTGATAATGCATTACAAGCTCATTGTTTTTGGTAACTTTATAAGTAATAGATGCAGTGAGAGTTCCGGGGAAATTCTCCTCTCCATCGGGACTTGTATATTCAAAAGTGATTTCGGGTTCGTCGCCGTCCACAGTGTTTTTTACGCTCCAATCGCGAACGCTAAAACCCGTAGGACCGCCGTGCAAGCTGTTAGGTCCGTCGTTGGGATTAAGCTTGTACTCTACGCCATCGAGAGTAAATTTAGCTGCTCCGATACGGTTGGCATAACGTCCGGGCACAACACCGATATACGACTGATTTTTAACATATTCGTCGTAGTCTTTGAGTTCAAGGATAACATTTTCGGATTTGCCATCCTTGCCGGGAACATTGATATTGGTGATAGTGGCGCCGCGTTGAATAAAACCAGCCTCCATGCCCATACCGTTGCTAAGTATGTAGCGTTTTATGCCTTTAGCGGCATCATAAATTTCTGTCTTTATCATAGTTAAAGTATTTTTTGCATTTGCGCAAACGCGCCTGTGTTTTTTATTTGCAAATATACACAAAAAAAAATTGCAATACAACAAACAGCAAATATTTAAACAAGAGAAGGTGTTTTTTTTATTTTTTTTTCGGCGAGAGTAATTTTTTATACATTATTCATAAAAATGAACAAAATGAATAGTAGTATTTTATTTATACACTCTGTATATTAGCATTGAAAACTGATAACAAGTTTTTTCAGACAACTAATAAAAAAACACACATTAAAAATAATGAGAGATATATTATGAGACAGTTGAAAATTACAAAACAAGTTACCAACCGCGAGGCAGCCTCGCTCGATAAATACCTCCAAGAAATTGCCCGCATAAGCCTTCTTAAAGACGACGAAGAAGTAGACCTTGCAGCAAAAATACGCAAAGGCGATGCCAAAGCACTCGACCGCCTTATCAAAACAAATCTTCGTTTTGTAGTTTCGGTTGCAAAACAATATCAAAATCAAGGACTTAGTCTTCCCGACCTTATCAACGAAGGCAACGTGGGATTAATCAAAGCCGCTCAACGATTCGACGAAACCAAAGGTTTTAAATTTATATCTTACGCAGTGTGGTGGATTCGTCAGTCGATTCTTCAAGCTTTGGCAGAACAATCAAGAATGGTACGTTTGCCACTCAACAAAATTGGCGCAATATCTAAAATCAATCAAACATATAGCAAACTTTTTTACGAATTTCAGCGTGAACCAAGTCCTGAGGAAATTGCCAAAGAACTTGATCTTTGGCCCCGCGAAGTGCGTGGTGCGCTCACCAATGCAAGCCATCACGTTAGTATCGACGCACCTATCAACGAAGGTGAAGATTCGTGCGTGGTAGACCTTATGACATCAAACGAAATTAACAAGCCCGACACTGGACTTATGACCGATTCGCTCCGCATCGAAATCAAACGTATGCTCAGCACTCTCGGCGAACGCGAGGCTGATATTGTAAAATTATATTTTGGCATTGACGCTCCTCACGCTTTCACTCTTGAAGAAATCGGCGAAAAATTCGGTCTTACCCGCGAACGTGTTCGTCAGATCAAGAGCAAAACCATCAAGGCATTGAAATCTAAAAGTTTTCTTATCAAACAGTATTTGTAGCAAGTAGTAATATATTTTCATTGTGGGAATTGCCTTAGCAGCATAGATTTTTCTTTTTCATTTTTATTCTCCTCTATATTCCCTTTTTTAGTGCAAACTAAACGATAAGCAAGGCAATTCCCTTTTTTATGCATAATCCATAATGCATAATTTGGTTTTCGTAATTTCTAAAAGTTAACAATTTGAAAACCTACCGTATTTGTTTTTAATCTGAAACTTTTTTTATTTTGCGGTTTGGAAAAAAATCGCAAAAAATGACATTCACCATAAAAATTGGCTCAAACGTTCTTACACGCGCCGACGGCACATTAGATACCGAGCGTATGGCAGGTCTTGTAGCCGAAATTGCCCACCTCCATAGGGCAGGACACAAAATCATTCTTGTTACATCAGGTGCAGTAGCGGCAGGTAGAAGCATGATTCAAGGTTATCAAGAACTCGACCCCGTGGCTCAGCGTCAGATACTTTCGAGCATAGGTCAGGTAAAACTTATCGACCAATACAAGCAGATTTTCGACCTCTACAATATCCGCATTGGGCAGATTCTTGTTACCAAACAAGATTTTTCTACTCGCGAACACTACCTCAATATGCGCAACTGTATTCTCGCACTTTGGGGTAGCAACGTGATTCCTGTGGTAAACGAAAACGACACTGTATCAGTTACTTCGCTAATGTTTACCGACAACGACGAACTTTCGGGACTGATGGCGTCGATGATGAATTGTCAAAAGTTGTTTATACTCAGCAATATCGACGGTATTTTCAACGGAAATCCATCTGACCCGGGCACTTCGGTGATACGCGAAATTAAGCAAGGCGCTAACATTGCCCAATATGTGCAAACCACAAAATCGGGTTTTGGACGCGGTGGAATGCAGACCAAATGCCGCATTGCACGCAAAACAGCCGATTCGGGTATCGACGTTTACATTGCCAACGGAACCAAAAACGACGTTATTACTCATTTGGTTGAGGGCGACAGCAATTTTGTTTGCACTCACTTTGTGGCAGGCGAACAGAGCGCGGCTGTAAAAAAATGGATTGCCTATTCCGACGGTTTTGCAAAAGCCTCTGTTACAGTTAACGACGGTGCCAAAGCAGCACTTCTTTCGCACGAAAAAGCAGCAAGTCTTTTGCTTCCCGGCATAATCAACTACAACGGCGACTTTAAAAAAGACGATATACTTTTGATTAAAGATCAAGAAGGCAACACATTAGGCGTAGGTCGTGCCGGCATGGACAAAGACAAAGCCGAAACAATGACACCCGACGACCGTTCTAAGCCTCTGATTCATTACGACTATCTTTACAAATATCCCGAAAATCAATAGTTTGAATAAAAAAATGGAACAAACACTAATTCAATTGAAGGCCGTTAAGGAGGCGGCGCGACGCACAAATCCTATTGCAGCAGACAAAAGTACCGAGATTCTCAACGCATTTGCCGATGCTCTTGAACAAAACACCGAGCGCATTATTGTGGCAAATAAAAAAGACCTTGCGCGTATGAATCCCGAAAACCCAATGTACGACCGTCTTTTGCTCAATGCCGACCGTATCAAGGGAATTGCAGCCGATACCCGAAATGTGGCTACATTAGAAGCTCCTTGCGGCGAAGTACTCGAGACAAAAACACTCCCGTCGAAACTCAATCTCAAAAAAGTGCGCGTTCCATTAGGTGTTGTGGGCGTAATTTACGAAGCCCGTCCAAATGTAACTGTTGATGTAGCAGCACTTTGTCTGCGTTCGGGAAATGCCGTAGTGCTAAAAGGCGGTAGCGATGCAGCCCACAGCAACGCCGTTTTGGTAGATATAATGCACAATGTATTAACCAATTGCGGTGTAGAAAAAGATATTATTCAACTTTTGCCTCCCGGTCGCGAGGCTGCCACCGACCTTATGAATGCTGTCGGATATATCGACGTGCTAATTCCCCGTGGCAGCAAAAACCTTATCAACGCCGTTCGCGACAATGCCAAAGTGCCTGTAATTGAAACAGGTGCAGGTGTTGTTCATACTTATTTCGACGTTAAAGGCGACCTTGAAAAAGGCAAACACATTATTTGCAATGCAAAGACACGCCGTGTGAGCGTATGCAATGCGTTAGACTGCTTGATTATCAATAGTCAACGCCTTAATGATTTGCCCGCTATTGCCGCTCCTCTTGCTGAAAAAAATGTGGAGATACTTGCCGACGAACGCGCTTACAAGGCATTAGAAGGCAATTACAAAGCATCGTTGAAACACGCCCAAGAGAGTGATTTTGGCTACGAATTTCAAGCATTGCGCATGTCAATCAAAACGGTTGACAATCTTCAAGAGGCATTAGACCATATTTATACATATTCTTCGAAACACTCTGAGGCAATTATCACAGAAGATGCCGCCACCGCTGAAACTTTTGTAAACGCTGTTGATGCAGCTTGCTGCTACATCAACACAAGCACTGCATTTACCGACGGAGCGCAGTTTGGTCTTGGCGCCGAAATTGGCATTAGCACCCAAAAACTTCACGCCCGCGGACCTATGGCATTAAAAGAGCTCACAAGTTACAAATGGATTGTAACAAGCGATGGCGCAACCCGTGCGTAATTACCACACCTTAATATAATATAGGTGTTGTTAAAAATGCGTTTGTTTACAATAACTTTAAATACGAAGTATATATTTATTCAATTTTCTTTATAATTTTGGCGAAAATTGTATATTTATCCATTTTGTATGGATAAATGCATAAAAACGAAGTAACACATATTCAAAAAAAGCAACAATAGTATGAATGGTTCAAGTAATTTATTTGAAGCCTTACAACTGATGCTTATCGGTTTGAGCACCGTGTTTGTGGTGCTTTTGCTGATTATTCAGTTTGGCAAACTGCTGATCAAAGTGGTTAACAAAATTGCGCCCGAAGAAGAAGCACCGCAAACAGCAGTGTCTACTCCCACTCAGGCGGCTATTGCTCCCGATGTGCAGCAGGCTATCGCAAAAGCGATTGAGCAAATTACAAGCGGCCGTGGTCGCGTAGAAAAAATTGAAAGAATTTAATTAAAAACGGTTAAACCGAAACAAGTTTAAAAAAAATGAGCAAACAAGTAAAATTCAACCTTGTATTCAGAGACTTGTGGCAGAGCTCCGGAAAATATCAGCCACGTGTCGACCAACTTTTAAAAGTTGCCCCCGCAATTGTAAAGATGGGCTGCTTCGACCGCGTTGAAACCAACGGCGGTGGTTTTGAGCAAGTTAACCTCCTTTACGGCGAAAATCCTAACAAATCGGTTCGTGCATGGACCAAACCTTTTCACGAGGCAGGTATCCAAACCGAAATGCTCGACCGCGCACTCAACGGCATTCGTATGAACCCTTGCCCGGTTGACGTTCGCAAACTTTTCTACAAAGTAAAATATACTCAGGGTACCGACATCGCTCGTACATTCTGCGGATTGAACGACCCGAGAAACATCATTCCTTCTATCGGTTACGCTCACGCGGCTACTCGTCCCGACGGCACTCACATGATTTCGCAGTGCTGCCTCTGTATTACCGAGAGCCCTATTCACACTGTTGAATACTACGTAAACCTTGCTAAGCAGCTTATCGACGCAGGCGCCGACGAAATCTGTATCAAGGATATGGCTGGTATTGGTCGTCCCGTAAAACTCGGCAAAATAGTTAAAGGTATCAAAGAATACAAAGATATAGTTGTAGAATACCACTCTCACGCAGGTCCTGGTTTTGCTATGGCTTCTGTTTTGGAAGTATGCAAAGCTGGTTGCGACTATGTTGACGTTGGTATGGAGCCTCTCTCTTGGGGTACAGGACACGTTGACATCCTCGCCGTTCAGCCTATGTTGAAAGATGCAGGTTTCGACGTTAAAGAAATCAATATGAGCGCTTATATGGAAGTTCGTTCGTTGATTCAAGAGATGATGGACGATTTCCTCGGATACTACATTCCGCAGCGCAACCGCTTTATGAACTCGCTCCTTATCGCTCCCGGATTGCCCGGCGGTATGATGGGTTCGCTTATGACCGACCTCGAATCAAACCTCGAATCGGTAAACAAATACAAAGAGAAACACAACTTGCCCAAACTCACACAGGACGAACTTATGATAAAACTCTTCGACGAGGTAACATACGTTTGGCCTAAAATGGGCTATCCTCCATTGGTTACTCCTTTCAGCCAGTACGTTAAAAATATGGCTCTTACCAACGTTATGCAGATGGAAAAAGGCAAAGAGCGTTGGAGCCTTATCGCTGATGATATCTGGGGTATGTTGCTTGGCAAATCGGGTAAACTTCCTGGCGAAGTAGCTCCCGAACTTGTGGAACTTGCAAAACAGCAGGGTCGCGAATTTTTCACTGGCAATCCTCAGGACGAATATCCCGACGCACTCGACTCGTTCCGCAAGGAGATGAAAGACAACGGCTGGGATTTTGGCGAAGACGACGAAGAGCTCTTTGAACTTGCAATGCACCCGCAGCAGTACCGCTTGTACAAATCTGGTGCTGCCAAGAGAGATTTTGAAGCCGACCTCGCAAAACGCAAAGCCGAAAAAGCAAGCAAAGGTGGATCAAACGTTCCTGCATTGGCATCGTTCCCGCAGACAGTTACTGTTGACGTTAACGGCGTTAAATACGCAGTTACAATCGGTGCAAACGATGGCAAGTCGGCAGCACCCGCCGCAGCATCAGCGCCTGCCGCAGCCGGAACAGGCAAACCCCTTACAGCACCGCTCGAAGGCAAGTTCTACTTGGTTAAAAACTCTGGCGACCCAGCTGTAAAAGTTGGCGACAAGGTTAAAAAAGGTCAGACAGTATGCTACATCGAAGCTATGAAGACTTTCAACGCCATTGCAGCCGAATGTGACGGCGTAATCACCGAAATCTGCTTCAAATCAGGTGATTCGGTTTCAGAAGACGATGTAATTATGCGTATCGCTGCCGAAGGCGAAACAGCCGCTCCCGCAACATCGGGCAATGCAGCAGACCTCACTTCGCCCCTCGAAGGCAAGTTCTACCTTGTAAAAAACACTGGCGACCTCGCTGTAAAAGTTGGCGACGTTGTTAAAAAAGGTCAGACCGTTTGCTACATAGAGGCAATGAAAACCTTCAACGCCATAGCCGCCGAATCAGACGGTGTAATTGCCGAAATCTGCTTTAAATCAGGCGATTCGGTTTCAGAAGACGATGTTTTAATGAAAATAAAGTAAAGCAATGAGAGAAGTTTTCAGTAATATTTTCCACATGACTGCGCTCGATTCGCTTTTCGATCAGCCGCAGTTTCTGATAATGTACGCCTTGGCTTTTCTGTTGCTCTATTTGGGTATCAAAAAGCAGTATGAGCCGTTGTTGCTGATTCCTATCGCGTTCGGTGTGTTGATTGCCAACTTTCCGGGCGGCGACATGGGCGTTTTGGCTGTAAACGGCGAAGGCGAACTATTTAGAGTTGCTAATTCGTTCTTTAACAATGGACTTGATGGATTTAAGTATCTTCCATTAAAAGAGGGCGTTAAAGAATTTCAAGAAGGATTTGTGCAAGTAGGTGCATTATGGTACGACTTGGCAAAGAATCCTATTTTGGAAACTCCTGATATCTTAAACCATATTGAGATTTTCAAAATTTGGGATATGCCTTTGCACGATATTGCTCACGAATTTGGCGTAATGAACTTTATCTATTACGCATTGATTAAGAGCGGTATGCTTCCTCCGATTATCTTTATGGGCGTAGGAGCGTTGACAGACTTTGGTCCTATGCTTCGCAACCTCAAACTCGCAATCTTTGGCGCAGGTGCCCAGTTTGGTATCTTTGCCGTATTACTCGTGGCTTGCAACTTCTTCTCCTTGCAAGAGGCTGGTTCGCTCGCAATTATCGGTGGTGCCGACGGTCCTACGGCTATCTTCACTACCATTAAGTTGGCTCCTCACCTTCTTGGTCCTATCGCCATTGCAGCTTACTCTTACATGGCTCTCGTGCCTGTGATTGTTCCTTTGGTGGTAAAACTTACTTGTAGCAAAAAAGAACTCTCAATCAACATGAAGGAGCAAGACAAACTCTATCCTTCAAAAACAGAGTTCAAAAATATGCGAGTTTTGAAAATCATTTTCCCGATTGCAACCACCACAGTAGTTGCCATCATCGTTCCTTCGGCAGTTCCGTTGGTAGGTATGTTGATGTTCGGAAACTTGATTAAAGAGGTTGGAAACTCTACATCTCGTATTTTTGATGCTGCATCCAACGCCATTATGAACTCGGCTACAATATTCCTTGGACTCAGCGTAGGTGCTACAATGACCGTTGACGCATTCCTCAACTGGACAACTATCGGAATCGTAGCGGGCGGATTCTTGGCATTCGGATTCTCGATTTTCGGCGGCATCATGCTTGCCAAAATCTACAACCTCTTCTCTAAGAAGAAAGTTAATCCGCTTGTTGGAGCCACCGGACTTAGTGCTGTGCCCATGGCATCACGTGTTGCCAACGACATTGCTCTCAAATACGACCCCCGCAACCACGTGCTCAACTACTGCATGTCGTCAAACGTTTCAGGCGTTATCGGCTCGGCAGTGGCAGCAGGTATATTGATTGCGTTCTTGGGATAAGATTGAATCCTTACGATAGATAAGAAAAGCAGCTCGTATAGAGCTGCTTTTTTTATATCAATGTGAGAGTAAATACTTTAATTTCCTTGGGCTTTTTGACGGTATTTCTTAAACCATCTGTATACAGGATATACTCCAGATTCAGGGTCGTAGAGAAAATCGCTTGGGTCAGAATCGTGTGATGGGTCGAATGCTGCAAGGTCGTAATCCCAAACAAAAGTAAGCCAGCTGACATTTCCTGTTTCGTCCATTATTCGCTTGAAATTTGCACCAAACCCTTGACCGCCGGCAGTGCCGGTTATCGAGCTTCCCCACGTACGTCCTTTGAATTTCTCCGAAGCCCAGTCCATCTCGGTAATGATAATGGGGTTGGTTTGGGCAACACCGTTGGTGATAGATTCGTCCCATCTTTTCTTAAACCCTTCGTAACCGCCCTCTGAACCGGTCCACATATCTGGAGCAATCTCTCCTGTTTTTTGATAGCAGTCGCTACCGTACCATCCTGGATAGCAGTGTACAGCGTATCCGATGTTATAGCCCTTGATGGGGTTGGTTACGTATGCTTTGTAGTTCTGCTGCCAGCTTGTGCCGGGCACCCATAGTATATTGTTGCAACCAAGATTGCGGATACGATCTACTATGGTTTGGAAAAACTCGCTGAGCTCCTTATTAATAAGTCCGCCATCAGCACCAATTGTTCCATCAGAGGCTTTGAATTTGACTGGCTCGTTGGCAAGTTCAAACATAATGTTCGGATTATTTTTTAGTTTTTCGTGTTGCGCAACAATTCTCCAGACTTTTATCAAATACTCCCAGTATTTGTCTTTAAGGGATATTTCCTCGGGACAAACACCAGGGGGACGCATAAGCACTTTCATACCAAGCCTCTGCATATATTCTGCCATAGGCACAAACACTTCGTCAAGGTATTTTTTAAACTTGGCTTCATCGTAGTACAAATGAACACCGTTTTCTGTTACATCTTCGGGCTTGTCGGTAACAGTCCAGTACGGATCCATGTGCAAACGTACAAAATCCATACACCAGCCGTTGTCTATAATCTTTTTCAGCCTATCTTGGTTGGTTTTGAGGCAGCCCGGAACATCGTAGTCGCGCCAAAGGTACTCTTTTCCGCCTTGGCTGTTGAACCACGGACTATAAGTCTGCGCCATACCGTGAAGGTTAACAACTTGACCGCTGTCGTTTTTTAAGTAACGTCCATCCACATAGAGACCGTTGAGCGAGCCACCTCCAGCAGGGGGTTCACTAGGTTGTTCTTCGGGTGCTGGCTCGGGTTGAGGCTGTGGCTCTGGGTCATAGCTGTCCTTGCTGCACGATGACAAAAGGAACACAGCAGCCAAAGCCGATAACAATATTTTTTTCATATAGCGTAAAATAAATTAAATAAGTAAAACAAATTAAATAATTACTAAATTTCACTCAGTGCTTCAGCATAGCCTTTAAACGCAGCCTTGCGCTGTTTGAAGCCCTGTGTCCAGATACCTACGGGTTCGCCGCTGCGCCATCCGCCTGGGTCACCTACATTGCCAGCCGCATCGGTTAAGCACCATTGGCAAATGCCGTACTGCTGAGCTGGAGGTACGATTTCAAAATATTTGGTGACGATAAACTTGTAGTAGTCGGCCATTTTCTGGTGTTCAGCGGCAGTGAGTTGGGCTGTGCCTAAGTTTTGTCCGTTCCATCGGTCGTTGCCACGCTTGTAACCCATATCAAGTTCTGATATTCTCACAAGTTTGCCTGTGTTGGCCATCAGCTGTAGCATCTTAACAATGTGCTCCTCGCAGTCTTTTTGTAGCGCAGTGTTTTCGTAGCAAGTGATATGCATCTGAGTGCCAATGCCGTCGATTTTGGTAACGCCGTCGGCTTCCCATTTCTCTATCCATTTGATAAGCGACTTAAGCTTGCCGTTGTCGTCCCAGGTGGATTCAAGATTGTAGTCGTTGACAAAGAGCTTTAAATCCTCTGCTTTGCCTTTGAAATGCTTACGAGCCGAAGCCACAGCGGTGCGCATATATTCAAGGTCGCCCATATAAACCTGCCAGTAGAATGTTCCTGACGAAACGTTGGTGGGGTCGGCGATGTTGTTGTTCATGTAATTTTGAAGGTCGTAGAGTCCATCGCCGTCGCCGTCAGCGCCCGACAGAGCCTCGTTAACTACGTCCCAAGCTTTTACAAAACCATCGGTGGCAGTCATCATACCTTCAATCCAATGATCCATAGCCCATTTGAGTGTGTCGCGTTTTTCGGCATCGGTAAGGGGTGAAATGGTTGCCACTTCTGTTTTGTCTTCCGTAAAGATTTCAAACGATGTGCAGCCAGAACTGCCCCACGAGGAGATGTCGCTCTCGTCAAAATCTCCATTATCAGCAAAAGAGTTTGATGATGCATCTGTTACGGTTAAATCATCGAAATAAATTTCACCTCCCATTCTGCCAAAAACAAACTGCAACCTATCTATGGGGAATTTGGCGTTGAAAGTCCACGAGTATTCTTTCCAGTGTGTTGTAACGCCTACACCACTGAGATACAGAACATCGTCGCTGTTGCCCCATTGGTTTATGTTGGAACTTTTAGTATCAATAGGCCAAAGTGCGCATTCGCCATCTATCGAAGCACGAAGCTTAACCGTGACGGTATAGTCTTTTCCTTTGGTCATGGTGTTGGTGAGGTTGTAAATGGCTTGATGATCCCAAGGATTTTCACCAGCCTCGCCAAGATTGTATAGCAGACAATTATTTGATTGGTTAAGATAAGAGTAAGTTACTTTGCCTTCCATAAGTCCAAGCAGATAACCCGGTTGCTGCTGCGAGTGCCATGCGAGGGTGTGGCCATAGATAGAAAGACCTGCGGCTTTGGCATCGGTGCAAAATTGCTTAACTTGACTAAAATCCAACTGTCCGCTACCGTTGACACACGAGCCGTATTTCATGGCATTGCCAGCAACGATTTCGTCGAAATGTGCAGAAGCAGTGTCTCTGATGCCATTTTGGTTGCGGATAAATTCGCCCGCGTTGAGTGCACCGGTAAATTTAAATAGCGGATACTTGGTGCGGTTGATGTTGTCTTTTAGATAGTTGGCCAACGTTATCGTAGGAGGCGGAGAGTCTTCCTTTTTTTGATCCTCTTGACCTTTGTTTTTGTCATCTTCGTTGGTTACCACTTTTTTTTGCTCTGGTTCGTTGTCGTCTTTTTTGCAGCCCGTTAGAGCAACTGCGGCCACAAGTGTTAGAAGCAAGAGTTTTTTCATAAAAGTATTAATTAATTAAGTATTAATAGAATAAAAATCATTAGCTAATTGCGTCGTGTGCCAACTTGAATTCTTTGTTTGTGAAAAATATCGTCTGCAAATTGGCGCATATCAAGTTCAACCTTACGGATTGTAAAATCAGGTACATTATATGAAAAGAAAAAATTGTCGTAAAACTCTTTAGGATTTTTCTGAGGAAGCAAAAATGGCTTGGTACAATTGCCATTTTCATCGATATGACTTATGAATAAAAGATTGTTGATTTGGTTGACACGTCGGCTGTTGAAAACAAACCATCGGGAGTTTGACGAAAAATTATGAAATGATTCCGCATATTGCGAATTTACTTCGTTGATGGGACGTATAGTGCTATCCGAAAGGTTCATTAAGTATAAGTCGGCTTCGGTATGATGTATCGGGAAAACGCTGTATGATGCTTGACTAAACATAATAAACTTACCATCGTACGACGGTCGAGGATGTGTGATGCTAACATTGCTGGTTTCAGCGTTAATGATTGTGTCAATATCGTTTCCTATTTTACCCGTTGAGCTGTCGAATGAAACTCGTAATAAACTGTAACGCATTTTGTCGAGGCGACCTTCTAATACATACGGTTTTGATGAACAGAAATACAGAGAATTGCCATCAACAGAAAACACTGGATAACTTTCAAAATTTTCTGTCATAAGTTTGTCGTAAAGTATAAGTTGGTCTTTTTCAACATCAAGAATAAGAGCATCGGAAGCGTTGTCGTACACTTCGATGTATTTTGCGGAGTCTTCAAAGAAAGTTTGGTGAATAAGATTTAGTGAATACGCAATATATTTGCCCGATGGATGCCAATAAGCATACATACAATTGGCAATAGTAGAGTCTGTGGCTGTTTGAAGCAGTTTATCTTTGCCGCCGTGACGAACCAACGTAGCGGGATGTTGACCTCTGACATGCAATTGAAATTCATCGGGATTGGCGTGGTTTGGCACATGGCAGTTCATACATTGACCTTGAATTGATGTGCCGTCTACAATAGCTTCCTCGTCAAAATTATGAATATTGCGTTGATATATACCAATATGGGCAAAGGTTTGATAACCGGGAGGTATCAATCGATATGTAAGGCCATAATCGTTGAGCGAATCGCCACTAACAAAAATATTAAAGTCGCGAAATTTTTGCCAAGAGTTGTTGATTTTGGCTATTACCGAAACAGATATTTTTTTTCCGATATTATTGTAGGTAAGTTGATGCCAACTATCTATGTCAAAATCAGCATAATCTCCCGCTGCAGAAATCTTGGAGCCATCATCTCCAATAAGTTCGGCAACAACAGCCTCTGCATTTTCTACATTAAAATTTAGCGGGGCAATGTTGGCAGGTATTGTAACTTCTTTGTAGTCGGGAAAGATGTTGGGCCACTCATCATTGTTGTGAACATTCTCAGGTTTGGGATTGCACGAATAAAACAATATGCAAACTAATGCGGGTATGATATATGATAAAGGTTTCATTTCAAATGATTTAATTGGTTGCTGACAAATAGTATTTCCAAAATGTGTTGGAGAATTTTTTGTTCGTCATGGCTTTCTCATAATTAAGAAGATAAGCCGAGTCAAATTCTCTAAACAGAGTTTTAACATCATCGGTAATAAACTTTGGAATTGCATCTAACGATAAACCACTTTGGATACAAGCAAATAGAAATGCCTGCTGATAAATATCAGGTATGTTTGAAGTTCCAAAATTTGCCGTGTAAAGAGGAAAATGTTTAACAAAACTATTTAAATCTCTATTGATCAAACATAACGAAAGCGCATAATCAAGCGCCATACGATTGTCGGTGTTGTTGTTAAAAAGAATCAACAACATTTCAATAAGATGAGAGTGTGAGAAATTGAGTCCGTTGCAGTAGTGGTATTTTACAAGATTCGCCCATTCGGGGTTTGAATTTATCTTAGATCTGTCGGTGAGGCATTCTTCTGCCGATAGTGCCCACGAACGGTAAAACAAAGTTTGTTTCAATTTGTTGATATACATGCGAGCCACATCGTTGCGATTGTTGATTATGTAAGCTTCAGCTATTCGTTTAAAAAATCGTCCGCTGTTTTTGCAATTGAGTATTGCAGCCTGCATATCAAAATTATAGCGCAGTACCGAATTAACAAGACCCAACCTATAACAAGCCTCGGCAGTTGGTCCACACGAAAAACATGTATAATCAAATTCGGTTAACATTCCTTTGCTACCTGTTTGATTATAATCAAAAAGATGTTGAGGCAATTGACCAGTTGCTGCCAAAGCAAGGTTTACACCTGTAGAAGCAAAATCAGATTGTAAATTATTGCGTTTGGCATAGTTGAGCAAGTTATCCCATTTTTGATACCTAACGTAATAATCTATCTTGAAATAATTGTAAGTTTCAAAATTGTAAAAACTGATTATACCCCACACGCCACCTACAGCTATTACTCCCAATAAACTGTATGACAATATTTTATTTAGTTTAACAGAAACAAATGTTAAAATACAAGAGGCTGCTATCAAATGCTGCCAAAATGGTGTGGTCATGTGAAGTCGGTAATAGTCTATTCCAAAAAACAGGTCGCAAAAAGGATATTGTATTATAATGAAACGTCCTATACACAAAATTAAAACACATAAAAACAATAATTGTGCTCCTAATAATATCACATTTTTAGACCGTTGATCGCTTTTGATGATAATATCAACTCCTACAAGAACAGCGTAAATAAAAGCCCCGTAACCTATAAGCCAATAAATGACGGCAATTAACAAAAATTGAAAATAGTTTTTGTTTTTAAAGTCTATTTTATTAAACAGCAAATAAGCCGAAACCGCTGTCAAAATTGAAACTGGGAAAGCAAACAACATCGACTGATCGCCAGAATATATCCAAAGTAAAACAGAAGGAATCAATGCAAAAATATCATTGCCGTTTCTGCGCAAAAGCACAAAAATCAGAGTTAAAACAATAGAAACCACAGCGGCACCGAGAAATCTGTTGTAGAAAAACTGCACCAAAAACTCCGACAACCAGACAACAAATCCGCCCGGAAGTGCTAAATGTTCCAAAAGATAATCGGAAGAGAACAAGAACAACTGGTATTGTTCGTGGCAACTGAGCCACTCTGGGTGAATAAAACCCCAGAACAGAAATGCCAAAACAGCAAAAACTATTGTACAAATATTTGTTTTGCTCATTATCAATAATATTTTAGATGCAAATATAAATAAGAAGCCGCAAGTGCCAAAGAAAGAAATAAAAATATCCGGCGTTTTTTTCAATAACCGAAAACGCCGGATATTAATCAAATTATTGTAAACGATTTAACTAATTACCACTTAAACCATCTGCAAAGCCCACAAATGCTTTTTTGCGAACATATTTTTCTGTCCAAAGACCAGTAGGCTGACCACCTCTCCACGAAGAAGTTTTGGGAGAATCGGTTAAACACCATTGGCAAATGCCATATTGCTGAGCTGCCGGCACTTTTTCCATGTATGTTTTAACAACAAACTTATAAAGGTCGGCCATTTGCTTGTGCTGTTCTTCGGTAAGTTCTTCGGTTTGAAGGCTTAACCCATCAATATCTACATAACCCATATCAAGTTCCGAAATGCGAACAAGTTTGCCAGTGGCTGCCATAAGTTCGAACATTTTAGCAATATGCTCTTTCTTACTGTTGTTTATGCTTTCGTCTTCGTAACAAGAGATGTGCATTTGAGTACCAATACCATCAATCTTGGTTACACCGTCAGCTTCCCATTTCGTAATCCAAGCTATAAGCGATTTGAGTTTTTTGTTGTCGTCCCAATCAGATTCAAGATTGTAGTCGTTAACAAAAAGCTTTAAGTCAGAAGCTTCACCTTTGTAGTATTTTCTTGCAAGTTTAACAGCAGTTCTAACATAATCAAGGTCTCCCATAAAATCTTGCCAGAAGAATACATCAGAATTTCCTCCTATTCCATCAGCATTAGCAGTACCGTGTTGAAGCGGATAATTGCCTTCGCCATCATCACCCGCACCAGCAATAGGTTCGTTTACAACGTCCCACGCTTTTACGTAGCCATTGGTAGCATTCATCATGCCTGCAATCCATTTGTCCATTGCCCAAGTAAGGGTATCAAGTTTTTCTTTGTCGGTAAGAGGAATCTTTGTAGGAGCAGTTGTTTTAACCATGTAAAAAATTTCGATGTCATCAAGATAAATATCACCTTCGATTTCACCTACGTTGATGCACAGACGTGCGCAATTTTCACCAGAAACAGTAGTTTTTAATTTGTATTGTTTCCATTCTGACGAAACGTCAAAAGCCGGAAAATCTCCACAGCCTGCATAATTCTCCGGATTCTGGAATGCTGCACTTGCTTTTTTGGTATCTGCAATGTCGGCTTTAACCCAAAAACGCAAATAATAATCTTTATCTACCTCTAATGGAGTGGCAAAACCAATTGCAGCTTGCGCTTGCCAAGGCTTAACAGCAGAAGGATTATGGATTTTGTGACATTTGCCACCATCATGACCGCCATCGGTAACTTCGCTTGTAGATGAATTACCCCATCCGCCGATAGTGCTGCCATCGTCAAATGTACAAGCAAAAACATTGGATTCTACTTCGGTAACAGTAGCAGGTTTAGACATGTAAAAAATTTCGATGTCATCTAAATAAATATCACCTTCGATTTCACCTACGTTGATGCACAGACGTGCGCAATTTTCACCAGAAACAGTAGTTTTTAATTTGTATTGTTTCCATTCTGACGAAACGTCAAAAGCCGGAAAATCTCCACAGCCTGCATAATTCTCCGGATTCTGGAATGCTGCACTTGCTTTTTTGGTATCTGCAATGTCGGCTTTAACCCAAAAACGCAAATAATAATCTTTATCTACCTCTAATGGAGTGGCAAAACCAATTGCAGCTTGCGCTTGCCAAGGCTTAACAGCAGAAGGATTATGGATTTTGTGACATTTGCCACCATCATGACCGCCATCGGTAACTTCGCTTGTAGATGAATTACCCCATCCGCCGATAGTGCTGCCATCGTCAAATGTACAAGCAAAAACATTGGATTCTACTTCGGTAACAGTAGGATTAGATTCCACTGCAACATCTTTGTCTTGGAGCAACGAGTTAAGAAACTTAGGTCGCTGTTGAGAGTGCCAAGCAAGGGTATGACCATAGATGCCCACATTGCATTTTTGGGCAGTAGTTATAAAGTTATCCACAGTTGTGAAATCCATTTCGCCTTTTTCATTAACACACGAAGCGTATTTCATTGCGTTGCCAGCTACCACCTCGTCGAAGTTGGTAGCAGCAAGAGCTGTGAGGTTTGCAATTGATGAAAAATCGTTAACAGAGAGAGCACCTGCAAGTTTAAAATTGGGGTACTGACTGCGGTTGATATACGATTTCAAAGGCTCGTAAGAGTTGATATCTTCGAGCATTTCTACAGACGAGGGTTTTTCCACACTAAAATCATTAGTGAAGTCATCGGCACACGATGGAATAAGACCCATCAGGGCCAAACCTGCTGCTAAATACTTATATTTGTTCATAATATTTTCTCTATTAAAATGTGGTTAAATATTATTCACCTGATTTAATTTCGGTGTCGAAAGTAACAAGTTTTACACCACGACGTTGGAGAACGAGGGTCTCTTTTGCCGAAACTGTTGTTGTTCCGTCGCTGATAGTATAGTCGAGGTAAAGTCCATCGCGGTCTTTATCGCCCCAAGCTTTAATTTCCGAATGGTCTTTATATTGACCTTGTCCAGAAACTGTCATACCAGGATCATCAGTGGTGATTGTACATGTTTGGTTACCATCAAAAGTGAGGATAAGATTGCAGGTAAGCTCTAAGCCTGCCGGAGTGTACGAAACCTTATCTAATGCAAGAGTTTTTGTTTGTACAATGGGATCGTCAAGAATAGTTTTACCCTCTTCGCGGCTTTGAGGCACGCCGTCGAGTTCGGTGATATTACGACAGAAATAACCAGCATACTTGCTTATATAGTTGATACTAAACAAAGTATAATCCATTGGTTGTTTCTTCCAAGCATCACTATTTGTTCGCTGCGGTTTTGAAGAGTAAACCTCAGTGTCAAAAGTACCTTCGTTGATTTGATCGGCACCTGATTGCGACTCTATAACAAGAGGAATAACATAGACACCTGTTATAGATTTTTCGTCGGCAAAGAAAGCATCGGTAAGGGTTACTTCTACCGAACCACTCATTTTACCATTAAAATCCATAGTATTGCTGTCCATGGTGTAGTAACTTTCGGGCATAGCTTCAACTTTTTTACCTTTATTGAAGTCGCCTTTGAAATAGAGGTTGTCTAACAACGATTCGTCTTTTGCAACCACTACTTTGATATTCTTACCAGTGTACGAGCCGCCCATAGTGGTAGAAATCTTACATTTGTGGGCGTTATCAAGGTCGGTATTGTACGTATCTTCACCCATAACCAAAGTTCTTACTGGTTTTTGATATGGGAAGTATACAGAAATTCCGCCATCGAAATCGGCAAACTCATTATCAGCGTTGTGGCAAGCCGAAAGACCAACCGCAAGTGCTAATGCCGAAAACGGTATGTATTTAGATAAATTTTTCATTTTGCTTTGTTTTTAACTTTTTTATTAAACACTTTTTAAATAGGCAATTGACAACTTGCTCAATGTCAAGTTTGTCAATTACCAATTATTTAAGTTTTTACCAGCCAGAATTCTGTGTTAGTTCAGAGAATTTTAAACATTCGCTATACGGAATGGGTCCGTAGATTTGGTGAGAACTGTAGTTCCTTGTTTCTACATCGCCAATAGTATATTTGAGCGAGCGATCGGCATTTTCGGTAATGGTTACGCCTTGGGCAGTAGTGTTGAGTTGTTCAAGATCAACATTCCAACGGCGGAGATCCCAAAAACGATGGTTTTCAAAACAGAGTTCAAGACGGCGTTCGTTGCGGATAAGTTCGCGCATTGCGTCTTTGTCGCCTTTGATAGACTCAAGATATAAATCGTTAGGATCGATTCCAGCGCGTGAACGGATAGCTTTGATAACATCGTATGCAGAAAAACTTGCTCCGTCTACCACACCTGTAGGACCAACTGCTTCGTTGGCAGCTTCGGCGTAGTTTAAGAAGAGTTCAGTGTAGCGAATACGAGCTACCAAATGCTTAGCAGTTACACCAGCCGAAGGATTGAGGTTTACACCTTTTGAACGAAGAAGTTTTTTAAGGTAATAACCTGTTTTTGTTGATTTTTCGTTCTCTTGGTTGTTGGCGTCAATGTTTGTGAACCCTGCTGAAGGCATCACAACAGATATTGAACCTGCTGTACCAATAGCATCACCATTAACCAAAATGTATTTGGCAAGGCGAGGGTCGCGACCATCATATGGTTTAGCAGGGTCGTAGCCACTGGCATCATCAGTGATAGGATATCCGTTGGCCATCGGGAACGCATCCACAAGGTTTTGTGTGGGGTTGATGTCGCCATCACCATAAATAGAAGGAGGATAGCAACGTTTTTCGAGGTCGCTGTTTTGGTTTTCGTTATAGTTGTGCCAAACCACTTCATCATGGGTAGAGTTGCCATCCAAAGGTTTAAAATTATCTACACGGCTATCATCAAACCAAAACCATCCATTTTGGTCCATCGAAGCAGCTGTTTTGCCAGCATCAGCCAAAACTTTGGCAACATCTTTGGCAGCTACAGACCAATCAATACTTGAACCAGCAGCTTGATATGCAGGAGATGCAACCATAAATTCAAATTGAGATTTGATGGTATTAACGATAGTAGCATCTAATTTGCCCACATTTTGAACGCCATACACACGGTTGTAATAAACAAGATTAACTTCACCGTTGTTGTCGGCCATCACTTCTTTGAGGTTTTGTGGCACACCAGCCTGATTTTCGACATCGGAGTATTTAGCCGGCAGATATCTAAGAGCATTGTTGAAGTCATTCATAATAAATTCAACACATTCTTTAAATGTAGAACGAGTTTGAATCAAATTGCCCTCACTCTCTGCCCTATCGTGGATAGGAATACCCATAAGAGTGCCACCTACCATTCCAGCATGAGCCTCAAGGAGTTTGTAGTGATAAATAGCTCGATAAGCGTAAGCCTCGGCTTTGAAACGATCAGAATAATACTTATTGAGTTCGCTATCGTCTTTTACCCAAGTAATTTTGTCGGCATTATCGAGAAAAATATTGCAGTAATTGATGGCAGAATAACAGACATCCCATCTTGAAAGAGGATTGAAGTCTGATTTCCAACCACCTTGAGCCATAACCGAATAAGAATTATTGGTTTTGTTAGATACCGCATCATCAGTAGCCAAGTCGCTTTGCGGAGTAGATAGGTATACTCCGTCTATCATAGAATATACCTGACCGATAAGGCCTTGCGCCCTTTTTGGACTATCGTAAATTGCCGCCAATTCGCTTTTGTTTTCGGGTGCGGGTTCAAAAACATCTTCACACGCACTCGCCAAACCTGCTACTGCAAACAACAGCAACATATAAGATTTTTTGAATTTCATTTCTTAATAAAATTTAGAAGTTAACTTTAACACCTAAGTTGTAAAAACGGGTTTGAGCAGGTGAACCAATATTGAGGGTGATTTTTTCACTCTCTTTAGAAATGGTTGCAAGGTTGCTTCCGCTAACATATACCGATACTCCAGATAATACTCTGTTGTTTTGGAACAAAGTAGAAGGAAGGTCGTAAGTGAGCTGAACCCTAGTGAGATCAAAACGTGAGATTTTTTTCATCCAAAAATCAGATGTTTGATTGTTGTTGTTGGCAGATCCAGTAGTAAGACGTGGAATCTCTGCTGTTGCAGCAGTTTCAGGAGTCCATGCATTGCGAACATTTACAGAATATTTGTCGTCGCCAGCAGGCCAATAGTAGCTGCTATTGTATACAGACGAAAATCCTGTTTGAGCAATGCCAAGTACGTAAAGGGTAAAACCTTTGTACGAAGCAGAAAGGTTGATTCCCATTGTGTAGGGAGCGCCGAATTGCCAGCCGTTAACCTCTTTAAGATCTACTACGTCTTTGCTGTCGATAACATTGTCGCCGTTTTGATCTTTGTATTTGAGGTCGCCCGGTTTGATTTGAGCACCAAATGAGCTTTGGTCGGGAGAGTTGGCAATGTCGGTTTCGTCGGTGAAAAATCCTAAACATTCATAACCCCATATAGCGTTGAGATTCGTACCTTCTCTATATTGGTATTCATATTGATATCCCGAATCATCACGTTTGTTGGCCTTAGCATTAATGTATGTAAAATTAGCACCAGCAGCAAATTTAACCTCGCCGAAAGTTTTACGATAGTTGACCGACACGTCAAATCCACGACGCAAATCTTCGTTGAAGTTGATGTTAGGAATAAAATTGTTTCCGTTGTAATTGAAATACGAAGGGAATGAACCAGCAGGCTGGTAAATAAGACCTGTAGTAAGATTTGTGAATGCAGAAAAATCAAATGTAAGGCTATTATTCATCATTCCGAGACGCATATTAGCCGACAACTCTTTGCGATGAATGTATCCAAAATCGGGATTACCGGCGTTTTTACTCTGGAAACCGACTTGACTGCCGCTATTTCCCCAAGAAACCCATCCGCCTGTTGAGTATGCACCAAGATACATATAATAATCAGAAATATCAATATCTTGGCTCAAATCGCTTGCGCTAACGCTAAGCATAAGATTGTTGATGAGTCCTTTATTGAAGAAATCTTCGTTAGAAATGTTCCAACCCAAAGAAACTGAGGGTGAGAATCCTGCACGACTTCCTTCTTGCAACTTAGCAGAATACGGCATCGCTGCAGTAAAGGCTGCAAAATAGCGTTTGCCTAAATCGTAGTGGATATCCAAACCTAAGTTGGCATTAGCAATGTGGTGATATTCACCTGATTTTTCGATTTGAAAACCGTTGGCAAGCAACATAGCGTTTACTGTATGAGATCCAAACACACGATTGTAGTCAAAATGAGCGAAGAATGCCGTTGTACGATTATTGTATCTTGCGCTGATATTTTGAACGCCTGAATGTTTATTCTCTCCAATTTTGGTTAGATTAATGATTTCGTCCTTACCGTTAACATTGGTCCATTCAGGTGCATAAACTGCATACTTATCATTGAAGCTGGTGTTGTAAGCAGTATTGTAGTCCATAGAAGCTTGAGTATGGAACGACAAGCCATCTAACAATTGCGATAACTTGAAATCAAGTCTCAAATCAAATTGAAACTGACGAGTGGTTGCTTTAGTTTTTCCGGCATACAAAAGATCTGCAAAAACATTGGTTTGGTCGGTTGAACTACCAGCAAGGAACTGTCCGTTGTAGATGTTTTCTTCCAATGCGATAAGATCTTGAGCTGTTGTAGCATACTCATTGATATACGAAGTAGGAATCAACGGGGCTACACGGTTTGGACGCCATGTAGATGCCGCACCCCAAAAATCTGAGCCGTTAACAACATATCCCTTGCTGTTGTACATGGTTATGTTTGCATCAACAGCAGCCGAAATGTAATCGTTGAAGTTCATATCAACGTTGCCGCGGATATTAAAACGGTCGCTTCCCAACTTTTCACCTTCACCAAATTGAAGAGTATTATTGGCAGAGAAGTAACTAACATTTGAATAATAACGAGCAAACTTGTTACCACCATTGATTTCGGCAGTTACATCTGTGCGGTTGCTAAACTTGCGAATGTAATCGGAAGAATAGAAATTCACATCAGGGTAACGATAAGGATTGTCGCCAGTAGAGGTTTTATAAATAAGCTCTTCAGAGTAAAGTGGGTCAAGACCATCGTTTTTACGTGCTTGGTTGTAATATGTCATATATTCGGCAGCGCCGAGATATTCGGGATAAGATTTATCCACATATACTCCAGTGTTTACACGTGCCGAAATTTTCATATCCTGCTCTTTACCACGTTTGGTGGTAATAATAATAGCACCTTTTGCACCACGGCTGCCGTATAAAGCAACAGCTTGAGCACCTTTCAAAAATGTAATGCTTTCTATTTCAGAAGGCATCACGTTGTCTAAATCACGAGGTACACCGTCAACAAGAGCAAATGCATCGCCGTAACCCCACAAAGAATTGCCGTTGTAGCCACTAACAAAAG
The DNA here is from genome assembly GCA_016293845.1 of Bacteroidales bacterium. GTDB lineage: Bacteria > Bacteroidota > Bacteroidia > Bacteroidales > UBA3824 > UBA3824. Next base: position 105,210 of record JAEDDH010000002.1, on the reverse strand, counting down.
TGTAGAGGTTGTCGAGTGTGTAAGTGAAATAGTTTTCATCGATAATATTCTCGATATTTACACTTGATACACCACCGAGTATTTCATCTGCTTTTTCATCTTTGAATGCAGTGTGAATAAGTTTTGAAAGGGAGATGTTGCCTACACTGGTGTTTCCGCTGATGGAAATAGTTTGAACGCTGTATCCAACAAGTGAAAATACCAATACACCGTCATCCGATGCTTCTATCGAAAAGTCGCCGTTTGTATCGGAAATGGTGCTATTCTCGGTACCTTTCTGCAAAACTGTTACGCCGGTAAGAGGATTGCCGTTCTCGTCGGTAACTTTTCCCGTAACGGTGATATTGTCCTGTACAGCTACCGGCGAATACACATTGGAAGTGTTGATCGCTGTCGTAACTTCCTCCGCCGAGACTATCGATGGTAGAGCCGCCAAAGAACAAGCCGTTAAATATATTTTTAATCTGTTCATTTTTCTTAAGTTATGAATTACGTTTGTTAAAATTGCCAATTGTTGTTTTTCCAATTTTCAATTTTTATTTTTCATTTTTATAATCTTACCAACCCGGGTTTTGAGCAAAATCGCTATACAAATAAACATCATTGTCCATAAATGGCCACCAGTAATGTTTTGCAGTATAGTTGCGCTTAAGAATCAAGTCGTCGAGATTGTAATCTTTTACTTCAGCTTCCGACGGGTCGTTGGTTGTATACCACTCGTCGTTTTCTACACGGGTAAATGAAGCAGCTCGTTTTTCGTTGTAGGGAGCCTCGGTAAGCAACAGCCAGCGTTGAAGGTCGTTGAAACGGAATCCCTCAAAAGCAAGCTCGCACGCACGTTCACGACGAACACAATCCATAAAGTCGGTTCCAGAAAGATATTTTCCCGAAACAGCGTCTACTCCAACTCTTTGACGAATCTTGTTGATAGCATCAAGAGCAGTAAGACTGCACGATGTTGCTTTATAACTGCTATTTGAGCAACCAGATGCTGCCGAACCTGCCTCTGCATACATTAAGTAAACATCTGCAACACGCATATATGGTACGTAACATGCTAAGCGGCTGCTACGAAGCCACTTATCCACCGAATTTGCTTGGTGGGGAACAAGTTTCTGCTCGAAATATCCGGTACGGCTTGCTTGTGTTTCGTGACGCATAAGACCACCAGTGTATAATGTTGCGTATGTAAGAGGCTCTAGTTCCGTACCAGAAGCATCTTTGAGGATGTATTTAACACCGTCGAAAATGATGTCGTGATAGAAACGGGGATCACGGTCTTTAAATGGATGAGTTGGATCCCAACCCGAAGCAGGGTCGCTCAACGGAAGTCCGTTTTTCATACCGTATGCATAATCAACATAATTTGCTGTAGGCATATTGATTGTTCCTGCCATACACAAGTTGTTTAACTGAGGACCCCAAGTACATGCAAATCCCCAGTCGGCAGCGTTTACTTGGCTGAACGGAGTGCCACGCATCATAGCTTCCTTAGCACCGGGTTGCTTACAGTTAGCATCGATGGTATAAAAAATATCATCGTAGTTGTTGTCTGATGTTTGAACGTGGTCGGTGAGGTCTTTTATAGATGCATATTTATATTCTGCCCACTGATATGGTGTTTGACCAGACTCGATAAGAGCAATAGACTCTCCCAAAGCTTCGGCTGCTTGGGCTGCAAGTTCGGTGTTGTAATTGTAGGTTTGTGAACCACCAATTTGTGCACCATTTTTAGAAAGCGGACTTGCTGCATAAAGAAGCATTTTGCCTTGATAAGCAAGAGCTGTAGCTTTAGTGATACGGATATTGTTTTTGCCAAAAGTAACACTACCTGCAGATGAATTATCCCAGTTGTCGGGCAAATACTTAGCTGCTTCACCAAAATCTTTGGCTGCTTTGAGTGCACATTCTTCGAAAGATGGACGAGGTATTCTCTCGCTACCATTAAGCAATGTATCAATATAAGGTATACCACCAAGATAAACCATCATCTCTTCGTGCCACCAAGCACGGAAGAAAAGCAATTGACCTTTAATAGCATCTTTTTGTTCTTGAGTTGCATCGGTAAGCAAATTCATATTGGCAAGACCTAAGTTAGCCTTACGAATACAATAGAAAGCCGAAGGATAGATGTGGTGTTTCATACGGTCTTGGCTGCGATAATCTTCATCATTTCCGTGGAAGAAATAGCTACCACCCCAAGCTCCGCCTTCACCAAACCAAGCGCGGAAGTTACCGTTGTCGAAAGGACGTGTTAGAAGGTGCGCACCAGCTGCATTAGTATACTCGTCATCGCCCCAGTTGAAAGAGGTTTCCCAATAATTTCCTATTTTGTGAGGAATACAGTTGTATATTTCCTCTACAAATCCTTGAAAATTTTTAAAATTTTGGAAAGCAGCCTCTGTAGAAACGTCGGAATCAGGTTCTTTGTCAAGATAATCAGTACAGCTTGAAAAACCAACTGTCACCGACAATGACAATGCCACCGACATTATATTTATAAATTTTTTCATAATTTCTATAAAATATTTTTTAAAGTGAGAATTTCAAACCTAAAGTAAACCTCTTTACAGTAGGATATTGACCTTGATATCCTACACCAGAAAGATTCGATTCGCGATCGTCAGGCATCTTGGTGTAAACCCAAAGGTTGTTACCATTGATATAGATTTTAACATTGGTAAACTTGTAGTGTCCTACTTTAAGAGCGTTGAAAGTGTAAGAAATTTCAGCATTTTTTAAACGTATATACGATCCATCGTAAAGGAATTGTGTGCCTGAGCGGTTGGCACTAGAAGTAAGATAACGAGGAGTTACTACTTCGGCGTTTTCATGATCTGCTGCCCACCATGTTCCGGTGTCGTATACATTGTCTAAGTGATCAAGACCAAATGAGGTAAGACTCACGTCACGAGTAACGTTGTTAACACCATAGAACTGTACAAATGCACCCCAACCTTTGTAGTTAACACCAATTGTAGCATTGTAGGTGTTTTGAGGAACATTAGAATAATATATAGGTGCGCTATCATCACTATTGATAATACCATCGCCGTTGAAGTCTACGTAATAATAGTCGCCGGGCAATTTATAATCGTCTTGAACATCAAAACGAGGACTTGCATATATATCATCGTATGTTTGCATAAAACCATTGCTCAATTGCGAACGTGTTTGACCAATAGCATAACCAGCTTGTTTGCGGTAATCGGGATAAATTTCGCGGTCCTCGCGTTCAATAATCTCGTTTTCGGCATGTGTCATATTGAGATTAGCCCAAACATTCAAGCCTTTAACAGCAGGAATGTCTTTGTTGAACTTAAGTTCTACCTCATAACCTCTTGATTCAACTTCACCAAGGTTAGCAGTGGGAGCCGACATACCAAAATAAGAAGGTACAGCACGGCTGTCACCACCGATAAGAATATCGGTACGACGGTCGCGGAAAATATCAAAACTACCACGGAACATTCCTTTAATGAACGAATAGTCAACACCGAAATTCAACTTGCGAACAACTTCCCAATGAACATCTTCGTTGCCTACTGTGCTCTCGTAATAATAGGTATAGATACTTTTGTTTTCGGAGCCAGACCAACCAGCGTGCATTTCGTTCATGAGCGAAGAACCACCCATACCCCATGTAGAAACATAAAGCCAACGTTTGCTGTTGTCCCATGCGCCATAAGAGTCGTCACCGATTTCACCGTAAGAAGCACGGAATTTTAAGTTTTCGATTATGCCACTTTCGCGGAGGTTATCCATAAATGCTTCGTTAGAGATGGTCCAACCAATAGCACCAGAATTGAAGAATGCAAAACGGTTTTCTTTAGAGAATTTTTCAGAACCGTTGTAAGCTCCGTTGTATTCAAGGAAATAACGGTTGTTCCAGTTGTAGGTTACACGGAAACACCAGTTTTCTCTTAAACGCGGAATCTCAGAACCATTGGTTTGCTCTTGACGTTCAAACAAGCCCATAGCTGTAATATTGTGTTTGTCGAATGAGCGATCCCAATTTAAACGAATCTGATAGTTGAGATTTTTGTAAGGAGGTGCGGTCCAGTGATTTACTTCACCACCTTGTGTGCTCCAGTCAACGGGGTCAGAAAAATCGTAAAGGTTAACTTTGTCGTATCCTTTGTCAGGATCGTAATAAGATATTCCTGTATGCGGATCAATGTTTTTAACCAAAGGAGGTGTGTTCATATCCGAAATACCACGTTTTTTTTCGGTAAAACGGTTGTCCCACGAAATCATACCAGTAAGAGAAAGTCCTTTGGTGATGAATTTTAAATCCTGTTCCAAAATAACGTCAGCGGCAATGTTTGTGGTTGTATTACGGTTAGTACCATCACCGTATGCCATCGAACGTGCACCGTTTGTTACATTTTTGATACCAAATACATCGTAGTTACCCCAAGAACCATCCTCATACTGAGGATAGAAAGCATTGGCAGGAATACCATAAACACCAGCCCACTGCTGAGAAAGTGCCCAATCACCAAGGTTTGAATAATTGGTATTAGCCCACGGTGTGTTTTGCATACCAACACTACCCGAAAGGTTAGTTTTCAAAACTGTAGTCTTGGTAATGTTGAAGTCAAGGTTTGAACGTACGTTGATACGATTATAAGCATAACCCGATTCGTATCCACGATTGTTTTCAAAACGCTTAAACATGTCTGACTCATTTGTCCAGTCAATTGCAGAATAATAACGAACAAACTTGCTACCACCGGCAATGTTTACATTAGCGTTGTATGCCATTGCGTGGTTTTTGAAAAGGTAGTCTTGCCAATCGATGTTGGGATAACGTTCTATAATGAGGTTGCCCATTTCGTCGCGAGCATTGGGATCTTGATTGCGGTAGTTGTTGATAAACTCTTGAGTTTCAACCTTTTTCCAACTTTCAGGACTAATGTTAAGCTCGTTTTCGATGGCCATATTGCGAGCCATTAACGCATCGTAAGCATCATACTTACCGGGAAGTTTGCTGACTACTTTCATAGTAGTAGAAACAGAAGCATTAATTTGTGCGCGTCCTTCGCTACCACGTCTTGTGGTAATAATGATAACGCCGTTCGCTCCTTTAACACCATAGATAGCAGTAGCAGAAGCGTCTTTCAAAACTGAAATACTTGCAACCGACGAAACATCTACACTGTTCATCGGACGCTCAATTCCGTCTACTAATACTAAAGGTGCGCTTGAGTTCCACGAACTTGCACCACGAATCACAATGTCGGGATTTTCTTCACCCGGCATACCTGTACTCTGCATTGTAACAAGGCCAGGCAAATTACCTGTAAGAGCTTGTCCAAGGCCGGGTACACCGGCTGCACGTTGAAGAGTCTCGCCATTGGTTTGCGTAATTGCACCAACCACAGAGGCTTTCTTTTGCTGTCCGTAACCTACAATCACAACCTCTTCAAGTTGTTGAGAGTCCTCTTCCATCGAAACATTGAAAGTAGAGCCAGAGCCAACTTGAATTACAGAATTGGTATAACCAATAAATGAAAATACCAAAGTTGCGTCTTGTGGCACTGAGATTGAATATTTACCATCAAGGTCGGTGATGGTACCTATGTTGGTACCTTGAACTATTACTGTAACGCCCGGCAGCGGTTCGCCATTGGGGTCTGTAACAGTACCAGAAACTGTTTTTCCAGTCTGGGCTTGAATCTGTCCGCAGAAGAACACCATTAATAGTGCCATAAGCATCCGTCTGCAATACTGTTTCAAACAATTAACTTTTTTAATGTCTTTCATAAATTTAAATTTTCCAAACATTTTTTTTATAAATTGCCCTTTTGAGCTGATTTTAAGGGATTTGCGCGTAGCAAGAGTGTAGCCGCGCACAGAATCAACGTTAGCATAAAAGCATAGCCAACGGATTCCGTCTGTTAGGAGTCGTCTAAGAATTTATTCATGCGTCGTTTTATTAAGTATTGATAATAAAGTATTTAAGTAAAATAGGTTTTCCCTATAATGTTAACACAAATTTAAATAACATTTTTTAACTTACCAAGTATTTTGTCATAAATTTTTTCAAAAAAAGAAAGAATTCTACAAATTAGTTTTGGGAAAATTAACGTACATATAAGTTAAATGACTATAACAAAAGGATTTGTATTTTATTTTTTTTAAGGAATAAGTGTAAAAAACAGCATATTAAATTTACGTTAAGAAAATTATTTCTTCGAAATCAAAAATTGCGAAAGGATTACAAACAATATAGTTACTGAAGTGGTGGCTAATACTTTGATTAGTATTCGAGATAATGAGAAAAAGCCGATTGAATCTATTAAAAAGAAGGAAAGATGATGGGCTAAAATAAGGGGAACGCTATACCGTATATACCAAGGCATACCCATATATGTGGCGTAGGGAAACAAGCCCGATTCATAGCCATCGCGGGGTGCAAGCAAATTTAGCATTACGGGACGCATAAATGCCATAAATACTGATGCCGCTGTGTTGAGTCCGGGTGTGTCGGCAAACATATCTACCGAATAGCCAAGCACAAAGGCAAAAAACAGTTGAAGCCAATTGGGCACTTCAAACGGAACTGAGAGCACAAACAGCACATAAAACATAGGTGTGATGCCGTATGAACTGATTTTGATGTTGTTAAACACAAGCACTTGCACCACCACAAGCAGCACATACATTCCCAATAGTTTCAGATATCCCCTCAGATCCATTATTGTACAAATTTAGATTCTTGTTCTTCTAATTGATATTGCTCCTCTTGCATCAGGTTTTCGATTATAAACACATGCGCGAGACATTTGAGGTCGGTGGTAAATTTCACCTTTATACTATAAAAATTGTCGTCGGAGTTGCGCTCAAACGAATCGATTACCGCCACAGGAATACCCGGAGGAAATATTGCAGAGTATCCGCTGGTGACAACAGTGTCGCCAACGTTGAGAATCACGTGGTTTGGAATTTCGTGGAGAATGGCAGTGTGATAATCTTCGCCTGTCCAATTAAGTTTGCCGTAAAAGTTGCTGTTTTTGAGTTTGGCACTAATGCCTACCTTATTATTTAGTAGCGAAATGGCGAGCGAAAAATGCTCCGAAGTGTTTACCACTATGCCAACCGCTCCCGATGCCGACACTACTGCCATGTCGGGATGAATACCCTGTGCCTCTCCAACATCCAAGGTCATAAAATTATTCTTTCCGTTGATAGAGTTTTTGAGCACAGAGGCTGAAATAAAACGGTATTTGAGTTTTCCAAGCGAGTCGGTCTGGTTTCTAAATTGAGCCGTGTCGGAGATATAAAACGCATTACTCTTGCGGCGGAGGTTTGAAAGCTGTTCCATAAGCATAGCGTTTTCTTCGCGCAGATTAAAGTATCCTACGTAGTTCCACGCAAGGTCGTAAATTCTGCCCGTAACAAAGTTGGCAGACGTGCAGAACACGCTATTGCGCTTTGCATCGCCACCTATGGCCAAAATGAGTGCAATCACTTCCAAAGCTATAAAAATAAGCTGAAAGTGAATACTTTTTAGAAACCTTAACAGACTGTCCATAATTGTATATATTAGAGTGGCGATCTAAACCACAAATATAATGTAGTTTAGGTCGTACTCCGCTATTTAAGCAAGAACGGGAATTTGTCAACGTTTTTAAGTGCAATGCCTGTACCGCGGGCAACTGCGTGCAGAGGATCTTCCGATACTTTTACAGGAAGGTTGGTTTTTTCGGAAAGACGTTTGTCTAATCCGCGCAACAACGCTCCGCCTCCGGTGAGGTGAATGCCGTTTTTGAAAATATCGGCGTAAAGTTCGGGCGGGGTCTGCTCCAAAACGTTGAGGATAGCCGCTTCGATTTTGCATATCGACTTGTCGAGACAGTGTGCAATCTCTTGATACGAGATAGGAATCTCTACGGGCAATGCAGTCATCTGGTGAGGACCGCGAACCATATAGTCGGCAGGCGGGTCTTCAAGGTCGGTAATTGCCGAACCAACGTTTATTTTGATAGCCTCAGCTGTGCGGTCAAACACCTTTATATTATGTTGGTGACGCATGTATTCCATGATGTCTTCGGTAAAGTCGTCGCCTGCAATACGGATACTGCGGTTGCAGACAATACCACCGAGCGAAATAACAGCGATTTCGGTTGTTCCACCACCTATATCTACTACCATATTTCCTTCTGGTGCTTCAACGTCGATACCGATACCGAGTGCTGCTGCCATAGGTTCAAAAATCATCCAAACCTCGCGAGCTCCGGCGTGTTCGGCACTATCGCGAACGGCACGGCGTTCTACCTCGGTACTACCAGAGGGGATGCCTACCACGATTTTTATCGATGGGTTGAAAAACAGTCGACGACTGTTACCCATCTTAATCATGCCACGGATCATCATTTCGGCAGCCTTGAAGTCGGCAATCACACCGTCGCGCAAAGGACGGATGGTGCGGATGTTCTCATGCGTTTTACCGTGCATAAGTTGCGCTTTCATACCGATGGCAATGGTCTTTTCCGAAATATGGTCTATTGCCACGATAGACGGCTCGTCAACCACGATTTTATCATGCATAATGATAACCGTGTTGGCCGTGCCAAGGTCCATCGCAAGTTCCTGTGTAAAAATTGAAAATAATCCCATTTGCTTTTGTTTTTCTTGTAACGTATTTTTTTAAAACGGATGTGCTGCTATTATTAGTGTTTAAAGTGTCGTATTCCTGTGAATACCATTGCAACGCCGTTTTTGTTGCAGTAGTCGATGCTTTCATTGTCGCGAACGCTTCCGCCGGGCTGGATTACGCTTGTGATACCTGCATTGTGTGCAAGTTCTACACAGTCGCCAAAGGGGAAGAAAGCGTCGGATGCCATAACAGCGCCGTTGAGGTCGAAACCGAAACTTCTTGCTTTTTCGATGGCCTGTTTGAGTGCGTCAACGCGCGATGTCTGACCAATGCCCGATGCGTACAACTGTTTGTTGTTGGCAAGCACAATAGCGTTTGATTTAGAGTGCTTTACAATCTTGTTGGCAAAGAGCATATTTTCGATTTCTTGCTGAGTAGGTTTCTTGTCGGTAACGCTTGTAAGGTCGTCGGGAGTTTCGGTTTTGAGGTCGCGTTCCTGATAGAGAAATCCATTGAGAGCCGAACGAACAAGCGTTGAGGATGTTTTGGTGATTTTTTGAACCAAAATAATGCGGTTCTTTTTGGTTTCGAGTATTTCGAGAGCCTCTTGGTCGTAACCGGGGGCAATGATAACTTCCATAAAGAGCGAGTTCATCTCTTGTGCCACCTCTTTGGTAATCTGACGGTTGGTGATAACTACGCCACCAAAAGCCGACACAGGGTCGCAAGCGAGGCAATCTTTCCAAGCCTGCAAAAGAGTGTCGCGGCAAGCCACACCGCAAGCATTGTTGTGCTTCATAATAATAAAGGTGGTGTCAGAAAACTCGTTCATCATATTTACAGCGGCGTCTACGTCGAGCATATTGTTGTACGAGAGGTCTTTGCCGTGGAGTTTGTCGAAAATTGCGTTGATGTCGCCAAAGAACATTGCTTTCTGGTGAGGATTTTCGCCGTAACGCATCTCTTGTTTGGTGTCTTCGGCAACGCGGAGATTGGCGTGGAATTGGTCGCAGCCACCGTCGAAGTATGTGAAAATCTTGCTATCGTAGTACGACGAAACGGCGAAAGCTTTCTTTGCAAATTCGCGACGTTGCTCTAATGTAGTAACGCCATTCTGGTTTTCAAGAATTTCAAGAATGTCGGCGTACTGGTTGGTGGAGGGAACGATTACCACGTCTTTGTAGTTTTTAGCTGCGGCGCGGATAAGCGAGATGCCTCCTATGTCGATTTTTTCAATGATGTCCTGATCGGATGCTCCGCTTGCAACGGTCTGTTCAAAGGGATAGAGGTCAACGATAACGAGGTCCATCATAGGAATCTCGTATTTTGCGGCTTCTTGTGCGTCGGTTTCGTTGTCGCGGCGAGCAAGAATTCCGCCGAATACTTTTGGGTGGAGGGTTTTAACGCGTCCGCCAAGTATCGAAGGATAGCCGGTGAGACCTTCAACTGTTTTGCATTTTACGCCGAGGCTCTCGATAAATTTCTGAGTGCCGCCGGTGGAATATATTTCAACTTCCTGTTCTGCAAGTTTTTTAACTATTTTGTCGAGGTCGGTTTTGTAGAAAACCGAAATCAGTGCGGATTTTATTTTTTTGTCTGTGCTCATTGTTGCTGTGTTTATAAATTTTCGTCTTTGCGATATTCGGCAAATATAAAATATTTTTCGGTATTGTTGTATTTTATTTTTCTAATATTTTTTTTATTTCTTTGGCAATATCTTCGAGTTTTACCTCTTGCTGCACTTTGTTTTTCCATTCGTTTTTGTCGGCGATAGTTTCTGCCAACTGTTTGCCAAGGCGGAGGTTTTTGATTGTTGCCACACCTTTTTCGGCTTCGTTGCTGCCGATAATTACTGCCAAAGTGCTGTTGTTGCGGTCGGCGTATGCCATCTGGTGTTTGAGTCCGCGTTTTGCTCCATAATATATTTCAGTGTTGATTCCGGCAGAGCGCAACTGCATAGCGGTTTTTTGGTAAAGCGGCATAAGGCTATCGTCGAATGCTATGATGATTACCGGACCGTCGCTATTGATTTGCGCCTGATTGGTAAGAGTGAGAAGCTCTGCCAAACGGTCAACGCCAATTGATGCGCCAGTTGCAGGCACTTTTACGCCAAGAAGGTTTTCTACCAAACCATCGTAGCGACCACCACCGCAAATAGAGCCCACACGGCGTTCGCGACCTTTTTCGTCTTTGTAGGTTTGCAACGATTCCACTTCGTAGATAGGACCGGTGTAGTATCCAAGTCCGCGAACCATTCCCGGGTCGAGGATTGCAACTTGCTCATCATAACCAAGTTGGGCAAGTATTGTGTCGATTTTTTCAAGTTCGTCAACGCCCTCTTTGTAGGTGGGGTTTTCAAAAGCTGGTTTTGATTTCAGTTTTGCCAACACTTCGGCACGAGAAGCACGTGTTTCAAAGTCTTTGATAAACTGAATTATGATGTCAACAAATTTTTGTTCAATATTGAGACCAGGGATCTGTGCGCCCGAAGTTTCGTCTACACGCCCCTTGCCGAGTTCTTTTGCCACGGCGTCGATTCCAATTTTGTCGAGTTTGTCGATAACGCGCATCACAGCCATCTCTTGTTCTTTGTCGGTGATGCCGGTGAATGCGAGTAAGCCGTTTACAATCTTTCGGTTGTTGATTTTGATAAGATAAGCGCCGCGTTTGAGACCGATGTTTTCTAATGCCTGCGAAAGTATCATACAGTTTTCGGCATCTGCGCTAACGTCTTCTGCACCAACGGTGTCAAAGTCCATTTGCCAAAATTCGCGGAAACGTCCCGGGTCGAGTTTAGCCTCAAAACGGAATACAGGACCATATTGATAACGGCGGAAAAGGTTTGTTTTGCCTTGGATTTCGCCCCTAAGGTGCTGCTGCCAAAGACTTTCGGCATAAACGCGGGCAAGTGGAGCGGTTAGGTCGTAACGGAGTGCCACATAGTGGTTTTCCATAATCACACGGTTTTCGGCATCGCGCATTTCGCGTCCGTTGGTGTCGAAAACAGGCTCTTCTTCTGGATTTTTAAACGAATATACGCCTTGCGCAACGGTGTCGGCATCGGGCAGATATTTGCCAAGACACTCGGCATATTCCATTATCGGAGTGTCGTAACGCTTGAATCCAAAACGACGGTAAACCTCTGTGGCTTTGTCGATTATAAACTGACGGAGCAAGTTCTGCTCTGGTGTAATATCTCTGAATCCTTTAACCTTTTGGGGAACTATTCCTCTCATTTTTGTCTTTCTGTTTTGTTAAATATGCTTTACGCCTAATTTTTTCCAAATGTATAAAAAAGTTGGAATAATATGCTAAAAAAATGAGATTTTTTTATTCAACTACAATTTTTTGTGAAAAAGTGGTAGAAGCAGATGTAATGCAGATAATATAAATTCCTGATTTTATGTTGGTTAAATCTACTGAAACAGGATTCCCCGCTGAGATTTCAGTATTAATAGTTTTTAGAATTTTGCCCGAAACCGACGACAGCGAGATTGTGCATTTTCCTAAATTTGGCGGCAACAATATGTTAATGCTGTTTTTGGCAGGATTGGGATATATTTTTGCATCCACTTGTTCTGTTATGTTTTTCACGGCAGTAATAGGGTCAGGTTCGGGTAATGGAGTGGTAAAATTGCTGAGTACCACGCCGTTGCTTCGCGATGATTGCGACGTTGCGTTAAAAATACTCTCTATATAAAAGGTGTAGGTGGATTTTGGAGAAATATTTGAAAATGTATAACTATCAGATTCTCCGTAATTTATTTCTTTAATAACATCACCATTGCAGTAGAGTTTAAACAAAGTAGGTACGCCATCTGTTTGCCAATTGAGAGTTATGGCTGTGGAATCATGGTTCCATTCGCCCGAAAGCCAAGGGACAGATATTGAAGAAAAATTACCGTAAGGGTCGAAACTTTCTATTTGATTGATTTCCTTACCATTGGCAAGCCAATATGCCAATTGATGGTTGGGGTTTAAATTAGTGTTCCAAAATTTAGAAACCATCTGAAAAAAATCATCGTAAGGCTCTTGACAAGTGGCAAGTCCGCCCGAAAGCACGCCAATGAGTTTTTTATCTTGATTGATAAGCGGCGCACCCGACGAGCCAACCTCAGTGTAGCCTTGATGCCAAGTGTCGATATGCCAATGCGCGTTTTCGATAAAAATTTCGTCGCTTACAGGATAAGAATCTTGATAAGGCGGCATATCACTAATAGCGATAGCCTTTTCGTTGCCACTCGGGTGATGTATGGTAACTACTTTGTTGAGGTTGTTCTTGGTGTCTAACGAAAGTCCAAGGTAATACGGATAGTATTCTTTTGGTGGTATTGCGCTGAGTTTCAGAAGAGAAATGTCGTAATCGTTGTAGTCGCCTTCGGTAATTCTTAACCCCTCGTAGTCGCGCATATCCTTGCGATGCGTTTTTGGAGGAAAAGCCACAAGGTCGGCACCCGAAAGCGTTTGAAATCCTTTTGGCGAAATACCGTCGGCATCAAGTTCAAAATTAAAATAGGTTACAACGGTTTCTGCATCCTCTTGTTTGCAAACGCAGTGAGCTGCTGTAATAATATAAGGTGTGGCGTCAAATTCGGTATTGTTTACAAGCGTGCCTGTGCATACGTAAGTGTAGTCTTCGCTGTCGAATTGATACTGCACAACTGCGTGTTTTTCAACTTGATAATTCAAACCATATTCGCCATTGATGTCGGGTTGCTTACACTTTCCCGAAACTCGCACTTTGAGCATTTTGCTGATGGGATAAAAACCGTATGCTATTTTTGAAATTATAAAATCTGATTGATTAACATCTTGTGGCACAAATAGTTCTATTGTAATTGAGTCGTTGTCGATATACCGAGTGCGGAGTTTATTGTCAAAATTATTAACTGTATCGGTAATTAAACCAAGAAAATCGCTGCCGCCATACAAGCACAGTTCAACACCTTTGGCAATTGTAATATCTTTAAATTCAACGCCTACCGAACCAGCATCTTTTGCCGAAACACCAATCCGCCAAAGAGTTCCACCTTCAACGTCATATTTTTCGGCATTATTAAAAAAACTTCTATCGCAGTTGGCAAGCCGTCCAATGCAATTTTCGGGACGTTCGGACTTTGAGGATGGTGGTATGGTGATGTCGATATATTCTTGGGTAGCATGCAAATAAGCAAAACGACTTTGAGTTAAAGAGCCCGTTGTAATTTGCGCCGAGAGATTTAAAATTAATAATGCATAAATAAGTGTCAAAAGAAATTTTTTCATAATTTTGCAAAATAAAATCGGTAATGCAAACACAAAAGTAAATGTTTTTTTTGACATTTAGGCTTTTTTGCTAATTTTGTGCAATTAAACTAATTATTACAGTGAAAAAATTATTTATCATACTCTTAGCGATGGCGTGCTGCGGCATGGTGCAGGCGCAACAAGTAAAAAAATCTGACATTTTTGTGCAAATTTTCGGCACAAAATATTATCTCCATACCGTTAAAGAGGGCGAAACCCTCGAAGCTATCGCCCGCGCATACGGCGTAACGGTGCAAGAAATCAATATGGAAAACAAGGCTCTTGCAGGTAAAATTTCAGCCGGCACAAGTCTGAAAATTCCTGTAATTGGCTCTAACCAAACACCCGGATATACGCAACAATTTGTATATCACACTGTTGAAAAGAAACAGACGCTATATTCGATTTGCAAACAATATGGCGTATCGCAAGAAGATATTTTTCAATATAATCCCGACACCAAAAACGGTCTCAAAACCGGCACCGTGCTCAAAATTCCCAAAGGCAACCCCGGAAAACCCGACCGTCAAGATGCCGAATTTGTTTACCATACCGCACGTCAAAACGAAACTCTATACTCATTGTCAGAGCGTTACAACGTTAACATAGAGGATATTGTAAAATACAATCCAAATCTCAAAAACGGTATTCCTCAGGGAACTATCATAAGGTTTCCGCGCAATATTGTTCCCGAAGATGTTACTTACAACCCTGAGGCAGAGCAAGTAGCTGAAAATAACATAGTTAAAGACCGTGCTATGCGCAAATCCGACTATGTGCCTTGCGACGGTTACCGCTACGACAAAAACACTACTTTTAATGTAGCACTACTTTTGCCTTTGTATCTCAACAACAATACTTTGCAAGTAGAAAAAGTGAAAGCCGACCCCGAAAAAGAACAGCTTTACAAAAATAGCGAACGTATTTTGGAATTTTACGAAGGTGTGCTTCTGGCTGTAAAAGAGATGCAGCAAAAGGGCAAGAATGTTAATCTGCACGTTTACGACACCGAAAACAATTTTGCCACCACCGACCGTATTCTCAGCAATCCCGAACTTAAAAATATGGACTTGATTATTGGTCCGCTTTACACCGACAACGTGGTGAGAGCAGCAAGATTTTCTACCGAAAATCAAATTGCTCTTGTATCGCCATTTGCTCAGAAAAACGACCTTCTTCCAAGTAATCCATACCTTTATCAGTTTTCGCCTTCAACTGCCACTTCGATAGCGCAAACAGCCGACTATTTTGCCGAGCTGAGCAACGCCACCGTTATTGTGGTGCACAACGGATCGGCTGCCGAAGTGGATATGACCAAACTTTACCGCAACAACCTTACCCGTAGCTATTTCTCCGACAAAAACGTTCCCGATATGATTTTTAAGGAGATAAACTGCAAGAGCGGCGGAATTGCACGAGTGCAAGAGGCTATGAGCGCAACAAATACCAATGTGCTTTTGATTCCAAGCAACGACGAAGTGTTTATTACCAATGTGGTAAACCAACTTGCCACTGTGGTAAAAACTAATAAATATAAGGTGGTGTTATTTGGTTCGCAAAGTTGGGAAAAATACATCAACATCGATGTCGAGTTTCTTCAAAGCATGAATTTCTGCTACCGTAGCAATAGTTTTACCGACTACAACAACACAGCCGTAAAACTCTTTGTATCAGAGTTTCGCGATAGGTTCAACACCGAACCGGGTATTTACGGATTCAGCGGATACGATATTGCAAAGTGCTTTATAACAAAACTTTACAAGCACGGCAAATATTTCTGTTTTTGCGACGACGACAACGAACAGGGACTTATCTACAAGTTTGATTTTAAGCGAGTTTCACCTGTAGGCGGTTTTGAAAACCAATCTACATTTGTGCTCCGCTATGGCAAAGATTTCAGCGTAGAGGAGGCCAAATAGGTTCTCCCCTACTTTTCAAAATCCATAGCGTCTAAAATACGCTTTACCTGATTGATAGTTAGCTGACCCGGAGCTGTGGGCAGACCATTGTCGGCTGCCACGTAAGTAAACGGAGCACCAAACATCAATGATGCGGGTCGTGTAATTTTGCCTGATTCGCCCATGCAAAACGCCACAATATCGTTGTATTCGCCGTAAAGACCAAGTATTCGGGCATTGTCGGACACTGAGTTAGACTTGCAAGCCATTTTTACAATATCAGCACCGAGTTCCTTGCAATATTTGATAATGCCTTTTAGAATACCTGCGTCGGGAGTGGTTTCGTAATTGTGATACGAAATAATGAGTTTGCATTTTTTGCTAAGCAGGCAAGCGCGGCGCAGTTTTAGCGAATATTCTGGCGCCCGTTCCAACTCCAAGTCGATATATTCAGCACCGTTGAGCGCGGCAGTTTCGAGTATGTTGATGTCGTATTCGGGTTCGTAGACACCCGGACGGCATGTTACTATATATTTGTTTTCCTCCTCAGCAAGGAGGCTTATCATTTGGTCGGCTGTGGGCTTTACCAAGTCGACGCGCAACTCGGCGCAATTGTGTTCGCCGAGTTGTTGCATCGCATTGTCTACTCCTTCTGCCGAAAGGCATACGTAAAGCATTATTTCTTAGGGTTAATGATTTTGTCTTGTATGTTGATAGATTCCTGATGTATAGCCTGGAATATTTTGGTGATGAGTTCGCGGCTGAGGCTGTTTTCGCCAGCCATCATCATATATTTGTTGAGCAACGAATCCCAACGCGAAGGCTGCAGCACTGCCATCTTGTTCTCTTTTTTGTAGCGTCCGATACCTTCGGAAATTTTCATACGCTTTTTCAAAAGGTCGATAAGCAGGTCGTCGATAACATCGATTTTGGCGCGGAGTTCGTCCAAAAGTTTGGGAGAAATACCCTCGGGAGCTATTTCGCGGATAACAAGATTGCCGAGCATCTCGTTTAAAGCAGAGGGGGTGAGCTGCTGTTTGGCATCGCTCCAAGCCTTGTCGGGATTGATATGCGATTCGATCATAAGTCCGTCGACATTGAGGTCGAGAGCCTTCTGAGCAATTTCAAACAGATATTCGCGTTTTCCAGCGATGTGGCTGGGGTCGCAAATCAAATGCAGGTCGGGACGGCGGCGTTTCATCTCGATAGGAATCTGCCACAGCGGAGCATTACGGTAAAGGATTTTTTCGTAACTCGAAAAACCACGGTGAATAAGTCCAATTTGCGAAATGCCAGCATCTTGCAAACGCTCAACTGCGCCAATCCAAAGGTCAACATCGGGGTTGACAGGATTTTTTACAAGCACGGGAATTTCCACACCCTTGAGGCAGTCGGCAATCTCTTGCATAGCAAAAGGGTTGGCAGATGTGCGTGCACCAATCCAAATAATGTCGATACCTGCGTTGACAGCCTCTTCCACATGGTGGGTATTTGCCACTTCGGTAGAGGTAAGCATGCCGGTTTCTTCTTTTACACGTTTCATCCAAGGGAGCCCCACAGTGCCGATGCCCTCAAAGTTGCCCGGACGTGTGCGAGGTTTCCAAATGCCGGCGCGGAATACTTTGATACCGTTGGCGGCAAGTTGACGTGCAGTTTCAAGAGTTTGTTCTTCGGTTTCGGCACTGCACGGGCCGGCTATAATCAAAGGTCTTTTTTCAAAAAGACTGTTAAGGTCTATCATAATCTAAATATTTAATAATTATTTGTTTAATACTTTTTTTACTCTGTTGGCTTGGTTGATATAATTGTCCATACCATCGGTGTCGCCGGTTACAAGCAGCTGACGGAAATCGTTGAGTTTTTCGATATAAGTGTCTAAAACCGAAAGCACATTCTCCTTGTTGTCTTGAAAAATTGGAGTCCACATTTCGGCATTACTTTTGGCAAGACGCACTGTGCTTTTGAAACCGCCCGAAGCAAGATTGAAGATATTTTTCTCGTTTTTCTCCTTTTCCAAAACTGTGAGAGCAAGGGCAAACGACGCAACGTGAGGAATATGCGACACGTATGCCACGTGAATATCGTGATTAAACGAATTGAAAAACATCGGGTTCATATTCAAAACCTCAAACATTTTTTTCACCTCCACAACGGCTTTTTCGTCGCTATCTTCGGCATCGCAGATAATAAACGCCTTACCGTCGAACATGCCCGAAATAGCCGACCACGGACCTGAATTTTCGGTACCTGCCATCGGGTGACAAGCCACGTAACGTTTGCGTTTTTGATGATATTTTACGCGTTCGCAGATAACGCCCTTGCAGCTGGCTACATCCAAAACAATCTGATTGTCGGATATTTTGTCTAAAATCTGGGGCAAAACTTTAATAACCGCACTAACCGGTATGGCCACCACAATAATATCTGCTTGAGTTACTGCTTCGTCGAAAGTTACCACCTCGTCGATAATGCCCACCTGCTTGGCAAAAGCTGAGTGAACGGGATCTTTGTCGTATCCAATTATATAGTCGGCATATTTACGTTTTCTAAGGTCGAGGGCAAGCGATCCGCCCAAAAGACCAAGACCTATTATTGATAATTTCATTGCTTTATATTTTTCTATTTTCAATTTTCAACTTTAATTATGCATTGTGAATTATGCATTACCTACATCATCACAGCATTCCACGATTCCACACCTGCCTTGTATTCGCCAAGCACCGTAAGTTCTTTCAACAGAGGGCGTATAGCAGTAAGCATATCGCAATATTTTTGATATTCGACGTACCTTACATCAATATAAAACATATAGTGCATCGGCTGCCCGATAATAGGGCTCGACTCTATTTTGGTAAGGTCAACGCCATAAAAAGATATAATGCTTAAAATTTGCGAAAGACTTCCGGGATGATTTTGAAGAATAATCGAGAGCGAAGCCTTGTCGCAGTTTTCGGGACGGTTGCCGTTGTTGGGGTGGACAATCAAAAAACGGGTGTAGTTCTTTTTGTTGGTTTCGATACCCGATTGAATAATATCCAAGCCGTACATCTGAGCGGCATACTCCCCTCCTATTGCGCCGATGTTGGTCAACTGTTTTTCAGCAATTTGACGCATACTCAGAGCGGTACTCTCGCTTTCTACAAGCCTAATGTCGGGATACTTGCGAAAAAACTGCCTTGTTTGGTTAATAGCCATGTAGTGACTGCGCACCTCGGTGATATCCTCCAATTTGGAGCCAGGCAAAGCCACAAGATTTTGTTTTATGCGCAGCGAAACCTCGCCGCAAATTTTTACATCATACTGACGGAGAAGCTTCAGATTGGCATGAATAGTGCCGCTGATGGTGTTTTCGATAGCCATAATGCCGTAGTCGCTTTCAAAACCGAGCACCGATTCCATAACGTCGTTAAACGTAAGACGCTCAACCGGCTCAATATCTTTTCCGGCAAAAAACTCTCGCGCAGCCACCTCGTGAAATGCGCCCCTTACTCCCTGTATTGCTACTTTCATTTTTAGTTTAATTAACAAAAAAACCCCGCCGTATTACTTGGCGAGGCTCTAAATCTTTATATCATAACCATATACAACAAAGAAATATCACCTCGCACAGCTGCTAAAGTGATAATAATAAATAAAATAAATTTTGTTGTTCTGCTTCATGGTGTCAATCTATTATTGTGGCACAAAAGTAAGGTAAATTTTTGTAATAACAAAACCGTAGCGATTGTTTTTTTTATTAATTTTTTAAATGCAGGTTGCATATAAATTCAATAAAGTGAAAAATTTTTATTTTTTTTAACAAATCGGAGAAAAAAAAGTTTGCGTAATCAGTTTTTTTGTAAATTTGCAGCGAATAAAATTTAAAAACATTATTTAATTTATTTACTACTATGAAAAAAATATTTTATGTAGCAGCAATCGCTGCCTTGGCTCTCGCATCTTGCAAGAGCGGCAACAAAAACGGTGAAACCACCGACGAAAACGGTGCACAAAACATAGAACAGACAGCTAACAATGGCGCACAAGACGCAGCAGCTCAGCAAGCAGCAGCCGACGACCAAGCTTTAGCTCAGGCTAAATCGTTCCAAGGCTGGATCGAATCTATCGACGGACAAAACTACGTTATCCGCAACTCAGAAGGCCAGACAATCACAGTTGTAATCCCCAACCCCGGACAAGAACTTATCGAAGGTGAGCCCATCATAGTAAAATACATCGAAGCTGACGGCGCTAACAAAGCAGCTACCGACAACGAGAAATCACTCGACCTTTCTTACGCTGCCAACTTCAAGAAACTCCTTGGCAAATGGGGCGCAGGCAAAGACAACACCGAAATCACATTCGAGCTCCGCAAAAGCGGCAAATGCAAAAACGTTGGTAAAGATCAGAAAAATGAATTCAAATCTTGGCGTATGAAAGACAACAACACCATCGAATTTGAAGTTAAAAACGGAGAAAGCTCATTCTTCATGACTTGGACTGTTGAAGATCTTACCGACAACGCTATGACTCTCAAATCGGGTGAATCTACAAAACTCGAAATGACACGTCTCGACAGCAACCGCGAATAATACACGCTTGTGCAATCATTCATAATTACTTCCCGGTTTCGAGATTCTCGAAATCGGGATTTTTTATACCTCAAAAAAAATTTGTTGTATTCATTTTTATTTCTAATTTTGCAAAAAATGTAGGCTCGAATTTACCTACCCTAATGTATTGAATTACAACTTAATAGAATATTATAAATGTTTGAAAGTCTATCCGAAAAACTTGAACAGTCGTTTAAAAAGATAAAAGGCGACGGCAAACTCACCGAAATCAACGTGGTGGACGCCCTTAAAGATGTGCGCCGCGCGTTGCTCGATGCCGACGTTAACTACAACATCGTTAAAGATTTTACCAACAAGGTAAAGGAAAAAGCACTCGGTTCTGAAGTTCAGGGTCAGCTGAATCCTACTCAGTTGATGATCAAGATCGTTCACGACGAACTTATCACCCTTATGGGTACTACAGAAACCGAAGTTAACCTCAAAGCCGACCCCGCAATTATCCTTATTGCCGGTTTGCAAGGTTCTGGTAAAACCACTTTCTCGGGAAAATTTGCCAACTTTGTAAAAAGCAAAAAAGGTAAAAAACCATTGCTCGTAGCAGGCGACGTTTACCGTCCTGCCGCTATTGATCAGTTGAAAGTGCTTGCCGCACAAATCAACGTGCCGGTTTACACCGAAGACGGAGAAAAGAATCCCGTAAAAATTGCCCGCGAAGCCATCAAACAGGCTAAGCAAAACGGCAACGATGTGGTAATTATAGATACCGCCGGTCGTTTGGCAGTTGACGAGGAGATGATGACCGAAATCACCAACATCAAAAACGAAACCAAGCCCACCGAAATACTTTTTGTAGTAGACTCAATGACCGGTCAAGATGCGGTTAACACAGCCAAAGCATTCAACGACCGACTCAATTTCGATGGCGTGGTGCTCACCAAATTAGACGGCGACACTCGTGGTGGTGCAGCTCTTTCGATTCGCTACACAGTAGACAAGCCAATCAAATTTGTATCATCGGGCGAAAAAATCGACGCTCTTGATATTTTCTACCCTGCCCGTATGGCCGACCGTATCCTCGGCATGGGCGACATCGTTTCGTTGGCAGAACGTTTGCAACAACAATACGACGCCGAAGAGGCAGCCAAACTGCAAGCTAAAATCCGCAAAGACCAGTTTAACTTCAACGATTTTCTCGACCAAATACAGCAAATCAAAAAGATGGGTAGCCTCAAAGACTTAGCCTCGATGATTCCGGGCGTAGGCAAGGCTATCAAAAACTTAGACATCAGCGACGACGCATTCAAAGAGATTGAGGCGATTATCAAATCGATGACCCCGTTTGAACGCGAGCATCCAGATATTATCAACGGTTCGCGCCGCCGCCGCATTGCCGACGGTTCGGGCACCGACGTAGCAGTGGTAAACCGCCTTTTGAAACAATTTGAAGAAACTCGCAAAATGATGAAAATGCTCTCTGGCGGAGGCGGACGCCGTCTTATGGGTATGATGCAAGGAATGGGCAGACGCAGATAAAACACATATAACAATATGACACTAATCGACGGAAAAAAGACTTCGGCAGAAATCAAAGCCGAAATAGCTCAAGAAGTTAAGCAGATGATTGACGAGGGCAAAAAAGCCCCTCATCTTGCTGCTGTGCTTGTAGGACACGATGGTGGCAGCGAAACATACGTTGCCCACAAAATAAAATCTTGCGAAGAGGTTGGATTCAAATCGTCACTTATACGTTTTGAAGATGATGCCACCGAACAGCAGATTCTCGATACAGTTGACAAACTCAACAACGACCCTGATGTTGACGGTTTTATCGTTCAACTTCCGTTGCCAAAGCATATCAACGAGCAGAAGATAATCGAAGCCATTTCGCCCAACAAAGACGTTGACGGATTCCACCCCGTAAACCTCGGTCGTTTGGTGGCTGGATTGGATACTTTTGTATCTGCCACACCTTCGGGCATTGTAGACTTGATTAAACGTTACAAAATAGAAACTGCAGGCAAACACTGCGTAATTATTGGACGTAGCAATATTGTAGGTCGCCCGCTGAGCATCTTGATGAGTCAGAAGGGCATCGACGCCACAGTTACCGTTTGCCACAGCCGCACTGAAAACCTCAAAGAGATTGCCCACACAGCTGATATTTTGGTAGCCGCCATTGGTCGCCCCGGATTTGTTACCGCCGACATGGTAAAAAAGGGAGCGGCTGTAATTGACGTTGGCACCACACGTGTTCCCGCATCCGACACCAAATCGGGTTTCAGACTCAAAGGCGATGTTGATTTTGAAAACGTTGCACCCAAATGTTCGTACATCACCCCTGTACCGGGCGGAGTTGGACCGATGACTATTTGCTCGCTTTTAAAAAACACTCTCAAAGCAGGCAAAATGAGATAAGCTTTTAAAACATTTTAGATACATTCGCCGCACAAGCAAAGTTGCAGGACTTATACTTGCAACTTTGCTTGTGTTTTTTATCATCAAAGCGTTGAAAACCAAACACCGCGCCAACGAGCAACTTTCGGCAGTTAACAAAAAAGTATACCGCAGCATTACCTACGCCGAACGCATCAACACTCACAACCGTGAACTTGATGACATTATCGGACGCAAGTTTTCTACCAAAAGCCTTATCGACTTTATACGCGCCAATTATTACCGTCCCACCGAAACGCAATGCAAACTGCTCGACAAAACAATGACCGAATGGCGCAACGGCCGCCCGCTAATCGACGATATGACAATGGTGGGCATAAAGATATAATCAAAAAAAATCCCCCGCGGCAAAAATGATATTTGCAACGGGGGAAATAATTCTAAGGTTAGATTGGGATTATTCTACATACGATTCCCAACCTGTGTGACGGTAGCCAGAGAATTGGTAAGTATTAAGCGTACCATCATCTTCTTCAACTTTTACTTCAAAATAAATACTATCGACGGTAATAGGTCCGCCAAGCAGATATTGAGGTTGAACTTTTACACCATTTTTGATAACGATACCATTGAGCAGCTCTTCATCGGTGTTTTGAAAAGTAAGGCTTTGAGGATTAGTGCCAGCCTTCACCTTAAAGCCAAACCAAGCATTATCTTGAATCCAAACGCTATCGTTGTTGGCATTTGTATTATAGATATATACCTGTCCGCCATCGTCATGAGATGAAAGGACTTCACCGCCAACCGAAACGGTAACTTCCCAGGTTCCATTGATATCTTTGGTGTTGGTTTGCCAAATATCGGGGTCTTTGTCGCACGCGGTGGTAAATACAACAGCCGCAAGAGCGAAATATTTAAGAATATTTTTCATCTTCGTTGTGTTTTAAATTATTTAACTTCCATATTGAACACCATATCCAAATACGAGGTAGAAATTTTGAATGTGCCGTTTGCTACATCGTACTTACCCTCAACATCGTCAGCGCTACCACCGAAAGCACAAGATTCAGATGTTACAAGCGATACTGTACCATCGTCGGCGATATTGATTACACCAGGAAGAGCATAAGCATCGCCATATTCTCTACCTTGAGCGTAAAAACCACCGAGAAGGTCGCTAACGTAATAATTATTATCACCTAAACTGCAAAACAAGATATCAACATCATACTCTTCGGCAGAGCCATCGCGAGTATTGTGAATGGTAACAAAACCTTGCTTAACAGGATTTGATGGATCTAATACAACTATAGTGCGTGAAGCATTTGCTGAATAGCCATCGGCATTAGTGATACTATAATTCACGATAAATCTGCCGAGTTCACCTTTTACAAACGGGTTGTCAATTTCAATTTGTGAAGTTACATCATCACCAGCAATTTCAGCTTTTATTCCCGGTTCAACATAGTCGTCGCCTAAGGTTAAGAAAATTAAGTCATCACCCGATACCGAAAGAGAAGCGTAATCGGTTATAAACGAATGATCTTCGCTGTCTTTGGAGCAACCCGACAACAAGGGTAATGCTGCCAAAAGGAAAATATAGAGTTTTTTCATTTTCTGCATAATTTTAAAGTTATTCTACAATAGTTTCTTTAGTATCCCAGAAAATTTTAACAGTAACGTTGCTTTTCTGCGCGGGAGCATTGATATTGCGGTCGAGCACTCCGCTCTGAGGATAAACGGCAGAAGCGGGCATCGCTCCAGCAAATGTGCCAACACCGGCAAACGAAACAATAAACTTACCTGCGGGAAATTCGTCTTTAAGAGCGCTACGTGTTGAATTAGAAGGAATTATGCTACTAAGAACGGGATATTTGGTACGGTTGCGGGTAACGAAAGATTCGCCATGCTGTGTCATTGCAAATGCTACCCAACGTTGCAAGCCAATCAAGCGGAGAGCTTGTTCTTTGTCGGTGGCAAGAGCGTCCCAACTTGCATATTTATCGTTAGTAAGAATGCTGTTGTCAGAAACGCCCCAGTATTCGAGACTTGCTTTTACAGCGTTTTCGTAAGCAGCTTTGGCTTTGTCCATATCGCCGTTTTCTACATAAATTTCTGCCATGTTAAACAATACTTCCCAAGCCGAAATCAAAGGAATATTTTTAACAATTTGGCTTTGTTTTACTTTGCTAACAGTACCTTGCGAATGGTTTTGATAATCGCCTTGAAGAGCACCAGCAGGATTTGCGCCAAAAATTATAGTAGCCCTCGGGTCGTTGCCCAAACCAGTGTACGAAGTATAAGTCATGCTGGCTACAATATTGGTAGAAAGATATTGACCATTTTCGTACTCATCCAAAGGATATAGTTTGGTAGATTTGTCGCCCCAAACTTTTGCGGGAAGCATTGCATTGGTGCTTGTAAGAAACTTAGACTCATCGCCAATAAAATTGAGCATTTCGCTATAAGTCATACCCAAACCGCTGTATTGAGCCAAATGGATATTAAGTTTAAGTTTGAGCGAATTGGCAAATTGATACCACAAATCGAGATCGCCGCCAAATATAAAATCGTATCCATCAACAGAAATAGGTTCGCTTGTAAACTTACCGCTTTCATAATCGGCAATAACTTTGTCGATACGATCCAAAAGGACTTTGTAAATATCGTCAGCTTTGTCGAATTTAGGCGAAGTGATTTCCACATTGAGAGCTTCGGAATATGGCACATCGCCCCAAAGATCTACAATATTTTGCCAATTGTAAATCGAAAGAAGTTCGCTTACAAATCTATATTCAGAATCTTCGCTCGATTTTGCAATAATCTCTTTCAAATTTCCTAACGATGCATACGCATTTCGATAGTTGTCTTCAAAATGTTGAGCAAAGTATTTTTCAGCTTCTTTAAACTGACTTGCGTTTTCGTTTTGAGTAAAATACTGATCCCAAACGCCAGCCACAAATAGGTTGTCCCAAGCCATTTGGTTGTAAGCGGTGGTAACCGCCGCACCAGCAAATAGGCTCTTTGCCGGAACATTTTCAGGATTGTTAGGATTGTGGTTGATATCAATCCATTTTTCGCAAGAAACAGGCAACAATGCCATTCCCGCTACTGCAACCGAATATATTAAATTTCTTATTTCCATCTTATTATATATTTACAAATTAGAATTTAACAGAAACTCCGAGTGTATACACCTGATTGGTGGGGTTGGCAAAAAACTCACCAAACTTACTCATAATGTTGTTGCCGTAAGTGGTGGTTTCGGGGTCTACGTAGCAGTTTTCGGCAGGAGTCCAAAGCAGTATGTTAGCAGCCGAAAGCGAGAATCTTACATCTTGAAGTTTCCATTTGCTTACAAGGCTTCTGGGCAAAGTGTAAGATAATGTTACGTTGCGGAGTTTGAGATACGAACGGTCAATTATAAGATCATTCTCTTTGTCAAAACCACCTTCAGAATAGAACTTAGGAACGTCTGACAAG
Source organism: Bacteroidales bacterium (assembly GCA_016293845.1). GTDB lineage: Bacteria > Bacteroidota > Bacteroidia > Bacteroidales > UBA3824 > UBA3824. Next base: position 78,991 of record JAEDDH010000002.1, on the reverse strand, counting down.
TAAAGCGGTTTTTCGTTGAGTTCGTAATAAACCACATTGTTTTCTTCAACCGATCCTGTGTGAGCAATAGCATTGGATTCATCTTTGGTTTCAACCACAGAGTTAGGCACTACAAAAAGGTTGCGGTCGTTGAATGTGGTTTCAAAACCAGCACCTGTCCAACCTAAGTAACTTTTGGTATGGCTAAACAGATATCCACCATAGTGAAGGTCGAATGTAGCCGAAAGCGAAAATCCTTTGTAATCGAATGTTGAGGTAAGGCCAGCACGGAATTTTTCGTTAACGTCTTTATCAACGTATTGTTCTTTTTCGTCGGTAATAACAAGACCATTACCGTCAACTACGATATGTTCTAATCCGTCTTTACCTTTCACCTTTTTGGCCACTTGGCTCTTAAACTGTCCCATAGCTTTTCCTTCTACCGCGTAAATACCGCAGCCAACATATCCACCTAAGTAAACTTCTTGAGCTTTAAGTTTTTCAACAGTATTGTAGTTTTGCGAAAAGTTTACCGAAAGTTTCCAAGTAAAATCGCCAAGTTTCAGCGGTGTGCCGTGAAGTACAAGTTCGTAACCTTGGTTTCTTACGTCACCGAGGTTAGCGTGCATCATAGTAAAACCAGTAGATTGGTCGATAGGCAATTGCTCGATAAGGTCTTTGGTGTATTTGTTGTAATAGTCGCCTTCAAAACCGAGACGTCCGTTAAAGAATTCGAGGTCGAGACCAAATTCGTATTCGTTTGTCATTTCGGGTTTAAGGTCGGGATTGCCCAAAGTGCTGTATGCCATCCACGATTGTTTTCCGTTCAGAGGGAATTTTGCGAAATCAACACCGTTGTAACCAGGGTTTATGTATTGCGACTTAGTATAAAAGTTGTAAACGCTATATGGGTCGGCATCTTTGCCAGTAAAGCCATACGAAGCACGGAGCTTACCAAATGTAAGCGGGCCTAAATGTCCACCATCGCCAAGCTCTGTAAAGATCCAACTTGCTGTTACACCGGGATACATATATGAATTGTGGGCTTTGGGCAATGAAGAAGACCAGTCGTTACGTAGAGTAACTGTAAGGTAAACCATACGGTTCCAATCAAAATCAATATTTGCAAAAGCACCGAGCATACGTTTTTTCTCTTGGTCTTGCGAAGCGAATGCGTCGGCAAGAGAGTTTTTGAGTTGATAGAAACCATCAATATCCAACGAAGTTACCTCGCCAAAAATGGTGTTTGCCTTGGTTTCCATTATGCTGTAACCAAGTATTGCATTAACATTTAAAGTAGACGAAAGCGCACGCGAGTATGTAAAGAACATATCGTTGTTGATTTCGTAAATTGTGTTTCGCGAATTAAACAAGTAACCATTACGTTCGTTAGATGTAGAAATATGCGAAATAGGCGATTCAGGACCGTATTTGATAATGCTTTGATTAGAAACAGTATTAGAGAACTGAACATCACCACCGAAACGGTAGGTAAATTTAAGATCTTTAAAAATCTGCAAATCAGCTTGGAACTTACCATAAATTTTGTTGCGGCGGTGTTCTGAGCTTTGGTTTTCGAGCAGATAATAAGGATTCATTGCAAACGGAGTGAAGAAATAGTCCACTGAGTTGAATGGATCATTAAGGTCTTTAAGGTCTACAAGCGAAATATTGTTAGGAGTATCCCAAAGGCTCTGAATCATAGAAGATCCTTGACCTGAGGGTACAGCCTTTGTTTTTTCGGTAGAAAAGTTGAACGACGAAGTAATGGTGGCAATACCCCACTTGTGACTACCACGAGTAGAAACTGTAGTACGGTTGTAAGTATCGTAATCATCGGGAATTACACCATCTTGATGAGTGTTAGATACTGAGAAATAATAACTTGTGTTTTGTGTGCCGCCAGTAGCCGAAACTGAGTGGCTGTTGCTTACGCCAAGTTCGTAAAAATCACGTATACGGCTGTCGAGATACTCAAATTTTGCAACCTTTTGGCTATTTTTGTAGATATTACCCCAAGGTTGAACGAGACCTGTAAATTGAGGACCCCAGTTACCGTTTTCTTCACGAGAGAATGCGTTTTGATATTCGCTATCAAACCAGCCTTGACCCCAACGGTCTTGCGATTTAGAAATATATCCTATACGCTCAACAGCAATTGAGCCGTCGTAAGTAACGGTCATTTTGCCATCGGTATTTTTGCCGTTTTTGGTAGTAATTAACACAACGCCGTTGGCAGCGCGGCTACCATAAAGAGCAGTTGCAGCAGCTCCCTTCAATACAGTCATTGACTCTATATCGTTGGGGTTGATTGCGTTGATACCGCTACCAAGGTTTGTTTGATTGTTGAGCTTGTCAAGACTTTGGTGAGTACCAATAGCACCGCTAATAGAACCGTATTTGTAGTCGCCAGATGCCTCAGTATTAATAAAAGGCACACCGTCGATTACATAGAGCGGTTGGTTGTTGGTAAACGAAGCGGCACCACGTATCATAATATTTTGACTTGCACCAGGACCAGGGGCAGAGGCAATATCTACACCAGCCACTTTACCTGCAAGTGCCTCCATTGGATTGGTATTCTGTCCACGGTTGAGTTCATCGCCCGAAAGCTGTACAGTACCAGAACCTACTGCGCGGCGGCTTTTGCTGATACCCAAAGCGGTAACAACCACCTCTTCAACTTGCAAATCAGCAGTTTCCATCACCACATCAATCGTAGTGCGGCCAGCCAAAGAATGTACCTGATCGGCATAGCCGATGTAAGAGAACACGAGCGAGTCGTTGGCTACGCGCTCGGGTATGCGGATAGTGTAGGCACCGTTTTCGCCTGAAATAGTGCCTATGGTAGTCCCTTTTACTGCTATGGTAGCACCAAAAATGGGATTACCAGATTCGTCTGTTACCTTGCCCGTAACCGTCTTTTCTTGAGCCATTGCTGTAGCCCACGAAAAGAGTAAAAATGCAAGTAATAACACAATTTTTCTTTTGCCCATAATTAAAAATTTGTTTGTTAATGTTTAAATTGTTAATTAATAATCGATTCTTCGGTCGTATCTGCCGGCTCGTTTGCTTGAGCCGTCCTCTATATTTCGCTTATTTTCAAAAGGCAAAAATATATTAAAAACTGTTAACGTAAAATAAAATTTGCTATTCACATAATAAAAAAGAGAAATACGTATTTTTGGGAGCATTTTAAGGAAAAAAAAACTATATCAAGGGTTGAACATCCCAAACAAAGAAAAAAACAAATTTGATATTTTAATGTAAGGCAAGTTTTTTGCTACACTATCTTAATATTAACACAAAAAACTGAATATATGAAAAAACATAATTTATTGACATTAACTATATTAGCTCCGTTATTATTGTCAGCCAGCACAAGTTGCATCGTTAACCCAAACCAACGCGAAATACCTCGCGACACTACCCTACCCCCGCCTGTGCTTAATATTGCCGAACCTGTACTCTCCGCCACTCTTATAGCCGTGGGCGACAACCTCTACGATTGGTATATGCTCGAGGCGGGCAAAAAGGGAAACACCTATAATTTTGACCACAACTACGACAACATCAAGCCTTACGTTGCTCTTGGCGACCTCCGCGTTATCAATCAAGAAACCCCTCTCGGTGGCGACAACGGCTACGGGGCATCGAATGTGGAACTCAAAAACATAAAGCCCGAAAACCGATGGGGCAGCTATCACGGATATGCAAATTTCAATTCGCCCGATGCAGTGGGTCACGCCGTTGTCAACGCAGGATTCAATATTGTAACTATGGCTACGAACCATATTTTCGACCACGGTATGTTGGCGGTGCAAAAATCGGCTGAGTTTTGGAAAACTAATTACCCCGACATACCCGTAATAGGCATTCACAAAGATGCCTCAACTGTTGACACCATTATAGTAGTAGAAAAAAACAAAATCAAGTTTGCGCTCTTAAACTATACCTACGGCGTTAACGAAGATGGTCGAATGCTTTCGTACCCTTACGCCACCGACATTCTCAACGAGAAAAAAATACGTCGTGATGTGGCAAAGGCTAAGCAATTGGCAGATTTTGTAATAGTGTTTCCGCATTGGGGCACAGAATACAAACTCGAAGCCAACGAAAGCCAAAAAAAGTATGCCCAGATATTCCTCGACTGCGAGGTTGACGTGGTGATTGGCTCACATCCCCACATTGTAGAACCTATGGAATGGCTCGAGAAGGAAAACGGTCACAGGATGCTGGTTTACTATTCGTTGGGCAACTTTATTTCGATGTTCAAGAATTACCAATGCCAGCTTGAAGGTATGGCGTTTTTAAAATTTGAGAAAGACGGCAACAAGAAATCCATAACCGAAGGCTCTATAATTCCGCTTGTTAACCATTGGAAATACGACCTAAAAATCTACGGCTTCCGCAATAATTTTACTGTCTACGCCTTAAAAGATTACACCGAAACCATAGCCAAAACCCACGGCTGCTTACATTACAAAGGCGGTGCAGGTTTTTCGGCGGCGTATATGCGTCGATTGGCTAATGAAATTTGGGGCGGATTTATCAAAGAGGGGTATTAGTGGCTCTGTTTCAGCGGAGTAAGTTCGGGTAAAAACACTCTTCGTTGCGAATATAGTAATAATCCTGAAATAATGGCAGCAAGTATATCCGAAAGTGTGCCCGAAAACCAAATGCCAGTGAGTCCGTTGCCTCCAAAGTGCTCGAATACTGAGGGGAATATATATATAAACGGCAGCAAGATAATCACTTGACGCAAAAGGCTGGTGGTTATTGCCACCCAAGGCTTGTCGATTGATTGGAAAAAGTTTGAGTTTGTAATGGTAAAACCAATCAACGGCATCATACACATCATATAGCGGAAACACGGCACGCAAAGTTCTATAAGGTCTTGGTCGCCAGTGAATCCGTGAGCCAAAAGTCTTGGGAAAAGGCAGGCAAGCAACGCCCCCGCCAAACCAATTATCATATTAATCTTCATCGAAAGGAAAAGCACCTCTTTGAGACGGTCTTTTAATCCTGCGCCGTAATTGTAACCCGCTATTGGCTGCATCCCCTGACATATACCAAGGATTATAAGCACACCCATATTGCCAAAACTATTCATAATGCCGTAAGCCGAAACAGCATTTTCGCCGCCATAAACGGTTATCTGACGGTTCAACATAGCCACCACACCCGCTGCGGCAAGGTTCATCAAAAACGGACTCATGCCTATCAACAGTATGTTTCTAAAAATGTAGAACTTAGGTTGCCAAGCGTGACGGCGGAAACGTATAAACGAATCTCTCTTAACAAAATGCCAAACCGATGCCACAGCCGTTGCCACCATCGAAATAGTGGTAGCCCAAGCCGCACCAGAGATGCCGAGTTTAAACACGAATATAAACAAAAGGTCGAGCACGATGTTGAGCACCGCACCACCTCCTAAAATATACATTGATTTTTTGGGGTATCCCGAAGAACGAATCATTCCCGTAAGGTTGTAACTCAGTGTGGTAAAAAACATTCCGGGCAGCACAATAAGCATATACTCACGTGCATAGCCAACGTTAAGCGGCGTTGCTCCAAGCAGCAAAAGAATGTCGTCGATATAGAGATAACCCGCCGTCATAAACAGCGCACCAAACACAAAGGTAAGGTAGACGGCATTGCCAAGAATATTTTCTGCCCAATTGACATCTTTTTTGCCAAGCACAATCGACATTCTTGCACTTGCGCCCACACCCACAAGCGCTCCAAAGGCGTGGATAATATTCATAAATGGGAATGTGATTGTCAATCCCGAAATAGCCATAGAATCAACGCCTTGACCTATGCACATACGGTCGGTAACATTGTAGAGCGATGCTATAATCTGACTAATAATCGAAGGTAGTGCGTAAGCCCACAGAAGCGAGTTTATCTTCTTGGTAGCAAGTTCTTTGGTACGGTCTGAGTAGTCCACTTTTGTTATTTTTTAGTTTGCAAAAATAACAAAGGAGTGTTAACTAAAAGTTATACATTTATTTTCTTTTCGGCGAGGTCGATATCCAAATCGTGAAGACCGTAATAAGATGCCTCCATAAAGTCGAGTGGTCATTTTTTTATTACTGCAACGCTCGGAGTGTCATTTTTCCATTGATAAAAAGCGTAAAACTGTCCTATCCAATTTGGTTTAAAACCGTCGAGTCCATCGCCTCTTTTTGGAATATAATTTTCTGTTTGGCAAAAATAATCGTACAACTCTTTGGTATTCAAATTACTAAGATAAGCATCAGCACGGTCGAGATACATGCGGGTTTTGCTCATCATATATTTGTTTATAAAGTCTTCCACATTTACCTTAGGGGTAATATCTGCCACATACTCAAAGAGTTTTCCTTGGGTTTCAACAATTTCGTTTAAATAACATTTGGGATATGCTGCCATAAAATTTTATATTAAACAAGTGTGCTGAATACTTTTTCTACTCTATTTTTGTCAGAATCAATAAGTTTTTTCATAGTAATGCGGGCTTGGGCATCGCGGCCGTTGTATTTTCGGTTAAATTCGTGATAATCAACAGTTATAATACCGTCAATTTTGGTTATAGCGTTAATAGCTTTTTCGCTTTTCAAACACCATTGAATACCGAGCGGACCAAGTTGCAAAAGATCTTCGAGAATATCTACATCCACTTCGTCGCGCACAAAGGCTTTGGCAATATAAAAATACGAAGCATCTGCCCGCCAACCTTTTATAACGTCACATTTTTCTGTGTTGTTGCCATATTTTGCTATAAATTTTTGAGCCAACACTCTATATCTTTTTGAATCGGCGGCATCGCGATTTTTCATAAGCTCTGCAAGCCAACAAAGTATGTTTTATCCTGAAAATCAAATATATCCAAGCCATCAGTTTCTATTTCAAAGGTATGAACAAAACCGCTGACCGTTTCGGGACGACTTACAGCCCACTCTTTGGCAAGGGTTAAATCCTCAGTCAAATGAAATCCTTTACCGTAATCGTGGCGGGAGTTGCCAAGTCCAAAAACAGGATCGACTATCTCGTCGGGCCTACCATGATATAATATCACCTTGCTCATAATTATTTATAAATTAATACATTTGCATAGCAGGCAATACCCTCTTCCCTACCCGTGTAACCAAGATGTTCGGTGGTGGTAGCTTTCACTGACACATCGTCGGTATCGAGACTCATCACTTGGGCTAAAACCTTCTGCATCTGCGGAATATAGTCCTTGATTTTTGGTTTTTGCAGGCAGATAACGCTGTCTACATTGGATATGGAGTATCCGGCATTGCGGATTATTTCGCAGGTCTTGCGCAAAAGGATTTTTGAATCTATGCCCTTGTATTGCGGGTCGGTGTCTGGGAAATGATAGCCTATGTCGCGCATATTGGCAGCGCCGAGCAGAGCGTCGCATATGGCGTGAATAAGACAGTCGGCATCGCTGTGCCCTACCGCGCCTTTGGTGTGTTCTATTTTGATACCGCCTACAAAAAACGGAATACCGTCGGCAAGCTGGTGTACGTCGAATCCTATGCCTGTACGAATTTTCATTGTTTAAAATGTTATGGATGAATTATTTGGAAGTTTTTTTGCTTTTTCGATTTCGGCAGCCGAAAGGTCGTTGCCAGTGAGCACGATGCTCGATATAAATGTAAGTTTGCCAATAGCTTTGGGCAACACTTTTATATTATTATCGGTGAGATCAAGCTGCTGCAGCATCGACAAATCGCCCACCGACGAAGGCAATGCGGCTATCTGGTTTTTACTCAAGTCGAGCATCTGCATAAACGCCATCTTGCCAATATTTTTGGGCAGGGTGGTGATGATATTGTTAGAAAGATTGAGAAAAGGCAACTGTTTGAGGTCGCATATGGTGTTGTCGAGCACTTTGATGGCATTGCCGTGAAGGTCGCAAATAACCATAGACTGAAGGTTGCCAAACGACAAGGGTAGCGACGTGATAAGGTTGTCGGAAAGGTCTAAACTCTGTAGCTCTGCAAGCGAACCTATGGATTCGGGCAGCTGCAAAATTTTGTTGTGATTGGCTGAGAGATTGTAAAGCTTAGTCATTGAGCCAATCGACTGCGGCAGCGATGTAAGATGGTTTTCGTCGAGAATGATATTCTGAAGGTTTGCGAGCGTGCATACCTCTTCGGGCAATGCTTTTAGATTGTTGTCGCCAAGGTCGAGCATAAGGAGATTTTTGAGCATTCCTATTTCCGAAGGCACTTCGTTTATAGCGTTGTGGCTGAGCACAAGATACTGCAAATTGGGCAGCATAGTCATCTCTTGCGGTAGTGTGGTAATCTTGTTGCCGCTGAGGTCAAGCACATGCAGGTTGTGGCACTGCACTATCTCGGCGGGGAACTCGTCAAGTTTCTTTTCCGACAAATTTAACTTAATCACTCTCAACGGATTAGCTAAAGCCTCGTCTACAGATGTGAACTCGTATGCATCGGCAAGATATTCATCGGAGAGCAAACCATTGTCGTCTAAATATTTGGGCAGGATATTGCCGTTTTTGTCGAACCATTCATCGTTTTGAGCGTATGTGCCTACAACACTAAACACAAACGCTATTAGCAAAATTCTCTTAATCATTGTAGTACGTAATTAGTATTTTGAGTATGCAAATATACAATAAAAACTATTTTTATTGGCTAAGTGTTGTACAATAAAACAAAGTTTTGTTTTTTTTAACTATTTTTGGGGGTTCTAACATTGATAAATGTTTTATTATTGCAATAGATATTTAAAAAACTCAATTATGAAAAAAATAACCACATATCTTCTATTGATTTTGGCAGTGATCGTAGGATGCACAAAAGACGACAACGACATTTACCGCGACGAATCATCTAATAAATCTCGAAACCGTAGCTACACCAAAGACTACACCGTTCACCAATTTGTTTGGGAAACTATGTACACCTATTACTATTGGAACGATAAAATTCCAACCCGTCTCAATCTTTCGCAATTCAACACTCCAAACGATGTGTTTGAATATTTTCTTTACCCCGAAGACCGCTTTTCGTCGATCATGAACAATTATACCGAAACCGAAAGTTTTTTTAATAATGTTTATGTTACCGATGGTATCAATTTTATTTTGGGAGAAGACCGATTAAATAGAGATAATGTTGTTGCATTCGTTCAATATGTTTACAAAGATTCGCCAGGCGAGGCTGCAGGTATACAGCGCGGCGATGTGATTACCAAAGTAAACGGACAACCCCTCAACAAAACAAATTACAAATCATTATTAAGTCTTGATTCATACACACTTACATACTCTAAACTATCAGTTCCAAACGGTATATGGGAGGCTCGTGAATATTACGACACCGAATACACCTCGCCCTTAATCACAAAAGTCAGCATGGATATCGACCCTGTTTTGCAAGTTTCCACTCACGAAATTGACGGCCACAAAATAGGATATTTTCTTTACGATAGTTTTGACGATGGCACCGAAACCCTTACTCAAGCTATCGAAAAACTTGCAGACGAACAGATTACCGAACTTGTTTTAGACCTTAGGCTCAATGGCGGCGGATATATCACCACTCTCGGAAAATTGGCTTCGATGATTATACCCTCAGGCAACGAAAACAAACTCTTTATCCAAACCGATGTAAACCCAATCCTCGAAAAAATAATTAAAGAAAATAATGATGAACTAAATTTATATTTTTCGGAGCAAAACACTCATCTCAATATCAACAAACTATACGTGCTTACTTCAAGTCAAACTGCGTCGGCAAGCGAGGAATTAATTTCGGGACTATCACCGTATATGGATATTGAAATTATTGGCACACCCACTTACGGCAAATATACCACCAATATGCTACTCAACGACAATTACGACAAAGGTACTGATAGCGATGGAATTAACTATTCAGAATGGGCGCTTTATCTTGTGGTGGGAGTTTGTAAAAACTCTGCCGACGAAATGAATTTTAAAGACGGATTTACTCCCGATTACTGGCTTCCCGACTATTTTGAAAGTTCGCTCGGCAATGTAGAAGAACCTCTATTTGCCAAAGCTATTTCGCTTATCACTGGTAATCAAGCACCTATCGCCAAGCGTACCAAAATATCAGCCAACAACGATTATACATTTATAGGTGCGTCAGAAAAACCAATTTATAAACAAAACTTGACAATTAACCGTTCTATCAGCCGCCAATAAATTTTTTAAACTGCTCGCTATACACATCGGTAACACGAACAACCTCGTTGCCAATGTAGATGCAGTTGTTTTTATCTACCGAGCGTATCTTATTGATTGCCACAATATACGAACGGCTAACACGGATAAATTTATCGGGTGGTAATTGCTGTTCAAGATTTTTCATGGTCATAAGCGATATGATAGGCTTACGTCCGCTGTCAAATACAAACCGAACATAATCTTTTAATGCACAGATATATAAGATTTCGTTTGTATCTATACGCACAAGCATCGAATCGCTCTTGATAAAAAATATGCCTGAATTATTAACCGATGTTGAAGGTAATTGAGCTGGAGCAGAAGCAACTGATTCTGAGACGTTTTTCATCTCAAACCACTCGATACATTTTTGCACCGCTTTAAGAAACTTGGCATAGCTGATAGGTTTTAACAGATAGTCGATTGCACTCACATCGTAACTATCAAACGCATATTCCTTATAAGCCGTAGAAAAAACGATTTTTGTTTCGGGGGGAACCATTTTTGACAACTGCATTCCATCGAGGTCGGGCATTTGAATATCCAAAAACAGTACATCGGGAGGATTGTCTTTGATTATTTGCACAGCTTCAACACTATCTGTGTAACCTCCTACAAATTCAAGGCTTTGAGTACGTTCTATAAAACTCTGCAAAAGTCGCACAGCAGGCGGCTCATCGTCAATTACCATACATCTCAGTTTCATCTCTTATATTTTTTCTTATTTTTTACAAAAGTAAGCATTTTTTGTAATATTTTGCAATATTTTTGCGCATCTATTACGTTAAAGAACCCAAAAAAACGCCAGCAATGAAAATATTTTTTACCATAGCAGCACTTTTTATAGCGTTGTCAACTACGGCACAAAGCATTCAAAATGTAGTTTCGCTTATCAACGAGGCACAAACAGAGCCCAACGATTCGCTCCGTGGCGAAATTGCCAACTATGCAGCCAACACGTTTGAATCCGTTATCAGTGCCGAAGATGATTTTACCGCCACTTTGGACGATATTAAACCTATTTCGGTATTAACAAGCAGCGACAACCGCCTTAGAATTTTTTCGTGGGGAATACAATTTGCCGATGGCACTTACACCTATTACGGATTTGTGCAAGCGCGTTCAGACGATGGTGATGTGGTTACCACCCGCCTTATCGACAAATCAGACTCTACGCCCAACGGTGCCAAATCTTCTATGCAACCCGACAATTGGTATGGTGCTATCTACTACGAACTTGTGCCAGTTGGTGGCAAAAAAAGCCATTTGTATGCACTTGCCGGTTGGGACGGTGCCGACCTTTTTGTAAACCGCAAGGTATTAGAACAAGTACGCGTAAAAAGCGACGGCTCAATATATTTTGGAGGTTACTTTACCGACGAACACAAACAAAACTACGACCGCTTGATTTTTGAATATACCGAGCGTGCCGTTATGAGCCTCCGCTACGACCTCAAAATGAAAATGTTTATTGCCGACCATATGATGATTCCTGAGCAATACAACGGCAACACAAAATTTTCAGGTCCCGACGGAAGTTTTGATGGTTACAAGTTTATGAAAGACGGCACATGGATGTATGTTCCTGATTTAGACTTCAAAGGGGCAAGGTTTTAATCCTCTTTTGGCAGTTCGGTTTTCTCTCTAATTTTTAGGATTAAGAATGTAATATCGTCGCGTTGATCGGTGCTTTCCGAAAACTTATCAAGAGTGCGTTCGATACGTTGCTTTTGATATTCGGGCGATTCAATTCCGCGACGAATAGCAAATCTATCAATATCTGTCGGAGTTGCCACCTATACTCTGTGGTGCCAATCTTGCAAAATATCATGCACCACATTGTGCGGTATACTATAAGGCGATCCGTAGCTATACGAATAGTTTTCGATAATATCCTGTCTTGGATAACAAGGCTAAAAGCTTCGGAAGATTTATGGTCGGCACTAAGGCGATGCAGCGGATTGTTGTATCCACCTGTCCACAAATTGCCCTCTCTGTCGTAAGCCATTAGTTCCATCAGGCGACTGACACACAGCCGGTAACATAACAACCTTCAAGATTTAGCGAATCGTTGATATCGTTGATCGAAAGAAAAGAACTACCTCGTAGCGCAAAAGACTTGTCTGCGTACCAACCCAAATAAATCCATAACCTTCTTCGGTAATAGCTGTGATAACATTGCTATTGAGGCCGTTAGCTTGATTAATATTGTAAAATCGGTAGTTGATCTGTGCCAATAAATGTTTTGTACAATGTCTTTATTTATTATTAAATCATCGTTACTATTCATTATATATAATTATAATCAATATACTATTATTTTATCATATCTGCCATTTTGTCGTTGACTATTTGTCGTAAAACTGACATTCTGTCAGCAAAAACAGCAATTTTCGGCATTGGCACTCTGTTTGAACTTAGGATAATCGAAAGTTAAACCCATTAAAAAGTAAAAACAATGAAAACACATAACTATTTAAACAAGGAGGCAAATATGTTGCAAAGATTATTAAATTCAGATTCCATTTTCGACAATGGATTGTTTTATCCTTACTATCAGAACAAAAAACAGTTCTGCATTCCCGCAGTTAACATCAGCGAAACCGACACCGATTTTGTTATAGATATGGCAGCTCCGGGATACGAGAAAAAAGATTTCAAGGTTAATATCCAGCGCGACGAATTGTCAATAGCTGTAGAGCGCGAAACCCAAACCGAGGAAACCAAGAAAAACAACGTTTACCGCAGAGAGTATTCTTACGGCAATTTCCGCCGCTCGTTTACATTGCCCAAAGGCGTAGACACCACAGCTATATCGGCAGCTTACACCAACGGTATTCTCACTATCAAAATACCTAAGGCCGCTCCGCAGGATACCACCACTTCGGTAGAAATCCAATAAGCAGTATATATCTTTTAAAAAGCGGGAGTTGTTAAGCTCCCGCTTTTTTTATATTTCTGTTTCTACAAATTCAAAATCCATTCCGCACAATTGCGAATAGCGCACTCCCGATTTTTGCATGTCGGTATCATCTGATTCGTAACACCAACGTATTTTTATGTCGGTTTTGTCGCGGTTTTCTTTTAAAAGGTTGAGTATCTTGGTCATAATTTTGGCACTCGAAGTGTTAAAATACGACAAAGCAAATTCAAAAACCGTGGTTTTATTAGGCTCTTGAAAATATTTTTCTAACCATGCAAGCACAGGTTCGTAAAACTTGCGGGCATCATCAGGATACGAATTTTCGGCAATGCGGAAAATTCCTTTCTCTTTGTCGAAATTTACCGAGGGGGTTTCTTCTGTATTTAATAATATCAGTGGATTCATATAAAGTTGTAAGCTTTTGATTTAGTTGTTGTTGATGCGAATTGTAAATTTAAACAACGAATAGTTGCTATCTACCGATTCAAACGAATATTCAAGCGGATTGCGGCTCTTAATGCGCATTTCGATAAGGCCAAGACCTGCCTCTTTGGTGGTTATCATGCGAAAATCAAATAACCGCTCGTTGTAATATTCTTCGCGTTGTTCGTCGGTAAGCACGTTGACATAATCAATTCTATCTTTGAGTTTTTGGATAGATTCATTTGGGATATAATTGATGGTGGTGAGCTCGTTGCAACTATTGTTGTCGGCAATGTAAAAAATGCCTTTGCTGCCCTTGATGCCTCCGAGGTCTACATCGCCGTGGTGAATAATGTTTTGAAGCATTTCTACCATCAGGCTGATGAGTTTTTTGCGGTAACTTATCGCGCCACCTTGACTTTTCATTATCTGTATCAAGCTCAAAAGACTCTCTTGGTTAAATACTGTACTGTAAATTAGCAGAATATTGTTTTTGATAATGTATTTATGAAGTTGGGTCATGTAATTGAGCGAGTAAACAGACTCGTCGGGAGGTTCAGGTGCGGTGCTAAGGGTGAAAGTGTCGATACTTGTATGAAGAAAGAAATACGACATCAGGTCGCTTATCTGGTTGAGCGCATACGAAAGTTTGTTGCCACTTTTGCGAGCCATTTCGATCAGACCGAGACCCGCGCCACCCTTCGACGAAAGTTGCCCGTTGCTAAGCACTTCGCGGTAAAAAGCGTCGAGCTCTTCTTGGTCAAGATTGTTGATTTTATCGAGTTTGCCACAAAGCGATTCTGTTTTGGCATTTTCAATAATATTACCTGTGGTAATGTAGTAATGCTCGCTCTGTTTTTGAATAGCAAAAATAGCGGTTTCTTCAGGTTTATACGGCTCGTCTTGATGGCGTGATATATTTTGAATACTCTCTACCATAATATGGAAAACCCGCTTTTTTATTTTAGACGAGATATGGTCTCGGTCGATATTTTTTTCGGCGAGAGATAGAATTTGGTGCGAAAGACTCTGTGTAAATTCGCCCCTATAAAAATAATGCATATCATCGTTGCCTGTCGACTGCATCAATTCCAATATAAAATCACGCTCTGACATAGATCTGTGGTTTTTTGTTGGTTGTTAAACGTAAAAAATTTAATACATTTACCGTGCCATTCAACACTGTTTTGAAATTTTTTGATAAAGGTAAGGAATAATCAAATACGTGTCAAGATTTTTTAAAAAAAAACGTCGTTGGATTATCCACCGACGTTTTTTTTGTAACACTATTGTAAGATTAATTTATTGAATAACAACCTTTTGAGAAGTTTTCCAGTTTTTACGATATAAATGCCAGTTTTTGACAATTTTATTTCGATGCGCGAAGATTCGGGAATGTAACAGAAGCTGTACTCCATTTGCAGTGTCGCCGCTCTCTATTTTTATGGCTCTCAGTATGGCAACCGATTGAGCCAATGGCGATACACGTCAAGAATTGTTAGACGCCCTCGGCATCACTTACGAAGAATTAATTGCCAATATCAGCCTTCTCAATAGCTATTGCAATACAATTTTTAGCGATACCGAGGATACCAAAAAGGCTAATATGATAAAATGCGTTAACCCGCTATGGCTAAATGCAAATGCCAAAGCTAAGCAAGATGGTGTCAATAGTCTCAACGCTTTATTTTATACCGATGTGTTTAAACTTTTGCCCAACACCGACATTAACAAAACCATTACATCGTATATCAAAAACGAAACCAACGGATTGCTAAGTCCTGATTTGCAAATCCGACAAGACACCTATATGGTGCTAATGAATGTGGTTTACCTGCGTGATATTTGGAACCTTTTTGCCAACGATCTTGAACTTACAAGCAACAAATATAAATTTCGCAATTACAACAACTCCATCAACCAATTGCAGTTGCTCACAGGTACTTATTTCCCGGGGAAGGCCGTTAGTAACGATTCGTACCGAAAATTTTACACCCAAACCAACAATTTTACACTCACTTTTTATGTACCAAACGAGGGTCATTCTGTAGACGAAATATACAACGCCGACGTGTTCAACGACGATACACAATATATTTTAGAAGACGAAGATTTCTCGTACACCACCCGCTGCCTATTTCCTGAATTTACTGCCGAATACGACGATAACATTGCCGGCATTATCAACTACTTAGGTGTAAAAAAATTCTTTATTGATGGCGAATGTGATTTTAGCAATATCACCGACGCACAGGTTTTTTGCAGCAGTATGGTAAATGCAGCGTTGGGTCCCGAGAAAAAGGAAATCAATTACGATTTTGTAGTAGACCGCAGTTTTGCATACATACTAAGTTACAAAGGCGTGCCAGTTTTTACTGGCGTTGTAAAAAATGTAGAATAATTTGTTTTTAATAAAAAAAAGTAGCAACTTTGCCGTTGCTACAATTAAAGCCGCACCTCTAAAATTGGAGCGGCTTTTTTATTAAAAAACACAACTTTATGAGATACAACAACATATCAGGAGCTGAAGCCGTCACGCTTGCCCTCATTGCCGAAAACGTGGACATTGTGTTTGGCTATCCGGGCGGCGCCAACCTGCCTATTTACGACTCGTTTTACAACTACGAGAAAAAAATATCGCATATACTGCTACGTCACGAACAAGGAGCAGTGCATGCCGCCGAGGGATACGCAGAGGCATCGGGCAAGGTGGGCGTGTGTATGGCCACATCGGGTCCCGGTGCTACCAACCTGCTCACTGGCATTGCCGACGCTATGCTCGACAGCGTGCCTATTGTGTGTATCACTGGTCAGGTAAACTCCGAAGATTTGGGCTACGACGCATTTCAAGAAACCGACGTGGTGGGATTTTCTATGCCCGTTACAAAATGGAACTATCAGATTACCACCGCCGACGAGATTGCCGAAACCATTGCCAAGGCTTTCTACATTGCCCGCAGCGGTCGCCCTGGTCCTGTGCTGTTGGACATTACCAAAAATGCGCAACTATCTATCATAAAGGAGTTTGAATACCATCAATGCACCAAGATAGCCAACTATCATCCCAAATGGAAACCCATTGTAGACAAGATAGACACTGCCGCCGCACTGCTCAACAATGCCGAACGTCCGTTTATGGTGGTGGGTCACGGAGCACTTATTTCCAAATGCCGCGACGAGGTGCGCACCCTTGCCGAAAAACTTAATATCCCTGTGGGTTGTACCCTCAAAGGTCTAACGGCATTTTCGAGTGATAGTCCGCTCTTTGCTGGCATGGTGGGTCTGCACGGCAACTACGCCGCCAATATGATGACCAACGAGTGCGACGTGCTGCTTGCTGTGGGTATGCGTTTTGCCGACCGCGTAACAGGCAACGTAAAAAAATACGCCCCAAAAGCCAAGATTATACACATCGACATTGATTTTGCCGAACTCAACAAGGTGAAACGTGCATACGTACCTATCAATGCCGACGCAAAATCTGCCCTCAAACTTATCAACGAGCGTATCACACCCAAAGAAAATCCAAAATGGGTGGAAAAAATAGCATTCTACCGACAAACCGAACTTGAAAAAATCATCACCCGCGACCTCGACCCCAAAGCCGAGGAACTACGTATGGGAAGGGTTGTGGATGCTGTTTCGTCGCGTCTGCCGATGGGTGCCGTGTGCGTTACCGACGTGGGACAAAACCAGATGGCTGCGGCAAGGTATTTTCGCCACACTGCATCCGACTGTCTGATTACCAGCGGCGGACTCGGCACTATGGGTTTTGCGCTTCCGGCTGCTATTGGTGCGGCAAACGCCATTCAGGGCTGCAACATTGTGGCTTTTATGGGCGACGGCGGTTTCCAGATGACTATGGAAGAACTCGGTGCTATTATGCAATACCGTCTGCCTATCAAGATTATCATCCTCAACAACAAATATTTAGGAATGATACGCCAGTTGCAAGACCTCTACTACAAGGGTCACGACTATTTTAAAGAGTTGCAAAACCCCGACTTTGTACAAATTGCCGCCGCATACGATATTCCAGCCCAACGAGTAACCACTCAAAGCGAATTAAATCAGGCTGTTGAGGATATGCTCACCACGCCAGGACCTTTTCTAATAGAGGCTCAGGTAGAAAAAAATACCAACATCTATCCCGTTATCAAGACCGGCGGCAGCGCAGGCGACCAAGTGTTTGAACTTCCTAAAAACCAAGAGTAATGAAAAAGAAGTACACCTTTTTAATATATACCGAAAACCATATCGGACTTTTGAACCGCATATCCATCATTTTTACGCGGCACAAGGTAAATGTAGAAACCCTCAACACATCGTCGTGCGTACACGAGGGACTGCACTCGTTTGTTATCACCATTATTTCCACATTAGAGCAGGCCAAGCACCTTGCCAAATGTATCGAAAAGCAGGTGGAGGTGGCAAAGGTGTTCCTTTACCGCGAAGATCAGATTATTTCGCAATGCCTTGCCCTATACAAGATAGCAGTAGACAGCAAAGACACCCTCCGCCGTATCAAAAATCTTGTTGACACATGGAACGTGCGTATTTTTGAGCAAGAAGAAGATTTTGTGGTTCTTGAAAAAACCGGCACACAAGCCAACTTAGAAATGTTTCTCAAAAACAATCTCCGCGATTTCGACGTGCGCGAATTTATCCAATCAGCCCGCATCATAGTTACCAAACCAATGGGCAAACTCCAAGATGTATTGGCAAGAAGAGACGAAGCCGAGGAGAGAGAGTAAGTTTTTTCAAAAAAATCCACTAATTATACCTCCATTAAAAAATAATCTCTACCTTTGTGCACAATAAAAACATAACAAATCATAAAAAAACAATATAGAAATGGCAAAGATGAATTTTGGCGGCGTTATCGAGAATGTGATGACCCGCGAAGAATTTCCTTTGGAAAAAGCACGTGAAATCTTAAAAAACGAAACCATCGCCGTTATTGGTTACGGTGTACAAGGTCCCGGACAGTCGCAAAACCTCCGCGACAATGGTTTTAATGTAATTGTTGGTCAACGCGCCGGCAAAACTTTTGAAAAAGCCAAAGCCGACGGCTGGAAACCCGGCGAAACCCTTTTCTCAATTGAAGAAGCCTGCGAAAAAGGTACTATAATTATGTGTCTTCTTTCGGATGCCGCTGTAATGTCGGTATGGCCTACTTTGAAAAAATATCTCACACCTGGCAAATCACTCTATTTCTCACACGGATTCGCCATCACTTGGAGCGACCGCACAGGCGTAGTTCCTCCCAAAGATATCGACGTAATAATGGTTGCACCCAAAGGTTCGGGCACATCTTTGCGCACAATGTTTCTCGAAGGTCGCGGCTTAAACTCTTCTTACGCTGTATATCAAGACGCTACCGGCAAGGCTCTCGAAAAAACTCTCGCTCTCGGTATCGGTATCGGTTCGGGCTACTTGTTTGAGACTACTTTCCAGCGCGAAGCCACTTCCGACCTCACGGGCGAACGCGGCTCGCTTATGGGCGCTATTCAAGGCTTGCTTTTGGCTCAATACGAAGTGCTCCGCGAAAATGGACACTCTCCCTCTGAGGCTTTCAACGAAACAGTTGAGGAACTCACCCAGAGCCTCGGACCTCTATTTGCTAAAAACGGTATGGACTGGATGTATGCCAACTGCTCTACCACCGCTCAGCGTGGTGCATTGGATTGGTTCCCCCGTTTCCACGACGCCGTCAAACCCGTGGTTCAGAAACTTTACGAAAGCGTAAAATGCGGCGACGAGGCTCAGATCTCTATCGACGCCAACTCTAAGCCCGACTATCGCGAAGGTCTTGAAAAAGAACTCAAAGCTCTCCGCGAAAGCGAAATGTGGCAAACAGCCGTAACTGTACGCAAACTCCGTCCAGAAAATAATTAAGTATTTTAGTTGTTTCCATAGATTAACCGCAGCCTATATTGATTTCAATGTGGGTTGCGTTTTTTTACCTAAAAAAACATTTGTCCACTTATAATTATCATTTATCCACCTTGGTATTAGGCTATTGTTGTATCGAGCTACACCAAAACAAAGGAATGCAAGTTTACGACAATTGTCTCATAAAAGTTAATATACAAAAACCCGTTGGCGAAGAATTCCAACGGGTTTTTAATTAATATTCAACAATTTAAAATGCTATTTTACTTTTTTACCCCAAAGTGTATATGTAAGTTTCCAATGTGAACCGGCAAACACAAGTGTTACATTGCCTTTTTCCCAATCGAGTTCGCGCTCTACGCATACTATCACAGAGCCAGTGGAATTGGGCAAATTTTCAGACGTTAGGGTAAGCCATTTTTTTGCGGCATCGAATGTCCAAGTGCCTTTTAATGCACCCGACATTGTGCCATCGGCATTTAAAACAAGGTTTTCGGCCTCGGGCTCGTCTTGTTTGCCATAGTTGTAGCCAAGGTTGATAAGTTCGTATTCGCCTGCTATTTCGTCTTTGGTAATATCTGTGCTGTATCCGCCAGAAGCCACATTTGCATAACGTTCGGGCAATGCGATAGGCCAAAGGTCATCAGGTTCTTCGGGCGAACGAGGACACCATACAAGCTTGCGCACGTGCCCCATCATCAATGCGTTAGAATATTGATTGCCGCCCACATTTGCAGGAAATCTGCCTTGCGACATATAAAACCACTCTTTGGTCTTATCGTCTTGAAAAACAGCACAGTGCGAAATTCCAACCCAACCGTTGCCGTCTTTAAACTTGTAAGGATGAGTTACAATGGGGAAAACTTTGGTAGCCTCGTCGCCAGCGGTAAAGTTTGCGCCACGATTGGTCAGGTAAGGACCTTCGATATTTTGCGAACGTACAACACGAGTATTATAAGGAATATCAAGACCATCCCACGCCATAAACAAGTAGTAATAACCATCTTTGTATATAATTTCGGGAGCTTCGGCAGCCTGCCAACGCGACAATCCACGGGTGGCGATGCGTTTGCCGTATCGAGCTTCAAGGTCGGATGCATTATCGGAGTAAGGTTCGCCAAGTCCTATTAAATCTTTGCTGTTCAACGCTTTACCTGTTACAGGATTAATCTCTAAAAGGGCAAAACCCGAATGCCACGATCCGTGTATCAGATAGTGCTTGCCGTCGGGACAAACTATGTAAGTGGGGTCGATGGCGTTGTAATAGAAATATCCGTCCCAGTTGTTTTTAGAGGAGCGTTTGTAGTTGAGCCCCAAATCCGACGACGAAGATGTAACGTAACCCAAATCAGTCCACGCCGATGGACCTCCTGCGGGGTCGGTAGTTTCCATAACGCCAATAAACGAACGCTCGGTCCAAGTGCCGTCATAGTTGTCGTCGCCCGCTTTGCCGTTGCCAATAAAGTTGTCGCATATTACTGAATAATAAAGTCTTACCTTACCATCAACCACACGAGCGCACGGAGCCCAGAAACCTTCGGCGATGTTGGCTTTTTTGATTTGGGGCAATCCCATACGAGAGCGAATGGCGTTGAGCGAGTCGGCAGCCCACTGCGGGTATTCGTTCATAATGCCGGGAATCCATTCCCAATTTACAAGGTCGTAAGAGCGTTTGCCCTGAAAATGTTTTCCATTGGTATTTTTGAGATGTTCGTTGCCGTACGATGCGTCGGTGCCAAACATATAGTACATACCGTTGTAAAAGAAAACCGTTGGGTCGTGAGTGTTGGCAAGATTCCAATTTGCGTGATTTTCCCATCCGGCATACGAAGCGTAGTTATCTTTGTATACTTTGTTAGGAACAATGAAATCGGGATTTTGTGGCAACTCCGACGGGTTATTATTTTTGGTGGTGTCGATATCAGGCATAGGGAGTTCGCCGTTGCCATTATCGTCCTTGCTGCAAGCTGATATTAATGTCGCAGATATCAGTGCCGCCATTGTAAATAGTTGTTTATTTCTCATAATCATAAAATATTAAAAAATTCCCTGCCAAATATACGACAGGGAATTAATTAAATCAATCTATTTTTTACAATATTCTAAATAATCTACTTTCCAGCTTCGTATGCAGCTTTAACATCATCAGGGTTGGGAATAGTAGATGAAACTGTTACTTCGGAATACATACACGGTAGGTCAGGATCGCCCCAGTCATTGGTTTGAGCGCCTCCGATGGCAAAGAAATTGATATTTGCCAAATCGTCGATAAATCCAGTGGTAGAATTGCCTTCGCCACCGTCGGGAGTACATGTGCTAATTACTTCGCCGTCAACATAAAGGGTCATATCGTCTTTTGCAACTGTTGCTACCACATAGTGCCAATTGTCGTTGCCGTTGAGCCAGTCGTTTTCTGGCGACCATGTTGCAGCCAAGGGGCTGTCTACAAATCCTGCGTAATTAACTAAAAGCTGACCCTTATGGCGGAAGATGTAGTAGAACCATGAAGAATTAACATCACCGTTCTTAACCATAAACACGGGCGACCATTCGCTGATAACAGCCTTGCCGTAATTTTTAATCCAGAAAGATATTGTTACACGTCCGGCAGAGGCACATGCGTTGATTTGGTCGGTGGGCAAAAGAAGATAGTTTTCGCGAATTGCAACATTGTCGGTGTTGTTTTTATACACTGTGCCAAACTTAGAATCTTTGATAAACTCGCCTTTGCCAACAATTACGCCAAACACCTTTTTGCCTCCAAATGCACCATCCACCGAAAGATCTTTACCATTAGCGGTTTTGTACGATACGGTAAATTTGCCGTCGGCATCTACCTTAGAGAATGTAAGAGTAGCGTTGTCGAGAGTGATGGCTTCGTTGTTTGGTTGAATGCCATTAACCTCAAGATTGCAAAGCGCAGTAGGAGCTACGCTCGGGCAATAATCAACAGCAGAAAGGTCGGTTGTGATTTTCAAAGTTGAAATTTCCAAAGGAACTACCTCAAATACAAGTTCTGCCTTAACATTTTTTTGGAATTTACCAGCAAATGTGGTGTTGTAGTATACCGAGAGGGTCTTTTTGCCAACGGTAGACATATCGGGAATCAATGTGGCGATAACGTCGGATGTTGTAAGATCTTGTTCGCGGATTTCGCCGTCTACTTCGTAGGTTACTTTGATTTTTACCTGATCTAAAAGGTTATCGTAAGTTGTTCCAAAAATAACAGTTTCAGGACCTTCGATAGTCAGCGATTTGATTTCAGATTCCTTGGGCACAACGCTTGCAGAATAAAAATCAGATGTTTTTACGTATTCCACATTTCTAAGGGTGAAATTAGCTATATATCCACCAAAGTTTTCGAGATTTGGGTCGCATCCTGCACCTATAACCAATTGACCTTCGTTTAATGTAGATAGTTTGTTCTTGATACTTGCGCCCTGTTCAGGAGTAAGTTCGTGGGCTACTGATTTGATACCGTTGACATAAATGCATACCTCAGTGGTAGAATACACATAGTCGAAGTGATACCATTTGTTGCAGTTGTCATCGTTTAATCCAGAAAAATAGTTGTATGGATTATTGTCGGCAGTACCGCCCAGCTTGTTGCCGCTCACCCAAGCGCCACCCGGGAAGTAAGCGTCGTAGGGTGAGTCGCCTGCACGCTGTATAAAGCCGATAGTACCATCTAAATAGGCTAATTCGCCACCGTTGGCAACTGCTTCGGATGCCACTGTGTTACCAATGCCAAATACATAGTTCCAGTCTGAACCATTTACCGTAGGATATGCGTCGAACGATATTGTAACTACATCTTTGAAAGAGATTTTATCTTTGAGCCAGCCGTCTTTTTTGAGGCTTACAAAGTTGCCGTTTTTGCCACCCTTTCCGGTTTCTATCAAAAGAATCTCCTTTGTGAGCATTTCGGCACCACCGTGAAATTCAAATGCATCGGCATCTTTTACAAGGTCGATTAACAATCCGGGCACATCGTCGCTTACAAGTGCATTATTCGCTGCTGCTGAAATACTATCTTGTGTCCAGTCAGGGACTTCTATATCATAGAGTTCTCCTTTGTAACAGCCTGTTAAGCTAACTGCGGCAATACTTGATGCTAAAAATGCCGCTGATAATATTCTATTGTTTTTCATAATAATTCAATTTTAAAAAATTGGTTTAAAATTTTATTGAACACCTATTCCTTTAACAACCTTATGAACGCTTAAATTATGAGCGGCTTCTTCGCCACGGTTGGCAGAGTTGCCTTTGAGGTTAGGGTTTGCATTCATATTGAATGTGGTGATAGGCAGATACTCGTGACCGGGAGCCCAGTGAGAGAACGGGTCGTCATCGGCAGAGTCGGGAGAATCGGGAAGAACGCCAACTTTTGCATCATCGTTCCAATATGTGCAACCGTGTTTGCGGAGCTGAGCCTTGCGGCCTTCATCGTAGAGCCATCCCCAACGGATAATATCTTGCATACGACCATGTTCGCAGCCAAATTCAGTGGGACGTTCTACATTGGCAATCTGCTCAAAGAGTGCGTCGGCATTAGCAAAATCCTCAGCTTTTAAATTTTCAAGACCTGCACGAGAGCGAACCTGATTAATCCAATCAATAGCCTGAGCGGTAGGACCAGAAATCTCGTTTTCGCATTCAGCAGCGCGGAGCAATACGTCAGAGTAACGCATTAAGCGGATATTTACACCGCAAGAAAGGCCTGCGGCAGCCACCTGTGCATAAAGGTTTTCGCGGGCTGTGGTGTGTTTTGCAATAGAAATGCCTTTGCGTGTGCCTGTGGTTACATGCTTGCTGTATTTTTTAGTAAACGCCTTGTTTTCAAAGCCACTCATTGTGTTGTAATCGTCTTCGTAAGAAATCAATGTCCAATAAAGACGAGGGTCAACTGTTCCATTTTTGGTAGTTTGACTCTTGAAAGTTTGATAGAGCCAAGGAGTAGCGGCGAGGTCGTTCCAACCAAGAATATCGCCATTGCCAAATACGGTTTCGAGAGCCTGACCTTGGGTAGACGATTTAGAGTTGTTGGCGGCTGTCCATTCCATATCGCTACCGCCTACACCGTAATCGAGAAACTGAACTTCCCAAAGGCTTTCGGCAGTATTTTCAACAGTAGAGCGGAAATTATCGCCATAGTCGGCGTTGAGTTCGTAGTGTCCATAGTTTCCAGCAATGATTTCTTTAAGAACTTCAAGAGCTTCGGCATATTTTTGACGGAACATCAGCGTACGTGCGTAATATCCAGCAGCTGCACCGCAAGTGGCACGACCACTTGCCCATTCACCACCTTCATCACGCGAAGGAAGAAGTTCCATTGCCTCTTTGAAATCTTTTTCTACTTGGTCGAAAATCTCATCCTGAGTGTTGGTAGATGCCATAAGGTCGTTGACTGATACTGCATTAAAGTCGGTAATGAGAGGAATATTCTGATAGTAGCAAGCAAGTTCGTAGTATGAGATAGCGCGGATAAACAATCCTTGACCTTTGGCACGCTTATACTCCTTGCTATTTGGGTCGAGTCCCGAATTTTCTACATAAAACAACAACTGGTTGCAAGTGTTGATAGTGTAATAAAAATCGCGGAAAATCCAATGGAGAGGACTATCATCGTTGGTAACCACCTGCGACGCGTTAAGATAATCGTAAGGTCTCCACCAATCGTTGTCAGAATAAGAGTTTACTTCGTCGCCAGCAACTACATCCAAAAGGTAGCCCACACGAGCGTAAGTACCCTCGATACGGATTCGGTTGTAACATGCGATTACGGTTTCTTCCAATTCAGATGCTTTTGAACCAAAATCGGATGTTGTCTGCTGATTTGGGTTTACGAGGTCGAGATTGTCCTCGCAAGATGTTATGCCGGTAAGTGCAACAAGTCCGGCCAACGCTATATTTTTTAATTTCATAATAATCTAATATTAAAGATGTTAAACGTTTAGAATGAACATTGTAAGCCGAACATTATTGTACGCGGAGTTGGGAACGAACAGTAGTTTAAGCCAGGGGTAAATGTGCCGGGAGCATAGTCGATATTGTAACCTTTGTAGTGGCTGAAAGTAAAACAATTTTGTCCCGAAACGTATGCTCTAACGTTTGTTACTACACCATTAAACCAATCGTCTTTGAAATTGTAGCCGAGTTCGATATTGGCAATTTTCCAATAATCAGCGTTTTGAATTTTGCGCTCGCTGAAAAGGTCGTTCCAAGCGTAGGTGGAATGTCCTGCCTCAGATGCTGAGTAATAAACATTGGGATATCCGTCGCTCATTACCTTAGGATCTTTGTTGCCCACGCCGTAGCAACTTGTAAGCTGATTGTAGATATGGTCGGTAACGTGGTAACCAAGTGCGCCAAATGTAGAAATTGTAAGGTCGATACCCTTCCATTCGGCTCTTGCGCTGATACCAAAGCTGAGTTTTGGCATGCCTGACTCCAAAATATCGCGGTCGGCATCGGTGATTTCGCCATCTTGATTAATATCTTCGTAGAGACAGTCGCCAACGCGGGCACCTTTTTGATATTCGGCTTTGCCTTTTTCTACGGCGTAAGCGTTCCAAGCGTCGAGTTGCTCTTGACTTTCGATAAGTCCAAGATATTTGTAACCGTAGAAACGACCAAGTTCTTCGCCAATGTTTGTCATATAGTCGCCGGTGAGATAGTCGCCCTGACCAAAGCCAAGCGAAACTACTTTGTTTTTAAGAGTAGAAGCGTTGACGGTAATGTCGTATTTGATTTGGTGTTTGCTGTTGTGATAAGCTGCGCTCCATTCAAAACCTGAGTTTTCCATTTCGGCAGCGTTCATTGTTACTGTTGTGTTGCTTACGCCTGCTGTAACCGGCACAGGAACTTCGTAAAGAAGATCTGACGAAACGTTTTTGTACCATTCAAATGTAAATTCAAACTGATTGCCAAACATTCCAAGGTCGAAACCAACGCTTGTAGATTTTTTCTTTTCCCAAGCAATCTGAGTGTTAACAAAAGAAGATACAGCCGAGCCGTAAACGATGTTGCCACCAAAAGAGTATGCAAAATTGTTGCGGTTCATAGTTTCCATATAGCGATAGTTGCCGATATTTTCGTTACCAAGAATACCGTAGCTACCACGGAATTTGAGAAGGTTTACAATGTGGTCGCTAACAGGGAAGAAAGCTTCGCGGTCTAATCTCCAACCAAGCGAAACAGAGGGGAACCAACCCCAACGGTCGTCGCTCGAAAGACGAGAGCTACCATCGCGGCGTACAGTAGCCTGCAAGAGATATTTGCTATCAAAATCATAGGTTAAACGTCCGATGTAAGATGCAAGGGTGTGTTCGTCTTCGTAAGATGAAGCATCGCGCTCGGCAGCATTATTAATTTGAAGGAATATAGGAGTTGAAAAATCGTAACCCCATGCTGCAAGATTGTGATAAAACTCTGATTCGTAAGTTTGACCAACAACTATGTTCAAGTGGTTTTTGTCGCCAAATGTGCCTTCATAATTAAGAGTATTTTCGATAAGGGCATCGGTGTATTGACGGTAACCTTGGTCGAGACGAGCGTCGGCAGCGGTGTGTTTGATTTTGTCAGATTGAAACCATGTGGGAATCCAAACAAAATCCTTAGCGTATGTTTTGCTGTAAGAAAGGTTGATATTGTAAGAAAGTTTGTGATTATCAAATCTTTTCCCAAACATTCCAAAAAGGTCAACATTTGCGCTTGCAGTACCCACGATACGGTCTACCTGATAAGTACGATCAATTATATTATTAAGTACAAGCGGGTTAGACTGAGCGATTTCGCCGTGGAGCTTAGCATCATAAACACCGTATCCGTAAGCATCGTAAGGGAAAGCTGCTGCACCTGGATAAAGTCCATCTAAAACCCATGTAGAAGCATCGAGAGCGGGAATTGTGGGCTGCATTGTAAGAATCGACGACATAAGGTTGCCTTGATCGCCACTTAAACCTTGAATATATTCGTTGCCGTTTGACATAAACATATTGTTTTGGTCGGAGTGTGAGTAAACAATGCCGGTTTTGAGTTTGATAAACTTAACGTCCATAGTATTGTTAACACGCAAGGTGTAACGTTTGTAGTTTGGACCTGAACCTTCTACCACACCTTTTTGATCAAAAAAGTCGAGACCAACGTTGTAAGTAGACTTATCAGAACCACCCGAAAGATTAACATTGTGGTTTTGGCGTGTACCAGTTTTGAAAACAGCCTCAAACCAATCGGTGTTGCGGTAGTTTTCGGGTTTAAGAAAATAATGTTCAGAATTTGGGTCGTAACCTTGCATATTGGTAAGCGGAGTGCCGGCATTTTCGGTAGCTTGCTGAATATACCAAGTAAATGCTTCGGTATCCATTACATCGTAAACAGGTTTATAAACCTTGTCGAAACCGAAATAACCACTATAATCAACTCTCAAAGGCTGATTTTGTTTGCCTTGTTTGGTGGTGATGATTACCACACCGTTGGCAGCGCGGCTACCGTAGATGGCGGCAGCAGATGCGTCTTTAAGAATTTGGATAGTGGCAATGTCGTTGGGCGAAAAATCGCGGATTGATGTTCCCATTGGCACACCGTCGATTACATATAAAGGTGCGGTGCTACCAAACGAACCGATACCGCGAATACGCACATTCGGGTCGGCACCGGGCTGACCGTCGGATGTAATCTGCACGCCTGCCACTTTGCCTTCGAGCATCGACGAGATGTTTGATTTCGACACCTTTTTCATTTCGTCGGCGTCCACAATGGCAACCGAACCAGTAAGGTCTACTTTTTTCTGAGTTCCATAACCGATAACAACTACTTGATCAAGGGCTTTGGAATCCTCTTCCATTACGATAGTTCCGAGATCGCCATTGCCGTTTACATTCACCTCTTTTGTAATGTAACTTACATAAGTGAAAACGATAACAGCGTCGGATGCAGCGGAAAGTTCAAAATTTCCGTCAAGGTCGGTAATAGTGCCGTTGCTTGTGCCTTTTACCGAAACGGTGGCACCAATAAGCGGACTATTGGTTTCGTCTACAACTTTACCTTTTACGGTAACCGGGCTTCCATTTTGTGCAAATGTCGGCGACATTAACAAAAGCCCCATAAGAATTAAAACTAACTTTTTCATATTTATCAAATTAAGTCTAAAAATTGTAATTTGTTTCTGTTGTAAAGATACGATACAAAGCGCCAAACAGGGGTGGACATATTTCCCAAATAAGTGGATTAACGTTTTTATTTTACTTTTTTGCCCCACAGCGAAAAACCGCACGAATCCACTGCCGAAAACAGTAACGTATTGGTTTTCAGTTCCCAATCGTGTCCGGCAAACACTTTTACACCTTTGATTTTATTATTATCCACCTCTAAATCGAATGTATTTTTGCTAAAATTTTGAATATTACTTCTCAAAATTTCAATTGTTTTCGACACATTAATCTCCTCGGGCAAAAGATGATTGTCGGTTACCTGACCATCTTCACCTGTGCGGTGTTGCTCGTTGTCTTTGATTGTAATAATTTCCCAAACGCCATACAAATCGCTCTCTTTTAGGGTAATATTCTTTTCTCCGGCATATCGTTGGGGCGAAACCACAGGCCAACCGTCGGCATTAAAATACATTCGGCGAATATGCAAGTCCATCATCATATTTTCGGGTTGAAGTCGTCCCTGCGATGCAATAAAATAGTTGCCCTCGCCATCGTTAAACACGCTGCAATGCGCCAAACCTGCCCAACCGGGATGATTCTCAAAACGATAAGGTGCTGTAAGTATGGGCAATGTGTTAACCTCGTTGCGTGGGTCGGTGCCAAAATAATCTTGATAAGGACCTTCGGGATGGTCTGCCACCAAAACCCTTACGTTATAAGTAGTTACCAATGGTCCGTAGCTTACAAAAAGGTAATATTTCTTGGTTTCGGGATTATAAATCACCTCAGGAGCTTCCATATTATCTTGCTGATAATTAGCCCTATGAGCCACAAGATGACCTTGGTCGCCATCTTTAAGGGCAAGACCCGTTTCAGGATTAAGTTCCATTGCAAAAATACCACCGAAAAACGAACCGTAAATCATCCAAAGTTTATGATTTTCAACATCTTCGATAATTGTTGGGTCGATGGCGTTCATTACCGAACTATCATCAGTTTTTACCACACAGCCTTTGGGTTGCCACGGACCTTCGGGATTTGCCGATTCTGCCAGACCAATGTACGACACCTGTTTGCCAAATGTAGAAAGGCAATAATACATCCGATACACACCTTTATAATTATATACAAACGGAGCCCAAAGTCCGCGCGAAGTCTTTTCGCCGCTGATAGGGTAAACATAGTTCCACGCTTCTGACGGAATAGAATCAAACGCCCATCCAACAAAATCCCAATTAACCAAATCTTTGCTCTTGCGCATTTGGATATTGCCCATCTTGATGTGTTTGCGTTCCTCACCCTCTTTGGGAGGTGCAAAATACACCGCATCGGTAGAATATGCGTAATAAGTGTCGCCGAATTTTCTTACACAGGGGTCGTGTACATTGTAAGTACCCCATTTTTCGGGATTTTGGATAAATGCAGAATAATCATCGTCCCACGGATTGGGCGATGGCGAAGGATTAAAACTTGCTGTTTGGCACGAGGATATTATCCCCGACGCCGAAATAGTCAATAATAGAATTTTAACTTTGTTCATAATATCAGTATTAGTGATTAGTATGGGCAAAAATAGCGCACCGAGCTGTGAGAGGGGTGGACAAAGAGGCGGAAATGGTGGACGGGTGGTCAAAAAACTTTTGATAAAGGAGATATAATATAGCCTATGAAATTTTTGGTCAAAAAATCTTTCATTCCGCCACATACAACCAATTGTTTTTTTTATTATATTTGCCCAAAAATAAAAGCAATTAACTATGCGACTGATTCCTTACGGCGAAACCGACTACGTTACCATACGCAAAGAAAACTCGTATTACGTTGACAAAACGGCGTTTATACCTTATTTTGAAACCGCCGCCAAATATATTATGTTCCTACGTCCGAGAAGGTTTGGCAAAACTTTGTTTATGAATATGTTAGCCGCCTATTACGACATTTTAGAAAAAGACAACTACGAGCAAAACTTCGGCGGATTGGATATTTACAATCATACCACTTCCAATCAGGGAAAGTATATGATTTTGAAATTCGATTTTTCTACCGTTGACAGCCGCAAAGAAAATGTAGAAGATTCGTTTAACTTTATTGTTTGTGAAACCATACGAAACTTTGTTACGAGATACAAAAGCGTACTCCCTGCCAACACTGCCGAACAATTAAAAGATGTTATTGACATCAGCGACAAGGCATTGAACAAACTGATTGCCATTACCGCAAATTCGCCATACAAAATCTACATTATGATAGATGAGTACGACAACTTTGCCAACACACTGTTTTCTACCGACGAGGACGCATACAAAAACCTTACTCACGGTGATGGATTTTTCCGATTGTTTTTCAATGTGTTAAAGGCAATGACTTCATCTAACAACGCACTCATTGGACGCATATTTATATCAGGTGTGTCGCCATTGACGCTGAGCGATGTTACAAGCGGATTTAATATAGCGCGTAATATGTCGATAGATGCCAATCTCAATGCTGCAATGGGATTTGCCGAGAGCGAGGTGCGTGCTATGTTGGAATATTATCGCGATGAAACTGGCGTTTTTAAACATTCTGTTGATGAACTTATCGACATTATGAAGCCTGTGTACGATAATTACTGTTTTTCGTCGGGAATGATTGACGAAGAACGGGTTTTTAATTCGGATATGGTGCTTTATTTTGTAATGAACTATCAATCTCAAAAAGGCCGAATCCCCGAAAAACTTGTTGACCCAAATGTCTCCACCGACTTTTTCAAGATGGAAAAGATGGTGAAAATAGAAAAAGATTTTGGCGAAAAGTCGCGGATAATAATGGATATTGTTAACACAGGTAAAGCATATTTTGAATTAAACCCAGAGTTTGCCATTGCAGAATTGTCAACGGCCGACAATTTGCAAAGCCTCCTTTATTATATGGGACTTTTGAGTTTTGGTTTAGACGAAGATGGAGTGCCTTGTTTTGTCGTTCCAAACGAAACTGTCCGTCTGCAATATTGCAGGTACATAGAAAAATGCTACACCCAAATAATAGGTTGGCGAACCGATGTTGACATTTTGAGTAGACATTGGAACACGCTCGTTTTTAAAGGCGATTGCAAGCCGTTTATCTCTTACATAGCCTCAGTAATGGAAGATAATTCGTCGGTTCGTGATTTTGACGCACAAGGTGAGTTTTTTGTAAAGGGATTTTTCTTGTCGCATTTTTGCAAGAGTTCAAGTTTCCTTGCCTTTACCGAATTGGAGGCAGACCACGGCTTTACCGATATGTTTCTTGAACCCCTCGGCTACAAACGCCACGCCTATATGATTGAGTTGAAATACTGCAAAAAAAACTCATCGGACGAAACTGTGGCTCAATTAAAAGAGGATGCCAACGCTCAATTGCAACGTTATATCACCGACCACCGCATCACCGAAAAATGCGCTGACAAAAAATGGGAACTACATACTGCTGTGGTAGTGTTTAGAGGTTGGAAGATGGAGGTATTGGAATAAAGTATTCATTTGCCAACCGCACCGACCCCTACTATCTAAATCAATACACAAAAATCACACGACCGACAATGAACTCCTCAGGCACAAGCCCCCAAAAGCGCGAATCAAGCGAGTTTGGCGCATTGTCGCCGCACATAAAGTAGTAGTTTTGGCGCATCACGTGGCAGTCTATCGGTGAACCGTCAGGATTACGGAATCCAAGGCTGTCCCAAATAATTTTGTGTCCAAGTTCCCATTCGATGTACTTGCGGTAGATACGAACGTTCTTTTCATCGAAATGGATTGTGTCGTCCTTCTTCGGTATGTACAACGGACCAAAATTGCGGATGTTCCATCCCAAACTATCCCAAAACGGCAAAGTTATATAAGGCATCCCTATTCGGCGGACGTATGCAGAGTCGCGTGATATTCACTCCGTCAAATCCTGCGCATCAATCAATCCTAAATCCTCGTCACTTCCAACCACACGGTAACGGCATTTCTTGATGTAAAAACTGTCGCCAGGCAATGCGACGCATCTCTTGACAAAATATTTCATAATGTCGAAAGCGATGGTGTCCCAGCCGAGGAAACAAGTCTGATTAAACACCATCACATCGCCGCGCCGTGGTTCCGAAATTGCCCAGCCGCGACTTATCTTGCCGTGCCGCACTGAATCGTAGCAAGGCACGTCGAAATATCTTCTGCCAAACGCCATCTTATTTACTAATACATGCTTGCCCGCCATCACCGTCGGCTCCATTGATGGTGTAGGTACGCGGAAGGACATAAACACATAAATTCTCAAAGTATTGTAGATGGTGAAAAGCAGCCCCACTAACAGAACAACCAACATCAACGTTTCAAGTTTCTTATTTCGCCTATTTTTTTTCATTCAGATAATTGCATCGAGACATTCATCGATTGTTTATCACCTCCACTCCACCTTGTAGCCTTCACGTAAAAGGAACGGACGTTCGTCCCAGCCGCGTCGATGGTCTTTCACCCAATACAAGGCTTTGGACGGTACATTATCGTAATGTAAGATATTAGTGTTGGCAGTTTTTTTACCCATAGAAATCCATTCCTTGCCATTATAATACAAGAGTTCGTAGGTGTCGCCAACACGGATGTCGTTGTCGTCGGAACGTGGAATGATGCGAATGAAAGAGATTTTTTGAGGTTTAGAGGTTTGAATGCCCACCCAATTATTATCAGGATATTCGGTCTCAAAATTGGTGAGATAATCATCATCAAATGCCTTGGCAATAATGTCGGACGCAGCGTATTTGCAGGCGATTGGTGTGCCTGTAATTTCAGTAGTGTCAGCGTCATAAAATTTCAGTTCGGCAATGCTACCGTAACTGCCATCCACCGACAAATAACGGTAATATTTGTACGCCTTATTGCACTTTACAGGCTGCGGGTCAAGAATATAAACATCATCAATTATGAGAATATCTTCGGCATTGGTAAAATTTGGATTATCCGCACCTTGGATTCTGCCACCGTAGATGCGCTGACGCATTTCGGCAACATTACGGTTCTGATAATACTTGCGGCGGATATCAAGTGTACGCGTCTCCGAGCCGTCAAATTTTATGTACTCAATTTTGCCATTTTGATGCAAAATGAATGGGTCGCTTATCGGAATTAGTTTCCGACCATCAAAGCCTTGTGCAAGGTAGAGGATATTCCGCCCAATGTTTTTGAAGCAAGCATTTCCATCCTTGATTTCACCATAATCAACAAACGACCATTCAACATTATGACCGTTGAAAATAGAAATGTAGCAATACTTTTCAGCGAGATTGATGTTGCTATATGTTTCGATTTCGATGTCGGAAGTCTTTGTATATTGGCTCGTTACATCTTTCTGGCAATAATCAAACGGATATTTAAGAGCAGATTCGTTGCGGTATTTAACGCGGTCGCGGTTAATAGCGTATGTTGAACGATACACCTTAGGAAACCTTTGTGCAGGAAAGAAACGCTTACCGTGCTCGCACGCCAAATCCCACTCAGATGGCATATCGCCGCCATTGCCAAAGACCACCACATCCCAAGTATGCCCAGCACGGAAACGTCCATAAAACGGTGTTGCATCGATATAACAAGGAACTCCAACACTACGGTAAGTAGAGACAGCGAGGTTAACATAATCCACACAACGCCCGTATGCGATATTTTTCATCTGCGAAGCGGTAAGTAGCGGATAACCAGATTCTATGTACTCACCGTTGCGACGCACTTCGCGCAAAATCTCGTTTCTAACAATATCCACGGTGCGATATGTCGTATTACATTCCTCATCGTCATATAATTGAGTTTGCAAGCTTTCCGAAAAAGCCTCAGAAAGTGTATCTCGCCAATAATCAAAAGGCTGAAACTCTGTTACTTTGTACGGCAAAAGTGTTTCGCAAAAATCATCGAAATCTATGTGCGCCGCCCACTCGCAATTCTTCCATACTTTGAAGGCATGATCGATGGTGTATATAAGCTAGTCCGCCTTCATAATCTTTACGTCAGAGATTGAATTGCGCTCCAATCCAGGATAGATGTTTTTCCTGACATTGAGCAAAGAATCACGGACTATGGTGTGCGGCAAATCTTTTTGCAGCAACAGATTGTCAGCGATGTCGTAATACTTGTATATCGTGCTGTCCCGGTGCGATATATGCGCAGGCATATTCTCTATAAGAAACTTCGCCGCCGCAAGTTTCTCTGGGTCGTCCTTGTAATGTTCGAGTACGGATTCGAGTTCAGTACGGTTGGTACCGGCGAAATCAAGAGCGTAGTCGAGTGGGGAGGAGGTGCAACAAAATAAGGATAAAGAGATAATAATCAAAAATATAGTCTTCATTTTATCAATATATTTTTGATAGATTCCAAATATTTTTCAGTAACCTGAGGATATTCCTTACGAGGCAAAAAGAAATTACTAATTGTCATATTATCCTCTAAAACAAACAAATAAGGAATAGATAATTCATCCGCCTTGCACAATGAATCCTGCAGTTGGTAGATAGAATGTTTAATATTATTTATACGAACAAAATTTTTGTAATCTCTAATATTTGCATATTGGGCTAATACTACTACCTTATCATCACCAACCTCATCGGAAAACTTGTTAACAAGTTTCATTAGAGTATCCACACAGGCATTGCAATGGATAAATGAATAACGGAAAACAAGTTTTCTTTCCTCGTTCATAAAGTCGCTCAAAGTATATATTGTGTCATTTCTATCAAGCAAGGTTGTAGAAGAGTCGAGCATTATTCCATTGTATTGCAATGACTTCATATAGTCGTAACTGAGCATAGACTTTACTCCATAGTCGTCGTAAAATTGTGCAACTATCTGTTTTTGCCTATAAATATAAACTGATAAAACGATATTTACAACGACAAACACAATGCCAATTATATAATACTTTTTCATCTTAATCAAAATGCTCTTTAATTTTACCAAACACAAGAATATCATTATCCTCGTAACTCAAAGAATCAAGAAGTTGCTTGTCAAATTCTCTCACATAGTCTGGCGCATTATCCCAAAGGTTTGGGAAATGGGCGATTATTTCCTTGTGGGTGTCAAGTATCCTGTCGCTTGTTAAACTAAAAACTATCTGATTATCATAAACATAAATAGGTTGATTAATAGGAATTACCCGACTAATATTTGAATCAGTATAGTTGCAGACATTAATATATCTGAAAACATTGTCATGAATATTATAGAAAATATAAGTAGGTGCTTTGCGAATTTGATATACACCAAAAACAACAACGTCTCCAACAATGAAAAAATCGTCGACAGATCGAGCACCATTTTCCATAGCGGCAAAGTAATAGCGCGTGTCGGTGTAGAATCGCTCATCATATTCAGGATCAAATTTCAGTTTGAACAAATAATCTATACTGCCATCAGGGGAGATTCTATAAAAACTATTTTTGGAAATACTGAAATAATAGTGAAAACCACTATAGTGCCACAAAGCATTATTACCATTACCTATAGTCTTTTCTTGATCTGATTGTAAGCCAACTCTTGAGATATGGCTGAATGCGGAGTCGCATTGCCAAAAACAATAATTAAGAATACTGGGCAAATGAAAATTATGTTCGCCCTCACCAAAGCAAAGCATATCGCCATTCTCTAACGAGAAAACACTCTGACAACGGAATGGTACATTATAATCGGCAATTAAGGAACCGTTATGGGCATACTTTATTACTTTATGTTGCCATTGATCGTAAACATAGATAGAATTTACGTCAACAGACATAGACGTTGCCTCGGTATATTCGCCGGGTCCCTGCCCGATTTTCTCAAGTTTAACAAGTCCGCGACCGGTTTTAGAAAATAAAAATATACTTTTGGTCTTTTTGTCCAATATATATATCGTATCATTCACTATCTCAAGTTTGGATATCTCCCCTACAACAAAAGTGCTTGTAGTCTCTAATCTTACAACAGATATTGAATCAAATAATTCTTCGAGGCATCCAACGTAAAGAGCGTCAGACTGCGTATTAGGTACTGTTAATTCAATAGGTTTGCCTTTTAGTGGTATTTCTGTATAAGAGCTCACAACCGCACTTTCTGATTCCAAACCGAATTGTTTTAGAACTCTCTGTTGACGGTCTTGGCAGCCACAGAAAAATATAACGGCAATTAATAAAAAATTATATATGAACTTCATTTCAATATAATTTGGAATTAGCAAATATCATCACCAGTTTTATAACCTGGTGATGACAACAATTAGTATAATAATATCTATCAGTTAGGCGTACAATAGGATTTAGATGACCAGCAATCGCCGTCTCCATCGGAGCACTCAATCATATAAAGAGTACCTGGAACTGAGGCGGTGTATGTTGTTCCTGGGGTTGTAAATCCTCCCCCACAGCCTAATATCGTTACGTTTGCACTATAACTGTCAGAATAAGTAATAGTACAAGTGGTATTTGTTGACTTAATAACCTTATCATACCATCTGCTGGATGCCCATCCCAACACGTCGCTCCATTCCCATCCGTCAGCCACCTTTTCAACCTCAGAAAGGTTAAGAGACGAGTCATAATGGGACCTTATAGTCGCATTCCACACATTCACGCCCGCAATCGCGCACAGTGCTAATGTTCCTGCTAAAATTTTAATTTTTTTCATATAATACAATTGATTATGTTCCACGAATACAAACTATTAACATCGCAGAACGATTATATAATAAATAATCTTGGTCTTTCTTTTAGATTCCCAACCAAAGGAATTTTACCAAAAGATAGTGGCTCCGTAGGCAACCTTTTTATTGCTTTACTCGTTTATTGCAATACCTCCTTTTCTAAGGTTGGACACAGAGAGGTGATTCGCCTTGTTTTCGACTCATCGGCTTTCACCTCTTTTTTATTATATGTTAAATATACTTTCATTTACTGTTTATTTAACTTTACGCTGCAAATATAGGCAAATATATGTTATTCAAAAAAAAAAAAAAAACGTTAAGTAAATGTTAAATCGACAAAAAAATAAAGAAGATTATTTTTGTTACAATCCGTCCTTTTTTTCACCTAAATTGCTATCTTTGTAGCCGAACCTGATAAAACATAAGACACATTGAAAACTATAATAATAATATTGTCTGCATTGCTATGCCAGTACATAGAGGCAGATGCTCAGTCCCCCCATCCCTACTCCGATGCGCTGTTTTCGTTTATCACTGTCGAAAACGGGCTGCCAAACAATTTTGTCAACGACATTTACAAAGATAGCCGTGGGTTTATATGGATTTCAACTTACGGCGGTGGACTTTTGCGTTACGACGGCTACGATTTTAAAAACTTCAACACCCGCACAGCTGTGCCGATCAAAAGCAATTTTGCCGATCAATGTGTGGAAGACAATTTTCACCGCCTGTGGATAGCCTCCGAGGGCGGTATCGATATTATAGACCTCGACTACGGAACTGAATGTAGCAAAACGGTGTTTGCCAACCATCCCGACAATCTGCTTCATCAGCACACATATATGATTACCAAAGATAGCCGTGGAAGTATCTATGCGGCAGTTGGCTTGTCGGTTTTTAAGGCGGATTTTGCTTCCGACGGCTCAATATCATCGATAAGCCGCCTCAATCCGCAAAACAATCCTACTATTCCCATTACTGCTATCTATGAATATGACGGTCAGATACTTGCAGGTATCGACAACACTATATTTAAACTTATTGCCGACGACAACAGCAACCTCACCACCAAGGTGTTTGCCCCCGCCTTGCAAAATCTTCCGTGCAATAATATAAAGTGTATAGTGGCTAAGGAAAACGAACTTTGGGTGGGAACCAACGACGGTCTTTTCCGCTACAATCCCGCTTCGCAAACTCTGCGCACATATCGGCACAGCGATTCCGACCCATCGTCTATCACTCAAAACCTTGTTTCCGACCTAAAAATTGCCGACAACGGTCAGCTGCTTGTTGCCACGCTCAAAGGTCTCAACTTTTACGATTCGATGCACGACTGTTTTAGCAGCATTTCGTGCGACCAAGACAACATCCCCGGCAAAACCATCAACAGCAACTTTATCAACTGTCTTTTTTGCGATAGAAAAATAATCTGGATAGGCACCGAATCGTCGGGTATCAATATGATGACCAAACCTGTGATTGGTGTAAAAAACTACACTCACATACCGTCGGAGTCAGGGTCGATTTCAAGCGGACCAGTCAACTCGGTATACGCCGACCCAAACGGCAATATATACGCAGGATGTATCGAGGGTGGGTTAAACATTAAGGCAAAAGAGTCGCAATCGTTTATGCACATTACCACTGCCAACGGATTGGCTCACAACTCAATATCGTACATCGAACCAATTTCGCCCAAGATTCTTTGGCTTGGCACTTGGGGCAACGGCATTTCGGTTTTCGACACCGAGAAACAAAAGGTGGTAAAAAACCTAACCCCCGCATCTACCAATATTCCAATCGATTTTGTGGGTGCGCTAAAATACGACAGTCTCAACAACGGCGTTTGGATTGGCTGCACTCGCGGTTTTTTGTTTTACGACCTTGCCCAAGAGAACTTTGCCCCTCCCCTGCCCGACAGCCTCAACACTGGCATCAACGGCTGCATCGGCATCACCATCACCCACGACGGCTATCTGCTCGCAGGCTGCACCAAGGGCATTATCACAATAAACCTCGAATCGTTTAAAAAAAACCGTTCCGATTTTGAATACAAGGTGATGGCACCTAATGCCAACGACCGCAACTCGCAGTACCGCAACAAGGTAACTTTCCTTATGCAGGCGTCCGACCATTCGGTTTATGTAGGCACCGACGGCTACGGACTTATCAAAGTTACCAAAAACGGCAACCAAACGTCGTCCACCCAGATTACCACCGACAACGGACTTTCAAACAATATCGTCTACCAAATTCTCGAAGACAATGCGCACCACATTTGGGCTGCCACTGCCAACGGATTATGCTGCTACTCACCTAATTCGGGAAGAATTTCTTCGTATTACAAGCAAGAAGGATTGGCAAGCAACCAGTTTTTTTTGGAACGGATGCTACAAAACATCAAATTCCGACATTCTATATTTTGGTAATAATCAAGGACTTGTAGAAATCAATCCCCACCGTTCGCACACCACGCCGCAATGTAGCGTTCTGCTCACCAACCTACTTGTAGACAACAATCCCGTAACGCCGCAGCCCGGAGGCTTTATCCAAAAAGAAATTGGCATCGAATCATCTGTCAATCTGCACGAACGCAACAAATCGTTTACCATTGAGTTTTCGGCTATGAACTACTCGTCGCCCACATCGGTGGTATACCAATACCGTCTGCTTGGCTTCTCCGACAAATGGACAACGGTGTCGAGCAGCCGCCGTTTTGCAGGATACACCAACATTCCGTCAGGCACTTACACTTTTCAGGTAAAATGCGCCACGGGGGCAAACGAATTTTCGCAACCTACTGAAATTGAGGTGGTAGTGGATGCATATTTTTACAAAACTTGGTGGTTTGCTTTGGCAATGGTTGCCGCCGTTATTATCATTACCATCAAGATTATTCGCACACGCACCAAAGTGCTGAAACTTCAAAAGCAAGACCTTGAAAAACAGGTGAGTGAACGCACATCAGACCTCAAAAACAAAAGCGAAGAACTATCGCGGCAAAACGAAATTCTTTTTCATCAAAACGAAGAAATTTCGCGGCAAAAAGCTCAGTTGGAACAGATGACCCACAAAATTCAAGAACTTACCGTCGACAAACTGGCTTTCTTCACCAACATCACACACGAATTTCGCACGCCGCTAACGCTCATAATCGGTCCTATCGACCGCGCCCTAAAACTTTCAACCAACCCAAAAGTTATTGAGCAGCTCAACTTTGTAAGCCGGAACTCACGTCATCTGCTTTCGCTTGTAAACCAGCTTATGGACTTCCGCAAGGTAGAATCGGGCAATATGCAGATTTCGCTCACCTCGGGCAACTTCTCCTCTTTTATCGACGATATTTTGCTGCCTTTCAAAGCTTACGCCATAGAGCACAACATCAATCTTAGATTATTCAAACATCTGCCCAATTCGTACATTATGTTTGATCGCGAGGCAATGACTAAGATTTTTACCAACCTGCTTGGCAACGCTATCAAATTTACTCCCGAAGGCGGACAGGTGTCGATTTATACTGCTTCGCTCCGTCAGCCCGACCGCCTGTATATCTGCGTTTCCGACAGTGGAAGCGGCATTGTAAAAGAAGACATCGAAAAAATTTTCAACTCGTTTTACCAATCCAAAGGCAAAGAAAATGTAAAAGTTTCGGGACAGAGCGGCACAGGCATAGGTCTCTATCTCTGCAAACGCCTCGCCAACCTTCTCGGAGGCGACATCACCGCCAAAAACAATCGGAAACGTGGAGCATCGTTCCGGATGATGATACCCCTCACAAGCGTAGAATCCGAACCCGTGTCGCCTGTTACCAACTTGGTAGACGGCACTATTTACGACGATTCCGACGACGACCATATCTCATCGCTCACAGGTATCAAAACCACAGTGCTCATTGTTGAAGACAATAGCGATATGCGCCAATATATCCACTCGATACTCTCCGACACATACCTTGTGCTCGAAGCTTCGGGCGGCAAAGACGCGCTCAAACTGCTGCGCACCCGCACTATCGACCTAATACTCAGCGACTTGACGATGCCCGAAATGGACGGAATACAGCTTGCCAAAACCGTAAAATCCGACATCGACATTTCGCACATACCTTTTATAATGTTAACAGCCAAAACCGCCCGCGACGCTCAGTTAGAAAGCCTCAAAAGCGGTATCGACGACTATATTCTTAAACCTTTCGACGAGGATATGCTAAAAGCCAAAATCGAAACCGTGATAGAAAACCGCCGAAGATACCAACAGAAATTTCGTTCCGAAATGGATTCCGACGCGCTCAACATCGCCGACGACTCTAACGACAAGCGTTTTATCGAAAAAGCCCTAAAAATAATCAAAGAAAACTACAAAAACTCTTACTACGAAGTAACCGAGTTTGTAGAACAAATGGGAATGAGCAAAACATTGGTGAACAAAAAGATGCAGAGTCTTACGCAGCAAAGCGCAGGACAGTTTATCCGCAATTACCGTCTAAAAATTGCCAAAGAGCTCCTCATCAAAAACCGCATTTCGCGCAATATGAACATCTCTGAAATAGCCTACGAAGTGGGATTCAACGACCCCAAATATTTCTCCCGCTGCTTTACCAAACACTTCAACGCCACCCCGAGCAGCTTCTTGGGCGAGGCTGAATGATTCTAAGATATTGATTTAAAACCCAAGGCATAAAAAAAAGATTCGCTATTTTTCAATAACGAATCTTTCTCCTTTAACCACTATTTATAATTTCGTTGCCGAAATTATAAAATCTCAAAATACCCTAAGTAGCGAGACCCGGGATTGAACCGGGGACCTTATGATTATGAATCATACGCTCTAACCAGCTGAGCTATCTCGCCATCATGTCAAACTGCCTTTCTTTAAGACGGTGCAAAGGTAGATACTTTTTTTTATTCTGCAAGTTTTAAAACTAAAAAATATGCATTTTTTCTCTTATTTTTTTCTTAGCTCAAAAAACAACCTATATACCAATAATTTACAATCCAAAATAAAATCAAAATCAAAAATTACAAAATAACACTTCGGTACAAAAATTGCTTTTTTATAAAAAAAATGCGCGTCAAAATTTTCTTTTTCAAAAAAAACGCGCTATATTGCATTGTTTTTTGTATTAACACAATTATGAAATTAAAAACGAAACTACCGTTGTTTACATCCGTTACAGTGTTGTCCTCAATACTGCTAATCGCACTGTATTCTATCAATAGTTTCCGTACCAACGCCGAGGAAGATATTCAGAAATTCCGCAGCGACGAAACCGAAATGCTTACCAAGCAGCTAAAAGACATTGTAAACATAGCCTACGCCATGATTGACCACTCTTACCATTCGAGCAACGAGGTGGGCGTGCGCGAAAACTATGGTTTCGACCAAACTGACACCATCGAAGACGAAGTGGTGAAAAAAATTGCAATGAACACCCTTAAAATCACGCTTGAAAACCTCCGTGTGCTGCGTTACGGTGTTGACGGCTACCTTTGGATCAACGAATACGACCCGCCATACGTGGTGGTGATGCACGCCTCTATGCCAACGCTCGAAGGCGACCCGCACGTATTCTATGTAGGTGACACCGACGAGAACGTGTACGACGCCTATGCCGACTGCATCCGCGCAAACAACGGCGAGGGAATCCTCAAATACCAGTTTTACAAACCTGAAACTGGCGAATGGCTCAATAAAATATCATTCATCAAACTTTACGAACCACTCGGATGGGTTATCGGTACGGGTGTGTACGAGGATTATATCGACGAACTTGTGGCCGACAAAACCGCAGCGCTCAACAACCGTATCTCCACTCTTGTGGAATTTACCATTATAATAGGTGTGCTCCTTATCCTTATCGCTACTGTGGTGTTGTACTACTTTGGAAACAGTATCACGCAGCCTATCAAGATGATTGAGAGTCAGCTGTATCAAATGTCGCAAGGTCTTGTGGTAAAGAAACTTGCACTTAACCGTAGCGACGAAATAGGACAGATGAAAAAATCGCTCGACGCACTTATCGACGGTTTTGCTTCATACGCTGGATTTGCCCGACAGATTGGTATGGGCAACCTCGACAGCGAATTTACTCTGCTTTCTAACAAAGACAACCTTGGCAACTCGCTACTCGACATGCGCGAGTCACTACGCAAAGCACAAGCCGAGGAGGAACGTCGAAAAGAAGAAAACCGTCGTCGTCAGTGGGCAGCCGAGGGTCTTGCAGTGCTGGGCGATATTATCCGTATGGGTTCGGGCAGCGAAACCCAAATGCCATCAGAATTGCTCAAAAAACTTTCGGAATATGTCAACGCGCAAATGGGCGGCATCTTTGTGCTCAACGACCGCAACAAAGATGATGTTTATCTCGAACAAGTGGCAACTATTGCTTACCAAAAGAGCAAATACGTTAAACGCAAACTCTATCCGGGCGACGGTCTTGTAGGTCAATGCTACTTAGAAAA
This sequence comes from Bacteroidales bacterium, assembly GCA_016293845.1. Lineage (GTDB taxonomy): Bacteria > Bacteroidota > Bacteroidia > Bacteroidales > UBA3824 > UBA3824. Next base: position 35,278 of record JAEDDH010000002.1, on the reverse strand, counting down.
AGAGAAAATCTATATGACCAAGCTGCCCGAAAAGTATATTGAGCTACATTCGGGTCTCGGCGATGCCAATCCGCAAAACCTCTTGCTCGTGCCGCTGATTATGGAAGCAAAAGTGCTCGGCGTATTAGAGATAGCCTCCACACACATTTTCCAAGATTATCAGGTAGACTTTATCGAGAGGGTTTCGCAATCATTGGCAATTGCTATTGCATCTTCGCGTATTACGTCAACCGTTTCGTTAGAAGCTGAAGCAATATAATTATCTATTTTCTTTTGTTGCAACTATCACATACAGCGACAATAAACATATCATCAGATAAAAGATTCACAAAAACAAAAAAAAACTATCCAAAAAATTTGCAGTTTATCAAAAAGCCTGTACCTTTGCACCGTTGTTTTAAAGCAACCACCAACAATCGGGGTATAGCGCAGTTGGCTAGCGTACTTGCATGGGGTGCAAGTGGTCGTGCGTTCGAGTCGCACTACTCCGACAAAGCCGTCAAAAATAATTGACGGCTTTTTTTGTATCTTTATTTATTATATTCTGTAATCGGTTCGGCTGCAATTGGCAGAGGTTTCTCTGTGTCAGCTTCTCTGCGTAGCGACATGTAGATTTCGTCGGAGAAGATGCCGAGTACTTGTTTTTTGATGTCGTCGTTGTTGAGAAGGAGCGTGAAGAAATCTTTGTTTTGTTCAAGGCCTTCTATCAGGGCGTCGTCGATGTTGTCGAAGTAGGTAAACTCAAAATCTTTGGCGGTGTTGTTTTGCGCCGAGGCTTTGAGTGAATCGGATTTCATCATGATGTCCTTGATTTGAAGCATGGCTTTTACTGCTACCTCGTTGTCGAAGTTTTTGCCGGTGCGACTGTTGATGTCGGCAATGATTTGCGAAAGCAATTCCATCTTGTCTTCCGACAAATTGATGTCTGCCAAGGGCAATATCAGTACCGGTTTCGACACAAATTGCGATGTTTGGTGTTTATCTTTGACGGCGGTCTTGAAATTGCCGGCGGAGATTTTGCCTTTGATATTGAAGCCCGCGCCCGAATCGTCGATGCTGAAATACGAGAGTATCAGTTTCAAAAACCTATATTTTTTGTGCAGCTCAACATCCTCAAAACAAGTGGCTTGTATCAAAAATTCGTAGAACCTTACAAAATGCCTGAATGTTACCAAAACCTCGCGCTGCTGGTCCTTGGTGCGGTTGTGCTCGATGTTTTTCTTGGTCTTTTGGCAACAGAAGGTTATCTGCCGCTTGTCCTTTGCCGACATGTTGCCCCTTTCGTCGAGGGTGGCATTGTAGAGAATATCGTTTACAGTTTCCACGTCCATCGGGTCTAACACATAATATCCGTCCACTTCGGCTTCCAAATCGTAAATGGCATTTGGAGTAATGGTGTTGGAAAGCAATGTTGTGGTGTAATACGTAGAGAAAGCCGCCTCGATGTCTTGATAATCATTTACAAAATCGAGTATAAAAGTTTTCTTTTCGTATGGAGGACAGATGCGGTTGAGGCGCGAGAGGGTTTGCACGGCATTTACTCCGCGAAGTTTTTTCAAGATGTACATTGCGCAGAGTTTGGGCTGGTCGAATCCTGTTTGATATTTGTTAGCAACGATAAGTACCTGATAATCATTTTTGTCGAATTTACGTGGCAGAATGTCTTCGCTGAATCCGTTGATGCCTTGTTCGGTGTAGTTGGTGTTGTCGCCGCTCAATGTTACCTTGCCCGAAAACGCCACCAACGCCTTGATGTTGTTGTATTTCTTTTTGGCGATGTAGTCGTTGAAGGCTTTTACGTATTTTACAGCACCTTCTCGCGATGCCGTTACCACCATTGCCTTGGCTTTGCAATCCAATTCTTGCATTACTGTGGTGCGAAAATGCTCTACTATGATTTCGATTTTTTGGGCTATGTTGGTGTCGTGAAGTTCTATAAAGCGGGCAATCTGACGTTTGGCGGCGTTGGTTTTGCACTCGGGGTCATCTTCTATCTCCTTGTTGAGACGGTACATCGTGGTGTATGTGATGTAGTTTTGCAAAACGTCCAAGATAAATCCTTCTTCAATCGCCTGTTTCATGGAGTAAAGGTGAAACGCCTCTTTTTGTCCATGAGAGTTTTGTGTGCCAAACAGCGACAGCGTTGTTGCCTTGGGCGTGGCTGTAAAGGCAAATATTGATACGTTGGCTTGTTTGCCGTTTTTGGCTATTTCGCCGGTTATTTTGTCTTGGGTGTCGGCTTCTTCGCCAAAGGGGGTATCTGAGCCAAGTGCCATTGTTACCGCCGACATATCTTTGCCCGATGTGGATGAGTGGGCTTCGTCGATGATTACCGCAAACCGCTTTTTGTTGAGTTCCTTGACATCTTCGAGTATGAAGGGAAATTTCTGAATGGTGGTGGCAATTATTTTTGTGTTGCCGGCAAGTGCCATTGCAAGGTCCGTCGAGTTGCATTTGTCGTCCATCACTTTTATAAATCCCGATTTGTGCTCCATGCCCAAGATGGCTTGCTGCAACTGACGGTCAACCACAACACGGTCGGTAACTATTACTACATTGTTGAAAATGATTTCGTTGTTGGCGTCGTGGAGCGATGCCAAGCGATATGCCAACCATGCAATAGAGTTGGTTTTGCCCGAGCCTGCGCTGTGCTGTATCAGATAATTGCGCGACGAATGGTTTTCGTAAACGTCGCTCAACACCTTATGCACAACGTCGCGCTGGTGGTAACGTGGAAAAATTATCGATTCCTTTATCTTTTTGCGACCGGTGTCTTCGTTGATTTCTTCTTTTGTTTGCAAAAAAATAAACTTGCTGATAAGTTCGAGGAGCGAATCTTTTGTCAAAACGTCTTCCCACATATACGACACGCTGTATTTGTCTTCGTAGATGGGATTGCCCGCGCCGGTGTTGATGCCTTCGCCGTTGCCCATATTAAACGGTAAGAAAAATGTATCTTCTTTGGCAAGTTGCGTGGTCATAAACACTTGCTCCAAATCCATTGCAAAATTTACAAGCACGCCGCTTTTAAACATAAAGAGCCTTGTTTTCGGGCTGCGCTCGGTACGGTATTGGCGTATGGCGTCGCGGTAATTTTGACTCGCAAGGTTGCATTTGAGTTCAAAGGTGATTATGGCAATGCCGTTGAGAAATATCACAAGGTCGATGCGTTCTTTGTCGGATGCCCATACCTCTTCCATTACCGAAAAGATGTTTTTATGATAGTTGGCAACGGCTTTTTGGTTGAAATCGGTAACGGGCTTGTTGTAACATAGCGATAGTTTTTTGTTGGAGATTTCAATGCCGTGTTTCAACACGTCGATAAGGCTGCCTTTGGGTTTGGTGGTTTCCATATTGATGCAGCCGATGATGGTTTCTTCAAGTTTGTCCTTGTAGATTTTGCGTAAGGCTTCCATCTCGTCGGGCTGAGTGTCGTGGAGAAATTTCAACAGCAATTCGGTATCCATCGCAAACAGCCTGTTGTATTGCTTGCCGTTGCGCTCGATGTATCCGTTTTGGCTAACAAGATACTCGATGATATATTTTTGATATTCCTTTTCGGAGAGGATGGTGTTCATAGTGATGCCTCCTATTTATTTGTAAATCAATCTTCTATTCTGATTTTCAATCCTTTTTCTATTTCGTCAATAGACGGGATTGTGCCTTCTATTTTTTCTGGATAGAATTTTTCTAATTCGTATTCAGAAATGCCTATGGGTTGGCTACTTGATTCAAGAGCATATTTTGCAAGGGTATTGTCCTTGCTTCGGCATACCAACAATCCGATTGTAGGATTGTCGATTTTGGCATCTCGCAAAATGTGGTTAACCGCAGTTACGTATGTTCCCAATTGCCCGATGTCCTTGGAATCAAACTTTTCTACTTTGACTTCAACAACTACATAACATCTAAGTTTTAGATTGTAAAAAAGCAAATCAATGAATTTTTCGGTTTCGCCAATCTGCAAGCGGTACTCCTTGCCAACGTATGCGAATCCAGTGCCGAGTTCGATAAGAAAGTCGGTAATGTTTTTCAGTAAGGCCTCTTTTAATTGCATTTCATTGTACTTAGACCTAATACCCGTAAATGCAAAATTATAAGGGTCTTTGGTTAAATCCTGCGCCAAACCGCCTGATTCTTCGGGCATTGTATCTTTGAAATTGGTCAAAGCCTTTCCTGACCTTTCATACAAATCTGTGTCGATCCAATTTTCTAATATCGATCTGCTCCAATCGTTTTCAATAGTCTGATGAATAAAAAACAATGCCTTGTCGATGTTGCCTTTTACCTTGTCTAAAATAAGTTTGTGATGTCCCCACGGTATTCTGAAAATTGGTTCGATGTTATTCCCGTCAATTGGCGATGATATTTTGCCCCCAACTTGGGGGCAAATTGTAAAATATTGAGAATAAAGGAGGTAAAACCTTCGGCAATACCTAAGATTAGTTGCCGAAAGGCCTTCTACATTAGGCATTTCTCGTTTTAAATCTTTGCTCAGACAGTTGATAACTCTTTCGCCCCAACGCTCTTCTACCTTCATATTTACAATGTCGCAACCCAACTGCCAATTATACATCAGTTGTTCGCTGTTGACTTTAATTGCGGCTTTTATTTGACTTTGTCGATAGCGTTCAACAAGGCGTTTTACCCATTGAAGATACTCTGTATCTAATATTCGTATGGTTTTTGTCATGATTCCACCTCCTTTTTCCCCGTTACATATTCGTAAATCAATGATTTTTTGTATGCCTCCAACGTGCTGATTTGCTTTTGCTTGTCGCTGATGATGCTGTCAAATTCCGTACATTTCGTATCCAAATACGCCGAAATGGATTGCTGTTCGGTGAGTGAGGGCAACAAACAATAAAAATTGCCAACATCTTCTGCTGATAAATTTGGAGCGGCTGCTCCGTTTATCAATACAATTCTTTGATTAAATTCAACATCAGAAAGAATGGAGTAATTTAAATATTTTCCATCAATAGTTTTGGGTCTAATAACCATTAAAGACGAAGCAACGGTGCCTTTGTTAATATCACAATATGCAGTTTTGCCTATCGTTGCACCCCTTAAACAGTATATATTGTCACCAATTTGGAACTTAACACCACCTAATTGTCTGTATTTATCCTCAGTAATGTAGCGCATATCTTCATATGATATTTTGCCTGACACCAAATTATTAGCACTCAAAAAAGGTACGCCATCATCAGCAAAATCACTACTTGAAGGATATTTTTCACTTCTATCTCCATTATGAAAACTACAACATTGTTTTAGTTTTATTTTACTCCATCCTTCCGGAATCATTCCAATCCACTGAATACCGCCGTCTTTGAGTTTTGCATTTTTGTTCAAACCTTTTGTAACAGCCTCTGTGATAGTAGATTTTTTCAACTCGTTGAGGGTTTCAATCTGTTTGTTAATATCCGCAATCAAACCGTGTATCTCCGAACATTTCGCGTCGAGATAGGTGGCGATAGAGGTTTGGGTGGCGAGGGGTGGGACAAGAATAGGCAAGGTCATAAACTCCTCAGCTGATATTGAATACCTAACGTTTTTTGAATAACGTTTATATTTCCTATCAACAAAAACGGATCTAAAATAATAGTCAACGTATTTGGGATTAAGATGTGGTTTACACTTAAAACACTTATACGCAGGCGAAATCATTCCGTCATAATTACTTATTCCCGAAAAAACAGCCGACACATCTAAGTCAAATAAACACATTACTATATCATCTTTTTTGACTACTTGATATGTGTTAAATGACGCAGGAACTTTACCGTTTTGTTGGTCTTCTGTGATTGCTTTTATTCCATTTTTTGTTAGGGATAAAAGTTGTGTGGATGCGCTTTTAGCACCTACAATTTCTTTGCTGAGTTCAAAATTGTATTTGTTTTTAAGCACCTCCCAATCATCAGGAATCTCGCCAATCCATTGTATGTTAGAGTTTTTCATTTTGTTCCCGATAATTAGTTAAACAAATTTTCAATCCTCTCATTTACCGATTTTTCCAACTCCAAAAACTGTTTTTGGAGTTGGTCGGATGGGGTTGGCTCTTGGTATTTGTAGAAATAGCGGGTAAAGGGAATTTCGGCACCGGTTTTGATGACGGGTTTCTTTTTGGAGAGGTCTTCCTCAAAGAAATATTTGGCGTCGGGCACGTGCGGCAATACTTCCGCCTTCATATAATCTTCGATGTCGGTTTTGTAAGGCACAATTTCGATGTCCTTGCTGTCGGGGTCGTAGATGATGTTGCCGGATTTGTCGCGCTGGATTTCGGCGTTTTTGTCCATCTTGGAGAGGCCTTTGGCTACTTTTTCTACAAATTTTGCGAGGTCTTTGCCGTTGTATTTGTCGGCGATAAGTGTTGCCAATACCGGGATGAAGGTTTTTGGATTGTTGTAAACCTTGTCGGAAACGGCGTTGTTGAGGGTTTCGATTATCGAATCGTACACCGGCTTGCTGGCTGTGTAACTATCGAGACGGTCTTTTTCTTTGCCCGAAAGTTCTTCTTTGCCTTCGAGTTCCGCCACCTTTGCCTCGTCGTACAGGGCAGAGAGCGCACCCGACGAAATCATATTGCCGATGCGCTCCTCGGTGATGGCGTAACTCCGCTGCAATGGCTGCATTACTGAATATTCGCGATACATGAAGTCCTCGTTGGAGTGTATCTGGCAAAATTCGTTTTCCTCAAAGTCGGAATACAATTTGGTGATTGACTTGCGGTCGTCGGGCGAAATTTCGTTCCGCTTGTTGCCCAACGATTTGCGCAAAGCGTGTTTGAATCCCGAAGCGTCGATCAGTTGCACTTTGCCCTTGCGTTTTTCTGATTTGCATTTCGACAGAATCCAAATGTATGTGGCAATGCCGGTATTATAAAACATATCGGTTGATAGCTGTATGATGGCTTCCAAATAGTCGTTTTTCAACAGCCAACGCCTTATCTGCGATTCGCCCGACGATGTGCCGCCGGTAAAGAGTGGCGAACCGTTTTCGATGATGGCGCAGCGTCCGCAGGTGTCGTCGAGTTTGTCTATTGCCGACTGCACAAAGAGCAACTGCATATCGCCCGTACCCGGTGCACCGGCTGGGAAACGTCCCGATTCTTTTTTATCAACCTCTGCCAATACAGCCTTTTCGCAACCTTCTGCCGCGTCTTTGCCGCCCCACGCCGTGCCAAATGGCGGATTTTCTATCACAAAACGCATTTTGGTATCGGGAAAACAATCCATTTTCATGGAGTCTTGCAGACGGATATTGTCGGCGTTTTGACCACGGATAAGCATTTCGGCAAAGCACATGGCGTAAGATTCTGGGTTGATTTCCTGCGAAAAGAGACGGATGTCTGCCGAGGGGTTCATGCGTTTGATGTAACTATTTGCAATCGACAACATTCCGCCCGTTCCCGATGCTTGGTCGAGAATGGTGATTACCTTGGCATTGTCGAAAATATCGTCGCAACCTTCGGCAGTTAGCACCGACACCATAAGTTTGATGATGTCGCGTCCGGTGTAATGGTCGCCCGCCTCGGCATTTTCAGAGAATTTTCGTATCAACTCCTCAAAGATATATCCCATGGTCATATTGTCAATCTTTGAAGGGTCGAGGTCTATTTCGCTAAACGCCTTTACCACAGCGTACAAGCGGTCGTGCTTTTCCATTTTGTCGATTTCCTTTTCAAATTCAAGGTTTTTGATGATGTTTTGCACATTTTCGGAAAAATCGCCGATATAACTCTTGAAATTTGAAGCGAGGTTGTCGGCATCATCTACAAGACGCGCAAGGGTGTATTGGCTTTTGTTGTAGAAATGAAAACCCGACACCTTATATAATGATTTAGCGGGTTCGAGAGGATTGGCAGTCACCTTGTCTAAAACAGCCTTCTTGGTAGGCTCCAATGCACATTCAAACCGTCGTATTATTGTCATAGGGATAATGACATTCTTGTACTTATCGCTCTGATAAGTACCTCTAAGTTTGTTGGCAATCGACCAAATGAAATTGACTTCTTTGGTAACGTCCATCGGGGAATCGTCCCACGGGTCGGAAATTGTAGTTTGAGAAATGCTCATGAATATTTTACATTTTAGATATGCAAAGATAGAAATAATCCATCAATTTGCTCTAAAAAGTTTTGCGATTTGGTTGCGAGGTGAAATATTCCAAGAGTTACAGTTTCTCTGTGGAATAATTAGTTAGATTTTTCAGCGTCTTCTTTCTCGGCTTTGAGTCGCTTTTTTATAATGCGGTAACTGATTGAGGCTGTGATGATGAATGCAAGTATACTGTTGACCATAAAAAGTGTGTCGGGCTGAAGCTGTATGCTCTTGAAAACATTGAGGAATGCTTTCACCACGTTTGATAAACCAAGCACCCATGTTACCCATGTTACTATTATCATCAAAACGTTCGAAACCCAGCCGTTTAAGTGACATTTGCCCATAATTGACGAATCGTTTACCACCATAAACAGAAACATGCTGACAAATGGTAGAATCAATCCGTTGAACGCCTGAGCAGCAATAATCGCCGGCACGGGACTGATTTGCAAAAATCCGAGCACCACGCCGATAGTCAAAACCGCGTAGGCAATCCATTTGAAACGGCCTGTAGAACCTGCCGCCTCAGTGTCTTTCTTAGCGTCGGCATCTTTGTTGAAAATACTGTTGGCAGTAAGTGCCGACGACAACGGTGCGGTGATTGCACTTGTAAATCCTGCGGCAAACATACCGAATCCAAAAATGTACACCGCCCACTGACCAATGCCAAGTGCAAGTGTATCAGAAAGAAGTTTGTAAGAGAATGGCAAGTTTTTAATAGCTTCGGGACTCAATCCGCGGGTCATTTCTGTACCCACAGCCAATATCGCCATAGAGATAAATCCGCCGAGAATCACAGCCACCGAAATACCAATGCGCATATCTTTAATGGTGGTGTCTTTCTGCACCACGTTTGAACCCAAGAAAAGGTCGTAAGGCACAACGGTAGTGCCCACAAGACCAAGTACCAATAGACCTGCGCCAGAGGTTTCTGGCAAGGTGGGAACAAAAAGTCCATGCATAATCTCACCCACAGGAGGCTGAGCAAAAGCAGCTGTGGTAATGAACGTTATGCCCATAATAAACACGAAACTGCCCATAAAGTTGGCCATCGAGCGCAGCGATTTTAAACTCAGTGCCAAGCACGCAACAAGGGCTATCGCACCCACAATCCACCGCTTATCTAAATGCGGAAACACAAGCGAGAGCCCCTCCACCGAGCCGAGTATATTACCCGTTTCGTAGGCGGCACAACCGAGAATAATGGCTCCCACAATAAGAATCAGCACAGGAATCTGCGCTTTTTTGCCCGAATAATGATGCTTGATAGATTGTCCAAGGTTCATACCCGAATAAATGGTGCTTCGGGCGCTCGCCTCTTGAAGTATCAGACAGGCAAAGGTAGCAAACAAGAGAGCCCACAAAAGCTGGAACTGAAAATCAGCTCCGGCTTTTGTGGCAGTAGTAACAGTACCCGGTCCGATGAAAGCAGCCGAAATAATCGACCAAAACAGGATATTGAGTACTCTGTTTTTAAATTTGGAAAAAAAGCCTCTCTTGCCCATTTGTATAAATAATTTTGTTAAAAAACAATCAGTTAGAAATCCAAGAACATACGTTGACGCATATACTCCATAATATCTTCCTCGTTGAGTTCGCGTTTCTTTTCGTCAAGGAGAAATTTGCCAATTACATCTACATTGTCTTGAAATTTTTTGTAATCGCCACCAACAATTTTGATAGGTTCGTTGCGACGGCGGTAGTAGAAGCAAAGTTCTGCATTGTCGAGGTTGAAATTGTGGTCAGGATTTTTTTCTACCGACCAAGTGGGAATAAGTGTAAGGTCGTAACCTTTGGGAAATTCGCCCGAATGCGACTCTAAGTGGTTGATACGCTGCAAGCACGAGTAGTCTACAAGATGAACCTCGCCAACGGTATATGCAGTATGGTCTTTAGTGTCGATGTAAACGCTACCGTTTTCTGCCATCATAAGTTGGCCGCGGCTGTAGTATGTGCCTTTGAAAGTGCTTCCTCCCATATAGAAGTCGAATCTTTCACCTTTGAGGAGTGTTCCGAAAACAAACACCCTGATGATATGGAACTTTTGGTTATTGATCATTTTTTTTGTTTATTAATAATGATGATTCTATTTGTTATCTTCTTATAGAAAAATTTATGCCAAATAATCAAAATGGTGGGCATAATTGTCAACAATTGACAAAAAAAAAGGGGGTCATTCAAAAAAACAACCCCCAAAAAATTATCACTATGGTAACTATGTATAAACTTTCTTAAATATCCATTTTAGTTGACGGGTTTTAATCCGTTGGATTTCAAGCCATTATTTATTTCTCGTAAATATTCTGATCTTTTGAGGCTTCCAATAATTTTTGATATTCCTCCTCGCTAAGACCATCTTTGTAGAAGTTGATCGGGTTTACAGGATTGTTGTTGATGCGTACCTCGTAGTGGAGGTGAGGACTTGTCGAAAGACCGGTGCTACCCACGAGAGCGATAACGTCGCCACGGTTAACCTTCTGACCAGTTTCTACGAGCAGTTTGCTGCAGTGTCCGTAAACAGTCATATAACCGTAGCCGTGATTGATTTTTACTACGTTGCCGTATCCTGTTTGAACTCCTGAATAAATAACAGTACCGCTACCCGATGCATAGATGGGCGTGCCAGTAGCTGCGGTGAGGTCTACACCAGCGTGGAGTCTTGAATAATGGAGTATTGGGTGGAATCTCATGCCAAATGGAGATCCAAATCTGATAAAGTCTTTTGTGGCGATTGGTCTGATAGAAGGGATGCAGGCCAACATCTTTTCTTTTTCTTTTACAAGGTCTACTACCTCGTCGAATGATTTTGACTGAACTACAATCTCACGTGAAATTACGTCAAGTTTGTAAGCAGTTTCTACCATTGTGTTTGAATTGTCGTATCCGCGGTAGATTTCGTAGCGGTCAATACCACCAAAACCACCTCGCCTTTCTACTTGCGATACGGGTTTGGCTTCAAATATGGCTCTATAAACGTTGTCGTCGCGATTTTGGATTTCAGCAAGTTCGTTTTCGCATTTCAATAGGTTTTCGTTGAGTACTGCAAACTGCTGTTTTAGGGTTTCATTTTCGTTGCGTGCATCGCGCTCTGCGGGTGATCCTATATAATAGGTGGCTGCTGTGCCTAAGCCTATTCCTAATACCGCTGAAAACGCTATTCTTGGTAATACTTTTTGATATATAAACTTACTGAACGAAAATTTTTCTTCTTCAAACCTCAATGTCTTGGGGTTAAATTTGTATTTTACTTTTTTTATCATAACTGATAATTTTGGTTTCAATCAAACAGGTTATCTAAAAACCATCTTGCGTTTGATTTTTTACTTGGTGCAAATGTAGAGCATTATTTTGTAATATGCAAACGTTTTTTGTATTTTTTTGTCCAAAGTTAAGTGTACTTAACAAATATAGCATTCGCTTTATACGGCTAATAAACTGATTAAGTATTGTTTGTATCGTATTTTTTAAAATATGAAAAAATATTATCTTTAACGTAAACTTAATATTAAGCCAAATAACATATCTCTACAAAAAGGTTAAAATTTTACGCATTTTTTTTGATGGTAAATGTTCATAAATCAAAAAGCATACCAACTATATAATGGTTGCGCTGATAGATTTTTTTTGCTAACTTGCGCCCAAAAACATTTTACTATTACACAATGAAAAAGAGTATTAAAATTATTTCCGCCGTATTGGTTGCCGGCATTGCTGTTGCCGGTGTGGTTGGATATTCGTTTTACAAAAAAATCTACAATCCCAACGTATTTGTAAAGCAAACTAAGTTTCTCTACATTGCCGACGATGCCGATTTCAACGCCGTGAAAGACAGTCTGTTGAAGAATTTTACAGTGAAAGACCCCGACGCTTTTGAGTGGGTGGCTGAGCAGAAGCATTACTCACAAAAAATCAAGGGCGGACGCTATCGCATCACCGACGGAATGAACAACAATCAAATTGTCAATCTCTTGCGCTCAGGAAACCAAGAGCCGGTGCGCGTTACGTTCAACAATATACGCACCATAAGTCAATTGTGCGGCAAAATTTCGCATCAACTTCCCATCGACAGCACTTATTTATATAAATTACTCTCCGACGACACCTTTTTAAATAAGTACGGTTTTAATCATGTTACCGCCAACGCACTGTTTATCCCCGATTCGTACGATTTTTATTGGAACACCACCGCCGAAAAGTTTGTTGACCGTATGTACGAATTTTACAAGCGATATTGGACCGACGAACGCAAGGCTAAGGCAAAAAGCATCGGACTTACACCGTTGGAGGTTAGCATTTTAGCATCGATTGTTCAGAGCGAACAGGCTGTCCACAAGGAGGAGCAACCCACAATTGCAGGTCTTTATCTCAACCGATTGAAGATTGATATGCCTTTGCAGAGTTGTCCTACGCTGATTTATGCCATTGGAGATTTTACTATTAAGCGCGTTACCAACAAGATGATAGAAACCGATTCGCCTTACAACACTTACAAAAATCCGGGACTTCCCCCCTCGCCTATCAATTTCCCGGAAAAGAATGCGTTGGAATCGGTGCTCAACTACAAACCAAACGACTATATATATATGTGTGCAAAGAGCGATTTTTCGGGATACCACAATTTTGCCAAAACTTACCAACAGCACCTTGTATACGCCAAAGAATATCAAAAAAAACTTGACGAAAGAGGTTTAAAATAACAATTATTTCGTAAAATTGGCTGATATTTTTTAAACACCTATATTATGATAGATAAAAATATAAAAATTAAACTCGCCGTAATGAACTTTTTGCAGTTTGGAGTATGGGGTGCATATCTCACCTGCATGGGCACTTTCCTTGGTTCAAACGGTTTTGCCGATAGTATCGGATTGTTTTATTCGGCGCAAGGTATTGCATCGCTGTTTATGCCAGCCCTTATCGGTATTATTGCCGATAGATGGATTCAGGCGCAAAAAAATTACGGTATGTGCCACTTGATTTCGGCTGCCGCAATGATTTCGCTAAGTTTGTACTGCCTAAACGCTGGCTCAGAGGCGCAAATGAGCGTTATGTATCCGCTATTTTTCTTAGCCATAGCGTTTTATATGCCGTCGTTGTCGCTGTCGTTTTCGGTGGCTTACAACGCATTAGACATCAATGGATTAGACACTGTTAAACATTTCCCGCCTATCCGTACGCTCGGCACTGTGGGCTTTATCGCAAGTATGTGGACGGTAGACCTTCTCGGATTTCAAGCCACACCTCATCAGTTTTTGGTAAGCGGTATTCTCGGTATAATTCTCGGCTTGTACGCTTTTACCCTTCCGGCGTGCAAAATTCAAGAAAACAAAGGCAAGAAAACTTTTGCCGAGGCGTTTGGGCTTGATGCATTGAAACTCTTTAAGGAATACAAGGTTGCGGTGTTTTTCATTTTCTCGGCACTCATTGGTATGTGCCTGCAAATCACCAACAGTTTTGCCAATCCGTTTATCACAAGTTTTGGCGATATTGATATGTTTAAAGATACTTTTGGAGTGCAGCACGCCAACATCTTGATTTCGCTTTCGCAAATTTCCGAAACTCTGTGCATACTCCTTATCCCATTTTGCCTCAAAAAGTTAGGTATCAAAAAGGTGATGCTCATAGCAATGATAGCGTGGGTTTTGAGGTTTACATTCTTTGGTCTTGGCAACCCGGGCAGCGGCGTTTGGCTCTTTGTGCTTAGTTGTATTGTTTACGGTGTAGCATTCGACTTCTTTAATATTTCAGGTTCGCTCTACATCGACAAAACCACCAACACAAAAATCCGCTCATCGGCTCAAGGCTTGTTTATGATGATGACCAACGGCATAGGCGCAACAGTGGGAACACTTTCGGCTCAGGCAATTATCAACGCCAACCACTGTATGGACCAAGCCACCGAACCAATGGCACGTTGGGCAGGATGGATACAATCGTGGTATATCTTTGCCGCATACGCTTTGGTAATTGCAATACTCTTTGCACTGATATTCAAATACAAACACACTCCCGAACAAAATGAGGCTGCCAAGTAGGCACACCTTATTAAATACAATAAAAAAGGCTGACACAAAATTGATGTCAGCCCTTTTTTTTATTCTTGCTAATCAGGTTGCGTTTCGTTTAAGCTTTTAGGGTGAATGAAAACCACTTTTTTGAAATCGTCGCTCGCGTCATCGTTCTCGATTGTGAGCCAAACTTCGTAAGTGCCGGGAGCAGAAAATATTTCATCCACTTCGTACTCACTCGTCGTACTCTGTTTCAAAATAGGTATCCAAGTCGAAGTCATCACTTCACGAAGAGAATGCAAACATTGCGGTAAATGCCGCCATCAAAGCAAAAAAAGTTGAATTTTTTCATAGTCGTCAATTTTATTAGTTTATATTAATTTGTTGATTTAAAAAGCGCATTATGTAAAATTTGTCAGTTAAATGTTGTAAAATTACAAAAATTTTCAGAGATTGCAGATTCAAATATACTTATTATAGTGTATTTTTGCAAAAAAATAGCGAATAATTATGTGGTCATTGTTTAAAAAAGAACTTTCAGCCTTTTTTAGTTCCATTACGGGATATATAGTAATAACAGTTTTTCTGTTGGTCAACGGATTGATACTGTGGGTTTTTCATGGTGATATGAATATTCCCGACAGCGGTTTTGCATATCTCGACCCGCTGTTTAATATTGCACCGTGGATTTTCCTTTTCCTTGTGCCGGCGGTAACTATGCGCCTCTTTGCCGAGGAAAAAAAATCAGGCACGCTTGAAATTATCTACACTCAGCCCGTCAGCGACCTTAAAATTGTGCTTGCCAAATATTTGGCGGCCCTTACGCTGATTGTAATTTCTATTTTGCCAACTATTATCTACTATTTTTCGATAAAAAGTCTCGGCGTAATAGGTCAGAGCGAGGTTTCGGGAGCGGAACTCGACATTATAGACTTTGGCGAAACTTTCGGTGCATATCTCGGACTCTTCTTTTTGGCGGCGGTGTATGCGGCTATCGGAATTTGGGCTTCGTCGCTTACTGAAAATCAAATAATTGCTTTCTTGCTTGCCATAGGTTTGTGCTTATTTATGTATCTTGGTTTCGACGCGCTCGGCACCACAGGATTGCTCGGCAAATTTGGACTTCTGCTGTCGAACCTCGGCATTGATGCTCATTACAAATCTATCAGCCGCGGCGTTATCGATTCTCGCGATATTGTATATTTTATGTCGGCGTCGGCAGTGTTTGTGCTGCTTACCAAGGCAAAATTAGAAAGCCGAAACGCAAAAACCATCCGCCCTATGATTATTGCGTTTGTTGCCATAATTGCTGTTAACTTACTGTCGATGAGTGCGTTTTTCCGTGCCGACCTTACAGGCGACAAAAAATATTCACTCACCGACTTTACCAAGCAATACCTCGGCAATCTCAAAGGCAACGTAATGATACGCGTATACTTAGACGGTGAGCAACTGCCCGTAAGTTTCAAGCGTATGCGCAACGAAATCAAAGACCGTTTAGACGAATTTCGTATCTACGGAGGCAGCAAAATTGCCTACACTTTTATCAATCCCACCGCAAACGACGACAAACAAGCCCGCTACGGTATCTACAAGCAACTTTTTGATATGGGACTCAAACCCGTAGAAATCGACGACATTGCACAGGAAAAAGAAACCAAAACTATGATTTTCCCCTGTGCCATAATATGTTACACATTGGATGCTGTTACCGGCAGCGACGGCTCAATGCGCGACACCACCATTGTGCGCGAAATTGGTATCAACCTTCTGAACCAAGACCCGCAACTTGCCCCGGGCGACGAACAGAACATATTCAACAGCATGGAAACATTTGAGTACGAGATTACTAACGCAATTTACCGCCTGTCGCAAATTGAAAAACCCCAAGTGGCTTTTATCGAGGGGCACGGAGAGGCAGACGAACAGAGCGTACTCGACATAAGCACCGAACTTTCTAATTATTATGAAGTTAGACGTGGCGCAATCAATGGCAATCCGGGCGTGTTGGATAATTTTGCCGCCGTGGTGATTGCCAAGCCCACTAAGCCTTTCAGCGAAGACGATAAGTATGTGCTCGACCAATATATCATGAATGGTGGAAGCGTGCTGTGGCTTGTAGATGCCACCACTGCCGACCTTGACAGCCTCTACAATGCTCCTGTTTCGGCGGCTATGCCATTGGATTTGAATCTCGACGATATGCTCTTTACCTACGGAGCAAGGCTGAATCCCGACCTAATAAAAGATATGCAGTGTGCACCTGTGGGTCTTGCAGTGGCAGGTCCCAACAACCAACCGCAGATTAAACTTTTCCCGTGGGATTTCTTCCCTGTCATTCTTAGCCGCGCTAAAAACCCGATTACCAAGCACTTGAATTACACTCTTTGCCGTTTTGCAGGAACAATCGACACTGTGGGCGCAAATCCTGACATTACCAAAACGGTGCTTTTGTCGTCGAGCCAATACTCCAAAAATGTGCCTGTGCCAGTTTCGATTTCGTTCGACGGCATCAACCAACGCCACACCACCGACGAATACAACCGTCCGTTTCAAAATATCGCTGTGCTGATGGAGGGCAGTTTTGAATCACTCTACAAAGACCGTCCTACACGCACCATTGGAGGCAGAGCAATGACCGTGAAACCCAAATCAGAACCTGCAAAAATGATTGTGGTAGCCGACGGCGACCTTGCTATCAACGATATTTCGCCCAAAGGTGAGGCTTATCCGCTTGGGTTTGACCGCAATACGCAAAAAACTTTCAAAGGCAACAAAGAATTTATCGTTAACGCCCTCAACTACCTCACCGGCGACGATGACCTGCTTACCATCCGCATGAAAGAGGTGAAAATCCGCGTGTTAGACAAAGAACGAGCCACAAAAGAACGCACACTCTACGGATTTATCAATGTGGTGCTACCCCTCGCAATTCTTGGGCTTATAGGCGTGGTGATATATTTTGTAAGAAAAAGAAAATACTCGGCAAAAAAATAACAATATGAAAATCAGTTATTTATTTCTTTTTATGATAACCCTCTTGGCGGTGGCGTGCGGAGGATACCCCGACTATACAGTTGATCCAAGCAAATGCGGAATGGTGCGCATCACTCACAATGGCAAATCAATAACCCTCAAAAAAGACACCGCATGGTATATTGACATCGACGGCAACAACCTATTCTACGCCGAGCGTGGCAAAATTGAAGCCCTGTTCAACACCCTCAGAGACATTAACATACAAGGCATAAGCAATCACGACCCAAAAAAAGATTTTCAATACACAGTTGAAGTTTTCAACCAAAGCGAACGTTTAACCAAAACATTGAAATTCAACGCTATACCATCGTCAGCAAATATGGTGGGCAGCGTAGACGGTTCACAGTGCTATGTGGTAGGCATTCCGGGACTAAATATCTCGCCCACAATCAATTTTAATCCCGACCCTTCGTATTGGAAAAACCTCGCACTTTTGGAAATCTACGCCCAAAACATTTCGCAAATATCAATAACTCATTTTCTAGACCCTAAACAGTCGTTTTCGATAAGTCTCAACATCGACACCTTTGTAGTAAAAGACTATGAAAATAAGCCGCTTGCCATTCCGCAAACCAACGTAAGGCAGTGGCTCGGTGCGCTCGGCACATTTTGCGCCGCCGAATACTGCACCACACCTATCCTACCCGACTCGCTAAAAATCAACCAAATAACCGTAAAAACAAAATCGGGCGAAACACAATCCGCAGCATTTTTCAAGCGCACACAACCCGATGGCACACCCGACTATAACCGTATGTGGTTCATCACACCTGACGGCGCAACCGGCACGGCAAAGTATTTCGACTACGACATACTGCTGATTGGCGTGGACAAACTGAGATAATTTTTTTTAGCATTTTTACGGGTAACACGTAATTTTTACTTGCTATTTAAAAAAAACACTCGTAAATTTGCACAATAGAATCAAGGGTATATATATGCGTCAAGATATTGTAAGTCATATAGGTACGGTAACAAAAGTAACCGAAGAGAGCGTTTCGGCAAGTTTCAACAAAGGCGAAGCGTGCGGCAATTGCCACGCCAAAGCCATCTGCGAAGGCGGCAAAGGACAACTCATAACGGTGGAGGTTGCCCGCAAAGAGGGTTCGGACTTTAAGCCCGGACAAAAAGTAAACGTAAGCCTCAGCGCAAAAACCGCCTCCAAAAGCGTAATGCTTGCCTACGTATACCCGTTGATATTGCTCTTTGCAGTGATGGCGGCAGTGATATTTACCACTGGAAACCAAGACGTTGGGTGCTTGGCTGCGCTTGCAACACTGCCTGTATACTACACCTTATTATATATGTTTCGAAAACGAGTAAACAAGAAAATAGAATTTGCAATTACAGAAATATAATCGATAAAAATCAGATAAACAAACAACAATGGAGGACAACGTAATAGCGATTTCCATAGCGGTATTGGGCGGAGTAGCGGTTTTGGCCGCCGCCATACTGTACGTGGTGGCTAAAAAATTCAAAGTTGACGAAGATCCGCGGATCGACGAAGTAAACGAACTTCTTCCCGGAGCCAACTGCGGCGGATGCGGATTCGCCGGCTGCCGAAACTTTGCCGAAGGCTGTGTAAAAAGTCTCGAAGGCAAATTCTGCAACGTAGGCGGAGCGGACGTGATGAACAAGATTGCCGAAATTCTCGGCGGCACAGTATCGGCTCCCGACCCAAAAGTGGCTGTGGTAAGGTGCGCAGGAAGCACCGCCTGCCGTCCTAAGGTTAACAATTTTGAAGGCGCAAAATCGTGCGCGGTGGTGGCTGCCACCTACGCTGGCGAAACTGGATGCGCCTTTGGTTGTATTGGTCTTGGCGACTGCGTTACAGCCTGCGAATTTGGCGGAGTGTCGATTAACCCCGAAACAGGACTGGCACAAATCAACGAAAGCCTATGTACGGCTTGCGGATCGTGCGTAAAAGCCTGTCCCAAAGGCATTATCGAGCTCAGAAAAAAAGCCGCTAAATTCCGCAAGGTGTACGTTTCGTGCGTCAACAAAGACAAAGGCGCAGTGGCAAAAAAAGCCTGCTCATCGGCGTGCATAGGCTGCGGCAAGTGCGCCAAAACTTGCGAGTTCGGTGCCATCACCGTGGAAAACAACGTGGCATACATCGACTACACCAAGTGCAAGATGTGCCGCAAGTGTGTGGAGGCTTGTCCCACGGGCGCAATCAAAGAGGAAAACTTCCCCCCGCGCAAACCCAAAGAGGCAGCCGCTCCCAAAGAGTTGGGTCAGCCCACCAACGCCGACAAGGTGGAGGTGAAGCCCGAACCCGAAAAAATTGTTTTAGAAAAAAAATCAGACAATCCTAATGCCAACTAAAAATGAAGTTAAGTACCTTTAAAATAGGCGGCGTACACCCATCGGGCAGCAAACTTTCGGCAGATCAGCCAATTAAAGTAATGCCCATACCCGACACGGTATACATTCCAGCCGCACAGCACATAGGCAAACCCGCCGACATTATTGTTCAAAAAGGCGACAAAGTAAAAGTGGGACAGTTGATTGCCAAGTCCTCGGGCGTTGTGTCAGCCAATATCCACAGTTCGGTTTCAGGCACGATTACAGCCGTTGGACCTGTTCCCGACCCAAGCGGAATTGCCAAAATGGGCGTTACCATAAAAGTAGAAGGCGACGAGTGGATGGAAGAAATCGACCGCTCCGAAACCCTTGATACCAACGTCGACAAATTTTCCGACAAGGAGATTATCGACCGAGTTACAGCAGCCGGAATAGTGGGTATGGGCGGCGCAACATTTCCCGCTCACGTAAAATTCACCGTTCCGCTCGAAAAAAAGGCAGAAGCCGTATTAATCAACGGTGTAGAGTGCGAGCCTTACCTCACCGCCGACCACCGCGTAATGCTCGAAAAAAGCGAGCAACTGATGGTGGGCGTAAAACTGATAATGAAAGCCGTTAAAACCGAAAAGGCATTTATAGGCATTGAAGCCAACAAGCCCGACGCCATCGAAAAACTTACCGAACTCAGCCGCAAATACGCTGGTATAATGGTAGTTCCCCTTGCCCTCAAATATCCGCAGGGCAGCGAAAAACACCTCATCAAAGCCATTATGAACAAAGAAGTGCCCTCGGGCAAACTTCCTATCGACGTGGGCGCGGTAGTGTCAAACGCCGGCACCGCAGTGGCTGTATACGAGGCTGTTATGAAAAACAAACCCCTTATTGAGCGTGTGGTAACAGTTACAGGTAATTCGGTAAAAAATCCGTCGAACTTTCTCGCACGCATTGGCACACCAGTAAATCTGCTGATAGAGGCTGCCGGAGGACTTCCCGAAGATACCGGCAAGGTGATAAGCGGAGGTCCTATGATGGGCAAAGCCGCCACCAACACCGATTTCCCCGTGGCAAAAGGCACATCGGGCGTACTCATTATGCCCGAAGAACTTGCACACCGTCGCGAACCCGAACCCTGCATACGCTGCGGCAAATGCGTCGACGCCTGTCCCATGGGATTAGAGCCCTATCTGCTGTCGGTATATTCGCGCAAAAAGATGTGGGACGAGTGCGAAGAGCATTACATCTACGACTGCATTGAGTGCGGATGCTGCGTTTACAGTTGTCCCGCCGCCCGTCCGTTGCTCGATTATATGCGCCTCGGCAAATCCACAGTTATGGGCATTATTAGATCACGAAAAAAATAATCTGCTGAAACATTAATACAATGAGTAATCTGTTAACAATATCGCCGTCGCCGCATTTCAAAGACAAGCCGACCACCAAAAGTCTTATGTTCGGCGTGCTGACGGCACTGATACCCACATTTTTAGTTTCGCTCTACTCTTTTGGAATCGGAGCGTTGGTCACCACCCTTGTGTCGGTGGGCTCGTGCGTACTGTTTGAGTGGCTAATTACCAAATATTTGCTCAAACAACAGCCCCACATCGCCGACGGAAGCGCAATCCTCACAGGCGTGCTCTTGGCATTCAACCTGCCGTCAAACATCTCGCCGTTTATAGTAATGTTTGGCGCACTTATAGCAATAGGCATTGCCAAAATGTGTTTCGGCGGATTGGGCTGCAACCTCTTCAACCCCGCGCTTGTGGCTCGTGTATTCTTGCTGATTTCGTTCCCCGTGCAGATGATGACTTCGTGGCCCAAACCTATCGAAAGCCGTTTGAGTTACTTAGACGCCGTTACAGGTGCAACCCCGATGGCTGCAATCAAGGCAGGCAACCTCTCTCTCTGCGAAAATGCGAATTTTTTAGACATGTTTATTGGAAAGATAGGCGGAAGTCTCGGCGAGGTGGCTGCAATTGCTCTTATCCTCGGCGGCATCTATATGATTGCACGTAAAATCATCACTTGGCATATTCCTATTTCGATAATTCTCACAGTATTTGCATTTGCCGGACTTCTCTGGCTTATCGACCCAAGCCAATATGTCAACCCTCTCTACCATATCTTAGGCGGAGGTTTGCTTCTCGGTGCAATATTTATGGCCACCGACTATGTAACATCGCCAATGAGCGCAACCGGCAAAATCATTTTCGGCGTAGGCATCGGCTTATTAACCATTATAATAAGACTTTGGGGTAACTATCCCGAAGGAATGAGTTTTGCAATACTGCTGATGAACGCCGTTGTACCGCTAATCAACAAGAAATTTCAACCTGCACGTTTCGGCGCGCCTAAAACCAAATAACAATGGACAAGAAAAATCCTACATTATTAAGTATGGTACTGGTGCTCTTAGGCATAGCGCTGGTATGCTCGGCGGGAGTGGCGGCCGTATACAATGCCACAAAACCCGTTATCGACAACGCACGTCAAACCAAAAAGGTAAAAACCGTATCAAAAGTGCTGCCTCAGTTCGACAATTCGCCAATAGACGAGGCATTTACAATAGTTTCGGCCGACAACGATTCGTTGCTCTGCTATCCCGCCAAATCAAACGGCGAAACAGTGGGCTACGCAGTATCGTCGTTTAGCAACAAAGGTTACGGCGGCAAAATCGAGGTGCTTGTAGGCTTCTTGCCCGACGGCACAATCTTCAACACCGAGGTGGTATCGCTCAACGAAACCCCCGGTCTGGGCGACAAATGCCAAAAAAGCAAGTCGAATTGGGCAGAACGATTCAACGGCAAAAATCCCGAATCCTATAAACTCGCTGTTACAAAAGACGGCGGCGACGTAGACGCAATTACCGCAGCCACAATTACTTCGCGTGCATACACCGGCGCAGTGGAACTCGCCTACAAAACCTTTATGGGCTATATCAAAGGTGCAAAACCCGAAGCCGTAAGCGGAGCCACACAACAGGCCGAGCCGCAAAACTAATTTCAACTAACGAATCTAAAAACGAAACAATATGAGCAAGTTTCAAATTTTTTCAAAAGGCATTCTCAAAGAGAATCCGGCGTTGGTGCTGATATTGGGTATGTGTCCCACGTTGGGCGTTACCACATCGGCCATCAACGGACTTGGTATGGGCGTGGCCACTATGTTTGTGGTGGTGCTGTCCAACATCATAATCTCGCTTATAAAAAACATCATCCCTAACAATGTGCACATACCTGCCTACATTGTGGTGATAGCCTCGCTTGTAACAATATTGCAATTGGTGATGGAAGCCTACGTGCCCGCCCTCTACGATTCGCTCGGACTTTTTATTCCCCTTATCGTGGTAAACTGCTTGGTGCTTGGACGCGCTGAGGCATTCGCCAACAAAAACAACGCAATCGACTCGGCTCTCGACGGATTGGGTATGGGTCTCGGCTTTACACTCGCACTCACAGTGCTTGGCGCGGCAAGAGAGATGCTCGGCAGCGGCAGCATTTTTGGATTGAAGTTTATCGAAGGCGACGGCATCATCGGCTTTGTGCTCGCACCCGGAGCGTTTCTCGTTCTCGGACTGCTTATCGCCGGAGCAAATCTTCTCAGCAAAAAAATCTACAAAAAGGAGGAATAAACTATGGAATACCTATTGATAATAATCTCGGCGATATTTGTCAACAACGTTGTACTCGCCAAATTCCTTGGAATCTGCCCCTTTATCGGCGTATCCAACAAGGTGAAAACCGCCATAGGTATGAGCGGAGCCGTTGCCTTTGTAATGGTAATTGCCACATTGGTAACGTTCTACATTCAGAAACTCCTCGATATGTATCACATCGAGTTTATGCAGACCATCACCTTTATATTAGTGATAGCCTCGCTCGTTCAGATGGTAGAAATTGTTTTGAAAAAAGTCAGTCCCGCGCTGTATCAGTCGCTCGGCATCTTTCTCCCCTTGATTACCACCAACTGTACAGTGCTTGGTGTGGCAATACTTGCAGTAAGCGAACCCGCCTACGGAGCAGCCGAAGCAGCAGTATTTGCCCTTGCCAACGCCCTCGGCTACGGACTTGCGCTAGTAATCTTTGCTGGTCTCCGCGAACAGTTGGAACTTGCCGAAGTGCCCTCCGCAATGAAAGGCGTACCCATTGCCTTCATCACCGCTGGAATCTTGGCATTGGCATTTATGGGATTCTCGGGATTGTGCTAAGAAACAGAATTTAATAGTTGATAAAAAACCGCCGATAAGGATTTTCTTATCGGCGATTTTTTTTTGCAAAAAATAAAAACAATAGTTATATTTGCAGAAAACAAATTACTATGGAAGCAGCAGTAAAACATACCGGCTCAGATGCCGTAGACAAATATTGGAACATACTCCGCAATTTTACCAAAAAGGAGAAACTCACACTCATTTCAAAACTCACCGACTCTGTTTTAGAAGAAGAACAAGACGAGGACGATGATGTTGAAATCGACCTTCATTTCCCCACACCGCAAACCCCGGAAGAGGCTTATAAAGAACTTCAAGAAATTGAAGCAGAAATGCGTGCAGGGCAGTGTATTACCCTTGATGAAAGTTTGGCAGAAATTGATAAAATGATAGAAGAGTATGAAGATTGTCTTGTCTAAAAAATTTCAAAAAAGGATAAAAACCTATTTTGAATATTGTTTGGAGAACTACGGTAGTACTATTGTGTCTAAAAAACGTACAATGTACGAAAAAATCCTCCGCCGTCTTACCTCCTTTCCCGAAAGCGGTTTAGAACCATTATTAAAAGAGTATCCTATCCAATACCGCGCTGTTTTGTTCGACAAAAGATTTAAAATAATCTACTTCGTCGATAACGACACCGTTATGGTAGAAAACTTTTGGGACACCACCCGAAGTCCAAAGACTTTGAAAAAGGATATTTAAATCAATAGAAATTAAGTGTTTACAAAAAAACGGCAAAGCACAAATGGCTTTACCGCTATTAAGATTTTAACAAACTTGATAAATTAATTGGCTGATTTGAGTTTTTCGACTTCGGCATTAATACGGTTACTGTTTTTCAACCCTTTTTCAGGCTGATAGAAATGCATCGGAGCAACCTTTGTTTTCACAGTAGATTTCTTATCGAGTTTTACATTCTTATCTTTGCCAAATTCATTGTGGTATTTTCCAACTGGCATATCGTTAAGAGTGAAAAAATTGCAAAGCCTCCCCGCTTCTATTTTATCAGTAAGACCCTGGTTGAGTTTGCTCAGAGCGGCATCAGCAATAAAGCCACCAATGCCCCCAAACCCTGTTTTAACACTCAAATCCAATTTGAGTTCGCCTTCTCTATGATAAAGAGTTTGTCCTGTAGTGGTAGAACGTAAAATGTATTCGACATCGACATTAATCGAACTTCCAACAGTGGCCTTTTTCCATTTTTTGATAACGGTAAACAATGCTGCATCAGCGCCTAACACTTGATTGAATATTTTCAAATCACCATTTAAAAATGGTTCCGCATCGTATGCGCTTTCATTTTGGAGCATCTCCATTGTCATATACGGAGAGAATACATAGTATCCGCGTTCGCAGAGCGGACGATACAAAGAACTGAAGTAAATCAACTTTGCGTCGACAAAACTTGTCTGATTAATCGGCGGCATAATCATAATGCTTGTAGGTTGCTGCGAATACATATCCGCATATTTCATTTCTTTTGTAATGCCGCAAGATGCGGTCAATAGTGCGACAATAATAAACGCACAATGTAATAATATCTTTCTCATCATTTCAATTGCTTTAAAATTCTACTAACGTAAACTTTCGATTCTGGATAGGCCTCCATCTCTTTTTCAAAGTATTTCACAGCCAAATCTTTCTTGCCTTGTTTGAAATAGAGATAGCCTACTTCGGCGTAGATACCTGGAGGAACCGTACCGCCGTCTTTCAATTCTTTAACAATGCCCGCGCCGCAAATCATCCGAATGCCTACATCACACAAAGCCCCTTCACTGACTTCGTCATTGTTTTGCATTAGGCGATATGCTACATCATCATAGTTGTACCACGCATAAAGCGGTGCTTTCGGTGAACACGAATTCAACACCGCCACACAACATAGTACGGCGGCAAACAAAATAAATTTTTTCATAAACGTTGAATTTAATAGATTAAAATTTGTTATGGTAAAGTAATCAACTTTGTTTCTTGTGCCGACAACATCAATACTTTTTGATAAAGCACTTTACCGTCGGATTCCACTTTTATACTTTTGGAACCTGTGGATACTGAATACTGAGTACCCTTGGTGTGAGCTTTCTTCATTTTTATGACATCGGCTTCAAATGTTGTTTTACCATCAAGAGTTACCTTGACCGTTTTTCCAACATACTCATCGGGACTTGCAAACAATAGAAATGCTACATCGTCCTTTCCACTTTGCTGCGCCACAGGATAGTTCACCCTGCAACTAGTAAACAAACACGTTACTAATATAAGCGCAAGCATTAAAAACTTATTCTTTGTCATAGCGTTACAATATTATAGTTATTTTTTTGCCTCAATTATGTAGTTTTCAAGATGATTCCGATCAATTTCGCCAGTAGAAGAAACATTCACAAACGAATATTCAGTTTCTGGAGTATCACCACCTGTCATCACAACTTCGACAGTGCCAACTTCTTTACCTGGCAATTCTACCTTCATTCCCGTTTGAGGATTGGTAACAGTTTTTCCTTTAGTCATAATACTGAATTTGTCGCCTACCGCTATACCTTGACTTGCGCCACCACCTATAAGAACAGCATCAGCATCGTATGAAAGGAAAAATGTTCGCCACGGTTTGTCGGTACATTTATTAATAATATTTTCCACAAGTTGTCCTATTGCCTCTGAAATTGCCTTGTCACTAAGTGTAGCATCATAATCCATTCTACCTCCAACGCCTAACGTTGTCTTTGATGAGAGTTCAGCAGAACCTTTGCCTTCATCAGAATAAACTATTAATCCAGTAGATACGTCAACAAGTCGGATAGATACAGCGGCTTCCACAATTTGAGACCTACTACTGCCTACAACTCCTTGTTTGCCGACATTTTTACGTCCAAATTCAGTCACTGAGCCAATAATAAGATAGTCGGCACCAATTTTAGAAAAACTTTGGTTGCCTTTTTGACATTCTTCAAGCAAAGATGCCAAATCATTACGTTCCAAAAGCATGAATTTCCCTGATGCAGCAAGTTTTGAAGAAAGAATATCCAAAGCCTGTTTGCCCATAGGGTCGTTTTCTTTGTCATAAAAGAGACCTTTACCATATTGAGTCTCATTTGAGAATCTACCAATAGCAACCTTTCGTTTTAATATTTTCCCTTCTTGTGTTTCTACTACTGTTTCTGGTTGTTCTACAACCTTAGTCTTACGTTGCGCTTGGGCTTGACTGGTTAAAAGAACTACGGCAATTCCACAAAATACTACTTTTAATAGCGTTTTTTTGATTGTTGGTTTTTTCATAGTGTGTAAAATTTTTAGTTATTATTCACCAACAAAGATACTCTCAATCGAATTTGACGTCACTAAAAAACCGTAGCGAATAACTATACAGAACTGTCACGAATTTCTCGACACTCTGCTAAATTAGTTGACATATCCTCGGCAATATCCATAAAAAATTGTAATTTAAAACGACACAAATACGTTGTAATAATGCAATATCAAGACTATCGATATTGGTGCGGTTGCAGTTTAACATACGAGCAAACCACGCAACACTTTGACCATTGTTTTTAAGATGAATTTGAATTGCCATCCCTATATGTATCGTCATATCTATTTATAGTAAACCTGACTGCACCGCCCGAATCGATTCCGTATCGGACATATACAAAAAAAGCGTGGAATCCTTATTCTGCCAGTTCCACACACTGAGGTCTTCGCTAACCCATACCGTCGGAACAGGCAGCGAATCCCCACGCCGTAAGTATAATATACAAGGTGCGCAAAATGAACTGCGTACCGATATTATCTACCCACGACGTTCATCGCTGCTAAATTTCAAGGCAATAGTGGCGATGGGCAAAAACGCTGTACCTTATATTATAGAAAAAATTAAAATATTTCATTCTGATTTGGTTAAGGCACTTAACTTAATTTACAACCGCCGCATTTCGCCTGACAAAAAAGTAACCATTAAAGAGGCTTGTCGTCTATGGATAGAGAAACTCGGATATTAGTTGATTATTTTCCATCATTAGCCAATGACCCGAATTTTAAGATAACAAGTCCTTGGACATACGATTATAATCGTATCGCTTGGGCATTAGGTATTGACGGGAAGAGGTTGTGGCCTTATGTTGAAGATGAAGACGGCAATATTATTCCACCCGATAAATATGAAGATGGCGACGATGATATTTATTGGCCTAACAATGTTGCACGTGACAAGAAATTGGAGACCTTTGTAAACTGTTTTCAATCATTCGGCTACACCCTCTGCCACGACTCCTCTCTCGAATCTGGATTTACTAAAATTGCAATCTATACTCTTGATAAAGAGGTTACTCACGCTGCACGTCAACTTGACAACAGGCTATGGACTAGTAAGTTAGGTCCACTAAACGATATTCAGCATAGTACTCCTGAATCTATCGAAGGTAATTTCTACGGCAAGGTAGCAGTTTATATTAAACGCCCTCTATAATCATCCCCTCACCCCCATTTTCATCCTATCCTCATTTCCGGTTATCGTCAAAAATCCCCATTTTGTCGAAAAGGGGGGGCGGTTTGTCGAATAAAATAATCCTTTTGGTTTTTGCTCCGTACTTTTGTAATGTAATAATTAAGCAAAATATTCAACAGAGTAAAAACAATAAAAAACCTATTTGATATGAAAAAATTATTCGCTATCTTAGTTTTGGCAATGGCATTAATCGCAAATGCCGGCAACCTAAAAGCCCAAATCACTGTTTCGGGTATCGTAGTTGATTCTCTCTCGGGACAGGGCGTTCCTTTCGCAACTGTTACAGTGGCTACTTCGGCTACTTCTACCGACTATCTTATGACTGGTATGACCGAAGTGGACGGCGCATTCAAAGGCACTATCAAAAAAGCCGGAACTTATTACGCTGTTATCCGCTCGGTTGGCAAAAACCAAGTTAATCACAAATTCACAGTTTCGTCTTCGCAAAACTCTATCAACCTCGGCAAAATTCTGATGGCCGACAAGGTTGACAAACTCGCCGAGGTAACAGTTACCGCTCAAAAGGCTCTTGTTTCGGCTGAGGCTGGCAAAATCAAATACAATGCCGAGGGCGACCCCGACAACAAAACAGCAACCGTTCTCGATATGCTTCGCAAAGTGCCGGGCGTAACAGTTGACGGCGACGACCAAATCTCAATCAACGGCAACAGCAGTTTCGACGTGTATATGAACGGCCGCCGCAACACAATGCTCTCCGAAAACCCTTCTGACCTTCTCAAAGCCATGCCCGCTTCTTCTATCAAAAATATCGAAGTTATCACCGACCCGGGTTCAAAATTCGACGCCGAGGGTGCAGGCGGTATCATCAACCTCATCACCGACACTCAAACCAAGACAAACCAAATTGCAGGCAATGTAAACTTAAACGTTACCAACCGTCAGCAAGGTATCGGCGCAGGTATCTCTGTTCAGAGCGGAAAATTCGCAGCATCTCTCAGAGTTAATGCCAACCGTGGCGACTCAGAATCTGAAATGTATATGAATAGAAACCAATACGAAGGCTCTGGCGCAGAAAGAATTAAGAAAAGCGGAACCATAACCAACCAAGAAAGCGATGGCGAAAGAATCTTTGGTAACGTTGGGCTTGAAGCAAGTTACGAAATCGACAAGAGCAACCTTATCGCTCTCTCAGGTGGATACACCACATTCGGCGGCGACAACAATTCTTCGCAAACTATCGAAACAATGTTTGGCAATTTTACTTCTACAAACAAATCGCTCACAGAATCTGACAACTCATTTGGCGCATACAACTTCGGTATCGACTTCCAGCACCTCTTTGGCGGCAACGCTGAAAAGAACCTTACTTTCTCGTACAAACTTATGGGAACCACAATGGAAAACAACAGCCTTGCTTCACAAGAAGGACAATTGATGCATATTGATGGTTACAATGTTGACTATACACCCCGCAAAACTGAAAACACTACTGGTAGTGCAGAGCACACTTTCCAAATCGACTACTCCGCTCCTGTAACCGACATTTTCACAGTAGATGCAGGCGGCAAATATATCTACCGTCCCAAAAAATCCGACGGTCTTACATACCGCAACGCTGATGGAAACCTCACTCTCCTCAACGGCCAAACTGTTGATTACTCTAACAACGACAACATCGGTGCTCTTTACACTCAGGTGGCTGCAAAACTCACCCCGAAACTCAGCATCCGCGGTGGCATCCGTTACGAATACACCTATCAGTCAGTAAAATACAACAACAATCACGACCGTGATTTCTCTATCGACTACAACACTTGGGTTCCCTCAGCCACTTTAAACTACTCAATTTCAATGATGAAGAACCTCAGTTTTACATACAATATGCGAATCAGCCGTCCCAACGAGCGTCAACTCAACCCCTACCGCGACTACTCTACAATGGGTCAGGTATCGTTTGGCGACCCCTCGCTCGAAGTTCAGAAATTCCACAACTTTGGTGTAAGTTACGGACTTTTCTCAATGAAACAAAACCTCAACCTCAGCCTCCGTTACTCCACATCCGACAACGGAATCTCGCAATGGTCGTTTGTTCCTAACTACTTCCCCGACTTGACTTCGCTCCACATCCTTATCAACGATGCAGATTTAGACCTCACACACAACACCTACACCAACGCTACCAAGAGCGACACTTACAGCGGCAACCTCTATTACAGCATCCAAATTGGTCGCAGCATAAGATTATTCACCAATGCATCGCTCACTTACTCTGATATGAAAAACGCTGTGTCTGAGACATCTAACGACGGTTGGAACGGCAACATTTTCGCCAACCTCCAATACACAACCCCCTTCAAACTCAAAATCAGCGCAGGTGCTATGATGTCGTCGAAACGTAAGAGCATCAACGGTACTATGAGTGGTATGAATATGGGAATCTTCTCAATGGAAAAGAGTTTCCTCAACGACAAACTCACCCTTTCGTTCTCTGCTATGCTCGACCTCAAACACGGAATGGATATGGTAATGGAAAACAAAACCTACGGTCAAGGCTTCGACAACTTAATGAGAATGACCAACGGAATGGGACGCTTCGGAATATCAATCTCTTACAAATTTGGTAAAAACATCCAAGTAAAACGTGCTAAAAACACCATCCAAAACGACGACTTTGAACACACCCAAGGCGGTGGCGACGATACTGCCTCAATGGGCGGCGGCAACATGGGCGGCGGCAGAATGTAGCAAAATAATAACACATAATAATATATTTTCAAATAAGTGATAGAGTACGAAACCGCAGATAATAAACCAATAAGAGTTCTGCGGTTTCCATTTTCCACAAAAAAACATCTACAAAAATGGGCAAGAAAAAATTTATGTTTACCGAGTTGCTCCCTATTTTGGTTTGGGCAATGATAGTGGTAGTTCCAAGTATGTCGAGCGTGTTTTTCTCAGGCAATTGGAGTAATGGATTTCGCGAAATGCTTTCTTCGGCTATCAACATTATGCCGTTGCTGATACTCTATTACGTCAACTATTATCTATTCATTCCCAAAGTGTTGTACAAAGGCGAGGTTAAAAAATTCGTCTTGCTCAACATCGTGGGATTCTTGCTCTATTTTGTTTTGCATTTGTTGCTATCTTACTTTTTTAGAGATCATCGTGCACCTTTTGAATTCCGCCATTCGTTTGTGTTTATGTTGTGGTCGTTGCCGTGGTCGTTGCTTATATGCATAATGGCTATTGGTTTTGCAATGGGTTTAAAATTCTACGAACTTCGCAATCAGCAACTTATAGAAGAAAAGGAACGCAAAAACGAACAAACCGAGGCAGAACTCACTTGGCTCAAAAACCAACTCAACCCGCATTTTCTTTTTAATTCGCTCAACAATATTTCGTGTCAAATTTACACCGATCCCGACGAGGCGCAAGAAAACCTCAGCCGACTGAGCAGCCTTCTCCGTTACGCTCTCTACGAAACCAATTGCGAATTTGTACCCGTTAAGGGCGAAATTGAATTTATGAACGATTACATTGCCCTGATGAAACTCCGCTGCACCGACCGCACCACCGTGGATGTGGATTTCAACGTGGAAGATACAAATATCAAGATTCTGCCATTGCTCTATATATCGCTGATAGAGAATGCGTTTAAACACGGAGTTAGCAACAATTCCGACTCGTTTGTAAATATCAGTTTCAAAAAAGAGGACAACCGTTTGGTGTTTCGCGTTCGCAACAGCAATTTCCCCAAAACCGACGGCAAACGTTCTGGCTCGGGCATAGGCATCGAAAACCTCAAACGCCGTTTGCAATTAGCCTATCCCAAACGTCACAACTATATCTCCGAACGTCGTGGTAATGAGTTCTTTTCAGAACTTTCAATTGATTTGTAGACGTTATCCATCACTACTGCATTCTGTTTTGGAACTATCTCACGTTCCCCACAGCCGGTCTTTAATATATTCGTAAACTGTTTTGTTGGTTTCATGGCGTGTGAGAGTATTTGGTTTTCAGGGTAAAGGTATGAAAAAAAAACTTTCCCCGACTTATTATATTCGAGGAAAGTTTTTTATCAATTGTTGCCTAATTATCATCGGTTTTATCCTTTACCTGACCGTTATGCGACCAAACGGCGTAAAGTGTCATATCCTTTTCGGGTTTGAAATCAGAGGTGATAACCTTGCCGTTTTTGGTTTCAGACCAACCTTCAAATGTGTACACACCGTAAGAGAAGCCATTGGTGGGTAAAGATGAGTATTGGAGAAAATCGCCTTTTTTAATCATAATCTCAGACGGAGTTGTGCCAGAGCCACCATTGAGGTCGAAAGTGATATGGAAAATATTCTTTTCCCACATTGCGTAAACTGTAACATTACTTGTAACGGTATACTCACCTAACATTGAACTACCATTATTATCTAACGACCATCCAAGAAACAGATAAGGAGGAATGTCAGAATCGTTCCATGTCAATTCGTGTTTATCAAAATGTAACAACGTACCGTCCTCATAATTACGAGTAGTATAAC
Organism: Bacteroidales bacterium; assembly: GCA_016293845.1. GTDB lineage: Bacteria > Bacteroidota > Bacteroidia > Bacteroidales > UBA3824 > UBA3824. The sequence goes on along the minus strand of JAEDDH010000002.1, from coordinate 2,609 downwards.
TATACCTACCGTCCTCAAACAAATATATATAGTACGTTACAGTATATATTTTTGCCCAAACTGCATAATATGTTTTATCTGAATCCATATAAACCTGCAAAAGAGTCGTTTTGGGATTACCACCTTTTGTTTCAGACCAACCCTTAAACACATACCCATCTCTCTTAGGTTCTCCAATGGCAATGACTGTGCCTTCATCAAGAATTTTCGTTTCTACATCATTATCCGAAACCAATGTAAGTTTATACTGTTTTGGGTCAGGTTCGCACCCTGACATCACCGCAAACAAAAACAATAGTGCAATTAATTTTATCTTTACTTTCATAATAATCAATTATTTATAAATTATACAATATATTTATTCGTGAGTTTTGTCTTTTGCCATAACCTTGGCACGTCCCGAACTGAGCCATTCTTTTGCCTCGCGTTCAAGACTGCCGTCTTTCTTCTTGGCGTAAATAAACGAGACAATCTCGCCGGGGGTGTAGGCGTTGGGATTGGCGTTTTTGATTGTCTTAAACGCCTTGCCTATGCTTGCACGTTTGCTGGTAAAGTTGGTTGGAACGCCGTTGACAAAGTGCACCGGCTCGTTGTTGTTGGCAACAAAAAGCATATTGTTGGTTTCGTCGGTTTCGGCAACATCGTTGAATGCGTCAACACTAAGGGCAATATAGTAATCGCCGTTAAGGTTTTCGGGCATTTTGATAGGCCAACTAAAACGAGTTTCAAAACCAAATACCGATTCGGCAACACTTTTACCGCTCGGAATATCCACATTGTTCCAACTATAACCTTCGGCACGTACAGGTAGCACATTCGCAGGTTCTCCCCATTTGTCTTTTTCTTTTTCCCAGTTAGGACAATACTCGCCCTTGGAACCAAACTTGTCGCTGTAATAGTCCACAAAGAAAAATCCGTATTCTTTGGCATCGTAGGCGTTATAGTACAGCAACGCAATGCTCCAATTTTTGGATGAAGGAATTGTCTTAGTGCCGGTATTGTAGACATCATATTTAATAGTACGCCATGTGGGGTCGTCGGAATCGGGGTCGCCGCTTTTGTCGTAATCATAAAATTCGATATTGAGCGGAGCCAAATCAAACTCGCCGTCAACATTGTTGGGTTCAACCTTTTTATCTTCGCTGTACGCCACAAAGCCATATTTTATAAAATTGGAGAACATAAAGTTGTAATCTACCCACACATAACCGTTTTCGCACCAGTCTTTACCCCAAGAGTTAACCACACGGAAGGCTTTAAGGTTATCGTCGTAACCGCAAATCACCATAGCATGACCGCCAGCGTATGTAGTTTCCGACTTGAATACGCCGCCCTTCCAAAGCATAAAGTCATAACCTACATTTGCGCCGAAAGCGATAGGTATACCCTTGCTCAAATAACTTTTAAAGCCGTCTACATTGAACTCAGAAGCGTCAATCTGACGGTAACGGACAATTTTGTAATCGGCAGCCTCTTTTGTCCACGATTCTTCGGGAGAGTTGCTACAATCGCCCAAGTTTTGATACGGTACGGTGTAAAAAGTAGCAACGCCACGGTTCAAAAGCACGTCTAACGCCGCTTTAAAGTTAGTGCCGTAACAGTCAGCACCTTTTTGATTAGAAGGAATAGTCCAAAACATGTCTTTTGGCGAAAACTGATTATGCTCGTCTTCCAATTCTTTTGAAGATAGTTTTAACGCCTTTGCTCTTAGGTATGCGCGGTAATAGTACGCAGTTGCCCATGCCACGCAAGTCCCGTATTCTTCCTGAGATTTTACCGGTGGCAGATACTCCGACAAGTCAACATAATCGGGCAGTTTGTCTTTTGCCGCACCGTCGAACAACTCTGTGTTGATGTCTTTTGGGATATGGTTGACATCTTCCGATTCGGCATGGTAGCCTAATTTGTAATCTTTTTTAATGGGTTCTTCGTGATGCGTTGTGTCTTGTTCATGACAAGTGTCGCAAGGTTGTTGCGGTGTTGGCTCAGGGTCATCTTGATGTTTCTTATTACAGCCGTAAAATACCATCGTTGCAAATGACACTGCAAAAAGCGAAATGGTAATTGTTTTTAAAATTTTCTTTTTCATAGTAAAACGAGGATTTATTGTTATACATAAAGTTATTTATCCGTTATACCACAAAAAAAGAAAGGTGCGGACTTCTCCATAGTTCTTCTGAGGCCTACCACAGCCCTACATCCACTATAAAGAAAGCCCACACCCCTATACGGAATGTGAGCATTTACCCGAACTGACGATGTATCTTATGAAAGTGGTAGTTTCAGAAGGTCAGTTACGAGCAAACGCTCTTTCGATTTTATGTCTTAACTTTTGCAAGTTACGGAATAATCCGATACCCTGTCAAGTTTTTTCGTATTTTTTTGATGATTTTTTTTAATTTATACAGAACAGGCTTATTGTCAGTACTATAAATTAGAAGTTGTAAATTACAATTTCCAATTTTTGAGTACCCAATTTGCACCACTCAAAATAAATCCCTATTATTATAAAGGTGTATCACCCCTTCATTACCCCACACACCTCTTTTGCCACTTGTATTCTCCCCCATTCAATTAATCTTCTTTTTCAATTCAATTAGTCATTTTTT
>JAEDDH010000028.1 GCA_016293845.1 Bacteroidales bacterium | reverse complement strand
ACTTTGTAAAGGCTATATGGAAGTCGTGTGTCTTTTTTATCGGACAGCAATAATTTTTTTTCTATTTTTTCACCAACAAAAAAAGTAGAGACGCCATTCTGACGTCTCTACCACATAACGATTGTCTAATAATCACGCGCTTAGTTGATGAACAACAGTTCGCGGTATTTGGGTAACGGCCACATATCGTTGTCTACCACCTCTTCGAGTTTGTCGATGGGTTTGCGGATGGCAAATAGCGATTCGGCAATCTTGTAGTAAGCCATAGCCTTTTTGTATTCGTCGGTGATTTGGTTGGCCTTTTTGCGTTCTTCGATCATTGCCTCCACCTTGTCGCGGATTTCGGTGATTTTGGTGGCGATATCTTCCACAAGTTCGATTTCTACCGAAGCCATCTTCTGATATTTGTCGGGGAAAAGGTCTTTGACTTTGGCAATGTTGTCCAAAAGTTTGGTCTGATATGCAAGCGCGGCGGGAATAATGTGGTTGATGGCCATACGACCCATTACGCGAGCCTCAATCTGAACTTTCTTAGAGTAGATTTCCCAACGTACCTCGTTGCGGGCTTCGAGTTCTTTTTCGGAGTAAACGCCCATACGGGTAAACATTTCGATGTTCTGTTTTTCGGTGAAAGCCTTGAACATTTGGGGAACGCAAGTTTCAATGTCCAAACCGCGTTTCTTAGCCTCCTTCTGCCATTCGTCGCTGTATCCGTTGCCATCAAAACAGATTACATTGATAATCTTCTTGATAATGGGTTTGAGAGTGTCCATTATGGCAATGTTCATAGATTTTCCGGCAGCCATCTCTTTGTCAACGGCGGCTTTAAACTCGGTGAGCTGGTCGGCAACTGCGGCGTTGAGGGTGGTCATTGCGTTGGCACAGTTGGCGCTTGAACCCACGGCGCGGAACTCAAACCTGTTGCCAGTGAATGCAAACGGCGATGTACGGTTGCGGTCGGTGTTGTCGATAAAGATTTCGGGAATCTCAACCAAGCCAACCGATTTGCCCTTTTTGCCAGCAATTTCGATGGGGGTATCCGACGGAACTTCAAGAAGTTTGTGCAATACGTCGGTCATAGTTTTGCCCAAGAAAGCCGAAACAATAGCCGGAGGTGCCTCGTTTGCGCCCAAGCGGTGTGCGTTGGTGGCAGATGCGATAGAGGCTTTGAGCAATGCATTGTATTTCTGAACAGCCGCGAGAACGTTTACAAAGAACGTTACAAACTGCAAGTTGCCCTTAGAATCTTTGCCGGGAGCGAGTAGGAGAGTGCCAGTGTCGGTGCCGAGCGACCAGTTGTTGTGCTTACCCGAACCGTTGATACCGTCGAAAGGCTTTTCGTGCATCAACACTACAAATCCGTGTTTACGAGCAACGGCGTTCATAGTGTTCATTATCAACTGGTTCTGGTCGTTGCTGAGGTTGGTTTCGCCAAAGATGGGCGCAAGTTCAAACTGGTTGGGGGCAACCTCGTTGTGACGGGTTTTCAAAGGAATACCGAGTTTGTAACCTGCAATTTCGATATCGCGCATAAAAGCCATCACACGCGAAGGAATTGCGCCAAAATAGTGGTCGTCTAACTGTTGGTTTTTAGACGAAGCGTGCCCCATAAGAGTGCGTCCGGTGAGCATAAGGTCGGGACGTGCGGCGTAAAGGTCTTCGTCTACAAGAAAATACTCCTGTTCCCAACCGAGATACGAGAACACCTTTTTAACCTTTGGATCAAACATTTTGCAGATAGGCAATGCAGCGTCGTTAACCGCTTTGAGAGCCTTTTTGAGGGGGGTCTTATAGTCGAGAGCCTCACCAGTGTAGGCAATAAACACAGTGGGGATGCAGAGAGTGTCGTCCTGAATAAACACGGGCGAAGTTGGGTCCCAAGCCGTGTAGCCGCGAGCCTCAAAAGTGGCACGAATACCGCCGCTTGGAAACGACGAAGCGTCAGGCTCTTGCTGAGCAAGCGATTTGCCGTCGAAAGTTTCAATCATACCGCCCTTGTTGTCGTAATCCATAAAGGAGTCGTGTTTTTCGGCAGTTCCTTCGGTAAGAGGCTGAAACCAGTGAGTAATGTGGGTTACACCGTGAGCCAAAGCCCAAGTTTTCATACCGGCAGCCACGTGATCGGCGGTCTCGCGGTCGAGGGGTTTTCCGTTGTCGATGCAGTCGATAAGAGCATTGTAAGTCTTGATATCGAGATACTTATGCATTTTTTCGCGGTTGAAAACCAACTCGCCGAAATATTCCGACGGACGTGCGTCGGGAGTTTCCACTGCAACGGCTTTCTTTTTGAAAGCGTCCTGTACTACGTCAAATCTAAGTTTGCTCATAATGTAATTATTTTATGTGTTGTTTTGATTTCGTTTAATTTTAACAATGCAAAGGTATCGTAGGGGTGTTTTATATGCAATACCGATTGTTCGTAATGGAAAGAAAAAAAATGTACGAGATTTTGTTATGAAGAGTACGAGATTTTGTTAGAGGGAATAAGGGAAATACGGAAGAGGGGAAAGGTTTAGGTGGAAATCAAGAAAATTGAAAAGATTCAAAAAATTTCTAAAAAAGATTTGGAATAATAAAAAAGTTACCGTAATTATGTAAACAACAAACTCACCCCGCTTCCCATTGAACAGCGCGCTTAGGGTGGGTCTTTTTTTTATTATGACTATGAAAGTTGCTTACACAAAACAGATTCAATCATTTGCCAACCAAATCAATATTCTAAAACAACGAGGAATGGCATTGGTTTATGTCCGCAACATCTGTGCACACCACGCCCGGTTGTGGAATCGAGTTTTCGGCATACGTCCATTGATGCCGCGACATCCTCGCCATCCATTTATTACTTTGCCAACATCAGGCACTCAGAGCGTTTATTTTGTGTTGGCAATCATACGTTATATTCTCAACAACATCGACCCTCGAAACACCTTCGTCACCGAACTCAAAACCTTGCTGTCAAAAATTCCCACCGTCAATCCCTCCGCAATGGGTTTTTCACAAGGATGGGATAATGAACCGCTGTGGAGGTAGTGGAAATCAGGTGATTATAAAAAAGACACTAATTATTTCTTTATTTTTTTGTCATTTTATTTTTTCCGGCTATTTTTGTCGCGTCTTGAAAATTTCAAGACAAACTACATATTTTAAGGCGTACTTTACGCTTTGGTTTTGGAAATCTAAACTACCACTTTCAAGAGTGCAGCCAAAACAAAGACAGAGAACGCCACGGGTCGTATATGTTCCCGGAGTGTGCTAAGGGTATTTTATACCCTTATGCGCACTTATGGGTATTCATATATTGCTTTGTGGATGTCTATTCTGTTTCGTTTGCTGCAAATGCTGTGGTAGGCTATGATTTCAAACGGGCAGAAGTCGGGCATCCACGTTTTTTTATGTAGTTTAGATTATTAATAAATTACAATCCGTTTTTGGTTGCCGGCGGAAAACTATTGAGATTCCGCAATGGAGGGCGACATAAAAAAAATAAAGAACTTCCCCGAAGAAGTTACAGAGGACGGCATTAAAGTATACGGCGAAACATCATACGAAAATCAAATGGCGGTGATGAGCCACTATTTGCACAATTCAGGCGGCAATGTATCGAATGAGCGCAAAAAAGAAATTGTTGATGCAATCAAAGCGTTTTTGCTGAGAAAAAAAGCCCGTCAGAACTTAGATAAAGATGATTTTTCTGACGAAGAATTGTTAAAGGTAGCGGAATCGCCTTTGCAATTCGGATTGTTCGATGAGTTCTTTAAAGTTCCGTTCCCTGCACCTCAAAATCCGAAGTTCACATTTATCGACCTATTTGCAGGTATCGGTGGCTTTAGAATCGCGCTCCAAAATCTTGGCGGCAAATGTGTCTATTCGTCCGAATTTGACGCAAAAGCGCAAGAAACATATCTCGCTAATTTCGGAGAAATGCCATTTGGCGACATTACTAAGGAATCTACCAAAAGTTACATCCCCGAACACTTCGATATTTTGTGCGGAGGATTTCCGTGTCAGGCGTTCTCGCTTGCCGGTCGCCGTTTGGGTTTCAACGATGAAACGCGCGGTACTTTATTCTTTGAAATTGAGGCAATTCTGCGCAAACATCAGCCCAAAGCCTTCTTTCTTGAAAATGTCAAAGGTCTTGCAATTCACGACAAAGGGCGAACCTTGAAAACTATTCTCGAACATCTCAATGATGCAGGGTATGATGTTGTTCCGCCTCAAATACTCAATGCAATGGATTACGGTGTTCCTCAGCATCGCGAACGCATTTATATTATTGGATTTCGCAAAGATCTGAAAATCAATATCGACAGTTTTCATTATCCCGAACCCACGACCACAGGCGACAAACGTCCAAAATTCCGTGATGTTATGGAAAAGCAAGAGGTGTCGGTAAAATATTATCTTTCAACTGCTTATATGGAGACATTAATCCGTCATAAGGCTCGGCACGAAGCGGCAGGACACGGATTTGGTTACAAAATAATTGACATCGACGGTGTTGCAAATGCCATTGTTGTAGGTGGAATGGGACGAGAATGTAATCTGTTAATCGACAAAAGATTAACTAATTTTACTCCAATTACACACATCAAAGGCGAGGTAAACCGCGACGGAATCCGAAAAATGACACCGAGAGAATGGGCAAGATTACAGGGTTTTCCCGATGATTTTAAGATAGTTGTTGCGGACGCATCCGCATACAAACAATTTGGTAATGCTGTGGCTGTACCTGCTATTCAAGCGACAGCAGAAAAAGAATTACAGATGTTGAACTTAATATAAATCGTATATGGCAATAACAGGCAACAAAGGAGAATGGAGCGAAATATACACGCTTTTCCGTTTGCTTGGTGACGGCAAGGTTTATGCGGGTGATGCAAATCTCAATAAAATGGATTTGTATTATCCCATCATAAACGTTATCCGTGAGGAAAGTAAAAAATACGAGTACAAGCCTGATATTGAGCATAATATAGTAGTGATTGACGAAAACGGAAAGGAATATTTGCGTATTCCGATGCAAAGGTTTGTGAATGAGTCGTCATCATTACTGAAAAAAATTAAGGAAGGTCGCGACAGTGCATTTTCGATTCCGAGCGCAGAGAGTTTTATGGGGCAGATTGGATGTAAGAGATTAAAAGCACCATCGAAGGATAAGTCTGATATTCATATCGTTATTCACGATTTTAGAACCAGTATGACTCCGAAGTTGGGTTTCAGTATAAAATCTCAACTTGGTAGCGCATCCACCTTGCTCAACCCCGGTGAATCTACAAATATTTGCTATCATATTACCAATAAGTCAATGTCAGACAGTGAATTGTCTGAAATCAACGATATTGAAGACCATTTGCCGAGGATTGGCGCATTGATTGAGCGCGGTTATGGATTGGAATATTCAAACATTGAGCATAACACATTTAGAAACAATCTTTTGTTTCTTGACACTTGTATGCCTCAGTTTATAGCGCAGTGCTTGGTGTATTATAATATGCCCAGTTCAGTATCTTCTGTTAAATCGGCTGTTGAGGCTGTTGCTAAAACAAATCCATTCAATTTTACAGGCAATGATATAAAAGCCTTTTATGAGCACAAAATGAAAGTTCTTTTGCTTGATGTGGCTCTTGGTATGACACCAGCCAAAGAATGGACGGGGCGTTATGATGCCAACGGAGGTTATCTTATTGTCAAAAAAGACGGCGATATAGTTTGCTATCATTTTTACAATCGCAACGATGTAGAAGATTATCTTTATAACAATACCCGTTTCGACCGTGCCAGCCGTAAACGATATCATTTCGGTGCACTATATCGCGGCGATGATGGTGAAGTGTATATCAAACTCAATTTACAGATTAGGTTTACGAAATAATCATTTCAATAAATAGTTGGTTCAAACTGCCGATTTGAGTGAATACAAATTCGGCAATTGCAATTGCCGATTTACTGCTTTCCAATTCATCGGTCGCAACCGATGAATCATTCACATCCTCCCTGCAAATCCTTCCGCAAACCACCTCGGTACAATATCTGCAATTTCTTTGTAATTATCTCTTTTTCTGATATTTGCAATGATTTTGCCGTAGGGCATTATGCCATCGATAAATATCATATAGTCAAATAAATGGAGGTTTTGGGCAACTCGTTTTGGACATTCCGAAAAATTGTATTTCACAACATCGTCGGCTACATTATGTCCGCCGAGGTTGGTTCTCTCTTGTACGCGCATCACAGAATCCTGCAAATAATTAATTCCAAAATAGAATAAAGAAATTTTGTAATTTGATTTACCGCAAATTCCTTCCTTTCCATATCACTAACTTGCCAATAGATATGCAAATCGTCCTTGTCCAGGGTTGGCAAATCGTGAAATTACAGTGATTTTTTTTGTCTTGGCGTCAAATTCCGCCAAATCGTCGCTGCCATCGGGATTTGCCAAATGCAACACACGGTTTTCGTCCCAATATGGCACTGAAACGCCTTTTGCCCAAGCATCTAAATAGAGTTTTTCGATGCCGAGTTTCATCTCGTTTTCCACTTGGGCGATGGTTTTGCCGTTTGAAAGTTTGAAATTCGGGTTCATATCAGATTATTATTTTTGCAAACTATCTGTTTGCAAAAATAATAACGATATTTGAAACACGCAAATTATTTTAATACGCATTTTCGTGCACCCCTTTCACTGCTCTGCCGCTGGGGTCGTTGAGGTTTTTGAACGAGGCATCCCAGGCGAGGGCTTCGGCGGTGCTGCACGCTACACTCGGTACGCTCGGCACACTCATTGCCGCAGAATCGCTCGGGAAAAGTTCTGAGAATATTGAGCGGTAATAGTATTCCTCCTTGTTCATTGGAGTGTTGATGGGGAAACGTTCGGCGGCGTGAGCCATCTGTTCGTCGCTTACGGCCTTTGAAGTCATATCTTTGAGACTATCGATCCAACTGTAACCCACGCCGTCGCTGAACTGCTCTTTCTGCCTCCACGCAATGCTCTCGGGCAGCATATCCGAAAACGCAAGACGTACAACGCGTTTTTCGATTTCCTTGCCGGGACACATTTTTGATTCGGGATTCAGGCGCATTGCCACATCCAAAAACTCCTTGTCCAAAAACGGCACGCGACCCTCCACGCCCCACGCAGCAAGCGATTTGTTGGCTCTCAGACAGTCGTATAGGTATAGTTTGCCAAGTTTGCGGACGGTTTCCTCGTGAAAAGCCTTTGCATCGGGAGCCTTGTGAAAATAAAGGTATCCGCCAAAAATTTCGTCGGCACCCTCGCCGCTGAGCACCATCTTGATACCCATTGATTTTATCACCCTTGCCAAAAGATACATTGGAGTGCTTGCGCGCACAGTGGTAACGTCGTATGTTTCAATATGATAGATAACATCGCGGATAGCGTCCAAACCCTCCTGCACGGTGTAGTTTACCTCGTGGTGAACAGTGCCGAGGTGGTCGGCCATAATGCGAGCCTTGGCAAGGTCGGGCGAACCCTTGATACCCACCGCAAACGAGTGCAGACGAGGCCACCAAGCATGCTCTTGGTCGTCGGTTTCCACACGTTTGGCAGAGTACATATTAGCCACAGCCGAAATCACCGAACTATCTAATCCGCCCGAAAGCAACACGCCATAAGGCACATCGCTCATAAGTTGGCGTTTAACAGCGGCTTTGAGTGCGTCGCCAAGGTTGTTGACATTTGCAGTATTGTCCTTAACAGCATCGTAGTTGAACCAATCGCGGTGCCACCAACGGCGCATTTTGCCCTCTTTGCTGTAATAATAGTATCCGGGAAGGAAAGGTTCGTATTTTTCGCAAAAACCCTCCAACGCCTTCAATTCGCTTGCTACATAAACAGTTCCGTCGTAATCGTAGCCTATATAAAGAGGGATAATGCCGATATGGTCGCGGGCAATGAGGAAAGTGTCGTTTTCCTCGTCGTAAAGGCAGAAAGCGAAAATGCCGTTGAGGTCTTCGATAAAGTTGATACCCTTTTCGCGGTAGAGGGCGAGAATCACCTCGCAGTCGCTACCGGTTTGAAACTCGTATTTGCCTTTGAGACTGTCGCGAATCTGTTGATGGTTGTAGATTTCGCCGTTGACAGCGAGAGCCACCTTTTTGTCTTTGGTGTAAAGCGGCTGACCGCCCGAAAGCGGGTCAACGATAGCGAGCCTTTCGTGAGCCAGCACACAACGTTTGCTACTATAAACGCCGCTCCAATCTGGTCCGCGGTGTCTAATTTTCGACGACATCAGCAACGCCTTTTCGCGCATCTTAGCCGACATTCCGTCGAATATATTCAGTATTGCTACAAATCCGCACATAATAATAATGTTTTAAATGCATAATTCATAATGCACAATGCATAATGAAAAAGCGAGTTTTTGTTATTTTTTGCACCGCAAAGTTATGGCGGGGCAATCTTGTATGCAATACCGATTGTTCGTAATGGGTAATAAAAAAATATACGAGTTTTTACTCGTAGAGGGTACGAGATTTTGTTATGGTGAGTAAGGGAAATACGGATGGGGATTATTATCCCCATCGCGCTATTTGCAAATCATCGTTCCTTTGTGTTCTGCTTCAAAAAAGCCTTCCACATCGTTTGAGTTGCCAATAATTACCTTGTTGACACCTTTATTTATAGTGTTGAAAGCGTTTTCAAGTTTGGGAATCATTCCGTCGGAGAATATGCCCTGTGCCGAAAGTTTGGGGTAATTTTCGGAGTTGAGAAGCGGAATTACGCTGTTGTCGTCGTTGGCATCCATAAGCACGCCTTTTTTCTCAAAACAGAAAAAGAGGTTGGTCTTCACCTTTTGGGCAAGTCCAGCAGCGAGAGTGGAAGCCACAGTGTCGGCGTTGATGTTGAGCAACTGGGCGTTTTTGTCGGCAGCGATGGTGGCAATTACGGGGGTGTAACCATTGCTTACAAGGTCGATAAGCAATTGAGCGTTAACGCCTTCGGGAGTAATATCGCCAGCAAAACCGTAGTCGATATCCTTTACGGGACGTTTTACAGCGTCTAACAGCACACCGTCAACGCCCGAAATACCTACCGAGCAGCGGTTGAGCGAGTTGAGTTTTGCGGTGATGGTCTTGTTGATGAGTCCCGTGTAAACCATAGTTACCACGCGGAGGGTGTCGGCGTCGGTAATTCTGCGTCCGTTCACCATTTTGGGTTCGATGCCCATACTTGTAAGCACTTGGTTGGCAACCTTTCCGCCGCCGTGCACAAGCACAATGTTCTTTTTGATTTTGGCAAGACGAGCGAGAAATTCGTTGCGTGCGGTTTCGTCGTCGATAACCTTGCCGCCTATTTTTACAATGTTGATTTCTTCCATTTTTGCTATGTTTTTGGGCGCAAAGGTAGTAAAAGTTGCGATTTCCCCCCTCATTTCTTAAATAAAGTTTAAGTTTTTGTTCTTATCCGTTGTAATTCGAAAATTATTTCTACTTTTATAATCGAAATTTATGGGGATTTTTTAGAAATCCCGTTGAGTAGGTTTGAATTATTATTTGGAAATGAAAATCTTTAACAATCACGGCACTATTGGCATTCTCACCGGCGGCGGCGACGTTCCGGGTCTAAATCCTGCCATTCGCCGTATCGTGGGCAGCGCTATTGCCCAAAACTACAAAGTACTTGGTATCAAACGCGGATGGGCGGGTCTCGTAGAAATGGTTAGGAGCCGCAACGTAGACAACCGCGACTGTTTTGAAGAGTTTTCGCAGTCGGTGCTCAACGCCACAAGTATGCACGTGGAGACATTTCTGCACTCTTCGCGCACCAAACCATCGGAACTCAAAGCCGACGACGTGCCCGAACATCTCAAAGACCTTTACAACGAACCTACCAACGACCTCACCCCCGAGGTTATCAAAAATATCGAATATCTCGGTATCGACTGCCTTGTGGTAATTGGCGGCGATGATACTTTAAAATATGCCTTACGCCTTCACAACGAGGGAGTTAAAATTGTGGCTATACCCAAAACTATGGACGGCGACGTGCCCGGTACCGACTACTGTATCGGATTCAGCACCTGCATCACCCGCACCATCGACCTTATCAACACTCTAAGCGTGTCGGCAGGTAGCCACGAGAGATTTTTGGTGATAGAAGTATTTGGACGTTACGCCGGATTTACAGCAATGCTTCCTGCCGTGGTGGGAGTGGCAAACCGCTGTGTGATACCCGAATACAAATTTAGCGTAAACCAATTGGCAGAACTCCTTGTGGAAGACCGCGCCAAAAGTCCCGACCATTTTTCTACCGTGGTGGTTTCCGAAGGTGCCAAGTTCAACGGATTTGAGCCTCAGCCCGACGCCACAGGACATCTCACACACGGCTGTGGCGAGGAACTTGCTTACCGTCTGCGCAAAGCCTCGGCAAAATACAACGGCGGCAAACGCATCGACACCATTTTCCAAAACCTCGGATACCTTGTACGCACAGGATGTCCCGATTTTTCCGACTCTATCGTGCCCATCGGCTTTGCCAACGTGGCTATGGAGTCGATTCTCAACAAGAATTTCGGCGTAATGACAGCCCTACGCAGCGGCAAGTACACCACCTCTCCACTCGAAGTGGTGGCATCAGAAACCAAAGTTATCGATGTGGAAAAATTCTACGACACCGAACTCCTCTGCCCCAAAAAGGCTGAATTTAGCGGACGTCAGATGATGTGGATGACAAGTTTATAGAACAATAATTTTTTCAATAATGAATATAGAACAAAATCTACAAGAAATTGTAATTAAGGCAGTTGCCGATATTTATAACAAAGACGCCGCACCCGCGATGGTGCAAGTACAAAAAACAAAAAAAGAGTTTGAGGGCGACCTTACTGTGGTGGTTTTTCCGCTGTTGAAACTTTCGGGAAAGAAACCCGAGGATACCGCCAACGAATTAGGCGAATACTTGGTAAAAAATTGGAATCACGCCCGCAAATTTAATGTGGTAAAAGGCTTTTTGAATGTCTCTCTAAAACAAGATACTATCACAAAACTTTTGCTTCATATCAATTCGGTAGAAGATTTTGGAGTAACGCCCATCACCGACAAATCTCCTAAAATTTTATTAGAATTTTCTTCGCCCAACACCAACAAACCGCTTCACCTTGGACACCTTCGCAACAACTTTCTTGGTGATTCCATCTCGCGCATTCTCAAAGCAGGTGGCAACAATGTGGTAAAGGTAAACCTTGTAAACGACCGTGGCATACATATTTGCAAATCAATGCTTGCTTGGCAGAAATGGGGCAACGGCGAAACTCCCGAATCGTCGGGTATGAAGGGCGACCACCTTATAGGAAAATATTACGTGCTTTTTGACCAACATTACAAAAACGAGATCAAAGAACTTATGGCTCTGGGTCTTACCGAAGACGATGCCAAACAAAAAGCACTTTCTATTATAGAGGCTCACCAAATGCTTCAAAAGTGGGAAGCCGGCGACCCCGACACCGTGGCTCTTTGGAAACAGATGAACAATTGGGTTTACGATGGTTTTGACGTAACGTACAAACTTATGGGCATTTCGTTCGACAAAATTTACCACGAATCGGAGACCTATCTCGAAGGCAAACAATACGTTGTGGACGCTCTCAACAAAGGAATTTGCCAAAAAGACGAAACCGGTGCCACATATATCGACCTCACTGCCGACGGTCTCGACAAAAAGATTCTTCTTCGCAGCGACGGCACAACAGTTTATATGACCCAAGACCTTGGCACAGCCGCACTCCGCTATCGTCAATACCATTTCGACCAACATATCTATGTGGTTGGCAATGAGCAGGATTACCATTTCAAAGTGCTCAAACTCGTTCTCAAAAAGATGGGATTTGAGTGGAGCGACGCCATCAAACATTTCTCTTACGGCATGGTAGAATTGCCCAACGGCAAGATGAAAAGTCGCGAAGGCACAGTGGTTGACGCCGACGACCTTATTGCCGAGATGACCGAAACCGCACGCAAAACCTCTGAGGAACTTGGCAAACTTAACGAGATGACTCCTGAGCAGCAAGACGTTACAGTTTCTACAATTGCAATGGCTGCTCTCAAATACTTTATATTAAAGGTGGACCCCAAAAAGACCATCCTTTTCAACCCTGCCGAAAGTATCGACTTCAATGGCAATACAGGTCCGTTTGTGCTCTACACCTACGCACGTATCCGCTCTATTTTCCGCAAGTTGGAAGAAAAATCTATCGAACGCGTTACTCTAAATGCTGATTATGAAGATTTTAACGCAATGGAGGCAGTACTTGTAAAACGCATTGCCGACTTCCCCAACGTAGTGTCGGAGGCTTGCAACCTTTGTTCGCCCGCGCAGATAGCCAACTACGTATACGAACTCAGCAAACAGTACAACCAGTTCTACCACGATTGCAAGATAGTTTCAGAAGAGAACGCCCAAGCCCGCGAATTCCGCATCATCCTCAGCGATAATACTGGAAAGGTAATTGCAAAATGCTTGAATATGTTGGGTATCAATGTTTTGGAGCGGATGTAGCCATCGCAATCAAAATAGAATAATATTTAGAAAGTGTCGAATCTGCCCGTGATGTCATCACCACGGGCGATTTTGTACCTGATAGGCAACCAGCAATTTCGCTTCCGCCGAGTTTGGTGGCAGATTTGTAAAACGCATTGCCCGCCTCGATATTTGGAAACAGCAGACAGTCGGCATCGCCCTTGATTGGTCCGTTAATGCCCTTGATGTTAGCGGTTTCGGGGTCGATGGCAATATCAATGCTCATAGGTCCGTCGGCAATGCAGGCTAATTGTCCGCGGTCCGACATTTTTGAGATAATAGCCGCATCCACACCGGCTTCTATAGCATTGGAAATCAATTCGGTGGCGGCAATAACCGCAACCTTGGGTTTAGCAATTCCCAGAGTATTAGCGATAGATTCTAATGCGCTGAGTATCACTAATTTTTGTTTCAGATCAGGATTAGGAATGATAGCCGAATCGCCAAAAATCACAAGTTTTTGCAAACGGCTGTTTTGCAGAACGGTAACGTGCGTTATCTGTGGCGAAGTAGATAGAAGACCATTGTGACGGTTGAGAATTGCTTTGAGATATTTCTCCGAACTGATAAGCCCCTTCATAAGCATATCGGCATTGCCCGTGGAAACAATTTTAACAGCCTCTACCACAGCGGTTTCGTCGTCGGCAATATCTAATATATCGAAATCTGTAAAATCGTGAGCGAATTGTTCAATGGCAGATTTTATCTTGCTTTGGTTACCTACAAAAATGGGTTTTACAAGTCCCTCTTTTTGAGCCATTTGCACAGCCAAAATAGTGTGCGCATCGTATGGACACGCCACCGAAAGTTTCATTCCCCTCTTTTGCTGCGCCAACGGCAGTAGTTGTTCTAAATTGGTTATCATCTTCAATAATATTTCTCTGTAAAGATACAAAATTTTTTTATCGTGTGGTCAAATTGAAGGCAAAAAGCTCAAAAAAAATGCAATTCTATTCTATTTCAAAAGATTGACGTTATTTTTTGAAAAAAAAACAAAATGAATAACGTATAATTGTATACTTTTTGTTTATCTTTGATGAGAAATTAAAACAAATTTATTAACTTATAAAATTTTATCATTATGTTGAATTGGATTATTTGGATTATTTTAGGAATCCTTGCTGGCTTTGTAGCAGGCAAATTGTTTAGCGGCCATGGTCATGGTCTGATTGTCAACCTAATACTTGGTGTAGCAGGAAGTATTTTGGGTGGATGGCTATTTAGCCTTTTAGGCGGTAGTGTAACCGATGCATTCAGTTTGAAAGCATTCCTCGTGGCAGTTGGCGGCGCAGTTGTTATACTGTTTATTTTCAAGCTATTACGAGGTAAATAATCTATTAGTTTACAGTATTTTTAACGGGCATCGTTAGTCGGTGCCCGCTTTTTTGAGGCAATGTTATATAAATAATTATAGAGAAATGAGATTGAAGCAGAATTTATTGATTTTGGCCATCCTGTTGTTTGCAACGCAAGCATCTATGGCTCAGTACAGAATTTACGGAGGTTGCAAGCCTAAGCGCTCTTATATGCGCGTAGACTCAACCGTTTTGAACAGAGGTATTTACGCAGTAAAATTTACCGACAAAAATAATTCGCCATATTCGATAAGCAATCCGCAGCAGTTTCTGTCGCAGAGGGCTTTAGACCGTCGGGCAAAGTACAATATCGCTATCACAGAGCAGGATCTTCCTATAAATAAATCATACGTGGATTCGCTCGCCAATATGGGTTTTTTGATTCAAGGCTCATCTAAATGGCTCAACTGTGTTTGGGTTGAGTGCCCTAAGGAGAAGTTAGACGAACTGAAAAATATTTCGTTTGTTGATTTTGATTACAATTTTCGTCAGCGGAACTCAAAACCTGCTTACAAAGCACCTAAGTTCAAACGGCCAAAAGTATCGAAAGAAGTACTCGACAACTCGTTGAAACTTGACTACGGAAAAGCAGAAGACCAAATCAAAATGCTCAATGTTCAGGCATTACACAATCTTGGTTTTACAGGCAAAGGTGTTTTGATAGCAGTGTTTGATGCAGGTTTTACCAAAGCCGACAAAATGCCAGTGTTTGAACCTATGTTTCAAGAAAGCAGGGTTTTAGGTGTTGCCGATTTGGTAGACAACGATGATTATGCATTTGACCAAGGAACACACGGAATGAACGTGCTCTCTTGTATTGCAGCCAATCAACCAGGCAAAATGATTGGAACTGCTCCTGGCGTGTCGGCTTACCTTTGCCGCACCGAAGACGAAGATACTGAGTACATTATCGAAGAGTTCAATTGGGTAGAAGCTTGCGAAAAAGCCGACAGTGTTGGTGTCGACCTTATTCATAGTTCGCTTGGATACAGCGAATTTGACGATCAGACAACATCTTACGTTTACGATGAGATTAATGGCGATGTTTGTATTAGCTCCGTAGGTGCCGACATTGCTGCCTCCAAAGGTATCTACGTAAATGTTAGTGCAGGCAACGAAGGCGACGAACCTTGGAAATACATTACCGCTCCTGCCGATGCCGATTCGTGCATGGCTATTGGTGCTGTAGATAATAAAGGTAAAATTGCTTTCTTTAGTTCGCACGGACCTACAAAAGATGGACGTGTTAAGCCAGATGTTTGCGCAAAGGGCCTAAACACCACTGTAGAAGGAAGTTCAGGACATCCTACCACATCTAACGGAACATCTTTCTCGGGGCCGCTGATGGCAGGTTGCGCTGCTTGCTTGATAGAGGCTCATCCAAAAGCTCATCCTACCGACATCATGAAAGCTATCAGACTGTCGGCTTCGAAATACAATATGCCCGATGATACATACGGCTACGGTATTCCCGATCTTGGATTGGCTCACAAAATTCTTGTTAAGATGGGATTTTAATTAATCTAATTTGTTTTTTAATAATTTAAGGGTGCAGATTTTTTCTGCACCTCTTTTTTTTGCATAATTATAGTTGATTATTTAACTTTGCGCCAAATTCTAAAATACATATTTACAATGTCTAATAACAGAAAAAGCAAGTTAGACCTTTCATCGGAATCGTTTCCGTTTAGAGGCAAAATCCAAATCAACGAAGGTGGCTTCGCCTTTGTACAGTTCAACGGTGTGGGTATTTTTATTGCTCCTAAGTTGCTGAAAGATAAAGATATCAACGATGGCGATATTGTTGATGGCGAATTTATATCATCGTTTGACAAAAAGAAAAAACAAGACGGATATACGGCTGTGGAGATTCGCAAGGCAGAATAATATTAAAAAACAAAAAGGGCGGACATAAATATCCGCTCTTTTTTTCAATCTAATTTATTTACTATTTTACCTCAATTTTAGTTTTCCATTTTATATCCTCATTGGCGCTGGATGTGGCAATCCATACTTCCAACTCGCCTTTTTCGAGAATCTCTTTGTCGTCTAGTCCATAGAATTTGAGGTTTGAGAGCGGAACTGTGATTTCTACATTCTGCTGTTCTCCTTTTTGCAAATATACTTTTTTAAAGCCTTTCAACTCTTTGACGGGGCGGGTAATGCTGCCCACAAGGTCGCAGACGTAGAGTTGCGCTACCTCTGCACCTTCGTAGTTGCCTGTGTTTTTAACCGAGAATGTAATTTTGATTTCGTCGTTTTCGCCAAGAAATTCGGTTTTGTTGATAGCAAAATCAGAAAAATCAAAAGTGGTGTAGCTCAATCCGTAACCAAAGGGATAGAGCGGACCAAAACCGGTGTCTAACATATACGATGTGCAGCCAAGCGAAGTTTGTCCAGCCTCGGCAGGTATATCGTTTAAAAGAATTTCGTTTCCTGATGCGGGACGACCAGTGTTGTTTAGATTGTAGTAAACAGGAATTTGACCTGCATTTTTGGGGAAACTTGCAGGTAATTTCCCCGAAGGTGTTACTTTGCCTGCTACAAGGTTTACAAGTGCGTTGCCGCCCATGGTGCCGGGGTGGAACATATACAGAATTGCGTCGGTATTTTTAATGTCGTCGGTGATAGAGAGCGGACGTCCTGCCATAATCACAGCCCCAACAGGTTTGCCGGTTTTTTTGAGAGTTTCTAACAGTTCAGACTGTGCGCCTTGCAAATTGAGGTTGCTAAGACAGTGAGCCTCGCCGCTGAGTATCGATTCTTCGCCGCCTACAAAAATGATAGCATCTACATTTTTTGCAGCACGGACAACATCGGCAAATACTCTTCCTCAGCAGCTTACATCTAAGGCATTTATCTCAAGAGCAAGAGTATTTGTATTGTGTCAAAACCTCTTTACTGCCACCAAATACGAAGGTTTCGATCCTGAAATCGGACAAAGCACCACTGCTATAGGTATCGACAAAGGTATCTATCCTCAAGCAAGAACTCTGACCTTTGGTGTTAATGTAAATTTCTAAAATAATATGTTATTCGTACATTAGTGTCCCATTTTAACGGGACACTAATGATAATAAATATTTTAATATATCCTTTTATGCAGCCAAATAAACTTGAAAAAAGTGAGGTTAGGGTTTCAATATTTTTTTCTTTACCGCATCTTTGCATAGGTAAATGTATGTGGTGTTGAGTTTGATGTAATCTTCCGACATATACCAAATGCCTTTGTAGCCGTATTGCCTTCCCCACGAATTTTTTACCATATAGTATTTTTTGCCGTCAGAGTCTTTGGCAATGCCGTAGATGAGCATTACGTGGTCGTATGTAAATTGCCAATTGTCCCATTGCTGTTGTCGGAGTTCCTGCGAAACCACTATATTCGGCGGAAGTTTAGCAATGCCGTTGTTGTTGAAATCTGACTTTGTGACATATTCTCCATCGTGATTCTCATATACTACACCCGACACATCGCCGCCCCAAGCCACACAGTAGCCTTTCATAATAGCTGTTTCCAAAATTGTCATCAGACGATCGATGGGCAGGTTGAAACTTGGTTTTAGTCGCCATTTGTGTAATGCCTCAATGACAAAATCTTCATAAAACGGATGGTGAGTAAAACTCGTCAGGCTTATATAATTGTTCCAATCTATGCCGAGGCTTGCGGCAAAAGTTTTGGGCGTGTATGTTTTGCCATCGTATGTGAAAGATTCGGGACATTTGCCTATGTATCTGTCGATTACCTTTTGCACAGCAATATGCCATCCGGGTACAGTGCGCACAATATATGCAAGCCCCGTGGTGTCGGCTGGATAACTATGGTTAGTGCCTGTGCCATAATATCTTACAAGTGGTCGCATTTCCTTCATAAATTCCTCGAAATTTGCCAACGAATCGCCAACCAAACTTCCCGGTGCGGGCATAGCGTCTTCGGGACAGATGCCGTATTTTTTGATTACCTCAAACACATCGTCAGCCGAACCACCTTCGCAAATTTGACTGAATCCGTGCATTCTCACGTGGTGTGTGGCGCAGTCCATATAATCTTTGTTTGCCACAAACATTTCGCAAAGGTCGTAGGTTTTGCCAGAGGTTCGCAAAATCTCGCTCTCCACAAATCCAAGAGTTGCATAATCCCAACAAGTGCCGCTTTGGTGTTGGTCTTTCACTGAGGTGATTGGGTTTTGTTTGATGGTGGTGAAAGTCTGGGCAGAGGCTGCGAAACAGAATAATGTCAGGGAAATAAATAGAAATGTTCTTATCATAATAAATGTGTATATAAAAACGTAGAGTCGCGATTAATCGCGACTCTACAATCAATTAAAATAAATTATTTTGTAACCTTGTCAAATGCCTCCACAAACCTGTCGATTTCTTTTTCGGTGATGCAGAGCGGCGGAATGAGGCGGATGGTGTTGACTCCACCAGAAAATCCTGTGAAGATGTGCTCGTCGAACAAAAGACGGTCGCGGATTTCTGAGGCATTGCCAAATGTTTCGATGCCTACCATCAAGCCTTTGCCACGAAGGTCTTTGATTGCCTTGTGACCCTTCAACTTGCCGAAAATGTAGTCGCCCATCTTGGCAGCATTTTCCACGTAATTGTTTTTCATCATTACCTCAACAGTGGCGAGGGCAGCCGCACAGCCGAGATGGTTGCCGCCGAATGTGGTGCCGAGTATACCAAATTTTGCGGGGATTGCAGGGTTGATCATAATTGCTCCCACGGGAAAACCGTTTGCAATGCCCTTAGCCAGCGAAATGATGTCGGCTTTTACGCCCGAATGTTGATGTGCGAAAAATTTGCCCGTGCGTCCGTAGCCGCTCTGAATCTCGTCGAGAATGAGGAGCGAACCGTTTTGGGTGCAGAGGTCGCGGAGTTGGGTAAGAAACTCTGCGGTGGGAATCTTTACGCCGCCAACGCCTTGAATGCCTTCGATAATTACGGCGGCAACATCACCGTCCATAACTTTCTTAACTGATTCTATATCATTGAGTTCTGCCCAAAGTACGTTGTCGGTTTTGTTGATAGGCGCCTGAATAGCGGGACTATCTGTAACAGCCACTGCGAGCGAAGTTCTGCCGTGGAATGCCTTTCTAAACGCAATCACCTTGCTGCGGTTGGTGTAAAACGAAGCAAGTTTCAGCGCATTTTCGTTGGCCTCTGCGCCAGAGTTTACGAGGAAAAGTTTGTAATCGCTGTAACCGCTGATTTTCTGCAACTTCTGCGCCAATTCTTCCTGAAACGGAATGCGCACCGAATTGGAATAGAAACCGATTTTTTGAATCTGTTCGGTGATGCGTTTTACATAGTCGGGTTGCGAGTGTCCGATGCTGATAACGCCGTGTCCGCCATAAAGGTCGAGATATTTTTTACCCTCAGTATCAGTGAGTTCCAATCCTTTGGCACTCTCAATGGCTATCGGGTAGAGTTTAAAAACTTCAAATGTGTTCACTTTCTTGAAAATTAGTTATTGTATTGGACGCAAATGTAAGATTTTTTTCGATTCAAACTCACAAAAACTGCAAATTATTAATTTCATCCTCAAATGCTCCAATGACCCAATGCCTTGGCATATAAATATATGAACAAATATGTCATAAGAGCGCCAAAGCACGACGCCAACAATAGCATATTGTATCCGTCGTCTTGTTGCAAAAAGAAGGCAAGAGCCAACGGCACCACCAACACAATTGCTCCGGCAACTGGCAATTCTTTAAATGAGGTTATCAGTCCAAACAGCCACACTATTGCGCATAATATGGATGAGATATAAAAAATTATGTCATAATGACAGTAATAAGTATAAATGCCTGCTATTGGTGTTGCCCAGGCTAATATAAACAAAAGAATGAATAGTAGTTTGCTCATAATTGTTTTATTTTTAGTAGATTTGTTGCTGACAAAGATAACGTTTTTTTTGTGTAAAAAAACAAAAAAATTTATTTTCGAGTTTTAGATATGCTCAATATAAAATATAATTTATAAATTAGCGTTATAATATAAACTTTAATTTATGTTGACGCAATTATGACAAAACATACATTTGGCAACCGTCTGCCACGAAAATTGCAGCAAAATATGGAGATTGTGGGCGAACAAATACGTCTTGCACGGCTCAGACGCAACCTTTCTATTGCGCAGATTGCCGAGCGTGCCACTTGTTCGCTGCCCACGGTGATGAACGTAGAAAAAGGCGTTCCTACGGTCTCCATTGGCATTTACCTACGGGTTTTGTACGCCTTGCAGTTAGAGGCTGACATTTTGCTTTTGGCAAAAGACGACCCCTTGGGACGCGATATTCAGGATTTGAATCTTAAACAACGTCAACGCGCATCAAAAAAATAATGGAGACACTTTATATCTATGCGGATTTCGACTTTTTGAAAAGTCCTGAATTGATGGGCAGCCTGCACTACGACCGTGTGCGGGGGAGGAAGACTTATTCTTTTGAAAAACCTTTCGCAACTTCTTGATAAAAAATGGATTGCACAACTCATAAAACCCGGTACATCGCTCGGCGGCGCACGTCCCAAGGCTTGCGTATCATACCTTGCTTTCGCAACGCTTTGACAGAGATAATGAGCAACGACGCATACATTTTGCATCGTCGCTTACAATGCTTGGTTTTCAAGATGGCGACGGCAGTAGAACGGGCAAAGGGTATTTGGATATTGTGGATTTTATACTTCAAAATGGCGGCAATGTAACGGCTGATCTGGAGCAACTATTTGCACGTGTGGCGTTTAATATTGGCGTTGGCAATAGCGACGTCCATTTCAGAAACCACGGTTTTCTTCTCAAAAAAAACGGTTGGCAACTTTCGCCCGCCTACGACCTCAATCCGTCCCTATCATACGACCACGCCATAATGATTACCGACAATACCAATCATTCTGATTTACAGATGCTTTACAACAATTGCGAATCATATATGCTCGAACCACCCAAAGAAATCATCCAACGAGTTTGCGATGCCATATCCGATTGGCGGCAATTAGCAGTTATATTGCAAATTTCAAAGGCTGAAATGGAGATGTTTGGAAGGAGGTTTGAAGAAGGATGTAATATAAAATATGGTTTATAAAATTAGGGGTTTAAGTTAAAATATATTTTATGTTGAGTGGAATGTTGGAAAAATAAGTATATCTCCATATACGTTATTATATGGCATCTATTTCCATCGCATTATTTTTTTTGTAATGATTGATAGACTTCGTACAGCACAAAATCATCAAAAGTTTCTGCTAAATCTTTTGTGCCGTTGTAGTCAGTTAGATTAATTGTCCCGTCCGAGGTAACGAATAACGACTTTATACAACAATTTTGCAATTCAATTGGAGTGTCAGTAAGACCTTTATCCATAATAAATTGCAAAATGCTGTTGTATATTTTTTGCCAGAGGATGGCTAATTCATTTTCTATATCTATTTCTAAACCCATATGCTTGAAACTTCATACAAAAATATGGAAAAAACATTTCAAGCAAAAACAATTATTTGAAATCGTTTTTTGAAAACCTTATCGCTAATCCTATCGCTTTACCAAGCAAAGGCGGTACGGCATTACCAATTTGCACTAATTGTTTGTTTTTCGTGCCCTCGAAAATAAAATCATCAGGAAATGATTGTAGACGAGCCATTTCTCTTGCTGTTAAAACCCTTGGTAGTTTTGGATGGATATTTACACCACCGTGGTTTTCCTTAATAGTGCAAGAGGCTTCATTCCAAGGACATTTTTTCCAAGCATCAGAATAACCTTTGTAAAGGCTCTCACCTTCGGGAATTCTTTTTTGATTGCGTACATCAAATAAAATCCAAGCGGAACAACTTCACTATTTTTATATACATCACCTATTACAAGAATAATATATCCTCGTTTTTTTAAATGATTGTAAGCAGTTCTTATTGATGCAATAAATTTAGAAATGAAGGTGTTAAGGTTTGGAATGTTGGATAAATCCTCAGGTTTGTCGGTACACTTTATCACATCTAAATATGGTGGATGTGCAATTATCAAGTCTGCTTTTTTCTTTCCCCATAAATTGATGTCTTTTTTTACAAGTTCGGTGGCTTGGTCGGTAGTTACATCGCAATTATGAATTATGAAATCCTTGAAATCAGAATTATTCATTTTTCCATCTACAAAATCAATGATTTCGTGATTGATATCAAATCCGATGTATTTTCTATTTAGGTTTTCACATTCAAACAATGTGGTTCCACTACCCATAAAGAGATCTATTACGGTGTCGCCTTCTTCGGTGTATCTCCGTATCATTTGGTTGGGTATCTGCGGAGCAAAATTTCCGTGATAGCAATTTGTATGTTTGCCGCCTTTGGCACGAGGACCGATAAGCCAAAGGCTATCGACGTTGATGTCGAGTTTTTTCCATTGAGTTTTATCAAATTTCATTGCCTTCAATTGTTATGAAGGCACAACCAATGGAAAGAGTATTTTTTAGTACTTTTTTCATGCTCTTCTGCCTTTCAGCGAATACTTGTCAATTCAGGCTTACAGGCAAACTCACAAGACCATAAAAAATGCGTGAACAACTGACTATCCACGCATTGAGGCCCTGAGAATTGCCTGTAAAAGTTGATAAGTCGCCGTCCACGCAAAGGCGCGGACGTTCGCAGACTTATTCGCAACTTTTACTTTCATTTGAAATTTCTCAGGTTTCAATGCTTGTGCCGAATAAATAGCAAACGCTATGATTTATAATATGTTAATTCTTTGTTTTTTACTTCATTCAATTGTGTTTTGTTTGTTTTTGCAAAGATAATGTGTTTTTGGTGAAAAACAAAAAAAGTTGGTAACTATTTGTTACCAACTCAAAGGCATCTTAATGATTTGAATCGGTAACATTTTGTTACCACTTCGTCTGAAAGTGTTACAATTTGTAACGCTTTCAGTAGGGGTACAATTTGTCCCCCACTTGAATCCTAAAATCCCGAAGGTTTCAACTTCAATCCTGCCTTTTCATCCAAGCCAAACATCAGGTTCATATTTTCAACGGCCTGACCTACTGCGCCTTTTACAAGGTTGTCGATGACAGATTGTACAAGCAATTGATCGCCGTCTTTTTTGATGGAGACTATGCATTTGTTGGTGTTGACCACTTGTTTGAGGTACAGGTTGCCATCGTAGAAATGCGTGAAAGGTTCGTCTTTGTAGCAATTGCGGTAGATTTCTTTAACTTCGTCTTCTGCTTTATCGGTTGTGAACCAAACACTTGCAATGATGCCGCGTGCAAAGTCGCCACGATAAGGAATGAAATGAATGGGACGCTGCAAATCGGGGTCGAGAAGGTCTTTGGTTTGGTTGATTTCTGCCAAATGCTGGTGCGTGAACGCCTTATAAACCGAAAAGTTGTCGGTGCGCCAACTGAAATGACTTGTGGCGGTGAGTTTCTGACCAGCGCCGGTGCTACCTGTTACAGCCGACACCTGAATGTCGCTTTGAATAATGCCTGCTTTGAGTGCCGGCACAAGCGCCAACTGTATCGATGTGGCAAAACATCCCGGATTGGCAAGACGGTTGCATTTTTTGATTGCCTCGCGGTTGATTTCGGGAAGTCCGTACACAAAACCCGTGTCGCCAACGCGAAACTCGTTGGTCATATCGATGATTTTCACATCGCTGGGGAAGTTGTATTCTGCCATCAACTTGCTGGTTTCGCCGTGAGCCGTGCAGAAAAATACCACGTCGGCTTTTTCGGTGGGTTGCTCGGCAAATTTGAGTTCGGTGTCGCCAAAAAGGTCGGCGTGAACATCGTAAACAGGTTTGCCAAAATTGCTTCGGCTAACTGCCCAAACTATTTGTACATCAGGGTGATAAGTTAAAATTCTTAATAGTTCGCCGCCGGTGTATCCTGCCGCGCCTATTATGCCTACTTTTATCATTTAAAATATAATTAATGGTTATTTTGCTGTTGGTAATTCGTTGTTGGGTGCGGATATTTGTGGTTCTTCGGTTTCGCCTTCGATGGTGATTATCACTTGGTAAGCCTTTTCGCCATTTTGACTTTCGGTGAGCGGACAGAGAAGTGTGGTGAGGGTTTTTACAGCCTCAGTGTTTGCCAAACGAATCATCTTGGTGGTGTCGCAAGTGGCCAAAGCGTGTTTTTCAGCATCTTGCAAAATCTCTTTCATATCGTTTTTGTTTTCCCAGTTGATGAGGTTCTTTTTTTCGTTGATGATGTGCAGACTGTCGGAGGGGATGCTGAGCGACTGCAATGTGGCTGAGGGAAGGTTGATTCTTACCACGTTGGTGTCCACTTTGATGGTGGCTTTCGAAAGGTCAACAGCAAATGCTATTGTGGCTGAGTATTTAACGGTGAAACTCTTGGTAGACACTTTGTCGAACCAACCGAAACCTGTGCCGTAGTTTTCTTTGCGGGTAATTTGCTGGGTCAACTGATATTTTGCTGAGGTTAACTCGCTGCAAGTCATAAGTTTCTCTTTGAGCACCTCTTCGTTGATTACCACTTCTTCTTTAAAGAATTTTCCGATTTGCGATAGGTAATAGCAAACGCCGCATCCGATAGTGATACCGAGTATCACGCCAAATAAAAATTTATTCATGGTAAATATTGTGTTTAAAGTTTAACGTTTTGCAAATTTACAACTATTTTCGATAGCCGCGATGCTTTTGGGGGATAATTTTTTGGTGACGCATGGTTTTTGCAGAATAACATACCCCCGAAAAAGTGTAATTTTCCCTATCTTTGCCCAAATCAAAAACACACAATCCTTATGCCGCGTCCTTCATTTGACCAAATCGCCTCGTATGATGAGTTTGCAAAATACTATTGGTATCGCGATGAACTGATTAAGATTTGTAAATCGCTTAATATCAATGCGTCAGGTACTAAAATTGAATTGATGGAATATATCAGGCTCTATTTTTCGGGGGTTATTGTTGAGCCTAAAAAACAATTGCCTAAGCCTAAACCAACAGCCACGAATCTTACGCTCAAAACTTCGCTGATTGAGTGCGGTTTTACATTTGGTCCACGGTTTCGCGAGTTTTTTGAGACTGTTACGGGCGTTAAGCCTTTTAAATTTAATGTGGATATGGTGGCAACGGTAAAGAAGGTGAAAGCCGACAATGATGTTTCGTTTACCCTTGGCGACTTGCTTGATGTGTTGCGCGGCAAAAAAGTTTATGCTCAATACGACAAATCAATGTTGCAGTGGAACCGTTTTGTAAAGGATTTTTGCGCCGACCCAGCCACCGCAAGTTTCCCCGACAAAATCAAAACAGCCTCAATTCTTTGGACGCAAGTGCGCAATTCCACTCGCGAAAAGGTTTACAAGACAGAGTTATTGGAGGAGTTTGGAGAGTTGATAAAATAAAAAATGCGGAGCCTATTATAAATAATAGAATCCGCACTTTTTATAATTATGCATTATGAATTATGCATTGACTAGTATTTCTCATTGTTTACAGCGTACCAAATCTTAGACTGAACGCCTGCCACTTTGGTAAAGCCTGCGATGTCGTCGGCGGTGAAGGCTTTGTTGTCTTCGCCGTAAACACCAAATTTTGAGGTCATTAGGTCGTGCTCCGATTCTATACCGTTGATAAAGAATGTGTAGGGACGGAGAGCAACGAAAACCTTGCCCGAAACCTTCTGCTGTGTGCTTTCGAGGAATTTTTCCATATCGCGCATTTCGGGTTCAAGGAGCATACCTTCGTGCAGACGGTTGCCGTACCACTGCGAAATGTTGTCTTTCCAATAGATTTGCCATTTTGTAAGTGTGTGTTTTTCAAGAGCATGGTGAGCCTTGATAATTACCATCGGAGCGGCAGCCTCAAAACCTACACGGCCTTTGATACCGATGATGGTGTCGCCGATGTGCATATCGCGACCAATTGCGTATGCTCCGGCAAGTTTTTCTACCTCGCGGATGGCGTCTACCTTGTTGTCGAATTTTTTGCCGTTAACGCAGCAGAGTTCGCCCTTGCAGAATTCGAGTGTAATAACAGATTCTTCTGATTTTGTGCAGTGAGTGGGGTAGGCCTCTTCGGGCAATGGCTGAGCCGAGTTGAGGGTTTCGCGACCGCCGATAGATGTGCCCCAAAGTCCCTTGTTGATAGAGTATTTGGCCTTGTCGAAATTCATTTTGATGCCTTTTTCTTTGAGGAATGCAATTTCGTCGGCACGTTGGATGTTGGTTTCGCGAACCAAAGCCTGCACTTTGATTTCGGGACAGAGAATGTCGAAAACCATCTCAAAACGTACTTGGTCGTTGCCTGCGCCGGTGCATCCGTGGGCAATTTTGTCGAATTTGTTGGCTTTGGCGTAGTTGGCAACGGTGATGGCTTGGATAATGCGCTCGCTCGAAACAGACATCGGGTAGGTGTTGTTTTTGAGCATGTTGCCAAAAATCATATATTTAACGGTCTTGTCGTAATACACTTTCGACACGTCGATGCAGTCAAAATGTTTTGCGCCGCCTTGAAAAGCGCGGTCTTTTGCCGAGGCGATTTCTTCGTCGGAGAATGCGCCCGAATTGATCATAAGGGCTGTAACGTCCTCGCCCTGAGAAGATAGCAACGTTGTAACCCAAGTGGTGTCCAATCCGCCGCTGTATGCTACTAATGTCTTCATTATATTATTGTTGTTAGTTATAAATTTTTATTATGAATTATGCATTATGCATTATGAATTATGCATTATTAAAACTCCACAAACACGTTGCTTTTTTGGAAACTTGCGTGCTCTGCCAATTTGTTCATATCCTTAGGACCGGTTTCTTTTTCCCATTCGGGGTCGTAAAGCATACCTGTGCAGAGGCAGTTTTTGCGGTTCTTAGATGTTAATATTCCGAAGTTTACGCAACTTTGGCAGCCTTTCCAAAATTCGTCGTCGTCGGTGAGTTCCGAAAACGGTACGGGATGGTAGCCGAGTTCGTTGTTGATTTTCATAACTTGCAGACCTGTTGTAAGTCCGAAAATTTTGGCATTAGGGAATTTTTTGCGGCTGAGGTCAAAAGCCTTGAATTTGATAGCCTTAGCCACGCCTCGTCCACGAAACGCCGGATTTACAATCAATCCCGAGTTGGCAACGAACTTTTCGTGACCCCAACTCTCTATGTAACAGAAACCTACCCACAGACCGGTTTTTGTTAATGCAATAATTCCTTTGCCCTCTTTCATCTTGTTTGAGACGTATTCGGGCGAGCGTTTTGCGATACCTGTGCCACGGGCTTTTGCCGAACTTGCCATTTCGTCTACTATCTCTTGCGAGTATTTGCTGTCCGACTCAACGGCGGTTCTTACTATGATTTCGTCTTGGTCTGTCATTTTTTTGTCAAATTATTGAGTTTTAACGTTTTGTTTGTTTGATAACTGTCAATATTTTTTAATAATAGGCTGCAAAGTAATGGCTTTTAAAATAAATATGCAAATATTGAATAGTGAATTTATTATTAAATTTTTAAATGTTTGTATAACAGTATTTTATGTAAATCTATTTTAAGTATACCACTTACAATGTATGCAAAAACGCTGCATAAATATTCAGTATTGCGCTTTTTTTTGCATAATGATAACACGCCCGATAAATATATAAGTTGTGCTCGCAAAAAATGATTACTTTTGCAAAATTTTTAACGAGATGAATATTCTATCTTTAAAATTGTTTTGGGA
Source organism: Bacteroidales bacterium (assembly GCA_016293845.1). Classification (GTDB taxonomy): domain Bacteria; phylum Bacteroidota; class Bacteroidia; order Bacteroidales; family UBA3824; genus UBA3824. The sequence continues at coordinate 18,341 of JAEDDH010000028.1, read as the reverse complement.
GTTTTTTAAAATTGGTGCGTTTACCTTTGGCGGCGGCTATGCTATGATTTCTATGGTACAAAATGCCTTGGTAGACCGCCACCATTGGATGACCGAAGACGAGTTTAGGGAGTGCATCACTCTTGCACAGTCGCTGCCCGGAGTGTTTGCCATCAATATGGCGCTCTACACGGGGTTTAAAATTGCCAAAAAAACGGGAGCGGGGTTTGCTATGCTCGGCGCCGCGCTGCCCTCGATGATTATCATTGTGGTGATAGCCGCGTTTATACAAAACATCAACGGCTACAAGGCGGTGAACGACGTGTTTGCAGGCATCCGTCCGTGCGTTATAGCACTTATCCTTGTTCCGGGATTGAATTTGCTCAAAAAAGCAAAACTCACCAAATCAACATTTTGGATACCTATACTTACCTGCCTTTTGATATGTCTTTTTGGCGTTTCGCCAATGTATCTGATAATTGCGGCAATAGTGGGCGGCGTAATTTGGGCACGTGCAACAATTGGCAAAACAGCATCGCAACCATCTAAAAAAGAGGAGGATACGAAATGATTTACTTGCATCTTTTTTGGGTATTTTTTAAGATAGGACTCTTTGGCTTTGGCGGAGGCTATTCTATGGTGTCGATGATAAGGATGGAGGTGGTCGACGACTATCAATGGATGTCGGGCGGCGAGTATGCCGACCTTTTGGCGCTTTCGCAAATGACCCCGGGACCAATTTCTATCAACACCGCCACATTTGTAGGCTACACTCAGGGAGGAATTTTGGGTTCGGTGATAGCCACATTTTCGCTCTGTTTGCCCTCGATAGTGCTTATGGCAATGGTGGTTTCGCTGTTTTTTAAGCACAAAGAATCGCCCTACGTAAAAAAGCCGATGCAGGTGATGAACCCCGTGGTAGCGGGACTCATAATTTCTGCCGCCCTGATGATGTGCAACAGCGACAGCTTTTCGTCGTACATTAACGTATTAATCTTTGTTGCCACCATTGTGGCGCACTATTTTTTCAAAGTTAATCCGATATTGCTGATAGTAGCCGCCGGAGTGGTGGGATGGCTTTGCGGGTGAAAAATATTTATAATAATCCGCCGTATTATTGATTTTTTTATTATTTTTGCAAACGAAAGCCCAATCCGTATAGAGCGGTGGGCTTACAACATATATTGGATGGCGTTTATGACGCTTTGTTTCTGATGCACTGAAACTTCGCAACTTTCAAAACATTGTCAGAACTTAGCAGCGATAGACGTCCGTGGGTGTATACTATAAAGTGTGCATATTGTACGCTTGTATTATACTTACGGCGTGGGTTTTCGCTGCCTGTTTTGCAATGTTGGGTAGCGAAGACCTCAGTGCGTGGAACGGGCAGATTAAGGATTCCGCGCCTTTTTTTATGTCTGTCCGAAATTGGAATCTCGTCGGGCAAAATCTGTTTGAAATGTCGATACATATTGGAGAATTAATTAGGGCAGAGTTGCAACGTCAAGGCCGGAGTGTAAAGTGGTTCCAACAACAGATAAACCGCTCACATTCTGCTGTTTACGATATTTTTAAATCGCGCGATATTAATACAGAACTATTAACAACCATATCTAACGTATTGAATCATAATTTTTTCAAAGACATTTCCGATAATTTGTCCTAAAAAACCGTACATTTTTGTATTGTATTTCCGACTGAATTTGATTAACTGTTAGATTGATGATATCGTAACTTTGTATTGATAATTAAAAATTTTAATACTTAATTTTATTTACGATGAAAAAATTTATTTTAATAGCGTTATGTCTTTCGGCTTTCGTATCTTCTCTTCGAGCGCAAGTAATCCGATACGAGGATTTGGAGAAGTACTCAAAAGACAAGTATGGTGACAAATGGAACGATGCGGCAGAAAATCTTGCATCCGAAATCCAATTAGATCAAAACAATTGTCTAACTTATGTTCAAGTGATTGAAGCAGGCAACCAAACCAAAGAACAGTTATATGTTCTTGTAAATTATTGGGTTACGCAACAGTTTAATGACGCAAATTCTGTAATTCAACTCAATGATAAAGAATCGGGAACTATTATTGTTCAAGGATATTGCGAAAATATCGCAAGTTATGGTGGTGCTGCCGCCACATATTATGTAAGTATTAAACCTACTATTAAAGTTGATATTAAACCAGGAAAAGTAAGGGTAACTGAAAGTATTCAATACTATGACGTTAAACGAGTTGATGGTGGCATAATGGGTGCAATTGCAGGTCAAACAGAGCATCCTGTTACCGAATACAAGTATCTTATTAATGAATGTTATCCATTTGTGGCAAAAGATAAACACATTTCCAATAAAAAAGTATCTTCTAAGGCGTTGATTATGTCTAATGCTTACGAAAACGTGTTGATTGACAAACTTGAAGCGGCTATTAAAAATGGTATAACAGGAAATGAAAATGATGATTGGTAGAATTAAAATTCAAATAAATTATATTATTAACTAAAAATTCAATGCAATGAAACAGTTTAAATTTTTGTTTGCCGTAATGCTTATGATAACGGCAATGGGATTCGCATCTTGTAGCGATGATGACGAAGAAGATGCTACTTTTAAAATTGTTAACAACAGTGGCAGAGATTTTTACGGCATGATGATGTCGCCGAGCAGTCAAACCACTTGGAGAGATGTACTCACCGACGACACATTTCCTAATGGTTCTTCTGTAACTGTAACATTCAACGGTAGCAAGGATGGTCAATGGGACATCCGTCTTTTTGAAGATGAGAACGATATTGACAATGGTTATGTTGAGTTTACAAATCTCAGCCTCACAGGCAGAACCAAACTCACCCTTACCAAAAAAGGCGATGTCTGGTACGAACTTGAATAGTTAGCATCCATCACTCAATAATACACAGCCTCGGTTCTATTAAGATCCGGGGCTTGTTTTTCTTATTTTACTTTTAGCCATTAAAGTAAAATCACGCGATTTCTTATTTTACTTCTTGAAAATAATTACTCAATCTTCCTTAAAAAAATTTGTTACTACACAAAATTGTAGTATATTTGCAAAAAAGTTTATGGGCAAGACGGACAAAATATTGATAGAAGTTACTCCCGAAGAGGAGGAACTTATTGCTGCGATAAGGAACTATTGCAAAACTTATCCTGATGGCTATCCAGAGTTGTTGCTTTATGCCCAACGACTTTTCGATATTATGGTGGATATGCCTAAAAACGATTTATTATCAACAGACAAAAATTTAGCATCATGGAAGTATTAATGCATAAATATAACCAAATCACCGATATGAAACAGCGTATGAGCGACATTATGCTTTCGGTGTCGTGGCGCGAAATCGCACGTACTTATTTCGACAATTCCGTTTCGTGGTTTTATCACAAGATGGATGGTATTGATGGAAATGGCGGCAAAGGCGGCTTTACTCCGCAAGAAGCACAGCAACTAAAATCCGCTCTCTGTGACCTTGCCGATAGGATACGTCGCTGCGCGGATAAAATTTAACCAAAAACTCCGCCTAAAAAGTGTATCTCTAATACAAAAAGTGCGCCTAAAAAGTGTAACGCTTTGTCAATCCTTTACCCTAACTAATTCAGGTTCATAGTTACGCGAAAGTTTGATTTTTATCGGTTTCGACTGCCAATAGTCGTAAAATAGGGCGGGAGAGATGCTTTCTACCGAGGGTGGAATGTTGGAGCCTCTCTGATGGCAACCAAAACGAGCGTATCCAACTGCACGAACGTTGGTTTCGTTACATCACCGACGAACTTATTCCTGCGGTCTGTAATGGACAGAAACTCATTGTCACGGGGTGCATTATGGGAGGTTGCCACGCCGCCAACTTCTTTTTCCGCCGTCCTGATATTTTTGACACGCTGATAGCACAGAGCGGGCTCTATCACGCAAGTTACTTTTTGGGTGGATGTTCCGACGAACTTGTATATTCAAATTCACCCGAAGACTACCTTACTTGGATGCCCCGCGACCATTATTATTGGAACGAATACCGTCACCGCCGCATCATAATCTGCTGTGGTCAAGGCAATTGGGAAGAAGACCTGCTTGCATACACACGCCGTCTTGATGCCATTCTCAAAGACCACGGAGTGCCCGCTTGGTTTGATTATTGGGGCTTCGACGTTGCCCACGATTGGTGTTGGTGGCGTCCGCAGATAAAATATTTTATGGAAAAGGTGGTGTAAATGTGCGTTTGGTAAAAAAAGAAAAAAGGCAGACTGAAAACCTCAGACTGCCTTTTTTGTACCCGGGACAGGAGTCGAACCTGCAAACCTCGCGGCACTAGAACCTGAAACTAGCGCGTCTACCAATTTCGCCACCCGGGCAAAAAATTTTTCGCTTTTTGCGGTGCAAAGTTAGATTCTTTTTTTTATATTTGGAAAAAATTTTGGGCAAAAAAAATGAATAATTTTTTATTCGTTAAATATCAAGGTCTTAGCAACGGCGAGAAATCCGTTCTTGCTACCATTTCGGTGCTCCCGTCGTCGTGGTATAGCGTCAAAGACTTGTTTTTATACCTCGACATTCACCACGGCAGCGACGAAGGAGTGAAATTTTTCGACAATCTTCACACCCTTGCCCGCAAAGGTTGGCTCAATTTTACCAAAGGCTGTTACAAAATTTCTGATTCGGCTTATAGTTTTTTAACATCGCTAAAAATCAACGAACAACATTATCTCCGCACACTTATCGAAAAAGTTTCGGGATATTTTGCTAAACCACAGATTGTTGAACGTCGCAAAGAATACGAATATATTGCAGCCAATATCCTTGACAAAATCAAGTCGCCATCAAAAAAACTTGCCCTTCTTGCCAAAAATTTTTCTAAATATTGCCTCAATCTCAAAAAGAAATGTTTAGCCTTGAAATACAGCGATATGGCTGTGGATATTCAAAAACAAGTGGACGTTTACGATGAGGATCTTTGCTGTATTTTTGCCGAAAAAGCCGCTGTGCTAAACTCTGCCGGCAAATACGGCGAGGCAATAGTAACTGGTCTTAAATGCTTGGATTTCTGCGTTATGCACAAACGTCCTAACAAAACAAAGACTTACGCTTTGGAACTCTGTTACGGTGTAATGTCGTCGGCATTTGAGCGGCTTAACGATTACAAAAAATCGCTTCTCTACGCCCTCAAAGGCATCGAAACCGGCCGCTGCAACCGCAACTATGGCGTTTACGAACAGGCTGTGAGCTACTACAATGCCGCAGTGTCGTATTTCAAAGACAACGAGTATGCCCGCGCACGATTCTATATCATAAAGGCATACGCCGAATATTGCAACGAGAATGGTGGACACCGTCCGGGATGGTTCTCTAAATGGAATATCAGGCGGATACGTTATAGTGTAAGATATAGAATCAACTATCTGATTTCAAGATTGTTTGGATAATTATTCCGCTGTCAACCTATTATCCTTCATCCTCTCCACATACTGTTGAATTATCGCTTTCATTTGAGTTTCCATAAAGGGCACTTGTGGAAAGTCGTCTTTGCGGTTTATGAGGTTGTTTTGGAGAGTGCGATCGTGGCGATAGTCGAAAATTCCAAACAATTTGTCGGCTTTGTATTGAATCATTAAAGTGTCTAAGTAATATTGCGATGTGCCGTTGAGGTCGTTGAAAACATAGTTGGCATAACCCGCAGAATCGCTTTTAAAAATATCTTTTCCAAAAGAGAAAAACGGCTTATTGTAGTTGATAAGGCTTAACAATGAAGGAGTTATGTCCATCTGCTGCATTAAACGTGTAGAATCCATACGTGCGGGCAACGAACCATCGGGCGTGAAGAAGAAAATCGGAATCAAAAATCGTCCACATTCGCCTTGATACTCGTCTAAACATGCGGGACCCGTGTGGTCGGCAGTGAAAACAAATATTGTGTTTTTGTACCAATCGTAATTTTTGATGCGTTCAAAATATCTACGAAGCGAAAAATCGGCATATTCTACCGCCTTGTGCATTGGTATTAAACCTTCTTTAAAACGTTCGGTGTATTGCTCGGGCACTTTGTAGGGGTTGTGGCTCGATGCTGAAAAAATAGTCAAGAAAAACGGTTTCCCTTCGTTGGCAATGCGGTTGCAATTGTCGGCAAAGTATTGAAAATAAGGTTCATCCCAAATAGCCCAAGTGCCGTCGAAATCGTCATCGTTGTTGTATTCGGTCATACCGAAGTAATCTTGAAAACCGATGGCGTTAGAAAAACCCTTGAAACCGAGTGTGGTGTTGGGGGCGCCGTGGAAAAATGCCGTGTAATAGCCTTCGTTTTTGAGCATTTCTGGCAAACCTTGAAGTGTATTATTGGCATAAAAGTAGTAGCAATAAGGCTCTTTGTAACGCGGTACACCTGCCAAAACGCCGGGCATACAGTCTACCGAGCGGATACCGTTGGCAAACGAATATTCAAAGGCGTAACTTTGCAAAATCAATGAATCCAAAAACGGTGTATATCCCTTAAAATTAGGAATATCCTTATTAAACAATCCTGTGTATTCGCGGCTGAAACTCTCCATAAGTATCAGTACAATATTGCGTTTGTTAATTACATTATTGCTGTCGGGAACAATTTTGGGCATAAAGAGCGAGTCTAACTCTTCGCTTGCATAAAAGTTGGGATTTTTGTAACCACTTTTGTGTATGGTAGTTATAAGTGTAAAAGGTGTATTAAGCACAATTGCCGTGTGCGACGGTTTTTTGCAATAAATATCTGCCACGTCCATACGAATTGGGTGCATTTTAAGTCCGAAACCTCCGCGAGCACCGCAAACGCCAAGATAAATGGCAAGGCACATTAATAGAAAGTTGGTGATATAGAATGCCTTACCACTGAGGAAAAAGTGAGTGGTCTCGTCTTTTTTGATGGGGTTGAAATAAAGCAGACAAAGTGCCACAACCGATGCAACTCCAAATATCCAAACTTGCCAATATTCTGTAATAGAGTGCATTAAGATGGTTCCGATATTGGTTTCGTTGCCAAATTCCGAAAAGAATGTAGATGTTGTGCGTCGTCCGCCAAACTCATAATAAACCACATCGGCAACGTTGGCAAGAATAAACGGAATGTTTACAGCAAGAAAAACGATTTTTACAATTTTTTGGTAGCCAGCCGTGCCGCGTTTTTTTATAGGAAGCATCTGCAACAGTATGCAAATCAAGTTGATATAGCATAAAGCGCTGAGGTCGAAACGTGTTCCGCCCATACACATAGTGGTAAGTTCGTCGGAATCAACATCGGCAAATGCGTTTTTGTACATTAAGTAAAAAAATATGCGTGCTGCCATATACAACACCATAGCAATCAGCATATTAACCGCCATAATAACGGCGGGCTGCTGTTTAAAATTTCTCACAAAATCGCGCATATTAAATATCAAAATAATCGTCGTCTTCTTCCTCAACTTTCTTCTCTAAAATGCCTGCTGCGAGGTTGTCTCCAGCTTGTATAATGGTGCAAAGTGGGCAAAGTTCGCGCGATGTGTTAAGGCATTTGCGCAGTTCGGTACTTTGAAACGGAAGGTCCCACGCGGTCATATGCCAACGGATAGCCATAATTTCGTAATCGCTCATAGCAAGTCCGCAGCGAAGGAGCATTATTACTGATTTTTCGCCGTGTCCAAGGGGAAAATTGCTGTAATCGAGGTTGTAGCCAGTGTAATACTCTGGTTTGCCGTTTTTGTCTTTGCGGCGGCGAGTGGCTTTTTTGTAAATATCTGATTTGCAAACATCGTGAAGCAATGCTGCTATTATTATGCTATCGTCGGGACACTCTTCTTTCAATTCGGGACGAAACTCTGCCATCATATCACGAACTTTGAGCGAGCAGTAATAAACATTGAGCGAGTGTTCCAAAAGTCCACCGTCGTCGTTTAAATGGTGACGAGCCGAGGCGGGAGCTTCAAAAAATCCTAAATTATTGAGTTCTTCAATCACCTCGTCGATGCCTTCGCGCTCGGTAGATTTCAGAAGATTTATAAATTCGGTACGTTTTAAATCGTTTTTCATCTATTTTATTGTTTTAATATGTTCATGTCGATAAGGTCTTGGCGGGTAATCGAAGGTGGCATTTCGCCGCTGATAAGTTTTATGATTACACGTTGTGCGCAGTTGTATGCGTCTTCTTGCGTTTTGAAGGTGTGAAAGCCCTCAATCACAGGTATTTGTCGCTGCATAATGAGTTTTTTACCATCGGCATATATTGCGTAGCCCCATCCGCTGTCTATCTCAACGGTTTCGAGGCGGACTTTAATGCTGTCGCGTGTGGCAATGGTATCCCATTGCGAAAGGTCTTTGGGCGGAGTGCTTGTGATACAGCCCGTTAAAAATGTTATTAATATTGCCGCTATGGTAAATGTCAGTTTCATAAATGGTTAAAAGATTTTGCTCAACAGATACGAGCGGTTGGTGGTCCACTGCGATATTGGAATAATAAAACTTGTTGATACATAAAACATTGCACCGGGATGTACATCGTATGGCGTAATAGTTTGTCTATTGTCGCCGTTGCCGATAGTAATGGAATAATCTTTATTGATAAAGCTTTGAGGCATTACCGAAAAACGCATATTAAACAGTTTGTAGTTGAAACCCACAAATATCGGTGTAGAAAATGCGTTGTAAGCCTCTTTGTCTTGGTTGTGCTTTACTTTGGTAGAACTGCCTTTGAGTTTTTCGATAGTGGTCATTCCAAGGTTGAGATTATATTGTCCGCCAATGTAAAAGTAGCCTTGGTTGTTGTAGATTTGATGTCCGAATTTAAATAAAACGGGGAAACATACGCAGGTGATTCTATTGGTTTGTTTCAACTCCACAGCTTTGTCGGCAGAGGAGTAACGTGCAGAGGCGGCGTATGATGAGTAGTTGATGCCAAATACAATTCCCGTTTTGTCGTTGTTGAAATCGTGGTGAAATTGCATTCCAACCGAATATCCGGGTGTATATTCCACATTTTGCACAGGATAGACAGGAACACTGCCTTGATCGGTTTTTACCACAAGGTTGGGGAGCGTGTCGGGAGCTCCGGCAAAATTGTGGTGCATACCAATTTCGAGTGCAAAATAGTTAAATTCCCATCTAACTTGCGCATTAGATGTTGCGTATATGCTTGTTAATAAAAGTGTTATGATTGCAAATTTTTTCATAGGTAGATTAGTTATGGTCTGTATTCCCAAAGATCGTTGATATATTTACTGTCGGAGTTTTCGCCCAAGTATCCTGCGCCCAAAAAGCAGCGGTCGTTGCCCGAAATTCCAAAACCGCGCGAAGATTCGCCGTTGGGATATGGAGCACAACGCAGCCAATCGTCGTTGGCTTGGTCGTAGCGATAAAAATCTGAATAAAGTCTTTTTGCTTTTTCGCCTGTTGCTTTTTCGCCTGTTCCGTAGTAGCCGTAGCCCCCTACAGCCATTGTTGCGCCAAAAGCGCGGGCATCTCCCGGAAACTGACGTTTCTTTTCCCACATAAAATAATATGGTGCTTCATCTTTTGAAGAACCGTCTTTTAATATGCAGTGTATAAGGTCGTTGTGATAAACTCCATCGTTGTCTTTTCCGCCAACAATATAAGCGTTGTCACCTATGAGAAACGACGATGCGCCGGTGAGTTCGCCGTATGCAAATGGCTGTGTCATAGTGTAAAAGTATCCGCGTTTTGGGTTGGGCATATTTTGATTGTTGCGCTCCATCACGAATACATAAAAATCGTTGTGACAAGCTCCTGAAGCGTTTTCGCCCAATCCCAAAAAGCCCAATTCGCCAAGCGAAAACGAAACTGAGCCGGTGCGTGGATTGCCTGTGAACGATGGTCCTTGACGGTCTTGGTAATTGCTGCGAACTTCGTCCCAACGACCTTTGATGATGTCGTAAACATAAAAATCGGTTTCGTAGCTGGTTTTGCCTTCGGGGTCGGAGCATCCGAGCCCAACGTAGAGACATTGGATTTTTTCGTTGGTGGCGGCATCTACATAGTTGAGAATAAAGGCAGCCACTCCCCAACGTGGGCTACCCTCAAAGGTTTTAATTGATGTAATTTTTTGTGTGCGGCTGTCAAATTTATACACATCGTTGTAACATTGTCCAGCATTGCGACCCAAGCCAAAGAAAGTAATTGTATCGTTGTTGATTACGGTAGATACTGCAAAACCATCTGCTCGGCGAATTGATGTTAACGGATTATCACATTCAAACCATTCGTCGTGAGGTTTGGAGGTGGTAAATTTTGAAACGTTAGGATTATAACCTACAGTGCCATTGGTTGTTATGATAAATGAGCGTACGTAATAATCATTTTCAAAAGCTAATTCATCAATTTGGGATTCAAAACTTGCGGGAATGTTACCATTGAAATCAAAAATAGTACAATTGCTTGAATCTTTGTTGATTACAGGCTTATTAGAATCCTTCGACCAACAATGTCCGTAGCGGACAATTTCGTCGGGGTCGGAATACTCAAAAAAACCTTGCACTGTGGCACCACGATCGTAAACATCTTTAATGGTGTCGCCAAATCCTGCGCTTTCGAGTATTGTGCCAGAGGAAGTTACAAACGCATTTTTGTAAAAAACACGGTAATGCGAATATAGGTTGTCGTCGGCTGTGCAGGCGCACATTAGCATTGCTGAGGCCGAAAATAGCGTTAATAGAGTTTTCATTATGTTATTTCGGGTGTGAAAATTTTTGCCAAAAATAATGCTTTTTTGTTTAATACAAAAATAAAAACGGCGCAAAAACTTAAATTTTTGCGCCGTAATCTGCTCTCCAACGTGGACTTGAACCACGGACCCTCTGATTAACAGTCAGAAGTAAAGATTAAATAAATTAGAGAGTTGCAAAGATTTTTTTTGGCCGTAAAAAGATGAGGAGCGCAGCGCGGCGCACCTTGGCAAGAAGAGAGCAAGGAACGAAGCGAACGCCGCGCCGATGTGAGCGAGCGCAGCGGAGCAAAGGACGATGGGAACCGGGAACGGAGCGGCGCGGAGATGAACCGGGAGCGGAGCGGAGGAGCGCAGCGCACCCAAGGCGGGGCGCAGCCGTTAAGAACTGGCGGCGGTTGGATGTTTCGGCGGTGTGTCGGTTAATGGTCTTTGAGTAGTTTCTTGAACTCGTCAAGGGTTTGGGAAAAGTTGTTGAAGGCGGTTGAATTCTCTTTAATTGCTCCAATTAGTTCGGTGTTAGCCATCTGCAAATAAGCAATATATTGGTCTCTGAGTTTTAAATTGGATTGTTCCCTGTCGTGCATTTCTTGGAGCATCTTTTTTGCAAAGTAGAATCCACCAACAAAGAGCACCGCAGACACGGCAATAGGAAAAGCAAGGTTTTGAAATATGTTAAAGGTTGTTTCTTCCATACCAATCAATAAAACTGTTTAAGATTTTACAAGACCGATTTTTTTGTAATTGCTCGATACGTGGCAATTGTGCGAGGGTGTCGGGGTCGTCCAAATGGTAAGCAATACAGCGGATGCAGTAAGAGCCAACCGTATAGAGAAAACTCCGCAGCGTTTTAGAAGTGTGGCAGCACTTCAAATATTTTTGGATTGATTCAAGCGTAAAGCATTGATTATTATAGATTATTGGTAGATTCTCAGCCATACAACGAGCGACAAGTTTAACAAGTATTTTAAAAATATTTTTCTGTGGCTGTTGGTTCGGGTGGGAGCCATCGCCCCACGGCTTTATACGGTTGGCAAAGAACTGTTTGCCGTTCTTGCGAAAAGCATAATGCCCGACACACCCCGACACATAACCGGATGCTTCGTTGAAAATTGCCGATGTGTTTGCTCTGTTCATAGATTAAATAAAAAAGGCGCGGCGGAGAGCCACGCCAAAAACAAAAAACCAATAACCTAAGCGGCGAACAACTTTGCAATAATGTAGTTGTAGAGACTCCAACCGGCGTATTTCTCTGAGTTCTTGACCAAGTCGAATTCCTGTTGGTAGGTTGCTTTCTGGGTTTCGTCTTTCAGAATGGCAGCGGCTTGCGTGGTTATCTCTTTGAATTTATCCGAGTTCTGCACGAGGGCATCAGAAAGGGCGCGTTCTTTCGGATCGTAACGAAAGTATTGGCGACCGTTGCGAGAGTAAGCGATTAAAACTTTACCGGCTTGAATTTTGCCGGATGCATCGTTAAAAAGTGAGGTAGTAGTTGCTTTTCCCATAGTTAGTAAACTGAATTAAAATTAAACAATTAAAAATTAACACTGCAAATATAAGTAAGTTACAGTAATGATGTTGATTTTTGCAGTATTTTGTTTAACTTTGCAATACGGTAGTGTACGCTTATCTCAGTAATATCTTCGTATATGAGAAAGGCACAAAAAAAATTTATGACCCGTGGGGAACTGGCAGCGCGTGCGGGCGTGTCAACTGCCACGTTGGCACGATGGATTAAGTACAAGGAAAAACAACTAAAAAAAATAGGTTACCAACGTGGGCGGCTGTTGTCGCCTTGCGTGGTAGCCTATCTTTGTAAGGTTTTTTGGATAGATTGATATTACCATAAATCACCGTAGTAACAGAAACTATAAAGGCGGCTTTTTACGTGCGACCTGTCGCCGGGTTTAAAAAACATATCAGCGATGTAATTAATTTGCTTTTCGGCACGTCCGAAGATGGTCTTATCTTCTTGAAAGAGTTTAACAGCCTCCTGTAATTCGGTTGCCAATTCCTTAGAAGATACCCTTACATCGGGGATTGGTTGGTTTGGTTTCTCACTGTTGAAAAACTCGTCTGTTATAAATTCAAATGCAGTCATAATGTTGTTTATTTATTGGTTTAACTTATTAATTATCAGTATTTTATGTTCCACATGGAACGCTAATTGCTTGATATTTAGCGGCGTGGAAAACCTTTTTTTTCCTTGCCGCCTTCATAAAAAAATAGGCGGTAAGGAACAAAAAAGCCGGAAATATACCCGGTGTTATGATTGGAAAATGGTGAAGCGGTAGCGAAACCGCCGCTGAAAAGGTGCATAGCGGAGCGGTGCAGAAACATAACACCTAAAATATAAAGTTTTGTTTGCCACAATGCAAGAGACGTGCAAAGGGCGGTTTTGCCGACCTTGGCGCGGCTGTTGCGTGGCAAATAAAACGGCGGCATCGCCGCGCCGCTTACACATTACCGTATACTCGTAACTTGTGAACGCTTTGAAACTTGGGGTTGGGTGGGCGGGAACTTAAAGGCGTGGCGGAGGCGCTGTGCGCTGTGCAGTGGGGGCGGGAACATAGACATTTTTTTTTAATATTGCGTTAGCGACCTTATAAAAATGGCAGAGCGGAGCGGAGCCTGAATAAAAAAATGGCGTTATGTGTAGACACCGCATACAGCGCCGACAGCGCGGACGCGCCCAACGGAGCAAGAAGCAACGCGCCACAAAAATAAAAAACTTGCGCCTTGGCGCACCTTATTGAGGTGTGGAGCGGGGCGGGATTGCGGGGTGAGGGAGAGCGGCGGCACTGCATAGACCGTGCAAGGCGAGAGCCTGTCAGCGGCGAGGAACGCAGCCGATGGCGCGGTATATGCTGACGCAAACGACCGAACCGCCTTATTACCGATTACCGCAAAGTCGGAACGAGGTCAGCGCACAGGCGAGGAACGAAGCCGGGGCGATGGGTGAGAGGAGCGTGTGGTAATAATAGAGTGCTGCTGTTATGCGTGTAGGGAAACGGAGCGCATAAGTGCAGCGGCTTTATATTACATTGAGTAGGCCTTTAAGGGTGTTAGCACCTATTTGCAGCGATAGCGGAAAACAGGCGCTAATCCCCGGTAAGGCTTACGAAATGTATTCACGCATTAGTCAGTAATTCAAAGAGCGTTGAATCTTTGCGTAAAACGCAAAGAGAAATAACAGGACATTACAAAGGATAATATGTTGTACCGTTACGGGAGAATGGTTTACGGTGCTTATTTGCCCAATTTTGATATCTACAAGGCTCTGAACAATATTTCTGTAAGTTGTTTATTGGCGTGAAATTTTTACCGCATACAGGGCAAACAGTTGTATTATTTGAGATTGAATTATTTGGAGATTCGTTTGAAGTGGCTGCTACTGTGCCGGGATTGTCGGTTGGTTGTGGTTCGGTGCTTAGGGTGTCGGGAGATGAGAACCCGGTAACGCGCGGCGCAGCGTGGGCGCGGCGTTGCTGCGGTGGTGCCTGGGTAGTTGCCTGTTGTTGATCCTTATTGTTTATTTCGTTGGCGTTTAATGTGTGGGTGAATGCTGCGCTGTAATAGTTTGCTAACCTTGTAACGCTTTCTCTAACATCCTTTTCAATGTCAGCCTTAACGCCTTTCATAACAATGTTAACCGATTCACGCGCGGCGGCTTCCTCCTCGGATTCTCGAAATATAAGCGTGTCAAAGTAGACAATAAGACCGTTAAACAAAAGAGAACAGCACAGTATTACAGCAACAAAAATATAATAATCTTCGGCGGCTCGGTTGGTGGCTTGTTGTAGTGTGTTTATTTCGATTTTTTTCAAGTTTAGAACACTTTGAACACTATCACGTTTTTGTTTTTCCAAATCTGTCATTAACTGCCTTAAATCGAATTTCTTTTGCTGTTGCTCGGTTGTTAGGTTGTCTTTGTTCCAAGCATACGGTTTAATATCCATAGATGCTTTGTTAATGTCTTGGATTTGTCTTGAAAAGTCGTTGTTAATGGCTTGGGTTAATTCTTCATATTTTTGTTCAATTGTTTGGATGTCTGCGGCATTATCTTGTTTATACGCTGCAATTCCTTGGGTACTGACAACGAACGAAATAGAAAAGAAAATTACGCTAATAATAGCATTACCGGATGCCTGTTTGAAATCGTGTTTAAAAGCAAATTTAAAGCACTTGGTTAGAGAGTAGGCAACGGCAATTTCAATGCCTATGAGCAAAGCGGCGGAAGCCGTTGCCGCGATGGGCGTAGCCGCTGGCGTGTTGATAAGATAAAAAACTTTGTAGTAGAAAAAGCAAAATCCGCTCAGAATAGACACCACGGCGGCGGCTATACGTAGGACTTTGAACGACAAAATAAGAAGGTCGTACTCTTGTGCTGTCGGCTTTGCCGAAATTGTTTTGCTTGCATTGCGTTGTAGCAATGAACTTAATTTGTATTTTTGCATCATCTTGTAAGCAATTTATTGGTCGCTGTGGTCGGGGAGTGGAAAATCTGACACAAACAGCGGCCAATTTTGTTAAACATTCAATTAATTATTTTTTAGTTTGTTGTCTAATTCAATAAAAGCCTGTTTGATTTCCTCGGCCGAAGGCCCGGGAACCGGGCAAGGCTGAGGAAACGAAGCCGGAGGCGGTGCCAATGGCTGCATCGCGGAGCGGTGCGGCAACTTGCGCACCCAATACGCGCCAGTGGTCGGAGATTCCTCCAACATAAAATCATCCATTTTGGCAATACGGGCGTGGACCATTGTGCAGACCTCGGAATAAGAAAAACATTCTTTGTTAATATCGATTTTCACACCGTTAATGGTGCGGATGTCGCAACCTTTGGGAGCGCGGCGCGGTGTTCTTTCTTTTTTGGCGGAACTTTTTTCTTTCTGTTCCAACTCTGCCCGTGCTTGCCACAGTTCTGCAAGTTTGTGCCAATTATGGATATTTTTCCAACCTCTTGAAGCATAGAAATTATAAAACACCTCAGCCGGAACTAAATTCAAAGAATTTTCTTTCAAAAAATTTTTGACTTCGCTAATAGAGAGAGTACTATTAGGTATACTATTATAAGGTATATTATTATTGTAGTCCATTTTTGAACCACTTTGAAGTTCATTTTTGCCCCACTTAGTAGCCCACTTTTGAACCACTAATTTATTTTTGTAGTCCATTTTTGAACCACTAATGGCGGAGGAGTCGCCGCCGATGGCAACATCGGGCGACACGTTAACGGCAGCCGTTAATGTATCGGCAGCAACCACAGGCGGCGGCGAGGGCAAACGCTTTTCAGGAGTATAAACAAGGTTATTAAAATTAAAACCTTGGCTGTACTTCGCTTTTTTAGATATTCGGTTGTCCTCGTGTCTAATTAATAACTTAGCGTTAACGAGGTTATTAATGTGTCGTTTGAGCGTAGAAAGGGAACAATCTAATAGCGGAATTTGTTGCTTAATTAAATCGAACGAAATCCACCACCACGCAACACCCAACTCGGCGGAATCGTAGGGCATAGTTGCAAAGATTGTTTTGAATACGTCAAAAATAACAAGGTCGCACAGGTTTAATTTTAAGCCGGCAGCAACGGCGGCGGCTTGGTTAATCGTCAGTGTGTACTGCATTACTCAGAACTTCGCCGCCTAATTGAATTGCTAACTGTCTAATTTTTTTGTGGTTAACCGTAGTAATTTGACCATCGAGAGCCTTGCGAATAGTGTCGTAAGACACGCCGAGAGACTCAGCAATTTTTTTTCGTGTGCCAACAGGCACAACAATCTTGGGAAATTTTTCTTTCTTCATATTAAACTAATTTTTAAATCGACACTGCAAACATAAGTAAATAAAAGCAATAATAAGCAAATACAAGTAAAATATTTTTATATTATTGTTCGTAAACTCTTTTAAATACTTGCAAATTAGCAGCATCAACACGAGAAAAATTTTTCTTAATATAAACAAAGTCGGTTAAATGGTCGCGGTTAACGTGGTTTAATGCCTGAGTAATATCTTCAATATTAATATTACAATCATTAAAGGCGATAGATGCCCACGAATGACGGGCAAAGTATGATGTAAGATTGGGAACTCCAACGGCATCGCCAATAATTTTTAGGTGTTTGTTAATCATTTTAAGAAAACCTTCCGCAGTACTGTAACGGTTGTAAAAGTTAAGCGCACGGCGGCAAAATGGATCAAAATATTTATTAAAGAGGAAAGCAGCACGGTAAGTTAATTTAATAGTAATCTCTGCACGGTCGGCGCGGCGGTCCCGGGTCTTTTTTCTTTGGTATGTAATGGAATTGTGGCGGAGCGAGGTGGTGCGGAGTTCGTAAAGGTCACAAACGTTTATGCCGCACAGATTGAAAGAAAGTTCAAAAATATCACGAGCCATTTCGGTAAATACATTACCTGGAACGTAGTCAAAAATTTTTTTAATCTGCTGCGCAGATAATGCACGGTTGCCGCCTTGGTTCTTTGATTGTCGTTTTATTTTCAGTCTTTTAAATGGCTGTCTGTCGATGTCGTAGTAATTGGCGAAACGGTTGTATATGGTGCGAAGATTAACGAGCACGGCGGCAGCGTTGTCGGGCGAAGACCTCGCCAACAAATAATCTTTGAACGCTGCCAAATACGGTGCAGTAAAGTCTTCAAATTTAAGGCGAGAGCCACGAGCGAACCGCCTTAAATGGTTCACTGCGGTAGCGTAGCCCGCTGCGGTCTTGGTGCGCCCGTTGTTAATGGCTTGGTTGATAATCTTCTCAGCGAATGAGAAAAAAGAAACGTTTGGAAATTGCGGCGTAATCAATTCACGAATTGCCGCCAGGTCTGATCTTGTAAGCATATAAAAAAAGTTTGTGCAAAAATAAATAATGCACAAACTTATCCGCCTAATTTTTTTTGTCGATTTAAAAATTAGTGCTCTCCAACGTGGACTTGAACCACGGACCCTCTGATTAACAGTCAGATGCTCTAACCAACTGAGCTATTGGAGAATTAATTTATTCTTCGTTTTTATGACAATAACCTCTTATGCTCTCCAACGTGGACTTGAACCACGGACCCTCTGATTAACAGTCAGATGCTCTAACCAACTGAGCTATTGGAGATTGTAATTATTTATTCCAAACTTAAAAATTTATGTCAAATTTCCTTTCTGAATTGCGGTGCAAAGGTAGAGCATATTTTCTAATAAAAAAATATTTTTGAAAAAAAAATCACATTTTTTTGTATTACGCTCTGTATCCGCCTATTAATATATCATCCATTTGGGATAATGAACCGCGCCATTGGTCGAGAAACTCTCCTAACCGCTCTTTTTGATATTCCGACTCGCTGCTTTGGGTGTTGATTTCTAATTATTGCTGTCCGATAAAAAAGACACACGACTTCCATATAGCCTTTACAAAGTATTGTAGGGGCTATTTTTTATACGACGAACCAAAGGTTATTTTGGAAAGATTATTTTGAGTTGCGAGTCGAAAAGTTTACGGTTAACATTATTCCATTCTTTTTCGGGATTGTAAATCAGTTTGTACATATCAATGTAATACATCAGCATATTTCTAACTTCTGTTTCAACTGCTTGTATAATAGTTCTATCTGCCAACGATGGTCGTATTTATTCCCCCCACCACAAAAAATCTTTTCCCTACTACCATACATAATTAATAATCA
>JAEDDH010000085.1 GCA_016293845.1 Bacteroidales bacterium | reverse complement strand
TTAGATACGGTGTTGCGCATCTTGGCTGTTTGCCCGGACGTATCTGCGGACTGGCTGCTGCGCGGAACGGGCGAAATGTACAAAAATACGCAAACTATTACTGGCGCGGGTAACGTAACGGGCGAAAACGCCACGGTCATAGGCCAGCAAAACGTGCTGTCCGAAAACTTCGTGCGTGATATGTTGGCAGAAAAGGATAAACAGATACAAACCCTATTACAGATAATGGCGAAATGACAAAGTTTATAGTAACCGCCGCTTTGTCGGCGTTTTGCGCGTGCGCATACGCGCAGACGGATAGTATAGGTATATACAAAGTGGATAACGCAGGTATTAGCCGCGTAGAGGCCGCGCGTCCTGCTCAGACAAAAATAAGCGCCGGTTTGAAAAGCAAAGCAAAGGTAGCGTTTAACGGCGCATTCAGCCAAAACCGCTTTAGGGGTTCAGCTACGTTCCGGCTATACTTCGGCACGCCATCGCCTTATGAGGCCGCTAAATACTTTATGTTCACTCCGTCGTACAGTGTCAAAGACTTTATTGTAGGTAAGTTTGAGGTTAAAAAAGAAAACCGATACATTACTACGGCGTCGGCCTCTATCGTTGGCTCTAAAATCGGGGTTAGCACCGCCAAAGATGTAAACGTGGAATATAGGCAGCTGCGCGATAACGTATACGAAATTACAGTTACCGGGCCAGCAGGCGAATACTGCATAATGCCCGTGCTAAACGGTACTTCCGGTTATGCTGGCGTGTTTGACTTCGCGCTGGAATAAAAGCAAATTTTCAGCAAGCAATAATAACAATTATATAAAATACTGTATGTCAATACCTTATAATAAGCCCACTATACCTAAGGGGACGCGTTGCATTCGCGGTGCTGCTCGGCAATATAATGCTGATTAACAGTCATTTACAAAACATATATTTTATACGTGTAAGCGTTCGCGTCACTTAAATCAGTAAAAATAAGGTCTTTTTATGGCGCATTTGGGTTTATTACGGTACATAATTCAGCAAATTTTCAGCAAATGGGCAGGTCAGCTTTGCGCCTTGATACACGGCGCGCACTCAAAGACGGTACATACCCGGTTCAGATAAAAGTAGGGTACGGTACAAATCTATATTTGGCGACTGGTATTTACCTTGACGCTAAAGACTGGGACGAGCGGTTACAAATCTGTACCGGTCGACAGGCGCGTACCATAAATAACATATTAAGTACGTCGCTGCTTCGAATTACTAACCGATTGATGGAATTACGCGAAACGGGCCAATACGAAACGTATAGCAAAGCCCAGCTGCGCCAGATGCTAACTGATTTGTCGCTAACTTCGCCCACTATCGGCGTGCCGACGCTTGGGCAATACATAGATAAAGTAGGTGCGTTAAAGTCCGGGCGTACTGTGTTGTCTTACGTATCTACGAAACGAAAGTTAACAAACTATTGTGGCGTGGATAACCTGCGCTTTACCGATATGTCCTACGCTTGGTTTGAGGCGTTTATAAAGTATATGGAAAACGGCGGCTTAAAGCGCAACACTGTAGCCAAATACCTAAAAGTGATTAAGACTGTAATAAAATATGCTGAGGACGACGGCGTAGCAGTTAATAAAGCCTACACGAAAGTAAACACCCGGCCCGAAACAGATACCCCGATGCGTAATTTGCCGGTGGAAACACTAAGGCGCGTGCGCGATACTTATATAAAAGGAAAAACCGCCGTATATAAAGACGCATTTATGCTGTCGTTTTACCTCATAGGTATAAATATGGCCGATTTGTTAGCACTCCCTAAAGATTGTATAGTAAATGGCCGGTTACAGTATAAGCGCGCCAAAACGGGTAAAAACTATAGTATTAAGATTGAGCCGGAAGCGCAGGCGATAATAGACAAATACCCCGGCAAAAACCACCTGCTGAGTTTTAGCGAAAAGTGTCGCTGCTTCCGTTATAACTGCAATGACTTATTAAACAAATTAGAAAAGGGCCTGACGTGGTACTGGGCGCGTTATAGTTGGGCTAGCTACGCCGTGGATTTGGATATACCCAAAGACATTATTAGTGAAGCGTTAGGACACAAGCACGGCAGCACTGTTACGGGTGTGTATATCAAATATAGTTTGGATAAGGTGGATAAAGCAAATCGGCAGGTAATCGACTACCTAAACGAAAAATAGCCGCGTAAACCCTGAGGGTGTAATCTTCGGTTGTGTTAAAATATTGTAAATTCGCTTGGTTTTTTCTTTCGGGGAGTAAAAATTGCATATCTTTGCACCGTCGCCTTTAGGGGCGTGGATTGAAACGAAAAACAAGCTGCTGCTTTTGCAGTCGTCACGGTGATTACCGTGTGGTTTTACAGGGGGCTTTAGGGCTCCCTGTTTTTGTTTATTGGTCCATTCACACCGCCACCCAGCAT
>JAEDDH010000007.1 GCA_016293845.1 Bacteroidales bacterium | reverse complement strand
ATTTGTTTTTTAGCGGGTTAGGAGGGGCGATGTTTGGTTATGCCCCTAATAACATAATGTAGAAATTAATAATCTTATTCATAAAAATTAGTTTTTAAATTTGTTAATTAGAATGTTACACTAACACCGAAGATAATTTTCTTGGTAGTGGGGTAAGAACCTGCATCGTAGCCCATATCCTGCTGATTTGCAGTAGTAGCAGTTTCGGGGTCGCATCCAGGATACTTGGTGATTGTGAAGAAATCGTCAAGAGAGATGTACATGCGGCAGTTGCTTACAAGCACTTTTTCGGTGATTGACTTGGGAATAGTGTAGCCTAACTGAATTTGTTTGAATTTGAAGTAAGAACCGTCGAATACCGAAACGTCAGAGCTCCAATATGTCCAGTTGTTGGCAATCATAGCAGAGTTAGCGTATTTAGCGTTGGTTCTTTCAGGAGTCCATGAATCTTCGTAATACAATTTCAGACAGTTTGTTCTTGGGCGGTCGGCAGAATAGAGCAACGAGAATATCTTGTTGTGGATAGAGCCTGTGCCGAACATTAAAAAATCGAATCCTTTGTATTCCAAATTGAGAGTGAGACCGTAAGTTGCGTCGGGAATAGCCGAACCGATGTACTGTCTGTCGTTGTCGGTGGGGCTTTCTGTTACGCTTTGACCATCTCCGGTAACATATACAGGAGAACCATTTTCTTGGTTGATTCTTGCAAGTTTTGAAACCGTAGAAGTACCAGATGGGACGACCTTCTTCAAAACGTGTGTGTACTTTGTAGTTAAGACCGCTTACACCACCACCTGTACCTTCGAGGTGATCCATAGTAGAAGGCATGCCTTTAACTTCATTTTTAAGAGTAGAGAGGTTGGCGTTGATATTGTAGTGGAAGTCACCGATTTGGTCTTTCCATCCAAGTTCAAACTCAAGACCTTTGTTTTCAACCTTACCAGCGTTGATATAAGCTTCTTTAACACCTACTTCAGGAAGCGGTTTGTTTTTGATAAGAAGGTCTTTTGTCAGAAGTTTCCCATTAAAGACCGCATTAGACGATAAGGCTAATATCGCAGGTATTGCCATAGCACCAGGCATTGGCACTGCGCTCAAATCGCTTTTTAGCAATACCGCTCAGTTGCCATCTGTGCCGTTAGAGATTCCGCCGTCGAGTCTCGAAACCAACACGGTAGAATGTATCCGAAGCGGCATTCTTTATGGCTACAAGGGTCTTGTGGAGGGTATTATTTCTCAAATGAAAGCCGATATGGAACGGCAGCACGGCGTACCTCAAAACCAAATTCGCACCATTGCCACAGGCGGATTAAACACTATTCTCGCTCCCATAACAGGTGTATTTGATAAGATAGATAAAGAATTAACTCTCAATGGATTGTATACAATTGCCAATTGCGCTTTAAAACAACGATAATTGCGGCGGACGGTATTCGGGCCAGCCAGTTGACATGCCGCAACGTTTTGCCGTGCGTACAAAGGTGTTAGACAAAGCCATAAAGTTAGGACCGAAAGTTTCGTCCTTGCCCGAAAATAGTTGTTGGTATTGTTCCACAAGTAGTGGATAGCGGATACCTATATTATCGAATAAATATTGGCGTGAGGTATCATTTAAAGCGAGTTTTTTTTGATATGCGGCAAAAGTAGCTCCGTTTTGAGCGGCAGATTCCAATATTGTGGATAGGCTCTGTTCCGAATCGTTGATGAATGGCAAAACGGGGGTTATCCAAACGCCTGTTTTTATTTTGGATTCAGCTAACTGTTTGATTATCTGTAATCGTTGTTGAAACAGCGGAAATCCAGGTTGCATTATTTGCAATACAGAATCGTCGTCAGAGGGAATTTTTATTGCTACGGAACAATAGTATGGCGCAAGTTGTTTAAGCGTAGGCAAATGATTGATAATCTCGCTACAAGATGTAACAATTGCTGCGTGAAAACCGAGTCTCATGCAGCATTTCAAAGCCGTTTCAAATATATCGGCACATATTTCATCGGCAAAGATTTCGTAATCAATGCCAAATGCCACTGCTTGCTGTTTTTTTATGGCTTTGAGTTCGCGTGTAAGCTTTTTTGAAAATGCTTCGGCAGATTCATACCGACAGGTAATTGCCTTAGTTACAGGATTTTCTATAAAAATTTCCGACGAAGGCGCATTACACCCCAATTCTGCCGAATAGGCAAATCCAAAATGGTAGCTCGGGGGCTGCTGTATGAGAATTTTCATGGCTTATTGACCTACTCCGGTACCGTCGAAACAATGTGTGCAAAGGTGCTGTTTGGGCAAACCTATGGCGCGAACAAGTGAGTCTAAGCGTTGGAATTTCAAGGTAGTTAAGCCGAGTTCTTTGCGGATTTCTTCTACCATATCCTTGTATTCTTGGCTGTCGGGGTCGGCATATTTGGGAAGATCCTCCTCGTTGACACAGCCTTTGAGATTGGTGATGGCCTTGCGGGTGGCAAGTTCAAGATTGCTGCGCGAACGGCTGAAATTCAAAAATTCGCATGGGAAAACCAGCGGAGGACATGCTACACGCATATGTACCTCTTTGATACCGTATTCGTAAAGGTCTTTTACGTTATCTTTAAGCTGTGTGCCGCGCACGATGCTGTCGTCGAGGAAGATACCTTTCTTGCCATTGATAAGGGCAGAGTTTGGTATCAATTTCATTTTGGCTACAAGCTCGCGCTGTTTTTGGTTTTGCGGCATAAAGCTACGGGGCCAGGTTGGAGTGTATTTGGCGTAGGGACGAATGTATGGTATATGCGCCTTGTTGCTGTATCCAAGTGCATGACCTATACCGCTATCGGGAATGCCGGCTACAAAATCTACATCGGGTTTTTTGCCGCCATTGTCTTCCATATCGGCTGTGGCAAGTCCTGAACCATTGTTGTAACGGGTTTCGTCAACGTTGATTCCTTCGTAAAACGATGGCGGATATCCATAGTAAACCCACAAGAACGAGCAAATTTGCATATCTTTTTCGGCGGGTTTGAGTGTGCGTATGCCGTTGGCAGTGATTTCTACAATTTCGCCTGCGCCTATATAATTGAAAATTTTGTAACCGAGATTGATAAACGACGAAGTTTCAGAAGCGGCGCAAAAAGCACCATCTTTGTGACCTATAATAATAGGTGTGCGTCCATGTTTGTCGCGACCAGCAATAATGCGGTCTTTGTATAAAATAAGTATTGAGCAAGAGCCTTTTATGCGTTCGTAAACGTTTTTGATGCCCTCTTCAATTGTGGTTTTTTCGCACACAAGCATTGCCACAAGTTCGGTGGCGTTGTACGAGCCTTGCGATGTTTCGGCAAAATGTTCTCCTTTGTCTAAGAAATAATGCGCAATTTCATTTATGTTGTTGATTTTCGCAACAGTAGCAATGGCAAAACGCCCTATTCGCGATTCAATTACCAAAGGTTGAGGCTCTGTGTCGCTAATGCAGCCTATGCCCGAACAGCCGTTAAACGAATTTGCGTCGCTCTCAAACTTTGTGCGGAAATAGCTATTTTCGAGGCTGTGGATAGCACGCTCGTAAATGCCTGTATTAGAGTTGAAAATTGCCATACCACCTCTTTTGGTGCCGAGGTGAGAATGATAGTCGGTTCCGTAGAACACGTCTGAAACGCAGTTTTCTTTTGAAACTGCACCGAAGAAACCACTCATAACTGATGTCTTTTAATTTTGCGGCAAAAGTAAACAAAAAGATTTAAGTAGCAAACAAAAGATGATAATTACGCAAAGTTCGCAAAAAAGAATAATTTCCTGCCATTTTGTCTTACTTTGTGCCATTATGTCTATGGTATTATGTCAATTTGGCAGTGTTTATTTTTTGTCCTATTACTCTAAGGAAATGAATAAATTATTAATTATCAATGCTTTATAAAAAATTCGCATTTTCTTTCAAAAATCTATCCTCTATCTGGCAAATCTTTTGTAAATTGTAAAGCGTAAACAATTTTAAGCAACTTATATTATGAACTTCGACAAATTTACAATCAAAGGGCAGAAGGCCGTGCAGGATGCGGTGGCGCTTAGTCAGCGTGCCGGATGTCAGGCTATCGAAACCGGACACCTGCTCTCTGCCATTATCAAAGCCGATGAAAACATCACCAACTTTATTTTCAGGAAACTGAATATCAATTTGCAAACCTTCCAGCGCACGTTGGACGCTATTTGCAGCCGTTACACCAAGGTGCAGGGCGGCGAGCCTTACCTCAGCAGCGACTGTCAGCGCGTATTGCTCAATGCTCAATCCGATGCCGAAAAGCGTGGCGACGAGTTTGTTACCATCGAGCATATCTATCAGGCGTTGCTTAATGCCGGCGACGACGTGGCTAATATGATGAAAGACAGCGGGTTCAACGCCAAAGAACTTGCCAAGGCTATCGATGAACTTCACGGTGGCTCTAAGGTTACAAGCCAGAGCGCCGAGGATACTTACCAAAGTCTTTCTAAATACGCAATAAACCTTAA
This sequence comes from Bacteroidales bacterium, assembly GCA_016293845.1. Classification (GTDB taxonomy): domain Bacteria; phylum Bacteroidota; class Bacteroidia; order Bacteroidales; family UBA3824; genus UBA3824. The sequence goes on along the minus strand of JAEDDH010000007.1, from coordinate 123,827 downwards.
CGCTCAGGCACTTAAAGGCAAACTTGACCCTGTTATCGGTCGTGACGACGAAATCCGCCGTGTGCTTCAAATCCTGAGCCGACGCACCAAAAACAACCCGATTCTTGTGGGCGAACCCGGTGTGGGCAAAACTGCTATTGCTGAGGGACTTGCGCATCGTATCATCAATGGCGACGTGCCCGAAAACCTTAAATCTAAGCAACTTTATTCGCTCGATATGGGCGCATTGATTGCAGGTGCTAAATATAAAGGTGAGTTTGAGGAACGTTTAAAATCTGTGGTTAAGGAGGTTATAGATTCCGACGGCGAAATTATCCTTTTCATCGATGAAATTCACACCCTTGTGGGCGCAGGCAAGAGCGACGGTGCAATGGACGCTGCCAACATCTTGAAACCTGCCCTTGCCCGTGGCGAACTAAAAGCCATTGGCGCAACCACTTTAGACGAATATCAAAAATATTTTGAAAAGGATAAGGCTCTCGAACGTCGTTTCCAGCCCGTTTTGATTGATGAGCCAAACGTTGAGGATGCCATTTCGATTCTTCGTGGATTAAAAGAGCGTTACGAAAACCACCACCATATCCGTATAAAAGACGAGGCAATTATTGCCGCTGTGGAACTGTCAAACCGCTATATATCAGACCGTTTCCTGCCTGATAAAGCCATAGACCTGATCGACGAGAGCGCGGCAAAACTCAAAATTGAGATGAACTCTGTGCCCGAACCTTTGGACGAGGTTAACCGCAAAATTCGTCAGTATGAAATTGAGCGTGAAGCAATTAAGCGTGAAGGTGATTCCGCCAAAATTGAGAAAAACGCCAAAATACTTGCCGAACTCAACGAGGAACGTTCAAACCTTAATGCTAAGTGGCAGAGCGAGAAAGAGATAGTGCAAAAAATGCAGCAATTAAAAACCGATCTCGAAAACCTCAAAAACCAGTACACTAAGGCAGAGCGCGAAAGTAACCTCCAACTTGCGTCTGAATTGAAATATGGTCGTATTCCCGAAGTGGAAAACCAAATTAATCAGTTGAAAACGCAACTTGAAGAGAATCAAAAAGATTCGCCGCTTATCAAGGAAGAAATTGGATATGAAGACATTGCAGAGGTTATTTCGCGTCAAACGGGCATTCCGCTAACAAAACTTTTGCAGAGTCAAAAGGATAAATTGTTGAATCTCGAAAACGAATTGCACAAACGTGTTGTTGGTCAGGATGTTGCAATATCAGTTGTGGCAGATGCCGTTCGTCGTAGCCGTGCTGGATTGCAGGATAGCAAAAAGCCTATTGGTTCGTTTATCTTCCTCGGTACCACGGGCGTAGGTAAAACCGAATTGGCAAAGGCTCTTGCCGAGTTCCTTTTCGACGACGAAAACCTTATGGTGCGTATCGATATGAGCGAATATCAAGAAAAATTTGCTGTAACGCGTCTTATCGGAGCGCCTCCTGGATACGTTGGTTACGACGAGGGCGGACAACTTACTGAGGCAGTGCGCCGCAAACCCTATTCGGTTATCCTTTTAGACGAAATAGAAAAGGCTCACCCCGATGTGTTCAACATTTTGCTGCAAGTGCTTGACGATGGCCGTCTTACCGATGGAAAGGGTCGCACGGTTAATTTCAAAAACACCATTATAATAATGACCTCAAACCTCGGTAGCGACGTTATACGCCAAAATCTTGAAGAACTCAACGGCAAAAACACCGACGAGATACTCGATACCACTCGCAATCAGGTGATGAACCTTTTGAAAAACACCATCCGTCCCGAGTTCCTCAACCGAATCGACGAAACTGTGATGTTTACACCTTTGAGCGAGGAACAGATAGCGCAAGTGGTTGACATTCAAATGAATGTTATCAACAAGAGTCTCAAAGAGCAAGGCTTGCAAATACACCTTACCCCCGAGGCTGTAAAATGGGTTGCTCACAAGGGTTACGATCCTCAGTTTGGAGCACGTCCTGTAAAGCGTGTTATACAAAAAGAGATACTCAACACCCTTGCCACCGAACTCATTTCGGGTCGCATAGGCAAAAAGCCCGAAATCCTTGCCGACGTAAAAGGCGACAAGATAGTGTTTGAATAAATCATTCTAACATAGCGGATTATTTCAGCGGACAAGATAAACTTGCCCGCTGATTTTTTATACTTTTGCCTAAGAGCGCAAAATTTTATATCTTTGCTCATCGTTTCTTCATTTGTTTGAGGAAACATTTTGTATCACATTTAATCATATTCACAAAGAAAAAATCATTAATTATCAAAACATTAGTTGCTTTTGCAATTACATTTTCTTCTCTTGTGGCTACGGCTCAGGAACAATACGGATTTGAAAAAATAGACGTATCTAAGGACTTCAACGACAATGGTTTCCAGTGGGTTCGCAAGTCGGAACTATTGGCAGTAGGAGACAAAACCAAGCACAACGCCATGACTATCGGTTGGGGTGGAATCGGCGTACTTTGGGGTAGCACCGCTCTCACGGTTTACGTTGCCGAAAAACGCTACACCAAACAATTTATGGACAAGGCTCAATATTTTACCGTAATGGCATTTGGTTCTGAAAATCAGAAAGTTCTCAACTATATGGGCACCAAGAGCGGACGGGATGGCGACAAAGCAGCAGCCCTCGGACTTCACACAGCCTACACCCAAAACGGCACGCCTTATTACACCGAGGCAACGCTTGTTATTGAGTGTAAAACTATGTACGCCGCACCCTTCGATCCTAAATATTACAAAAACGAAGTTCCTGAACGTCAGTACAAAAACTTCCCTGCCGGAGTGCACACAATGTATATCGGCGAAGTGGTTGGCGCCTGGAGAAGATAGGTTTCCCCCTTACCCAATCTCCTCTATATTATATGGAGTTTCTTGGTATACAAAGTAATTCAGCCAGTTGTTGAACATCAGGTTGGCGGTGCTGCGCCAGCGGACTACGGGCTGCTGATGCGGGTCGTTGTTGGGATAATAGTTGCGCGGAATGTTGATAGGCAGTCCTTTGGCAAGGTCGCGGCGGTATTCGTTGTCTAACGTAAAGGCGTTGTACTCGGCGTGACCTGTGAGGTAGAGTTCGCGTCCGTTTTGGTTTGAGAGCATATACACTCCTGCCTGTGGACTGCTTGCAAGTATCTTTATTTCAGGCACTTTATCGATGTCCTCCTTGCGTATTTCGGTGTGGCGGCTGTGGGGAACATAAAAAATATCGTCGAACCCACGGAAAATAGGGTTGAGGGGGTCGAGCATCTGGTGCTCAAACACACCGAACATTTTTTGGGCGAGTCCGTGCTTTGGCACTCCGTAGTAGTGGTAAAGCGCGGCACACGCACCCCAGCAGATAAACATCTTGGCGGTAACGTTGGTTTTGGCCCAGTCGAAAATTTCGGTGAGTTCGCTCCAATATGTAACATCTTTGTATTCAATCTGTTCCACGGGTGCGCCGGTAACAATCAAGCCGTCGTATTTGCGTGTTTTTATCACGTCGAAATCGATGTAAAACCGCCTCATGTGCTCCACAGGGGTGTTTTTAGAGGTGTGGCTCTTGATTTTTATCAGGTCGATTTCTATTTGCAGCGGCGAGTTCGACAGCAGCCTTATCAAGTCAGTTTCGGTGGCTATCTTGATGGGCATAAGGTTTAGAATGGCTATCCTAAGCGGACGAATGTCTTGCGAAGTGGCTTTGGTATAGTCAATTACAAATATGTTTTCCTTTTTTAGTAGTTCTATGGCCGGCAAATTGTCGGGATATTTCAGTGGCATAATACAAGATTTTTCGGGCAAAGTTAAACAATTATTCTTTTGGTTGGCAAATTATTTTCTGAAAATGGTTGTTTGCATTTTTTATGGTAAGAAAATTATAGGTAACTTTGCGGCTTGTAAAATTTGATATATGTCTTCAACGAGATTAGCCATAATAGGAGCGGGGGCTGCAGGTTGCTTCTGTGCCGCCAACATTGCGGAAAACACCCGTGAGTTTGATATAACTATTTTTGAATCAAGCGATAAGCCTATGCACAAACTTTCGCTCACAGGCGGAGGCCGATGCAATATCACCAACACGTTTGATGCTGTGGGTGCGCTGAGTCACGTGTATCCTCGTGGGGCTAATCTATTGAAAAAACTTTTCTATAATTTTGACCATAACGCTCTGCAAGAGTGGTTTTTAGCCCACGGTGTAACGCTTTTTGCACAAGACGACGGACGTGTTTTCCCCACTTCGCAAAATGCTTTGCAGATTGTTGATACATTGTATAATGCGTTGATTGCCAAAGGTGTAACAATCAAAACCAACCACCGTTTATCATCGTTGCAAACCAATGATGACGGCAAGTTTATTTTATCGTTTGACGAAAAATCGCCGCAAATGTTTGATATTGTGGTAGTTGCCACAGGCGGAACATCACCTGCTTTTCTCGATATTTTTAAAAACATTGGTATCGCAACCGTTGAGCCTGTTCCAAGCCTTTTTACCTTTACCATCAAAGACCATGATTTAAACGCACTTATGGGCGCAACTGTGGACGACGCATCATGCAGCATTGCCGGTACTAAATTTATCTCCGAGGGGTCTATTCTTGTTACACATTGGGGAATGAGCGGACCGGCAATTTTAAAATTGTCGTCCTACGCTGCTCGTTATCTCAAAGAAAACAAGTACACATCAAACCTTATAGTTAATTGGCTGAATACCAACGAAGAAGATGCTCGAAACATAGTCTTCTCGTTTCAATCGCGTTATCCTCAAAAAACTATTCTTGCTGTTCGTCCCGACGGCATTACCAACCGTATGTGGCTCTATATCACCAACAAATGCGGTATCGACGGCAAAAAACGTTGGTCGGAGGTGTCGAAAAAGAATCTCAATCGTCTTGTATCTATTTTAATTTCAGATACATACAAAATTCAAGGACGAGGCCATTACAAAGAAGAGTTTGTTACTTCGGGAGGCATTTCGCTCAATGCTGTGAGCAGCAAGAGTTTGGAATCTAAGGCTGTCAAGAATCTATATTTTGTCGGCGAAGTGCTTGATATAGATGCTGTTACAGGAGGATTTAACCTTCAATCCGCTTGGACTACCGCCTACACTGCGGCAATGTCGATAGTTAACAATCAGAATAAATCTAACTGAGGCGATGGCTAAATCCGACAAGGCATTTGAGGCAATCCGCAAGGGCGAACAACTTACTCGAAGTCAGCAAATTAAGTTGACTTTGCAGTTGAGTATGCCCGCTATTATGGCGCAGATTTCGTTTATACTTATGTTGTATATCGACACGAGTATGGTGGGAAGTCTTGGTGCGCACGCTTCGGCAGCCGTGGGTCTTGTTACATCTACCACTTGGCTTATTTTCGGACTTGTGGAGTCGGTGGTAACTGGCTTTGCTGTAATGGTTTCGCACCGTATCGGAGCCGACAATCCCAAAGCCGCCCGCGACATTCTCCGTCAGTCGATTTCGTTTTGTCTGCTTTCTGGATTGATTGTTACTGCTGTGTCATTGCTTGTTAGTCAGCCACTTCCGCATTGGCTCAACGGTGGTGACGACATTTGCGACGACGCCTCCGCATACTATTTTATTTTTTCGTGCGGAATGCCATTTATGCAGATGAGTTACCTTGCCTCGAGTATGCTCCGCAGCGAGGGCAACCTCCGTGTGCCGAGTATTTTGAATATCACCACCTGCGTTTTGGATGTGATTTTTAATTTTTTCTTGATTTATCCCAACCGCACGTTTGAGTTTTGTGGCTACGAGTGGATTATCCCCGGTGCGGGACTCGGCGTTAGGGGGGCTGCCACAGGGTCAGTTTTGGCTTGCGCTTTGGTGTCGTTTATAGAGATGTATTACCTTGTGTGCCGATCGAAATTGCTTTCTGTTTGGCGTGAAAAAGGCTCTTACCGTCCCACCCACAAATGTGTGGTAAATTCACTCAAAATTAGCCTTCCCATTGGCGTTCAGCGTACTATTATGAGTTTGGCATATATTGTTATGACATCGATAGTTGCGCCGCTTGGCAATGTGGCAATAGCCGCCGACACCTTTGCCGTTACCATCGAGGGAATCTGCTATATGCCCGGCTACGGTATTTCCGACGCTGCCACCACGCTTATTGGTCAGTGTGTAGGGGCGGGGAGGAGGTATCTTGCCAAAAGTTTTGCCTACATTTCCACCTTTACGGGTATGATAATGCTAACGGTGATGTCGGTGTTGATGTTTATTTTCTGTCCCGAACTGCTGTCGCTGATGACCCCAGTAGAAGATATAATTATCTCAGGCACAGAGATTTTGCGTATTGAGGCATTTGCCGAACCGATGTTTGCTGCGGCGATAATAGGCTACGGAATATTTGTAGGTGCGGGCGACAGTCTTGTGCCAAGCATAATGAACCTTGCCTCTATGTGGCTGATACGCATACCGTTTGTAATGATTTTGGCATCGTATATGGGCTTAAAAGGCGTTTGGTTGGCAATGGCAGTGGAACTCTTCCTCCGCGGCATAATGTTCCTTTTGCGTTTGAGGAGCAATAGATGGCTGAAACATACTTTAAAGAAGAAGGTGTGATATTCTCAGCCAAAATATTTTTTGTTTTCCAAAAAAACACATATATTTGCACCATATAATTAATGAATTAAAACTATGGAATCAACAGCAAAACCATCAACCTCTGAAACTACTAATCAGGCAGCCGAGCAACCCAAAAAGTACATTTCAAAAACTGCACAATGGGCACGTGCACACAAATGGTGCATAGAGATTATTGACCCCGAATTGCAGGCGCAGTGTAAAAGTTATAAGAACGGCCAAAAGATTATTAGTAATGCGGTTAATGCTTGATACTTGCGTAATAATTGATTTGCTCATTGATATGGACAATTTGAGCAAAGGTGCGCAACAAATTATAGAAGATTATAACAATACTTTTTACGCAAGTAGCGAGTCTATGCGTGAACTTATTGTGCTTTTTAACAACAAAAAACTTCTTAACAAGTATTACAAGACTGCCGAAGATGTTTTGGCGGCTGTTGAAAACGAACTTAGAATTGAGTTTCTTCCAATTCGTCGCGATGTTTGCTACACCTATTCGCGTTTGCAACTCAACAAGGCTATGAATCATTTCGACCCAAGCGACCATATTATTATTTCACACGCCATTACAGAGCGTATGGCTCTGATGTCGAGCGACTTAAAATGTGAGTTTTACCAAGACCAAGGATTGGAACTTATTTTGTATTAATTAATCCTCTGGTTCGTCAATTGTGCGAATTAGATTAAAACCATTCTCGGTGTAAACGTCGATTTTTTTGTCGAAACGCTGCATAAAAATTTCATCCATTTTATTGTCCCACACCGACTTGTATTTTAGCGGAATCACCAATCTGCCATTGACGTGATCTACTAAGCCGTAGTTTGTGCCGTCTTTGGTAACGCTCCATCCCGACCCAAATGGCTCGGGTTTTTCGTAAACGCAGGGTTGCAACTCTTTGCCATCGAGTGAGATAAATCCATATTTATTGTTTTTTTCAAAAATGTATAAATGAAATCCTGCTCCATACCAATGGGCATCGTTATATACAAAAGGCACTCGCACCTCTCCGTTGAAACCGCAGGCACCACATTTTTGTTCTCCGCCCTGCTTGTAGCGTAAAATGATAAAATTGTGTTCGGGATACGACACTGGTTGCGAATATTTGGCTTCAAAAATAAACTTGCCATCGTAATTAATTGCGCCCCAAGTGTATTCGTCGCTTTCTTTAACTTTTGGACGGTTAAAATTGTCTTTTTCTAACGGTCCGTAACATTCGCCTGTGAGAACGGCAAAGAGTCCGTTGCCCATATCGCTCCACGCCGAATATGCGCGTTTGTTTACAGCAATGGCGGTTATCTCTTTGAGAACCTCTTCTGGTGGGTAGGTGTAATCGCCCACCTCTTTTACAAATGTGTTGGAGAAATCGCTGCGTTGCTCTGCAAGTTCTTTTAATTGTTGTTCGAGTTGAGGTGCCAATTCGGGGTGCTCTTGCATCATTTGTTTGAGATTTGCAGTGATTTTATCGGTTAATTGTCCAACGTCGGCATCTTTCTCATTTACAAATCGTTGCGAAATTTCTTTCATACAAGTTTGCATCCTGTCCATCACATCCGATTTGGCTTCTACCACAGCCCCGTCGATAAGTAAATGCTGCTGCAAAACGTGATTCTTGTCGGTATTGCCCGTTACTACATAGTTAAGTGTTGAAATATCAAACCATTGCATATCTCTTCCATCATCTTGGGCAAATGCATTTAGACTTAAAACCACCATCAAAATGGCGCAAATAAAATAATTCTTTTCCATAGTTTTGAAATTATTAGTTGTTGTTTATATATACAAATATATTGAAAATTTTTTCTACTTTATCCCATTTTTCCGAAAAATCTTCTATTTTTATTTTTTTTGTTGGAATTTGTTGACGCGATGAGTATCTTTGCGCCTAAATTTTAACATCGATGGATAAGAAAGAGATACTATCAAAAAACGTTGTCCTCTTGTCGGAAGTAACCGAAAACGAGGTGAGAATGCAAACTCAGGGAGGTAATCAGCCTTCAATTGAGGCAATCAGTAGGATTATCGACCTGCTAAAACAGATTATTTTTCCGGGATTTTTTGGCGCAGAAATCCGCGACCGCGAAAGCCGTTATTACCATATTGGCGTTTGTATGGAGGAGTTGGAAACTCGCCTAAAAGACCAGATACGCCTGAGTTTCAAATGTTTCAAGGGTGAAAACGTTTGCGAAGATAAGTCCGACGAAATTGCTGTAAAGTTTATCGAGATGATTCCCGAAATCAAACGTGTGCTTTACACCGATATTGAGGCAATGAGCGAAACCGACCCCGCTGTAACATCGTTTAGCGAGATTATTTTCTGTTATCCTGTGGTGCAGGTGATGGTAAACTACCGTATTGCACACGCGTTGCTTACCCTCGGAGTGCCTGTGCTTCCGCGCATTATGACCGAGATGGCACATTCCAAAACCGGTATCGACATTCACCCGGGCGCTCAGATAGGCGAATATTTTTCTATCGACCACGGCACAGGTGTGGTTATTGGCGAAACTTGTATTGTTGGTAATCACGTTACTCTGTATCAGGGTGTTACGCTTGGTGCAAAGAAATTTACCTACAACGAAAACGGTCATCCTGTCAACCTTCCCCGACATCCTATTTTGGAAGACAATGTTACTGTTTACTCCAATTCGTCGATACTTGGACGCATAACTATTGGTCACGACACCGTAGTAGGCGGTAACATCTGGCTCACCGAGGGAGTTCCGCCTTATTCGCGCATTATCCAACAAAAAGCCGTCAGCGAAACTTTCACCGACGGCGCAGGGATTTAATCTTAATATTTTAGCGCATTATGGCTTAATACGGCAAGTGCATACCGCATACAATAAGGTTGTTTTGCTTGGCGTACTCCAAAATTCTTTTGCGCGAGGCGGCGGCTTTGTCTTTGTCGCCGTCAAAATTGGCGTTGAATTCGGGGTGGGGGAGTTGCAGTGCAAGTGCGTGCATCAAATCGCCTATTATCAGCAAGTTACCCTTTTGAAAAACAGTATGTCCCGGAGTGTGACCCACTGCGTCAATAGTCAAAACATCCTCGGGCAGTTTGTCGCCAAAATTGAATACGTGAATCTTGTCGCCATATTGTTCAAACATCTTAACAGCCTGTTCGCCTGTGCCAAGGTCGGAATCCCTTTCTAATTGCGACACATACACTTCGGCATTGGTGTAAACTTTTGCGCCTGTGGTGTCTAACATTCCGCCGATATGGTCGCCGTGAAAATGCGTAATATACACATAATCAATATTTTCGGGAGAAAGTCCGATGTTTTGCAATTCATTGAGGAGTTGTCCGCCTGCCTTTTGACCAAGACCCGAATCAAAGAGTATATTTTTGCCGTTGCTCTTGATTAGGTAAGCGCTAATCGACGAAGGCATACCGTCGGGCAGGTTGATTTCTTGGCGGATATTTTCGGGAACCTCGCCAAAAAGGTCGTAAGGAAAAGTTCTGTCGCCAGCGTTGTCTTTTAGCCAATAAACTGAGAACCCGTCGAAAGTTTTCTCCTTAGCATCGAGAAATTTGATTGTGTCGGAATTATGCTGTTCCGAAACGGAGGAATTGCTCTGACCTCCTGCGCAACCTGCCAGCATTGCCGCCGCAATTACTGATAAAACTTTTGTGTGCATAACTATGTGATATTTAAAATGTTTTTGATAAAAAAGTTATTTTCCGATGCTTTTGGCATATTCAGCGGCTTCGTTAACAAAACTATGCAAATCAACATCTTCAAAGTGTTTACGTTGCCATTTGGTGTAGTCAAAACGTTCTCGCTGAACGGCGGCAATGAAATATTCGGCTTCAACTACGCCAAGGTTTTTAACGAGACACGCCATACCGCGGGATAACAAATCCATTGTGGACGGCGGATATAATGTATCAGTGTTCATAATTCTGTTTCTTCGTTTAAAAATTCAACAAAATCAATCGGATTGGTCATTATTATCTGACTATCCTTGTATTTGAGCATCCGTTTGTCGGTGGTGAGAAGATAATCGCATTTCATCATTTTTGCACATACAATATGACAAGCATCTTTCATTTTTACGCCTTGTGCCATAACTATTTCTGCATTATTAATAACAGCATCGGCATCTTGACGGCTTATATAATCCGTAGCATAGCGGTTGACAAATTCACTTATTGTTACTTTCCTATCAAAAATAAGGGTTACAAGAGTTTTCGTACTCCAAGACAAACGAAGAAGCCTGTTGCACCTTTTTCTCTTTAATGAGCATTTGGATATGCAATTTTGCCTGCGCTTCAAGCGAATTTGGAAGATTTCTTTGGTCGTCGTATGGTCTATTGTAACAGCAATTGTCAAGATATACCTTCATTTCTTTGCTCATTTTGGGCAAAGTTAAGGATAAAAAATGAACAAGACAACTTTTTTGAAAAGAAAAACGGCTGCGCCTTGTTCGATGCAGCCGTTTTTTTTCACAAATTTGCTCTATTTATTTAGAGTGTCTTTTGTAGATTTCATCAAGGAATCGTCTGATGGTGGGGATGACTGCTGCTCCTTTTGCGTAGGAGATTTTTTCTCCAAGTCGTTCCCAGAATTTCTCCAACAACTCTTTACCGCGAGAATCAATGTCAGGATAATTACTATCGATATAATCGGTAATAGTTTTGAGAGCGGATGCGATGAAAACAGTTTTTTGATTTTTTCTTTCAAATTTTCTATCAAATCTTTCTCGGGTGCGTTTTGAGGCGAGGTCGTCCCCTCCGTCTGAGGGGGATTGACATCAGGCGAATTAGTGGCAGTAGGTTTGGTTTGTTCTTCGGGTTGCTGCTCAGGTTCAGTTTCGGGTGTAAGTTCCTTGATTGTTTTTTCGATTCTGACAATTTCGTCTGACGATTTGGAAAGACCGATGCCACTTGTGAAGCACGATAAATCAAACTTTTCGTTGAATTTCCTTTCTGTGATTACAAACGAAAGGTATTGTTCTCGGTCATACGGTACTGTTATCTTTTTCAATTCAGAAAAAAAGGCATCAGCATTGCCATCATATTTGTCAAAAACAAATGTATTGTCTTTTAAAATATGACTTTTGGGTATGTCTATGTCCGCAAGTTCGGTAACAATAGCCTCTAATCTTTCGGATACTTGCTTTTTGCCTTCGACTGTTCTCTCTACTTTATCTGCATACATTTTTTCGATGAAAACTTTCGGCAATTTTTCAGCAAAAAGGGTTACGACCTTTTCTTTGTTACCACAAAAAATGTTTGAGATAATCTTATAGAAAGCCTTTGCCGATTCGCTACCGCATTTTCCCGAAGCCATCAGAATCGTGTGGACGGGAGTTATCGTCCCAGAGGGCCGGGTAATAGTCCACGGAATAGGAATCTTATTGAAATATATTCGATAAATACCGTTCTCAATGTCAGCAAAAAGGTTGTTTTCACTGTATATTGAGTTGAACACTTCGTATTTTTTTATCCACGATTCGTCAACGGGGCAAGGGGAAAACCAAGTAAAATCCTTGTCACCTTCACCGCGTGTCTTTATTATTATTTCGTCTATCATACTGTACCGTTTTTTAACATTACAGATTGCGATAATACCTTGAATCAATATTGCCGCACGAGAGATTGTCGAACCAAACAATAACCTTTTTCAAGGCTGAAATTTCTGTATCTATATTAGAGATGCACATCTTAGTGTCATCGCGGCGACTGCGCAAATCTTCGATTTTTGCCTTCCCTGTCTTGATTTCAGCACTTAGGCTTAGACGGTGTGCTTGAAGATTGCGGATTTTTTCTTTAAGTTCGGGCAAACTGCCAAAACCGAACGTGTCTTTCAGTTTTTCCCACCACGAGGCATCTTTTACTTGTTGCTCAACATTGCGAAGTTCTTGTTCTTCTCGTCCAAGTTCCTGTTCCCGTATTTCCAAGAACATTATATTCTGTTCGTGCTCCTTGATGATATAGTCAAGGTTTGCTGCAAACCTTGTTCTGTCGTTTTCCTTGGCAGCAACTTGGATTTTGATTTCGTCGTTAACGTTGCTTTTTGCCACAAAAAGCGCATCACGCAATAGGCAGTCTGCACCTCTGATTTCACGTTCTCTGCCGGTAGCAATGTATTCCACCTTGCAGTTTTTGTCGCCCCATTCAACGTCACCAACTTTTACCGCGCCAATTGTTTCAACTGCCACACATGAGATTTTATCCTCTTTGTTGTGTTTTTGCATCGCTTTAACAATACCACCGTATGCTTGGTCGAAACGAGTGGGCAGTTCGGACTGATATTGTTCAAGTATGTCCTGTGAAAAATACTTCTCGCTCTTTATCAGTACGAAATTGCAGTAGTCGATTTTTTTGTTTTTCGCAGCAAACTGCGCCCATTCCACAGCAAAATGTTTGAGATTTGTGGTGCAACGGATAAAATCAGATAGACTTCTTTCGTCGGGAGCGTTGCACTCCATCATAATAGGAGTATCTATCGGAATCCACAAAATTCTCGAATGATCAAGGTGCTTTACAAACTCGTTATACGCACTATCTCCTTTGAAACCGAGACGGTCGTTGATAAACTTGCCTGGAATGTCAAGAACCTTGAATGGTTGTTTGACTGAAATGCCAGACGTTTCATCTTCGAAGTTCATTGAAAACTCATACGTGTCGCAACCATCGGTAGGGGGCAATAGTGCCTGAGACTCGAATTTCATATTAAGTCCGGCAAGTTTATTGCTTACTGCAACATCAAAATTGTTTAATTCGCGTGCGGCATCGCTTTCAAGTTCGAGCGTATAGCCGTCCGCCTTGTCTGAATTTTCTTCGATGTAACTGCAAATTGTCGATATCAAGGCGGTCTTGCCTGCACCGGTCGGGGCAATCACTGCGATGTTTATTGGTTCTAATACTATTGTGTCCATTGCTTAAAATTTTGAGATTATATTCTGTGTCTGTGAAATCAGCGTTTTGAGTTCCTCGGCTTTGATTGAATCTGCCTCACTGCCGTACTCATCGGGATAGATGATACGACGGTAGACTGAACAAAAATGTACGAAATCGATATCAGTATCTGTTTTTACGTTAGAGATTTTCTCCAAGAATGTGTGAAGTGCTCCTATCAAGAAGTGAGACAAAATGAATGACTGTTTGATGTTTGTTGATATTTGAAGAACCATCTCCTTAAAGATTGTTTCGAGTTGCTGTCTAAAATTGTCAACAGTTAGCGGCATATCATCGTTGAGTTTCTGAACACCGTTTCTATCGCCCTTTTCGTACATCAGACGGTCTAACCCCGTTTTGAAGACAAATGGATAGAGGTTTTGTCGAAAATCCTGGTTGAGCGTATCCAAATTCTTAAACGCCTTGTAAATTGCGTTGTCGGACTTCAAGACAGATAACTTTTCCTCAACAAGAGTTCTGAGGTCGTAATCGCCATTTTCGAGTTTGGGTACTATGCCACCTTGGGTCATTCCGTCGAAAATTTCAACGATTGCCCCCTTCAACTTATTGATTTGCTTGTGGAAGTCAACGTCGAGTTCTGCATATCGGCTCATAATTTCCACCCAGACACGGCGCAATTCGCCTGAGAAAATGCTTTTAATGCCGTTTGGTCCGCTCACAAGTTCAATATAACGATGCCATTCGGCAGGTGCTTTCTTATTAATTTGAGTGTACAGCATAGTTTCGCTGAACTCTTTTTTGATATTGGCGGTGATTTCGTTGAGTTTGTTTATAAATTCCGCATCAATAGCATCCTTTTCTGCAACATATTTCTGCAAAAGTTGTTTGTCTATTTTTTCATAAAAAGCGTAGCGGAAATATCTGCCGTTAGTAGCCAAGTCGGTGGGAATATCATTCTGATACGAATACTGACTTACCCACTTTGCCAAATCTTTTAACAAGAAAAGTATATCACTGACATTCAGAGATTCGCCGAGCGACTTCAACAGACATTCGTCCATCTGGGGCAATGTCTGCGAAAGGCGCGTAAGAAGGTCGTTGAGGTTCTTTTCGGCATCGGGCTTGTTGGTTTGTCCATCAAGCAATGCGGGGAAGTTGTAGTATTTGTAGTTGCCGTATGTGCTTTGAATAGTGTCGATAGTCTGCCTTACGAGGTTCTGCCAATTTGGGTCGGTGCGCTTCTCGTTGATGTAGAAACTAAGGAAGTTGAGCAAGAACTCCGGGTTGTTGCTCTGCGCCTGATGTATGCCCTTTATTGCAAAATAACTATCACGGAAATGCTCTTTGTCGATGCCGAGACTGTCGTCGGTCTTGTATATGTAGATGATGTGGTCAACGATTTCTTTGAGGTTGTCAATCTGAATATTATCTACTTCTTTGAATTCGCCGAATCCGGGCAAATCCACAAGGCAGAGTTTCACGTCGGGATTGTCGAGCGCAGGGAACTTACAGTAGATTTTTACCTCCTTTATGGCAGGGAAAAATCTCGTCATTTTGTCCTTTTTTGAATACGAAACATACGAATCCAAACGGTCGAGATTGTTGCCCGAAATCTTCTCGTAACCGTTGCCTATTTTGTCCTTGTAAAATGGATAACTCTCTTGGATAAGGCGCAGACGGTCTTTGATTGTGTTCTTTTTTTCTTCGATGTCCTTGTTTTCGGGGATTTGGACATTTGGGAACTCACCTTTGTCGGAGATAGTGCTAATACCCGCCATTTCCAAATGCGCGTTCACAAATTCTACAAATTCCTTGTCGGTCTTGTAGAATACCTCTGCGTATTTTTCCTGCGAGTTGAAAATCTGCGAACAGATAGCGGTTGTTGCGTGGAGCGAATCGCTGTCGCCTTCCTTGGCTTTTGGAATCTCGTTGTCCGAAAGACCCGAAATTGCCTGCAACAGCGTGCTCTTGCCTGCGTGGGTGAAGCCAGAAACACCTATATTAATGGTGTCTTTGGCGTAACGTTTTTTAAGTAAGCGAAGTTTTTCTCGGGCTTGGTCGAGATGTGTGAGGAAAGCCTCGATTGTTTTTGCCTTTTCGTCCGCGCCCTCGACGCCCAATTCGGAAATCGTCTTTTGAATCTTTTCAAGATTCGGATACAGCGAACCAATCAGTTCGCTCTGCGATGAGATTTTGTTTATCCGCGATTTCCTTTCGGACAAAATCTCGTCAATTTTTGTTTTTAAATTTGACATAATTGAATCCGTGTTTTACGCGCTACTAACTTATCGGACAACAGGTCGTTTCAAATACTTGTCAAATAGTACATAAAAAGTGCGTGAACACTCCCTTATGTACTCTGAGGTATTTGGCGTAACCTGTTTCTCTTATAAGTTCTTGTGTGTCCACGCAAAGCACGGACATTTGCGAACTTATTCTAAGAGAAACATCTTTAAATCGCCAAATTTTTCAGAGTTCCGAATAAATAGCAAACGCTAAGTTTTACAATATGTTATTTATTTGTTTCACGGTGGTTTCCCACCACTTTTTGTCATTTTTTATCTGTTATTTATGTTTTTGTTACGATACGCAATTTAAGGATGTTTTTTGAGATTGTCAAGTTTTTGAAGTAATATTTTTATGTTATTGATCAAAAAAATTATTTAACGGATGTATAATAATAATGTGTAATAATGTAGTTTATTTTATTCCTGCCTCTTTGATTAGGGCTTTAATTTCTTTATCGGAAATAGTTTCTTGGTCGGCCTTGTCGTAAAGAGCAAGAAAATAGATAGTTCCTTCATTAATTTCCATTACAATATGAATAAATCTTCTATTGGTTTGGCTTCTAATTTGCCTTCTTGTATGAGTTTCAAATTTTTGAACGCTTCCCTAAGGTCTTCTTTTACCTGTTCGGGCGAATCGCCTTTGGCTGTTTGCTGGGCTTTATGTTCGCGACGGATTTGACGAAGCGATTTTAATGCTCGCTCCATCATAGTAGAATCCGTTACGATGTAACTCATATACACTATTTTACAATATTTATCAACTCTTTTTTCAAACTATCCAAATCCGTTACCACAGGGTATTGCGGAAAATCGGCTTTAACATTGTCGGGCGGACAGAACAGGATTCCACGGTCGGCGGCTTGAAGCATAGTAACGTCGTTGTAACTGTCGCCAAATGCCACCACGTTGTATTTCAGACTTTTAAATGCTTCTACGGTTTTGCGTTTGGGGTCGCTTTGACGGAGAAGGTAGTTGGTGATACGTCCCGTAGAGTCGGTTTCGAGACTGTGGCAGAGGAGGAATGGGTTTTCTAACTTGTCCATCAGCGGTTGGGCAAACTCCACAAAAGTGTCGCTCACAATGGCAAAACGTGTGAGTTTGCGAATCTCTCTGATAAAATCAAGAGCACCGGGAAGCGGTTGAAGAGTGCTGATAACTTCTTGAATATCTCGAAGTTTTAGGTTGTGTTTGTCTAATATTTCAAGACGGTAGCGCATCAGTTGGTCGTAATCCTTGATGTCGCGGGTAGTAAGTTTAAGTTCGTCGATACCGGTTTTTTTAGCCACGTTGATCCAAATTTCCGGCACAAAAACGCCTTCTAAGTCGGCACAAATTATCCACATAATGAAAATGTTTTAAAATATTAACGCCGCAAATTTAATAAAAAATGCATTTTCGCAAATTATTTTTTGTAGGGGCGGGTGGAGGTTTGGGAAAACCCCGTACATCGCGATAAATCGCTCGATGTACGGGGTTATAGAACTACCGTCTTTTAGACGGCTGGTGTATATTTTGCAAAATTACTTTATCGCAAATTTCGACATGTCAAACATTGTATTGCCTTGACCTACAATGGTTGGGGTGTGGCCGTCCCATTTTTCGATCCAGTCTTCCTGAACGATGAGGGGACTTAATGATGCCGAAATGGTGCGGTTGTAGTATGCTTCGGCGTCGGCTTTTACCTTCATTGCCTCTGCCTCACCTTTGGCCTCGGCTATCTTAATTTTGGCGTTTGCCTCAGCCTCTTTTACCTTGTTTTCGGCTTTGAGCGAACTCTGTACTGCCATATTCTTTTCGTTGATCATCTGTGCAAGCGACTGTGGAGGAGTGATTTGCGAGGTAAATTCTGTTACCAAAAATCCCTCGGCTTCGAGACTTTTTTCTAAGCGGGTTCTAACCTCAGCCTCAAAACTTGCGCGGCTCGACATCAATGAATCTGATGTGTAGTTGTTGGCGCAAGTGCGGTAAGCCTCATAAATACAGGTTCGTATGTAGCCGTTTTCGAGGTCTTCAACATCCTTGCGGTATTTTACAAAAATGTCGCAAGCCTTGTTGGGGTCGATGCGGTAAGCGATAGTGGGGTCCATCGAAAATACCGACGCGTCTTTGGCGTTGACGTTAAAAGCCTCGTAGTTTTTGCGCTGAATATAAGTGGGATAGGTAAAAATACTTGTTGTAATTGGGTTGTAAAATACCCAACCTTTGCAAGTTCCTTCCACGCCGCCGTAATCCTGTTCTTTCGACGACCATTTGTGAAATTTGATTCCGATTTCGCCGCTGTCGATAACAGTACAGCATTTGAAGCACATTATCAAAATTGCAAGCGGTACTAATAAAATGAGTTTAAACTTCTTTTTTTCCATTTGTCAAAATTATTTATGGGTTAAGAATGCGCAATATTACAAAAATTTTTGTTGCAGTGCAAAATGATTTTTACTATTTTTGCCAAAAAAAAATGGAACAACAAGAATATTACACCAACTATCAACAAACCCTGCTCAACAGCCTCATTAACCTTTGTGTGGAGCAAAAACGGCTTTCACGCGGAGTGTTGCCCGAAACCATCGACATTACCGAAAAATGGGATGTGATTGCCCCATCGTACATTTCAGATGCTTCAAAAGAGATAGCCAAATATCCCGCAGTGTCGCTCGGATGGGCTATGTACCTCGGAATGGCTGTGGCAAAATATTGGGACACCGATTGGGCTATCTACGGCAATCATCCCAACATCTACGAGCATATCCGCAACAAACGTGGTTTTGACTATATGGACGAGGTGGTACGAGGCGAAATACTTGGTCTCGAAAGCGACGAATACCAAAAAACCGAAGACTTTGTGCTATCCTGTTCGCGTCTTGCCTTAGACAAAATCCGTCACGAAGGCATCGAACCCTCCACCCCAGCGGCATTTTTTGTTTACACCCTCAGTTGCAAGGTGTTATACACCATCGGCGCGGCAGTAGAGTTGCAAAGATTGGGGTATAAGATGGAGAAGGTGAGGTAGGGGGAAACTGTTTCCTATGATAAAAGTGTAGTTTGATTACACTTTTACCATAGATAAAAAAGTAAGATTTTACACTTTTATCATCGATAAAAATGTATTTTGATTACACTTTTATCAGAGAAATGCTTGTTTTGTTTAAAAAATAACGATTATATTTGCAGAGTTAAAACCTCTCATTATGGAACGGACTGCATTTAAACAATTGACGGAATGGAAGAATGCTTCTGACCGCAAACCTTTGATTATCAAGGGTGCACGACAAATAGGAAAAACTTGGCTGATGCGTGAATTTGGCAAACGTTGTTTCGCCAACACTATTTATATCAATTTTGAATACGAACGTAGGTTTACAAATCTGTTTGTAGAAAACTTTGATATTCAGAGAATTATATCTACAATAGAACTTTTTTACGGCAAAAAAATCAATCCCGCCGATACACTTATCATCTTTGATGAAATACCGGCAGTGCAAGGCGGGCTCACTTCGTTGAAATATTTTTGCGAAAATGCTCCTCAGTATGCAATTGTTGCCGCAGTTTCGCTTTTGGGAATTGCTATGCACCAAAATCAGTCGTTCCTAGTGGGCAAGGTCAATTTTTTGGATTTGCATCCGATGTCGTTTGGTGAATTTCTGTTGGCATTAGGCAAAGATTTGATGTACAACACATTGGTGCAAAATCAATGGGATTTGTTGGAAACTTTTCACGATGAACTTATCCGTCTTGTAAAAACTTATATGGTGGTTGGCGGAATGCCCGAAGTGGTTCAGAAATGGGTTGACACTCAGGATTTTTTTGCGGTAAGAGACAAACAAAACGACATTTTAAACTCGTATCACGCTGATTTTTCAAAACATATTCCCGATTTGCAAATTCCGAGGGTGTCGATGGTGTGGGATTCGCTTCCGGCTCAACTCTCAAAGGAAAACAAAAAGTTTATTTACGGCGTATTGCGCGAAGGAGCCCGAGCCAAAAATTTTGAATTGGCTATTATGTGGCTGATAAATTGTGGTTTAGTGTTAAAATCACAGCGCATCAATACACCAAAACTTCCGCTCAAAGCATATCAGGATATGTCGGTTTTTAAACTGTATATGGTTGATACGGGATTGTTGTGCGCCGCGTCGGGGTTAGGTTTCGACACAATGGTTGATGGCAACCGACTTTTTACCGAGTTTAAAGGTGCTATCACAGAACAGTTTGTAATGCAAGAAAACTTACAGCGATGAAATGTGAATATATTGCCTATTGGACCAACGAGCGCAGCACCAGCGAAGTAGATTTTGTGATTCAAAAAAACGGTGCTGTAATACCTTTGGAAGTAAAAGCCGGCGAAAATCTCCAAGCCAAAAGTTTTGCCGCCTTCTGTCAAAAATACCAACCCGAATACGCCTGCAAAATCTCCACCCTGCCATTCAACCAAACCAAAAATGTGTTTAATTATCCGTTGTATGGTTTTGTGTTTGGATTGGAGAAATTGGGGTGATTGTTATCCATAAATCTATCTTATCTCTCCAAAAATAAGTAAAAAATCTACTCCAAATTTATCGATTATCTGCTAAAAATCTTATCTTTGCATTCTACTAACAAGCGCATTTTATGACTAACGCACAATATACCTCTCTCGAAGAATACATCCGCCAAGGCGAACCCGACAAAAAGGCGAAGGCGTCTATTTGGCGGACGGCGATAGGTTTGCAGCAGGTTGACGGATTGAAAATCTCTGACTACCTGTTACAAACAGCGCGTCAAAATATCGAGGGGTATATAAGTGTTAAGCAGGCAAGAGATTTTATCGATGGTTATTATCAAACCGAACAATCTCGGCACGAAATCGAAAACAACGACACAGAAGAAGCCGACAAAGTGTCGGCACGCATAGTCGAACTATTATCCGAAAAGGCCTTTACATTCAGTCCTGCGCAATTAATTGCTATTCATAAGCATTTGTTTTGGGGTATTGACAAGTTTGCAGGGAAGGTTCGCGATTATAATATTTCAAAACGAGAGTGGGTACTTGATGGCGAGACGGTTTTTTATGCTAGTTCGGATATGATACGCGAAACGCTCGACTATGATTTTGCGCAAGAAAAAAACTTCGATTATTCTACTGTCAACATTAACCAAGCCATCAGTCATTTAACACAGTTTTGCTGCAATATTTGGCAAATACACCCATTTGGCGAGGGCAATACACGTACTACGGCGGTGTTTATGATTAAGTATTTGCATACATTGGGTTTTATGGTCAATAACAACATCTTTGCCAACAATTCTTGGTATTTCCGAAATGCCTTAGTAAGAGCCAATTATACCAATGTTGTTAAAAATATAAGTTACAACAATACTTATCTTGAACTCTTTTTTCGCAGTATGCTTTTAAATGAGCAGCACACATTTCAAAATCGTATGTTGCACATTAAGTGGAATGAACCGCCGATTATTCAAAGTGCAGTTCAAAGTGCAAATTTATCCCCCAAGTGCAAAAATTGCACTTTGGAAGAAGTGGCAGTGTTACGTCTTATTCAACAAAATCCATCCGCAACACAAAAACAGATTGCTCAACAGATAGGAAAATCAGAACGAACAATCAAATCAATCACCGTCCGTCTTAACGAACAAGGTATTATTGTCCGCAAAAACGGCAAACGCAATGGTTATTGGGAAATTTCCGAGTAATTACTTACATCACCTCCACCAAAAAACTCACTGGGCGGAAGCCGTCGTTGCACGAAACCATTGCTGATTTGGGATTTTTCATCCAGCCATCGTAAAAATTTTCGCCGCCGTGGGCAAGAGCCATTACAAAGGGTTGGAGCGATAGCCATGCACTTGCACATAGTCTGGCGGGCTTTTCGGCATTGTACGAGGTGTAAACTGCGCCTTCTTCCATATCGCAAGCGTGTTCAATTGGGTTTTCGTAGAGGGCGGAAAGGTCGGCGTGATGGCATTTCCTCATAACTGTAATTTTTATCGGGAGCATATTTGGTAAATTAAAATTTTGCGGCAAAGGTAGTAATTTCGTCCCAAAAAAGCGTTACGTTTGTCCCAAAAGGCATAATTCGTCCCAAATACTCTTACTCAAATCACCAAATTCCTCTCCAAAGGGTATTACAACCCACCCGCTCAACCCGATTCTATGAAATTTGGTTGCTCCACACTACCGCTCAAAACACCTCCAAACCCGACCTTACCACCACATCTGCCATTGCCTACTTGCTCAAAAATGCCGCCACAGTGGATGAGGCTGTAAAACTTTTGCAAGATATTGATACGCACTCAGATATAGGCGCAGCGCACCATTATGCTATGACCGATGCAACAGGTAAGAGCGTGGTGGTAGAATATGTTGATAATCAAATGATTGTTACCGAAACCAAAGCCGTTACCAACCATTATCTCTGTCAAGAAAAACTCAACGCTGGATTGCAAGAGGGCGACAACCGTTACACCAAACTTTGCGGCTTATCCGATGAGGCTCAGGGTGTTATGGATACAAAACAATTTACCGATGCCGTATGCTCAGTGTCGCAACTTCCTTGGGGTGATAACTTTGTTGGAGGCACTCAATTGACTATGGTTATGAACCTTACAAATCCTTCGGTAACATACTACAACCGCAGAAATTTCGCCAAGCCGTTTAGTTTTAAAATAGGAGAGTAGGTAATCAATTTTTTCTTACCTTTGCGGTGTAATACTAATTTCAACATAATAGAAATGAAAAATATCTTATTAGCAATTGCGTTTATTACGCTGTTTTCTTTTGGGGCAAATGCTCAGAACAATACTCCACAACCTCCTGAATTGGAGTTTGTTATGGAACTTAAAGTAAAATGCGACCCTGCGTTTTCGTGCGGTCAAACACCTCGTGGCGAACGTGTGGTGATTCCCATTGTGGGCGGCACTTTTGAAGGTCCTAATATTAAGGGAACAGTTCTTAGTGGCGGAGCTGATTATCAGTATGTTGACCATAAAAACGCCCGCAACGAAATCGAAGCCCAAGTTCGACGCACCCAACGATAGCAAATACAACTATCTCAACAATGCTATCTATCTCTGCACCTCCGGCTTTGGTCAGGGCTATATCTCGCTTTTGGTGTGGAAGGTGAAGTAATTTTGGTATATTTTTGGAAACAAACAAATCAAATTATAACTTAATAAATTACATTTTTTATGAACAAATCTATTTTTATGAACAAATCTATCATTCTTGCAGCCGCTTTGGCGGTGAGCGTGGGTGTGGCAAACGCCCAGATTTCTCCAAATTCTACGTGGTACGACGGATATACGAAACTCTTATGTATCAGCACATCGGGAAACACTTTTAAGTGCAATATGGATTATTGGGGCGAAGAACCTGAGGAGATTACCCTCACCAAAACCGCAGAAAACAAGTTTTCGCTTAAAGGTGCTGCCGATGTCCGCTTATTCGCAAGCACCAAATCGGTAGAATACCGTGTGGTTGATGGTCACAAACTGTTGATTTTCAAAGATTCTAAGGGTAATGCTCTTGAATCCTTCGAGCGTTTCGACGACGATATGTGGGAGCCGCAGATTCTTAGAGCCTACCATTATATCCTTGACGGTGAGTACGTTGACGAACAAGGCACTAAATACTCCATCAGTGGCGACAATTTTGTTATGGGCGGCAAAAAAATGAATTTCAGCCTCGACCCCGATATGTACTATCTGATGAAAATGTCCGACAACAATTATTATTGGTGGAGGGTGTCTTCCACGGGTATCAATATTTACCGCACCCAAGAAGGCGAATACGGCAGAGAGCCGGGTGCACTTTGGCACAAACTCAAAAACGTTTCGCCTAATGGACGTTGGGGGTTTCTTGCAAAAGAAATCGTTCCCGGAAACACAATGTGGCGTTTTAATTCAGAACTTATCCGTCTGATGCGCAACGAGATATACGCTCGTCACGGCTATGTGTTCAACTCCGCCGACCTCAAAACCTACTTTGGCAAACAGCCTTGGTACAAGCCCCTCAACAACAACGCCGCCGTAAAACTCTCCGCCATCGAAACCCTCAACGTAGAACTCCTCAAAGGCAACATCGTCGCCCGCGAAGGCACCGATGATGAGGAGATTGAAGAGGGATTGAAGTAGGATTGTGTTATCTCTTTATGGATGGGTAAAAATATCGTTTGGAAAACGATATTTCTGTAAACCCGTACATCGAGCCGCTCTGCGGCGATGATGTGCGGGGTTGTGACAGGGTAGCACGGGGCGCTCTCCATTCCACACTGAACATCATCTCACCCTCATATCCCCCCGGACATCATCGACACTCTCTCATATACCCCAGACATCATCGACACTGCGTGTCTCGATGTCTGGGGTTACAGAGATACCGTCTTCCAGACGGTTTTTTCACTGATAGAGGATTGTTATATCAGAAAAAACACTAAATTTGCGTAAAAACCGAAAAATATGTCTCACGTAGTATTGTTATATCACATAGTTTGGCGTACCAAAAAGTCGGAATGGACTATAACAGAGGAGTATGAAAAAGAACTCTACGCCTTCATTCACGGCTACTGTCGCAATAAGGGGGCAACGATGATACGCATTGGCGGAATGCCCGATCATATTCATTTGCTCACCACTATACGTCCCGACATTTCGGTAAGCGAGTTTATGCAAGTAATGAAAACTGAAAGTTCTAAGTGGTTAAAAACACAACGCGAGCATTTTCCATATTTCAACGGCTGGGGTAATGGTTACGCTGCTTTTACATACGCCGAACGCGACAAAGAGATGATACGCCACTACATAATGAAACAAAAAGAGCATCATCACTCTACATCCTTCCGCAGCGAGTATGACACTATGCTGCGTGAGTGGGGACTTGACCCAAAGGATGATAAGTTCTTTGCAGATGATGAAGACGAGTGATATACTCGATTAGTATCAGTCAGCCGTCTGGAAGACGGTATTTCTGTAACCCCGTACATCGAGCCGCTCTGCGGCGATGATGTGCGGGGTTATGCGGATGCTATGCTGTGATGGAGTGAGGTGTATATGACAGGGGAGGGGAGGACTCTCCGCTCCATACCAGATATCATCTCTCTCTCTCATCCCCCAGACATCATCGCCACTGCGTGTCTCGATGTCCGGGGTTACAGATATACCGTCTTCCAGACGGCATTACCACCCCTCTCTCCCCACACACGCAAAAACCCCGTACATCTTCTCGATATACGGTGTTTATCGTTACCGTCTTTTGGGACGGCTATAATGTAATTCTAATTCCTATTTAGGTGCGCCAACGCCCCATTGGCTCGGCAATGTAGACTTGATGGGATCACCCATTTCGGAGTTCTCTTTGTCTTGTGCGTCGAGTTTGAAGAGTTGGAATTTGGCGTTGTCTTTGGTGTAGGGAGCCCAAGTGCCGCCTTGGTTGCCGTTGGGGTCGCCATATTTTGCAAAGTTGGTCCAAGCGGTGAGCATCTTTTCAGAAAGATCCCAGTCGCCCTGTGTCCAAGGACGCCAGCAGTGCTGCAACGATTTGAATACAAACCAAAGGTCAGACGAGTGGAATGCGCCTTTGAGGTAGTCCTCAGGATGGCTGCCGTCGTCGGGAAGGGGACGTGCAAATTCGTATGCCCAAGCCTTTGCGCCTTTTCCTTCGCGGTTGAGGCAGAATGCTGCGATTCCGTCGGCCATATCGCCAAGGTCGTCTTGTGTGAAACCAATCATGTAAGGAACGTCGGCGAGTGAACCGTCGATGGCAGCCTCGTCGAAACTCTTGGTGTTGCAGTAGCCGTCGGTTACAGGCATTCCTGTCATGAAGGCGTTCTTTTGGGTAACACGGTTGTAGATAGTGCCAATGGTGTAGATAACCTCGGTAGAAGCCTTGCGCATCTCTTCAAGATTGGTGTAGCCAGCCCAGTCGAGCACGGTTTTGTTCTGCTGTTGAGCCTCTTCGTATGTGAGCACGGGGAACATTCTGCGCATATTGGCGTCGGCTGCGGCACCGGGAGGAGGAGGAGCGATTGTCAAACCGCCGCCCGACATGATTACAGCCTTGTTAAACAAACCTTTGGAGAGGGGAGAAGCGCAGATAGTTTTTACACTGCCTGCACCAGCGCTCTGACCAAAAATCATTACGTTGTCGGGGTCGCCACCAAATTGAGCGATATTTTTCTTGATCCATTTGAGCGATTCTATCTGGTCTAAGATACCGTAGTTGCCCGAAACTTTGTGGGGACTTTCGGCTGAGAGGTCGGGGTGGGTAAGGAATCCGAACACGCCGAGACGGTAGTTGATTGATACAAGGATAACGCCTTTTTCGGCCCAAGCCTGAGCGTCAAATTCGGGTTCTGAGCCCCAGCCTTCGCGGTATCCGCCGCCGTGAATCCACAGAGCCACAGGCAGTTTTGCGTCAACTTTGCCGGGAGCGGGAGTCCAAACGTTGAGGTAAAGACAGTCTTCGCTGTAAGGTGCTTCTGCTCCGTAGCCCCATTCGGTAGCGTATCCGCCCGGGTAGTGAACTGCCTGATAGCCAGGATGTCCAAAAAGGTTGCAGAGTTTAACGCCCTGCCACGGAACTACCGGCTGTGGTTCTTTCCAACGCAATTCGCCAATAGGAGGCGCTGCGTAGGGTATTCCACGAAAAACGAAAACATCTTTGGTTTCGGTGCCTACACCTTGAACCTATCCGCCCTCGATAGTGAGCACGGGACTTGTCTTGTCTTTGCAACACTCTTTTTCTTCTTGTTGCTGTTGTTGGCAGCCGGCTAATACTGTGAGTGCCAATGCCGCCGTAAATAATTGTTTTTTCATTCTGTTAAATTATAAATGTGAGTTTTGAAAAAAGTCTTACAATTTTACTGTTAAATCGAGCGATTGCAAATCTTTGTCGGCAGATGATGAGCCGTAGAGAATTTTGTAGCGTCCGGGTTTAACTGAGAGTTCGTCGATTTTTTCGTTATAATACTCAAACGATTCGTCGTTGAGGGTGATGGTAGCGGTTTTGGTTTCGCCGGGATTGAGTTTTAGTTTTGCAAATCCTTTGAGCGATTTGATGGGTGCGTCTTTGTAGTCGAGAGCCTTAACGTACACTTGCACAATCTCTTCGCCGGCTTTTTTGCCTGTATTGGTAACGGGAACGGTAACGGTTACAGTGCTGCCTTTTTTCATAGATGTTTTAGAAATTGCGCCTTTGCCGTATTTGAAAGTGGTGTACGAAAGTCCGTAACCAAACGGGTAAAGAGCCTCGCCGCGGAAATATTTGTAGGTGCGGTTTTCCATGCTGTAATCGAGGAAATCGGGAAGGTCGGAATTTTTGGCGTAGAATGTAACGGGAAGTTTGCCCGAGGGGTTGAAATCGCCAAAAATTACATCAGCCAAAGCCTTAGCGCCGCCCTGTCCGGGATACCAAGCCTGCAAGATGGCTGAACATTGATCTTTGATGCTTTCAAAAGCAATGCAAGAACCTGAGCAGTTGACATATACGATAGGTTTGCCAGTTTCGCTCATAGCCTTGATGAGGCGGCGTTGAACGTTGGGAAGTTCAATGTCGGCTTTGTCGCCACCTTCGCCTTCCAACTGTGCTGAAATTCCGCCAATTACGATAATTGCGTCGGCATTTTTAACAGCGTCTTTTGTGTCAACAAAATCAGCGTATTTTCTTTCGCAGATGTCGGCACGGAGCATTGCAAACGGTCCAATTCCGCGATGGTATTCCATTTTGATGTCGTAGGTTTTGCCTTTTTCTACGTCGAAAGTCTTGTATTCGGGAGCACGGCGGAAAAATCCTCCTCTCTGTGCGCCGGTTTTTGCGTCTTCTACCACGTTGCCGTTAACAGTAAAGGTGTAACCATTGTCTGACATTATGGTGTAACTCATTTTTCCTGTGAAATCGGCTGTGTATTTGCCAGTTATGCGTACCGAAATTTTGTCGGTGGGAACGCCTTCAGCAAATCCGTATGCGCCGAATGTGCTGAAATTCAATTCTTTGTAATAACCCTTTACTTTGGGTTCGCCTTCAAGATCGTTGTTTGGATAGAATTCTACAAACACGCCCTGACCATCGTTGAAATCGCCAAGGTGATAAGTGGTGTTGTATTCGTCGGTAAGTTCGCAACCCTTTGCGTAGATGACATTTGCGTTGGGCACAGCCTTGCGGATTCCTTCAAAAAGTGAGTGCTTGTGGTTGTCGGTGGGAGTGCCGCCGTAGTTGCCGTTAAGAAGTTCTACATCGTCGGCGTTAGGACCAACTACTGCAATGGTTTTCACCGATTTAGCAAGCGGAAGAATGCCGTTGTTTTTCAACAAAACCATCGATGCGCGAGCGGCTTGTGTGGCAAGTTGGTCAAATTCTTCGCAACTGATAACGTTTTCTTTGATAGTAGACCACGGAATCATATCGGCGGGGTCGAACATACCAAGTTCAAATCTTCCTTTAAGGGTGATTCTCAGGTGTTTATCTAATTCAGCCTCAGAAATTAAGCCCTGTTTAAGAGCGTCTACAAGACACATAAACACCTTTCCACATTCAAGGTCGGTGCCGTTGAGCACAGCGTCAACAGATGCCGAAATGGGGTCTTTGTGGGTTTCGTGTTGTCCCTTGGTGTAAAAGTTGTTGATAGCGTCGCAGTCGGTGAGCACAATGGCATCGTAGCCCCATTTTTTGCGGAGAATATCCTGCAAAAGACGGTCGCTCGAACAGCAGGGAACGCCTTCGTAACGGTTGTAGGCGCACATCACCTCGCGCACGTTGCCCTCTTTAACGAGTTTTTTGAATGCGGGTAGATATGTTTCCCAAAGGTCGCGCATAGATACTTTTGCGTCGTAAGTGTGGCGCAACGGCTCAGGACCGCTGTGTACGGCGTAGTGTTTTGCGCAAGCGTGAGTTTTGAAATATTTTTTGTCGTTGCCCTGCATACCTTTAACGGTTTCAACGCCAAGAATACCAGATAGATAGGGGTCTTCGCCGCAAGTCTCTTGACCACGTCCCCAACGAGGGTCGCGGAAGATATTTACGTTAGGACACCAGAATGTAAGTTCGGGATTTCCAGGGTAATAGGTAACGCCCATTGGCACGTTGAAAATGTCGTGATTAGAGCGGTTCCAGTTGGCACGAGCCTCGTCAGAAACAGCCGAAAATACATCGTAAAACATCTGAGCGTCGAATGCTGCCGCCATACCGATAGGCTGGGGGAACACTGTGTAGCCGCCCTGACGAACGCCGTGGCAAGCCTCGCTCCACCAGTTGTAAGATGGAATGCCGAGACGGTCGATTGAAACGGATTTGTTCATCATCAGGCCTACTTTTTCTTCGGGAGTAAGTAGCGAAATCAGGTTTTCAACCCTCTCTTCAATAGGTTTGGATGGGTCTTGAAATGGATAGTCGTATTTGGGCTTTCCGCTCATAAACATCAATGAAGCGGCTGTTAAACCAACAGCCAACATTGATAACTTCAATTGTTTTTTCATTCTGTTGTGTTTTTTTTTTTAATTAAAAATCAGTTCTTTGTATGGTCTTAAAGTGTCGTTAGTAAAAATATTCAACGTAGCCTTTTCCCTGTTTTTAAGCGATATTTTGACTATAAAACTTTCGTTTGGTTTAATCAATATTCCCGCTTGAAGGTTGGTGTTAACATTTGGGGGAATCTCCACCTGATATATTTCGAGGTCGGCTTTGCCATCGTTGTAGATAGTAATTTCGCCCTTGCCTTCCTTACATTCTGCCGCCGAGGGATATGTGCGCATTGAGGGTTGAAGGCTTGTAGTGTCTAATGCTTTAACAAACAGAGCCTTAGTGGTGGCGTTCATCCTTGTTTTGTTGCCGTTGACGTAAATATATAAGGTGTCGACGAGTGTGGCGAAAAAATCATTATCGCTTGGTGCAGAGTAAGTTATGTTAACAGGTGTTTCGTCGTTGGGTTTAATTTCGTGGGGATAGTCTACTGTAAGATATTGGTTGTTAGATGTTTCTATCTTTATTTCAATGTTTTTGGAAGATGCGTTAGCCAAATAGAAAGATTTGGTGATGCTTTCGCCCTTGTAGACATATCCAAACGGAATATTCATCCTTGACGCGTACACCATATCGGCTATGGAATAGTAGAAACGTTCTTGTATAGAGCGATTTGCGGGGATGACGTTGGCAGTAATTTCCAAAACGCCCATCAGTTGGTTTTTGCTGTTGACGAGTTCCACGCTACGGAAAGTTTCACCCATAGAGCCTGATGGTGAGAAAGTTATCTCCACTTCGCCCGTACCACCCGGCATTACTTTGTTTTTAGAAAAATTGGCAGTAATGCATTTGCACGACGGATTAGCAAACGCCATCGATACCGCCTCGTTGCCATCGTTTCTAAACATAAATATATGATAAACAGACCCTTCCTCCTCGTATACCGTGCCGAAATTGAATTGGTATTGGTCAAACACCACCCCCGAATCCTGCGCCGTGGCGGCAGAATACAATATGGCTAATGCCGTAGTTATTATCCCCTTTAATATGTACATTTGTAACTATTTGAAAATCAATGTAATATTAAAGTATTGTTTTAAGTGTTTGGTTAAGAGTATCGTTTTTATATTTTTTTGATATCGTCAATTGATAGTTTAGTGTATTTTGCAATTGTTTCCAATTGAATACCATCAGATTTCATTTCGCGAGCCATTTCAAGGGCTTTTTGTTTTGCTCCTTCGGCAATACCGTCTTTAAAATTTTTTATAAACGAAGATTTTTCGGTGCTGACATTCAGCCAATATAAATCGTAAGCAAGCAATTCGCTTTCTGTAAATGCCGAACGTCTGACAATTTCTAATGCCTCGGATGTTTCTTTATTTGCCAAAAGTTCTGGGTCGGCATCGTCGGTTTGTTCGTCGATTTCTGTCAAGAATTTTAACCACAGATTGTGCATTTTTTTTACAGCACGGTTTTGAGGTTTAAAGTTAGGCAATACAATAAAGACCATCGACAAATCGGTGTGCCTTTCGTCGGTGTGTTTTTTGTTGGTAAGATAATATTCTTGAATATATTCTGTGCCATATTCTGGGAAAGCCGTTTCGTCGTTGACCAAGCACAATGCATACACATCGTTTAATTCTCCAAACGCCTTTCCCTTATTCAATTGTTTTGTGTACATCGATGCAGCATTAAACAACGTACGTTGGAAAAATTCCGTATTCCAAATCGACTGCATCTCTACGATAAAATGTCTGTTATAGTTGTCTACACAAAATACGTCTACGATAGAATATTTTTTGCCTGGATTTTCGGGAATGTTTTCAGGCGAAAGATAACTAACGGATTTAATTTCCATTCCTTCTGGTAATGGCAAAAGCGCGTTCAAAAGACTCAAAACAAGGTTAGGGTGTTCTCCAAACACTTTTTTGAACGTTAAATCCGCCTTCGGGTCAAGATATTTTGGCATAACACTTTACAATTTTAAATGTTTTTGCAAATATAAAATGGTTTGTGGAGATTTGCAAAAAAAAAGTCAACAATTTCAAATTAAAAATAGAATCTGAAACCTACTGAGGGGTTTAATCCTATGTTAAATGTTAATTGTTTTGTTTCGTCTGGGTTGTTAGATGAATCTTCTTTTAACTTAACCGAAGATATACTTACTAAACTTATGGCTATGCCGAATGTTTCTTTGGGACGAATCTCCATAAGAAAAGGAATAATCTCGAAAGCAAAACCAGTTAACTCTTGCGTTTCGTTGGTTATTGCATACGGTGAGTTGGAATCAAGTGTGTTTTTGGCAAATGCATACGCCATTGAGATTTCGGGAGTATAAAATACTTTTTCGCCCAGAGGAATGGTGAATCCCAATGTCGGTCCAATTCCCAAAATCGTGGTTTTTAGTGTGCCTTCTCCGGAAATAGGTTGTTTTTGGTGAGCAAAAGAAACCCCGAAACCTATTTTGAAATTGTTAGCCAAATAATAGTCAAATTCAGGAGTGCATTGTATGGCAAATACATTGGGTATTTCATCTGAATTTGAGTTGCTTGTGTAAGAGAACCCTGTGGACACTCCAACGCATTGTGTACCTTGCTGTTGCGAAAAAGAGTTGGTAAATGTGCCTAATAATAAGGCTAATACTGTTAAAATTTTTGCTTTCATTGGATCGATAGATCTGGTTGATTAAACAAAAAAACGCCTGAAACAAGGTTCCAGACGTTCTAAGCGGAAAGAGAGGGATTCGAACCCCCGGTAGAGTCACCCCTACGTCGCATTTCGAGTGCGATACATTCGACCACTCTGCCATCTTTCCGATTGCGCTGCAAAAGTAGGTATTTTTATGATACGGAAAAATATTTTTGAAGAAAAAATTTATTTTGTTTCAATATGCATATTGTTAGATAGTTAGATTATTTTATTTTTTATAATCAGCCTCAAAGCATTTGCTATTTTGAAAAAATGCTTTACTTTTGTGCTATTAATCATTTTTAATTAACTTATAGAATGAAGAAAATATCTTTAAAATCAATCCTCACAGCATTTTTGCTGATTTTTACACTTTCGGTTTCGGCTCAGGATAAAACCGTTAATATTCTCGCAATCAACGATATGCACGCATATCTCGACCGTTTTGCTCAGTTCGGCGGCGTGGTCGATAGTCTTAGGGCTATTTATCCCGACTTGTTTATCATTAGTTCGGGCGACAACCGCACTGGCAATCCCTTCAACGATATGTATCCCGAGCCTTCGCGCCCGATGACAGAGTTGATGAACGCTATCGGTTTCAACGTTTCCACACTTGGCAACCACGAGTTCGACGCAGGTTTCCAAAATCTCAAAAAGTTGATGAACCTCAGCACTTTCCCCCACATTGTCTGCAATGTTTTCCCTGCCGATACAATGGGCTACAAGTTCGACCCCTACAAGATTTTTGATGTAAACGGCGTTAAGGTTGGCATTTTGGGTGTTTTGCAAATCAATTCACAGGGTATTCCCGACTGCCACCCCGACAGGGCTAAGGGCATCCGTTTTACGCCTGTGGTTCAAACAGTTGAAAAATATGCCGACGTGCTCCGCAAACAGTGCGACATCGAAATTCTTGTTTCGCACATCGGTTTCGACGAGGACAAGGAGATGGCTCAAAAATTCCCTATGTTCGACGCTATTCTCGGTGGACACTCGCACACTTTTGTTGAAAGCAACACATTGGTAAACAATGTGTTAATTACCCAAAGCAAAAACAAAGTTAGTTTCTGCACTTTGGTACAGTTCACTCTCAAAGACGGCAAGGTGGTAAGCAAGACTTCGAAGGTAATCGACATTGCAAATTCTAAGTTGAAGTCAGAAAAAATCGAAAAGATGGTGGCTGATTTCTGCAAAAATCCCGAACTTGAAAAACGCGTTACCACACTCGAAAAACCTGTTAAAGGTTACGACAATTTTGGCTGTATGATGACCGACGGACAGGCTGCTTCGTCTAACTGTCAAATTGCAATTCAAAATGGCGGCGGTGTTCGTTTCGACTATCACGATGCTGGCGATTTTACTGTAAAAGACGCACTTATGCTCGACCCCTTTGGCAACCTTATTTGGACATTCAAACTCACTGGAAAACAGATTCTCGACGTTATCAAACTCTGCAAAGAGCGCGACGAGGGCGTTGAACCTTACGTTAGCGGAATGAGTTACATTATGTACGTTGACAAAGACGACCCCAACAAAGTGCTTGAAGTTAAAGGACTTTTGCCCAACGGCAAGCCCATCAAACCCAAGAAAGTTTACACCGTGGCAGCCAACAGTTACACCGTTTCTATCACCGATATGCAACAATACGGCGGCGTAGAAACCACCAAAACATCGTGCGACTGTATGCGCGAGTTCCTCTCCAAAAAAGCAAGCGTAGATTATTCTAACACTCGCAGAGCGCAGATTATTAAGAAGTAATCTTCTATTTATACAAAAAAATCAAACGGTTCGTGTTAGCTATCAACACGAACCGTTTTTTTTAAACACTCACATATTATATAATCATCGTACTATTTTTTTTTAAGTCCGTTAACATTCACTCCTCCAACACCGCTCTTGCTAACGGAATAGTTATCGGCTGAGCCAGAGACTGTTACTCCGCCAACGCCCGAACAATTAACGTTTACATAGTGGCAGTTGGTGTTTACCGTTACTCCGCCCACGCCAGAGCAGATAATGTTCACATCGTTGGCCGCAAGGTTGTGGATGTTTGCACTGCCAACACCTTCGCTTCTAATTTCCAAATCGTTGCACACTACATCGTTAAAGGTTACGTTTCCCACACCCTCAGAAATAATTTTGATGTTGTGGTCTACCGAAAAATTGCCGTCGCAATTAAACGAGCCAACTCCGTCGATAGCAAGAGATTCGATGTCGGGCGCGGTAATGTCGATATTCAAACGCTGCCATCCGTTAGCATTGATACTCTTTTTTTGCGAAATGTAGAGCGTGCCGTTTTGGACAGAAAGAACAAGATTATCTACGCATAATTTTTGACCGTAAACCTTTAAATGAAATTCTTTGCCCTGCGTGTAGTTTATCGACGCAATTCCCTTAGCGTCAATGCTTTTAAAGTTTGAAAAGTTGGCGATATACGAAGTGTCGGGTCCAAGATCAGTAATTGTTTCGTTGTTGCACTTAGGAGTATTTACAAGTACTGCCACTGCCACAGTTAATATTAATGCTAATGCTTTCATTTTTTTTAAGTTTTAAATTGTTTAACATACACCATAACTAATGGCATACCCCGTGCCACAATTATTAAATAATTGATTAGTAGTATATTATAGTTATATAGATAGTGTAAAGAGTGTAAAAAAATTTTACAGTGGTGTAATGATTTTTTACAATTGATGAATAATTTTGTCGGTAATATCCAAACACAACGAAGCGGCGCGGAGATATTCTTGGTAATACTCCTTGCCATCGCCGGTGAGCGAGTCGGAAACAGCCTTTATAAATATGCAGGGAACGTGATTGCGTTGGCAGGTAAGGAAAATTGCAGCGCACTCCATTTCGCAAATATCAGCACCAAACTGGGTGTGAAGTATTTTTTCCACCACGCAGTTTTCCGCCACCGTCATCTCGTCGGTGAGAGCGCCCACCACGCCAAAATTCACCACCAAATCCACATTATAAACATCAATAAGTACCTGAGTGGCAGCCGCTGCCGCAATTTCGCCCACACCGCTATTGATAACAAAAAGTTGATATTCGCGTTTTTTTTAACTGTAAACCTTAAAACCACCCGCCGATTCCACCTTAGCCGCCTTGCCATATTTTTCAAAAATACTCTGCTGCTCTACGGCAACAAAAGGCCGATCTTCCGGCATTTAGCGGATACATCAAAGGATAAGGTGATTAAAAGCATAAGGATTGTTATGATGCGGTGCAATATGGGTCAGAATGGTTTCAAAAAAATCAAATTATTCCGAGATATTTGCATGTAAGTTTTTTTTCTTTACTTTTGCAATCAAAATGTGAAAAATGGTAGGAACACAAGTTACTAACGGCAAAGCATTTGAATACGCCCTTGCAACGGCATACAGCACCTACTTGCAAGAGCAAGGGGTATTTTTGGAATTGGTGAAAGACGATGCGTACAAGACAGCGAAAAAGTTTTATAACTCAATCGCGTTTGTAGAGCGCAAAAGGTTTGACTATTGTGCCGCTCTGACAATTGATTCTATCGTCAAACTTGAACCGGGGTTGAAATACGTCGGCAACGCCAATCAAAAACTAAAAATATACATTAGTTCTGACGATGCCGGTGAAAAGGGCGATGTCAGGGACGTGGTTTTTGAACGCGAAAAGCCGCACTGGGAAATTGGTTTTTCTGCAAAAAATAACAATGATGCCGTAAAACACTCACGGCTTAGTAGCATTCTTGATTTCGGCAAATCATGGTTTGATGTTCCTTGTTCACAATCGTATTGGAAAGACATTAAACCGATTTTTGATTACGTCCAAAAACAGAAAGATAAAGGCTGTATATGGGACGGTTTGGGCGATGATAAACAAGAATTGGTTTATATGCCGTTGTTGAGCGCATTCCGCAAAGAGTTGCTAAGGATTGATAAAAACAATAGCGAAATTCCACAAAAACTTATCAAATATTTGATAGGTCAGTACGCTTTTTATAAAATCATCAAAGATGACAGCAATAATGTCGTTGTGGTCAAAGCGTTCAATATCAACGGAGAACTCAACAAACAATATGGCGGAATCAAAACTAAATTCAAAACACCCAAAATCAACTTGCCGACAAGAATTGTTGAATTTGAAATGAAACCAGATTCAGACAACACTTTGCACATGATTATGGACGGAGGCTGGGAGATTTCTTTCAGGATTCACAACGCATCTACAAAAGTAGAAACGTCGTTAAAATTCGACATAAAACTACTCGGCAATCCGCCGATATTATTCACTCAATATTTGTTTCAGGACGATGAGATTAATTAGTTTGTTCAGCGGCGCAGGTGGTCTTGATAAGGGATTCCAAAACGCTGGTTTTAAAACTGTTATGGCCAATGAATATGACAAAAAAATTTGTCCTACATTTAGGGCAAATTTTCCTGATGTTCTTCTAAGCGACGAGGATATAAGGAAGTTGCCATCGTCAGCCTTCCCCGATAATATAGACGGCATTATCGGTGGTCCGCCGTGTCAATCGTGGAGCGAAGGCGGTGCATTGCGTGGTATTGAAGATGCGCGTGGTCAATTGTTTTATGAATACATTCGCATTTTGAAAGACAAGCAACCGTATTTTTTCGTTGCGGAAAATGTATCGGGAATGTTGGCGGAAAGGCACTCGGAGGCGGTCAAAGGTTTTATGAAACTTTTTGACGAGGCGGGTTATTATGTCAACCTCAAAATGCTGAATGCCAACGACTATGATGTTCCCGAAGACAGGGACAGAATTTTTTATATTGGTTTTAGGAAGGACTTAAATCTTAAATTTTTTCCATTTCCTACCCCGAAATCTCACAAACCAACACTGAGAGAAGCAATTTGGGATTTAAAAGATACAGCAATCCCCGCATTGGATAAAAATAAAACAAACGGTGATAGGTGTTCTATTCCAAATCACGAATATTATGTTGGCTCGTTCTCATCAATATTTATGTCAAGGAATCGTGTCCGCTCTTGGGACGAACCGGGTTTCACCGTCCAAGCAAGCGGTCGCCAATGCCAGTTGCACCCACAAGCACCTAAAATGATAAAATTGGAGGCAAATAAACAAGTCTTTGCTCCCGGATTCGAACATCTTTACAGGCGAATGACGGTGCGTGAAGTTGCAAGGATTCAAAGTTTTCCCGATGATTTTAAATTCATTTACGACGATGTTAATTATGGTTACAAGATGATTGGAAATGCTGTGCCGGTCAATTTGGCGTATAATGTCGCAATGAAGATCAAAGACACATTGCAAGAGAAAATACACCCTAATTAACATTACAAATTCATGCAGTTTGCTGAATTTTTTTTGTGTCAGTGTTGAACGACTATTTGTTGGACGAACTTGGCGACGACAACGACGACGACCATTTCAAAGAGTTTACCGCCGTGGTTAAATTCCTGTATGACGATGATAACAAATTCACTGATTATCAAAATGTTTGGAGCAATTATTCTGTATCGTTGAAAGAATTGAAAAACAACGAAGTTTCGATTCTGAATCTTCAACAAAATGTCGGCTTGGCCGAAGAGAAACTTTACGGTTGTATGTGCCGTACAGAACGAATCTCTGTAATGGATTCTACCGATTATATTGACGATTCGTCTAAACACAAATATTTGGAAATAAACGAAAACGATATTAATTCTTACCGAGGTATTATCGAATTGATAAACAAAACCGAAGTCAAGGCAAAATTCACAGTAGATTTCATCAAAAGTTCGCCGTACATTTTGTCGTTTATGCATAAATATGATTTGAAACAGAAACTCGAAAAGTATTTCAAAAGCCACCCTGAAAATCTTTCTTTGGCACAAAGCAAATTGTTATGGCTCAATTACAAAGCCGTTAATAATTACGAAGAACTTCCATTGACAAATGCCCGTCTGACACGACTTTTGGACGAAGTTTTCAAATCGCAGTCGTATGCCATCAATAATACCGCGTTGTTTCTGTGGGTTCCTCCGTCGATGCCATATTATGAATTTGGCGGTGTTTATCGCGGAAGCGAAGGTTTTTCAAAAACATTGATTTTTTCGGCATGGGAGATGGTTCCGCGAATGCAGATGTTTGATGCCGCGCATAACGAAAAACAAGAAGGCGACAGCGATTTGATTCCGTATTGGTGTTTTGGCAAAGACCAAGAAATCAAGATTGAGCGATTGCCTGCCTGTTATCCGTTCAGCCGCGACGAAAGTACATACGAGCGGCTATCCAAAATTCTTTCACTCTATCGACTTACACTTGGTCAGCCTCGCCAAGAAGAACTTTTGGAGTACGTTTTCCGTGAGTTCGGCAACAATGACAGAGATATTTTAAAAAACTTGTTTATAAATCTGAGTCCCTATTCAAAATAAAATCACAAAAAAACATAGATTGTAAAATAACTTTTTGTATCTTAACGGCGTGTAGTAATATCAAAATGGTTTATTATGAATACTACTTCATTAGACAAATTGTTTGACTATCTTTTGGAAACGCTTTCTGTTGACTAACTAAAACGTCTCAGCGGTGGCATTCTATCTTATGTGAAACAACAAGAACAAGATCTTCAGCCTTACACGATAGATGAATTAAATGCAAGAAAACCCGAAAACCTCGCCAACCTCATCTCTTAATCCCCCCTCTTGTTAAAAAATTTTAAAAAAAATCAATATTAATATTAAACCAATCTTAAAAACCAGCGTCTAAAAAGCGATAAATTAATTTTTATAACTATTAATTTTTTAATTATAAAACAAATATGAGAAACAATTTAAAGGTTTCAGCATTGATTGTAGCGCTTGCTTTTCAAGCATTTAGCGTGTCGGCGCAGTTCAATCCCGGGGGTCAGCCTCAACATATTGCTCCCTCGCCGAGTATCGACAACTATTTTGTGCCGGCGTCTAATTCGCCTGCCAAACCCAATGAGGACGGCTTTATCGGTCGTTGGCTATTGTTAGACCCCATCGGTCGCCCCAACCGTGGCAACACAGTGTTCGTTGATAGTTACGTTCGCGAGCAGTTGACCAAGGAGTACTATCCAAACCAATTCAAAACCATCCCCAAGAATGGCGAAAAGGTGAAAGCCAACGTTTTAAAAGAGCCTGAGGTTAAATACGACGGTCCTCGTCCACCTATGGGATTCAAATTTCCTGATCCCGTTCCTGCAAAAGAAACTCTCGTTTGGCACGCTTACGACAGCAAACTTTTCAACATTAAACTTTACCGTTTTGCCACTGGCAACAACAAAACCCGCTATGGTATTATATTCCACGCTGTTACAGTTATCAACTGCGACCAAGATATTCCTAATGTACGTCTTGCAGTAGGTTCTAACTCAGCGTCGATGTGGTGGCTCAATGGCAGCGAAGCCGTTATCCTTTCGGGCGACCGTCGTATGGTAATGGACGACTGCGTTTCAAAACGTCTTACCCTCAAAAAGGGCAAAAACATTCTCCGTGGCGCAGTTATCAACGGTCCGGGTATGAGCGACTTCTGCGTTAGGTTTATCGACGAAAACGGCAAACCTGTAAAGAATATCACCATCACCTGCAACTAATGTTTAAACACTTTTTTAATTCATTTTATTTTCAGAAAACGATGAAAACAAGAAATATACTTGCAGGCGCGTTGTGCGTAGCGTCGGCGGCTTTTGCTCAAAATTCAAACGCACAGATTGGCGCACCGTTTATCCACGACCCGTCAACTATTATGGAGTGCGGTGGCA
Organism: Bacteroidales bacterium; assembly: GCA_016293845.1. Taxonomy (GTDB): domain Bacteria; phylum Bacteroidota; class Bacteroidia; order Bacteroidales; family UBA3824; genus UBA3824. The sequence goes on along the minus strand of JAEDDH010000007.1, from coordinate 84,233 downwards.
AATATTACACCTTTGGAACAGGTGGCGGCGGATTGATTTCTGAGGACGGTTGGACTTGGAACGGCGGCGCAGAACGTCCCGGTGGCGGTGCTGCTCCCGATGCTATCAAAATTGGCGACCGTTACCTTATCGCATACTCTACCACAGGTGGAGGTCTCGGCGGCGGTCACGCAGGCAAGGTGGTAACTATGTGGAACAAGACCCTCGACCCAAAATCGCCCGACTTCAAATTTACCGAACCCATCGAGGTGGCAAATTCAGAATACGATGAAGATTGCGACGCTATTGACGCTGGTCTTTTGTTAGACCCCACCGACGGCCGTCTGTGGCTTACCTACGGTACATATTTCGGTTTTATCCGCCTTGTGGAACTCGACCCCAAAACTGGCGAGCGCGTTAAAGGCAACAAGGCTATCGACGTGGCTATCGACTGCGAGGCTTCCGACCTTATATATCACAACGGATGGTACTATCTGCTTGGTACTCACGGAACTTGCTGCGACGGAGCTAACTCTACTTACAACATCGTTTGCGGACGTTCGCGCAAGGTAACAGGTCCTTACGTTGATAATGTTGGTCGCGATATGATTCACGGCGGCGGCAAAATGGTGGTTGATGCCGAAGACCGTCGTTTTGGCGCAGGACACTTTGGTAGAGGAATCATCACCGACGGCATCGAAAAAATGTCGTTCCACTTTGAGGCAGACCTCGACCTCAGCGGATACAGCACACTTGCTATTCGTCCTATTATTTGGAAAAACGATTGGCCTACCGTTGGCGAAAACATCGAAGACGGTGTTTACGAAATCTCTTCTGAACGTCGCGGATATGCGCTCGAACTCAGCGTAGACTTTACCCGTGCCGAAGGCGGAATGCGTTGGTTTAACCGCAATCAAGAACGCCCAATCGAAAAGGTTAAAAATCAGGCTCTTGCCGATGTTCAAAGCACATTCCCCAACGGTGAAAATCCTGTAAGAATGAACGAATGGATGAACCGTCCTCACCAACGTTGGCAGATTACCGCTGTTCCCGAAAAAGGCGGCTATCTTGGCGGACCTTACTTCAAGATTGTAATCGAAGGCACCAACCGCGCACTTGCTGCCTCTGCTGATGCTGAGGTGGTTACCGTTCCCGAATACACCGGCGCCGACGAGCAACTCTGGCGTATCGACCAATGTATCGACGGCACATACCGCATTATGCCAAAGAGCGTTCCCGGACACAACGGCGAAGAACTCGTGCTCTATTCAATTGGCGACAGCACCCCCACACTTGCTAAATTCGATTTCAACAACGACAACGCAAAGTGGAATTTTAAGAAGAAATAAAATCTGTTTCTTTTCATAATCAACAGCGGTCGGAGATGTTTCTCCGACCGCTGTTTTGTGGTTTGCAAAAAAGCATTATATTTGCAGTTATATGAGATGAATAGAACAAAATTCTTTCAGAAGTCATCACCATTGATAAAAGATTATTAGTGTCCGATAACTGAAAATTTTCGGAAAAAAATAGAGGAAGCTGTTCGACTTCCTCATTTTTTTGATAATTTAGTTGTGCTTAAAAATTAAAATTATCATGGGCAAAGATACAAAATATTTCGGACAGCCGATGTTTGCACAGGCTATAAATTTTATAAAAAAATCAGATGTGAACGGAATTATAATATGTCTGGTTAGAAATATGCTGATGTATTACATTGATATGTACAAACTGATTTACAATCCCGAAAAAGAATGGAATAATGTTAACCGTAAACTTTTCGACTCGCAACTCAAAATAATCTTTTCAAAATAACCTTTGGTTTATTTTAAGAAAAATAGCCCCTACAATACTTTGCAAAGTCTATATGGAATTCGTGTGTCTTTTTTATCGGACAGCAATAAAAAAAAATCACCCGAAACGGAAGATCATATTCCATTTCGGGTGAAATATTTTAGCCTAATGGCAATCTACTATTTAAACAAGTTGGGAGCCATTTGGTACAAGCAACGACGCCATGTGAGGAATTCGTGTGCTGTGCCGGGTGATACATAGCCTTGGATGTTGTAACCTGCGGCTTTGCAGTCGGCTTCTGATTTCTTGATAGCATCGGGGCTCTCTTTTTCGCCACAGCCAACAAACAAGTAGTTAACTGCTTTGGCATCTTTGAAGTCGGCAGGAGCAAACTGTCCACCGCTCAAAAGACCGAACGAAGCAAAGAGGTCAACTCTACGGCCAGAAATCAATTTTGTGGTCATACCGCCCATCGACAAGCCTGCGAGAGCGCGGTTTGCACGGTCGGTTTTGGTTTTGAAGTGCGAATCAACGTAAGGAATAAGTTCGTTGCAGAGCATCTCTTCAAACTCTTTGCCGTCGAACTGACGGATAGAGCCGAATTTGAAATCGTTGGTAAGGCCGTAAGCGTTAACGATGATAAAAGGTTTAACCTTGCCTTCTGCAATAAGGTTGTCCATAATGAGGTTTTCGCGTCCTTGGTTGCTCCAAGCAGTTTCGTCCTCACCCCAGCCGTGCTGCAAGTAGAGTACGGGGAATTTTTCTTTGGGGTTAACACCGTATGTGGGAGGAGTGTAAACAAATGCGCGTTGGAATTTGTTTGTGCTCTTGCTCCAAAAGAGAATCTGCTGAACATTTCCGTGGGGAACGTCTTTTTCTGCGTAGAAATCACGGTCGTGAGCGGGAATTTCGATACCGCTTTCCCAACGTACCGAACCGTAGTAGTTCTTAGCACCCGGGTCGTTGACTACGCCGCCGTCGATTGTGAGGTGGTAGTAGTGGAAACCTTCGTCCATAGGACCTTCGGTTGTGCCTTCCCAAACACCGTCTTTGTTTTTGCGGAGAACTGTTGCGCCAACACCGCCCATATTGCCACCAAGACCGAGGCTTACGATAACCGATTTAGCCTGAGGTGCTTCTACGCGGAAACGAGCAAATCCCTGAGAGTTAACTTGGGGATATTCTTGACCGGGCTGGTTGAGTTCAGAGGGTTTGAAATCTTCTTTAATTTTCTGATTATCAAGTGCTGCGTTGAAACGTTTTACTACGCGGTACGAAGATTTACGTTTGCAGTCTTTGTCGAAAAGCAAAGGATAGTTGTTAACGCCTACCCAAGAGTCGCGGTCGCTAACATTCCAGAATGTTACCACGTCGATAACGTCTTTGTATTTGCGGAACACGCGGAAAAGTTGCGAGTACATATTGTCGTGGAGGGTGCGAACGTAGGGTTGAATTGTTACGCCCTCGTTGCGGCTAAACTGCAACTGACCCCCCATTTCCTCGTTGGCTCTTACGTCTAACTCGGTGAAATGGATGTGTTTAACGATTGTAGAGTATTTTTCGATTGCGGCAGATATATCTTCCATCGAAGGACCGTAAACGTTGTAGTGACCCTGCATACCAATACCGTCGATAGGCACACCTGCATCTTTCATTTTCTTAACCATATTGAATATACGATCGCGTTTGCCGGGGTCGGCTGCGTTGTAATCGTTGTAGAAAAGTTGAGCATTTGGGTCGGCTTCACGAGCAAATTGGAAAGCCTTTGCAATGAACTCATCGCCACAGAGTTTGTAGAGACGAGATTCGCGGTAAGGCGACGGATTGCGATTCCACGGTGTAGGACGAGCATTGTCGGCCATAGCCTCGTTAACAACGTCCCAGCAGTAAACGATATCTTTGTAACGGTTTACCACAGTGGTGATGTGCTCTTTAAGACGTTTGTAGAAAACCTCTTTGGTAACTTCCTTGCCTTTTGCGTCGGTAAACATCCAATCGCAGAATTGGCTGTGCCATACAAGGCAGTGACCGCGCATTTTGATGTTGTGTTTACGGGCAAAGTTGGCAATAGAGTCGGCCTTTTCCCAAGTCCACACGCCCTCACTGGGATGCACCTCGCCGGGTTTCATATTGTTTTCGGCGGTGATACTGTTGTACTCTTTGAGGATAGTTTCTACCTCGTTAGGACGGTTGAGGTTGCTCATATTAACGGCAACACCGATTTTGAAATAATCTTTGTAGGCATCTTTCAAGCCATCGGGATCCTCGGGCTCGGGGCGACCCCATTGTGCGCTCGCGCTTCCTACGCTAAGAGCCAATGCTGCAACGCAAAGGCCTCTGAAAATTTGTTTTCGCATATTGTTTTTCTTTATTTTAAATTTGGGTAAAAAATGAATAATCGTTTTCCTATTATTGGACTCAAAATTAACAAAAGGTTTAATAGTGTGGCAAAAATAATTTAATATATTATCTCTTAACATTGTTAAAATTCTTTAAAAATCGGACGGAGAGGCAATTTTTGTGAATAATGATTATCTTTGCCACAATAAAATAGGTGATATGTATTTTAACTTCAAATTTTTCGACAAAACAATTTTTGGCTTTTGGTTGCAGACCGATAATTGCGAAACCACCTGCAATATCAATCAAGCAACAGTGAAGGAGGATTATAAAAAATTCCTTCCGTTGGAGTTTTGTGGAAAAAATTCAGAAGAAATATTGTTGAAATGGCTGAGACACAGAACAATCCCTGCCAACAGATATTATGTAAAAAACTTTTTGGCGCGATTGAACCTCACCGAAGACAATATTTGTGGAATACTTTCGGTGAGTTACGGACTATCGCTCAACGACTGTTATTGGCTTTGTCCCGAAACCGAAAAACGCTCTTTTGCAGAGTTGAACCTTTTCGACAATAGGTTTTCAACTGTTTTGGGAGCAATTGCCTTTACCGGCTATGGGTCGTATCTGAAAACAAGTTTCCGCTCGTCGCCTGAATTTACAACAAACGGAATGTTGGCAAAGGCGTGGCGCAAAATAGGCGGCAAAATATCTCTTTACAAATCGGGCACAGTGGGCGCAGCAAACACTGGTCTTGAACCTTATAGCGAGTTTTATGCCTATCAAGTGGCTGACGCAATGCAAATCAACACCGTACAATATGGACTTAGCCAATGGAAGGGGCGTTTGTGTTCTACTTGTCCACTTTTTACGTCAAAAGATTTTTCGTTTGTAGCCGCTTCTAATCTTATAAATTTTGATAATATTCACTCGGTATTAGATTATTATAAGGCACTTGGCGAGGAGTTTTACAATTCGTTGGTAGATATGTTTGTGTTCGACGCTGTAATTCTCAATCAAGACCGACATACTGCTAATTTTGGATTTATTGTTGATAATCATACAAATACGATAGTCTCTCCTGCGCCAGTTTTTGATAATGGTCTTTCGTTGTTTTGTTATGCTATGGACGATGATATAAAAAATTATAAACGGTATGCAAATACCATACATCCTACGTTGTATCCTGATTTTCTGCAATTTGCCTCACAAATAATCACCCATCGACAACGCAAGATGCTCACAAGGCTTGTTGATTTCAAATTAAAAAAACATCCCCGCTATAATCTTCCCGACGCAAGGCTCGATTTTTTAACCAAATGGATTAGAGAGCGGGCTAAGATTATATTGAAGGGGTGAAAAATATTATTGTTTTCCAAAATTCTTTTTCTATTTTTGAACTCGTAAAATTAACACATATATTTATGAAACACACATTAGTATTATCAATGATGGCAGCGGCGTTGTTGGCGTCGTGCCAAAGCGGAAGCAACAAAGTGCCCGCACAATTGCCCGAAGGTCAGATAGTTCTCGAAGACGGCGGAACGGGCGCATTCAAAGCCGTAATGTTTGAAGATACCACTCTCAAAGAACACACAATCTTCTGTCCCAAGGACTTAACTCCATTTTCTAAGGATAATCCCCTTCCTGTATTGGTTTGGGGTAATGGCGCTTGCAACAATTCGCCCCACGAGCACGTGCTTTTCCTCAACGAAATTGCATCGCAGGGTTATCTCGTTGTGGCAACGGGATTTATGCCTCACGACACCGCATTCTACAAAGGTCCGATGTCGAAAACTGAGCAGCAGATTGAATCTATCGATTGGGCTATCGCTCAAAACGCCAACAAGGATGGTTACCTTTTTGAAAAAGTTGATACTAAGAACATTGCAGCCGCTGGAATGTCGTGCGGAGGTTTGCAGACTTTGTTCAACTGTGCCGATCCGCGTCTTAAAACCATTATGATTTGCAACAGCGGACTATTTTTGAATCCCGGCGTGGCTATTCCCGGAATGCCTATGTCCGAAAAATCAAAATTAGAGGAACTTCACACACCTATTATCTATATTCTTGGCGACACTCTCGACATTGCCTACGAAAACGGTATGGACGATTTTCACCGCATTTCAAAAGTTCCTGCATTTGCAGCCAATCTTCCCGTAGGTCACGGCGGTACATACGCACAGCCCCACGGCGGCGAATTTTCGATTGTGGCTACCGCTTGGCTCAACTGGCAACTCAAAGGCGACGCCGAAGCAGCCAAAATGTTCAAAGGCGAAACTCCCGGAATCACCTCTCGCAAAGATTGGAGTTTTGAGAAAAACGATTTGATCGACAAGTAGGAATTTGGTTTCGCACTAATAATATTTTATTATGAATAAATCACTAATTATCACATTTTTAACCGCCGGCTATTGTTCAGAAAGTTACAGGCGAAAAAATTGTAGACTACCTTACTCCTCGCCTTTTTGAACCGCTTGGAATCGAAAAACCCAAATGGGAAGAGAGTCCTCAGGGTATCAACTGCGGCGGTTGGGGATTGTATCTCAAAACCGAAGATATGGCAAAATTTGGTCAACTGTTTCTGCAAAAAGGAGTTTGGAACGGCAAACAACTAATTAGCAGTCAATGGGTTGAAGAAGCGTCGAAATATCAGGTTCCATCTGTACCTGCCGGCACACGCCCCGATGAAGTTGAGTCTAAGGGACTTACCGAAAAAAACTGCGCTTGGCTTTTGGGCTACGGATACCAAATGTGGCGTTGTCCCGAAAACGCATATCGCGCCGACGGAGCACGCGGACAATATACCATAGTGCATCCCGCCAAAAACGCCGTGATAGCCGTAACAGCCGATTCGCCCGACCTTCAAGCCGAATTGTCAAATATTTACAAGTTCCTTTTCCCGGTTTTGTAAGTAGAAACGACAAATAATATAAAAAAGAATATGCTCTAAGGGCATATTCTTTTTTATATATATGTATATTGATAAACTAAATAAGAAATAATGTAGTTTTTTAGAAAACAACAAATACCTTTGCCAAAAATAGTTACATCAATGACCCTTCAACAGTTAGAATACATAGTGGCTCTCGACGAGCAAAGGCATTTTGCCCGCGCCGCAGAGGTTTGCAAGATAACTCAATCGACTCTCAGCCTGATGATACGCAAGTTGGAAGAGGAACTCGACATCACCATTTTTGACCGTAAGATGCACCCCATAAAACCCACACTTGCCGGCGAAAATCTTATCCGTCAGGCACGTATAGTGCTTTTTCACTCAAAGCAGTTGCTAAAACTTACCCAAAAAGAACGGCAGAAATCGAGCGGCGAAATCCGTCTTGGCATCACATCTACAATTGCGCCATACATTATGCCTAAATTTTTTAAGTACATCAACAATTTTACCGATATCAAACTGATAGCCAAAGAGATGTACAACTGCGACATTGTAGGAAAACTCAAATCGGCAGAGATTGATATGGCTATAATGTCTAACCCCGAAAAAAATAGCGAACTGCTTGAAATTCCGTTATATAACGAGAAACTTTTTGCATACGTTTCGCCCAACGACCCGCTGAGCAAAAACGGTAGCATAGATTTAGAAAAATCGCCAAGCAAGAAACTTTGGCCGTTGAAACAGTCGATATGCTTCAAAAACCAAATCGACGGTCTTTCCACGTACAGCAACATTGAACGCAATATTTACGAAACCGGCAATATATCAACGCTTTTGCAGATTGTAGACGAGAACGATGGTTTTACCGTTTTGCCCGAACTGCATATTCCGCTTTTGTGCGACGAAACCAAGAAAAACCTTCGTCCGATAGCCGAGCCAGTGCCCACACGTACTGTGTCGCTTTTTGTGCGTGCCGATTATATGCGCGAAAACCTTATCAACATTGTTATCGACGGCATCAAGAGCATTATTCCCGAAAATATGATCAACGACAGGCTTAAAAAATACCGCATCAAGTTGTAAAGTTTTTTTAAGATTTTTCTGCGAAAGATAGTTTTAGCATTGTTTTTGACAATTTTGCATTGTAAAAGTTATAATACAATGCTAAAACCTATTTTAACACTTATATTATTGATAATTACCACTTTGGTAAGTGCGCAAACGCAGCACGACACTATTGATGTGGCTATACTTGGCGACTCAAATATAATTTTGTTAACTCCAATGCAAACCACCGCTGTGCGTAATAGCGATATTGAGGAAATTGGTGAACTTATCGATTATTGTGGCAAACAATTGAATATCAGTGTAATAAGTCAAGATAAAATATGCAGTGTAAAATCTGCCGACGAGCGTGTGAAAAAGGTAAACACCTACGACGGCACTCACATATCGCAGACGGGCGCACAAAAAAACGGCAAAATGATTACCTTGGAAATCAGCAATTTATTAACCCAAAATCAAGAATAACAACAGATGGTATTTTCAGATTTATTCTTTTTGTTTTTTTTTTCCGTTGTTTGTAATATGCTATCTTGCAGCGTATTACATCGACAAAAAGAAATCTTTGGACGGCGCAGGCTCAATGGCGTTTATAAACGCTGTGCTTGTGGCGTTTAGCCTGATATTTTACTCTTGTGGCGAACCAATTTATGTGTTTTTGATGCTTATATGCGTAATTATCAATTATTTTGCAGGTAAATTCATAGAAAACTCCATTCAAAAAACGTCAGGCATTGATTATCGGTGTGGTTTGCAACGTATTGATTCTCTGTGTTTTATTGTGCGCTACAAACTGTGGCTGAGTAGATTAACAACCGCAAAGTAAAGTTCGATGATATTGCCGACGGTGTTTACCGATTTATGATTGGTCTTGCCAAATTGGCTTTTTCGCTGCAAATTTACTTCGATTTTTCGGGCTATTCAGATATGGCAATCGGCATTGGACGGTGCTTGGGATTCCATTTCAACGAAAATTTCAACCATCCCTATTGTTGCAACAGCGTAACTGATTTTTGGCGCAGATGGCACATTTCGCTCGGGTCGTTTTTCAGAGATTATGTGTATATCCCGATGGGCGGAAACCGCAAAAAACAATGGCGCAACGTGCTGTGTGTGTGGTTTTTAATAGGTATGTGGCACGGTGCAAGTTGGAATTTTATTATCTGGGGTTTGTTTTTCGGTGTGATTTTGGTAATCGAAAAACTCTTTATCTTAAAGAGAATCAAATTATTACCAGCCGTGGGACACATTTACAGTCTTTTGATGGTTTATATTGGTTGGGGTATATTTTACTTCACCGATTTTGAAAGTATGAAATTATAAATGAATAAGGTATTTTTAATTGTAACAACTTTATTATCAATAAGTTTTGCAGCCAATGCGCAAACCGCTTACAACGATACGGTAGAAAACCGCGTTGTGCCTGTGTATGAGCAAGGTGCTTTTTGTAAAAGATAGTTTTGGCAATGCAACTCACCAAATGGGCAAATTCATAAGCATTTACGGAGGATACTCCACCGATTTTCCCCAGCGCAACGTAATGAAATACGTTACCAAACTGCAACCCACAAGCCAAAAATTTATTGCTCCGCTGTTTAGTATCTGCCGACCGCATTGAAGAAGCCGATCTGATTGGTCCTAAATACGAGAACAACAGAGAGTTGCCCGAAAGCGAAAGGCATAGTATACATATAATCAACTTTTCATTTGGCGGATTAAAACAGTTTTTCGGTTTTAATCCGTTTTTTGTTTTTATAATCCGTTTTTTTTCAATAACATTGCGCCAAAATAATTTATAACAACAAAAAAAATGAAAAAACTTATTCTCACAATATCGGCGGCAGTGGTTTTGCTGCAAACGGCATCGGCACAGACCGAAATTAACAACAACGCAAGCGAAAGCGGTTGGGGTTACAAAATATCTGGATTCATTGATCCTCAGGCATTTTTTGATACTCGCGAAATCGTGGGCGGACGCGAAGAACAGATGCTTTTTTACCCAAAACCAAAAGAATTTGATTCGTTTGGCAAAGATATTAACGAAAAATCAAGCCTCAATATGCTTGCCATCACAGCACGTATCGGTATGAAAATCAATGCTCCCGATATGCTCGGCGCAAAAGTTTTTGGATATATTGAGGGTGATTTTACAGGTTCGTCAGAGGGCGGAATCAATATGCTCCGTCTGCGTCACGCCTACATTAATATGCGTTGGCAAAACGATGGACTTCTTGTAGGTCAATATTGGCATCCTATGGTGGCTCACGAGGTAATGCCGGGCACTCGTCCGCTGAATATGGGCGTGCCATTTCACCCCTATTCGCGCTACGTACAAACCAAATACACAAAGTATTTCGGCGGATTGGAACTCAATGCCATTGCCTCGTTTCAGTTAGACAACAAAGCCGTTGGACCTAATGGCGGTAGCACCGAGTATCTGCGCAACAGCAACCTCCCCGAACTCAATGCTCAGGTGGTTTACCGTGGCGAAAAACTCTATTTTGGCGCAATGTTTAACTATATGCTCATTCAGCCCCGCACCAAATTTACCGACGAGGCTTCGGGTCTCACCTACAAAACCGACACAAAAATTGGCTCATCGGCATTCTCAGTTTTTGGTAAATATCACGGCGAAAATTTCGGCATTCGTTGTCAGGCAATCTATGGCGACAACCTTTACGAACAATGTCTTATGGGAGGCTATTACGATGAATACGCCCCAGTTAAGCACGAATACAAATACACCAACTACGGCACTACCACCGCTTGGGTAGATTTTTCAAAATGCAGTGGAGTTTTCCGCCCGGGAATGTTTCTTGGATGGGGTTGCAACAATAGTTTTGGCGACCGAATTGCCAACGATGCAACCACTTACGGACGTGGCATCAACATCAACTCAGTTTACCGCATTCAACCCCGCATCGGCATTATTCCAAACAAAACCCTCAACTTTTTTGTAGAATACGAATATACAGCGGCTGAATACGGTAAGCCAGAGCCCGAAGGTACTGATTTTTATAAATTTACCAAAGATTACACCGTAGGCAATTCGCGTTTTATTGTCGCCGTGGTGTTTAATTTTTAAGATGAGTATCTAATCAAAAATATCAAAGAGATGAAACCTATAACATCAATAAAAATCGACAAAGAGTATCTTGATTGGATAGCAGAATTGAGTCAACGCTATCGGCAAAGTCAAATCAAGGTAAACACACCACTCGATAACCCTGCCATTGGACTTTTGATTTGTAAAGAAAAAAATAGTGTCCTTGCAAAATATGCCCTCTCAAAAATCAATTCACCAATAGGCATTTCTGAGTATTCAACCTCAAACCAATCTATTCCTAAGGAATACCAAGAAACACTTCCTTCGCCTGAGGAGATTTCTAAAAAACTGTCGGGCTTTAACAAAGTGTAAATACATTTACGTAATAACAAAATGAAAATCAAATATTTGCCAATTGTCTTAGCCACCGTTGCATTATTATCATGTGGTGGCGGGCAAGATGGCGAAAGTTTCAAAACCGATTATGGAACGCTTGCCCTCCGCCGCATTGCCGACACTTTGAATATTATTGAGCATTGTGATGGCGATTCCATTATCTCGCAGTGGGAATTGCGCTTCCCTGTCTACCGTTTCGACTATGGTGACCTCAACGGCAACGGCGTTAACGAAATAGTTGTAGGCGTTACCAAAAAGACCCGCTATTGGGAAGAAGGCAACCGACTGTTTATCTACAAGTTGTATAATGGTCGCCTGATACGACCCCTTTGGCTTGGTTCGCGTCTTGGTGGCGAAATACTCGATTTTCACATCAACCGCAACACCACCCCCGCCCAAATCATCACCACAGAGGATTTTAAAGATTCTATCGTTACGGCGGTGTATACCTTGGGTGGATTTGGATTGAGGTTTAGGGGAATAGAATAAGGTGGAGAAATGATGATAAATCACGATTATTATTTGCAACTATTGAGAAATTCAGCAGCCGTCATCAGTACAACTTTATTCTTTATCTGCAACATTTTTTTGTTTTTTCAAAAAAAATCCACTTTTATTGATACACCCAATCAAATAATTCCGTAATTCTGATGCGAAAAATAAACAACCAAATATACTATAAATGAAAATAATTAAACTAAACTTGATAAAATATAAAGCAGAGGGAGATAAAAACCTCTCTCGAAAATTGGCTTTCTGAGAAGTCAAGTTGGTTTTATGCAATGATTTTACCGCTTTCCGGATGGAATTTACTCTGTCGGGAAAGCGTTTTTTTTATTTCAGAATACAAACATAATTTTATCAAACAGTTAAAACCGATGTGCCGATGGAATATAACGGGCTTATCAATATTATGAAAAAATCTATTATAGCACTTATGGCTTGTGCTATGCTTTGTGGATCAGCACAGTACGTTGATTTTCAAATTGGTAAAAATCTTGTTAACACAGCCCTTGAACCTGACATTCCATCCGATCTGAACTCAACCCCCACGCCGCACACCGACAATGGTCTTAAAGGATACGGCAATACTTTTGTCTGGGACGGCGAAAGTATGGTAAAACAGGAAGAATAAATTTTTATAAACCAAACTAATATGACAGCCGCAGTAAATCTTTCAAACGATAGGCAAGCAATTCGTTGGGCTTGTGTTCGTATATTCCTTCTGACGGCATAGTGGCTGCAAATGTTAGTTTATCAGTTGAAAAAATAAAAATAAATTACGTAAAATGCAAATTGTTTTCGATTTTTAATCTGTCTATTTTTCCCACCATCCACACAATACCACCCACAATCCACCGTTATAAAATCAGCCGTATGAATAATAACTCAATCTCGGCATAATAATTGCAAGAATAAAGGAAAAATATTGATAAAAAAATGATAGACCTAAATACAATAAAACTTACTCAAAATAAAGTAAACTTTATAAGGGGGTAAAATCAACCGCCCGATAGTTTTTTGTATCTATCAGACAATCACCAATAACCACGATATAAACACCTATCAATGCACTCCACCGTAGGATTTTCACGTCCTGCGGCGGAGTGTATTTTTTTGTGTGCATACGCCGCAATCATCTCACAGACAATCACATTCATTAATCGTTAAACATAAAGCAATTCAATTATGAAGAAAACAACAATCTTCAAAGCATTAATGGCACTTATGGTCATAATGCTTGGCATCAATTTCAACGCCGATGCGCAGATTGGAGACTTGATTCGTGCAAGCAAGAATTTGTCAAAACAGAACAAGGCAAAAAAAGAGAACCAAGCCGCAGCGGAACTTGAAGACATAATCGAATGGAAGAACACCTCAGCCGAAAACGAAGTGATGGAATACGAATCTTCGCGCCCTTACGCTGGATTTGACCGTGAGAAATATCCACACCTCAAAAACTGTAAGGTGGCAGCCGTTGGGTTTATGAGCGACTGAAAAGAATCAAAAACCACTCATACATCAGGCTCTGATTACGCTGGAACAACATGGCACAAAACTATCCAATACTGGGTCGTTTACGAACTTACAGATGGTTGCAACATAGTTGCTTTCAACTACTTGGACAAATATTATGGAACGGAGGAAGGCACTAAGTGCGGCAATAAGGAATGGCATGACCTTTCTGTCTGGCAGCGCAAGTAACCAATTCCTACACTATCACATTTCAGCCGCAGAGGAAGTTTGTCAAAAACTTCATTGCGGCTGATTATTTTGTGTTAATAAAGTCTCTCAATTTCGCTGGGAGAGAGGCCTGTGAGTTTAGAAATTTGCTCTATGCTCATTCCCATTTCTTTGGCGTTTATTGCAACGGCGAGTTTTTCATTTCTTGCACCTTCCGCACGTCCTTCTACCAACCCTTCCGCACGTCCTTCTACCAACCCTTCCGCACGCCCTTCTTCTCTGCCTTCTTTCCTACCTTTTATTTCTGCAAAATCTATCGTATTATAATAATCCCGATAATCTTTCAAACTATCACGATAGGCAAGCAATTCGTTGGGTTTGTATTTTGAAATTTCGGCAAGGTTGAAAAGACGTTTGAAAATCGCCTCACGCAACGCTTTTGGACGGTCGGCAAGGTGGTAGAGATTCTTCATTGCAAAAAACCATTTGTCGAGCATATTTTCAAGTTCGTCTTCGCTTTTTTGGAACTTGGGCATCTCAATGTTGATAAACTCCAACTTGTCGCTGTAAAGTTCGTTTTCGTACTCGTCGTAACGGATTTTGGCATGGGTTACAACATTGGTGTGATTGGGATTGTCGTCAATTATAAAATTCAGAACGCCAATCACATAAACCTTGCGGAGTTCGTATTTCCAGTAAACCTTCTTGTCGTCCATCTCGCGGATATAACCCTTTTCGCCTTGTTCCTGAATCGGGAACGAGGCGTAATAAATAGAGCGGTCGATGAAATTAATCTGCGACGCCTTCTGCATCTCCACAATGAACTTTTCGCCCTTGTTGTTTTCGCAATAGACATCGTAAATGGCTTTTCTATCAGCCTCTACGATTGGCAGTTTCTCGGTGTTGAGATGCTTGATGTCCTTGATTTCCTCGTCGCCTTCGAGTTTGAGGAGGGCGTTGAGAAAACTAATCAAGAACTCCTTGTTGGCGGGAGTTCCGAAAAACTTCTTGAACGCAAAGTCGGTATAGAAATTAATGAAACGTTCGTATATTCCTTCTGACGGCATAGTGGCTACGGTTTTAGTTTATCAGTTGCAAAAATAAAAATAATGATTGAGATTGCCAAAATATTTTTTTTGTATCTTTGCCATATTAAACATTAAACACTATACGCATATCATTATGAAAAAACAACTCCTAATCATCCCCGCCATTGCGCTCTTGGCAGCCTGAGGAGGAAACACAAATCAAAACGGCGGCACGGCAACCGACACCACCGCCAATGCCGATGGTAGAGACGGTGTGCACACCGTCTCTACTGATACCGAATCAGAACCTGCGGATACAATTTCCACAAAGGTGTGGGAGACTTTGCTCGACTTTGACAAAAAACTGAAAGAACGCATCATCAACTCTACGATCGACGACCTTGATTCGGAGATTGCAAAATCGGGAGTGGTAAAAAATTCTTCGGGCAAGACTCTTGCTAAACTCGACATCAAAAACAAGCACGTTGTGGGCTATTCTATCGTTGACCCAAATGTGGCTATCTCTCAGGAAGACAACATTGAGGCGGGCTCACCATATTTCATCTACCACGAACGCCCTCTACGCTCCCCCGTAACAATAGGTATGCCCATCAAAGACGTTCTCAACTACAAGAAGGGCAACAAGATGAAGGACCAAAACATCACCCAAGGCAACAAAGACGGCAAGTATGTTATCACACAGCAACTTAATCATATCGATTTTGCCGGCGACACCTACATCGAGTTTTCTGCCCCCGACCAAAATGCCAAAATCACAGGTATCAGAGTATAATTCCGCACTTACAGCGACGCAAAAGGCTGTCTTGTGGCGTATGCAATCTTCGACAATCCAGATTGGAAATTCATTACCGAAAACGTTAAATATGGGCATTTCAGCGACGGAAAACTCACGGCAGTAGAGCCAACATTCCCAAGCAGTTTCCCCGACTGTATGCGATGGGCAAAAGGCGATGGAGATATGACCTTTGCCCCCGACGGCATTTTCTTCTCCCTCTCAGAAGACGAGCGACTCTTCAAATGGACCGGCGAAGAATTTGAGGAAGGATACAGGGAGTATTCTTACGAAGGAGAAGAGTAATTAGCAAATAATCAATAAAAAACAACAGCCGCAGTAGATTATTGCGGCTGTTTTGTTATTATGATATTTTTTCTATTTCATCAGGATTCAACCCCGTAAAAGTAACTATCGACGCCGTATCAACACCACTTGATTTCATTTTGCGTGCAATTTCGTAAGCCTTGGATTGTGCACCTTTTGTGATTCCTTCTACCAACCCTTCCGCACGTCCTTCTACCAAACCTTCTTCTCTGCCTTCTTTCCTACCTTTTATTTCTGCAAAATCTATCGTATTATAATAATCCCGATAATCTTTCAAACTATCACGATAGGCAAGCAATTCGTTGGGTTTGTATTTTGAAATTTCGGCAAGGTTGAAAAGACGTTTGAAAATCGCCTCACGCAACGCTTTTGGACGGTCGGCAAGGTGGTAGAGATTCTTCATTGCAAAAAACCATTTGTCGAGCATATTTTCAAGTTCGTCTTCGCTTTTTTGGAACTTGGGCATCTCAATGTTGATAAACTCCAACTTGTCGCTGTAAAGTTCGTTTTCGTACTCGTCGTAACGGATTTTGGCATGGGTTACAACATTGGTGTGATTGGGATTGTCGTCAATTATAAAATTCAGAACGCCAATCACATAAACCTTGCGGAGTTCGTATTTCCAGTAAACCTTCTTGTCGTCCATCTCGCGGATATAACCCTTTTCGCCTTGTTCCTGAATCGGGAACGAGGCGTAATAAATAGAGCGGTCGATGAAATTAATCTGCGACGCCTTCTGCATCTCCACAATGAACTTTTCGCCCTTGTTGTTTTCGCAATAGACATCGTAAATGGCTTTTCTATCAGCCTCTACGATTGGCAGTTTCTCGGTGTTGAGATGCTTGATGTCCTTGATTTCCTCGTCGCCTTCGAGTTTGAGGAGGGCGTTGAGAAAACTAATCAAGAACTCCTTGTTGGCGGGAGTTCCGAAAAACTTCTTGAACGCAAAGTCGGTATAGAAATTAATGAAACGTTCGTATATTCCTTCTGACGGCATAGTGGCTACGGTTTTAGTTTATCAGTTGCAAAAATAAAAATAATGATTGAGATTGCCAAAATATTTTTTTTGTATCTTTGCCATATTAAACATTAAACACTATACGCATATCATTATGAAAAAACAACTCCTAATCATCCCCGCCATTGCGCTCTTGGCAGCCTGAGGCATTTCGGCAAACGCCCAAACATTCAAGCCGTCGGGCAAAACAGCAGAAGAACTCTCTACCGAAGCAATAATCAACAAAGCCGAAGGCGACTTCAACAAAGACGGCGTAAAAGATTTGTTTATAAGCAACAACAAAGCCTGCGCGGTTTATTTCGGCAAGGCGGACGGCAGTTACAGCCGTTTCCACGACTACGACCAGTCTGTGTCCGAAAATGCAAAAGTAACAGTAACCGACAAGGGTGTGCTGAGGATTCAGCAAGATTTAAATAGTGGCTGCTTAAGAAAATCTGCAAAAATCAAATCTTATCTGCGTCAATTTTTTTATATAATCTATTGCGTTGAAAAAAATAAATTGTATCTTTGCTGTGGTATAACCTAAATATTTTGTTAAAAACGCTAAAATGGCAGTATCAAAATACATAGTAGACCTTACACGCCTTGCGTTGATGGACCGCGAACTTACTTACCGCGAACGTCAGACTATTTTGATAGAGGCGCGTGCTGAGGGTATTCCCGATGCCGAAATCAACGCATTTTTGGACAATATGTATGCGCAGAGGCTCAAAGCGTTTTCAAAAGAAGAACTCAAAGATTGTCCCGCGTGCGGAGCGCAAATTCCGCTAATTTCCGACCAATGTCTCTTTTGCGGACACATGTTGGAGCATCAAGAAGGCTCAACCGTTAAGCCCATTTCGGTAACGGGATGCGCCGCCGACATTATCCGCGAAGAAAACCTCAAAACCACACAAGAGGAGCAGAATCGTACCAATTGCCCCAACTGCGGCGCTCCTTTTCCGCTGCTGAGCAATATCTGTCCCCACTGCGGACACGTGCTCCACGCTAAAAAAGAATCTGACCTCAATATCAAAACCCTTATCGACAATATCAATGGTACTATCAAAGCCCTCAGCAATGCGCCCAAGCCTACTTTTATCGACGTGCTAAAATTTCACCGTGGCGTGCTGATGCTGTTTGTGGGCATTGTGCTGTTTGTGTCGGCGTTTTCGTTTTCGGATCTTACCGCCGGATGTATGCTGATATTTGGTTTGCCGTTGGGCATTTTTGGCGTTAGATGGCAGTTGAGCCTTTATAAAAATGGCAGGTCGGAACTTGAATCGCCTGTTACCATTGCCGACGAAGTGTATTACACCGCTCTCAACCATCACAACAAGTACGTCCGCCTTGCCAAATCGGTTTACGGCGACAATCCCGAGGCTACAAAATATTTGGCAACTCTCGAAGGCGAACTTAAAAAAGCCGAAAGCGTCCGCAAGTCTAACAGGCTAACTCTCACCATTTTGATAGTGTTGATTTCGTTGATCGGACTGCTGCCGCTTGCTTTGTTGCCCTCGGCAGAATCTTATTATGAGGACGTTCTCAACGATAATTTTACCATTTTTGAAACAAACCAAACAATCGACCAAGACTATGAAAACCAAGACGAATAATATAGAAACTAAAAAGACCGACTTTCAGGATGCGATAACTAAAATAGAGTCGTCGCTTGCCGAATACAAAACATCGTTTCCAAAAAACTTTGGCGATATGTTTCGCAGTCGTCTTAAAGTATTGTGTATGGTGTATGCTGGTTACTGCATATTGTCGGCTGTGGCGTTTGCAGCGTTCGACAACCTTATGAAAGCGTTTTTTGTATCGTTGCCAATGTTTTTTGCAGGCATATTGCTCAGTTACAAGCCCGACGAAATCAATCCAGACAAAATTAAGTCTATGCGGTTGAACCTTACGCCATTAGAAGAGTATTCCGACGTAAAAAAATATGCCGAAGGTCTCGACGAAGAGTTAACCCGTGCAGCTGCACAAAAAGCCTCGTACAAAGCCAAAAACAACATTATACTATATGTATTTATAGGTGTGCTTGCGGCTATGCTCACAGTGTCGTTTGTACACGACAACACCTTTCTCCGCGACGATTTAGAAAACATTCACCGCAACGACAACTGCGGCATTTTTACGCGTGCAGCCGAGTTTTTTCAACTCGAACCCAAAAAGCCTTTTGTTGAAATATTGCCCTATAATCACGGCGAAGCACCTTTAACCTTGCCGTTTTATATCGTAAATATCAATCCAGGCAGCGGCAGTCAGGCAGGCGACTGTCTTGTGGCACTCCGTTTTGCTGCGCCCGAAATCAAAAACGCAAATCCCGGCGACCGTTACCACATAATCATCACCGACGCCAAGGGTAATCCGTCTACCATATCATTGCCCTACACCGTGGGCGAACCTTACGGACAGGCGCGCATAGCCAACGACGAAATCACCGCCCTCAATATCTGCAACTACCTTTTCCTCCACTCCGAAAAGTTGAAATACAAGGTGGAGAAGGAATAAGATGTAAACCCCAATTGCATAATCTTAATTCATTTAACAATGAAATACATTAATAAAATAATCACATTAGGATTTGCTGCCATAACGCTGGCTTCGTGCGGCGGAGGCTCGCAAAATCAAGGCGGAAATTCTGATTCCACCGCCACAACCGAAATCTCCCCATCTGGACCCTCTGATTATCAACCTATTCAAGCGTCTACTAATAAGGTAGACCCGTCGGTGTTTATCGATGATTCGCAGTTTTTCTTGTCGGAACAAAAGTTGCCCGAAAAGATCGACTACAATATGAATCTCGACAACCTTACCTATCAGCAACTATATATCTACAAGGCATATCCGTATGCATTGCACGGTTTTTGGTTTAGAGATACCCACCTTTGCTTGTTTTTCTACGGTCGCACCGATTGGTATTACCAAAAGGCTGAACAACAGTTTGATAAATACGCTCAATTGTGGAACGACGATTACGAAAAAGCACTCAAATCTGTTCAACTCACCTCCGATGAGCAAAAGTTTGTAGACCGCGTTTCGGCTAAGATGGCAGAGTTTGAAAAAAACAACACTATCAACGACAACGGTTTGAATTTCAACAACCTTGCCCTTGCTATCAACCGTTATCAAGTTAGCGGCAATGAAATAATGTCAAAAAAACTTGCCACACTTCTGAGCCGTTACAACATTGCTTTTGAACCGTCGAAAGAGGAGCAATTGTTTCAAATTTACGAAGACAACGACTACAAGGTAATGCCAAGTTTCATTACCACCGACCTGTTTTTGCAGGCTTACCACATGTATTTTGGTTACGTGCTCAAAACATTGGAAAACAACGAGTTTACCGACAATCTCGACCATTTTATGAATTCTATGCACGCCGGAGCAATGCGTTACGAAAATACCTCTGCTGCCGGTGCTGATATGCAGAATGCCAAAGATTTAGCCGATTTTGTTGCCACATTTTACGCAGTGGGTATCACATTGCTCAAAAACAAAAACGTAACTGTTCCGCAAAACTACAAAGACCTTTATAATAAGGAACTTGCAGCCATCAATAAGATGGAAGACGACCCTTCTCCTTTGTTGCAAGCCGAAGCGCCGATGTATTACACAATGTTTAAGCCGCGCGGGCACTACACCCGTTCCGATAAATCTAAGGCTTATTTTAAATGTATGATGTGGCTTCAAACTGCATTCTTCCCTATGAACGACGACCGTGCCGTTAACCGCGCTATTGCTATGGCAAGCGTTTACAACGGATTGGATCAAGCCACCAAAGAAGAGTGCTTGAATGTTTACAATATGATTACATTCCTTATGGGCGTGCCCGACAATGTGGCTATTATCGAAATGGCTGATTTTATTGCCGAAAAATTCCCCAAAGCCGGCCTTTCGGAACTTGTAAAGGGCGACAAACGCGCTCAGATTGTGGGTTGGGTAGAAGAAAAATTCAAAACAGCCAACCGCATAACTCCCAAAGTAGAAATCTTTTGTCCCGATAAACTCAACTTTATGCCTCAGCGTTACGAACCCGACAACGAGGTGCTCGGCAAGATGGCCGACGAAAAGCCTAACGCCGAACGTGCTTATCCCAAAGGTTTGGACGTGTTTGATGCTTTTGGCATAAAGGCTGCCACAGCACTTTTGGATACTTTCTGCACCGACTCAAAAAGTTGGAGCGAATATGGACAAACACGTTCTAAGGTGAAAGGTCTATTCAATAATTTTGAAGGCTGGAACTCAACAAGTTACAACAAATGGATTGAATCGCTTACAGCCCTTCAAAAAACCGACAAGAATTATCCCGACTTTATGAAATCGCCTGCATATCAATTGCGCAACCTCAACACCGCTCTTGCTTCGTGGGCAGAACTCAAACACGATGCCGTGCTCTACGCCGAACAACCTATGATGGCAGAATGTGGTGGCGACGATATGCTTCCCGAACCCATTCTCGTGGGTTTTGTTGAGCCCAATCTTATTTTCTGGAACAAACTTAAAGAGTCGGTTAAGCACCTTTCTAACATTCTGGATGCTAACAATATGCTCACGTCCGACCTTCGTAGCAAAAATGAGCAACTAACAGAAAAAATCCAGTTCTGTATTGATGTTACCCAAAAAGAACTCAACGGCGAGCCACTCTCTACCGAAGATTTCAACACTATCCGAACAATGGGCAGTAGTATGGAATACTTTACACTTTCGGTGCTCAATCCCGATGCCGAATCTCCTGATTCTTGGGGTTTTGTAAAAGGTGCCGACAAGCGCGTGGCTGTGGTTTGCGACGTGTTTACCCGCAATGTGGACGGATGCAACAAAAACGGCATTCTCTACGAGGCAACAGGCAATCCCAATGTGATTTACGCCCTTGTGCAAATCAACGGCAAAACATACATAACTCGCGGTGCTACATTTAGTTACTACGAATTTGTTCGTCCTAAGGACAACCGTCTCACCGACGAAGAATGGCAAAAGATGATCGACGACGAAAAAGCACCTTCGCAACCCGCTTGGTTTACACCTCTTATGACCGACGACGAAACTATAATCAACGAAGGCTTCCTTTATAGTTCTGGTTGCTAATTGTTTAAACGAGGAAATCATCATAAAAAATGCCTCGCATAAAGTATTTGATTTGGTTAGTAGTTATCTTGTTATCAATATCTTGCAACAATAACGATAACATAACCATAGTCTTTACCGGCGATGTGCTACTCGACCGCGGGGTGCGGCCTGTAATAGAAAAAAACGGTGTGAAAGACCTTTTTAAAGGTGTTTCACACCATTTTAATAATGCCGATTTTGTGGTAATAAACCTTGAATGTCCCATTACCGACACAGCCACGCCAGTAAACAAAAAGTATATTTTCCGAGCCGATGCCAAATGTGCCGAAGGTCTTAAACAAGCCGGTGTAACACATTGCGCCCTTGCCAACAATCACACTATGGATCAAGGTCGCCAAGGATTGCAAAGCACTGTTCAACATCTTGAATCTGTTGGCATTGCCACTATGGGCTATGGTTTAACCCTCAAAGAGCGCATTTCGCCTACCCTAATCCACAAAAACAATATTAATATTGCCCTCTTTAATTCGTGTCCTCTGCGTGTAGAAAATTGGCAAAACATCGAAAACACTCCCGACATCAATCAAGCCGACTGTTCTACCCTTGCCAAAGAAATCCGCACATTTAAAACACAAAGACCTGATTATTATATAGTTGTAATCCTTCATTGGGGCACAGAATTTATCTCCACGCCATCGTTAACACAGCGTTACGCCGCCGCTGAATTAGTGTCAGCCGGAGCCGATTTGATTATTGGTCATCATCCCCACGTGATACAACCTATGGACACCATCGGCAAAGTGCCTGTATTTTATAGTCTTGGCAACTTTGTCTTTGACCAATCAAACCCCCTCGGTCGCAAAGCCCAAATGGCAGTGGTTACATTTTCAAAAGATTCCATATTGGCAAAGGCGGTTGATGTGGATATAAAAGGAAATATGCCGGTGGCGGAATAATCCACAACCGGCATATCCAACTTATATAATCTTATATTACACTCTAAAACAGCGAGCAAGCCACAGTCAAACCTGCCATTACAACAGATACCATCGACATAAGTTTGATAAGGATATTGAGCGATGGACCAGAGGTATCTTTAAACGGGTCGCCAACGGTATCGCCCACAACGGTGGCTTTGTGACAATCGGAACCTTTGCCGCCAAAGTTTCCTTCTTCAACGTATTTTTTGGCGTTGTCCCATGCACCACCGGCATTTGCCATAAATACCGCAAGTACAAATCCGCAACTCAATCCGCCAATGAGCAATCCAAGCACACCTGCCACACCGAGCAAAAGTCCCACTGCAATGGGAACAATAATTGCTAAAAGCGACGGCAAAAGCATTTCGTGCTGAGCGCCTTTGGTAGATATAGCCACACAACGCTCATAGTCGGGGTCGGCTTTGCCTTCAAGAATACCCTTGATTTGCGAGAATTGACGGCGAACTTCTTCAACCATCTTTTGAGCGGCACGTCCCACAGCGTTCATTGTAAATCCACAGAACAGGAATGCCATCATTGCGCCAATAAACACGCCCACAAGTACTATCGGGTTCATCAAATTGACGTTGTAAGCGTTCATAAAGTCAACCAATGTGGCTTTTGCAGCCTCCACACCATTGGGCAGAGCCTCGCCAACGCGCATTAATGCCATCTTGATTTCCTCCACATACGATGCCAAAAGTGCAAGAGCGGTAAGAGCAGCACTACCAATGGCAAAACCTTTTCCTGTGGCGGCTGTGGTGTTGCCAAGAGCATCGAGAGCATCGGTACGTTTGCGCACTTCGGGTTCAAGACCGCTCATTTCGGCGTTGCCACCGGCATTGTCGGCAATTGGTCCGTATGCGTCGGTGGCAAGGGTTATACCAAGTGTAGAGAGCATTCCCACAGCGGCTATGCCTATGCCGTAAAGTCCGAGACTGAGGTTGTGAGGTGTGAGGATATTCTGAATGTCGAAGTTGATAGCGCAGAGAAATGCCATCACAATCGCCACGCCCACAGTAACAACGGGAATGGCGGTAGAGGTCATACCCAAACCAAGTCCAGAAATAATTACCGTAGCAGGACCAGTTTCGCTGCTTTCTGCCACTTTTTGAGTGGGACGGTAACTTTGCGAAGTGTAGTATTCGGTTGATTTACCGATAATTACACCAGCAAGCAATCCGCATACAACCGAGAATGATATTCCTATCCAGTTGTCGATACCCAATCCCCAGAGAATCAAGAAGGTGGCAGCGGCAATAAGCACTGCACTTGTATTGGTACCACGGCTGAGGGCTGCAAGAAGTTTTTTCATGCCAGCATCCTCGTCGGTTTTTACTATAAAAATACCAAGAATAGAGAGCACCACGCCCACAGCGGCAATAATCGACGGAGCAAGCACCGCCTTAATCTGCATACCTTCCACAGCCGATGTGGCAAACGCCGACGCACCTAACGCCATGGTAGCCAAGATACTACCAGCATACGATTCGTAAAGGTCGGCACCCATACCAGCCACGTCGCCCACATTGTCGCCCACATTGTCGGCAATGGTGGCGGGATTGCGGGGGTCGTCTTCGGGAATATTGTATTCGGTTTTGCCCACAAGGTCGGCACCCACGTCAGCAGCCTTAGTGTAGATACCTCCGCCCACACGTGCAAACAGAGCCTGTGTGGAAGCACCCATACCAAAGGTAAGCATTGTGGTGGTGATAATTATAAGGTGATTGTCTTCTGGAATAAAGTAATCGAGCACTAAAAACCATACTGCCACGTCGAACAAAGCAAGACCCACCACAGTTAAGCCCATAACCGCACCAGAGCGGAAGGCAACTTTAAGTCCGCTGTTGAGACTTTTTCGTGCAGCGTTGGCAGTGCGAGCAGAAGCGTATGTGGCGGTTTTCATTCCAAAAAATCCGGCAAGGCCCGAGAAAAATCCGCCAGTAAGGAATGCAAACCAAACCCAGCCGTTTTGCAAGTCGAACACCGACATCACGGCAAAGATAGCGGCAAGAACCACAAACACGATTCCTACCACCTTGTACTGCTGTTTTAGATAAGCCATCGCGCCCTTGCGCACGTGCGAGGCTATTTTTTTCATCAAATCCGTTCCCTCGTCCTCCTTCATCATCTGTTTAAAGAAGATGAAAGCAAACAACAGCGCAAGCAGTGACGCCGCAGGAACAAGCCAAAATATAGTATCCATAATATTAGGTGTTTTAATGTTAAACAAAAAGTTAAAATATTTATATTCAATGATATAAGTTATACATATATTATTGATATTACATCCTACAATTTACAGATAATATTTTTAAAAAGCAAAAAAAAATGAAAAAAATTAAAAATAAAAATGGCTGTAAACAAATCGGTCGTCTCTCTACATAAACACGCAATTGTAATAGCCGTGGGTGATAATACTTCCGTCGCCCTTTTGGTCTAAAAGCAGTGAAAGAGTCAAGTCTTCGTTGAATTTGTACTGTTCGCTGCCTTTGACACATATCGACATGTTCAGACCGCTGTGTTTGGCTACATCCTCGAAATCTGGCAGTGACAAGCTCTCTTCGGTAAGCAATCCGTCTTTGAATCTGAAACGTTGAAGATTGTTTTCATAATACCAATGATAGCACGAGTCGGGGTAGATAGAATAGAGGTCGTGGGTTGGCGACCATTCAACTTCGAGGTAGTGGTCGGGCATGCTAGATGAGTCATCGCAGTTTTGAATGGCTATTCTTGTGTCATAATACGCCACATATCCGCCGTCCTCAGCGTTTGCGTTGGCAAGGATATCTTAGTCGGTTTCGTTACGGAAAAGCGGACTCTGCTGCTTAGTTATTTCTTTGTAAATGATTAGGGCAATCTTATTATCATCAGAATCTGGTTCGCAGTTGTTATCGTCGCAACTATAGCACAACATCAGAACGACGACTAACAATATCGCAAACCTGCCTTTTGACAATATTCAAAATTATTTAGAACAACTCAACCTCAATCTTCTGGATAAATGCGGTGAGAGAGTAGCGTTCGCCTGTGGATGCTTCCGACAGAGTGGCGAGCACATTGGTTCGTGTGCCGTCTTTTTCAAGGATAAACACCTCGGTACGGCGGGCAACAAGTGATGTGTCGTTTGCCTTGAAGAAGTTGCCAAGATAGTTTTCGTTTGCTGTAACACTGTCGGTGGGCAATAGAGCAGATATGTCTTTGCCTAAAATTTCATCACCAGAGATACCCCAAAGTTCTTCGGCAGCACGGTTGAAGAATGTGATCTTGTTGTCTTGGTTGATGGTAACCACAGCGTCTAACATTCCTTCTAATGTTTTGTCGCTTAGTTCTTTTACAATCTCTACTTCGCGGAACTGCATCTTCATTTCTTCGCGAGTTTCTTTGAGTTTCTTGGTGAGTTCCACCTTGTTTTGCTGCAGTTTTTGTTCCTGCTCGCGGAGAAGTTCGGTTTGTTCGCGGCTCTTATCCTCAATACGTATCTGTTCGGTGATATCGTTGCCGATGAAGACGATTTTTGCAGGTTCGCCGTACATATCGTGAACAACGGTGTAAGTGCCTTGAAACCAGCGTTCCTCGCCTGTTTTGGTAAACCATTTGTGACGATCCTCAAAAGGTACGCCGTTGATGATGTTTTTCCAAATAATCTTAAATTCGTCGAGGTCTGACGCGGTAAGGAAGTTGAAAATTGTTCGTTTGCTGAGTTCTTCGGGTGTAAACTGAAGAACGTCAGAAAGTTTGTGGTTCATTTCCAATACACGACCGTCGGGGGCATATTCTGCTTTCATTGTAGAGCGGTTGAGCGCGTCGATCTGACCTTTATAGTCGAGGCTCTGTTTTTTAGAGTCGGTGATGTCGATACCAAGGAAAAGAATTTTTACAGGGCGGCGGTTGTGGTCGCGCACACTTACGTAAGTAGCCATTGTCCACACATCGGTGCCTGCTTTGGTAACGTGTTTCATATCACCCTCAAAGTGTTTTCCTCCGATAGCGAGATTTTGCCAAAGTTCGTTAAACCAAGCTTTGTCTTTGTCGCTGATAAACATTGATATATGTTTGCCCTGAATTTCGGTGGTAGATGCGTATCCAAGTTTGATGAGGAATTTTGAGTTGGCATACAATAGGTAACCTTCTACACTGTATTCGGCACGTATCATAGTGTGGTTTACCGAGTTGGTGAAGCTTACAAACTGTTCGCTCTGTTTTGCTGCCTCGGTCTGCATGTGCTTGAGTGCGTCCATGTTTTTACGCATCTCCTCATCTTGGTGAGCCATTATTTCGGCTTGCTCTTGTGATTCTTTGAGGAGTCGTGCGGTGCGGAGGTTGATGTTTACATTTGATATAGTGGAGGCGATAGATTCTGCAACGCGTTCGATAAATTCTATCTCAAAAGGTTGATATACAATAAACGATGCAATTTCTACCACGCCATAGATTTCGTCGTTGAATTTAAGCGGCACAATTACTAAGGTGCGGGGATTAGCCTTGCCGAGACCCGAAGTGATTTTTACGTAATCTCTTGCGGCTTCGGGCACAAAGATTGTCTTTTTTTCGATAGCACACTCGCCCACAAGACCTTCGCCCCATTCAATGCGTTTGTCGGGGTATTTGGTACGTCCGTAGGCGTAAGATGCTGTCATATTGAAATATTTTTCGCCGTTGTTGTCTACCAATATGAAAAAGCCAGCTTGCTGAGCGTTGACATATTTTACAAGGTTCATGATTACCTCGTTAGATAGTTTTTCAAGGTCGCCGATGTTTTCACGAAGTATGGCACCGAATTTTGCAATACCTTCGGTAATCCAATGTCGCTGTTGGTCTTCGTTTTTACGGGCGTCTTCTTCGGCTTTGCTTCGTTTGATTTCGTCGCGGAGGTTGATAAGCGCTTTACCGATTTCGTCGCCTTCGCGAATTTCGTATTGGGCGTCGGTTTGACCAAGACGGATTTTTTCTACAAAATCGAACATCTGTCGCGATTTTTGCTGCTCGTTGCGGATGTCTTTTCTTAGGTCGTTGGTTTTGCGAAAAAATTCGTTGCCCAAATAGTATCCAAACCCACCCACAATAAATGGCAGCAACAGAGTGATCCACAGCGAGGGATTGTCTCTAAATAGTTCTACTAAGATATCAAAAGATATCGGCTTGTTTAAAAATACCAAGCCAAGAAAAACTATAATGGCCATAAACCCTAATCCGATGAGAAATCCCATCAGGGCGTATGAGTATGCTGTATTATGTCGGGTATCGGTTTTCATATTATTCGTTATTTAAAGTTGAATTTCGCGAGTACATTTGAAATCGAATCAATAGTAAAAGGCTTTTCCACAATGCCGTCGAAACAAGCTTCGGTAAACTGACCTTGAAACTCGTCGATGTCGTGTGCGGTGAGCGCAATTACCGGTATTTTTTGGTAACGTGAGTCTTTTTTTATCTGCTTAGTAGCCTCAATTCCGTTCCTTACGGGCATTTCAATGTCCATAAATATGAGGTCGTATTTGCCGTTGGAAAGTTCGTCGAGAACTTCCTGACCATTTGACACGGTTTTAAAGCCTACCGAAAGTTCCTCTAACATAGACGCTAAGAGAAATTGGTTGGCAAAAACATCATCGGCTACAAGTACTTTACAGTTACTCATGTTTTCTATAATTATTGTTGTCTAATTTTATGCAATAATACAACTTAAATACCAAATAACAAAATTTTAATAGGGTGAAATAGCAAAATTTGCAAGTTTTTCTAACGGAAGCACTCTGTCGGCTGCTCCAAGTTTGACAGCTTCTTTTGGCATTCCGTACACTACGCATGTTTGTTCGTCTTGAGCTGCGGTTTTTGCACCGGCTTCTTTCATCTCTAAAAGGCCTTTAGCACCGTCGTCACCCATGCCTGTCATTATTATGCCAATGGCGTTGGAACCTGCATAACGTGCTGTGCTGCGGAATAATACGTCTACCGATGGGCGGTGACGGTTTACGAGTGGTCCGTCTTTTACTTCTACAAAGTATTTGGCACCGCTGCGTTTTAAGAGTGTGTGTTTGTTTCCTGGGGCTATGAGTGCGCGTCCACTGGTTACAGCGTCGCCGTCTTCTGCTTCTTTTACAGCTATTTTGCATATCTCATTGAGCCTGTTGGCAAACGAACGGGTAAAGTTTTCGGGCATGTGTTGAACAATCACAATTCCGGGACAGTCGATAGGCATAGCTTCGAGAAAAACTCTCAAAGCTTCGGTGCCTCCTGTTGAGGCTCCCACTGATATTACCACATCGGTGGTTTTTATCATGCTTGTAGGACCTTCGGTTTTGGCTATTACCGCATCTGCCGAAAGTTTTGGTTGCACTTTAAGATACGATGTGTTGGCACTGCGGGTGTGAATACGTGCGTGCGCTGCGGCTTTCACCACTTCGCAAAGGCGTATTTTTGACTCTTCGATAAATTTTTGAGTATCCATCCTTGGTTTGGCAATTACGTCTACAGCACCGTATTCGAGTGCACACATAGCCGTAGCGCTTCCTTCTTCGGTAAGGCTCGATATAATCACCACTGGTATAGGGTGTTGAGCCATTATTTTGCGCAAAAAAGTCAATCCGTCCATGCGAGGCATTTCCACATCAAGGGTAATAACATCGGGCACTTCCGATTGAATTTTTTTAGCAGCGATATAGGGGTCGCAAGCCGTTCCCATGATTTCGATGGCGGGGTCGGTTTCAAGTATCGACGACAATGTTTGCCTTACCACTGCCGAGTCGTCTACTATCAATACTCTTATTTTCCTATTTTCGAATGTCATATCTATTTGTTCATGTTACTCTTTATAAAACATTGGAGCACTTCTCCAGTATGTGTGTTATAAATAATTTTTCGTCCGTTGTGTCCACCAGTGCTTCTGCTCATGATTGGTATTCCCATTTCGGAGAGAATTTGCTCTGCCACCAAAACGTTTCTTTCGCCTATGTGCATAATGCCCGAGCTTACTGAAATTACCTCTCCGCCGCCGAATATTTTTGCCACCAAGTTCTTTTTCTGTGCCCCGAGCTGCTCCATACGTTCGAGCAGACGCTCAATGGCAATGTTGCCGTATTTTGGCGAGGCGAGCTCCATGCCGTTCCATGTGGGCAGCATGTAATGGTTGATGCCGCCTATGCCGAGGTATCTGTCCCAAAAGCATACAGCTACACACGAGCCGAGTATGGTTGTTACCTCTGCCGGTTGAGCCGATGCGAACATCGTTGACGGATATAGAAAATGTCTGGTCATAGTCTGATAATTGGGGCGGCTTAGAAAATTTCTTCGTCGCCAAAAAATACTTCGTTACCTTCTTCTGAATAGTCGTTGCTCGATACTTGTGATTCGGGCAATATTACAGTAAATGTAGAGCCTTCGTTTTCTTTGCTCTCTACAAGTAGCTGGCCTTCGAGCAAGTCGATGTAGGCTTTGTTGATCGAAAGACCAAGTCCGTGTCCACGGTTGATTGAGTTGATGCCGTTGTCTAAACGTTTGAAGCGGTCGAATATAATCTTGCGGTTTTCTTCCGAAATGCCTAAGCCTTCGTCGATAACGCTGATTCTCAGATTGTTTTCGGGTGTGCGTCCGTATCTTACTATCAGTTGTTTACCCTGACGGTTGAAGTTGATGGCGTTGCAAATAAGGTTTGAAAGCACTACAGTGAGTTTGTCGCCGTCGGTTTTGAATAGCAGCACGGTGCCGTCGTCGTTTTCTTTTTCGAGTTTGGCTTCGAGTTTGCGCATTGCTATTTCGCGCGAATACATTTGCATCAGTCTGTTGAGCATTTCGTCGATGTTAACTACCGAAACAATAGGCTGAATTTCGCCGGCTTCGATTTCTGCTGCTGCAAATATGTTTTTGAACTGAAAGTCAAGGTTGAACGCCTCGCGGTGTATCATAGCCGCCATGCGTTTCATTTTTTCTGGGCTTTTGTCGTCGCACTCGGTGATGCTTTTGGCTAATCCGAGTATTGAGGCGAAGGGGTTGATTATCTCGTTGGTAATGTTAGAGATAAAGTGGCTCTTCATGGCTTCCGACTCAGAAAGCTTTTTGTTAAGTTCCAACAACTGCTTGTTGTACGAACTTGTATTGGCTAACGCATTCTTGTAGCGTTCTATTCTCTTGCTAAGTTCTTCGAGCAAGATTTCGTCGGTGATTAGAGATTCGTTTTGGTCCATTTTCACAATATTAATTTATCAGTTTAAAAACTGTAGGCTTTATCTGTTGTAAGGGAACGTCGATGCCAGTTACCGATTCAGAATGTCCGAGAAAGAAATATCCTCCCGGGCGCAGGTGACGGCAAAGTTTGTTGATGACGCTTTCCTGAGTTTTTCTGTCGAAGTAGATTAATACGTTGCGGCAGAATATGATGTCGAAATTCGACGGTGCGTTGTAAGCCTCGTCCATAAAGTTGAGCCTCATGAATTGTGCTTTGGCTCTGAGCTCGGGCACGATGCGCACTGTGGGTTTTGTGCGGTCTTTGCTTCTGAGCAGATATTTCTTTTTGAGGTCGAGGGGAATAATATCTACACGGTCTTCGGGGTAGATGGCAGTAACGGCTTTTTCGAGCACTATGGTGCTGAGGTCGCTGCCAAGAATCTGAAAATCGTATCCACGGTGATTGGCAATGTATTCCGAAATCACCATTGCAAGAGTGTATGGTTCTTCGCCCGAAGAGCATCCTGCGCTCCACACTTTAATCACCGACTGATGGTTAGTTTCATAAAGTTCGGGCAGCACTGTTTGTGTAAGAAAGTCGAAATGCTGCGATTCTCTAAAAAAATCTGTTTTGTTGGTAGATACCACATCCATCATGTGTACAATTTCGTCGGCACCTGCAGGCGAAAACACAAAGTCGACATATTCGGCAAATGAGGGAATTTGCAGAGCACGCAATCTTTTTTGCAAACGGCTTTGGAGCATTATGTGCTTGGCTTCTGGCATTTTGATACCGTAGCGGCTGTAGATAAAGCCGCTCAGCCGTGCAAAGTCTTTGTTGCTCAGTTTTGCGTCGTAATATGTGATGGGTGGTAGCTGCATTTCGTTATTCTATTTCTTTGGCATTTGCTGATTCTTCGCTGTCGATAGATTCTTTGAGCATTACAACTTCGTCGGAAGAGAAAATTTTGTCGATGTCTAAGAGCATAACAAATCTTTCGTCAGACATTTTGTAGATGCCTTCGATAAATTTTGATTTGTATTTAGAGCCGATACCCGGAGGCGGCATAATCTCATCTTTTTTGATTTCAAACACCTCTTTAACAGAGTCTACGAGTATGCCAGCGTCCACTTTCTCGTTTTCAATAATAACATTGAGCACAAGAATAACGGTGTCGCGCTGATATTGAATCGGATCCATTCCGAATTTCATGCGTATGTCGATGATCGGCAGCACAGTTCCGCGGAGGTTGATAACGCCCTTCATATAGTCGGGGGCGGTGGGTACTTTGGTAATCTGCACAAGCTGAAGTATGTTGAGCACCTGCGAAACGCTGATTGCAAAATACTCTTCGCCGAGTTTGAACGATATGAATGAGTCTATTTCCTGATCCATAAGCTATATATTTTATCGTTAATTGTCGTTATATTTTGTAAACTGGTTGATAACTTTGTGTGTGTCGAGCACAAGAGCCACAGTGCCATCGCCGAGAATTGATGCGCCTGAAAATACATCTTGCTGACGGTAAAGTTTGCCAAGCGGTTTTAATACAGCTTGATATTCGCCTGTGATATGGTCTACCACAATGCCAATTTTTTTGTCGTCGTATTTTACCATTATTATTTCTTCGCGTTCGGGTTTTTCGCCTTCGATTTGGAATTCGTCGCGCAGATAGTAGAATGGATATTGAACACCTTCTATATTAATAATGTTGTTGAACGATTTTTCTATTTTGGAGTGCTCTACGGCAAAAATTGTGTCGATTACCGAAAGCGGGATTATATAGTCGGTGTCGGATATGCGAACAAGCATACCGTCGATAATGCTAAGTGTAAGAGGCAGTTTGATGGTGATTGTGGTGCCTTCGTCTTTTTCGGTAGATACTGATACTGTGCCTCGGATGTCGGAGATTTTGCGTTTTACCACGTCCATTCCTACGCCGCGACCGCTTATGTTGGTAACCTTGTCGGAAGTGGAGAATCCCGGTAAGAAAATAAGGTCGAGAATCTCTTTTTCCGAGAGTTGCTCGTCGGGATTGATAAGTCCGCGGTCGATGGCTTTGGAGCGGATTTTGTCTAAATCCATACCTTTGCCGTCGTCGGTAACGGCAATAACCACTTGGCTGCCGCTGTAATATGCTTGAAGTATGATTTTGCCTTGTGCAGGTTTGCCTTTTGCTGTGCGTTCTTCGGCGGTTTCGATACCGTGGTCGATACTGTTGCGGAGAATGTGCATAAGCGGCTCTGACAGACCCTCGATGAGTGTTTTGTCGAGTTCGGTTTCGGCACCGCGAGCATCGAAAATAATCTCTTTGCCCACCTCGCGCGAAAGGTCGCGTACCAAGCGGCGGAAACGCACCACAAGGTAATCAATGGGAATAAGGGTGATGCTGAAAGCAGTGTCGCGCAATTGGCGGCTGATATTTTCGAGACTTTCGGTAATACGGGTGAGCTCGTTGTCTTTATTGTTGTCGGCATAGAGGTTGAGTCCCGCTTGAGTGGTAATCAGCTCGCTTACGAGGTTCATAAGCTGGTCGATTTTTTCGGCAGCCACTCTAATACCTGAAATCGAAGATTCTTTGGTAAATTTCTTTATGTGTTCGTCGCCTGCGTTGGCTTCTTTTGCGGCTTTTTCTTGTTTAGCTTTTTCGAGGGCTGTGATGGCATTAGCAAGCGATTTGATTTTTTCGAGGTCGAAAGGAAAATCGTGACGGCAAACCAACAGAGGCTCAATACCTTCCATCGGGAAAATATCTGCGTCGGCAATCTTTTGGATTGTTACCTCGCAGTCGTCTTCCACAAAAATAAATACGTCTTTGATAGCGTCTTCGCCTTTGTCGGTGGCGAGAATCATCTCCCAATAAACGTAAGTTTCGTCAAAAACAAAGTTTTCAAAATCGGGAATAGCCGAGTAAAAAATGTTGGTTTTGTTTTTTCCTAATCCTGAGAGTTCGTCGATAAGGAAGAACGGGTTAGTGCCGTTATGCTGAATTCTTTCGTAAGGTTTTACTTTTACGTAAAAAGATTGCACACCTTCGGCATTGGCATCGGCAGTTTGGACATTGGTGGTGGCTGCGATAGCCTCGGTTTTAGAATCACCGTTAATCAAAGCGTCGATTCGTTTGTTGAGGATAGCCTCGTTTGCAGCAATTTCGGCGGTTTTAGAACCGTCGTCGTTGAGCATGGATGTAATATGGTCGGCAGATTCAAAAGTTACATCAAGCATTTCGCGAGTAACTTTAAGTTTTTTCTGTCTAACGAGGTCGTACATGTTCTCCATCTTGTGGGTGTAGTTGGAGATGTTTTCAAACCCGAACATACCGCCACCTCCTTTGAGCGAATGCATAATCCTAAAAATTGAATCCACAAGTTCTGGATTATTAGTGTCTTGTTCAAGCGTAAGCAGGGCCTGTTCGAGCTGATTTATCAGATCGCTCGCCTCTTCTAAAAATTTGCTCTGAAAGTTGTCCATCTGTCGCTGATCGGGTTATTTGTTAATAATATAAATAAGGTGTGTGCAAAAGCTTTGAAGCTACCTAATCACTTTGCTTATGGCAGCGAGAAGTTTTGCTGGAACAAAAGGCTTGATAATCCATCCGGTAGCGCCGGCGTCTTTGGCCTCAATCTTTTTGGCCAATTGCGATTCTGTGGTGAGAAACAGGATTGGCACGCGGTTGTAGTTGGTGGTAGCGCGGATATATTTGATTAGATCAATGCCGTCCATTTCGGGCATGTGGAGGTCGGTGATAACGAGGTCGATGTTTCTACCATCTAAAAACTGCTGGGCTTCTACACCGTTGCCTGCTGCAAACACCTCGAAGCCTGCATTCTGCAATGTAAAGTTAACGACTTCTCTAATACTCTCCGAATCGTCTACTATCAGTATTGTTTTTGCCATTATAATAAGTTTAATATGATTTACTTTATTATTTGTTCGTGAATTATGCTGCCGTAGGTATGCTAAGAACCTCGGCAAGGTTGTTGATTCCGCAATGACTGAGCAACGCTGTGGTTTCGTCGCTAAGTTCGCAGGTTACTTTAAGTTGTTTTTTGTCGCGTACAAAACTATTCTTTATCGAATAGAACAATTGAAATGCCGCTGTGTCGAATCCGTCGGTCTTACGCAGATTGATGGTAAGGTCGGTGCAATCGGGCAATTTTTTAGCAAACTCGGCCATTATGGCACTGACATTCTGTACCGAAATCTCTCCAGTAATGTCGTATTCGCATTTATGGTTTTTTACATCGTTGATTTTTAACTTTATATTCATGTTTGCTACTTTTTGTTTTATGTTCAAAAGGTGCATTTATCATGCCAAAATACCTTTTAAAGGCATTTGTTTTTTGCTGTTAAAGATACGAAAAAAAATTGTCGGCGTATGCATTTTTTACGCTTTTTATTTAGATATTTTTTTAATTTTGACTAAATTTGCTGTGTATGAGCATATTAAAAATAATAATTTTTTTTTCGTGTTTTATAATTTTTCTCAAAAATAACGACTAAATTTGCACCGTAGACAGATTATTTGTTTTATTATGTCAGAAGATAAGTACACATTCGACCCTGATTCGCTTTCTTTTGAAGAAACCGACAAGAAAAAGGGTAAAAAGATTTT
The DNA here is from genome assembly GCA_016293845.1 of Bacteroidales bacterium. Classification (GTDB taxonomy): domain Bacteria; phylum Bacteroidota; class Bacteroidia; order Bacteroidales; family UBA3824; genus UBA3824. The sequence continues at coordinate 48,562 of JAEDDH010000007.1, read as the reverse complement.
TTTCTCGATATTAACACAGTTGTTTGCAGCCGTGAGTATCGGCTTTTTGGTTTTTCTCACTATTTCGTACACTATCAAAACCCCGGGGCAGCGCAAAACCGAACGCGAAAACGAGGTGCTTAAAGAGGTTTATGGTCAGCTCAACGACCGTTACAAACAAACCACTTATGTGATGGCCGACCTTCAAGACCGCGACCGCGAAATTTATCGCGCTATTTTCAGCACCGTTCCTCCTCAAGATTCTGATTCGCTCGAATACAATTACGAAGGTCTTGACGCTTCGCAAATTGCCAAGCATTACAACTCTACCACCAACAATGTGGCAGATATGCTAAGCAGCGAAGATAGCACTGTGAATACTCTTTTTGAAGTGCTTGAGATGCATAAAGACAGCCTTAAATTTATTCCGTCGGTGATGCCTCTCGACAATGCAAACCTTAAATACCTTGCATACGGATACGGAAAAAAACTCGACCCTATCTACAAAACTCCGCAACAACACAAAGGTATCGACTTTGCCGCTCCTAAAGGTACTGTGGTGAATGCTACAGCTTCGGGTACGATCGAATATGTGGGCGAAAAACGCGACCACGGCATTATGGTGATTATCGACCACAAAAATGGATTCAAAACCATTTATTCGCACTTGAGCGACTATGTGGTGCGTTATGGAAAGCAAGTAAAACGTGGTGAAACTATTGGTTTTGTGGGCAATACGGGCAAATCGCTTACCGCTCACCTTCACTACGAAATTACTTATAAAGGCAAATCAATCAACCCGATAGATTTCTTTTTTGAGGATATTAATCCCGAAAATTATCACAAACTAAAAATGATGGCAAACAACGGAGGCTTATGCCTTGACTAATATATTAACAAATATCTGAAAACCATGAATTTAGAAGCAACTGAAAAAAACGGAAAACTCTTTTACTCAATTGGCGAAGTGGCCAAAATGTTTAACGTAAATACCTCGCTCATAAGGTATTGGGAAAAAGAATTCAGCATTATCAAACCGCAAAAAAACGCTAAAGGAAACCGTCTTTTTACTCCCAAGGATGTAGAAAATTTTCACAAAATCTACCATCTTGTTAAAGAACGCGGAATGACTCTCGATGGAGCTAAACAGCACCTTAAAAATAATACCGACAAGGATGATTCTAATTTTGAGGTAATTAAGTCGCTAAAAAATATCCGAGCTATGATAGTTGACCTCAAAGATAGCCTTGACGCTATTGAAAAGCAAGATAAATAAAAAATATTTTAGCTTGACAACCCCTTTTAGCACGTTTATTGCATAATATTTTTAAGTTTTTTTTAATTTTTTAAAAAAAACACTTGACAGCAATGTATATTTTTATTAAATTGCATTGCAGAATTTTATACAAACACAACGAAACTATTATGAGCGAAAAAACACCTTCGATGGAATTAGACCGGAATTTTATGCATAACGTGCTCGCCCTATACGACGAGCTGATAGAAAACGGTATATCAGTAGTTTACATTGGCCAATTTACCCATCAGGTGGTAAAGATGTTTACCGAAAAAAACGAGGAAGAGATGGAAACCTCTAACGAGCAGAAACAGGTACGCCGCCGTGTGCACCATTCTCTCGTAGAGATTTTGCAGAATATGCAGAAACACAGCACCGAGTTTCAAACCGAGTTTAGCCTTGTTAACGGATTGTTTATGCTTGGACGCAAAGACGGCATCTATTACATAATGACTGCCAACAAGGTAAACCGCAACGATATAGCGCGTCTTACTTCCGCTCTCGAATGTGTCAACAATGCCACCAAAGAAGAACTCAATGCAATGTATAAAAAGCAGTTGCGCGAGGGCACAATTTCCGACCGTGGAGGCGCAGGTCTCGGTCTTATTGACATAGCCCGCAAAACCGACGGCAAGCTCGAATACCTCTTCATCCCCGTCAACGGCACCGACTACTTTATATTAAAGGCAGAAATTTGCCGTCAAGACGAAGAAGAGATGCTTTAATGCATAATTCATAATGCATAATTCATAATTAGAATTGTTAATTGTCAATTGTTAATTGTCAATTGTTTCTTTTCTTTTCCCTTTCCAAACGAAGAATCCTATTGCAAAGGCAACAGTAACTACTCCGCCAAGAATATAGCTGAGAGTATGGTCTAAATTGAGGCACTCGGGTGCGAGTAGGAGATAGGTTACGCACACTTGAGTCATATAAAGTGCTGGTAAAAACGCCATAATCCAAGGTTTCTTGCTGATGACCATATATACGGTTATCGACCACAATGTAAATACACTCAAAGCCTGATTGCTCCAGCCAAAATAACGCCAGATGATATTAAATCCAGCTGCGTCGCCAAGACTATATACAATTATGAGGGCGGTGGCAATAAATACCGGAATGCTTATCATAAGGCGTTGCGATATTTTGCTCTGATCCATTTTAAAAAAGTCGGCGAGTATCAATCGTGCGCTTCTCAAAGCAGTGTCGCCGCTTGTTATCGGAGCAAACACAACTCCAAGCATAGCCAAAATGCTACCAACTTTGCCCATCCATGTTTCGGTGATAAAATACACAATCGAAGCTTGCGATTCGCCGTAACCTTTTTCTTTGTAATACCAAATGGCAGCTGCAGCCCAAATCATTGCAATAATGCCTTCGAGAATCATTGCTCCATAAAACACTTTGCGTCCGAGATTCTCGTTTCTGAGACAACGCGCCATCAGTGGGCTCTGTGTGGCATGGAAACCTGAGATTGCACCACATGCGATTGTGATACACATAATCGGGAAAATCGGGGTAGTGTCTTTGTAGGGATGACTGTTGGCAATGCCGTCGGTAATTTCGGGAAGTTGGATACCATTCCAAAACAGCATAAACAACACGCCCACTGCCATAAATATCAGAGCAAAGGCAAAAAGCGGATATACTTTGCCAATCACTTTGTCGATAGGTAGAAGAGTTGCCACAAGGTAGTAAATAAAAATAACTACAATCCAGAAAGTGTTGTCCATCCAGTCGGGTGTGATTTTTTCGAGGATACCGGCAGGCTGACTTACAAATACAACGCCCACAAGAACCAAAAGTATTACTGTAAATACCCTCATAACTGTTTTTGTGGTAGAACCGAGATATTTGCCAATGATTTCAGGCAGGTTGGCACCACCTTCGCGTAGCGAAATCATTCCCGAAAAATAGTCGTGAAATGCACCAATAAAAATACATCCCACCACAATCCAAATGTATGCCGCCGTGCCAAATTGTGCTCCGAGTATCGCGCCAAATATCGGTCCCAAACCGGCAATGTTCAAAAATTGAATCATAAAAATCTTCCACGTTGGCATGGGGATATAGTCCACACCATCGTTTTTGGCGTATGCAGGTGTCTGCGCCTTAGAATCGGGCTTAAAAACGCGCTCCGCCAATTTGCCGTAAAGCAAATAGCCCAATACCAGCAGGAGCAGCGCAATACAGAATGTTATCATTGTTTTTATGTTTTTGAAGTCAACTGCAAATATAGCAACCTTGACGATTAGTTATTCCATTTTTTGCCGATTTTTTTACACCTTATATTATATTGTGCCAAAAAAGATGATCGCACTTTCTGATGAACCAACCAACAAAAGTGACATATTGTCATATAATGCCAACCTTGTGTCATATCTATGACATTTAAACTGACTTTTTTGCAGTGCTTTTTATAAAAAACTGCCATGGCTGTCAGTGCTTAAAATTGTGCCAATTTTGATATAATGTATTGTTAATCAGTATTATAAATATGATTTAGTAGACTGACACTTCCAAATACGGCATAATGATTGATTAATGGGTAAACGTAATTAATAATTTAAAAACGAAAATTAAAACATAAACACAATGTCAAAGATAATAGGAATCGACTTAGGTACAACAAACTCATGTGTATCGGTCATGGAAGGCAACGAACCAGTAGTAATTGCCAACTCAGAAGGTAAAAGAACTACTCCTTCAATAGTAGCTTTTTTGGACAACGGCGAACGCAAAGTGGGCGACCCCGCTAAACGTCAGGCCATCACCAACCCTAACAACACTGTTTACTCAATCAAACGTTTCATGGGCGAAACCTACGACCAAGTAAACAAAGAGGTTGAGCGCGTGCCCTATCAGGTAGTACGTGGCGACAACAACACTCCACGCGTTAAAATCAACGACCGTCAATATACTCCCCAAGAGATTTCGGCTATGATTCTTCAAAAAATGAAAAAAACTGCCGAAGATTATCTTGGTCAGGAAGTTACCGAGGCTGTTATCACAGTTCCCGCATACTTCTCCGACTCGCAGCGTCAGGCTACCAAAGAGGCTGGCGAAATTGCAGGATTAAAAGTTCGCCGTATCATCAACGAACCTACCGCTGCTTCACTTGCCTACGGCTTGGACAAAGGCGGCAAAGATATGAAAATCGCTGTATTCGACCTTGGTGGCGGAACATTCGATATTTCTATCCTTGAACTTGGCGATGGCGTATTCGAGGTTAAATCTACCAACGGCGACACACACCTTGGCGGCGACGACTTCGACCACAAAATCATCGACTGGATGGCCGACGAGTTCCAGAAAGAGAACGGCGTTGACCTCCGCAAAGACCCGATGGCTCTTCAACGTTTGAAAGAGGCTGCCGAAAAAGCAAAAATCGAACTATCAAGTTCTACCACAACAGAAATCAACTTGCCTTACATTATGCCTGTAAACGGTGTTCCAAAGCACTTGGTAATGACACTCAGCCGTGCTAAATTTGAGCAACTCTGCGACGACCTTATCAAAGGTTGTATCGAACCCTGCCGCCAGGCTCTTAAAGATGCAGGTATGCAGGCAAGCGACATCAACGAGGTTATCCTCGTAGGTGGTTCGTCTCGTATCCCCGCTGTTCAGGCCGAGGTAGAACAATTCTTCGGTAGAAAACCTTCTAAGGGCGTTAACCCCGACGAGGTAGTTGCAGTAGGTGCTTCTATTCAGGGTGGTATCCTCACAGGCGATGTAAAAGACGTGCTCTTGCTCGACGTTACTCCCCTTTCGCTCGGTATCGAGACAATGGGCGGCGTGATGACAAAACTTATCGAAAGCAACACCACAATCCCCTGCAAAAAGTCAGAGGTATTCACCACCGCTGTCGACAACCAGCCTTCGGTTGAAATCCACGTTCTCCAAGGCGAGCGTCCGATGGCTAAGGACAACAAGACCCTCGGCAAATTCCACTTGGATGGTTTGCCACCGGCAATGCGTGGCGTTCCCCAAATCGAAGTTTCGTTCGATATTGATGCCAACGGTATCCTCAACGTAACAGCCAAAGACAAAGCCACTGGCAAAGAGCAGAAAATCCGTATCGAAGCATCTTCGGGACTTTCTCAGGACGAAATCGACCGTATGCGCAACGAGGCAAAAGCCAACGAAGCAGCCGACAAAGCAGAAAAAGAGCGTATCGACAAACTCAACCAAGCCGACTCGCTTATCTTCCAGACCGAAAAGGCTCTCAAAGAATATGGCGACAAGATTCCGGCAGAAAAGAAGGCTCCTATCGAGGAGGCTCTCAAAGAGTTGAAAGACGCTCACCAAAAACAGGACATCTCGGCTATCGATGCAGCATCTGCAAAACTCAACACAGTGTTCCAAGCAGCAAGCCAAGACCTCTACAATGCAGGCGCAGGACAACCTGGCGCAGGCGCACAAGGTCCTCAGCCCGGTCCTCAGGCCAACACTCAGCAGTCGGGCAACAACAACGGCGGCAACGACGTAACCGACGTTGATTATGAGGAAGTGAAATAAGATAGATAAACAACTATTTATCAAAAATAATCAAATGAGTGTAGCACAATATGTTACACTCATTTTTTTTGTTAATATTTTTCGTTTTTTATGCTTATATATGGATTATTTATTGTATGTTTGAAACATATTTGTAACGCGACTTAATTAACGATAAGGTGCGACTTATATATACTTAACGCTACTTAATTCAACTAAAAACATACGATATATGCCTGCAAGTAAGTATAAATTAGAACGAAAATGCGAAATGTGCGGAAGCACCTTTTTTGCTAAAACTGTTTATTCTGTATACTGCTCTAAACGTTGTAGTGAGGCTGCATACAGAGCAAAAAAACGTGAAGAGAAAAAAGAACAACACAGACAGGAACTTGCAAACAAAGTTCCACAAGAACGCCCATACATTTCCATCGCCGAAGCCGTTGCGATGTTCGGAATTTCACGAGATACTATTTACAGGCTAATAAGAAATGGTAATCTGCCAGCAGTCAATTTGGGAGTACGACTTACAAGAATCAGTCGTGCCCATATCGAAAGTATGTTTCCGTTGGTAGAACAAAAACAGCAAACAACGTCAACGTCTCAACCAACAAATTCATACAATTTTGACGCTTCCGATTCCTATACAATCGGTGAAGTGTCAACAAAATACAGTGTTTCCAATTCCACTGTTTACAAAACCATCCGCAAGATAGGTATTCCCACTTGTCAAAAGGGAAAATTTGTATTTGTACCAAAAGAAGAAATAGATAGAGTATTCAATCCAAGCAAATAATCCACTATGAAGAAAGCCCTTGCCAATACAAAAGTTACAGTCAAACTTCGTAAATCAGAATACCACAATGAGTGGTATTTGATAATTGAGAGTTATCCAGTGTTCAAGCCCGGCAACACGAAGCCCAGCCGTATTGTAGAGGCAATTAACCGCACCATAACAACCCCCATTTGGGACAAATCTCGCACAGCCAGAACCACCGAAAACAGCAAAACGTTCAAGCCCAAGCGTGATGCAAACGGCATTATTCAATGTAAAAGCGATAAGGATCAAGAATCTTGCATCTATGCCGATAATGTCCGCAAAATTCGTCAACGTGAATATGATAATGCTGCACTTTACACCGATACTGAGGCAGAACAAGCCGAACAAAACGAACGCTCACAGTGCAATTTCATTGAGTATATTAAGAAAACGGCAATACAACGCCACAAACGAAGTTCACAATCTATTATCACAAATTGGAATCGTGTTTGCGAATTGCTCAAACTCTTTGCCGAAGGCAACATCATTCTGTTTTCGCAAATCAACCTCAAACTGATTGAGGATTTTCGTCAATTGCACCATTGACAATATGATTTCCGAAGAAGAAAAACTCAAATTACTTATTTCGGAACGGACAACATTTCTGCAACTTTCTATTGATGAGCAAAACAAAATTGATGATCAATTTGCCAACAAATGTCAATTGGAAATCAACAAGATAAAAGAAATAAAATCTATTCCACAAAGCAATTCAGATAGTGATATTGATGCCAATTCCACACCTAAAAGGACAATGAAAGTAACTTCCGACACTGTTCTTCTACTTTTGAAAGAACTCAAAGCCACACAAAGCACCGATAACACCGTTATTGCTTCTTTTACCAATTATCTAACAGGGTTTTCAGCAGAAAAAATCCGCCAAAGGCTATCAAATACAGAAGAATTAACATCCAAACATAAAAAAGAAGTTGAGTTTGTTAATAATTTACTATCAAATCTAAATATCAAAAAGACAATCACTTACAATAAGAATAGATGATTTGTAACGGTTACAGTAACCAGTTACAAGCATAAATATTCATCACTTTTGTACCGTCATTCAAACAGAATGGCGGTTTCTTTTTTCGTGGCCACTTGAGAAGAAGCCATTGTTTAATTTAATATTAAGAACAATGTCTTTTCAAGAAGAAAAAACAATCACCTTCGAGCAACTGCCCCAAGCGGTTTTGTTGCTCATCAGCGAAGTAAAAGAACTGAAAAACTTGCTTCGCAACTCAAACAATGTGGTCGAACCTTCCGACCGTTGGTTCAACCTGCAAGAACTCTGCGAGTACTTGCCCGACCGCCCTGCCAGACAAACTGTCTATGGCTGGATTGGTCAGCACGCAGTTCCTTACCACAAAACGGGTAAGAAACTGCAATTCTTGAAGTCCGAAATTGATGCTTGGCTCAAATCCGACAAGCGCAAAACAGCCGCCGAACTTCATGCCGAAGCAATTCAGTTTGTAAATGGTAAGAAAGGAGGTGCGTTATGAGCGAGCCAAAAACTATCGGACAGATAATGTGCGAAATGGCGGCTAATCCCGCCGAACCAATGGGCGAATTGCTTCGCAAATGCCCTTTAATTAAAGCCGAATTGCTTAGGCAAGGCAAAATCTCGCTTGACGACCTTTCAGACGAGGAACTTGACAAACTCATTGAACATACATTTTTAGAAGATTGGATCGACAACCAAGATGTTATGCAATTGCTTCACATCAGTGTTCGCACATTGCAAACGCTACGCTCAAACGGCACATTGCCGTGTTCGCGTATCAACAACAAAATCTATTACCGCCGTCAGGATATTCAACGAATCCTTGCCGACAATTACACTATGTACCGATTGCGTAACGGCTATGGAAAGAATAGATAAACAAGCGGTTTTGCATTGCACTAATTACGGCATTAGAATCTATTCGCACATTCTGCGCGAATGTTTTCCCGAAGATGAAGTTGTGATGCGGCTCTCTGGCAGGGATTGTTTTCTCGACAACCTTCCGCCAGAGTTCGACCGCAAGACTTATCTTGCGGTTGCCGAAAAGTTGAAGATTCCTGCCAAAACTGCCGAGAAGTACATAAGTAAATTTTGTGTTGGTGGTCTTCTCAAACACCTTGCACACGATAGTTACGGCAAGCCGTAAAAATCTATTTTGCGAAAGCCCTTTATTTTAGGGGCTTTCGCATTTTTCAGTCTTTTTTGTTGATATTTTTTTGTCACAACAGGAGTGTATGTCAGAAGAAAAGTGTACTTTTGTACAAAATTTGTCAAGTGATAGTTTTACAAGTATATTAGAAACATTCAAAAAATTGTACAATGTTATTTGCCGACAAAATCAAACAGTTACGAGAGGACAGCGGACAACTTCAACGCAAGGTAGCCGCCGCCCTCGATATAGATGCTGGACTTTACAGCAAGATTGAACGGGGTGAACGCCCTGCCAAGCGTGAACAAGTGATTGCCCTCGCAAGTATTTTACATACTGACGAAAAAGAATTACTTACACTTTGGCTTGCCGACCAAATCAAAGAAATTACAGAATCTGAGAAAGACATTGCGGAAGACGCGATGGAAATTGTAAAAATGAGATAGTTATGTGCACAACTCACAATGTATTTATAGGAGCATCGCAAAATATGCTACATACAGAAGACAGCTCTATTGATCTTGTCGTCACTTCACCACCATACCCAATGATTGAAATGTGGGATGAGATAATGGGAAAACAGAATTCTAAAATTCTAACATCCTTACAAACCGAACCAGACTCTGCATTCGAGTTAATGCATGAAGAATTGGATAAGGTTTGGCAAGAATGTTTTCGTGTAATCAAACCAGGCGGTTTTTTGTGTATCAATATTGGTGATGCAACAAGAACCATCAATGGCAATTTCAAACTTTACAACAACCACAGTAGAATATCAAAAGCCTGCATGGATATGGGTTTCATTGGGTTGCCTAATATTATTTGGAGGAAACAAACTAATGCGCCCAATAAGTTTATGGGAAGTGGTATGTTACCATGTGGTGCATACGTAACCTTGGAGCACGAATGGATTCTGATTTTCAGAAAGGGAGAAAAGCGAGAATTTAAAACAAGCGAAGCAAAATTAGACCGTATGAAAAGTTCATTTTTTTGGGAGGAACGAAATATATGGTTCTCTGACATTTGGGAAGTAAAAGGGACTAAACAAAAACTTCAAATAAATTCTTCAAGAGAAAGAAGTGCAGCTTTCCCATTTGAGATACCATATCGTTTAATCAATATGTTTTCTCAAAAAGGCGATACTGTGTTAGACCCATTTCTTGGAACAGGAACAACAATGCAGGCCGCAATATTGTTGGGAAGAAATAGTTATGGTTACGAGATTGATGCAAATTTTGAATCAATTATTAGAGACAACATCAATGCAATAAATATTGATTCATGCAACAACTTCATAAAGCAACGCTTTGATGCTCACACCGATTTCGTTAAATCTCGAATAGCCCAAGGCAAGGAAGTAAAACACTATAATTCAGTAATGGATGTTGCTGTAATGACAAAACAAGAAGAAGAAATTGAGTTTAATTACCTTGACGGCATTTCGTTAGACGCTCAATCTGGTGAATACTCAATCTCATACGAAGAACATTCAAATATGTTAGAGACACCATCAACAATAGGATTATTTGCAAACGCTTAAAATATAAGATAATATGGAAATTCATTCATTAGTTTTTGAAGGCAAAAAGGAATTCTTATTGAATCATGCCTGCCAATTATATCAATTAACCCGGCCGAACAAAGTCGGAGAGGTTATGAGTCTCATTAGACAATGCCAACCCTCATCTTTTGAAGAATGGGAAACTTGGTATTTTGAAAATGCTGAAACATCAGCAAAAGTTCCTACAAAGATAACTCGTGAAACATTGCTTGAATTAGGAGAACGCTTGTATGCAAAGATGACAGAACTTGTTATTCCTCAAATTCAAGAGGCAATCAGCAATATTACAAAAGAAGATTGCATCTCATACGTGTATAACTTGACCATCAATCGTACATACGATGGTTATCTTAGAGAAAAGTCTGTCGTAAATGATGGATTGGCAAAGAGATTCAAAGATGTTGTTTTTGAAGAAAGTGACCCAGAGTTAGACCATGCTGGTGATATTGATTATGTGGCAAAAGTTGGCAATTATCAGTTTGGTATCCACGTAAAACCAGTAACAGCAAATGCGAATTTCGGAGGTTATTCACTCACAGAAAGAATGAGAGTGAGTTTTGAATCGTTTACCGAGCAATACGGCGGTAAGGTATTTGTCGTGTATAGTCTGAAAGGAGAAATCGCAAATAAAGAAGTTGTTGATGAAATTGCGAGCGAAATAAAAAGATTAAAACAACTATAATCACCCACTATGCAGACCCACCATATTCTTATCAACGGAGATTGCCGTAAAATGTCGCTGATTCAAGACAAGTCGGTGCATCTTATCGTAACATCACCACCATATTGGCAATTGAAAGATTATGGCTCATCGAATCAAATAGGATTTAACGATACTTACGAGCAATATATCAATAATTTAAATCTTGTTTGGAAAGAATGTTATAGAGTATTACACCCTGGTTGCAGACTTTGCATTAACATTGGTGACCAATTTGCCCGAACTGCGTACTATGGAAGATATAAAATTATTCCCATACATTCCGAGATTATTCGCTTTTGTGAAACAATTGGTTTTGATTATTTGGGCAGCATTATATGGCAAAAGCCAACTTCAATGCATCCTTCTGGAGGAGAGAAAGTCATGGGAAGTTTTCCTAATCCACGAGGTGGCATTGTAAAAATTGATTTTGAACAGATACTGTTATTCAAAAAGTTAGGCAAAGCTCCACATGTAAATAGGGAGCAAAAAGAAACATCTAAGTTGTCTTTAGATGAATGGAATGAATATTTTTCTTCCCATTGGACATTTAGCGGAGCAAAGCAAAATAGACATATTGCTGTTTTCCCTGAAGAATTGCCCAAACGACTGATAAAAATGTTCTCTTTTGTAGGAGATACTATTTTAGATCCTTTTATGGGAAGTGGCACTACAGCCATAGCAGCTTTGAATCAAAATAGAAACTCAATTGGGTATGAGATAAATATTGATTTTAGATTGTTTTACAAGGAAAAAGTTGTTGATGCTACAACAAACTCTCATTGTAGATTTGAATTTCATATTGATAATTCAGTCATACCAACGTTGACACTAATAAAAGAGCTACCATATCAATTTGTTGATGTTCATCAATTTAGTGCTTCGACTGATATAAAAGCAAATACTTATGGGTCTAAAATTGAAATAGATGAATCAGTTGTAAGTGAGTTGAAAAGTAACAAGCAAACTTCAGATTTGAAAAATGATATGGTTTTAGTCAATCATTCTCGCAAAGAAACTAAGCAACTGATGATGTTGAATGGTATTTGCTATCTTCGTGCAGGTGATACAAGAGGCTCATTGTTGGTAACACTAGGATTTGAACGTATGCAATATGTTCTTCTACATACAGGTGGTGAAGATTGCCATTTGTTTCGTTTGAAAACCAAAGGTCATTTCCAAATCTGGACAAAAGAAACACTTGAAGAGCATGGTTTTCACCCCGAACACGCTCCTTATTACGTTGTCTTACATTTCGACAATTCAAAAGAGATTGAAATGCCTAAACAACCGAATTTGAAACAAAAAATCAACACATATCGTGCAAAGATTCGTCCATTGAGCGATTTCTTTGGAATAAACTAAAAACCATGTACACCATCACCGTTAACATATACAAGTACGACCAATTCAAATGGCAAGAACAAGTTTTGCTTGATGCCTCGACTAAAGCAGAAGCCAAGCAAAAAGCGATGCTTTTGCCAAACTCAACACGCTGGGCAATGGACTTAACCCCACGCCTCGATTTACGTACAATCAAAAGATATAGTAACTAACCCATTTTGCCTATGCAAATCAACTTCTTTACATTCAGCCCTGTGCAACAAGTAGTAGAGCTTCCGCTCTACACGGATAAGCGCAAAGATACGCATCCCGTACGTGTCTATGCCGACGAATGCCCTGAACTTTAGCATCAACATTCTGAACTTGCTGAAGTCAAAAGTTTATTCTTCTCGCTCAATAACCCTGCTGAATGCAAAGGAACGCAATACACTGTCCAAATTAATTTGAACAATCAGAAGCAACGCCGCATAGCCAAACACATTATCAGCCAGCAACTATACAACCATTTCCGCCAAACGCAGATTGCCACTTTCGACAAGATTGACAATGTTGAGGTTTGGATGAGAAACACGCAGCAGTCAACGCAGAATTGCACTGAATATCTACGCTTCTCACTCATACCACAATATGCGGTATTCTCTGATAGTTGGGAGTTGGTCATATCATTCAACGGCATTTCAACGGTCTATAACAAGCCGTTGTCTGCCCTCGATTTACACACCGACCATTTCAAAGTTGTTGTCGGTGGAGAAGTGGTCAAATACAAAAATCTTTCGCCAAACCAAAAACAGCAGATAGACGAGGCTTTCCCGAAAATCAATCGAGAATTAGCCGCTGAACTGCACATCAATGAAAAGCGTTTTCTCAACAAAGACAAATACACCACCACATACAACCATATCAACAACTTTGTCCGACAGCACCTGCTTACAAGTGAGTTTCAGGCTCTTTTCTGTTTGTCAGGTGAAATGTTCAATGTGCCTGAAAACCGCATCGGACAAGTGGCTAAAGGTGCTAACCTCTTGCAATTCAAAGACGGCAAAACAGGCATTGACCCCTACAGTTGTGTATTTGGTTCAAAGAATATGGATGCATTTGGCATATTCAAACCAACAGACAAACAAAACGTTCGATTTTTCTTCATCTATCAAAAATCAGATGAAAAAGTTTGTCACAATTTATATTCTATATTCAAAGATGGTTATAAGCCCTATACCGACCAAGAATCAGGCGAACAGAAATACTATTTTGCACCGCTTGCTTCTTGCATAAAACAACCATTCAATACTGATAAAAATGGAAGCATTTGTTTTACAACTATTGAAAATGCTTTGTCTGGAATCAAGACACAACTTGCCAACAAGCCATTAGACCCGCAAACACAATATGTAGCTATTTACATCAGCCCAATTTCACGTGATGCTGTGAATAATCCTTATTATGGCTTGTACTTTCAAATCAAAGAGTTGTTGCTTGAAAAGAGGATAACCTCGCAAGTTATATATAAAGACCGACCGAATAATCAAAAATTCAATTTTCATCTGCCCAATATTGCTACGGCCATTCTTGCAAAAATCGGTGGTATTCCGTGGCAGCTGAACAGCCATACGGCAAACAAAGATTTGGTTATTGGCGTTGGTGCGTTCCTGTCCGAAAAAGTCGGAGAACGCTACGTTGGCAGTGCTTCCAGTTTCAACCCTAACGGATTGTTCAAAAACTTCGACTGCTGCAAAGCCAACGACCTCGAAAGTATTGTTGCCGGTATCCGCGAGGCAATCGGACACTTTGTTTTTGACAGCGAGACTAATCCCCAACGCCTTATCATTCACTATTACAAAACGATGAGCAAACGTGAGGCAAGGCCGATAACACAAATGCTTAACACGTTGGAATTGAATATCCCTGTTCTCATTGTTACCATCAACAAAACTGAAACCAGCGACATAGTAATGTTTGACGAGAAACAACGAGGGCTGATGCCTTTGAGCGGAACGGTGCTAAAGATTCATAACAACGATTTCCTGCTTTACAACAATTCTCGATACAATGGAAATGAGAATAATATTGATATGCTGTTTCCTGTCCGCATACGCCTCTCTAAAATCGTCAATCAGTCTGACAAAGATATTCCTATGACCGATGCGTTTAATTTGCTGAATCAAGTATATCAGTTCAGCCGAATGTATTGGAAATCAGTCAAACAGCAGAATCTGCCTATAACGATAAAATACCCCGAAATGGTTGCAGAAATAGTTCCGCACTTCTCTGAAGCGGAATTGCCACAGTTCGGGAAAAACAATCTTTGGTTTTTGTAAACAATTAAAATTCAAAATATCATGTCAAGTGGATTTGCAACACCAATAACAATTAAAGATGCGATAGACAAAATCGTAGCAAGACAGTACCTAATACCAGCAATTCAGAGGAAATTTGTATGGAGTAGTGATAAAGTGGAAACTTTATTTGATAGTATAATGCGAGGTTATCCTATCAACTCTTTTATGTTTTGGGAAATCAAGGAACAAAGCATAAAGAATGATTTTAAGTTTTATCAATTCTTAACTGAATATCGTCAATTTTTCAAAGAAGACAACATTGACATTGACACAAAAGCTTTTCCAGATTTTTATGCTGTAATTGATGGTCAACAGCGACTTACCAGTATTTATCTTGGATTGAAAGGTAGTTATGCATATAAAATGCCTCGTGCTTGGTGGAAAGACGATGAGAAAAGTTTACCCACAAGACACTTATACGTAAATATAGCAAGTCCATTGCCAGATGAAGACGAAAGACAAATGAAATACGATTTCCGCTTCTTGACAAGAAGCGATTACGATAGATTGTCAAAAGAATCCAATGCTATTTGGTTTAAGGTTAACGACCTATTAAGGTATGAGGATGCAAATGATTTAGATAACTTTATTGACCAACAAACTTGGAACAATAATCAATTTGCAAAATCAACTATTAGAACTCTTCGCAAAAAAGTATTTGACGAAAAGATTATAAATTAATACTTGGAAACTTCTCAAGAAATAGATGTTGTATTAGACATCTTCATTAGGACAAATAGCGGTGGTGAACCATTAAGTTTTTCTAACCTGCTTATGTCCATTACGACTGCCAATTGGACTTTGCGTGATGCTCGAAAATCCTTAGAAGATGTTATAAAGAAAGTTTTCGAAATTGGGAAGCCTGGATTTATGGTCAATGCCGATTTTATTCTAAAAGTTTGCCTTGTCCTATTCAATGATAACATCAAATTTCAAGTTAAGAACTTTGACCGTAAAAGTGTTCAACAATTCGATCTGAATTGGGATAGGATAAAGGATTCTATTATTGCGGCATTCAAATTAGTAGAATCTTGGGGATTTAACGATTCGAGTTTACGAGCTAAAAATGCTGTTATACCGCTGGTGTATTATATATACCACAAAAACTTGGAGAATGATATAAACAACCAAGCACACCATCAAAGTGAAAAAGATGCTATGAGAAAATGGTTATGCTTATCATTGCTCAAAAGAGTGTTTGGCGGTCAATCCGATGCAATTCTTACGACTATACGAAAGGTATTAAGGAACAATCTTAACCTACAAGATTTTCCATTGGAACAAATAAAAGAAGCTTTCAAAGACAATCCAACTAAAAACCTTGCTTTTAGTTCGGAGTATATAGAGGGGTTGTTGACAATTCAAAAGGATGATCCTAATTGTTATCCTATTTTGGCTTTGATTTATTCACACTTAAATTTTAACCAAGTTTTTCATAAAGACCACTTGCATCCTTTTAGTTATTTTCAGAAACTCAAAGAAACAGATTTTGAGAATAGGGATTTGTTCCTGTTCTATACAAACCCTCTTAATTATAACTCTATTGTCAACCTTCAACTCTTAAATAGTTCTCTTAATGAATCTAAATTAGATACACCTCTTGAGACTTGGATTCAAGATAAAAAGATTGACCTTGACAATCAACTAATTCCCAAGAATGTTGATTTAAGTATAAAATATTTCCCTGATTTCGTTTCTAAAAGGAAGGAATTACTAAAAAAAAGGTTTGAAGAAATTGTCGGGACAACTAATGAATAATACCTGCCCACGCTACAAACCGAGCAGGTAAACAGGTATTCCGCTCTCACTCACTTAGGCGTAAAAAACATGCCAGCAAGGGCAAGATAAGTGGCTTCAAAAAATCATATTATTTTTTTCGCCACCCTTGCCGGCACTGCCGTCACACTCTGCTGTTGCGTTCCAACACACTTCGTTTGGTACTCACAGCAGGCGTGCCGTCTTGTTTTCTTCCGCCAAGCGTTCGTTCGGTTGTCATTCGCGGCTTTTTTTTGCCCCTTAAATCCCAATAAGGTGTTCGCAACCCTCACAAAATATTTATAAAGGGGGCAAACCGCCGCTTGTTGTGTTGTGCTCGCCTGCGGGTCTCTCAGGCTAATCGGGCTGTCATAGTTTTTGCAATGTTCTGTTTCGTTTTTTTGCCCACCCTTTCAGCGGTTGTGGTCGTGTTCGCTTTATTTCGTACCTCAATCCGCTCGCACCACCACGACTTTTATAAAACCCAAGGCAAGAGCAGTCATTCCATCGCTCATTACGTTCGTGCCTCACTTCATTCACTCGTTCATTCCTGCACTTGCCTTGCCCGCAAAAAAAACTACACTGCACAGCAAAAACATACGCCAGCCCTGCGTTTTCAACGTAGGCTGTCAGAACCCTCTCTGCAAATCGCTCATTCGTTCCTCATTTCGCTTTTTTCGTTCAGGCTATCCCTGCCAGTCACCTTCGTTCCACTCGCTATCGGCTCGCGCCTCTCACTACGGCAAGCAGGTAACGCACTTCACTTCGTTTCGCTGCTTTCCCACTTGCCTTCGTTCGGCTCAGGGCTGCTTTACCTGCTCGGTTTTCCGCTTCGCCCTCGCACAGCCCCCGACCACCCACCCCTGAAAAAGAGGAATCGCAGTTATATTACAGCCCTATCGGTCTGATTTCCTTATTTCGCAGTTGATAAGGTTAATTTATTATGTATCAAATATTTATTCCGCCAAAAGAAATAAAAAGAGAATGCAAAAATAACTACGTTTCGGGCATTAGTAAAGGTCAAGCCCTGCGGGTTGCTTTCAAAAAAAATCTTCCTTTTCCGCTTTGCTTCAAAGAGTATTTTTTTTGAGCAAACCTTGACAAACGCCCTACACTTCGTTGTCTGAAAGGCATTCCTTTTTCTTTCTTCTTTTTTTTCTGTTTTTTCTTCTGTCGGAAAAAATGTTGTGTTTTAGTGCTGTTCATTGGCAAAATACTGCAATCCAAAGCACACGAAACCAAAACACAGTCAGCGACTTACAATGCACGTATTTTTGCACAAACGGATAAGGTCAGAGCCGTATCAAGCCCGTACCAAATCCGAAGAATCAACACATTGTTAAACTAAAATTCAAGTCTTATGGGAACTATTAAACAAGGTATTTTGGGCGGCTTTTCCGGCAAGGTCGGAAAAGTCATAGGTTCAAGTTGGAAGGGCATCAGTTACATGCGTGTCCGTGCCCAGAGTGTCAAGAACCCTCGCACCGAGGGGCAGATGGGACAACGCAGCAAATTCGCGCTTACGCTCGATTTTCTGAAACCCATCACTGCCTACATTCGCACTGGTTACAAGACCTACGCAAACAAGCAAACCGCATTCAACGCCGCAATGTCGTACATTGTGAAAAATGCTATTGAAGGAACAGCCCCTGACTATGTGCTTGACTTTTCGAATGTGCTTGTATCACGAGGCAGTCTTTCACAGCCATCTGAACCTAACGTTAACATGGATTCGGGCAAAGCCACCATTTCGTGGACCGACAACAGTGGTCAAGGCGATGCCCTGCCCACCGATGTTGCAATGCCGTTGGCATACAACCCCGACAAGGGAGAAGCCGTGTTCAACACTTCTGCTGCCACCCGTGCCGACCAATCTGCCGAACTGAATTTCCCTGCCGATTGGAATGGCGACACTGTTGAACTTTACATCGGCTTTGTTTCTGCCGATGGCATCAACGTTGCAAACTCAATCTATTTGGGAAATCAAACTATCATCTAATCTCCGTTGTGGATTATCGGTTTGCTTGCAAGGAAACCGCCCCATTTGAGGCGGTTTTCTTTTTGCTTCTTGTTTGTTCGCAATGCTATCAAAATACTCGCAATAATCTTGAAAAACACCGTATTTTTAATTTACAACACCTTATATATTTATTGTTTATCAAAATAATTATATACCTTTGTTACTCAGATAATTAGAAGTTATTGATACTTATTTTATATTTGCATCATATTTACAACATAATAGTATAAAATATTGATATTCAATTTGATTTAACTATGAGGAAGTGAAATAACAGCCATCGGCTGATTTGATATAAAAAACTCCGTGCAAATTTGGTTAAATAACTTGTACGGCGTTTTGTTTTAACAAATAAATAAGGAGAATGATGTTATGGCATTTTATTTAGAAAAAGCAATATTTAGAAACCGTGCTCCATTCAAACTTAGTAAGCGACAAAAAAATAGGTGTAAAGAATAACCATGATGTCAAAAACTATATAACACCTGAAAAAGAAAAAAATCAAGCCGATGTAGTAATTGACATCGAAGGAAACCGTCTTGCTCTGTCATAAGAAGAATTTGCAACCAATATTTTGGAGAAGAAAGGTAATTTTGCCAATATAGACTTTATGGCTTTTAAACCATTATTTGATAGACTTAGAACCATATTAAATAATTAATCGTAACATTTTAACAATCACCAACAACATTCAATTCATACTATACAACCTGCCCGAGGAAGACGGCAAGGTACAGGTAGCCATCAAAGATGAAACAATTTGGGCAACACAAAAGGCAATGGCTCAATTGTTTGGTGTTGGTGTGCCAGCCATCAACAAGCACCTGAAAAATATCTTTGATTCAGGGGAATTAGACAAAACTACGACTATTTCCAAAATGGAAATAGTCGTTCAAAGAGGCTTCAGAGGGGAAATCGAAGAACAAGTAGAGTTTTATTCCCTCGATGCCATTATCGCTGTCGGCTACCGTGTGTCATCGGCTCGAGCTACTAAGTTTCGTATGTGGGCTACCAAAATTCTCAACGAGTTTATTCGAAAAGGGTTTGTCATCGATGATGAACGATTGAAACGAGGAGAACAAGTGTTTGGGAAGGATTACTTCCGCGAGTTGTTGGAACGCGTTCGTTCGATTCGTGCAAGTGAGCGACGTATTTGGCAACAAATCACAGACATCTATGCTGAATGTAGCATCGATTACGACAAAAATTCTCCTACCACAAGCGACTTCTACGCGATGATTCAAAACCGCTTTCACTATGCCATTACAAGACAGACAGCGGCAGAAATCATCTATACCAAAGCCGACCACACCAAAGAACACATGGGGCTAACTACATGGAAAAACGCACCCGACGGCAGAATTCTGAAATCTGATGTTACTGTCGCCAAAAACTATCTGTCGTAACAAGAGATACGCAAATTGGAACGAGCTGTTACAGGTTTCTTTGATTATATCGAGGATTTGATTGAAGACGAACACAGTTTCAGTATGTCGCAGTTTTCGGATAGCGTTAATGCCTTCCTTAACTTCCGCAATTATAAGATTTTAGAGGGCAAAGGTAAAATTTCAAAGGCAGTGGCTGATGCCAAGGCCGAAAAAGAATACGATATTTTCAACAAAACACAACCTATTATTTCAGATTTCGACAAAGAGATAAAACGGTTGACAGGAAAAAAATCATAATTTTGCCAAAACAAAATATTACATATATGAAAAGACATTTTATAAAACCCTTGTTGATATGCTCTGCGCTGTTTGCGGCAGGTGCTATCAACGCACAACAGCCCGAAAATATGGGCTTTGGCGGATTTCAGTTCCGCGAAGTTAAACTCGAAAATGCCGACAAAATAGCCGACGTAAATTATGCCGGCGATGATCAGGCTTATCACAACTGCGACATCTACATTCCCAAAAACGCTCAGAAACCTTATCCCGTGGTTGTCCATATCTACGGTAGCGCTTGGTTTAGCAATAGTTCAAAGGGAATGGCAGACATCGCCACCATTGTAAAAGCCTTGGTAGATGCAGGTTATGCCGTTGTAACGCCCAATCACCGTTCGTCTATGGATGCCAAATATCCTGCACAAATCAATGATATCAAGGCTGTTATCCGCTTTGTACGCGGCGAGGCTGATAAATATGGCTTCGACCCAAGATTTATTGCCACATCTGGTTTCTCGTCGGGCGGACATTTGGCTTCGCTTGCTGCCACCACCAAAAACACCAGACAAGGCAAGTCGGGCAGCGTAACAGTGGATTTGGAAGGCTCTGTGGGCAAATATACCAATATGAGCAGCAATGTGGATGCTGCTTGCGATTGGTCTGGTCCTATCGACTTGATGAATATGGATTGCGGCGGCAAACGAGGCGAAGGTGCAAGCGGTCCCGAGGAGGCTCTCCTTGGTGCAAAGGCATCTGAAAACCCCGACCTTTACAACCTTCTCACTCCTGTATATTATATCGACAAAAACGACCCTCCGCTAATAGTTTTCCACGGCAAAGAAGACAATGTAGTGCCCTGCTGCCAAGGTCAGGAACTCTACGACCATCTTAAAGCCGCAGGCGTAAAAACCGACCTCACCCTCGTAGACGGTGGCGGACACGGTATGAATATGTATTCTGATGCCAATCTTCAAAAAATGGTCAACTTCCTCAATGCTGCCAAAGCCGCCCGCATCACCAACAACGGCAATGTAAACGGCAACGGTAATGCCAATGGCCATAGCAAAGGCAAAACCAAGGTAGACGGCAATTCCGGCGCATCAGGCAACAATGGTACTACCAAAACCAGCAAAGGCAAACAAAAAGCCAAAAAGACCAAATAAGGCTTGATTTATTATCTATAAAAAAGAGGGATACATTGATAATGTGTCCCTCTTTTTTTATTTGAATTATAAATTGTAAATTTGCAGTATTAGTTTTAGAAAGAGTAAAGTTATGGAACCACAAGTATAAAAAAAACACCCGTCAGATTTTCTCCAACGGGTGTGTTTTATAAAGTTAATCCTTGTTTATTTAAACAACTCCTTTGCTGTGAGTTCGAGATAGTCGCGGCAGTTCATCCATGTGTGTCCGCCGCCGGGATTGTAGAAGGTGTGCTTGATGCCATTGTCGGTGAGGAATTTTTCCAAACCGAGCGATGCCTGAATCAAGAAATCGTCTTTGCCGGTGCCGAGGAACATAAATTTGAGTTTCGATTTAAGTACGTCGGGGGTGGCGTAGGTGCCGTTTGAAAAATTGTCTTTATACTCGTTTCCGAAAATAGCAGGGGCAAATGCGGCTACGTAATGGAACATATCGGGATTGCCCAAACCTGTTGCCAATGTTTGACGGCCACCGAGCGAGAATCCTGCAATGGCGCGGTTGTCGGCATCGGTGAGAACGTTGAAATTCTTTTCGATGTAGGGCACAACGTCTTTGGTGATTTCTGTAACAATCTTTTTGGTGTCCATAGCATCGTAACGCTCAGCCTTGCCGCGGAGAATAAGTTCGGGGTAGGGGTTGGCGTAGGGCATTACCACAATCATACGTTTTGCAAGACCTTTGGCAATAAGGTTGTCGAGGATGTTGTTCATCTTACCAACTTTAAACCATGTTTCGTAAGTGTCTGTCATACCGTGAATTAAGTAAAGTACGGGGAGTTTCTCGCTGCCGTCGGGTTTGTAGCCTTCGGGAGTGTAAACACACATCGGACGGTCGATTCCGAGACTGTTGGAGTGATAAAAACGGTATGCAACCTTGCCGTGGGGTACTTTTTGAATGTCTTGCATTCCGGGCTCTTTGGTGCGGATGTCTACGAGGCTGCCTTTGAAACCTTCGTTGGGGAAAATGTCTGCGTTGTTGGGGTCGTTGATGCTGGTGCCGTCAACAATAAAGCCGTAGGGATAGATGTCGGGATGGTCGGTGGCGATGGTGATGCTCCAAACGCCGTCGGCATCTTTGGTCATAGTATTTTGACCGCCCATAAGTTGGTTGAGGTCGAGTTTTACTTCCTTAGCGTTGTCGGCTTTGAGGCGGAATGTTACGCTGCCATCTTTGTGATATTCGGGCGAAATCACAGGTTTTGGAAACATTCTTGCCATT
Source organism: Bacteroidales bacterium (assembly GCA_016293845.1). Lineage (GTDB taxonomy): Bacteria > Bacteroidota > Bacteroidia > Bacteroidales > UBA3824 > UBA3824. The sequence continues at coordinate 26,021 of JAEDDH010000007.1, read as the reverse complement.
ACGCCGGGGGTAAATTGTTGATCTTTTTTAGCCTCGGGAAGTGTTACCTTCATATTTGCGCCCTTGTAGGGGTTGGCTTGGAAAAGTCGGGGAAGCGATTCCTCTAAAAAATAACGTGCGTTCATCCAAGTGTGACCGTGTTTGTAGGAGGTTATCACCTTCATATTCTTGATGTTGTGCTTGTCTAACTCTACCATAAAGTCGCGCGCGTTGCCGTAGAGAAAATCGTCGCTGCCAACGCCAAGCCAGAAGAGTTTTATTTTAGAGTTGAGCGATTTGGCGTCGTCTAACTGACCGGGACGCAACTGTGTAAACGAACTGTAAGAGCAGAGGTGCGAAAATTTGTCCAAATTGTTGAGACCAATGCTGAGAGCCTGATTGCCACCGCGAGAAAATCCGCCGATAGCACGGTTGGCTGCGTTGTTGATGGTGCGGTAGTTTTTCTCAACGTAGGGCATAAGGAAATCGAGAAAATCCTTGCCAAACATATCAAACTGCATAGCGGGTGTATCTCCCTTACCTGCAATACGGTTGGGGTTGCCATAGGGGAGAACGATAATCATCTCTTTGGCCTTGCCCTGAGCAATGAGGTTGTCGAGAATAAGGTTCATTTTGCCTACCTTGAAATATACCTCTTCGGTGTCGGTGGTGCCGCTGATGAGGTACATTACGGGGTAACTTGCGCCCTTGCCGTTGTAGTATGTGGGGGGAACGTAAACAATGGCGTTGCAGAATGTGTTGGCTGCGTCAGACCAATAGGTTACGTACTCTACGCTACCGTGAGGAACGTTTTTGAGAGCGTGGGGCAAGTTGAAATCGCCACGCATATCCAAAAGACTGTTTTTGAATCCCTCATTGGGAAACCATTCGGCGTTAACGGGGTCCATAACTTGCATTCCGTCAACGATAAAGCAGTAAGGATAAATGTCAGGAGTGGTAGGCCCGAGAGTGATCGACCACACGCCCTTGTCGTCTTTTTTCATCTCGTGGCGACCGGCAAACTGAACATCCACCTCCACCTTTTGAGCGGTTTTATTTAAGTAATTGAAAGTTACTGAGTTGTCTTTGTTAACAACCGGCGACTGCACCTGGGGAACGCCGGGCTGAGCCATTGCCGTCTGCAATGTGGCAGCAAATAGCAGAGCCAATCCTGTTTTGATAAATTTGTTCATCTTAAATAATATTAGTGTTAAAATTTTGAATTCCTAATTATGAATTATGAATTACTTAGCCCATTCTTTGCCTTCGGGAGTGCGTCTCCAAGCAAAATAAGCATCAAGCACCTTCATAGATTCGAGGCTCGGGGTTGTGCCTTCAAACGGAACTGGTCCGGTGAGATACATAACTTTTTGATTTTCTGTGGTAAATTCAGGCCAATGAGGAACGCCTTCACCATCGGGATGACCTGTTTTGGCAAAATTGGTCCAATACAATCCCATTGCTTTCGACAGCGCAATATCGCTTTCGCCCTGTGTAACGTGCTGAAATACATAGTTTACGTCCATTCCGTGGTGCGAACCTTCGCTGTCGGCGGGATGTTGGTCGAAATAATAAAGGTAAACCTTTGATTTGCCTTTCTGACTTTGCAGCGATGCCCACGCCCAAGTTTGCCAACCAAAAGCGGCATCGCGCATAAGGTCGCGGGCGGTTTTGTTGAGTTTGCCCTCGTCGGTGAGGGGATAAGCCTTTAACAATGTGTCGGCAAAACGTCCGTAACGGTCGGCTACAAATTTAGGATGAGTTTCGTAAGTATCGGCAAACGAGAAACTTGCACCTTCGTCGGAATTGTATCCTACAAGTATATCCACATCGTTGAAATCGCCGTTTTGGTACATTACATATTGGTCGTCTTTGATAACGTAGCCGTCAACCACAGGCCAAGCGCCAAAGCCCGACATATCGCCACCAGCGTATTTTTCGGCAGGAAGTGCGCGAAGGTCGGCAAGGGATTTTGCACCGAGTTTTTCGGCAATCTGGGCGCCGTCTTGCTCAGCCATTGCGAGGGTCTTCATATTTTCACCGGGATATGTGGTGGCACGCGAAGGACCAAATGATCCACCGCTTTGTGATATTGCTCTCTGAAACAATCCCTTAGCCAAAGGCGATGCGCACAACATACTTACCGAAATTCCGCCTGCACTCTCGCCAAAAATGGTAACATTGTTGGGGTCGCCACCAAATTTGTCGATATTGTTTTTAACCCATTGTAAACCTGCAATTTGGTCTAAAATACCATAGTTGCCGCTTACGTGATTGGGGTTTTCGGCAGAGAGTTCGGGATGGCACAAGAAACCGAGATTGCCCACGCGGTAAGTGATTGATACTAAGATAACGCCGTTTCGAGCAAGCAATTCGCCGTCGTGACTTGGGTCGGCAGTAGAGCCAAACGAAAATCCTCCGCCATAAATCCATACCATAACGGGGAGTTTGTCTTGTGCGGTTTTTGCGGGAGTCCACACATTTAAATATAGACAATCTTCGCTAAAATTGTTTGGGTCACCGCCCTGAATAGGACCTTTGGCAAATTCGGTAGTCTGTTTAACGCCCTGCCAAGGTTGCACAGGTTGTGGGGCTTTCCATCTGAGGTCGCCCACGGGAGGTGCTGCAAACGGTATTCCCTTAAAAATTTTGAGGCTATCTTGAATATAGCCTTCAATTTGACCGCCCTCTACATTCACAATATTGGAGAGTTGGGGCGTTCCGCACGAAGCCAAAAATAGAGCTGACGCTGCGGCAAAAAATGCTAACTTTTTCATATTAAGTTTGTTAAAAAATCACTTGTTTGAGGTGCAAGTTAGTATTTTTTTTTATTCATTGGTATTGTCAATTAAAAATCTTCGTAATCTTCCTCCTCCTCTTCTTTTATCGGTTCGGGTTGGTAACCATCGATTACTTTTACTATTTTGCTAATTCTGCTTACTGCCGCTATGTAGCCAGTGCCGCTGCTAACTAATGTTTGCAACAGTTAGTAACCTTGCGCCGAATAGCTCTCTACCAAAACTGTTTCGTAATAAAAATAGGTTGGTATGTCGTTTAACTCCTCGTCGGTGGAATATTTGAATTCTGATGGCGGCGTTGGATATGTTTTTAAAAATGCGGAAATTTTTCATATTCTACATAAATGGTTTTGCGGTCTACTTTTTCTACAATACCTTCGCAGCCGTAATTTTTATCAAGCGAAACTCTGTAATAGTTTTCTTTTGAGCCGTCGGCATCGGCAAAATCCAAATTTGATGGCATGGCGAGGCGATGGCATATAGTCAAAATCTATAATTGCGCCGTAGTCGGTAATTTCCGAACCAAAATTAGATTTAGAATATTGGTAACGATTAACATCGCCAGTGAGTTTGGTTTCCTCGTGATAGCCGGTGTTCATATCGTAATGGTTGTAAATTATCAATTCCCTTATAAAAACTTACATAAAGGTGGTTGCGATCCGAAAACATGTGGTTGATTTTTGCATTAACATCATAGAAAAAATAGGTTAAAAACTCGTATTATCAGAGCGATGCGATAATGTCGACAGTATTATTCGCCATAGCCAAACTTCGACTTCTATGCGATGATTTGATTGCCAAAACTGATAGTATAATTTCTAAGATTTTTGATATTGCCGTATCTACCGTTCGTTCGCGTAGAACAAAAATCAAAATAAAAATTGACTAAACTTCGCAGAATTTTCTTTAAAGTTTAGCCAATTCATAATTCATAATTCATAATTCATAATCAGGGCTGCTATTTTAAGCCCTTCCATTCGCCTTTAATCTGCTGGCACTGTGTGTAAAACGATGGGCAGTTGTTCATGCGGTAGAGTCCGGTGTCTTCTTCGTCTTCAAACATAACAATTTCGCACTGACGTTGATGAGTATCCCATCCGCCTCCAATAACGTACATATAGTATACTGTGCCGTATTTGGGCATTGTCATTTGACGGATGCCGTTGGAGCTGCCCTGACATTTGATTGTGTAGGGCTCGGTGGGAGCGTAACCGTTGGCGCGTACTGCTCCGTCGATAAGGGCGGCGGCTATGTAACGCTGCGAATATCCGTCGCTTGTGTAATTGCCGTAGCGGTCTTTCAATATGTTCATTACCGACGAAACGTTGTTGGGAGTGTTGATGAGACGGATGCAGCGTTCGCCTACCGATTTGTCGCGTCCGTACATCTCCATAGCCATCACCATCATTGCGGCTGTGCCGTTGATGTGTTTGCCGAGATACTCTTTGTAGACTTTTTCAAACTCGGTGTAGTCGGAGGGAATGTTGCTGAATGTCACCTCGTTGAAATCGCTTGTGGTGATTTTGTCGGTTTTGAAATCACCTTTTACTTGGTAGGTGTGGCTTCCGTAGCGGTAAAAATCTCCGTCCATGCCAGATTGCACGTTGGAGGGGGCTGGTTGCACCGACACTGTGCTGTTTGAGTTTTCGGAAGTCTGATTGCCAGATGATATTTCAATGTTGTCGGCGTTGCCAGTCAGCATGGTCACTTTGTTGTCTTCATTGCCTGCATTGCTGTTGCCGCCATTGCCTTGACAGGAATAAAATGCGGAGCCACAAACTATTGCGGCTGCCATAATAGGATAGAATACTGATTTTTTCATACTATAAATGTTTATAAAGTTATAATTATTACTGCAAAGTTAAAAAATGTTTTTTAATTTTGCGCAAAATTGTTTATGATTACTATGAGGATACGTTTTTTTACATTGGTGGTTTGGTTGGCGGCTATTTTTGGATGCGATAGTCCCGACGCTCCTGATTTTTTTAAGAGTATCGGCGATGAGGTTACCGAGGTTTGGCGTTTCGACAGCCTGATAACTCTCTATAATTTCAACGACGCGTTTGATGTTTCCATAGTGAAAGATACAGCAGATTTTGCGGTAGTTACCTGTGGCAAAAATCTGATCGACAAGGTAAAATGGTCGTTTGCAGGAACCAACACTGTGGATTTCGACAACGAAAACGAATACCGCATTGTGCGCAAGTATGAGGGTGTGCCAAAGGTAGAATTGCATTATTCATATCCTGAGTTAAATATCTATTTAAAAGGTTCGTGCCGTGTACATTCGTCTGATTCGGTGGATGTTAGGCGTATAGTTTTTACCAATCGTATAGGCAATCTCGATGTTATTACCAATTCGCCTACGTTTGTGTTGGAGGTTTGGTTTGGTACGGGCAAGTATTTTGTAAAGGGAAAATGCGAAAATTTTCGCTGCCAACCTCGCTATTCTGCTATTGTTGACGCTTCGCAACTATCTGTAAAAAAGGCTTATATAGATAATTATAGCACTGGCGACGTTTTTGTAAATCCTACCGATTCGCTTGTTGCCAATATTTTTTGGACAGGTGATATTATTTATGGAGGTAATCCCGCTGTTGAACTTTTAGAGAAACCCGGAAAAGGCGGGCTGAAAAACAAGCAATGAAACGTTATATTTTGTTGATAATTTTAACCGCTATTTTTGCTGTATTTTTTGCGTCGTCGGTTTATGCGTCTGATACTTTGGGCGTTAAACTTCCTCGAAACAAATATCTTTCCTTGCGTTATCTTCACGGGCCGGTTTACGATCACCGCGGCCTTTCGGGTGTGTTGGATTATCGCACCACCAACGGTATTGCTGCCGAATATCTTGTTGAAACCAATGGCAGCCGTGAGTGGGAAAATAAATATGGGCATCCACTCCTTGGAGCGGCTTTTTATTACGAAAATTTTCATTACAACGTGCTTGGACAGGCTTTTTCGGGAGCGGTGATTTCCGAGTTTCCTTTGGCTAAAAAACGTTTCTTTGGCATTGATTTGCGTTTTCTTGCGGGTACGGCGTATGTTACCAAGCATTTCGACAGCGAGAGCAATCCCGAAAATCTTTTGGTGGGTTCGCGCTTTTCGGCGTTCTTTTGTTTTGGACCTCAGTTTACTTTTTTTCGAAACCGTCCACAGAGGCTTTTGGCTGGATTCAACTTTGTGCATTGGAGCAATGGAGCGTTTAAACTGCCAAATCTCGGTCTCAACCTTATGCAGTGGCACATAGGCGTACAGGGTAGGATAGGAGGGGAGAAACCCAAATTTGAGGGCGAACCTCGGCAAACTATTATTTGGCCCAAATGGCAAAAATATATTGTGAGTGCAGTGGGTTTTCGCGAGGCAGATCAGCCCGAAAGTCCTAAGTATAGCATATTATCCACAACGGCAGGCGTTTACCGTATGGCAGGTCCGCGCACAAGGGTAGGAGCGGGGCTCGACTTTATCCGCGACCCTTCGCATTTGAAAAAACTTGGCACCTTTGGCGTTGAGGAGAGCGATGCAAGTCCATGTCTTTTGGGCGCGCATTTGGCTTACGGTTTCTGTTTTGGACGCACAGCTGCCACGCTTCAACTTGGATATTTCATGTTTAATGAGATATACAGCGGTGCGGCTATTTACGACCGTGTGGTAATCAATTACAACATCACTCCCCACCTTATGGCAAACCTCGGATTGCGCACCTATTTTATGCGTGCCGAATATATCGAGTGGGGCGTGGGATATATCTTTTGATTATTTTTCGGCGTTGGCAATGCCGTTGTACACAGCCTGATTTATCAATTTTCGGATGCGATACTTGTTGAGGTTTTGATTTTTTTCGTCGGGATAAACTCTGTTGCTGAGAAATACGATTACAATTTCGTTTTCGGGATCTACCCATGCGCAAGTGCCTGTAAATCCGGTATGTCCAAAAGTTTTTACCGAAGCACTGTCGGCGCAATAGGCTGATGGATACATATCAAAACCAAGTGCGCGACTTGTTTTGGGCTGCTTGGTGGTATATTGCTTTATGGCATCGGGTTCAAGATATTTGGTGCGTCCGTAAGTGCCTTGGTTTAAGACCATTTGAAACAATACTCCGAGGTCTTTGGCAGTTGAAAAAATACCAGCATTGCCCGATACTCCGCCAAGAATTTCGGCAGATGGGTCGTGAACGTCGCCTTGCAGAATCTCGTTGGTCCAAAGGTTTGGTGCGGTGGGCGCAAATTGGCTCTTGTCGTAGTAACGTGTTGGGTTGTAGTGCGTTCGGTACATTCCAAGCGGTTGATAAAAATTCTTTTGTAAAAAATCGTCGGCATTGGTTCCAAGCATATCCTCAGCCATCTGTTGCAAAAGAATCATGTTAACGTCGCTGTACTTGTATTCTTGTTTGGCATCAACGGCAAGGCGGCGGGTATTGATAAGCACCGAATCGCGCCATTTGTTTTTGAGGTAAAGGTTGTAGCATATTTTTGATTCTGCCACGTTTTTGACGTATTTTTCGGAGAAAAACTCGTCAAATGCTTGTTGTTTAAGGTCTTCGGCACTGATTCGCTCAATATTTACACCATCGTCTTTGAGCATACGGCGTGTGGTAGAACGGTAGTAAAGTATCTTAGTAAAAGGCAGATAGGGATAAATGCCGCTCTTGTGTTCCAAAAGCAACCTTATTGGCACTCCAAAGATAGTCCGCTGGGGAATATCGCGCAAGAAAGTGGTGTCGGTATTGTCGTTGGGATTGATGATGGTGTCGGCGGGCAAGTTGGTCCAATCTATTGTGGTGTCGTTGAAATATTCGCCGATGTTTTTGTCGATATTAATCATCTTTTTGCCCGAAAGGTGCATCATAATGATAGTGGCGGCGGTGATTTTGGTGAGCGACGCAATATCGTACATTGTGTTGGTGGTAACCGCCTGAGATGTAGTGTCGTAGGTGTAATGTCCGTAACCTTTGTTGATGAGGATTTTGCCCTTGTAGGCGGCAAACACTTGGCAACCCGGGAAACAGTTGTTTCTTATTGCCATATTTACGATAGAATCAATTGTGTCGCAGTAGTTTTGGTTAAATCCTACGATGTTGAGCGGCAACGTTTGCAAACGGCACACCTCTACGCGTTTGCCTGTGCCAGCCTTGATGTCGTGCGATATTTGAAATGGTGTTTTGCCATTTACCTCAATGCTTCCGAATATTGCCTGAGCCGCGTATCTGCCTGAGGCATAGCCATTGCCGTAAACTTGCAATAGCGACGAACTCTTGATTTTGCTTAGGTTGTCGAGATTGCCAAAGTTTACCACGCACGAATGGTTGTTGCGAGTGGCGTTGTTGATTTGTGTAATAACCTTGATATCAGTGAGTTTGTCGTTAATGAGAACAATTAGGTTTTTGTTGTAAGTTTTTTCGAGCGCCTTGGCAACGCTTTCGTAATCGTTGCGCACATATTGCATATTGGCATCGCAGAAGTTGTATTTTTCTGAAACAAAGCCTTTTAAGTATGTGCCACCAATCTGAACGATTTTTAGATTGGTTATATCTTTTACGGGAAGGAAACCAAAAATATTGTAAATGCAAGTGTTAGAGCCTGTTATAGCTTTCCAAATAGTCAATCGTTTGGGGAAATCGCGGGTGGGATGTTTGGCGTGGTGTTCGGCTATCCAACATTTTAGTTTTATCATCTTGTAAGCTTTGAGTTCCAATACTTTGCGCAGACGTTTGTTTTTTTTCACAGCAAAGTGTACTACCTTTACAAAAGTTTCAGGTTCTATTTTGCTAATAATCAGGTCGTTGTCGGTGTAGAGAGTTTTTATAATATCTTCTGTCCTGCTTACTTTCTTGTAAGTGAGTGCGTTAGGAGGATAATCGGTGTTGTAGTATTTGTTGAGCCGTTTGCCGAGAGTGCTGAGCGAGTCGATAGATTTTTGAATAAAAACGCGGCGTTTTTTGTCGGTAATGTTAGAAAGGTCGGATTCGATAATTGCAGTTATTCCATTCTGCCACAGAGCGTTGATAAGTATTCGTGCACGAGCAGTGTGTTCAAAAAGTTCCTTGTCGGTGGTGCGTGGGGTGATGAGGCTAAAATTTGTAAATGAGCCTTTTATCACCGTTACACCTGCCTTGTCGAGAGTGTCTGCCATCTGTTCTGCCCAAACGCGATAGAGCATAGTGTCGCGTGTGGTTGATACGGCGTATTGGTTGAGGTATACGGGCAGGTCGACAAACGGCTTTGAAATATCTGTTATCACAATTGGCTTTACCATCGAGGTGTCGGTGATAGAATGAGCCAACTTGCTGAGGCTGTTGTAGTTGTTGGTGTTAAAAATCAAACCTTGCGGCTTGTTTTTTCCAAAGTCGGGTGTTTGGTCGCCTGCGTCGTAAATGTAAAGTTGCTTTATCTTGTCCTCCAACGACATGTGGTTAAATACCGTGTCGGGCGAAAGCATCGGGTTGAAATCGTGCGGTGCGCTTTTTTCGGCACAAAATGCAAATGTGGCAGCCGACAAAGGCATTAGTACTATAAAGCAGTATAAAAACTTGTTTTTCAGTAGTTTGATGAGATGTAGCATTGTACTTTTTTTATAAAAACTCGGTTAACAATTATGGTTTAAAGTTACTGAATATTTTACAAAAAGAGTACCATTTTAATAAAAAAATCAGTCTACCTGCAAAAAGCATCCATCACCGTAACTGAGAAAACGGAAGTCATTGTCTAAGGCGTACTTATAGATATCTTTCCATGCGTTGCCCACCGCTGCCGACACTAATAATAAAAGTGTGCTTTCGGGTTGGTGAAAATTTGTGATAATGTTGTTCACCACCTTGTAGCGGTATCCTGGGGCAATCATTATGCCTGTGGAAGCCTTGTAGACGGTGCTGCCGTTGCGCTCCATCACCTTTAATATATTAGATAGTGAATCTTTGAGGCTTAAATCAGGCTGCATTTGGTAACATTCCCATTGGCTTAAATGTGTGCAAGTATCTGATATAGCGAGTTTTGCGCCTATCCAATAGAGACTTTCGAGTGTGCGCACTGATGTGGTGCCAACGGCTGTGATTTTGCCTTCGTATTTGATTAAATCTTCGATAACATCCTTATTTACAGCAAAAAACTCGCGGTGCATCTCGTGTTCACCTATGGTTTCTGTTTTTACGGGCTTGAATGTTCCCGCGCCCACATGTAGGGTGAGTTCGTCTATCTTGGTTTTCAGGCTTTTGAGCAGTTCGGGACTAAAATGAAGTCCTGCTGTTGGTGCTGCCACCGAACCCTTGTAATGCGAATAAACTGTTTGATAATCAACACTATCACTCTCCTCTGCCTTGCGGTTGAGATATGGCGGAATAGGAATACTGCCTGCCGCGTCGATAATCTCAGAAAATGAGTAACCGCCTGTCCACGAGAATTTTGCAATAATTTCGCCGCCTTCTACTTCTATCTTTTCAGCGGTAAGAACGGTTTCGCCGTTGGCACATGGCAAGGTGCGAGTAAGGTTGAAATCTTTCCAACGTTTTAGGTTTCCAGCAAGGCAACGCCATTGGCATGTGTCTTTTGCGGCAAAATTGGTATCGTAATCGGCGGGAGTGTGCGGTTCGAGACAAAAAATCTCTATCCTTGCGCCATTTTGCGTAAAAAATTCCAATCTGGCGGGAATCACCTTTGTATTGTTCACCACCATAAGTCCGTCGTCGGGTAGGAGAGTGCCGATGTTAGAAAAAATGGTTTCTGAAATTTGTTTATCTTTGTATATCAATAGTTTGCACTTATCGCGCTCTTTCAATGGAAATTTGGCAATGCGTTCGTCGGGTAGGGGATAGTTGTATTCCGCAATTTGTATGTCGCCGGGATAATTCATTTTAATATGTCTTTAAATATTTAATAATCAGTTGTTTAAATTTTAATGGCAAAATAATGTTGTTCTTTGCAAAATTTTTGGCAAAAATAACTAACTTTGGCGCATCATAAAAGCAAATTAGCGATGAAATTTAAAAAAGGCGACAAAGTTCGTTTTCTCAACGAAAACGACCACGGCATAGTAGCCCGTGTATTAGAAAACGGCACTATTATGGTGCTCAACAGCGATGATTTTGAGGTTCCGGCGCGTGCTGCCGACCTTATTTTAGACCTGCCGATGACTCCGCAGCGCACACCTCAGCCCGAGCAGCAGAAGCCCGAGCCAAAACCCACCACTGCTCAGTCGAAAACGCAGCCCAAAGAGCGTAAGTTTGTGGATGTTGACGCTAACCACAAAGACGACGATATATTTGAAATTCTTTCGGCATTTGTGCCTGCCGACCCTCATAAACCCGAAGAGTGCGACCTTGATTTGTATCTCATCAACGATAGCCCTTATCAATTGGCTTACAACTACATAAAGCCCGTAGGAAAGGCATTCGCTATGCACACTGGTATTTTGGAGCCCGACACTAAGGAGCTTTTGGAAACTATTCCACGGATGGACTTGACACAAATTGCGTTTGTAAAATTTCAGATACTTTTTGCCAAAAACGGATTCGGCACGATTATTCCGCCCAAAGAGTGCGAGGTTAAGATACACGCTTCCAAGTTTTTCCAACAGAGTTACTACAAAACCAACGACTTTTTTGACGAAAAGGCTGTGGTAAATTCGCTTTATACCAATTCGCCTATGGCAGAGGCTGTTAAAAACCTTACCGATAGCCCTTTGCCCAATACAGACGCTGCTCAACCAACCGTCAAAAAAATATCTAAACCCCAGGGCGACAAAGAGATAGTAGACCTTCACCTTGTGGAGCTATTAGACGATGAGCGTGGCATGACACCTAAGGAAAAACTTGACTATCAGATGAATACATTCCGTCAAAAGATAGACGAAGCCATCAAAAATCCGCATATCAAAAAAGTGGTGTTTATCCATGGCAAGGGCAACGGCACGCTAAAACTCGAAATCCGCAAAGAACTCGACCGTAAATATCGCCGCTACACCTATCAGGATGCCTCGTTTGAGGAGTATGGCGGCGGCGCAACGCTCGTTTATGTAAAATAAACGCCTTTTGCCGCAAAAAAAGTGGCAAAAAAACTAACGTATTAAAAATTTATTCGTTACATTTGCTAAATGTTTCTACATAGATAACAACGATAAAAATGATACACAGACTAACCCATATTGTAGCCGTCATAACCGCCTGCATTATTGTTCAGGCTTGTACGCCGGTAAACAACAACAGCGGCGAAGGGGCTCAGACTGCTCCTCCGCCTGCCGATCAGACTCAGATGCTCGACCCTAATCGTGGCGCTCTCGTAAGGTTTAACGATAGGCTGTTTAACGTGCCGTCGCCTATCCTGTTGGCTGGAGTTATTCAAAAAATGCAACTGCCTTACGATAAGGAACTTCTTAATAGTGTAAACAAGTATCAGAATTACACTACCACCTTTAAGCAGGCTCTAAACCTTGGCATCTACGGTGCTAACCTTGGGTATATCAATGTGTTTGAACAATTGCCCGACGCTGCGGCTTATTTTGGTGCTATCCGCACGCTCAGCAAGGAACTTGGCATTATGAACACATTCAACGAGGAGACCATGAAGCTCATCGAGCGAAACAACGGCAACAAAGATTCGCTTCTATATATCGCCTCGATAATGTACCGAGAATCAGACCAATACCTTATGGATGCCGAACGAAACGAGGTAGGCGCACTGATACTTGCTGGAGGTTGGGTAGAAAGTCTTTACTTGCTAACCCACATTCAGTTAGCAAAAGATATGAAACCCGAAATCAAAGATCTTATTGGTCAGCAAAAATCCGCTCTTAATAATCTTATCGATATTCTTCGTCCGCATTACGGCAAAATTTCCAACGAATACGACTCTTTTCTCGAAAACCTTTCGGAACTTGCCGCCATTTTCGACGATATCAATGTTAAATATACTTTTAAATCGGTAAAAACCGACGAGGCTAACCGAATCACTATTGTGGATTCGCAAACCGAAACCGTTATCGACGAGCAGCACATCGAAACTATTTCGCGCAAGATAGAACGCCTTCGCAACGACATTACCGATTAACCTCAAAACATTACGGATATGAACAAACCGCTGACTATAACAATATTAATTGCAATAATGACATTTGCTTTCAGCAAAGCCGATGCTCAGGCCGACACGCTGATTAATTTCTGCGCGCAGCACATTCCGTCGTCGTATATTAGCGACGGTCAGGTGTATCAGGCGGCTATTGCCAAAGATGAAACTGCCGAATTTCACGTAACTTTTTATGGCGGAACCACTTACCGTGTGGCTGCCTGCGCAGGACTCAACGATGGCAACCTCCTTTTTACTGTGCGCGACAGCGAGGGTAACGAAATTTTTGCCAACGTAGACCACAAGAATGCTCCTTATTGGGATTTTCAGTTTGCGTCTACCGTTGACTGCAACATTGAGGCTATGCTCGACGACCTTGCGCCTGATTCGGGTTTCGCCATTTTGCTAATTGGTTTCAAAAACTAAAATCCGCGCCGCACAATGAGTGAAAGCATTTTAAAAGCGTTAATGCAGTTGTTTGCAATAATCGCCGCTTCAAAGGCTCAGGCGGAGCAGAACAATATTGTTGAAACTTTTCTGCGCCACGAACTTTCGCAAGAACTCGTGGACGAATATATGGATGTTTACAACGGGTTTTACAACCAATATCGTGGCAAACAGACTACCGACAGCAAGCGCAAGAAGGCTGTGTCGCTCAGTAGCACCAAAATTCTTGTAATCTGCAACGTTATCAACAAGGAACTTGTTCAGCGTCAAAAGATTATTGTGCTTGTTCGTCTTTTAGAATTTATCAGTTACAACTGCGAGGAGGCTTCGCAGCAAGAGTTGGAGTTTGTGCAAACCGTTGCCGAAAATATCTTTATTAGCGACGAGGAGTACCGCACAATTCTCGACTTCGTGTTCTATTCGTCGAAAAAACTGCCCGATGGCGATAATATCCTTATAATTGACAATCAACCCTCAGCTCCAATAGGCAGTCTGTCTAAGCATATTTATAGCGAAAACCTTACAGGTCAGATAATTGTGTTTGCCGTTAAGTCGGTGAATATGCACTTGTTTGTTTTTCGAGGTATCAAAGAGTTGCTGCTCAACGGTCAGGTGCTTAATCCAAACCGTGTGCACGTGTTGTCGGCGGGTTCGTCGATACGTGGCGGCAAAATCAAGCCTATTTATTATAGCGATATTGTTTCCACCTACAACTTCGACAAAACCAAAGCCAACATAGTTTTTGAGGTCAACCGCCTTGAATACAAGTTCAACAACGGTGCTGTGGGTCTTCATAGTATGAGTTTTCTCGAAAAGAGCGGCAAAATTGTTGGCATCATGGGTGCGTCGGGAGCAGGTAAAACTACATTGCTCAACGTGCTCAATGGCAACCTCAAACCTTCGTCGGGCGAGGTGCTTGTAAACGGAATCAATGTTCACCGCAACAACGGACAACTCGACGGTCTTATTGGCTATGTGTCGCAAGACGACCTGCTGATAGAGGAACTTACTGTATTTCAAAACCTTTATTACTGTGCAAAACAGTGTTTTGGCAACTATTCGCGGTTTCAACTTTACCGCACGGTGCTAAAAATGCTCAAAAACCTCGGACTTTACGAAATCCGCAATATGCGCGTGGGCAATCCACTCAACAAACGTATCAGCGGCGGACAGCGCAAACGTCTGAATATCGCATTGGAACTAATCCGCGAACCCTCCATATTGTTTCTCGATGAGCCCACTTCGGGTTTGTCGTCGCGCGATTCTGAGAATATTTTAGACCTTCTCAAAGAGTTGACTATCAAGGGAAAACTCGTATTTGTGGTAATCCATCAGCCGTCGAGCGAAATTTTCAAAATGTTCGACCGCTTGATAATTCTCGACACTGGCGGATACCTTATCTACACTGGCGACCCAGTGGAGAGTATTTCGTATTTCAAATCAAAAATACGTCAGGCGAATTGGAACGACAGCGAATGTCCCGTCTGTGGTAATGTCAACTCCGAACAAATTTTCAACATTGTGGAGAGCCGAATCGTAGACGAGTATGGCAACGCTACGCAAACCCGCAAGATTTCGCCCAAAGAGTGGTGCGAATTTTTCAATCAAGAAGTTGGCAAAGAAAAGCGGCATTCGGTGCTTGTAAAACGTCTGCCCGAGATTAACTTTAAGATTCCGGGGTTTTTCAAGCAGTTCTCTATTTTTGTAAAACGCGATGTACTTGCAAAACTCAGCAATGCGCAGTATATGCTTATCAACTTTTTGGAGGCTCCGTTGCTTGCGCTTTTGCTCACCTTTATAATTAAATACCGCAATATTTCGCGCGATAATGCCGATGGATATGTATTCCTCGACAATAGCAATTTGCCTGTGTATCTATTTATGGCTGTGATAGTTGCATTGTTTGTAGGGTTAACTGTCTCCGCTCAGGAAATTATCAAAGACCGAAAAATCCTTAAACGAGAGGCGTTTCTTAACCTTAATAAGGGGGCGTATCTCTTGTCGAAAGTGTTGATATTGCTGTTTCTGTCTGCATTTCAAGCATTTACGTTTGTAATGATAGGTAATTCAGTTTTAGAAATTCACGACCAATATTTCAAATATTGGCTCTTGCTGTTTGCCGTTTGGGTAAATGCCAACATTATGGGCTTGAATATTTCGGATGGCTTTAAAACCACTGTAACTATTTATATATTAATACCTTTCTTGATAATTCCGCAAATTATCCTGAGTGGTGTCTTAGTAAGTTTCGACAAACTCAATCCTACAATTTCGTCGCCAGGCAAGATTCCGCTTTATGGCGAAATTTTTGTTGCACGTTGGGCTTACGAGGCTCTGTCGGTAGAGCAGTTTATCAATAACGACTACGAACGTCCTCTGTATCAATACGAAAAGGATATGCAGAATGCCTTAATCAAACGCGATTTTTGGCTTACCCTGCTCGACAACAAACTCAATGCCTACGAGCGCAACAAAAACAATCCCGACCGCGCCGCCGACATCGAAAGTGATTTTCTCACAATCCGCAACGAAATTGCCAACGAATTGGAAGATAATCCTGCCGTTAAGCCTCTTTTCGACTATCACGACATCACTCCGCAAAATATGGACGACGACCTTTTGAAACAACTCAGATTCTATTTTTCGCAACTGCGGTCGAGTTACATAAGCCGTTTTAAGAGAGCGTCGAAACAAAAGGATGCTTATATTCAACAGCAACAGGCAACGCTCGAACTCAAAGAAAAATATCTCGACCTAAAACGCCGTTATCACAACGACGCGCTTGCCGATTTTGTTACCAATAATCGTGAAACTGAGCGAGTTATCGAATATAACAACCACCTTTATCAAAAGGCGTCGCCAATATATCTCGACCCGCGCAACAAGTTTCTACGTGCGCATTTCTATGCTCCGCGCAAACGTCTCGGCAATTATTATATTGATACTTACTGGCTCAACCTCGGTGTTATCTGGGTAATGAGCATTATACTCTATGTGCTTCTGTATTACGGAGTTTTGCGCAGAATACTCAATAGTAGCGAAAACATCTCGCGCGACTATCAAGACAAGAAAGAAGCTAAGATTAAACAAAAAGGCAACGAGGCTTCGGTTACCAACCGCAAACGCCGCCGCTCGTTCCAAGACCTCAGAATTTGGAGATAATTAACGATATAGATTTTTATCAACATAATAAAATGACTAAAAAGATTTTAACCATCGCCGCAGTGCTTTCAATTGCACTTTTCGGTGCTTGCAACAGAGCCAAAAAAGCCGATAAAATGGCTGAAACTCTTACATTTCAATCCGCTAAGTTCGATACCATTGTGCATCTTGTAAAAGGCAACGCCGATTCGCCCAAAAGCACTATCAATATAGATTTGATTTTTGCAATAGGTCCAAACGCTTCGCAAATCAACGAAGAAATTCTCAAATCGGGAATCCTACCGTCCGAAGACCTCAAACGTGGCGAACAAAAGACCGTTCCCCGTGCCCTTGAAATCTTTGTAAAAAACTATGTTAAAGGCTACAAGGAAGACTGCCTAAAAGCCTACAAAGAAGACCCCGAAGGCGTTTTTGAGTATGAATTTAAGGTAACGAGCCAGTTTTCATACGGTCGCGACAGCATTATCAACTATCGCGCATCGCAATATAATTTTAGCGGCGGTGCTCATGGTTTAAATTCCACATTTGTAATGAATTTCGACAAAAACACGGGTCGCATAATCAATAAGTCAGATATTTTTACCACAGAAGGCGAAGCTCAAGCCGCCGAGTTGGTAATGGCTCAAATATGCAAAAAGTTTGGTGCTGCCGACCTTGACGAACTCTTTGAAAAAGAGGGTATTGATATCGAAAAACCATATCTACCCAACCTTTTTACACTTGGCACCAAAGGCATTACCTTCATCTTTCTTGAAGAAGACCTCGGATCGCACACCGCCGGCGAAATTCAAATAGAATTACCGTATGAGGATTTGAAGGGGATGATCAATTAGTGATTAAAGATTTTCTTGATACGTGCTTTAAGTGATTTGAAAATTGTTTTGATATTACCGTACCTAAGGTTGAGAAACAACGCCTCAAACGACTGTCCGATTTTCAAAAGCGGACTATTCCAAGCGTTGGCTTTGTATTTTCGTTTCCAATAACCTGCTTCTTCAATTACATATTTTGGATGGACGAGTGGAAAATCAAGATCGTAAGCTGGCAAAGTCATCTGTCGCCTCATTCGTCTGGGAAGTGTTTTTAGATCTGAAAAATGAGTGGAGTCTTCAGTAGCTCCGATGTTAGTGGTAAGATTTTTTACTGGTGTTATCGCCAAACCTGAGTTGAAGAGCATGTGCGACCAAAAGATGGTTTCATAGTATTCTTTACCACTTTCGCTGTGTTTTTTACACAGGTTTATAAAGTTATTCCAATAACCTCGTTGCTTGATTAAATCATTCAATTGCCTCATTGCCACAGGGTCTTTGAGAAAAGAATATTTTCCATCCCATTGCGACACTACTCTACGCCAACTTGCCCATCCCCAGATAGAAAATGCAGAGGTGAAAAAATAACTATAAGGCATATTCTCTGTGATTCCATCAACGTTTTGTCCGGCTATCATAGTTATTCTGGTATCATTTTCGTAGCGGTCAAGCATCTCTTTGCAGAATTTGAAAAAGGATTGCGATGGAAGGTCATCATCCTCAAGCACTATGCATTTGTCTGTAATTGAAAAAGCCCATTGGTGCGAGATGAATTCTGCAGGGTCGCAACCAAGATTTTTTTCTTGGTAGTTTCGGTGTATTTCACATTCCCAATCAATGTTTTCGACAATTTGGCGGCATTGTTGCATACGGGGAACATCGTTAGTGTTGCGAGGACCGTCTTGAAACAGGAATAGTCGTGAAGGACGTGCTGTTCTTACTGCTTTAAAAACCTTTTCAAATGTTTCGGGACGGTTGAAAAACAACAGCAGAACAGATACGTCGATATTGGCGGGATAAAGTGGTGTAGTTGTCATATCTAAAAATCTACCAAATTTCTACTTTTTCGTTGTGACATTGAGCACCTGGATTGTCGGGCAGTTTCATATAATCGCCATATCTGATAGTTAGGTAATTGTTAGCATCGTTGGCGATTGGTGCTTTTACTGATTCAAAATCCACATATTTTACTGGTAAATAATCTGATATTGTGCTCTTTTGGTAATATGGAATTCCTAAATCAAAATCGTAATATTTTGTAAAACTAAAAAACGATAAAAATCTTAGGAATGGAAATATCAAATATCTATTTAAAGCAGCCCAAAAACGTACTTTTTTAGCAGCTTTCATAGGATCAGATGCTGTGCGTAAAACTTTGTAGGTGTGTCCGAATGTTTTGACAGAGAGATTGTGGATAGTGCGCGGAATTTTGGCAAGAGGAAAAATGTCTACCCAAACACCTCGTTCTTTCCATATTCTATCGTAGCCTGTTAGATCTTTTATACGGCTGTTTTTGTCTCGGACTTTGGCAAAACAGAAAAAATAATTTTTGTCAGTGGTATGCCATTGCAACGACAAATTTTCCGGAAGTTCTTTTTCTAATATGGTTAGAAGTTTGAAAAAGTCATCGCGCAATAATTCGATATCTAAATCATCATCCCAGGGAATATACCCTTTGTGCCTCACTGCACCGAGCATACTTCCTCCCGACAGCCAATATGTAATGTTATGTTTTTGACAGATAGAGTCGATAATTTGAAGTATTTCTAACATTCTGTCTTGAATCCTACGGGTTACAGAGCCTTCGGGATTGTATTTAGCTTTTAGTTCTTCGTTTGAGAAATCCATTTTATTTGTTTTGGATATCGTATTTAATAATGGTGGTGCTAACATCGGGAGTGCGCGGCAAATAAACTACCTCGCATTTTGATTTGAGAAAATCGAATTTGCCTTCCCAATCATCGCCTATAACAAACACATCTGCGTGATAATCATCTATGTCTGTGTTTTTTTGTTCCCAACAAGTTTCAGGAATTACCAAATCCACATATCTGATGGCTTCTAATAATTGTTTACGTTTTTCGTACGAAAAGTAACATTTTTTGTGCTTTTCTATCCAGTTGAATTCGTCTGTTGATAATGCAACTATTAAATAATCACCAAGGGCTTTTGCACGTTTTAAGAGATTGATATGTCCGTAGTGCAGTAAATCAAATGTGCCGTATGTAATCACACGTTTCATAGATATAAAATTTTTGTTTTGGCAAATATAGTTATTGATAACAATATTTACAAATAAATTTACAATCTTCCGTCAATTAATGTTCTGTCAAAAAATCCTTTTACATCGTATACCACGCCGTTGGATATGCGCAAATATGTGCGCGGATTTATCTGTTCAAACTCTTTGTGAGATACGGCAAGTATCACTGCATCAAATTGTTTGTTAAAATCTTGCAACGTTTTGTCGGTGAGCGTTACGCCATATTCCTTTTCGGTTTTGTTGGGATTTGCCCACGGATCAAATACTGTGATATCGTTGGTGTATTCTTTAAGCGTTGATATTATGTCGATTACCTTGGTGTTGCGAATGTCGGGACAGTTTTCCTTGAAAGCGAAACCAAGCACAAGAATTTTTGAATCCTTTACCAAAACTCCTTTTTTGTTCATCAGTTTAATTACCTGATTAGCAACATAATCGCCCATTCCGTCGTTGAGCCTTCGTGCGGCAGTCATTATGCGGGGCAATACTCCAAATACCTGTGCTTTTTGTATAAGGTAGTATGGATCAACGCTTATGCAGTGTCCGCCCACAAGACCGGGTTTCAGCTTAATAAAATTCCATTTCGACGAAGCCGCTTCAATAACGTCGTTGGTGTCGATGCCCATTGCGTTGAAAATTTTGGCTAACTCGTTCATAAAGGCTATGTTGACATCGCGTTGCGAGTTTTCAATAATTTTGGATGCCTCGGCAACTTTGATGCTTGGGGCTTTGTGTGTGCCGTTGATGAGCACCGAATTGTATATTTTGTCAACGATGTCGGCAATTTCGGGAGTAGAGCCAGAGGTAACTTTTTTGATTTTTTCTACTGTGTGGAGTTTGTCGCCGGGGTTGATGCGTTCGGGCGAATATCCGGCATAGAAGTCTGTGTTGAATTTCAATCCCGAAACTTGCTCCACCACAGGCAAACACTCTTCTTCTGTTACACCTGGGTAAACTGTTGATTCATAAACCACTATGTCGCCTTTGGAGATTACTTGTCCCACGGTTTTGCTTGCTCCTATCAGCGGTGCAAGGTCGGGACGGTTGTTGATATCTACTGGTGTGGGCACTGCTACAACGTAAAAGTTGCAGTGTTTTATATCGTTGATGTTGGATGTGCATTTAAATCCTTGTGCAATAGCCGATTGCAAAAGTTCGTCGGACACTTCTAATGTGGCATCGTGTCCGGCATTGAGTGCGTCTACTCGGGCGGTGTTGAGGTCGAAACCTATTGTGGGATATTTAGTAGAAAAGAGCCTTGCTAATGGCAGACCCACGTATCCTAATCCCATTACTGCTATTTTGGGAGAAAACTCCATCTTGTTTTTTGGGGCAAAAATAAAAAAATCTGCCTTATTCTGGCAGATTTTTATTTGAAAAAATTTTTTTTAGTTTATTGGTCAACCTTAAAGAACCGTATTATATTGTGTACGCCAAGGTTGATGTGGTTGCTGTTGGCGGCTTGCTCGCTACACGATGATGCCTGATTGTTAGCATTTTCGGTCATTTCGATGCTTGCACGGTTCATCTCCTTGCTGTACTGGGTCATTTCGTCGGCGGTGGCAAGTATCGAGGTAACGATGTTGGGCAGACTTTCGGTGAGTTTTACCACAGCATTGTTGAAACGTCCGATTTCGTTGTCAGACGACGACTGCTCCATCTTGATGTTGAATTTTGTCGATTGTGGAGTTGATTTCGGCTCTGTGTTCGTTTCCGCTGTAAAGGATTTTGAGCGAGTAGCATTATCAATAAAATGCAGAGTATTGTCTGCGTTTTTACGTTAAAAAAAACCGCCCTGCAAGAATAATTCTGCGGGACGGCCTCTCTCTTTATTTTATTTTTGGTTTATTTCTTAATGGGGTCGCAGGTGAGGTCAACACCAAGTTTTTTGAATATTTTGCGGTCTACCTCGCTGAGCATTACTGTGGTATGTACTTGACAACCTTTGAGTTTGGGCAGTTGTTCGAGTGCACGGCGGCAGTTTTCGTCTTTGAGACTGAGGGTTGCGAGCGCCACAAGCACCTCGTCGGTGTGGAGACGTGGATTGTTGCCGTGAAGATAGTTAACTTTCATATTCTGAATGGGTTCTATCATTTCGGCGGGAATAAGTTTTATCTTGTGGTTGATGCTTGCAAGGTGTTTGGTGGCGTTGAGCAGCAATGCAGCGCTTGTGCCGAGGAGTGCCGAAGTTTCTGATGTAATGGTAGTTCCGTCTTCTAATTCGATGGCGGCTGATGGCACTTTTGATTTTTCGTAACGCTCTTTGGCTGCGATAGTTACCTTGCGGTCGGCTGTGGTAATTTTGGCCTGTTGCATCAGGAGTTTCTGCTTGTTTACCTCGCTTTCGTCGCTTTTACCCTCGGCAAAATCGTTGAGCGTTGAGTAATAGCGTCTTATGATTTCTTGTTTTGATGCCTCGCAGCACACATCATCGTTGATAATGCAGTTGCCAGCCATATTTACGCCCATATCGGTAGGCGATTTGTAGGGATTTTCGCCGTAAATACCTTCAAATATGGCGTTTAGTACGGGGAAAATTTCAATATCACGGTTGTAGTTGACTGTGGTTTTGCCGTAGGCTTCGAGGTGAAACGGGTCTATCATATTCACATCGTTGAGGTCGGCTGTGGCAGCCTCGTAAGCCATATTAACGGGGTGTTTTAGCGGAAGATTCCAAATGGGGAAAGTCTCAAATTTGGCGTATCCGGCTTTGATTCCTTTCTTGTTTTCTTGATACAACTGGCTGAGGCACACTGCCATTTTGCCGCTGCCGGGTCCGGGTGCTGTTACCACCACAAGCGGACGGGTAGTTTCTACATAATCGTTTTTGCCAAAACCTTCGTCAGAGTCGATTAACGCCACATTTGTGGGATAGCCTTCAATGGTGTAATGATAATAGGTTTTGATATTCATGCGTTTAAGACGGTTGCGGAAAGCCTTAGCGCTGTCTTGACCTTTGAAATGGGTGATTACCACAGAGCCTACAAACAGTCCGCGTTTTTGAAATTCGTCGCGCAGGCGGAGCACGTCGTTGTCGTAAGTGATGCCGATGTCGCCGCGCACTTTGTTTTTTTCGATGTCTACCGCGCTTATTACAATAATGATTTCCACGTCGTTAGCCACCTTCATAAGCATTTTTAACTTGCTGTCGGGTTCAAAACCGGGCAGTACGCGCGATGCGTGGTAATCGTCGAAAAGTTTTCCGCCAAACTCCAAGTAAAGTTTGTCGCCGAATTTCTTAATCCGTTCCTTAATGTGTGCCGACTGTATTTTCAGATACTTGTCGTTATCAAAACCGTATTTCATAGTATGCGTTTTTTTAACGGCGCAAAGTTAGAAACTTTTTTTGTAAAAAAAAGGGGGCGCACATACGTAACGCCCCTAATTTTTTGCTATAATATTAAGGTGTTTTAATCACCAAATTTGAATGCCACGCCGATGTTGAATTGAGTGGTTCCTGCGTTGATTTTTTCTTTTGAGCCATCCCACTGAGTAACCTCATAATCAGCAGGCAACATCCAACCTACACCGAGTGTAAACCATCCAAATGCCACTCCGAGTTCGGGTTTAACTGCAAATGTGGTTACGGGGTCGTATTCGAAAGTGTCATCAAGACCCAATGATAAGTTTCCTGCCGATGCGGTTTTTACTTCACCGAGTTTCAAACGTCCTGCGCCAAATGTGATTGCAGCGTAGGGTTTAACAACGGGTGCTTTGAGGTCGAAACGAATTTTACCGCCTACAAGTCCGAGTTTTGATGCGCTGTAATCAAGTGCTAATGTACCTTCGTCGCCTTTTTCAACGCCAAAAAGGATATTGCCGTCTTTTGCGATACCGAACGAGAGTTGTCCGTTGAGGAAACTTGGAACGAACATCAAGTCGAGCGAATATCCCAATCCGGCTTTTGCAGAGTTTTTAAACTCTTCGCCTTGGGGAGCCGACCAGCCTACTTGTGCATCAAATCTGATACCTTGTGCGTTTGCCGCATTGCCAATAAAAATGGCTACTGCTGCAGCTGCTTAAAATTTTAAAATTTTCATACTGTTGTGGTTTATTGGTTTGTAAATATATGGTGCAAAGTTAGATTTATTTTGTTAAAATGCAATAGTATTAAGTTTTTGGGGAAAGAAAAAATCATCCTAATACCACTTCGGCAGGAATACCCAAATTGTGATATAGGTTTCGGGCTATTTCAAAACTTAGAGAACGGCGTCCGTGCATCAAATCGCTAAAAGTTGTAGCACTAATCCCAAGAACATTGGCGGCATCTTTTTGTTTCAACCCCTTTTCTTTAACTTTTTTGCGTATGGTTTCTGCTAAATAAGGAGTTATTTGACCTGGAAGTGGATGATGCTTTATACCGTAATCGTCTAACAGACTGCTAAGTTGTGAAAATTCGGCTTTTTCTTCGTCCGATAACAATTCCATATCACCTAACTCTGTGCCTTTTTGAATTAGTTGCTCAATACGGAGTTCTGTATTGTGGTATTCTTCTTCGGTGTTGATTTTCATAACTATATATTTTTAATATCCTTGATTCTATCATATTCACTGTGTGTGCCGATAAAACGGATTGCAACAGTTTCTGCAAAAAAAACTACTAAAACAACGGTTCTGTAATTGTTACCCTTTATATTGAAAACGTATCTATTGTTGCCTACATAATCAGCCGACGGAAAATCGTTTTTTAGGTCGGAATGTTTTTTCCATTTGGCATTTCTAACAATAGAACACCATTTAGCCAAAGCATTGGAACTATCAGTATGCTGTTTTTCAAACTCGTTGATTTTTTCAGGAAACAATATCTTCATTACGTTGAGTTTTTTGCAAAAATAATATAAAGAAAGTTATTCTCCAAATAAAAATTCACATTTTTGTGAACTTATGATTGGTGAATGGATTTATAGTTATATGTTTTTATTTAAAACTCATCTCTATGATCGAGCCAATAATCGATAAGTTTCCTTGCCATTGAGGGGTGAGGCGGAATTTCGGGAAGGGCGTTGCGGTTGAACCATTGGCAGTCGCTCAGTTCCTCTTCCTGAATGTGAATTTCGCCACTTTCGTATTCTGCAAAAAATCCAAACATCTCTTGACTTGGATAGGGCCAAGGTTGCGACGCAAAGTAACGTATATTCTTGATTTTCAATGATGTTTCTTCCGTTACCTCGCGCACTACGCATTGTTCGAGACTTTCGCCTGTTTCCAAAAATCCTGCTGTAAGTCCATAAAATGTGCCGTGAAAATTTAACGCGTGGGAGAGGAGAATCTCATCTTTGCCCCTGTAAATCAGCACAATAATAGCGGGATTAATTCTTGGCCAGATTTCGTTGCCGCACGATACGCATTTTTTGCTGATAGGAGAGGAGTATTCCATTTTGCCGCCGCATTTGGGACAAAAATTTAAGTATGAGTCAAAATAAACCAACTCCGAAGCCTTAAAAGCGGTTTCGCGCAAATCGTTAGGCAGTTTGTGGTAAGCCTTTCGGAGCCATTCAAAGGTGTAACCTTGTGGAGCGGGATTATTGTAGTAAAAAGCCTTGCAATCGTTTGCAAGATCAAAAATGTGGCTTTGTGCTGTATCCACAGGGGCATTATCGCCACACGGAACATCGCCGTTTGATGTTAAAAGTATCTCGTTTTTTGGGTTGAATATTAGCCATTGCATAATTAAAGTATTTGATTACAAAGATAAGCACTATTGACGAATTATGCAAGTGAATTTGTTATTACTTAGCCTAATTTGTTTACCTTTGCACCATAAATTAATAATACTACAACCACCACCGCCCGATGGAGATTTATTACCTTTACACCCGCCCCATTGCCGAAGCCCACAATTGAAAGAGCGTTTGCCCTTGACTGACACAGCTGAAACTTATAGTCTCAATACAACTTGCTTCCATAAACCCATTTCTTCCTCCACTCCTCCAACTCGTCGGTTTTTATGACGTCGGGCAGAGGATACAGGTCATCTTAACGGTTGAGGATTTCGATGGCTTGCGATACTGGTTTGTCATTGATGTAGGGATAGACGGACAAAAAAAGCCTCCTCTACGTGTGTGAGCCTATTTTGGTCGCTCGGCGACTGTATCACGCCGTCTATATCGAGAAACAAAGCCTTCATTATATTATCATTTTGGGTTAATTGACGGCAAAAATACGATATTATTTTGTATAGTTTTTGCGCACTCCTTGCCGATAGTAGTTATGAAATTGTTGGCGATGCCGAGTTATATTTTTAGAATGTTACATATTTGATATTCAAACTATTAGGTTTTTACACCGAGGCAGAACGCGCCACATTTGACGGTAGGATTGACGCCGTTGTCAAGACCGACAGATTTATATTATTAGTGTCCGATAACTGAAAATTTTCGAAAAAAAAAAGAGGAAGCCGTTTGATTTCCTCATTTTTTTTGATAACTTAGTTGTGCTTAAAAATTAAAATTCTCATGGGCAAAGATACAAAATATTTCGGACAGCCGGTGTTTGCACAGGCTATAAA
>JAEDDH010000084.1 GCA_016293845.1 Bacteroidales bacterium | reverse complement strand
GTGTCGTCAACTTTTCGCACGTTTGGTTTTTAAAAACCTTCGGTGTCAATGACATATTTGTCCAAGTCGGGTATGCTGACATATACGCCGATATCGTTACCTATGGCATAGCTATCGCTTCCGTTAAGAAACGCCTTTTGTTATTTCGTTGAAATTTGTTACCTAAAAAAACGAAAGTTGCGAGCATCTTGCAGTTAACACGCGCTTTTTTGTTAAACCGCTCAATCCTCGCAACGACAAACTTTCATCAATTTTTGTATTTATCAGAGGTTTTGCTTTCCTGACTCGCGGTGGGCTTGCGTACGAAACGAACAACTACTACAACCATCACAACAGCCGCTGCAATAAAAAACACTATACTCGGCAAATAATTTAATTCTGCACTATGAAAATCGTTCGGATCGTCGGGCAAATAATACACGGAGGTTTTCCCGCCCTCACGCATGCTCGAATCATAATAGTCGAGCTCTCCGCCGTACGTTTTTCCGTCCACCTGAAATTGCACTATAGCAGTGTGACTCTTTTCGCCTTTCGATGTCCTTTCAACGACAATGCTCGTTATTTCCGCTTCAGTCTTGACGCCGTTGTTTTCGTAAAACGTCGCTCTCTTCAATAAGTACACACCGAAGACTGCCAAAACAACCGCCGCGACGATTAAAATAATATTTATAACAATTTTCTTGTTTTTCACCGTGTTAGAACCTCTGTTACTATTCTACGGTTTATTTTAGCATACGACCATACTAATCATCAAGAATTCGCAACGCAATAACCGTAATTGTTGCAAGCAAAAGTGTTGCGATGACAGGATAAACCCGCCGTTTTTTCAAAAAGCAGATAAAAAGCGTGTTGTCGCCACGGTTAAAACCGAATCATAACTTAAAAATTAAGGTATCGATACTTGTTATTTTCTTATGCATGAAGAAGCGCGCCCATATACTTGTACGGGTCTGCGAAAATTTTGCGCGACATATTTTAAAATACTTCGATATGCCCCAAAAAAAACATTTTATGAGCAATTGCGAAATGAAACATCAAAAAATTAATCCGATATTTTTACCGTGTCTGAAAAAATAGTCGAATTAACGGGCCTGTTTGTTTACTCGATATTGTTTGTTTTTGCAGATTTTTATTTGTGGCATTCGGCGTCGGAGCGTTGATATTTTTCCTGCATTTTTATGATTGTTTCGCGGATTGTGTTTCGCAAAGACTCCGGCGACAGAACCTCCGCATTGGAGCCGTATTGCATAGCCCAGTGTTTCATGGCCTCGGGGCTTGCGACCAAATCGACGGTTATCATACCGTTTTCAAGCGGCTTAACCCTTATTTCGTCGCCAAACCAATCAATGATATCGTCAATGGATTTTTCATCCGCTCTGATTACGATATGCACCGGAGCATCGGCGTACATATACGGACGGCACGTTGAGATAACCTTATAATCTATTCCGTTTTTGTAACCCTCGACGGTTTTGATTGGCGTACGGGATTCGTCGATTATCCTCATGCCGGTGATTTTATCCATCCTGTAAAACGAAACGTCCTTCCACTTTTCGTCGCGCGCCATGAGATAGTAGTGCTGATTATGCAATACCATCTGATACGGACTGACTACGTGACAGGCGATTTTGTGCAGTTTTTTATCGACGCCCATTTTGTTATAGTCGAAATAGATTTGTTTTTCGTTTTCGATTGCCTCGTCTACAATGTCGATATTCAGAAATAAATCGGGATTTTTGGTTTTGTTCCAGTCCTTAACCGAATAAACGTGCTTGACGTGCGCTTTGAAATTGTGCCCTCCCGCCGCAATGAGTTTATCGATAAGTTGCCCGGAATGAACGGCGCTGATATGGCTGCTGCCGAGAACGCTGTCAATAAGAATGCGCAGTTCGGAATTTTCAAAAGGCCTGTCCTCTATGTACGAACCGCGCTTGTCCGAACGTATGTTATATCCCATCTCTTTCAGATAGGACATATTGCGCCCGACGGCCTTACGTTCGACGACAAGTCCGAAATCCCGCTCGAGTAATTCAATAATACGCTGCTGAGTAAGAGGATGTTCTTCGTCGGAATATTCGCATAAAATCTGATAAAGTCTGAATAATAACGTCTGTTTGCTTTCCATAACCCTTATACCTCAAAACTATCGGAAAAATTATAGCATACTATTTTAATTATTTCAATCCCGCCGCCCCGTAAAAGGTACATTGAACGAGAATCCTTACTTTTATACTTCCGTTTCAGATTCCGATAACCGTATTTTACAATTCTTACTTGCCCTACGACAGTCAGTCAATATATGTGGCTGTATTGTTTAAATTCAAAGCGGGGGAGCAGTTCAGCTCCCCCGCCTTTTTGTGGGTTTAAATAATTAAACCGTCTCTTTTACCCATATGACGATTTCGCCGTCTACATAGTGCCAGTAGTTGCCGTCGTATGCCGTTTCATCCGCATTTAATGCCGGCTCGGTTTCGGAGTAGT
>JAEDDH010000043.1 GCA_016293845.1 Bacteroidales bacterium | reverse complement strand
AGAAAATCAATTAAAAATCATAGGAGAATCAAAAAATGAAATACATAGAATGGCTAAATATTTGGCTTAACAATTATGTAAAAACAAGCACAAAAATGCGAACATACGAAAGATATTCTCAAACAGTACGTGTAAATATTTTGCCCGTACTCGGCAGATACGAGTTGAACGAATTAACGCCACTGTTATTGCAAACATATGTAAGTGATTTGCTTGATTGCGGAAACAAGCGCACAGGCAAAGGGCTTTCGCCTAATTTTGTAAAATCCATAATTTCGATTATTCAAAATTCACTTAAAACAGCGCATCTTTTGGGATACATATCGGAATATACGGCAAATAAAGTCAAATATCCGAAGATTGTAGAAAAACAAGTGGATTGTTTTACAATTATCGAACAAAAAAAGATAGAAAACTCGGTAATGACTTGCAAAAAAGATAAAATGCGTGGCATTGTTATTTGTCTTTACACGGGACTTCGTATCGGCGAGTTACTTGCACTTACGTGGTGTGACGTAGATTTTTCAAAAAAAATGATTACAGTCAATAAAACCTGCCGCGACGGCACGGTAAACGGCGTAAGAAGCAAGATAATCGACACGCCTAAAACAGAAAGTTCAAGGCGGTGTGTTCCCATTTCAAGTGCGTTACTGCCGATTTTGCGTGAAATGAAAAAGAAAAGCAAGTGTGAATACGTGATTGCTGATGGTGAAAAACCGGTATTTACGAGAAGTTACCAGCGCGCCTTCGAGTTGTTGCTTATAAAACTGAAAATTCCGCATAAATGTTTTCATTCCTTACGCCATACGTTTGCCACACGTGCTCTCGAATGTGGAATGGACGTAAAGTCTTTGTCGGAAATACTTGGACATAAAAATGCAACGATTACGCTCAATCGCTACGCCCACTCCCTGTGGGAACATAAGGCGGAAATGATGAATAAACTCGGCAAAATGCTTTGAAAACCAAAAAAATAAATGTGCATGCTCTATTTAGACGGATGCACATTTATTTTTTATATTATAGCAAAATTTCTGTGCAAAGTCAATATTGATAGCGACCACCGAAGAAAAAACTTTCATTTGTTTGATTTTTGATGCACAAAATGACAACAACCATTAAAGTTCCGTGCATCCGTCTAAATAACGTGCGCTCGCACGCAAAGAGATGATGTGCATCAATTTTTTTGAGAGGAATTTTGATGACGGCGCAAATAAAATCTAAAAAAAGAGTCGCTGACCACGGCGAAGTGTTTACTGCCGAGCGTGAAGTCAAGGCGATGTGCGATTTGGTCGCGCAAGAATGCGACCGAATAGACAGTCGATTTTTAGAGCCTGCATGCGGTGACGGCAATTTTTTGGCTGAAATATTGACGCGCAAACTTACCACTGTAAAAAAACTGTATAAATCAAACCCATATGACTTTGAAAGATATTCCGTGCTTGCAATAACAAGCCTTTACGGCGTGGATATTATGCAAGACAACGTTGCAGAATGTCGCGCACGGCTTTTCAAATTGTGGGATAAAGAATACAAATCCATTTGTAAAAAGGCGGTAAGTGATGAAACGCGCGAAGCCGTGAAATATATCCTTTCCAAAAACATTTTATGCGGAAACGCTTTGACGCTTATGTGCGTGGATGAAAATCAAAACGACCTTGATACACCGATTATTTTCCCCGAATGGAGTCTTATGCTCGGCACAAAACTCAAACGTCGTGATTTTCGCCTTGACGTGATGCTCAAAGCCAACGACAAGCCAAAAAGCGAACAATTATCACTTCTCGACATTCCCGAAGACATACGGAAATATTTGTCTATAAACCCCACAACAAAAGAATATATGGCAGAGCCGATATGCGAATATCCGCCCGTGCATTATAGGAAGGTGCAAGAAAATGGCTGAAACCTTTTTTGACAAAATCTACAAAAACAAGACTTTGCACACACCCGACGTTTTGTCGTGCCTTGCAAATTTATCTAACGACGAAGTTTTTACCCCGCCCGACGTGGTAAATCAAATGCTCGATTTGTTGCCGCAGGAATTGTTTTCCGATCCAAACACTACGTTTTTAGATCCTGCTTGCAAAACGGGAGTTTTCCTTAGAGAAATTGCCAAGCGTTTGATTGTAGGGTTGCAAGACAAAATCCCCGATTTAGAGGAACGTATCGACCATATCTTTCACAAGCAACTTTACGGCATTGCGATCACGGAACTAACAAGTCTGTTATCCCGTCGTAGCCTGTATTGCTCAAAATATCCAAACGGCGAATACTCGATTTCTCATTTCGACACCGCCGAAGGCAATATACGATTTCGCAGAGTGAATCACGTTTGGGCAAATGGGAAATGCAAATATTGCGGTGCGTCAGAAACGCAATGGAAACGAGAAGAAGGCAAAGAAACGCACGCATACGAATTTATACACACAGAAAACCCGGAGAAAATTTTTAATATGAAATTCGACGTAATTATATCCAACCCTCCATATCAATTATCAGACGGAGGCGCTCAGGCAAGCGCAATTCCTATCTACAATAAATTTGTAGATCAAGCAAAGAAAATGAATCCGCGATTTCTTTTAATGATTATTCCTGCAAGATGGTATTCTGGCGGAAAAGGTTTAGACAGTTTTAGAAGTAACATGTTAAGGGATAATTGTATAAGAGTTTTACATGATTTTATAAATGCATCAGATTGTTTTTCTGGCGTAGAAATAAAAGGTGGCGTTTGTTATTTTCTCTGGGAAAAGGATTATCAGGGTGATTGTTTGATATGTTCTCATAATGGCAACCATATTATATCTCAAATGGTTCGCCCTTTACTAGAAAAAAACTGTGATACCTTTATCCGATATAATGGAGCAATTAGCATTTTGCACAAGGTTTTGGCTAAAAATGAACAATCATTTTCAGAAACAGTATTTTCAGCTAAGACTTTCGGATATAGAACTTATTTTACAAACTTTGATGTTACAAATAAGGAATCAACAAATAATGAAGACGATCTCATACTTTTATACGCTAATCACTGTAAAGGATATATGAAGAGAAACTCTTTTAACTCTGGGCGCGAGTTCCTTGATTTGTGGAAAATATTTATACCTGAAGCCGTAGGTAGTGGTAATTCAGAATCCGATAAATTAAAACCCATTCTTGGATTTCCTAAAACAGCTTGTACGGAAACATATATAATGAACGGTCCATACAAAAATCAAGAGCAGGCAGAAAATGCAATTACATATATAAAAACAAAGTTTTTTCATTTTTTACTTGGACTCAAAAAAAATACCCAGCATACCACAAAAGCCGTTTATCAATTCGTTCCTATGCAAGACTTTTCAAAACCGTGGACGGACGAAGAGTTGTATAAGAAATACGACTTGTCGCAAGAAGAAATTGATTTCATCGAATCAATGATTAAACCCATGGAGTGAGTACATGGACAAAAAGTTCATAGACATTTTTAGGAATAAACTAGAATCAAACGATGTTGTTTTGGAAGAATGGTTCAGGGAAAGTGTTCCCGATTCTTGTAATATAGTGGGATATCATGGAACAAGACTTTTTTCCGAAGAACTTACTAACCTGAAAAGTAATAATTTCAAAACCCCCAATATGGACTTTTTTTACCAAAAGTTGAAACATATCGAGAATAAGTGTTATAGAACATATATCGAAAAGAAATTAAAAGAGCTACGTTATACGCAATCAGACAATAAAATCTATCTAAAATTTGAGAAGAATGATTTTTGTGATGATAGTTTGGTGTTCTTAAACAATTGGGGCGGGGAAACAATTTACAACCTATATGATCAAAATGGAACTGAATCCATATATAAAAAAAATATCGGACGTTATTTAAGAAAACGAACTAAACCCTATATTGTTGTGTGCCGAGTATCTTACCAATGCTATAAACATAACTGCGCTTACGGGAATTGTGGCTGTTTTGATACAAAAGATGTCGATATTATTGATATTGTTGAAGTAACCGATGATATCATGAACGAATTTAAGGAGTTAGATTATGGCGAATAATATCAGTCTTTCCGAAATTTTACATAAACGTCCTGACGTTGTGCCGACAATTTACGGATATATTCTGCCCGACGTAAAAGACCACGACGGATATATCAAAATAGGCTACACAGACAGAAAAGACACCGAAACACGTATCCGCGAACAACTGCATACGGCGGCAATAAATTTCAAAATTCTGTTCAAAGAATCGGCAATGCGTGCCGACGGCACTTGCTTTACCGACAAAGACGTGCATCGCTTGTTGAAACACAAAGGGTTTTTGCAACTTAACGAAGGCTCGGATAAAAACGAGTGGTTCAAATGCACGCTTTCGGACGCATTGACGGCGATTGAAGAAGTCCGCACCGAAACACGTTTTGAAGGCAATCGCACGTGGAATTTTGCTATGCGTGACGAACAGCAACAAGCCGTCAATATGACAAAATCGTATTTTGAGCAATCAAAGATAGACGATCCCACTCGCCCGCCAAAGTTTTTGTGGAATGCGAAAATGCGTTTTGGCAAGACTTTTGCAACGTATGAGTTGTGCAAGGCAATGGGATTCAAGAAAATCCTTGTGCTTACGTTTAAGCCCGCCGTTGAATCCGCTTGGCAAGAAGACCTTGCCCACCACGTAGATTTCAAGGGTTGGCAATTTGTTAGCAACAAAGAGGCAAAGTTCGACGCAAAAAAACTTGACGAACAATATAATGCTTGCGACAAAACAAAGCCTATTGTTGTTTTCGGCTCTTTTCAAGATTTGCTCGGCACAAACGAAGCAGGCGGAATTAAGGCGAAAAACGAATTTATCCATACAACCAACTGGGATATTATCGTTTTTGACGAATACCATTTCGGCGCTTGGCGTGAAAACGCAAAAAATTTGTTTGAAAAATACGACGAAGAAGACGACGATTTCGACCTTGAAAAATATCAGAAAGAAGAAGCAGGCAATGCAATAAACGAAACCTTTTTGCCTATCACTTCTTTGCATTATCTGTATTTATCGGGTACGCCGTTCCGCGCGCTTAATTCGGGCGAATTCTTGGAAGACCAAGTGTTCAACTGGACATATTCGGACGAACAAGCAGCAAAAGCAAACTGGGATAATTCAAGAGGCGAAAACCCTTATGCGGCACTACCAAAAATGGTTATGCTCACCTACAAAGTACCCGATTCTATTACGGCAAACGTTGCCATAAACGAGGGCTATGACGAATTCGATATAAACGAATTTTTTAAGGCGCAACCGCTTGAAAAAGGAAAAATCGAAACGTCAAGATTTGTGTATGAAGAAGACGTGCAAAAGTGGGTTAAAATGATACAAGGCAACTATATGCCCGTGGACGGTTTGAAACTTGGCGCAGAACGTCCGCCTATGCCGTTTTCGGACACAACTCTTTTGAACGTGCTATCGCATACGTTTTGGTATTTACCAAACGTTGCAAGTTGCTATGCAATGTACAATTTATTGCGTCAAAAGCAAAACAACTTTTTTGACGACTACAAAATTATCGTGTGCGCAGGAACAAAAGTCGGCGTCGGCTTGGACGCTTTGAAGCCTGTTTTGTCGGCAATGGGCGATCCGCTTGAAACAAAAACCATCACTCTGTCGTGCGGAAAACTCAACACCGGCGTTACCGTAAGACCGTGGGCAGGCGTGTTTATGCTTCGCAACTTAAAATCACCCGAAACGTATTTCCAGACGGCTTTCAGAGTGCAGTCACCTTGGGAGATCGTGAACGACCACGGCGATAAGGAAATTATCAAGCAAGAGTGTTATATTTTCGACTTTGCCTTAGAGCGCGCATTGCATCAGATTTCCGACTATTCGTGCAGATTGAAAGTTGACGAAACAAGTCCCGAACAAAAAGTGAAAGATTTCATTTCTTTCTTGCCTGTGCTTGCGTTTGACGGCTCGTCAATGAATCGTATCGACGCACAGGACATTTTGGATATTACTTATGCAGGAACTTCGGCAACCTTGCTTGCAAAGCGTTGGCAAACTGCTCTTTTGGTGCACGTTGACAACGACACGCTCAAAAAATTGCAGAACAATCAGGACGCTTTGGATGCGCTTATGCGTATCGAAGGTTTCCGTTCGTTAAACGCTGAAATTCAGACGATTATAAACCGCTCTGAAAAGGTTAAAAAACTCAAAAAAGAGAAAGGTGACGATTTAACGCCAACCGAGAAAAAAGAACTTACCGAAGACGAAAAGAAGGCAAAATCTTTACGTAAGCAAGTGCAGGAAAACCTTTTGAAACTTGCAGCGCGAATTCCTGCATTTATGTATCTCACCGATTATCGCGAACAGACGATAAAGGACGTCATTACACAAATCGAGCCTGAACTTTTCCAAAAGGTTACGGGGCTTACGGTAAAAGATTTTGACGTGTTGTGTTCTATCGGCTTGTTTGATTCCGAAAAGATGAATCAAGGCATTTTCGGATTTAGAAAATACGAGAATTCGAGTTTGTCATATACAGGTATCGACAAACACGAAGGCGAAGCAATCGGCGGTTGGGATACGGTACTCCGTCGCGAAGAAT
This sequence comes from Bacteroidales bacterium, assembly GCA_016293845.1. Lineage (GTDB taxonomy): Bacteria > Bacteroidota > Bacteroidia > Bacteroidales > UBA3824 > UBA3824. The sequence goes on along the minus strand of JAEDDH010000043.1, from coordinate 7,342 downwards.
ACGAGGCATTATACAGCAAGCAACAGGCTACTATGACCGACTTTGAAAATATTCTTATCCCCGAAAAATATCGTGCGGACAAAGAAAACGATGACGGCGAAACGGCAAAAACTAAAAATATCGCAATCGATACGGGTGCCGTTGCCGACACCGTGCCTATTGAAGACAATTCCGTTCAAAAAGCGTTGGAAGAAATGCTTGCAAAAGTCAAGGTGGGCATAACTGTATCGCACAAAAAATTCGGCGACGGAACAGTCTCTTGGATGTCAAATGATGGCAAGTATATCAGAATAAAATTTGTTGTTGGCGAAAAGCAATTTGTATTCCCCGATTCGTTTGTTTTAGGTTTTTTAGAATTAAAATAACATAGTTTTACAGCCCGACCGAATAAGTCGGGCTATTTTTTACACTTGTATCAAGACAAGACACGCCTAATCGCCATTGTCGCAAAAACCTTGCGAGTTTGAAGATAAAATTAAAGCATAAATACGGAATAAAAATAGACGGACAAATTTTAGTGATTTATCCGTCTAAATTTTTATATTAAAGGCTGTTTGTTGCAAGCGCGTATTTCCTTTGCAGACTCATTCTTCTGCGCCAAATCGTCGTGCGATTTACATTCAAAAGCCGAGTTACTTCGAGATAAGTAAGCCCTGCCATATAGGCACATAACGTATCGTATTCAGCGGCGGTAAGTTTCATCTTCGATATAAGCCCGTCAACGGCTGTATAATCGTTTTTCTGCTCGTCATCGAGTATTGTGTTAGGTTCTGCCGTAATTCGCTCGTCAAGGCTTATTGTGTTTGCCATATAGCGTGTGTATTGCTTTTGCAAATAATTGTCGGCGCAACGATAACAAGCACTTTTGATTGTAACGACCTTTCCGTATTTAGTAGTATAGTTGTCGCCGAGTTTCTCTCCTATATGTTGGCAAAGAAACAGCATTGCCTCTTGTGCAATATCGTATGCGTTTGAAAACGGCGAATAATCGTCTTTTGAGCGGTTTATATCTCTTAATAGCCCTTTGTATAGATAATGCAAATCTTTGCCCGAACGGACGATTACCGTTTTGATACAGGTTAAAGCGATAACTTCGCCCATTTTCTGTACGTTTTCTGCCGAGATAACCATATCGTTATCCAAAATGCCTTTGTTTACTTCTTTCATTGTATTTTTACCTCCGATTTACTTCGCCTTTCGGCGAAAACGGAAGTAGCACCGGGAAAAGATAGACGGTTTTTACCTTATAGTTGGTTACACGGGAGTCAACGAACAGCAAAAAATTTTACGTTATAATCGGCAATTTCAAAGTTTTCGGTAAAAATTGTTGCCGTTGACTTTCGCTTTTCACTGTGCTACAAACGCAGACGAAAGGCGATAAATCGGACGGCAAAACAGCATAGAAAAACCGAGCGTTTAGAACACTCGGTTAAAGGCTGTAATGTTTTTATAGTTTTATTTTAAGTCCGAAATAATCTCTTGTAAAAAATAAAACGAACTCAAGATTTTCTCTCGGGTTCGTTTTATTCTTGTTTGGTGCGGGCAACAGGACTTGAACCTGCACAGCCTTGCGACCATAAGAACCTGAATCTTACGCGTCTGCCAATTCCGCCATGCCCGCATAAACTGTTACCGATTATATCACTTTTGCAAGTTCTTGTCAAACTTATTTTGCCACTATTTTTCCGAATATTAAAACAGGTTGTTTTTCTTAGTCGGGAAGCCGCGGTTATCTGCGCCGGAACCTGCGAGGGAAGAAAGCGTGTCATAAAAATCCGGAAGTGTCAACCGATCTTTCTACATTCTTTCGGCATATTCCACGTTGGTGACGAACACGACGGCGCCGCCAACAGGCACTTCAGTCACCTGGCAGTTCATAGAGCCGGCGTTGGCGTGGATGAAAGTCGGAGTCGGCTCCATGCGCTTAGCCGAGTGCTCCTTAATGATATCCAGCACTTTTCGGACCTCGTCGTCCTCGACGCCGATGAGGAGGGTGACGTTGCCGGTTCTTAAAAACCCGCCGGAGGTAGCGATTTTTGTGAATCGGATGCCGCTCTCCGCGAGTGCTTTCGCCGTATTTCCGCCGTCTTTTTTGTTGATGATTGCAGTAATAAGTTTCATAAACGAACCTCCTTGCTTTTCTATATTATAACCTCGCGCGCTCGCGTTTGTCAACCCTGAAAAATTTTTCGGATTGCAACTTACGGTTGCTTGAAAAGGCGCGAAAAATGTTTTAATATGGACTTATCCGAAAACGAGGAGGCAAAGATGCTGGATTTCAAGGCAATAGGAAACGGAATAAGGGAGCGGCGCCAAAAGCTCGGCTACAGTCAGGACGCTTTGGCCGAAACGTTAGGCGTGACGCATCAGGCGATATCGCGGTGGGAGCAGGGCGAGGCGATGCCGACGGTTGAAAATTTGGCGGAGCTATGCAGTCTGTTCGACATCGGTTTCGAGGAGCTTTTGCTTTTAGGCAGGCCCGTCGATCCGACCGCCAAAAACATATTCGACGGCCACAGCCGAACGTACGTCGTAAAGGAGATAATATCCGGCCGCTGTCCGTACGATTTTGTGGGCAATTTCAACGTATTTATGCCGCAGGAGCGGATTATGCTCCTTCGCGCCGTCAAGGAAGGGAAGCTTACTGCGGATCTTTTAAGTCTTAGGCAAAAGCTCACGCAGGAAGAACTTATTTTCCTTTTCGGCAAAAAACAAATTCACCGCATGTGGTGACGAAAAACAAACTTTAACAAAAATTTTTGAGAGGTGAACTATGAATATTGAAAACATGCTGCCGTTTTTGAACAAACAGGCTCTTGACGAATTGGTCGATTCGATTATCGCCGGCGAGGTGGATTTCGACATCAGAAAAGCGTTGCCGTTCCTTGATGACGACGCGCTCAAAAAGCTTATGGAATACGCCGCCGAAAACCCGGGCAAAATCAACTTTGACGGCGCGCAATGCTATCCGTTCCTGTCCGAAAAGATTATGGACGAAGTGTTCCTGAAAAAACTCGACGGCGGAGTTCTGGACGAATCCTGCCTGCCGTTCGTGTCGTCGGAGTGTCTGAAAAAAGTGGTCGAAAAGTACTGCGAAAACAGCGACTTGGACGTCAACATCGACGCGCTCTACTATTTTATGGACGAGGACGACGTTTCCGAAATCTTCCGTGCCTATCTTAAACGCCACAAAAAAACAAACTGAAAGCAGGCCTTCGGGCCTGTTTTTTCGTTTTGCTAAAACATATTATCCAACAATTTCCAACTGTCGGAAGTTATATCGTCGCTGTAATTATCTGTGCAAATGCAGAGTTCGTCGCTGTTTTTGTCAAAACGGACAAAACCGCCTTTCAAACCGTATTTTTCAAGATATGCTTTTAGCACTTCAAACTTTTTCGGCGAGAAAATATCAATATCTTCGCTGTTGCCGGCTTTATCAAATCCGCCTTTGGTTTCTATTATCCACGTTTCGCCATTCACGGATACGATATAGTCGGGATAAAACAGTTTTTGCCGATTGCCGTTGTCGAGATAAACGATAGACAAATATTCGTCGCCTTTGTCGCCGTTTTTATAAATCCAATCGACGGCAGAACATTTTTCGCAAAACTTTTCAAATTTTTTCTCGGCAGTCGAACGAGGTTCGGCGGACATCAAATATCCTTGATATACATTTTTCACGCTTTCCGTTTGCACCTTACTTGCGCTGTCGTAGGTAAACTTGCAAACACGAGGCAAAACAAACTCTTTCTTGGAAACCATATCGGGAGATATAACGCCTTGCGAAAGTTGTACTGCCATAGCCTCGCGGAAATTGCGGCGTAACAAATCGACGTTGTTTATGATAAACGCATACAATTCTCTCGTTGAAAGTGCTAAAAATTTGTTATAGTAATCACTTTTATCACAAAACAATCGACGCAATATTGTATGAGTCATGGCAGGCTCTATTCCTATCTCACGAGCAATAAGTCCGACACAATGTTGATTTACGCGCCCGAGTTTATGAGTATTTACCGTTTCTTTTACTGTAATGGTATTAAGATTGTCGCTTTCGCCCAAATCGGAAAGAGTAGCAACGCTACCGGATTGGGTATATGTATTTATAGAGTCGGAGAAAGCAAAACCCGCCGTTTCAAGCCTTGTTTTATTTTCCTTTTTGTTGCCCGTAAGTTCGAATGTATCTTTGAAGTAACTTGCGATAGAGATTAACGCCTTGCGCGGATCTCTTAAATCCGTAATCATCGTGCGTTGTTCTTTCGTAAGCGTAAACGACTTGTATTCGTTTTTCAGAAAAATATCTTTGCCGTCAAGTGCGCCTTTACTAAGCGCCGCTTTTACCCCTGCGGTAAACTTTTGGTCGAACGTGTAAAGATAGCAACAATCCAAAACGTCGTTGTCATAATGTTTTGCTTCGGGCATACGGCGAATACGTCCTATCGTCTGAATTTCAAACGTTTCGTCCATATTTTCGCGCAGTTTAACGAGTATTTGCGCACGAGGGCAATCCCAGCCCGTAGCAACTGCTTGTTTTATAACGACGGCAATTTGTTTTCCGTCATTATCGGATATATTTTCAATATTTTCGTGTCTGCCCGAAAGCCATATCGCAAGAGTATCGTTTTCGATATTGATGCCTTGTGCAGAAAAGTATTCTTCAACGCTGTCGCACAATGCGTCGCTATTATTTGGAAGTTGAACGACTATAAGCGGATTTACGTCAATACCTTTATTCAAAAATATCGATTTTATCTCACGTTGCTTATTTAATGCACGCTCTAATAAAAACCAAGTCTGATTATCGGTTTCGATTGTTTGCGGAAAGTTTTCATTTATGACGAGCAACTTTTTTATCAACCCTTCCGCAATAACGTCTTCTTCGGCAATTTCTATAAGTTTTGCCTTTTTGTCCACAATAGGAGTAGCAGAGCAGCGGATAATTTTATCCGTTTTGAAAAGTTGCACGATAGCGTCGGCTTTATCTGTAAAATTCTGATGGCTTTCGTCGATAATAATTTTGAATGACAATCCTGTATTCAATGCCTTTTCTATCCATTCCAAAAAGTTAGTGCGTTCGCTGTCCTTTAATGCGTTATTGCCTTTTTTCGTAAGTTTTTCCCAGTTGATAAAACATGCGTCGTTTTCTTCAAAACCACAGGTCATAACGTCGGCAAGCAACTTCGTTTGTGCGTTGTGGATATACTTGTCCATTTTATCCTTGCTTTGAGTTTCAAGATCGCCCTTGCCGGGAGTAAGCCAAACAAACACGGTTTTTGCGTGTTCTTTGGTATATTCGTCCATAAAATGCGTGAGCATTATGGTTTTTCCGCTACCGGTAGGGCTTTTCAAAACGATTTCACGGACGGAATCGTCTTCCATACATTCAAGCAAACTCTTTATTGCTTTCAACTGAAAATTCATTAAATTCATCTTTTAGCCCTCCAAATCGCGGTAGTAGTATTCCGGTATAACGTTGACTTTGATTTTTCTTTTTGCAAATATCTTTTCTTGTTCCTCGGTCGGCAACACGTCGTGTCCGACGTAAATCGCCTTGCACGTTTCGGGAATGTTTTGAGTAAAATCGTCGAGTTCTTTTTCCGTCAGAACGATTGCAATTTCTGCATTGCCGTTGAAATTGATACCGTTTTCAAGCTCCACGAGTTCGCGGATATGCAAAAGCAGTTCGTCCGCATACTCGTAATATAACTTATCCGAAATGGGCAAATACTCCACTTTGAAGTATTTAAGGCTTGCTTTGTAATCTTCCTTTGCAATAACGCGTTTAATGCGTTCATACGTTACTTCGCGGCAAATATTGTTTTCGTTGTTGGTGCAAAGGATAAACTTACGGCTACCGCCATCTTCCGCGTTCAATTTCATCACGGCGTGACCTGTTGTTCCGCTACCTGCAAAAAAGTCGAGAACCAGATAATCCTTTACAGGCGACCCCATTTTCAATAATTTCTCAATAAGGTCTAACGGTTTTGGATAATCAAATGATGAATTGCCTAATATTTGTTTTAATAAAACACTACCCGAATTATTATCAATATTATCAAGCCATGTACTATATGGTTTTGTTTGTGTTTCAATTGGTTCATATGTCCGTTCATAGGGTATATATTCATTCTCTTTTATTTTACACTCAACTAAACCTAACGACATATTTGCCTGCATTGTGCTTTTTCCCCATCGCCAACACCCAGCCTCAGTTGCAGATAGCATAGGATAAATTTCAATGCTGTCATTAGATTCACGTTCTATGCTAAACGTACTGTCGTTAGGGGTATAATATATGGGATAGTATAAGTTTGGGCGATTCTCTCTTCGACTGTTATCTCCCCATTTTCGTAACAATTGCAGTTTATAATGCCTTTGTTTTATTTCATCGAATAGTGGGTAGTTTCCTATTTCTTTTAATTCTCGTCCAGCAATATACTTACTAATTGATTTTACATAACATACAACATATTCATGAACGACAGCGAATACTTTACTATCTTGCCTTCCGCCGCTCCCTTTTTTAGGCATAGTAGTTATAAAATTTTCTATACCAAAAATTTCATCGCATAACAATTTTAATTGTGCTTGTTCAATGTCGTTTATACTGATAAATATTATGCCTTTTTCGGAAAGAAGTTGCTTTGCGATAAACAATCTTGATTTGATAAACGATAGCCATTTGCTATGTATAAATGAATCATTAGTTGAAATAAAGTTATCATCATATACAAAATCATTGTGTCCGGTATTGTACGGCGGATCTATGTAAATAAGGTCAATTCTGCCTTTATGTGTTTTTTCTAAGAGTTTAAGGCTTGCCAAATTGTCGCCCTCGATAAGGAAATTCATTTGTCCGCCATTGTCTATAAACAAGTCGGTATCTTCCGTGAGAACGGGTAAATTATTCGCAAGCACTTCGTCAATGCCTTCGCGGTGTTCCTCAAAGACAAGACCGTATTTTTTGCCTTTAATATCTTTTTCAATATCGGAAATATATGTGAGTAACTGCGCCGTGTTTTCGTCCTGCACAGCAGATGATATATAAGTTTTTATTGCGTTTATTTTTTGAACAAGGCTTTCACGTTTTTCTTTGGAAATGTTGGTAGACATAAAATTGATGCACCTCAACGATAGTTTTAGTGCATCAAATAATCTAATCCATGAACATATAAAAGAGCAAAAGAATGTTTAAGACGAAGTATAACCCAAAAAATACGGCAGATGTAGTTTGTGAACCTTGATTTTTGCGAGAAATTTTGCTATAATGATTAAAAATGTGCATCAATTAGATTATTTGATGTACATTTTCTACCCAACCATTTATAGTAGCAATTCTTAA
>JAEDDH010000027.1 GCA_016293845.1 Bacteroidales bacterium | reverse complement strand
GTAATAGTAAAAAAGTAATAGTGAAAAGGTAATAGTAAAAAAGTAATAGTGAAAAAGTAATAGCGAAAAAGTAAAAACCCTGAATGCTTTCGCATTCAGGATTTTTTGGCACTCCCTGCGGGAATCGAACCCACAACTAGCCCTTAGGAGTTTTGAAAAATTTTCAAAACCCTATTAAAATAGGCAATTATCGCACATTTTGGGGCGTTTTGAGCAATATTTTTCGTCCAAATCGGCTATTTTCTTTCGTTTTTTCGGCAAATTTTAGATTTCAAAATAATTTTCAAACTAAAATAATACCAAAAACAATACCAATTTTTATAGCCGTTTTCAAAAAATCTAATGCCAAACGACACCTTATTTTCGGTTGCTATGATACCAAATGAAATTAGATTTATCAAGCAAAATTACACGTTAAATTACTTGTCGATATTAGGAAGAAATTGTAGATATATCAATGTTCCATATTTCATTGCCTTTCGTTGTTGCTTTTGTAGCACAGGTCAGCAGCAATAGCAACTACCGTGAAAAATAGCACTTAAAACTTTTATGTTTACTGATTGAGTCAGACTCAGCGTTGCCGACAGATACTTGGCTAAAAACTACGTTGCCCCTATGCTCAATACAATTAGCCTTAACGAGCAGATTGCGACCGAACCCGAAACGATACTCGATGACGAGCAAAAGAACGATTATACCGCTTTTGACAGGCTTATATCCAAAATGAAATTGACCGCCGTAGAGTACGAAACATTATCTATCCTTATGGCAGGATTTACAATGCTTCAAATAGAAAAAATACTGAACGTCAATCGCACGACAATCTGGCGCAGAATAATGAACCTGCAAAGGAAGTATGCACTTGCGACAAATAGCATTTAATATAAAAATTTAGACGGATAAATCATTAAAATTTGTCCGTCTATTTTTATACTTGTACTCATATAACTACATTTGAAAACTGCAACAAAAGCGGCAAAAGCCATTTTAATATCCAACGCTTTGTTGTGTCGTAATTTGAATCATAAAGCACTGCGCCGACAATCGCTTCAATATACGGATCGTGCCCTTTGTTTACTACTTTTTCGTGATCTGGGACAGCAGTATCCGATTGGAAGTGTTTTGCGTTGTATGCGTATCCGATCAAACCACATTTCAGCATAATATTATGCATAACTTCATTGTTTTCAAGTTTACTTTTTATCTGCGTAATCTCGCCTTTTGTAGTTATGCCTTTCCGATATAGATAATCTGCAATAACGGATTTCAGTACAGTATCGCCGATTGTTGCAAGCCCGTCGTTAGTGTATTCGCTATGATTCTTTCCTTCTCCGGAAACTTCAATTTTTTCCGACCTCATCGCCTTTGAAAGCCACGCGATGTCGTTAAAATGATAATGTATTTTAACTTCAAGTTCGCGCATTTTTTGATATACAACGACTTTATCCATCAGATTTTATCTCCATTGAATACAATTTTGTCCGAAAAATTTACTTCTACGGATTTACCGTTTTTATCCGTATCGAACCAAGAAATATCGTTTTTATATCGGTCCGTCAAGCATAAAATACGTTGATTCTCAGAGCCAAGCAACCTCCGTTTTGTTTCTTTTCTTTTCGCATTGTATTTGCCGTCAATCACCAAATCTACGCCTGCAAGCACGTCCGAAACTTCTTCGTACTTTCTACCTGTGAACGATATAACTCCAATCCCGAGTTTTTTTATCTCGTTGGTTAAAATCGTAAGATTCTGCTGGCAAGAAGGTTCTCCGCCGGTATACGTTACACCTTCGATACCAAAGTCGTCAATCGACTTTTTAATTACCGAAATAATCTCGTCGAGCGACATAATATGCCGAATAACAAACGGTTGGTAATCGGGGTTGCAACATTCGTTACAATGAATATCGCAACCCTGAAACCATATACATAATCTTTTATGCGGACCTTCCGTTTCCGTACAACGGTTGATACTCGCGACATTAAACTTAATCATTGTCAAAATCAAATTCAAGTCCGTTTTTCGTTGTTTTTACTACGATTTTCGAGCCTTTCATCGACGGCAATTCTTCTTTGTTTTCAAACATAAACATAGCAAGATCGTCAAGCAATTTATCGTTGATGGCATTAAGAATATCACGACCGCCTTTACTGCTGTCCGCTCCGCCGAGAACGTAATCTATAAATTTAAGTTCATCCTCAAACTCTAGGTCAATACGATACTTTTCCGATATTGCCTTTTGAACAGGACGAAGTTTCGATTTTGCGATTTTTACGCTGAATTCTCTGCCTTTGATAAAGTTGAACGGAACGATATTGCTGTAACCGATACGACCAAGAATTTCGGGACGCTTGATTTCGTTATCGAAATAGTTTTTAACGATTTTTATAAACTCTTCCGCCACTTCTTCGTTAGAACCGTTAGACGACACTTCGGACGCTCCGAGATTAGATGTAAAGATTATTACGCTTTCGCTGAAATAAACCGTTTCGCCTTTGCTGTCGGTAAGTCTGCCGTCTTCAAGAATTTGCAGGAAAATATCCAAAATTCTCGGATTCGGTTTTGCCGCTTTTTCGATTTCGTCAAACAAAATTATACTAAACGGTTTTTCTTTTACAGCGTTAGTAAGTTGCCCGCCTTCTTCATAACCAACGTATCCCGGAGGCGCACCGATAAGTTTCTGGTCGCTGTTTTCCTGTGCATATTCCGACATGTCGAAGCGGATACAAGCCTGTTCGTCGCCGAAAAGAAATTTTGCAAGAGCCTTTGAAAGTTCGGTTTTACCTACGCCGGTAGGTCCGACAAAGAACAGCACGCCTTTCGGAGCGGAACGAGAAGACGATTTATGTATTCCCGTAAGCCCCATATAAGCCTTAACAACGACTTTTTCAATCTTTTCAATAGCCTCTTCCTGACCGACTACGCGTTCGCTTAAAATCTTTTTGATGTTTTTAACCGACTTATAATCGAGTTTTTCCCAAGGATTATCTTTTTCGCCGTACTTAAACAGCAAATATAATTGCTCGAACGGCATTTTGCCTTCTTTTCTCGAAAGACGCGCCATCTGAACGATTTCACGGTTGGTAAAATCATCGAGCATATCGACGTATTCGTTAAACTTGTCCGATGTCAGAAGTGTTTCGCCCGGTTTCAATTTTACGTCGAATCCGCTCTCGATTTTTTCCATCATTTTAGCGCGTTCTTCTCTGTCGGGTTTTGAAAGAGTAAGACAGGCGACTTCTGGGTTACCCTGATAAAAAGAAATCGGAAACATCGCGAGTTTGCTCGTAATGAGAATAACCGTGCTTTCGTTTACTTCGGCAGACAAATATTCCGTTTTTTTATCTTTTATCGCTTTCCCGAGCATTGTGATAAGTTCTCTCTCGTCGGGCGGTAATTGTCCGCCGCTTGAAAAGAGATAATCTGCCCAATTCAGCACGAAAGCAGTTTTTCTGCCCGGCTTCTTCAAGTTTTTGAATACGATATTGAAAATCTCGGCGGGTTCTTTGAACTGACCGCTTCCCGTTTTTCCTTCCGCTTGCGGTTGATTTTCTTCGTCATCGTCAAAAGAATAAGCATCGCCTTCAACCTCGACTTCATCGATTACGGAAAGCCTTGAAACGTCTCCGTCTATGCCGTCGATACGATCCCAATACAAAACGTCGTCGTATTCCATTCCTTTGAGCATGTCCGTAAGGTATTGTTTCAGATCGACGATTTGCTTTTTGTCGTTAAGATACACGTCGCCGACGTTGCCGTCGAGTATAACGCATCTTTTGATACCGACTTCGCGTTTTAACCTGTTAAACGTTGTTTGTAATGCCATTATTTTCACCTCTTATTTGTGTTCGTTTTTACCGTTTGGTACTTCATAGACGATATTTTATCGGGATTGCTCCAAATTTCATGCGTTTTGGTAACGTGTAAACCGTAAACTTCTTCCAAATCGTTCAAAAAAGGCTGTATATCCTTTTGGCACGCCTGTCCTTCGTATCCTCGGAAGTCGTAAATAAATTTACCATCCAAAAACACGCGAAATTCCGCTTTTTCGCCGCTTGCTTTCAGCCCGACCATAATCACTTCATTAGTGTCGCGTTTGATTTTTATATTTTTTTTATCCACGATAAATCCGCGGGCGGTTATCGCCGACATTATGATTTTCAGCGACTTCTGACGGATTTTTTCGCCTACGATTTCTTCCGTTGCCGCCGATCTTATTTCGAAAAGCGATTTGTCCTCCGTTACTACTTTATCGATGGTGGTCTTTTCAACTCTCGCGGCTTCGAGTTCGTGGCGAATTCTTTCACGCTCTTTTTCGATACGCGATTCATAAGTTTCGTTTTTGAGTTCTCTGCCCGCTGTAATTAAATCATCGCCCGAAAGCGTATCGTTTTTCAAATATGCAAGGTACGTAAACTGCCTTTCCGTTTCGTCCTGAATGGAATCGAGAATTTTTTGGATCTCGGCAGGGATTGTAACGACTCCATTTGCTTTTTCTCTCAATCTTTTTTGATTTTCTTCGATGCTGCTTTCAAGTAAACCTTGATAAAGCGCACGCATTTCGACTAATCTCTTAGCAGCTAACTCGTTTACTTGATTTTGCAACTCTTGCGCCGCTTTATCCACGTTATCGTCAGAATTCAGTCTTAATCTGTCGCTGTCTCCGCTTACAACGCCTTTTTTCGCGACTTCTTTTGCTTTTGTCAACAATTCTTCAATACGCCGATGAAATTCGTTTCTTTCTCTGTTAATTGATTCTGCGAAAGACTTGGCTCTTTCACTTGACAAAGATAAAGATTGTCGCTCTAATTTCGCAATTTCTTCGTCGAGTTCAGCAATCTGCCTTTCGGCAACTTCGCAAATGCTTTCGCATCTTATCGCTATCGCCTCATAGTCTATTTGTACCTGATGGCTCATTTTTGTTCCTCCTTTATGGCAAATACTATATCGCGCCAATTTTCAATCGTTTCTTTATCGAAACGTGTTTGCGACTTTTCCGGATGTTGCAATCCGTTTCTGCACATACGAAGTTTATGTAATGCTGATTCTTGTTTGCCGTCGATAATACCGTTATCCTTTGCCAAAACGAGTAAATCGTGTGCAGACATCATAGGTTCGGCGTTAAGCATATCTCTTAAATCGTATTGAAGTTTTACGAATAAATCGCAAATTGCATCTTTATATTTTCCGCGTGCAATCTGCTCGTCAACGTATTTTTTCGTAATTTTTTCGGGATGAGAAGACGCGCTACGCTCAATAGACAACAAATCGTGAATCGGCTCGTAAATCTCTATAAATTTTCTGATTGCAGCATAGGATTTAGGCGCGTATTTCTCGTATTTTGCCATCGATTTTAATTCCGAATTAAGCGTGGCGTAAGCATTGAAAAATTCGTCTTCGTTATAATCGTCTTTAAGCGTATACTCCGAAAGGCTCTCTATCCCGAGCATATCGTTCAGTTTCCACAAATTCCGCTTGATGTTGTTAAAAACGTTGCCGAGATCGGAATCCGAGTAAATTTCTTCGTTGTTTACTGCTTTCTCGGTAAAATCCGCCACAACGTTCACAACGCTTAAAACGGCATCAACGGTAAAGCCTGCGCTTAAAAGCGCTTCGTAAACAATATCATCGTCTTCCGTTTTTTTCATTTCTTTCGCAAAGGCGGAAACGTAGTCGAAGTCGTTCATTCCAAGTGCTTTTCTGAGCGGATTCAACACCGACGATTTATAAATCGCATTATCGATTTTTATCTCGCTTGCACTTTCTTCAAACAATTCTTTTGCCGTCGATACAAAATAGTTTTTCCACTCGGCATTCTTGGTAAAGGCGTTATTCAGTTTTAGTATAATTCCTATTTTATCGTCAACGATTTTCGCATTTTCAAACAACACCTTGATGGTTTTATCGAAATATGAAGAGTCTTTCAATGCGACAACCGTAAACAAAACAACTTTTGCAATGTCGTCGTCAAAATTCTTTTGTACATAATACTCAAAGATTTCTTCTACCGTTTCTTTATAGCGTGCTTCGTCTAAAACACTTTCGGTGAGCAACTGCATTTCAAACGTATCGCCAAGCTGGCTGCAAGGCATTTTTACGTTTACTGCGGAATAGTAGTGAAGCACGGGAGTATCAAGCAAAGCAAACTCGGCATTCCCGCCTATTTTGCCAAGTATTTTGATTGAAAAATCTTTATCCATTCTTAAAGCGTTATCCGTCCTGTCAGTTGCAAGTCTGCCGCCGTCGATAAAGATTTTACAAGGTCTTTTCGCCTGTTTAGATACGTCGTTCGGGATATATGCTCCCACGATATCGGTAAGTTCGGAAAGTAAAACCGTCGGCACATCTACCGTATTTTTAAGCGCGTCCACAAACTTATATTTTTCTTTGGCAAGCAAACATTTTGTCATACACGCAGAAGAATACCACTTGTTGAAATAAGCGGTTTCGTCCGACGTATCGAACGAAAATACAACGCCGCTTTTGTTTATTATAACTTGAGTTCCGTCCTCTTTTCTGACTTGTTTTTCTTCTCCGACCTCGGGTATTTCAACTTCGACAACGCGTTCTTCGGCTTTCAAACCGACTTTTGTCGGATTCGCTTCGATATAATCTTTAAGTCCGCTTATGTCTATCGTTTGTCCTAAAAATCTTTCAATATCTTCGTAAAGAACGGACGAGTCGAGAGAGGTATAAGGGAGCGAATAACTCACGTCGAATTTCCGCGTTACGGGGCTATAAAAAATATCTTTCGTTTTTACTTTTTCTTCGCCTGTGGGAATCGCGCCTTCACGGAACATTTTTCTGCCTTTCGCAGTAAGCGAAACGTCTTTTACTCTGATTTCCGAAAAGTATTTCGGATTCATAAAATGCGACGGATCGTAGTCATAAGACAGTATTTCGGTACCGATAAGATTTGAAATTTCTTTCCCGAAAATATAGTGCAAATCATTCGGAATCCCGAATTTAAGCAGCACGTCGCATATTTTGTCTTCCGAACCCGCAGTTTTTTCGATTACGTCGAGTAGAATATATGCAACGCCCGACGCCTTCCTTACCTCGTTATATCGCACGTTTACTTTATAGACAAGTAGCGGAAACGGAATAGCCGTAGTGAATTTTAACAAACTTTTCTCTTCCATTTTACTCTCCTAAAATGTCTTTCGCCGTAAGTATTCTTCCGCGAAAACTTATCGTGTCGATAATTTCTCTGTATACAGGGAAGTTGATTTTATCGCGGCTGTGGTCGCCTTCGAGATCGGGAAGGTCGATTATGCCCGCTTCCGACAAAAACTTTTTCGAGCCGACGATAATCAAAAGTTTTCTCGCTCTTGACAATGCAACGTTGATACGCTCGAATTTTTTAATAAATTCCGCATCATACCTGGTGCCACTCGGATTTCTTACCATTGATACAATAATGATATCTCTTTCATCGCCTTGGAAATCGTCAACCGTACTAATAACGAGTTTTTCGTCCGGTTTACCCGAAAAGCCTGTAAATTGATAGCCTTTACGTTTCTTTTTTATTAGTCCCGCCTGATCGCCGTATGTACAGATGATACCCGCGCTCGGTCTTTCGTCGATTTTCCTTGACGGATCAACGATAATTTTATGCTCGGAAACAAGTCCTTTCGCCGCTTTATCGAGTTCTTTTAATAGCGTTATCGCAACCTGCGCTTCCTGCTCGTTGATTTTGGACGTACTGCCTTCGAATGCGCTCGATTCTTTTTGGTCGCAATCCACAAAATATATGTGCCGTTTGGGATCGATAACGGTATTCCCGTTGATTTTTACGGTAAGATTATGCTCTTTTTCGTCGTCTTGTTGTTTTTTACCTACAACAAGCCCTTTACCGTTACCGCCGTAGAAATGATTGAACACTTCCATAATGTGGCTGTGACAACGATATTGTTTATTAAGCATCACTCTGAACTCGCTCGGAACTTTCTCATACAACGTTTTGAAGAAACATTCTTCATATAACTTTGTATATCCGTCGTTGATTTCCTTTGTAATTTTATCCTCGTCGAGTCCGTCGAAATCATCTCCCATCATATGCCGCAAATCGTACATAGGCGGAAGTTGACGATGGTCGCCGACGAGAATAACCGTCTTGCCGTATAAAATAGGTATCAGCAAATCGAGAAAAGACGACTTTGACACTTCGTCTACGATTACAACGTCTATGCCTTGCGTTCTGATATCTACCGATTCGATTCCGTATTTACCGAGTTCGGCAAGTTGCGACGGAGTAAATCTGTCGCGGCTTGTGCAGGTGATGCCGAATACGTTTGCCGAATTGTAAAGTTCTCTCGTATAAGCGGCTCTGTCTTCCTCTAAAATATCTTCCTGCGACAAGTATTTTACGATATCCTTATACATCGGAATTTTTATTTTGTTTTCGGTAGACGAGGCATTATACTCGGTTTCGAGTTTATTCCACTCATCGCCGATGATGTCGAACGCTGTTTCAAGATTGTCCGAATCGTATTCTCTGACAATTCCGAAATCGCGGAAAAATCTCGTAATCTTTTGTTTTAGCACAGAATTTAATTCGCCGTATTCTTCGATATCGGGGTTTTCTCCGATTTCTTCATATAAACGTTTTTTCTCGCTTATCCGGATTTTCAACTCGTTTATTTCATCAGATATAGCGTTTTCATTGTTTATACTGCCGTTAAGCGTGGATTCAATTATTTGTCTCTGCTTGTTTACAATATCGGCAATTTTTACCTTGAATTGCGCAAGTTCGGAAGGCAATTGCTTCAAAATTTCTTTTTCGCCCGTAATGCCGGGGACGAGAGAGTAAATCACGCTTTCGGCAATATCGAACTCCGAATTATTTTCGTATTCTTTAATCTTTTTACCTACGGCAATCAACTCGCTTTGATTCTTTTTATACTCTTCGTAATTGAGATCTCCTTCATTCGGTGCTTCGTCCGTATCAGGATCGCGCAAACTGCTCAAAACGTTTCGTAAAGCACGCTGGTGATTTTTTAATTCCACAATCGCGTCTTCGCTCAAAAAACGCTCTAATTCTTTGTTTATTGTCTGAATATCGACATTAACAAGCTCGGCAACCTTATCGAGCGTTACCTCTTCAAAACAAGCAAAACGCGTTAACAGGCGTTCTACTTGTTCGGCGTATTTATCCAAGACGTTGCGATCTGCGCCATCGCCCGAAAAACGATACGATTCAACGTATTTAAGCGTTCTCGTATACATTTCGGTATCTTCTTTTGCGGCAAGAAGTTTTTCTCTTAAAACTTCGTTTGCTCCGGTTAAACGGTTTATTTCTAAAAGCAAATTGTTCCGCTTTCTTTCCGTATCTGCATTCTCCCGTTGCAATTTCAAAAGGCGATCGTAATCGAGGCGAAGAGATTTCATCGTCGAATCGAATTCTTCTCTTGTTTCTTTGTAATTGTCGTATCTTGCTACTTGCTTTTCAAGGTTTCCGCAAATATTGAGATAGAAATTGTCTACAAGCCTTTCGGGACTGTAATTCGTTTCTTTACCGTTTTGCGACGGAATAAGACGAAGCGGACGTATTTCGGGGATTTTAGGCAATCTGTCAAATACGTTATCGATTGCCTTATGTGTTTCGGAAGATATTAAAACTTTCTTACCGCGTTTCGTCAGTTGCGCCGTAATTTCAGCTATAACCTGTGTTTTTCCCGTTCCCGGAGGACCTTGCAACAAGAATATACTTTCGCTTTGAAGCGCGCGTTTTACGGCAAGTTTTTGTCTGTCGTTCAAACTTTCAAGACACCACTCGGGATCTTTGATTTCTTCTACGGAAGACTGCGCAAGCGTTTCGGGCGAAAAAAGATACGTCGGTAAGAACGGATTTTTAACGTATCCGCCCAAAATAGAAGTCAACGCCTTTTCTTGCCTGTCTATTTTTGCTTTTTCCGCACGATTATCATAAGTAAGATACCTCGGCGCAATTTCCTCGATTTGCTTTTCGATTTCTTTTACTTTGTCCGTGATATCCTGCGGACGGAAGTAAATCTGATAACGGCGTATCGTTTCATTCTCGATTTTTTCAGCCTTATCTTCGTTTAATTTTTGAAGTAGGACATTCTTTATTTCGATTTTCTCGGAATCAATACTCTCTGCATATTGAAATTCTAATTGACTCTTCTTTTCTTTTTTAAGCTTATCGAGTTCTTCCTGACAGCGTATTGCCAAACTCTTTTGCTTTTTCTCGACAAGTGCCATATTGCGGCGAATATAATGGTCACGCAAAGATACCTGTGCCTTCGCCATTTCTATACGCTTATCGTATTCATCGTTCAATGCCGATTCATCACCGTATAAAGCATCGATCTGTTTGTCTTTTTCGGCGGTAGACAATTTTGAGCGTCTAATTTGGTCTATTTTGGAACGAATTGAGCCGAGTCGTTTCTTCCTTTCGGTTTCAATCGGCGTGATAAGTTGAGTAATCTCGCTTTGGTATGCCTTGTATACATCTTTATCGGAATTATTTATAACGTCGGAATCAAGTCTATCGTAAAGCTCTGTTTTGTATTCAATAAGTTGTGCGTCGTATTTTTCTTGCGTTTTAGCAGAAACGCCTGCCATATAACGATTCACCTCGGCAAGAATTATACCGTTATACTTGCTGTCGATTTCTCCGTATCTTGCAGTCAATTCTTTTTCGTAATTCTTGTCGAGAGCAGATAAATCAGGTTCTATATCTATGTACGCGAATAAATATCGTTCACCGAGAAGATACGATTTGATACTTCTGATATTACCTTTATCGTCCGATTTCGGCGGATACGGCGACAACCCCATAGCGTCCCGAGTATATCGGTTCAGGTTAACCTCAAACTTCGGTTTTCCTTTCCCGTTTCTACCAACCGTTTCGGATAATATTTCCTTTCTGTTCTTTTCTATCGCAACGCAAATCAGCGGAAAACCGTCGGCGCCCGCCACTTCTTTCGATAATATTATCTGCTCGCTTTTGCCGAAATCTTTAATTCCGTCCAAAAGAAGTCCCGAAAAAGCCTCTTCATTTCTGCGATAGGACTCTTTCGTTATCATATATGCGTCGCATACGTGAACGTCCGTAATTTCTTCGCAACGCTCGGATTGTTTTCCTAAATAGTATCTGCGAAAATCGATATACCGCAACCATTGATTAAAAATGCCAATCGCTTCGGCAGGATTCGGAACGGGAAATAGTTTGGTGGCTATTTCATTTACAAAGTCGTTTGTAAGAACAGAATCGTACAATTCGCTGTTACCGTAATCAGGAACCGAAAACATATTTCCGGTATTTCTGTTGTATATTTCCTTCTTTACAAAAGCGCAAAGTGACGAACAAAAAACTCGCTTTTCACCGTATTTTACCGTTCGCTTGTCTATTAAATCTATCCCTTTTACGGATATTTCCGTAACATTACCGAAAGTTACGTCACCGATTACCATAAAATCGTATGTTTCAGGCAGAACGTAGCGAGAGTATCCGTCCACTTCGGGGCGAATTACGATATTACGCAAAATCTTATTTCCACGCTTATTTTCGTCCATCACTCTGTCAAACGAAGGCAAAGATACGTTGTAATATTTAGGCGTAGGCGGGAACATATATCTAACAAATTCTTGAAGAGTGTCGAACGCATAACCACCGAGTTTTCTTTTCAGCGTTTCGTATTGCTCGTTTAACGATTGTGTGAAAAAGTCGTTTCTCCCCCAAGCCTTATCACCTAAACCTTTATCCAAATTATCCAAGAAATTCAGATATAAGTAAGCCATTTTACTCCCCCTTCGTAAATTTACGATACTTATCGAATATATCTATATAATCCAAAAATTCCTTTATTTCTGCAGGCGACATACCGTTTGTAATACCGCCGACTTTATCGAGTATAACGCTTTTCGTAAACGGATCGAGTCCGTTTAATGCTTGCCCCGCAGTCAATTGCTGTTTTAACGCATCATTTTCGCTTTGTAATCGTTCAAGTTCGTTTGTCAGATTTTCTACAGAAGAAAGCGACTGCTTTTTATCTTGGATACTGTCTTTCAGAATACTCGAAATTCTGTTGACGTATTGTGCGAGAATATCGGGATCGGACTCGTCGAGAACAAGTTCCAATTCATCTTCGCTTTCCTTCCCGAAAAGATAAAATATTTTATATTGCTTATCTTTAGGAATATCCGAAAAGTTTTCAAGATTTCGATAATTGTAGATCGTCGCTTTTGAAATATCGAGATATTTAATTAAATCTGTAACCTTGATAGAAAATTTCGTAACAAGTCTTTCAAATAATTTCGTTGTCATTCTTTGCACCTTCCTATCCGTTTGACGGTATTATACCACATTAAAAACAGAAAGTCAACACGTTTCCGTCTAAAATAGTCTATTTTGATTTTTATGTTTCTGATATAACCGGTTTTTTTCTGTTTTCTGTACCATAAATTACTCTTTTCGTCTTATTAAACACCATACAATACAAAAAGGAGTCATATCATTGACTCCTTTTGTCGACAACCGACACATATATTTATTTGTCTATTTTACCATCTTTCACATCAAGCGCGGGCCTGTCGCTTGCATTGAGCGGAGATATTGTTTTCCCGCCGATTTCTTCTTCAAACCATTTACGGGTATCGCCTGCAAATTTGCCGCCGCGTTCTTTCCATTCATCGGTAAGTTTTTTGCGCATTTCTATCGTTTGAAGTCGCTGATTGATCCAACCTTCCGTATAGCCTTTCGCTCGATAAAAATCTGCCCCGCGAAGTATCGCCTTTTCAGGATCGGCTATTTCATCAAGCCGTTCGCTACCCACTTGTGCAAGCCACATAATGAAAATTCAATATTTAGTGGTTCTATTTTACGCAAACGAACAGATTGTTTTGCCTTTAACTTTCAACGAAAAAGCCAAATGGCTCTTTGACGGGTGCTTGACTTATACAAGGCAAAAAGTAAAGACTTCATGTTTTATTGCCTTTCGTTGTTGCTTTTGTAGCACAGGTCAGCGGCAATAGCAACTACCGCGAAAAATAGCACTTAAAACTTTTATGTTTACTGATTGAGTCAGACTCGAAAGAGTTTGGCTCTTTTCTTTTTACGACACTATTTTTCTCTCAAAACGAGTTTGTAGTTGCTATTGCCCATTGCAACATTATTTACAAATCAAATGAGTTTCGACCTGTGCTACTTTGCCCCTGCCGAAAGGCAAAATAAAATATGGAGGTATTCCAAGAAAATGAAAAAAGTTGTTTACTCAATCAAGAAAGTCAGAGGCAACTCTGACGACAAGATTTCCGGTCTCGGATTTCTTAACGAAGAAGGAACGTTGCTATGTAAGTGCGTTTCAAAAACAGGCAAGCCTTATACGAGAGCTTTCGATGAAGTTGAACAGCATTGCCACCCGATACTTGGAAAAGAAAACGAGTTCAAAGGTTACGTAACTATGTATTACGAATGCGAAGGCAGAGATATCGAAGTTGAATACTCGGTATGGTATAAAATGGTATAAGGAGAGAGAAAATGGCTGAATATCAACACTTTGACGGTGAAACTTATATCACTTTTAACATTGTCTTTGCAACCGATAACGAAGTTCAGATTGCCGTAACGAATCGCGGCAAAATAAGCGTTTTAACTTACGACTTATACGAAGACGAAAACGGTGAGTATTTTGAATACGGCTGCAACTACGACAGAATTTATATCGAAGATTTTGAGGTGATGTGAAATGAAAGGAAATATTAGTATTGTTATCGGATCTTGGGGTTCGTATAACGAATGCAACGAAAGAGCGTTAGGCTCGAAATGGCTTGACCTTTCGGATTATTCCGACTGGGACGAAATCGTTGAAGAACTCAAAAAAGAAGGCTTTGAACTTGACGGCATTGACGAAGAACTGTTCATACAGGATATCGAAGGTATTGCAGACCGTTCTGTGAATTGGGATTACGTCAACCCCGAAACGTTATTCAACACGTTAAAAGAATCGGGCGTTCTTGACGACGATTACAAGTATAAAGTCTTTTGTGCTTTTCTCGAAGTCCGCAGTTATGACGATTTTGAAGAAAAAGTCAATGCTCGTGGAGATCGCTGGGACGATGAAATAAACCTTTGGAGCGGTTATTCGTGGGAAGATTACGGACGTGAAATGCTTGACTGCTGCGGGTACAATATTCCGTCTGAACTTGAAGATTATATCGACTACGAACGATACGGCGAAAGTTTCAAGTATGACGGCATAGAAGAATACAGCGACGGCTTAATCGAAATACAATAAGGAGTTAAAAACTATGAATATTACAATCGAAAACAAAAAACAAAAAGCAATCGAACTTATGAACAAATTGGACATTTACAAACCCTATATCAAAGGTTTCAAAGATAAAAACAGCGTTTGTTTCTATGAAAACTTTGGCGGATTTTGGGCATATCAAGAACCGGAACTTATGGCTAAAATCAAAGAATTTGAAGAAAAATACAACGTGCTTGTATATGCCGTTACCCACGAATACTTGGAATTCGGCGAATGTTACGACTTTCTTTACATACCCGATCATGAAGAAGAATGGGATGAAATGCTTTATCCGCAAGGCAATATGTTTTACGCCTACGCATACGTTTGGAACAAATCTGATGACTTTTGCTCTGAATTCGGCACAATCGGTATTCGCTCGTTCGGCGGTGGAATTAAAAGAGTTGCGTGAGGTGAAAATATGAAAATTTATCTTGTTTTATTTCAATATTGCACAGATGATTGCGACGGTGTAGACACACAAGCCTTTTCTACTTATGAAAAAGCCGTTGAACGCTTTAATGAGATTATCGAAAACGAAAAAAACACCGATATGAGTTGGGCTGGAAACGCTTTTGAAAACGACAAATTGCAACACAACTATGAATTGGATTGCAACGAAACCTTTACCGACGGCGAAGAACACGAACTTTGGTGGAATCTATCCTGCAAACTTGACTGGTATCTGCACGAATTTCTTGAATTACGTATTTTGGAGGTAGACTCAAATGAGTTATAAAGCAATGGCACACATTCACTCGCTTAACGGCGAAATGGCGGAAATAACCGTCTTGGAAGAAGTCGGAAACAATGATTACATAGTCGATTATAAGGGTGTGAAATGTCACGCCCTTTTTAATTGGTTTGTATGTCAGTTTTATGTAGATGACGTTTACAGGAGAGTTGAAGAATGAGATATATATTCTACCATTACAACCACTTCAGAACGCTCGTATTTGACTACTACGACGAAGAAACTCACGTTTTGCAATCTTATATGTTTTATACGTTAAAACAGGCTGTAAGCAAATTCAGACGGGATAACGGCTTGCAGTATAAGAAGATAGTTATCTCAAAACTTTTCTAAGGAGAACTCAAATGAAAAAGACAAAAGAAATCGTGCTTTACGATGATACGGAAAATTACAAAAAGTTCGACGAAACAAGAGATTTTCTCTTTGAAGTCTACGCAGACGAAAACGGTTGGGCTTGCAAAGAAAATATTCCCGACGAAACAGTCTACAAAGAAATTAACTTCCAAAACCAAGAAACGTGGAGAGATTTGAAAGACGCTCTCGAAAACAGTTTCAAAACCCGCTATTACCTTATGACAGGCACTTGTGGAAGATGGAACGGCAACGTTGAGGGTGGTAAATTCATTACTTGCTACCAAGATTTTCAATCTATGATACAGCACCTCGATAATATTAAAGTGATTGACCGTAACGGACATCTTATTATCGAAGGATACCACCACGATGGTAGCGACCGTTACGAATTAAAACGTCTTACAAGGCAAGGCTACGAATACGCCGGTAGAAACTATTTTGCTCACGATAGGAAGTTGCACTCAACAATTATGAACTGCAACTTCTTTTCAGCTTTGCCAAGACTGGCAAAAAGGGTTTACGGCTTATGACTGAAAACAAATACGGTTATAAAGTTTGCTACAAACAACACGGCAAACGAAAGCTCAAAATTTACCTTGTAACCAATTCCTATGATTTGGCTTTCTGGGAAATTCGTTGGTATGAAACACATTCTCCGCCGGACAGAAAGACGAGAAAGCCAATAACAAACGTCGTATGGGTTGTAATCCCAATCAAAACATATATCGAATACAAAACGCTTTGGAAAAGTTGTCCGTTTTAAGACGACCTTTCTTCTATTCTAACAAGGAGTTAAACAAAATGATAAAACTGAATCTTATAGCCCAAGATGAGCAAGAAGAAAGAATACTTGCTTATTTACAAGAAAATGCAAGCGAAACTCTTGCAGACAAAATAAATAACGGAACTCCGTTTGAGAAAGACGGAAAGCCGCTTATCAACAAAAAAACTCTTGCAGGCTTCACAGATTACGCTTATGAAGAGGCGAGAAAACTTGCAAGAAAAAATGCCAAAGTAATGATTATAGATGATCCGACTGTATACGGCTGGGCTATTCATTACTTTGAGGAAGATTCCATTGAAGGCACTCTCTATACGATAGACGGTGAAGAATATAAACCTATGCCGAAAAAGGTCGTTACAACAAAGCCTGTAACAGTAAAACCGCAACCGCCGAAACAACAAAGCCTGCAATTCTCATTGTTTGACAAATTCGACGAAAACGATGTTAAAGCACCCACAAACGACTGTTTAAGTGCCGAAAGCGCAGAAATGACGGGCGATACCAAAGAAGAAACAACGTCCGTAAAAACGCCGACAAAGCCTGTCGTTGAAGAAAACAAAGGTAATGATATGTATCAAAAATATATGTCGTATCAAGCAGAACACAAGATCGCAATCGTAGCGTATCGTTTGGGCGATTTTTACGAGGTTTTCGGCGACAATGCGGTAACTCTCGGCAATGAGTTAAGCCTTACGATTACAAGCCGTGACGTAGGCTTGAAAGACCGTGTTCCGATGATTGGTTTCCCTTACCACGCCGCCGAAAGATATTTCGCTAAAATCGTCAAAAAGCACGACCTTTACATTATCGAAAACGAACGCGATACACAGTTTATTCCAAGCCTATTACATATCGATAATCGGCTTATAGACCAAGATACGGGCGAAATATTGTCCGAAGAAGAAATGCGAGAATTTGACGGTGATATATACGAACCGCAAGGCATTGACGAACCCGAAACAGTAACAAAACAATCTATTCCGAATGAGATATTCGCCCTGTTTGGGAACAAAGTTGAGGTGAGATAAAATGAAAATCGAAAAGATAAAACCTATTCCGAAATACATACAGAAAAAGATAAAACTTTACGACGACCAATTAAAATCCGCGCCGTTAGGCAGAACTCGCTTTTATGCTTACTTTACGAAAAACGACGGCGAACTTGTCAAAGTTACGGTTGCCGTTCGAGAGTATAAAAAACAATGGTATTGTAAGCCTGTTGTCGTTCACGGTGTTCATTCAGATAGATGCTTTGGCAAAGACATAAAGTTTACATACATTGCAGGATATACTGTCGGTTGGCACGATCAAGGGCTTTCAAAATATCCCGATTGGTATGAAAGCAAAGAATGGGGTTGGTCGTCTGACGATTCGTTTGACCCCTATGCACCGATAGTCAACCGTGATTATATCTTACAACACTTTCCCGAATACAAATACAGCGCCGTTGAGAGATACACTGGCATACATGTATTCAAATATTTGCGACTTTACGAGAAGTTTCCGCAAATCGAATATCTGACTAAACTCGGTTTGCATAATATCGCAATGTCAACGCAGATTTTACGGCTTTGCGGTAAAGACAAAAAGTTTTGTAAATGGCTTGCAACAAATAGAAATGATATAGCGTTATCTTCTTACTACGTAGCCTCAATAATCAAGGCTTACAAGACCGGCAAACCGATACGAGAAATCGACAACTTTGCGACACGAAAAATACAGTTTGACCACGCAGAACAGATTAGTAACGTAAAGGAACTTGTAAAAAACGAAGTCGGTAAGTTTTTGGACTATATCGAACAGCAAAATACGAACTTTTATTCCTATAGAGATTATCTCAATGCTTGCCAGTATCTCGGCTTAGATATGACCGAGGAAAAGAACCGCTATCCCCACGATTTCAAACGTTGGCACGATATACGAATTGACGAATATCGCTCCGCACAAGCATTGAAAGACGAGCAGGAACGCAAAGAGTTTTACGACAAATTCGCTGCCGTAGCAAGCAAGTATTTAGGGCTCGAATATGATAAAAAGTCCGTCTATATAGCGATTATCGCACAAAAACCGTCCGACTTGATACGCGAAGGCGAATTGCTTCATCACTGTGTCGGACGTATGGGTTACGACCAAAAGTTTGCTCGCGAAGAATCGCTTATTTTCTTTATCCGAATGAAAGACGAACCCGAAAAACCGCTTGTAACGGTTGAATACTCTTTGAAAGATAAAAAGGTGCTTCAATGTTACGGCGACCACGACAGCAAACCTAATGACAACGTAATGGAGTTTGTTAATAAGAAATGGCTGCCTTACGCAAATAGAAAACTTAAACAAATAGCGGCATAACCGCAAAGGAGAAACAATTATGACAAATTACTTTAGAATTACCGCATACGAACCAAACCACGACTTTTCCATCATTATGGACACATACGGAATGTTTGAAAAGATTTGGCAGTTTTCCGCCGATTTAATCAAACGCGGGATGAAAATACTCTAAGTATCGAGCGATGAACAGTTTATCGACGTGAACATCGACAAATTGACCGAAGAAGAACCCGATAAGTTTATCTTACGCGCTCATGCGGACGGTAAGCCTGAATATCTCGAAAAGACAATAGGCGGCACGACCTATAAAGCCGTAAAAGTCGGCGATAAAATCTATATCCCAAACAACTAAAAATACCTAAAAGCAAACGAAAAGCCGGGAGCAAACACTCTCGGCTTTTTTGTGCAGTTGGGTAGTGATACTAACCAACTCGATTTTATTGTTCTACTTCAAGATTTTCATACAGGAACATATCGTCATCAAGAAACTCGAGAACGGTCATTCCAAAACCATTTGCAAGCATCATTACGGTTGATAATGTAACCGTTTTACTTTTTCCGCTCATTATCCACTGCATATGACCGTGTTGTATGCCGGAGTTTTGTTCCAGACGATACTGTGTCATATTCTTTTCAACGAGCAGATTTACTACTCTTTTTGCCACAGCGTCATTGACTGTCACTTTTACCACCTCCGAAAGAATACATACGGAAGAATACTTTCATAAATATTATATCCAATTCCGTAAATAAAATAAGAATGGATACTTCCCTAACATTGCTTTTAGTCGGGGATTGTGCTATAATTAAGTAAGTATACTTCCATAGTTTTCGGAGGGGTTATCGTGGTAATTACGTTTTTCGGTCATTCTTCGACCATATACAGCGACATTGACGAGAAAAGACTATTAGAACAGATAGAAAAAATCACAAAAGGGGACGACGTTGATTTTTATCTTGGCGGATATGGCAATTTTGATGCTCTCGCTAAAAATTGTGCGAAACAGTATAAAATATGTCATCCCAACGCCAGAATGATATTCGTTACCCCGTATTTGAACAAATGGCTCGACGAGCGAAAAGATTATATCGAAAAAGAATACGACGAAATACTTTATCCCGAATTAGAGCAAACGCCGCTGAAATTTGCAATATCAAAGCGTAACGAATGGATGGTTAAGCAGGCTGATTATGTTTTCGCTTACGTCAACACTCACTACGGCGGAGCATACAACGCTTTATTATATGCGGCAAAGCACAACAAGCCTTATACGAACCTATATTCAGGCAATTACGAGCTGTATTAACTAAAAAATATCCCCAAAATATATAATAACTATCACCTTAAACAAATTAAAAGCCGGGAGCAAACACTCTCGGCTTTTAGTATCGTTAATTACAAGGTCATTCTTTAGGAGTTTCATTATTGACGTGGTATAAACTCCATCCGCCATTTCATCTGCTTCACAAACAAGAAATCCATGGTGTTGGACTTGTCAAGAAAATAAAAGTAAAGGTTTTAATCTTCTTCTTTAGGAAATGCTTCTTCGTAATCTTGGCTAAAGTTCTTAACCAAATTCGATATGTTCTCATAGTAGTCATCACTAGTTATAGCATTTTGAGTTATTTCATCGTATAACCATTGAATGCCACCACGAGCATAACTGTTAAACAATTCCATTCCTTTCTTTACGCGAGCATCATCAGCATCATAACGAAAAGCTAAGTCTAGTCTATCGTCACAGGATAATGACGGATCATCGATGAGTTGCATTATCCTATATAATATTTTCAGTTTTTCCTGCTCGCCGATAACGGCATCCGCAAATAATGTCGCTGTTTCAGATACTGAATTGTCAATCGGAGATTTCAACTTTTTGACTAAACCAATTGTTGCACCTGCTATATACACATCGATATAGCGTTTGAACGCTCCAACACAAGGAACACCTTTATTTAATTGAGTTGTTTTAGCCGCAAGAAACTTAACATATGATGCGTGTTTCCCCGTAATTTTGATTTCGCCATCAAACATTGTTACGCCCTCCTTATTGCCGAATAAGTATCGGAGTTATTGACTTTTTCAATATAATAACTTGCACCGACTTTATCACCCATAGTTTTCTCCGCATATGTCCAGTCTTTATTCATTACTATAAGTATGACTTGCTCCGCTATTTCGGGAAGTATACTCGAAATGTTATTTATATGTATTTCATCGACATTCGAAAACGGTGCATCCATAACAATGGGGTATGGTTCTGTTGTATGAATATCAGGCTCGTTAGAAAAAGGCGACTTTTCAACTAAGCGAGCTCTATTACGCGCTAATTCTACAAGACCAGTAATGAAAGAGAAGTTTTTGACTGCCTCTAATCCTTTTGACTCATCAGTAGTTATTTTTTCATCACCCACATTTGTTATTAGTTGAATATGATAACTATCGTCAATCGTTATTTGTCTTGAACCGTGATACATTTTCTTGAAAATCTTATTTACACTTTCGAGAAGGTCTTGTTTAACTTCAATTTCTTGTCTATCATAAGATTCTCTAAACCACTCATATACAGCCGTAGCATATTCAATTTCTCTTCTTAATAACGCATTG
The DNA here is from genome assembly GCA_016293845.1 of Bacteroidales bacterium. Classification (GTDB taxonomy): domain Bacteria; phylum Bacteroidota; class Bacteroidia; order Bacteroidales; family UBA3824; genus UBA3824. Next base: position 27,510 of record JAEDDH010000027.1, on the reverse strand, counting down.
CGTTCACATTGAGCAGCAAGACCATTTATCAACTTGTTTAAGTCATCAATCGATTTTTGTAACGAGTCAATTTCTGTCTCAGTATTTCCACGTTGTCTAAGTTTATTTTCGAGATTACGTTCATTAGCTATATTATCGTTTTCAATTTGAGATACATTTACAGAACCAAGTTCTTTGATTTTTTCGCTTATTGATTTTAACTCATCGGCAATCTGCCCAACACTTCTTTGGAAACGACGAATGCTTGTATAGTCTAATAGAATAGTTTTTCTAAGTGATGCGCTTTTCCCTTGTGAAACAAGCATATTACAATAGCCCTTAAAAGAACGAACCATAGTTCCAATATGCTGAGGTGGTAGAAGGCTTTTTTCATATTCAATATTCTCAATAGCACCTTGGTTTTTGGTTAAATCACATCCGCAGATACATTTTCCACGTTTTATAATATAATCAATAGCCTTAGCATTCATTTCTGGAATACCTTCTATCTGCTTGTTCGATTCTGCTAAAACCTTTTGAGCTCTTCCCAACAAAGGTTGAATAAAGAAGGTAAAATAGTCGCGATTAAAATCGGTCATAAAACGGTCTTGCGACTCTTTTATTCCGGCTTCCGCACCCAATTTATTTCTGCTTAATTCGTCGCGTCTATTCTGAAGATTTCTTACTTCTGCGGTTCCACGCAAGACTTCGGACAACCTTTCGCGTTCACTTTTTGCAAATGCAATTTCAGAATCAATTTGAACTAATCTGTTTTTGCACTCTTCAAGTCTGTTAATAGAGCGATCTAAATTTTGCTGATATTTTTTGGTTTCGTCGTCGCTACTACCACGTAATTCAGACTGCAATTTCCTTATGACAGAAGAAGACTTATTTGGATCTAAGTGATCAACGGCAACTTTTGCGACATCCAATCCCATAAGACCACGAACTGCAGATACCACATCTTTTTTATTGTTAATATCTTGAATCCGTTCTCCGTCAAAAAAGAAATAGTCAGATAATCCCGCCGGTAGAATTTTATTGATTGTATTTTGACATTCATACGCCATAATGGGAAAACTATTTCCATTAGGTTCTTTGAAAGAAACGGATAACGACGTTCTGTCACCTCTAACTTTGTTACTTTGCGATACTTTTGTGAAGCGTTGAGAGCGGACAATAGTGTATTCCTTGTTTTCATGTTCAAGAACTATTTGCACTCGAACCATGGCATATCCGTTTTCGGGAAGGGATGCAGCCACTTCGGAATTTAATAACATATCGCGCGACTTAAAAGTGGTCGTTTCATATAAGCACCAATTAAAAGCCTGAACGATAGTTGTTTTTCCGCTCGTATTTACACCCAATACGATAGTAACATTTTTATCGGGATCTGTCGAAAATTCGATAGTATTTTCATTTTTATACTGACGAAAATTTTGCATCGTAATTGATTTTATAATCATTGTTCACCCTCCGTCCTAACGAACTCATCAATGAGTTTCCTAATACGTTGAATCATTTCATTGTCCGTCATTTTTCGCGTTTTGTGGTTCTCATGTTCAAGACTAAAAATTCTGAACTCAAGTTTCCTCAACAAGGTCGGATCAAGTTCTTTTTTCTCATTCAACTCGCTCATATTCATCTCCTATCAAGTATAAATTGTATTTTTCTGTCAACAGACGTATTACCTCAGTTACATCTGAAGGGTTCTCCGATAATTCTTGAAAATCTCGCATTCTTTCAACCTCACGTTTTACTAATGAAAGTTCTGCTTGCACCGAACTTGGATACGAATATTCATCCAAGGGACGCGGAAGAGTTACAAAGTCATATATCGTTGCATAAGTTTTACCCTGTGCCTTTCTTAAAACTCGTCCACGTCTTTGAATATATTCTTTGGGGTTAGTGCTGCTTGCAAGAATAAAAGCTGTTTCTATCCCCGGAATATTCATACCTTCATCTAAACATTTTATAGCTACTAACGCTTGGATTTCACCTTTTGAGAACTCGTCCTTGATAAGTTCTCTTTGTTTGCTATCTTCCGCAGAAGTAAATTGCGTAACTTTCATTTGTAACGTGTTTCCTAATAGCGATGTTACCTCATCAATTTGTCGTTGTTCTGTTGAATCAATATCGTCATTAGATAAATACTCACTTTCTACTTTGGTTGCTCCGCAATAGACTAATAAATGCTTTTTATCTTTATATTTTTGTATTACTTCCTTTAGAGCATTTACCTTTTCTTGTGCGCCCGCAATAATGCGCGCTCTCTTAATTAACAATCGCTCGGCAGATTGAGGCAAATCATCTCCATGTGGCACTTTCTTTAATATGTTTGCGACTTTATCTGTTATTTCGCAATATTCGTGCAACTCATCTTCTGTAAAAGGAACTAAGACAGGATAATAATAGTATGGAGTCAATTTGTTCTCATTTATGGCTTGTTTAAGAGTGTATTCAATGCATTTATCACCAAAATAATCAAACAAACGTTGCGTTCCATATTCGTCATGATGCCTATTTATTGTAGCGGACAAAGCCAATCTATAGTTGAACTTTTCACTCATACAAGCTAATTGTTTTTTCGCTCCAAAATTATGAGCTTCATCGACAACTAAACAAAAATCACCATCCATCTTAGCAATTTCGTTTTGCATTGAGGGCGTTACAAATGTGGAATTTGTCGTAATAACACAAAAGTTATTGATTATTCCCATTTTATAATCTTCAATAGTATCCTTTAATTGTTTTTTCCAATTATATCTTGAGTAACATATTAAAGGTTTTACTCCGAAAACTTTTATATCATCAACCCACTGTTCAACCAAATGTTGGTAGGGGCAGATAATAAGAACAGCTAAGTGATTTTGTAGTTTAGCAGATAGTTTTGACAAAGCACCCAATGCGGTATAAGTTTTTCCTGTGCCGGTTGCCATATCAAAAATTCCTCTTCCGCCTTTGCTAAGCCAAGTTTCAATAGCATCATCTTGATATTTATGCAAATGAATCGAAGATGGAATATAAAAGAATTCGTCTTTTTCCTCAACTTCTTCGGTTGGCGTAGTATCAAGTATAATATCTGTTTTCTCTACCTTATATGAGTTCAATCTTTCTACTGCAACTTTAGGGAAAGGAATTACTTCCATCGCAGTATCCAAATTGTCCCACAAATTGTCAAAGGCATTCTCTTTTATGTTGACTCTATCATAATCTTCATCGCGCCAACTGCAAAACACATCTATAGACTCATAATTCTGCAATAAACCGGAGTATGTTTCGTTCATTGAGCCGGTAAATGCGACTTTGTTTCCTTCAGAGTCAATAACAATGCCTATTTTTTCATGAAATATGCCTGCTGAATTAGCATTGATCTTGAAGGCGACTTTGATATCTAAAACGCCTTCGGCTATAAGATTTGCAAGCAAATTAAGCTTGCGAAACTCTGTTTTGTTTTTTGGCTCTTCAAAATCGCGAAGTAGCGCCTTTTCTATTACTTCTTCGCGTGTTTTATATCCCAAACTGATTGACTGAATATCTTCTTCTGTTAATCTTGGAGATACAATAAGTTCCATTTTTCCTTGTCTTTCAACAAGGTGCTTTAATCCTATTGCCATTTCATACAATGCGGCTGAATTAAAGAAACCGACAGCTCGTTTATACATAACCGCGTTACTTAAAATAGGAATGTAAAAGTCGTTTATTACATCGCATTTTAAGTTGCGGTATTCTTTGGCAATATGTAAATCGCTAAGTGACATATATCCTCCTCATCAAGTTAGTTCTTCATTTAATAATGACAATACTTCATTAAGTTTGTCAAAATCACTATCTTTTGTTAGGCATGATATGCTAAAACGAACGAGTCCTTCCGGAAAAGAGCCGATATACTCGTGTGTCTTTGGTGCACAATGCAATCCTGTTCTTACCGCTATTCCACGTTCTGCGAGAATCCGACCGAATTCATCAGAAGTAAATCCGTTTGCTTTGCACGAGATAATACTTTTTGATTTATCAATAGGCGTTTCAATTTCAAGAAATGAAAATGTATTTAAGAGCGAAGATAATCGTTCATAATTTTCATTTTCTTTTTTTGCTGCAAAGTCGTGGTTTCTTATCAACCATTTAACTGAATAATTCAACCCCACGATAGACAATAAATTCAAGGTTCCAGCCTCAAAACGTTCAGGGAGAGTATCCGGCATGTCGCGATTCGCAGAATCAATTCCGGTACCACCAAATATGAATGGCTTTAATTTTGTATTCTTATTGCAGATAAATCCGCCGATGCCAGTCGGTCCAAGCAGTGTTTTATGTCCTGCAAAAACGTAAAAATCTACAAAATGAAGGTCACAATCTAAGACGCCACATGCTTGCGCTGCGTCTACCACCATAATCGAGTTATTAAGTTTTGCAAGCTTTCCTATTTCTACAACAGGAGCCACAATCCCTAAAACATTACTTACTTGTGAGGCGATAACAAGTTTAGGCTTGTCTGTCTCTAAATTTGCTTTTAATTGCTCCAAATCAAACGAATATCTATCCGTTTTCTTCATCGGAATATATTTAATTTCTATCTTGATATGCTTTTGCAATGCATACAACGGTCTTAATACGGCATTGTGCTCAAAATGAGAGATATATACAATATCTCCATCGGACAAATCGACGCCAAAAATAATTGTATTCAAAGCGATTGTAGCTGATGGCGTAAACACGACTGTTTTATTTTCGGGTGCATTTACCAGCGATAATATATTTGTGCGAGCATCTGTCACAATTTTACTGCTTGTTATTGCAGAATTATACATACCGCGACCAACATTCGCTCCGTTAGACACCATAAAATCAGCCATGTATTCATACATGCCATCAGGCTTTATATATGTAGTTGCCGCATTATCAAAATATCCGATCATCATATCAACTCTTTCAATATTCTAAACAGAATTTGCCTTTTTTCATCACTTGATATTGCGCCGCCAAATTCCTCAAGGGTAGACGTGATATCATTATACAAAAATTGACCTTTTTCCGTATATTCGGTTGCATCAAACTGTTTTGTAACTTCCGATCCGTTCTCGTCTGTATACATAATCTTGTAACCTTGAGCAGCACTGTTATCTTCAATTTTCTCATCGTACTTCTTAATTTCTTTGACGACGTTATCTAATTCAGCCATATAGCAAGACATAATTTCGTCAGTAAAATCACTCATACGAAGGTTGAACAAGGCTCTGCCTATTGTTTCAATCAACTTAAATTCGTCGTTATTAGGATGCTTTGCAATGTCCAAGAACATGCTTGCTTTGCCACTAAATAAGTGTTCTTTTGTCGTTTCCTTAAGGTCATCGTAAAAATTAGCGATAACCGAAGATAAACTGTCTCTTGCTTTTGCTCCAAAGAGATTTTTTATTTCCTTGGCAAGTTTAAGATGGATATTCCTATACGTTGTGTTTATTTCTTGGAATGCACGGCGTAAAGAAGAAATAAGCTTTTCATAACCATTATTTCCAAAAATCTTAAACAACTGTTCAAACAGAAACTCGTGAGAGTTAAGTTCAGGACTACTTAAAGCGTTTCTAAACTTAATTACACTAGTGTTCATGTCTGATATAGTTCCATCTACATTGCAGACTTTTTTAGTGACTACCTCATATTTTGTTAGTTGCAAATACCATCTGCGCATTGCCTTAACAATGTATACGAACGAACCGTTAATCTTGTCCGATGAATTAACAAATTGAGAGAATATATCTTCCAGATTAGCGATATATATATCTTTTTGTTCGTCCCATTGTTCAAGAATAAGCGAATAATCATTCGGCTGATACTCTATGTCGCACAAAACGCTTGCAGATAAAGGCAATTCTTTTCCTTTTTTGGAAAGAGTAATATGGTCTTTGTATTGAGAAACAACGACCGCTATATAAATGGGAATAACACCCATTTTAAGACCGTATCCGTAGTCGGGTAGAGTTAGAACGTCATACAATTCACCGAGATTATTATGACGCGATAACGACGATTGAAGAATATGAGTTCGTATCTCAGCAAGAATCTGTCTTATTTTTTTGTCGTCACATTCGATTTCCAAATGCGGCTCATCATCAGTATTGATAAACACGCCGGGAATCACTAATGCGCTTCTGAGAATATTAAGCTCAGGCCCGTTTCCAATAAGCCCCATGTCTTTCTTAAAATTCCCCATAAGAATTGCCGTCAATATCTTATTTCTTGCATTCTTGATTGTGGCGCTTATTTGGTTTTTGTTTATTAAATCATTTACGATTTTTGGAGTGCGATAGTAAATTGCCGACATTATGCCTGACAACAACTGAGAAAGCTGCGCCTTACGGTATACTTCTTGTTTAACACCATCGAAATAGACGTTGGAAAGATTTTTATCGAATCTCACATAAGAGTTATCAATAAAAGAGTTTAATACATTCTGCCTATCTTCCAAAATATAGTTCAATTCTTCCACAAGTTCTATTTCTTTACCTTCATACTGCTTTTTTAAGTTCAGTATTGCTTGATAGTTTATGGCAATACTATCGCTATCGAAACAGTCTTTGGGCAATATAAAGACAGCTCTTTTATTATGATTACTTGAGATATGAGTTATAGCACTCTCCAATTCAGAGGGTGTTCTAACTAAAACAGCAAAGACAACGCCATCGGCTTTTGTATCTAAAACAAAGCCTTCCGTTTGGATGTTTTGCAATTCGGAGCAATCGATAAAACGAAAGTCAAAATAACGAATAACTTCGTTTTCATCGTTGTATTGCACCGGGTATAGATATTTAATTTCGCATACATCATTGAAAACATCTTTTGCTTTCGTAATGCTTTCTATTTTATAAGCTTCTTGTTGGATAAGTCCCAAAACGTCATGACCGCTACCTTCCGTAATACGCACATAAGGTTTATAGAGTAATTCAATAAGAAGATGTGCCTTTTTAAGCGTTTCTTTTGCAGCCTCTATATCACCCCAGCGATAATTTACGGAATAGATTTCGCAAATAATATCCCAACTTGGCGGAATGATTTCAAAATCGTTTACACAATAGATCAATGCGATTGTTTTAACAATTTTTTCGGCTAAAGGATTGTCGTATTCTTTTAACTTTGATAGAGCAGCAGTGGTAATTTGCCATTGCTTTTTTACATTACTACCATAAGGCTCACCCTTGAACAATTTTTCAAAGTAATCATAAATGTAATCCGGTTCGATTATCGGGAAACTTGAATCATCTGTACGCAAAAAATACGGCACAGAATATCGTTCCGTAGAAGAAAGGAATGTAAAAATTGTTCTTTCGTTTTGTGCTACTAGTTCGGATATTTTAGGTAGCAACAAAAGAGTATAGGGGTGCAAAGGATAACATCTGAGAGCAAAATCTTCTACGTTCTCGTCATTTAATGCTGTAAAAGAATGATCTCTTTCTATTACCTTTTTCAGCGCATCAAATTGTTCGAAATGCTGATCAACGTATTTCTCAAAGAGCTTTTTATCTCTGTTAAGAACCGTTGCGACCATATCATAAATTTCAGATTCATCGTTGTTAATCGAAATAGACTTGAATCTGTTTGATACGGCTTTCCAAGCGTCAACTTTATTCTTATCCAGTTTACCAATGTAATTCTCTATGCTTTTATGAGAAATAAGCATTATGTGTAATTGCTTTAACCCGCTACGATTACATTTTTCGGCAAAGTCTTGAATCAGTTTAATATCCATTGCGGAAGATTTATCTACACTTCCTTCAAGGAATTTACCGAATTCATCATAAACGACAAAAATACCGTTATAACCGAGAGATTTCAGTTCGTCAATAACACTTTCATAGACACTTATTACATCCGAACCGGCAAGAGGATTAAACTCGCTGCCGGAGGTGAGAGATGGATATATCTTAACAAATAAATCATAGCGACTTTGGTCATAATCTTTAAGTGCTAATACAAAAGATTCACCGCTCTGTCCTATTTTCTTTTCGAAAGCTTTATATGTTTCCGGAAAGTCATTTTTCCACGCCAATATTTTAGAAACTGCAGCATCAAAGAATGTTGATGGCATAATATTGGCAAGGTTCGCTTGTTGCAATGCTGAATTGAGGCTTTGCAGCAAAGTAGACTTAATGTCTAAGCTATTTGCATTAACGATTACAGGAAGAAGTCTTTTCCCGGAATCTAAATAATCACAAATATTCTTTGCCAGATCAGGGTTTTCAATTTTTGCCTTTTCAATGGCAGTAGAAAACAAAGCCTTTTCTCGGCCCGCCAAAAGAGCAAGTATGTAGAGAATTAAATGAGATTTACCTTTTCCGTAAGAACCTGTAAGAATCCTCGCGCGGTCGGTAGATTTATTATCTGTGCTCGCAAGAATATCCTCGATAATTTGCAATGAACTGTTAGAAGGAATATAACTTCTAATCTTCTTATCATCGTAAATATCGTAGGCGATATTAACAGAGTATTGAAAGCCCTCTATAGGGGTTATGATTTTTCCCAAATTACTCATTTATGTTTACCCCATTTATCGCTTGATAATAAGAAACAATAATATCGTAAAAATCATATTGTTGTTTCAACTGAATAACGTCGAGTCCGGCGGTTCTTACTATTTCGAGATAGCCGCCTTTTTGTAGTTGCTCAAGATAATAGAAACAAGTCGCTCTATCAAGATTAAATATTCTTCCAACGTTACATTCTTTATTGAGCAAGTCAGTTATTAAAACTTCTTTTTTCTTAGAAATATAGGCTTGCTCACTTATAACTGCAAGGATTATGAGCGGATGTATCGCATCTCTATCGGGCGTATGCTTTTTATAGTCTTTATTGTCAGACACTTCGATTAAACGTAAGTCCGTTAAAGGGCATTCATTTATGTCTTCTGGAGATACATCTTTTCCTTTTGAACAGTAGGTTTTGATTATGCAGTCAAATTCATCTCCAAGCATTTTTTCCGAGCCATCATAATCGTATTCTGTATGTAAAAATTCAGATAGTTCTCTTACAAACAACTGCTTATCGAAAGAATTGATCTTGAATATATTAAAGAACCAATACCACGCTGTTGCTAATTCTTCATTTTTTGCAAGCATATAGTGAAGGAGCCAGTTCGTACCGTCTTCTTCGTAATATTTATCATACTCGTCGATAATTTCACCCAAACGAGTTAATTTTTGCACTTTTTGATTGCCTTCAGATACTTCCTCCATAATACCGACGGCGGTCATCCAATATCTAAGCGATTTTACCATGTTTGTTCCTATTCCGAGAATATCACATGGATTTATGTTTTTATCAGTAAATAAACGCGGATAAACAAGGATGTTCTTAACACCCTTATGAATCCAGCCTTTTCTTATGCTAAAAGTTTCATGAGCTCTTATCTTCATATTAGTCCTCTTTCGATTTTAAGAACCTATCCATCAAGCAACCGCCATCAAGATATTTTGGCGTAACGCATTTTTTACAATGTTTACATACATTTTCATCGATTTTGTAAGTCCCTAAAGAAATAGAAATTGCTCCATAAGGACATACGGATTCACATTTCAGGCACTGTCTGCAAGCGTTGTATTTTCGCACTTGATACGATGCCATACGTTGTAGTGCATCGTGATCTGCGACATTCATAGTGCGAATCTTTACAGCATAATCATATCCATTCTGAGTAAACGGTTGAATCGACATAATTGGCACATTGGTGCGAATATCCAAAACCATAACCTCATGTAAAAGCTTTCGTCCTAACTCTTTGCTTACTTTGCCAAATGGAACAAAAAGATAGTAAAAATCATCCGTTATGGGTTTGTTTAGTTTGTAAATTTTTGCATGATCTTCCGCTGTACAGTTGGTATATCTGATTTTTACGTCTTCTGCTGCAGCCAATCCGTTTCCACCTTGCCTTGCTTTCCAAAAGCCATCATCGACATACACTTCGGGATCTGGTTTACCAAGACGTTTCGCGAAATCAATTAAATATTCACGCCACTTTTTTGCCCTGTCAGGCATATACACTTTAGCTAACAGCTGAGAACGGATTGTGTTATTGGGACAACACCAACAACCAACACGGTCATATCCTAAACGATAGGCATCGTTAAAATCGACATCTTCAGCGAGCATATAAAGCCACACTTCAAGATCGGTCCAATAAAAAATAGGGGCAGCAACGGTTTGTTTTTGTATTTTTACATTCGCCCCGTTAGCGACTCTATCATATTTGCTACGGCTGGCGGACTCATGCTTACGAATACCATAAAAGGTAAGTATTTTTGAATCCTTAAACATAGAATTCAAAACTTTAGTAATCGGTCCGGTTTTGAACATAGTGCAACACCAACGCATCATTCTCGCCGGAGGACCAATCTCATCACATACGGAATAAAAGTCTTGCTCTTTATTTTTAGCCGTTTTTACGATTGCCATCGGATTATTCTTGCGGAATCTGCTTATATATTCATATGTGGTCGGAAATTCTAATGTCGTATCTCCAAATATATGAACTATGCTCGGATCACTTAACGCCCTTGTTACTATATCCGCTACAACGGTTGAGTCTTTTCCGCCTGAGAAAGAAATTACCAATTTATGATTAGGAAACCGCTTCACTTGCTCAACAACAAACGAAGTAGCTTCGTTTTTTATTGAATCCAATCTTTCTCGATTGCAGTCGATAAAAGTTTTGATATTTTCATTGAAAAATGAATAATCGTTTTTATCTTTATACTGAGATAATATTTCTACAACTTTTTCTACATCTATCTTTTTAAGTGTTTCAATAGAGAGATTTGCTGTTTTTCCATCTATGTAATAACGGCTACCAGATGCCCACACCGATGAATTGATAAAAGCAAGAGGAGTCCCCTTAACAACTTCAAGCAGCAATCGTTCTTCAGGAAAAACTGGTCTTAAGTCTTTCGCAAGGTAACGAATGGTCTTTCCACAAGACGGACAAATCATCGGGGAAGTGTCTGATACCTCGCGTATTATTGGAACACGACAATTATCACACCAATACAATTCTATTGGCGTGTCTTGCTGTGTTTTTCCACCACAGACTTCACAGACATCCGAATATGAAGTTTTGTTGCAATTTGCACACCACATATGTTATTCCTTTATTTCAATTCCACGAGCGTTGCAAAAAGCTTCAAACTTTTTCTCAGTTAGAAATGAAGGGTTAATAACACCGTTTTCCCATCTATTGATTGTTACATTAGAAACGCCCAACTCTTTAGCTAGATCTTTTTGGCTAATGAGCAAAACGCCTCTAACATATTTGACTTTCTCGGCAAACGTCATCGATACACCTCAAATTAAATTCGTTTAACTCATTTTAACACAAATTAACACGAAAGTCAAGGCGAACAATAACCCATATGCTTTTTTGATCGCTATTTCTTTACGAAATCCGTTCCGAGATTCATAATAACATCTAGAGTGTCCCTAAAAGGGGACACACATATATTCCAACACAGTTTAACATAGTAAATATGCCAACAGTGTGTCATAATTTATAAATTTTCCATACCTTTTTAACCCCACCTAAAACCATTCTTTAACCCCCTAATGGCTGTGTGGCGTGTGCTTGTCTTGAACAAGTGGCGTCGCTTCGCTCCGCCAGACAAGCACACGCCACACGAACTAAACTCACTAAACTATACTCGGAAAATAAAGGCACGAACGGAAGGCGAGGCAGCCGCTAAACCGCTTGCTGTCCTTCGCCTTTAACCGTCGTGCGTGATATTTATTTTTAAGCCTTGTATTACGTTTATTTTCATTAGTTTACTTTGCGCATTTGTGCTATTACTTCGGGCGAAACTTTGCCCATATAGCAACCTTCGTCCCAACAGGTAAAGTCATCGAAAAGCAACAACTTTTTATCTTCCATTCCGATAGGTCCAGCAATATCTTCGTCCATAATATCCGAGATAAAAAACTGCGGTAATCCTTTGGAGTAGACAAGTCTTTCGCCTGTCTTTTCCATATACTTCATAATGTATCTCATCATTTCGGACAAATCCGACTCTGTGTTTATTTCTTCAAAGTCAGAACGACCGAAACGGGAGTTAAAGTATGGATTTTGATACGTTATCTGCCGTCTTTGCGTTCTTAGGTTGTAATCGTTAATGGGAACGTTTTCGGGAATAGTGCCTTCCGGTATATAAAAAACACCGTGAAAGTGCAGTCTTTTCTTCTCCGGCGAACGCTCCCAAACGCCTATGTATTTCCAGCCTTTGCGAGAGCAAAAATGACTAAGACAACTTTTCAAAGACTTGCGAAAAGATTCTTCGGTATGCTTCTTGCTATCATAGGTGAAAGTGCAAAAATAGTTGAACTTTTGCAAGTGGATTTTTCGCCATAATCGTATACGCCTGCATATCAGATTCCGCAGTTTTCGCTCAAGGTTTTTCGTAACGTATTCCTCTGTTCTTTCCTTGTTGGGAAAGTGTTCGATCATACCGTTTACGATAAACCTTTTACGTTCGCCTTTTCGCATTTCCTTGGACTTTTCGTATAGTTCTTCAAAGAGTTCTTTTCTCGTCATTTCACGCGTCGTCGGTTGAGAAGAAGTCGGCTCTGTCGTCCTTTCTTCCCTTGTTTCTTCCGCAGGCTGTTGAGTTGACTCAACTTCCGTTTCAGACGGCTCGGGAAGGGGTTTGTCGCCGTTTACTTCTTCAACCTTATCTACGACGACAATCTTTTCTTCTAACGGTTTTGGACGCCGTTTTGTCGGTCTGGTAGTGTGAGGGATTGCTATGTAATGCGATCCGTCAAAGTAAACCTTGGTTTCGCCGTATGGCATTTTGACCTCCTTTTTGTAAAAGAGATGCCGACGCCATTTCAATTACGTTGTCGCAGAACTCTATTCGGTGTCGGCATTCTTATACAATGCGTTAATAAAATAACTGTTCTGCATTTTCAATTCCGTTACGGTTGCTTTTTCCGTTTGATATTCCATATAGTCGTTCAGTCCTATTTTTGTGTTTTTCGCTATATCGTTGAAGTAGTCAGAGAAACAGTCGGTAGAAAACCTTTGACTGTAAATCTTCTTGTGCATAAGGTAATACTTTTTCTTTTCCGTTTTGCCGTCCATCGTTCCGCGTTCTTTTTCGATATTCGATATGCTGTAACCGTAGTTGTTGTAAGCAATCACGGTGCGTTTGTAGAAAAAAGCAGTCACTTTTTTCAACAAGTAAATAAGCAGCGTGTTGTCGCCACGATTAAAGCGAAAGTCGGCGTATAGGTTGATAAACCAATTAAAAAGCCACTCATTGAGCATTTCTTCAATGGTGAAAAACGGCAAGGCAAGACGAGTATTCCCCGACGATACGATATGCACTATATCGCAAAGTTCTCTTGCGTCCGCGCCCCACGAAGAAGGTCGTTGCTCGTCTGTAAATACCTTTATAAAAGGATAATTATCCACCGTTGCCGAATGTCTGCACATTTTCAGCCACGAATTAAATAAATCGTTCTTTTGGTTTGTTTCTTCCGTGCCTTTCTTCACTTCTTTCAGCTCGAGATTGTTACCGCGCTCTTTCCCAACTTCCGTGATGGTAACTACGCCAAATTCAAAACTCCCGGCGTTGGGGTTATTCTCCAAAACTTTCTTGCCGAGCCTTAAAATGTCGAAGTCGAGAATATGGGCATGCCTTGACGGTCGGGGAGTCTTCGAGAAGAAATCCGTATTCCAAACAGGAAAGTTTCCGCCATCTATAAGTCGATTATCTTCACGAATCGAATAATTCGCAACAATCAGACTGCTTTGAATTACGTAGATGAAATACAGTTGAGCATAGGTCGAAAGCACGTCGAAAATGTAACTCGTTTTCAGTCCGTCTCGGTAGTAAAGTCCGTATCGCTTACTGTCGTAGCCGTAAAGTTGCAAACTGTCATCGTGGTGTTTTTCGTATCGACTGCGTTTGAGTTTTACCCACTCTTTGACCGTCGCGAGATTATACACCATGCCGTGTTCCATACATTTACGAAGTTCCATTTCAAAGGCTATCCACCCAAAATTAGGGAACTTCATATCCGTTTCCTGCAACTTTCCGTAAGCAACGTTTCGGAACATTATTTCCTGCGATAAGGTCATATCCGTAATGATAGTGGTCTTCTTTTTGCCCATACTCCCGCACGTCATAGATACAATAGGAAGATCGTTTATAAACCCACGGTTCGAATTCTCCATTCGGCGTAGTTTTGCAAGCGCGAGATTTCTTCTCCACCGCTCGAATAAAAGCCAAATAAAAATGAGAATTACCCAAAAGGGGACATATTTTACTACGACCTGTAAGTCGATGATCAGCTTGACGATCTGCGTGTAAATCGAGCCGAAATCAAAGGATACGGCGAAGTAAAAATAGTAAGCGAAAAACTCTATGATTATCGTTGCGAAATTCAGGTTGAAAATCCAAATTACCAGCCAGATAATCCATATAAAATTATGCTCTTTTACAAACGCCGCATACTGCCGGATAAATCGTTTCAACGGCTCGGTCGTATACTTTGTAACCGTCTTGTAAACGCGTAGCGGAAGTGTGTCAATATTATGCTTTGTGTTGTGCTTTTTATAGAGAGTTTTAAGTGCTATCCACAACGCTAAAATACACGGCAAAACGATGATGATTATCTTGGATATTTTCCCTGTCTTTTGCCCCGTTTCGCTAAGCCACGAAAGAAAGTTTTCTTTGCTTGTAAACAGTCTGAAAAAGGATATGCAATTTGCCTTGAACGTTTCAAAATCCGCAGGCAAAATCACGTCCCAATTCAGCACCTTTGAACGCTCCGCAACGGACGGAATACCATCGACGGGAAAACCGAATAATACGCAGAAATAATACTTAAAACTGCCGTATAAGTCGATTAAAGCCTCGATTGTGCGACAATAGGCAACTCTGAACACGAACGCTCCGAGCAAAATAAATGCTATCGTAAGGGCTACCGTGAGCGCAATATTAAGTCGTTTTTGCAATCTCATACAGCACCTCCGAAATCGTATTTTCGGGCGGTATTTGTCTTACCGTATAAACGATATAACTGACCGCCAGAATGGTTATGAATAGCAGTAAAACCGCTATGATTCTTTTTAGTGTTTTCATATTGAAATTCTCCTGTTTTTTATAGATAAAATTAACGCCGACGAACCATACGATCCGCCGGCGTCTTTTCGTTAGATTTTACTTTCCGCTTGTGTTCCACCGGTCGGCAAATTCTTTCCTGACACGCTTCTCGGCACGCCGTCGTTTCGTGGATTTTACAGCCGCCGAAATACCTTTGAACGGCAGCGAAATTATCCATACGATTGCTTGCAGAACATACGGCAAAATCGGGGCGAGAAGTATGATTAAAAGTATGAGCATCAAGAGATACAAAATCATCTTTCCGCGCTTGTTCAGACTTATGTCGATATCCGTTTCGTTCGACGGTTCTTTTCCGCCCGTTTGTTTGTTGTCTATAACGCCCAAGTTGTAGGTAATTCCGTCTGTTTCAAACTTCAATCGAAGTATAGTAACGTCGCCCACGAGCGTATAACTTTCAAACGTAGAACCGGTTGTAGAATAGCCGCTCAACGAGTAACTCGTTTCTGCAAAACGTAGCACCCATTTCTTGCCTTTGAGTTCGGTCAAGGCTTCGTCCGTCAGTTTCGATGAAGTTTTTACGTCAAGGACTGCGCCGTGGTAGATATTCTCGCGGTTTTCGCCCTTAATGAAGTCGTCGATCGTCTGAATCCTATCCCACTTATACGTTCCCGCGAATAATCCTCCGCCGGTATGTTCAACTTTATCCGTGTATTTGAGATAGGCGTATTTGTCCGCTTTATCCCCGAACGTTTCTTTTACCCCGACAAAGGGAACGGAAGACCAATCGTAACTTTGCGTTGTATAATACACGTCCGCTTCCAAAAGTTTATCTATGGGCCTATCCGTGTTGAACGCCACGAAATGGCTGTCGCACGCTCCAACGTATAGTTTGAAACCGTCTTTATACCTTACGAATCCCACAAATTTATCCGTAACGACGATTGTTTCGATATCCACGCAATTTACATACGGTTTGCCGTTTATTGAACCGAAAGCATACTGCTTATTGACCGCATAATTTACTTCGGTAACGGTATTACCGCCGCTTGCCTGTTTATCTATGCTTTCATCGAACGGACGGTAAATTGAACTTATGGCGTAGTATCTTACTTTATCGTCCTTTACCGTAAGCCCCGAAACTTTGTATTTGTAAAACACGCCGTTTGAATTGAGCAATTCGAGTTTGTAATTCAGATACGAAATCGAATCGTTTATCGTGGTCGAAATATTGATAGACGACGCTTTGAAGTTTTTGTTTTTTCCGCTCGGCTGGTAGACGTAAACGAAAAGTTCCTTATTTACGCTTTCGGCAAGTTGGATAATTTGCAATGAATAATCGTCGGCTTTGGTCGGATAGTTTTCCGGCTTAAACGACGTATCCTTTTTCAAATCTTCCATTACTCCCGAATAAGTTATGCTTTCCGCTCTTGCCACAAGGGGCGTTTGTGCCGCCGTGGTAATGACGGCACATATTCCCAAGACAAAAGCGAGAAAAATTGATACTAATCTCGTTTTTGTCGCTTGCGTCAAAACTCGATCACCTCCTTGTCGAACGTGATACCCGTAACCCTGCGTTCGAGCGCGAAATTAAGTTTTACGCTTGATTCGCCGTTATACGAAGTAACAATAACCGTAAACATATCGTTGTAACCTTTGCTTTCGCAAGTAACTTCACTTTCGGGATAAACCGCTTTGAGTATTTCGAGCGGTGTTCCGCCTTTGGGAACGACTGTGAAAGATTGTTCCCGCTTGTCGATTACAAAACCGTTTGTAAGGTCTTTTTCGTCGCCGAAGAAACGCGTTTCGCCGTCAACGGAGAAGTCGAAATCTTCGTCCGTCTTGTTCGGAACGATTTTTACGGAATAACCTTTCGTTTCGTTTTTGTTGAACGCAAAAGTGTATTTCACGTCCACTTTCAAAGGCTCGCTCGGCGTAACGACGTAACCGTTTCCCGATGTCATAACGTCTTTGCCGTTTACCGAAACGTAGAAAGTTTTGAAGTCGGTTGTGAACCCGTTTGTGAAGTAGGCGAAAACGCCGATGACGGCTACGATAACAAGCAGTATGGCTATGTAAGAAACAATTTGTCCTATTTTAGTTTTTGTCATTGATAGCCTCCTTGATTGTTATTTTCGGGTTAAAACGAATACACGGTGTCCGACAGCGAAATGCTCGTAACGGTGGACTGAATGTCGATATGAAGAAGGGATTCTTCGCCGCTGACTTTATCTCTTACGAGAACATACCAGATACAATTATCCGGTTTGCCGCCGGAACGCGGATCGGTATACGTTCCCTTATAAGTGAAACGATAGCCGGTTCGGGGGTATCCGTTGCTGTAAGACGATTCGGACTTGATTGCCTTAATCGTAAGTTTGTTACCGCTTATGGACGCCGTGAAGAAATCTTCGGGCTTGATGGTAAGGGTTAAATCGTTTCCGAGAACTTCGTCTTTATACTTGTAAACGCCTTCTTCGAGGTTGAATACGACTTCCGACGTCGAACTTACGCTGCCGTTTACGATATACTGTTTAGTCAACGTAAACCTGCCTTGACCTTTAACCTTTACGATTTCAAAGTCGCCGTATTTAGAACCGACCGCTCCGAGAGTGTTTTTAAGGTTGAGCGTGATTTCGTTCGTCGTGCCTGCCGTAAGATTGACCGTGCCGGTGTTGGTAATTTCCTTGCCGTTATGGATAAAGGAGAGCGATTCGGGCTTGCCGTCATACATAATAAGACAGGTTGCCGTGAAACCGCCGACTCTGGTTGTTGCGGTGACGTATGCGCTGCCGCCTTCAAAACCTTTAAGAGCGGTTATAGTTGCGGTAAGCGAGCCGTCGCTTTCGGGCGTAAGCGTAAGATATTCGCTTATGTCCTTGCCCTCGATAGGCGTGCACCATTTGATAGACCAGTCAACCGATTTGTCGGGCGCGTCCACGGGCATAACGGTTGCGGTGATTGTTTTAGACACGGTTTGCTGACCGTTTGCCGCCGCTATCGCATAACTCGGACTCATTCTGAGCGAAACAAGACCGTGGTTTTCGTTATCCGTCGGGATTTCGGCAGGCTGTTCGATTATGTCCGAAACGGTATCGTTTGTCTTTGCCTCGACCGGCTTATTCTGAATTGCTATTGCAAGCGAAGTGATTACGCCCGCAAGGATAAGAACGATTGCCGTAAACACGGCTATCCATCTGATTTTATTGCTTTTTTCGTTATACATTTTTTACCTCCTGTTAAAACGTGATGGTTGTCTTGCTCGGCGTGACTTTACTTACTTCTTCGCCGATAAAGAACTTATACTGCGCGGAAAATCCGAGCGTTTTGTGCTTGACCGTGACAAGGAAATACGGATTGTTACCGTCTGCGTCTTTAACGCTTGCGTAGTAATGCTTCGTGTATGTTCCGTTAGCCCCGCCGTAGGTTTCGTTTACGTTGAACTTTTCGTAATAATTGAAATACGAGTCTTTGGCTTGAATTTTCAATACGCCGCCTTCAACCGTTGCCGTAACGCATTTGTCTTTCATTGAATCGAGCGACATTGTGGGAATATTGCTGTAATCAATGTTGAAACCCGTTCCGCGCGGATTGATAACGTAGTCTGCCCATTGAACCGTTCCAACGCCTTTGACCGTTACGTCGAAATCGTTAAAGTTGCTGCCTACGTCGTGGAAAACGTTATCCATAGCGAGATTGAGCGAGTAGGTTTTGCCCGCATAGAGCAGATCTACCGAATCTTTGCCGAGATTGTATTTCGTAACGCCCGTAGGAGCGGTGATAGACATACTTGACGGCACGCCTTCGTAAACGATATTGACAGTTCCGGTTTTACCGCCTTGTCTTGTGGTGCAGGTAAGAATTGCCTTGCTGCCTTTGAAAGACTTGTAGCAGTTGACCGTTGCCGTAAGATTGCCTTGCGAATCGTCCGTCACCTTGATATAGTCCGAAATGTTCTTGTCTTTGAGCGGAGCGTCGTTTGCCCATGCGACAGACCAAGTAACGTATTTATCCACGACGGTAGACGGCGTAATGGTTGCCGTAACCGTTTGAGATACGTATTGCTGTGTATTGTCCGCAGCGAGAGCAGGCGATTTCATGCTCATAAGTCTAGGTTGTCCGAGAGTGAGAACTACCGCCGCGTTGGATTCGTCTGGCGATTCCTGTTGCGTTCCGTTCTCTTGCGGTTTAATGGGCGTGGGTTTGTCAAGCGACAGAATAAGTGCCGCGACAACGCCTGCCATAAGCACGATAATGAGCGTAAAGGCGATTATCCACTTAACCGCGTCGGATTTTTTGTGTTGATTGAATTCTTGATACATAATGTTTTTTACCTCCGAAATTTAGATTTTTGGGTGTAAAAAACTACGGCTTACCTAAGCAAACCGTAGTTCTCTACAAGGGGAATGCTTATCTCAAAAGCATATTCATGAAACTCTTGTCCGACGTTCTCGCAGGCTTAATCGGGCATTCGTAAACAGTCCCGTCTTCGTCGTAAGAACGAACGGCGTAAGTATTGCCTTTCACTACCTTGCCGTGATCGTCTTTCATTTCGTAAGGAACGACGACGAGTTCCGCTTCCATAGCGTCACCGAAAACCACGTCAAGAACGTTGTAGCCGTTTTTGTCGGTGTCCTTGTTGGGCGGTGCGACCTGAATTTTGATTTCCTTGCCGCGAACTACACCTTTAATGAAGTAGGAGTAGTATTCCTTACCGTGACTTTCAAAAGTTTCTCTTTCAACCATAATGTTGTTAGCCATTACCTTTCACCTCCTTAATTTTTCTTCCCGATAGTGCGGGAGATTTTCTTTGCTTCGGCTTTGGATTTGCCTTCGCCGAGTGCCTTCTTGTATTTGAACAAGCCGGCGTGATCGGACTGTGCCTGAAGATAACCGGAGCGAAGACCTGCTTCGTAATCGGTCAGTTCCTTACCTACTTTCGGTCCGTGTTCGTGAACTTTGTTTTTGCGTTCAGATGCGTAGCCCTTCGCTCGTTTGGAAGGCACGCTCCATCTGCGTTCGTTGTTATTTTTGTTTGCCATAATGTGTTTTACTCCTTTACCCGTGTAGCCGTTAGTTCAGCATAAAATTTTGATTTTTTGTTGCCCGTGTTGCCGTTAGCCAAGCGATAAATTTTGATATTAAGTTGTAGGTTTGCAAGCCGTTTTCTCTTTGTTGAAACATTCCGTTTCGTGCGACTTTTACTTTGGAAGGTGGCCACCTTTATCTTTCGAAAGCCCGCATAAAACAGTCGTTTTTCTTTGCCGAAAATAGACTTGCTTTTATATTTCCATAGAGAACGCGAATTCTCTTAATGGACGATTGAATGTAACCGAAACGACAGTTAAAGTGTCGTTATAGGTTGATTAAACGCACATTTATGTGATTTTCTTAATCAATATAAGTCCTTAAATATGTGCGTGTTTTGATACGTTTACCGTCAAGATTGTTTCTTGATTGAAACACGAACTCATAGTCGATGTCGCGCTCGGAAGTTCTGAAATAATAGGTATCGTCGCTTACAGAATGAACGTCTCCGCGATTGTTTGTGCAAAGAGAAATTTTCTGCTTGACGATATAGTCCGGGGTGCGATAAACGTTGTCTGCGTTTTGAAGAAAATCAATATCGCAAACGGGTTTTACAACAGCGTGTTTTGACATATTTTTACTCCTTTGCCCGTAACCTGATAGCACAGTGATTTTGTTATTTCAACGCCGACTGCAAGAAATAAATCAATTTGTTGTTGAGTTCCTTCATATAGTCGGTGGTGAGTTGCCATTCTTCGGCAAGAACCGCTTGCGTATTGTTGTCAATATACAACGACACATAAAGGATATAGAGCCTTGCAGGAGCGTTTTGCATTGCCGTATTGTATCGTTCGACTTTTTGAACGATCGCAAGCGGCTTGACAGTTTTGGAACTTCTGTCGAACAGTTCTTTCATTGAGTAGTAGTAACGAATTTCTTTTAAGTCGTTTCGGACCTGAACCGTGGTAAGCATTTTTAACACCTCCTATTTTTTGTTTTTTCTGCCGAACTTCTTTATGATTGCGAGCATTGTTTTCTTTTGGTTTTCGTCGCAATTTCCGAGCATCGTTACCAATAACTCCTGCTGTTCGTCTGACAGATACTGCTTTCCAAGATAGTAATCATCTTCGACAAAAACTCCGCTATCGTGCCGGCCCGCAGCGGTGTATATCGGGTAAGAAATCGAGAGTTCAAGAACGTCGCGCATAATGGTATATCTCGATACGCCAAATTCAAATGCAAGATTTTCCATTGTTTCGTGTCGGCGCTCACATAAAAGTTCCAACAACGCTTGGCGACGCTCGGTTGCTCTCAAATTTCTCACCTCCTTTGCCTTCGATGGCTCTATTTTCGCAGTCAACTGTTGCAGGTTTTGCAACAATTAAAAAAGTTTTTTGCTTTTTTTCGATTTTTCGGGAATAAAAAAAGTGCCTTGACAAACAGGAACCTCTAAAAAATGAGATTCGCTGTTCGCCAAGACACTTTTAAGCCTTGTATTTTACCTGATAGGTAAGTTACGAACACTTACACATAAAGTATTTAAGCCGGATTTACCTACTTTCGTTATTCCAGAACGACCGGGATTTGCTTTATGCACGCTACAATATTAAGTTAGTCCATCTTGATTTTAATCAGGATTTCTTTGTTATGCTGTTTACTGAATATCTTCGCTTTACAGCGATGACAAACAACAAGGATTGCGCCGTCTTTTCGTTGATAGCCCGTAGTCTTTTTATGACAACAAGGACATACGAAAGGAACAGGGTTAGAACTCGTCTCCAAAATTCAACCTCCTTTCCCCATGACACACAAAGAGTTGTATTTAACCCACTGCATTGATAGGGTTGGGTAATCCCATATCGCAGGAAGATTATCTTTTGTGCCTAAATATGAATAGTAACGAATAAGACGGGGCTCTCTTACTTTGCCACTATGCAGATTTCGTAAATATCGTCAAAGAAGATTTTCTCTTGTCCTATTATCAAATAATGATAAGGGAAATTGATGCACAGGACAAGACCTTCTTCTTCGTAGTAATGACCGCACGAATAAAATTCAACTTTAACGGTCGTTCCTTTGTTAATTTTACATAGAACGGAAGAAATCTCTTCTTGTCGTTCTTCGGAAAGTTCTTTGCGTTCAATGCGAGAACGCTTTTCTATACGGCTTTGAATTTCTTCCGACAGACCTTTCAAAGCATCGAATGGAAGAAACTGTGCCGCTCTATTAACGTCATCAAATTTCTTCGCCGCCATTATGTCCTCCGATTAGTTTATTTCTCGTAATTTGTGTTGCACCGTCCGCTAAATCGAAACCGCGTAACATTGCATTTTTACCAAACTTGTCTTTTATGGCAAGAACGGTATTTTCAAGCCTGCGTTCTCTCTCTATTGCTTCAAAGTCTGTAAAAAGGTCATATCCTTCGGCAGACTCGTCGGCAAGTCCACTGAAACTTATTCCTAAACGCCTTATCAAATATCCGTTGACGGTATTTTCTTCATAAAGCCTGTTTACATATTCCTTGATGTGTGAATATAGGTTAGTTGCATTCGCCATTTTAATTGTCCCGCCGGTAGCAGGTATAACATCTTTTGAATATCCGACCATTATACCGACGTGGCTTGCAATTAAATGTTCACGGAGTAATCTTTGGCATCCGTTCAACGCCATTTCCTGCAAGACGAGCAGGGCTTTATCGTAATCATAGTCACTGAAAAGAATTTGAGAGTTAGAAATAGATTTAGATTTGCTTTTATAACTCTTAATGTCCGTTATCGTGCAAGACTCTTTACCGTTTGCGTGATCTATTATAATTTTTGCGTTCTTACCAAATTGCCGATACATTAAATCTTCCGGCGCATCGGCAATGCCTTTCATATCATAAATGCCGTATCTTGCAAGCCTTGTCGCAATGCCGTTTGCAATATTCCAAAAATCGGTTATCGGTCTATGATGCCATAGCGTTTCTTTGAATGTTTCTTCTGTTAATTCTCCAATATGGTCTTTGCAATGCTTAGCCGTAATATCAAGAGCGATTTTCGCGAGATAAAGATTTGAGCCTATTCCGCAAGTTGCCGGAATATGAGTTCTGACGGCTATTTCATTGATTAGTTTCTTCGCAAGATCTTTTGCTGAAAGATGATAAATCGGCAAATAGTCCGTAACGTCAATAAACGCCTCGTCAATAGAGTATTGATGGATGTCGTCTTGTGAGAAATAATCGAGATAAATCTCAAAAATATCGGCACAATATTTTATGTATAAACTCATTCGCGGCATCGCGATTATGTAGTCCATATTTTGTGGGATTTCAAATAAACGACAACGATTTTTTACACCCAACGACTTCATCTTGGGAGAGATTGCAAGAGTGATTGCTCCTTTCCCGCGTGTTTCATCCGCTACAACAAGATTTGTTTCAAACGGACTCAAATGACGTTCGGCACACTCAACCGATGCGTAGAACGATTTCATATCTATACAAACATAAGTCCGTTGTTTTTCCATACTCCTATTTTGCGTCCTTAAGTATTTTCACCGCAATGCCTTGAATGGCTACTTCATCAAAATACATATCTTTCATTTCGTCGTTTTCCGGGTGTAAGCGAACTTTGTGACGCCTTCTATCAATATAATAACGTTTCAAAGTTGCCTCATTTTCAATAAGAGCAACGACAATTTGACCTTCTTCCGCTGTGTCCTGTTGACGAACAATAACTAAATCGCCGTCCTCGATACCTGCATTTATCATACTTTCGCCTTTCGCACGAAGAATAAAGAATTTTCCGCTACCCAAGAGTTCACGAGAAAACGTAACGAAACATTCTATATTTTCTTCCGCAAGAATAGGAGTTCCGCAGGCGACTTCACCGACGATAGGCAACCGATTATGACTGCAAAGAGAATTTACGATTTCCTTTGTTTGCAAGTCACCATATCTTCCGTTCTTTTCAAGGTCGCCACGCTTTATAAGCTCGTCCACATATCTATATGTTTGAGGAACGGACAAGCCGACTTCGGCTGCGATTTGTTGAAAAGTCGGATATATGCCACTTTCAAAGTAGCAATCGTTTATCAACTTCAATATGTTATTGAGAGTTTGTTCGTTTTTGCTTCTCATAGGTGTCTCCTTTTTGTCTAAACGAGTTTCGTTTCTCATTTAGGTGTTTTTATTATATCCAAACATAACTTAAAAGTCAAGGGGATAAAGTGATAAAACGAAAAAATTTTAAGAATGCTAAAAACTTCCAATTTGGGTGTTTGATTGTAACATTATCCGCAAATTCCTTTTGTCTTTCGGGGGTATAGCCTAATCGCCTGCATCGACTGGTCAAGGCTCACAAAAAATAATCCGATTTCAAAGGTAAAAACATCTTAACATACAATTGATGACAACCGTATGGCATATTTTGAAGAAAAAATAAAAACTATCACTATGCTATTTTTTGCTCGTCGCTCCGCTTTTTCCTTGACAAGTCGCTGCATTCGATTATTCTCGCCCCCTGTCGAAAGACAAAATGAAAAATGCAAGGTGGTGATTCTGCACGAACCATTGTTCAACCCTTCGGATGCCATTGTCGGCGTCTCGCCCGAGGGGTGTTTATCCATTGAAAGTGGAAAAAATGCCTTGAAAGTAGACTTTCAACCATTCACACTTTTTTCTCGAAGTGTGCTAACGTTGATTCAGAAGTTAGCGAGCGATATGGAAATCATCGTCCGATAGACTTCAATTCAACAAAAGGAGGTTCAAGGCAAATGTTAAGAAGCATCAAAAAAGCATTCGATATAATCAAAGCCGAAGACGCAGAAACTGCCATCACCGTTCACACCATCCGAACTTGGTGTAAACAAGGCAAAATTAAGTGTCTGACTGCCGGCAACAAGGTTCTTGTTGATATGCAAAGCCTCTTGAATTATATCGCAATCAAAACAGACAATACGGAGGTATAAAATGGCATACTCAAAAATTACAACAAACAAACGCGGCGTTTTACAAGCGAAAATTCAAGCGTATGGGTTAGATCCTATGACGGGGAAATCGAAGTTGTATGTCAAAACCGTTCATAACACAGACAATCTTTCCGAAGCAAAATTCAAAAAGTATGTAGCAAAAGCAGAAATTGAATTTGAGGAAAGCATAAAACTAACGGGAAAGACATCGGCAATCGAAAAAACCTCAACAGACGGAGTTCTGACCTTTACGCAGCTTGTAAAAGAATGGAAAACGTCCGTGCTACAAAATCTATCAAGAAATTACTATGGCAGGATATGCGTTACCGAAAAACTATTTACGAGTTTTTTGGTCGAACATCATCTTGCCGATAAACCAATCTCGGAAATTACTGTTCGACACGTTCAGTTGTTCCTTAATTCATTTTGTTCGGGCGAAGAAATCCCGTCCGGCTTGGCAAAACTGAAAAAGCCATTGCCTGATACAATAAACGGAAGGCAAATGATAAGGGATAACGTTATAAACACGAACAGTTTATATAGACTGAAACATCTCGACGGGGCAATCAGAGTTCAGACGGCAAAGAACATCTGTGAATATTGCCACTTGAAATTTGACGACTATTTTGAGCCAATCTTCAAGATAAAGGAATGTTCGCCCGAAACGATAAAAGGACATCGAAGAATACTCCGAACCCTTTTTAATGAGGCTGTCAGGTATGAATGGATTGCAAAAAATCCCGTATGCAAGACAAAAGTTGGTGCGTCGGCAAAAAACGGCAATATTTCGATAAAGCCAGTCGAAGAAAAGGAAGTGTTTTCGCTCGCAGAAGTAAGACAATTCATCAAACTTCTTGACGAATTACCCGACGATTTGATATATCGACGCGTTACGTTGAAATTTGTGGTCTTAACGGGCGTGCGAACAGCCGAATTGCACGGTTTAAGATGGGCTGACTTTGATTTTGAAAAGAGAATTGTCCACATCAGACGTAACAGACTTGCGACCGAGGGATTTGGTATCTACGAAAAAGATCCGAAATCAAGAACGTCGAAACGTGATATACCGCTTCCGGCTGAACTGATGGACGACCTTAAAAAGTATATGGATTGGTTCAGGATTGCCGACGATGAATTTGACAATAAATTAGACGAATACTACTTCTCTGTCAATATATTGAGAGAGCCTGAAGGGGTATCCAGCACAGCACAATGGCTTGCTAAATTTGAGGCAAAGCACGGTCTTAAAAAGGTTTCACCACACGGATTGAGGCATACATATTGCAGTATTCTTTTGTCCCAAAATGTGCCTATTCAGACAGTCAGCAAATATCTCGGACATAGCGATTCGACCATAACTCTTGAAGTTTACAGTCACTTTATTCCAGACACACAAGAGCGAGTCACCGATGCGTTGAGCAATTTGTTTAACGACTAAGCGACTCGCTTAGATTTTATAAGGAGAAAACGATAATGTATTTACCACGATTAAGAAGAATAGCAGACGTATTGAACGAAGTAAAACAAGTCGATCCCGACACTTGTCTTACTCGCAGTATGTTAATTGAACTATTGAAACAAGGCGTAATAACGCCACTCAAATACGGCAACGCTTGGGTTGTCAATATGGACGAATTGCTGTTGTTTGTAAACGGCAAAAAGGAGAAGTAAAATGAAATATATGACTTCAGGCGACATTCACAGAATGTTTAAGCAAGAAGACGAAGGCACAATCATAAGGCGTAATAACGTTCGCAGAATCGCTCTCGAAAACGGGATTAAGAATACGCTTACGCAAAACATAATCTTGATTGACTCAAAGGATTTCTTTGAGAAAGTGAACCCGTATGATTTGCAGGCACACGAATACAAGATACCCAAGTTAAGGTGTATTAAAGATTGCGCGAGAGAGTGGAACAAACATCGAAAGACGGGCGACCGTTTTATACACGCCGATGAAATACGCGATTTTTTGAAAACGGACACAACGGTATTTAAGTATAAGTTCGGCAATAAGTGGATTGTAAACTACGATCAGCTTTTGCCACACCTCAAGAAAATAAACCGCCGCGAAAGCAAAATGTGGAAGAAATATATGCAGTGCTTAGGCATAAAAAAATCAGTCACTCCACGAAAGAAGTGACTGACGGCTGGCCTGCCTGATTGGAGTCGAACCAACGGCGTTCCGCTTAGGAGGCGGACCCTCTATCCTACTGAGGTACAGGCAGATATTTGATATTTTAGCACGATTTGAAAGTTATTGCAAAAGATTTTACAATACCGAAACAATACCTAAAACAATACCAAGTATTACTTTCTAAAAGCCAAACCACAATATTTAGTTGTAAACGCTATATACAAACTCAATATGTTGTGTTTTTAACCGAGTTAAGCACTCCCTTAGGAGGTCCGCGTTATATCCATTTAACTACGGAAAGTTATGTTCAATTTT
>JAEDDH010000026.1 GCA_016293845.1 Bacteroidales bacterium | reverse complement strand
ACTCGCGACCCCAACCTTGGCAAGGTTGTGCTCTACCAACTGAGCTATTCCCGCATTATGTTAAAGAACTTATTTTTCTCAAACGCGGTGCAAAGATAGAACTCATTTTCGTATCTACAAACTTTTGCCGCTGTTTTTTTGAAACTTTTTTTACAAAATTCTTTAACATTTTTATTTTCAGGCATTAATACCTCAACTTTTTTTTTAATACGAACGGGCAAACACCACGCGCTGTTTTGAGGGTTTGCCTGAAATCATATCCACGCCGTCTTCTAAGGGGTTGTTTAACGGAATGCAACGTATTGTGGCTTTGGTTTCCTCTTTGATGCGTGCCTCGGTCTCTTCGGTGCCGTCCCAAGGTGCGTAAACAAAGCCACCTTTTTCGATAAGAGTCTTAAACTCGTCGTAGGTGTCGGTCTTGTAGGTGTGCTCTTCGCGGAATTTGAGGGCTTTTTGGAACATATTTTTCTGAATATCGTCCAAAAGATTTACGATGTACTCCTCTATGCCATTGATAGATACCGAAGATTTTTCTAATGTATCGCGGCGGAAAACTTCAATAGTACCATTTTCAACGTCGCGCATACCGATGGCAAGACGTACGGGGATGCCTTGAAGTTCGTATTGCGCAAACTTCCAACCGGGTTTGTTTTGGTCGCTATCGTCGAATTTTACCTCTAAACCTTTGGCTTTGAGGGCATTGATTATGGGGTCAACCTTTTGGCTGATAGCGGCGAGGTCGTCGGCTTTTTTGAAAATTGGAACTATAACCACGTGAATAGGAGCAAGTTTGGGAGGAAGCACAAGACCATTGTCGTCGCTGTGAGTCATTATCAACGCACCCATAAGACGTGTAGAAACGCCCCACGATGTAGCCCAAACGGTTTCTTGCTTGCCCTCTTTGTTGAGAAACTTAACGTCGAAAGCCTTGGCAAAATTCTGTCCGAGGAAGTGCGATGTGCCTGCCTGCAATGCCTTTCCGTCTTGCATCATAGCCTCTATACAGAATGTCTCCAACGCACCTGCAAAACGTTCGGTGGGAGTTTTTACACCTTTGAGTACAGGAATGGCGAGGAAATTTTCGCAAAAATCGGCATAAACGTTGAGCATACGTGTGGCTTCTTCCAAAGCCTCCTCTTTGGTGGCGTGAGCGGTGTGTCCCTCTTGCCAAAGGAATTCAGCGGTACGGAGAAAAAGACGTGTGCGCATCTCCCAACGAACCACATTTGCCCATTGGTTAACGAGAATCGGGAGGTCGCGGTAAGAGCGAATCCAATTTTTGTATGTGTTCCAAATAATGGTTTCGGAAGTGGGACGAACTATAAGTTCCTCTTCGAGTTTTGCGTTTTCATCTACCACAATATCTTTGCCGTCGTCGGAATTCTTTAAGCGATAGTGAGTTACCACTGCGCACTCTTTGGCAAAGCCTTTTACGTGTTCGGCCTCACGGCTAAAAAACGATTTTGGGATAAAAATAGGGAAATAAGCGTTTTTGTGACCCGTAGCCTTAAACATACGGTCGAGTTCGTCGTGCATTTTTTCCCAAATAGAATAACCGTAGGGCTTGATTACCATACAGCCCCTAACAGCGGAGTTTTCCGCCAAGTCGGCATTGATTACCAAATCGTTGTACCATTTTGAGTAATCGTCTGCCCGTTTTGTTACAAAATCAGCCATCTGTATACTGTTTTTTTAATAAATTCCGTAATAAAATTTTCAGATTACAAAGGAAAACATTATTTTTGACATTTGGATTATGCTTGTTAACTTTTTTTAGCATCATGCAGATTCATTTTAATTTTTATTCGCCAACAATTATAGCAAACATTTCGATATAATGATTAAAAGTTGTCTAACCCGATAAAAATTAAGACTATGATAAAGAAATTATTTTTAATAATGCTTTTGGCGGCTTTCGCAGTTACAGGCCGCGCACAAAGCGACTATTACGAGTACGACGACAACGACGGCTACGAAAACACCGGCGTTTACGAAATCGAAGACGATGTTTACGACTCGTACGAGGTGAGAATCAAACGTTTTCATCACCCAAAGACAGTTATCCGCAAAACTTACTACGACGGATTGTTTACCATCGGTGCCGCCGCCGCCATCATCACCGTGGCTGCCACACCTTATTATTGGCATCCGCTCTACTATGCGTGGTATCGCCCCGTGGTTTACCACCGCTATTACACTAACTGCGTAAGACACAGTTACTACCGTTATTCGTATTACCGTCCGGGAGTGGTGGTTTGGCACGATTACGGCTACCGTCCCGTGCACTCAGTTTATCATTACGATTACTACTATCGTCCTGTGTATCATACCACTTACCACTATTATCACTACACCCCGCGCAACTACGACCGCTACGCCTACAATCACGCCCGTTGGAACGCCAACCGCTACAACTATTACCACGGCTACAACCGCCATTACAGCCCATCGTACCAACGCAGCCACTCGAATGCAAACCGCAGCAACGACTACAACCGCAGCAACAATGTAAACCTCAGCAACAATGTAAACCGCAGCAACCATTACAACTCGCATTCGGGCACATCAAACCGCAATTCGCATTCAGGTTCAACCAATCGTTCAAACGGTTACAGCAACAGCCATTCAGGAAGCGGCCATTCAGGAAGTGCCCACAGCCACAGCGGATCATCGAACCGCTCAAACGGATACAGCAACGGCAGCCACTCTGGTAGCAGCCACAGAGGAAGTTCTTCGAGCCATAGTGGAAGCAGCACACGTTCTGGAAGTTCTTCTTATCACAGCGGAAGCAGCCATTCAAGCAGTTCTCATAGTGGAAGCAGCACACGTTCTGGAAGTTCTTCTTCTCACAGCGGAAGCAGCCATTCAAGAAGTTCTCACAGTGGAAGCAGCACAAGGTCTGGAAGTTATTCTTCTCACAGCGGAAATAGCCATTCAGGAAGTTCTCATAGTGGAAGTAGCCATTCAGGAAGCAGTCATTCCGGTAGCAGCCACAGATAATATAAATTATTAATGGACAATAAATTAAAGATTCTATTTATAGTAAACCCAATTTCGGGCATTGGACGGCAAAAAAAAATTGAGCAGTTGATAGACCTCAATTTAAACAAAGAGCGGTTCGTGCCCGAAATTTGCTATACCCAATATGCGGGACACGCCATAGAAATTGCCCGCCAAGCCGTTGGTAATTACGATATTGTAACAGCCATAGGCGGCGACGGCTCTATCAACGAAACCGCATCGCAATTAGTAGGAACAGAAACCGCTTTGGCAGTAATCCCTTGCGGATCGGGCAACGGTTTTGCACGCACATTAAACCTTCCACTGAAACCCGAAGATGCCGTAAAGCATTTAAACACAGCCGATTTTAAAACCATCGACACTTGCACCGTAAACGATAAGTTTTTTATAAGCATTGCCGGCACAGGGTTTGACTCGGTGGTGGCAGCCAAATACGAACAGATGCCCGGACGCGGCTTTAAAACATATTTTAAGGCTGGGTTCGGCAGTTTTTTTAAATACCAACAAGACGAATACACCTTATTATATAACGGCATTGAGCGCAAAGAACGGGCATTTTTGATAACAACCTGCAATTCAACTCAATACGGATACAATTTTAGAATAGCCCCGCAAGCCGTTTTAGACGATGGATTGTTAGACGTTGCCATTGTCCGCCGTCCTCCTCTATGGCGCATACCCTACACCGCCGCCGGCATAATACTTGGACGAGCCCATCACTCAAAATACATCGACATAGTAAGATGCCCCGCCATCACCATCAAAGGCAGCACCAGCGGCTACATCAATCTCGATGGCGAAACCGTTGAATGTAAAGGAGATTTGGTGTTTAAAGTGGCTGGAAAGGTGAAGTTTTTTGGATAGAAATTTACAGATATAAATGTATTTTTGGATATAATTTTTACATTTTGAAATGTAAAAATAGCCAGAAATTTGCATTTGAAGATGTAAAAAATTCAAGAAATTTACATTTTAAAATGTATTTTTTGGTAAAAATTTGCATTTTAAAATGTAAATATATATATTTGTGGTGTAACAATCAACACATAAATACTATAGAAAACACTAACATACAGCCACTTATAGATAATTATCGTCGCAGGATGGTAAAAGTGCCTTCAAAATTCAAGCGTTACCTCTATAAACAAATAAATTGGAATGTTAGAATGATAGGCATAAAGGGTGCACGTGGAGTGGGCAAAACTACTTTGCTTTTGCAACACATTATCGACACATACAAAAACATTGATGACACACTATATGCCTCGCTCGACGACCTTTGGTTTCAAACTCACTCGCTTATGGAACTTGTGGATTGGGCAGACCAACGAGGCATAAACCGACTGTATCTTGATGAAGTTCACCGCTATCCCAATTGGGCGTTGACCCTAAAAAACATCTACGACAGTTACCCCGATATGAAGATTGTATACACAAGCAGTTCAATTCTCAATATGGACAACTCGCAAGTAGACCTTTCGCGCCGACAAACAGTGTATACGCTCTACGGATTGTCGTTTCGTGAGTTTTTAGAATTTGAAAATATCTTAAAAATACCAGCCGTAACATTACCAGAACTTCTTGAAACCCACGTTAATACAGCAATGCAAATTGTTAATAAAGCCAAGATAGCGGCAGCGTTTGAGAAATATCTCACATACTGTTTCTATCCATTTTACAAAGCAGTTGGCGATGATTGGAAATCGCGGTTACAAGCCGTTGTAACTGTGGTTATCGAAAATGATTTACCTGCGGTAGAAACCGTTTCGTTTGATACTATCCAAAAAATCAAGAAGTTACTAATGCTGATATGCAGTCAAGTGCCATTTGTACCCAAAATGAGCATACTTTGGAAACAACTTGAAACCAACAACGACCTTGGGTTAAAAATGCTATACGCACTCGATAAAGCGCAGATTCTTACGCTATCAACCAAAAAAGCCAAGAACTACAAACACCTTTGCAAACCTGACAAAATTTTTCTCAGCAACACCACTCTAATGCACGCCTTGTGCAGCACGGTAGACAAGGGCAACGAACGCGAAACATTCTTTATGAGTATGGCATCAGTAGTTAGCGATGTAAAAATGCCCGAAACCGGCGACTTTCTTTTAAACGACAAATACCTCTTTGAAGTAGGCGGCAAGAAAAAGACTTTTGACCAAATCAAAGACATTAAAGATAGTTACCTTGCCGTTGACGACACTGAGATAGGATACGGGAATAGGATTCCGCTGTGGATGTTTGGGTTGGTGTATTAATTTTCGGTTTCAACCACCTCTTTTTTCAACCCGCTATCATCAAACGCCTCTTTTAAATTCCACCCTAACTTCTTGTGTAGCAGTGTATACATCACTACTGTTATCAATATCGGGGTGAGCCACATAGCAATAGAAAACTCCTCTTTGCCTTGTACAAACAGAGGCGAGGCTCCAAAGGTGTTGCCTTCATTACCAAAAATGGCAAACGCTACAAAATTATTAATAAAGTGTATGCCCCACGCAAACTCTAAACCATCGTCAACAATGGTAAAGAATCCAAGCATTGCTCCCATAAGAATAAACACGGGGATCGCCTTAAAAAATCCAAACTCAAACACCTCAGGATTAATACTATGCATTAGTCCAAAAGTAACAGATGTAATTACCAAAGCCCAAATCTTGCTTTTGGTGCAAAGTCCCAAACCTTGCATAAGATAGCCGCGAAAAATCAACTCTTCGCAACCTGTTTGAAATGGCACAAGAATAATGGCAAGTATCACAAATACAATGTATTTGCTACCGTCAAATTGAAAAGTAATATTAGTTTCGGGAGAAATCAACAGGGCAACCACAGTTACCAAGCTCATTATAACCAAATAACCTGCCACACCAACAAAGAAACGACCAAGGCGAAAGCGTTTTTCGCCAGAAATCAAAGTTATACGGTCGCGCTTGTGAAACGGCTTGAATAGCAACCAAGTAGCGCCAATCCAAAATACAAACGAGAGCATCAGCACCACAAATCCGGGTAGGTCGTTAAACATTTCCATCGACGATTTCATAACCTCAGAAAAACCGCCAATTTTGGGCGCAGAAATTTCACCATTAATCACCTTGCGGACGTATAAAAATGGCAAATAAACCAGACTCGGTATCTGCGCAACCACATATCCGATTGCTAATAGTGCCACATATAGTAGCCAATGGTTCTTGCCTTCGCGGGCGTTTTCAAAATATTTCATATTATACATTTTAGTTGTTTATTTTTCAGCATTGCAAAGTTCGTAAAAATCGCAATATTTGCAATAGTCGTTGGGCTTTGGTTCAAATTTTTCACAGTTAAAAATCTCATTGATCAACTGTTGCAGATATTCCGCAAATTCGTCGGTCAATTGCTTGATATTAACGCCGTTAACAGGAACAGAATCGGCAGAAAGATATGTATCTTTTTCGTTAATGGTGTTTCTAACGGCATACACTGCGGGCGTGGGACGCAAGTCGGGATGCTTGCGCATATAGACGTAAGAATAAAACAGAAGTTGGAACGCAATTGGACGCCTCATTTTTTGCGAATCGTCGAAAAGGTCTGCCAAGGTGTTGAATTTCATTTTCTTGGCTGTGTTGCCGGTTTTGTAGTCTACAATGCGGAGATTGCCGTTGCGGTCAATGTCTAAGCGGTCGAGTTTACCTCCAATCCAAACTTTTTCGGGTAAACCGTTGATAGTAACATCGATAGGGCAATAGGCGTTTTGCTCGGCGGCAAGAAATTTAAACGGTGCAACACTCTTGTCGTACTCGATAATTCTGCCGAGATACTGTTTAACAATCTCAAAAAATATCTTGTGAAAACCTTCAAGGCTCTCTTTGTCTTTGAGTTTCTGCTTAAAATTCTGATTGTAGGCATTGATAATATGCTGTTCTACAATGGGTTCCGACACGTTGAGGGCTTGTGCGGTAATAAGTCCGTCGGCACCTTTTATCTGAGTGTAAAGTGTTTCAACAGATGCGTGGAGAATAGTTCCAAAATCGGCGGGCGAAATATCCTCCTCCACCTCAGCCTCGGGAGTAAGCCGCGCAATGTATTGAAAATAAAATTTGAGCGGACAATCCAAATAAGTGCTCAGTGCCGATGGCGAGAGTTTTGAATTGTGGTAATCATTTGCAAGATAACGCTTTAAGATATTTCTACTGTCCTCGTTGTTTTCCACATTCACATTGTTAGTATGCGACGGTTTTATCTGACGCATAAACTCGCGTTCGGTTATAGACAACTTAGAATCAGCACGATAGGTATTTGAAGCCTCTTTTTGAATCTGGGTGGCAAAACGGCTCAATTCGCCCGAAGTGCTTTGTCCGAACACATTGTTGTACAGCACTTTGATATTTTTGGCACGCTGAAACAGACGGTAGAAGAAATACGCAAAAATAGCATCCTTGTATTTAAGCACCGGCATATCAAACGCCATACGCATTCCCTCGGTTATAAACGAGTCATTTTCAGAGGTTTTGGGGAATACACCCTCGTTAATACCAAGCATAATTATGTTGTCGAAATCGATATTTCGGCTCTCAATCATACCCATAATCTGCACGCTGTTGCCAACCGACTCTGAATCAAACGCAACCGACACAGAATCAAGATTTTGCCGTAAAAGATTTAAAACCAATTCGTCGGAAAGTTGGTATTTTTCGCAGTTTTCGATAAGCACATTGTAGAGCGACTTGATTTTAATATAGGCGTTGTAAATGTACTCATTTTCAACATTATTTTCAGGTTTGGGATTCGGATTTTTGATAAAGAAATATTCCGAAAGCACATTCATCAATTGAAAAAGTATGTCGGTAGGCGCATTTTCGGCAAGAGGAAAACAGAAGATAAGTTTCAGCAACTGACACTCGGGTTCAAATAATTTAGCATAAACTCTTATCATTCTGTTGTTTACAATAGCATCTGTAATAATTTTAGAATTTACTCCCGGAAGGTTGCAGATAAGCGGATGTTGAAGAACAGCCGTTACATCTTTGTAATAAAAAGTGGACTTTTCGCCCTTCCCCCTGAGATTTTTGCGCAATGCGATACAATTGCTAAGCAACGAATAAACGGGAGTCTCCTTAAATGGATAACCCATTGTAACATTCACAGAGCCAATACTTTCGGGCAGACTATTAAGTACAGGAAACAAGAGATGTTCGTCGCCAAGGATAACGGCTGTTTTCTCTGGCACAAAATCTTCTTGGTGGGCATAATCGTCAAGAATACCATACACAGCCTTTGCCTGCGCCACAGATAACGGCACACCGATGTATTCTACATTTTTGGGCTGAGTTAAAATATTACTTGGTGGTTTTGGATTTCTATCGTCAGGATAATCAATAAGATAGCGGCGCATAAAAAGTCCCGCCTCCTGAGCATGGTCGTTGATATAGTATTCGTCGGAATCCCAATAAAAATGACCCGAGCCGTTTTGTCTAAACCACGAGAAAATTTTGCGTTCTGCCTTATTCAACGCATTGAAACCCACAAAGATATATGTTTTATATTTAGGAGCGATAGAGCCGTTGTCGATTTTTTGACAAATCATTCGGTTAATCATTCCCGAATATCCAGTGCGATTTTCGGTGAGTTTCTGCACAAATAGTTTGTGAACTCGTGGCAAATTGATCCATAGTTCTTGATAGCGGAGTTTTTCTTTGCTGAGACGGTCGGGCGAAAAGTTTGCCCAAAAGGTCTTGATAGCGTCAATCTGTTCGGGCGAGAAACTTTCGTTGGAATAAAAAGCGTCGATTTCGGCAATGTCGGCAAAATTGGTGCAAAGTTGATCAATATCAATCAGATAGTTGTCGATTTCGTTGAAATCTTTTAGCAGTTTGTTGCCAGTATCAAAAAATTTATCAAACCCTGACGCCAACGATGCATTATAATCACTATCTTTAAACACATCGTAAAAAGCATCGTAAAGAGTAAAAAGCAGTTTTACACTATTCTCCTCCAACGGGAAATATCCCGAAAGTTGTTTTATTATCTTATTGATAGTAAAGAAATTGCCCGAAAACGATGTAGCACCCACCGCCTCGGCGTAAGCCTTACGGAAAAAACTCAGCGAGCGTTTGTTAGGAAACACCACGCACACCGATTCTTGGTTGCCATATTTCTGCAAAATATCTTTTGCGGTCTCTTGTAAAAAGGTCTGCATAACGAGAAACAAAATGATAATACCGCAAATGTAACATTATTATGCGAAAAATGCAACAATATTTACACACCCTTGTTGATATTCCATATCTCATTGAATATCAAGAAAATTACAATCAAAACGATAAGATACCACGGGATTTTTTTTCGTGCTACATTAAACATCGATGGCTGCCCAACCACCAAATCGCGTATCGACCATATCAACACCACCACCATAGCCGTACCCACAAGCACAGCTATCGGATTCATCATAAAAGCCTCGCAAGGCATAAGGTGGAAAAAAAATTTCAATCCACGAGTAGTGCCGCACGCAGGACACGGGTAACCAGTCAAGTTTTTAAAAATACAAACAATAAAATGAGGTGTTCCGCGAGGAATGTCGCTCAATATAAACCACAGCATAGCAACCACATCCATAAATATCACAGCAGCGTAACGATACACTGCGGGCGTGGTGGTACGCGACAGCGAAAACATCGCCTTAAAAAACAACTTGATTTTTTCCATAACACAAAAAAGGCTTCGGAGATAAAACCGAAGCCAATTTTTTTAATGACCAAAAAGATTATTAGTCTTTCTTCAAAGGTGTACCGTCTGCCATAGGCATTTTGTCGGTGAGGATCATAATCAAGTCGTAAATAGCCCAGATACCGCAACCGCCTATGGTAATCAACTGAATCCACCAGTTGCTATAACCCATCATAAGACGGTGAATACCAAAACATCCTACAAACCAGCAAATTAATACCATCATAATTTTCGATTGGGGCTCTTTAGCAGCTCCTTGGGGTACGTTTTCTTCTGCCATAATAATATGAATTAAATTGTTAATAAATTTCGAGTGTAAATGTACGATATTTTTTTTTACGTGTCAATAGTTTTTATAAAAATCTTTCAAAAAATATTTCTACTATTAAAAAAAGTAGTGCTAAAAACACAAACCATCGCCACAAGGGCTCTGTATTGGCATTTTGCATTATAGAATCAACAAAAGATATGCCAGATGTGTCAATGATTTTAACTTTTTTTAAGATTTTTGCCTCTAATTTGTCCACCACATTGTCGGCATCAAGATAATTTAATTGCGATTCGTTGCGGTTGTAGTTGAATGATAGCGTGGCTATCGGCTTTCCGTCCACTGTGAGGTCGTAAAATCCTGCTTGCTGTGCACCATTTTCGGCAAATATCATATAGTTTTGATTGGCATCAGGACCCGAAATCCGTGGAATAAACTCATATCCACTGTCGCGGTATCGCAAAAATAATTTAGAACCTTCAGCAAAGTTGTCAATTTTTTGAGGAACTCCGTCGTTGCGTCCTACTATTATATAAGGTGTGGTAAAGGCGCCGCTCATAGATGCTGCGTTGTAAACAATCGGTACAAAAATACGGTGTGTTACCATATTGCCCGATTTTTCGTCTAAAGGACAATAAAAAACAAACACACGGCCCGAACGGTATTGACTCTGCGTGAGTATTTTTTTGTAAGAGTCGGTTTCGAGCACCACATCTTCTTGAGCGTAGGCATTGCTCATCGAATTGAAATAACGGCTTATATAGGGCAAGTCGGTATTCTCTTTTATCTCCTTAACAGCCGAACGCAGCAAAGATGAAGTAACATCAACTTTTGAAACATTGCAACGTATTGTATCTTTGGAAATTATGGCATTACACTGCAAAAGATTCAGCAGATAATTGTAATCAGAAATACTACCCAAAAACGACGGCACAAAAATCAGATTTCCACCCGACGACACAAATGTATGAAGCGCAGTGGCCAAATTATGAGGAAGCGCATCGGGTTGGTTGAGTATCACAGTTTTGTAACGCTGCAAATCAACGGGAACTTTGCTTAAATCTGTTGCAACATCAATTTTGAATGCCTCATCGCCATCGAAAAGAGCAGTAAAATATTTATTAACTTGCTGATTGCCAATCAATAAAATATTAGTTACAGTATCCAACCGATACGAAAAATAAAGCGCATTGTCGAAATCTACTGGCGAATCGGCAATGGTAATAACGCCATTGACAAACTCTTGAGTTTCGTTGACATATTTAATATCAAGCTGTTTGCTCTCGCCCGGGGCAATCGAAAAATTCTGAACGCTTTTTTGCTTGCCATTAATAACAAGGGCAAATGGCACATTGTTGTAAGTGTTATCGCCATAGTTTTTTACAACCACCGAAATATTCTCCTTTCCGCCTGCACGACGCAAAGGAGTATTAAAAATACAAGTATCCACTGCCAAGTTTGCTATACTCTGAGGCTGAATAGGCACAATATTAATCTGAGTAAGCGAATCGGTTTGAATATTGTCAAAATCGCATATATTATTTTGAAAATCAGATATTAAATACATAGATTTCGACACGTCGGCAGAAACATCGAGAAGGTTAAGATTTTGCTCAGCCTTGTTTATCACCTCCGACAAAGTGCGCATCGAAGGCGAGATTTTCACATTTTGCAAAAAATCTCTGATAGTAAGCGCATTTACAAAACGAAAATGCTCTTGCGAAAAATCATTAGTGAGAAAAAGGAACTTGGTTTCGGACGGATATGCATCCACAATTTTCAATACATGATTTTTAGCCGTTTCGACAGCCGACACCGCACCATCGCCTGTTTGCATACTAAACGAATTGTCGAGATAAATCACCGGCGGAGCAGATTGCTGTTGACCTACAGGCATGGTCGACGACACTTTTACTGGCTGCGCAAACGCAATCACGATGGCGGCAATAGCAAGCATACGCAAAATCATAATGATGATATGCTTGATCACAGATTTTCGTCGGGTAGTCTGCCTAATATTGTCGATAAACCGTATATCGCTGAAATATACAGTTTTGTATTTACGAAAATTAAACAGATGTATTATAGGCGGAATAAGCACGGCAAATCCCGCCCACAGAAACATCGGATTTAAGAAAAACATTTGTTAATCAATGTCTTATTGTTTTTCTATCTGTTTTTGGGCAAGTTCGATAAGAGTCTCATCCCACGGAGCAATCATACACACAACATTGTCGAAAATTCCATCAGGATTTTTGGCAATCACATGGTAGAGTTCTACAATTCCGTCGATTCCGTCTTTTACATACTGCACTATTTCATCATCCGAAGAAAACGAAGCAATGGCTTTGTAACGAGGGAACTCAACTCCCACTCCACCTCTAAACGATGAAAAATTAGATTCTTGATTAGTAATCCAATTAGCAAGCTGATGACGGAAAAATTTCAGATATTGAGTTCTCAATTGAGGATTAGACCCGTTTGTGCGTACCAAAACGTTAACACCGGCATGACTATACGCCTGCCCGGGAACGTCCTGTTTGCGAAAGAATCCGGCGTTGAAACCGAACACATACTGCATTTCGTCGCGGACAAATCCAAGACCATAAAAATGCCACTCCTCGCTTATGCGCTGATGGGTATATCTACCGAGTCGCTGTGTATAATAATCGCGAATTTGTGTTATTATCTTGCGACGACGTTCTTTAATTTCTTCTGCTTCAATCATTTCCGAATCAATAATTATTTATATCTGTTGTATTATTGTATGTTTGGGGTTACAAATATACAAAATTTAATACAAATATGCAGCCAATTTCTACATTTTTACGGATATTTTTACATTAAAACGTCGAGAAGTTAGTCGATCGGGCACGGCATATTGGGCAAAAGTACCTTCGGGGTCATAGTTTTGCGACGGCACTACTGTTACCCAACTATATGATACTGTGTTTTTTATATCAAAGAGATTGAAAATATCAAAACCAATTTTTACAGAACGTCCATTTTTTAGACGATCTCTAAAAAGTGCCGCCTCCAACCCAAAATCTGTTCGCAAATAGTGTTTGCTGCGCAAAATTGCTGTATACCTTGGCATATTTTCAGGTCCGAATGGCAGTGGCGTGGCATACACCAGTGTAATATTCATTCCCAAAAAATCAAAACGAGGAAAATAATCGCGAAAAAAAACACTTGTTGTAAACCTACGGTCGTCGGGTCGAGGAATATAACCGTGACCATCGTCTTTGATATCCTCTTCGGTTTTAAGAAACGACATACTCAACCACGAATCCATTCCTTTTACAAATTCGCCATAAATTTTAAAATCGGTTCCTGCGGCATAACCATCGGCACGCTCACTTGCATAATATGTAATTTTTACATTATCAACGGTGTATGGCACAATGTCGGAGAGTTTTTTATAATAAGCCTCGGCGGTAATTTTAAAGGGACGGTTCCACATCAAAAAATCGTGATAAACACCAGCCACTAAATGTAATGATTTTTGAGGATTGCGCGAAATCAATGGTGAGCCGTCGGTATTCATCAATTCGCGGAATGTAAGCGGTTGCACATAGCGTCCTGCCGAAAGCCGAAACGTGTAATCACTTAATGCTTTGGGTGTTATCATCACAGAGCCTCTCGGACTAACTGACACTTTTTGCGAATAATCTGAATAACAACCCCTTGCACCCACATTTATCGAAATACCAGCAAATTCAGTATCAAAATCGTATTTATCGTAAAGATATGCTGCAAAATCGGGACGGGCTAAAGCAGTAGTTCCATATTTGCTTCGAAACATAGTCAACGATTTATCAGAATTGACAAAAAAGCCAGCCGAATCCATGGTTTGCCACTCGTTTACAGAGCCTTCCACATCATACAACATAGTTTGAAAACCCCAACCAATCTTGTTGCCAATGCCATAATAAACCCCACTGTATTTCAAAGATGTAATATGAGCAATAACCGAATTGCGGGCATGGCTAAGGCTCTCTCCTACACCCATATCGGTTGAGGCAAATGCTTCATCGGGCTGTCCCATACGACGGTCGAGACTACGAAGAAGATATGCAGCAGCAATATCGTACCCCACATTCTCTTTAAGTGCGTAAACCGCAGCTGTGGCTGTCATTTTGATATTTTTACGGTCGGAATACTCTAAAGCCATAGCTCCAATTGCATTAGAATAATTATCTTTTTCGCTTCCGGCATAATAGATATTCATCTGAAGAGCGTCTTGCATAGTGCCAAACGAAGTTGTCTGACTTTGTGGCACAAACAAAAATCTATTTGACGAAACCATTCCGAGAGCCCACAAATTAAACTTTTGAGATAATTTATAAGTACTAAAAAGTTGAATATCTGCATACTCTGGATTATATTCGCCTTTTTTTTCAAGAGAATTGAGAATATAT
Organism: Bacteroidales bacterium; assembly: GCA_016293845.1. Taxonomy (GTDB): domain Bacteria; phylum Bacteroidota; class Bacteroidia; order Bacteroidales; family UBA3824; genus UBA3824. The sequence goes on along the minus strand of JAEDDH010000026.1, from coordinate 34,200 downwards.
TTCGATGTGCGGTATCTAATACCCGAAATCAAAGTAAATTTAGAATTTTTAGAAACCAACTCGCCTTCTACCGAGCCTCCCATCAATCCTGCAGAAAACGAAAAGGCATTTCGATCGGGTCTGCGATAAGCCACATCAAGCACAGAAGACATTTTATCGCCGTATTCTGCCCCAAAACCTCCCGACGAAAATTCCACTTTGCCAGCCAGTCCGCTGTTGACAATCGAAAGTCCCTCTTGTTCACCACTACGCACAAAGAGCGGACGATAAATTTCCACACCATTAATATATACAAGATTTTCATCAAAACTGCCACCGCGTACATTGTATTGCGACGACAATTCTGACACAGAGCTTACCCCTGGCTGCATTTTTACCACCTGCTCGATATAATTTCCATCAGAAGAAACAGTATGCTGAAAATCGGCACGATGAATAATCTGTCCTCGGTTGCTGCCATTACCCCTAACAGTAACAGTATCAATCTCCATATACATAGAGTCGGTTTGCGCCATCACACCGCCAACAAACACCAGCAACAATAATAATATGTTAAGCCATACTTTCATGCTGCAAAAATATCAAAACAAAAAACAAAAAACATCAAATGATTTGAATAAATAAAAAAAGAAATATAACTTTGCACCAAAAATTTAAAATAAAATGGCAGAAAATACAAACAAAACTTCTGAGAATCAAGAAGAACTCAGCAAAAAAGATTTCCATGAAATAATGATGAAGCAGTATGAGCTGCTCAACTCTCAATTTAACACTATACGTCAACTCCAAATCGACAATGAAGAACGAAGTGCTGCATTTGATTTCACCCGTCTTATTCCTGGATTTTTAAGAAAAAAGAAAAACAACGCAGAAAAAACCGAAAATAATCCAAAAAAAGGAGTTTTATCAAGATTTTTCAATTTTAGCATTCTCAGTATTGCTAAAAGTTTTAAAATAGTTGTTGCACTTACTTTGTTGGGATTTATTTTGGGCATTGTTTTTTACTCTACATCAGATAGAAACTACCTCAGCAAAATAAAATATTCGTCAGGAGCTTTGGGCAATTCATTTTTTGCAGGACAAATAGAAAACCTTGGAACTATGGCCAAATCGGCTTCAAATATTTTGGCAGAAAGATTAAATATTCCTATAGAAGAAGCCGAAAAAATTAAAAATGTTGATTTTCAAGTATATACACAATATGTCGCTACAAGAAAAAAAATTATCAACGATTCTACAATTGTTGAGCAGACGTACTACCCGTTTTTTGAGGTTTTACTCACAATTACCGACAACTCAGTGCTTCCGATAGCCGAACAAAAATTAACTGAGTATCTCAGCAACAACCAATATATCGAAAATAGACTTTCTACTATGGCTTCAGGTATTAAATCACAAATAGAAGACCTTTCGAAACAAATATCCAACATGGACTCGTTAACGTCTGCAGCCATTCACCGCATAAAAAATACTAACGAAAACCAATTTTTTGTAAAAGAAACTGGTATCGATGGCAAGGGTATAATCCTTAATCAAGGCGAGCCTGTTAACGGTATAATCAACTCTATAATCAACGATACAAAGATTACCTCAGCAAAAAAAGGTTTACTTACCGAACAATTAGCAGATATTGACAACGACAAGTTTGCATTAGTAGAACATTTTTCGGCAAGCAATACCCCATTTTTCCCACGTCTCAGAACAATCGTATTTTATACATTATATGGTCTTGCATTAGGCATAATAATTGCTTTTACTATTTCAATTTGGAAAGCTATCGTTAAAAAAGTAAACGACTTAGAAAAAAGCGAAGCCTCCAATTAGATATTAAAGCATTATAACTAATGAAAGGTATAATCCTCGCCGGAGGTTCGGGTACACGGCTATATCCGATTACCAAAGCAATTAGCAAACAGTTGCTGCCGGTATACGACAAGCCGATGATTTATTATCCTTTGTCAACACTTATGCTGGCAGGGATTAGAGATATTTTGATTATTTCTACGCCACAAGATTTACCTTTGTTTGAGCGGCTTCTCGGTTCGGGCGAAGACCTCGGTTTAAAATTCTCATACGTAGAGCAGCCAAGTCCTGATGGTCTTGCCCAGGCTTTTATTCTCGGCAAGGATTTTATCGGAGAAGATAGTGCTTGCCTTGTGCTTGGTGACAATATTTTCTATGGTCACGGGTTGCCTGCTCTTTTAAAAGATGCCCGCAAAAACGTGGAAGAGAAAAACATAGCCACAGTTTTCGGCTATCAGGTTACCGACCCTGAGCGTTATGGTGTAATTGCATTCGACAAAGAGGGTCGCGCTACATCAATAGAAGAAAAACCCGCTCATCCAAAATCTAACTACGCCGTGGTTGGTCTATATTTTTATCCCAACGACGTGGTAAAAATTGCTTCTGAGATAAAACCCTCGGCTCGTGGCGAATTAGAAATCACCACCGTAAACCAATGCTACTTAGAGCAAAACCGCATAGGCGTGGAACTTATGGGGCGCGGATTTGCTTGGCTCGACACCGGCACTCACGAATCGCTCAACGAGGCAGGAAGTTTTATACAAACTATCGAAACCCGCCAAGGATTAAAAATATCATGCGTTGAGGAGATCGCTTTCAAGCTCGGCTACATCACTGCCGACAAGTTAAGGCAACTTGCAACTCCTCTTACCAAAAACGGCTATGGTCAATATCTGTTGAAACTTACCGAAGAAGAAAACAATTAACATTATGGAATTTAAGCAATTATCAATTCCTGGACTTTGGGTTATAGAACCCAAAGTTTTTGGCGATAAACGCGGATATTTTTGCGAAACATACAAAAAGGAACTGTTTCAACAGAACATTGGCAGGGTATGTTTCTTACAAGAAAACGAATCGAGCAGCAGCCACGGCGTATTGCGCGGTCTGCACTTGCAACGTCCGCCATACACTCAGGCAAAACTCGTAAGCGTAGCTCTCGGCAAGGTGCTCGACGTGGCAGTTGACGTGCGCACCGACTCACCCACTTTTGGCAAATACGAAATTGTGGAACTTTCCGACGAAAATCACCGTCGTTTCTTTATTCCGCGCGGTTTTCTGCACGGATTTGTAGTGCTGAGCCAAAAGGCGATTTTTCAATACAAGGTTGACAATGTTTACAACAAGGATTCCGAACAAGGCATCATCTACAACGACCCCACTATAAATATTGATTGGAAAATTGACACCAAAGATATGATTTTTTCGGATAAAGACCTCAAACTCAACCAATTAAACAAAAACGACTTTTACACAACTCAACAATATTCTCAAAACGTATGAAAGCAATAATGGTAACAGGCGGAGCGGGTTTTATCGGCTCCAACTTTATAAGATATGTATTTGAAAAGACTGATTTTCAAGGCAAAATCATCAACGTTGACAAACTGACATACGCAGGTAATCCCGAAAACCTCAGCAACATTGCCGCAAAATTCTCTGGCAGCCGCTATTTTTTTGAGCAGACCGACATTTGCGACAAAGAGGATATTGCCAACATTTTTAAAAAGTACGACATCGACACAGTAGTGCATTTTGCTGCCGAAAGTCACGTTGACCGCTCTATTCTCGGTCCCAAGGACTTTATCGAGACCAATATTGTTGGCACATTCAACCTTTTGGAAAATGCCCGCAACTACTGGGGCGATCGCAAGGATGTGCGCTTTCACCATATCTCCACCGACGAGGTTTACGGAAGTCTCGGCGAAACAGGATATTTCTACGAAACCACTCCCTACGACCCACGCAGCCCGTATTCGGCATCAAAAGCATCGTCCGACCATTTGGCGGAGGCATACAAATACACTTACGGATTGCCCGTTACCAAATCTAACTGCTCCAACAACTACGGACCTTACCATTTCCCCGAAAAGCTTATTCCGCTGTTGATTCTCAATATCTTGGCAGAAAAACCGCTCCCTGTTTACGGTGACGGTCTTAATGTCCGCGATTGGCTATTTGTAGAAGACCATTGCAGCGCCATCTATACCATCCTCACCAAGGGCAAAGTGGGCGAAACCTACAACATCGGCGGCGAAAACGAACGCACAAATATCGAAATCGTCAACACCGTTTGCGAAATTATGGCAGAAAAACACGGCAAGGATAAGGACTATTACAAAAAACTGATAACCTTTGTGAAAGACCGTCCGGGTCACGACCGCCGCTATGCCATCAACTGCGACAAAATCAAGAGCGAACTTGGTTGGAAACAATCTGTCAACTTCGAACAAGGTATTCGCAAAACAGTGGAATGGTATTTGTCTAATGCTCAATGGATTAAAAATGTCCAGTCGGGTGAATACAAAAATTGGATAAACAAGAATTACGAAAAAAGATAGAAATGATTAAAAATATCTGTTGCATAGGCGCGGGCTACGTAGGCGGACCCACAATGACTGTGATGGCCTACAAATGTCCCGAAATAAATATCACGGTTGTTGACCTCAACAAAAACCGTATTGCCGCGTGGAACTCCGACAATCCACACGATATTCCTATTTTTGAACCCGGACTTGCCGAAATTGTAATGCAGGTTCGTGGCAAAAATCTTTTCTTCTCTACCGACGTGGAGAGCGCCATCGACAAGGCTGATATGATTTTTATGTCGGTAAACACTCCCACCAAAGAGTATGGCAAGGGCAAAGGAATGGCGGCAGACCTTAAATATATAGAACTCTGCGCACGCCAAATTGCAGCAGTATCAAAATCCGACAAAATAGTTGTTGAAAAATCTACCCTTCCCGTGCGCACTGCCGAGGCTATCCGCTCTATTTTAGACAACACCGGCAACCACGTGAAATTTCAAATACTTTCCAACCCCGAATTTCTTGCCGAGGGTACTGCCATCAACGACCTTCTCAATCCCGACCGTGTGCTTATCGGCGGATTGCAGACTCCCGAAGGCAAGGCGGCTATCGAGGAACTCACTGCCATTTACGCACATTGGATTCCTCGTGAAAAAATCATCCAGACCAACGTGTGGAGCAGCGAACTATCGAAACTCACCGCTAACGCATTTTTGGCACAGCGCATCTCGTCGATAAACTCATTATCAGCACTTTGCGAAAAAACAGGTGCCGACGTTACCGAAATATCCAAAGCCATTGGTTCCGACAGCCGTATTGGCAACAAGTTTCTCACAGCATCGGTCGGTTTTGGCGGCTCGTGCTTTCAAAAAGACGTTCTCAACCTCGTGTACATTTGCAAAACTCTTGGTTTAGAAGAAGTTGCAGATTATTGGGATTGGGTTATAAAAATGAACGACTATCAAAAGCACCGTTTTGCCGACAATATCATCACCACATTGTACAATACCGTTTCGGGCAAGAAGATAGCATTTCTCGGATGGGCATTTAAGAAGAACACCAACGACACACGCGAAACTCCCGCAATGTACGTGGCTGACACTCTGATTAACGACCTTGCAAACATTTCGGTTTTTGACCCCAAAGTGTCGCCAAATCAAATATTTACCGACATCAACCACGTCAACGGCAAGAGCGACGAAGAAAACCAAAAGCAGCTTTCATTTGTTAACGACCCTTACGAGGCTTGCATCAACGCCCACGCTGTGGTAATACTAACAGAGTGGGATATGTTCAAAGACCTCGATTGGAAACGTATTCACGACGGTATGATGAAGCCCGCATTCCTCTTTGATGGTCGCAACTTGCTTAACGACTGCGAGATGAAAAATCTCGGATTTTATTACAAAGGAATAGGAAAATAATAATCCTATTCCTCGATTCTATATGTATAAGGTGTATTCAAACTCCCTTATCGTGTTAAAATCCTCTTCGCGGATAGTAGCACCATCTTCGTTGCTGGTGGTAAGGGTTTGATTTACAATACGTCCAGTGCCGGTAGCAGTGGTAGTGGTAACGATGTGATTTGCATCGTCGTATTCGGTGGTGATTTTGCCACGCGAACCTATGGTTTGAAGTGTTTCGCGACCCTTTTCGTCGTATTGATAAGCGTAACTATCAAGGAGTTCTTTCTTAGGATTGAGAATTCCCATAAACGAAAGTTTGCCATCATCTTGATATTTGTAAATGCGGTGGTCAGTTTCACGACCGTCTTTATCTAAGTTCTTGGCGATTATTACCTTACCGTTTTCAAATTGCGAAACTTGATGCAGCGAAATATCGCCATTGTAGTCGGTGATAAGATGCTCGGTAACATTTCCGTCGTCATCGGTGGTAAATTCTTCTTTTTCTTCTACATTACCTTCTTCGTCTACAGTGGTAATAGTCAGGTTGTTAGGTGTATGATCGTAAGTTTTGATTGATTTAAAACCACCTTGATATTCAATAGTTTCCTTGGCAATACGGCCTTCGGGAGAATATTCGTAAAAGTGAGTTTCGTTTGGTTCGTCCTCGCCGCAAAAAATTTGCATTTCGGTTCTTTGGTTGCGGTCGTTATACTTGGTAACAGTTTTTGAGGTTTCGGCACCGTGGAAATCGTAGTCAACGGCAAGAGTTTCGTTGCCGTTTTCATCGTATTCAGAATAGGCATTGGTGTAAGTGGTGTCCGATTCTTTTAGGGTGGTTCGTTGGGTAATGGTCTTTATTTTCATAAGTAATTAAATTTTAGTCGGTTATTAATTAATAAGCATACCGTCGGAATTAAATTTAATAATATCGCCGGGATGTTTGGTAACAGTGTTGCCGTTTTGGTCTACAAATGTAGATTTTTTTGCCGAAATACCTTGCATCACATATCCGTCGCGATTAAAAACTATCGGGCGATGTGCCATCAACGCTATTTTTTCGTGGGTATTAATGCTCAATTTTACAGTTTCAACTGGTGTAATTTGACAGATATTGCCTGATGGATAAAATCTTATCTCGGCACCTGGGTCGGAAAAAATCACCGTTCCATCTTTGCAAACATATTCAATGCCCTGCGCTGCCGAGCCCGCCGAAACACGTCCCTGTTTATCAAAAAACGTAATTGTCATTGCCTTAAACTCGTAAAATTTTCCGTTGCTTGCCTCGCCGATAAAGTTGACCGCCGGAAAACCTTCGAACACCTTGCCGTCTTCGTTTATCATAATTCGAGTGCCACCTTGAAAAAGCACCAGCGGACCGGTTGTCCACAAATCTGTGTCAACGGCAAGTACGCCCTCAATCACCTCGCCTTTGTGGTTGAGCACCACATTGGTACCGCCTTTAAACATTACCCCGATGGCGGGAGTATTCAACACGGTGTCGCAACTGAGAGTGTCGCCCGGAATACCCGAGCATGGCAATATCGTTAATATCAATAATATGACTGTTATCCAAAATTTCATTTCGTCATTAATTCGGTACAAAGATATTAATTTAATAATGAATTTACCCACGAGTCTTATCTGCCGCAAAAAAATTTTTACCTTTGTAAAATAATATCCAAATGAGATTACATCATTATGCAAAATCCAAAAGCCCACAAATATTTTTTCGACCAACAGGAAAAAAACATTCGAATAACAAGCGATGACTACAAACAGGCTGAAATGGCAATTAAAACTGCCGATGCTATCACACGTTCCTTCAACATTGGTGTTTATGTTATAGACTATTTCAGACAAGATGTTTTGTATATGTCGAAAAATCTTTCAGAGTGGTGCGGGCTTTCAGAACAAGACCAAACGGGAAACAATTTTGGATTGTTACCTTAATAATATTCCCGAAAAAGACTTGGAAATGCTCAAAGAGATAAACCATGCAGCAACCTCTTTTTGGAAACATCTCCCTAATAATGAATGTCTCAAATATACTGTATCGTATGACTTCCAGCTAAACGCACACAAAACATGTTTTTATGGTAAACCAACACGATTCGCCGATAGCTGAAAAAAGCAATACAATATGGCTCGCATTGTGCGCATTATCAATATCTTCAAAAAAAGAAGCGGGAAACATCATTATGCAGGCATCTGACATGGCAGACTATTACGAATATTCACTACAAAAACATATATGGATTCCGCAGCCAGGCGTATCTTTAACAGAGCGCGACAAAGAGATAATCCGTCTTTCTGCACAAGGATACACCATAGCGCAAACTGCAAATATGATATGCCTATCAGAAGAAACAATACGCTCTTATCGCAAAGCATTACTCAAAAAGTTGAATGTAGGCAGTATGGTGGAGGCTGTAAGGTTTTGTATGAACAGAGGATATTTGTAAAATTACCCAAAAGGTGGTATAATAACCATTTTTCTATCTCAAATATCCCCAAAAATGGGGTAACAAACATTAGATTTTATGTTATATTTTTGTGGCGCATCAATAATGAAACCAACAGACAAAATGAAAACAAAATATTTTGTTTAGCCACTTTTCTACTGACTCTATCAGCATGTGATAATCAAGAAAGAGTAGAGCCACAACAACAAAACGAATCACAGGTTACTCTAACAGATTCGGCAATAACATAACCGCCGTTACAGGCATAAGGAAATAGGAGGCGACTATGAATAGTAAAATTTTAACATTATTGGCAGCAACAGTTATCTCGGCTTTTGCTGCATGCAATGACGACGACAATGCAGTTAGTAAAGACGAGCCAAATCAGACCGACAGCACATTTACAACAAAGTCGAAAAATTCTCCTGACGATAACGAACTGCGTGAAGGCGGAAACAAGATAAAAACCAACCACTGCATAGAATCATTCGTTTTCTGCAACAATATTAAACTCAGTGCCGACACAAACAACACTATCGCAGCCAAGTTAATAGGTACGCCGGTGGAGGAAGGGAACGGAGAATTCGATTTATTGACACAAAAATACGGCGACTATTGTAAGCATCCACGTTTACTCGCTATACAAGTACGTTACAAGCGGATACACACAAAAATTTCCTGAACTTCATCACGACGGCATTTTCTATAAAGACTATATGTGGGAATACACAACAGTCAAAGCCTCAAAAGCCGACATAACTAATACAGAACTAATAAGCCCTAACTTTTATCTGTCATTCGACAATACGCCCGAAAACAATGGTAGATACATATTTACTATAACCATTACAATGTCGAAAAGAACAATAACCCAAAACGTTGCAATGGAATTCTAAATATTTTTACTAATACAATTATTTCAGCCCATACCTACATAATATATTAAGGTGTGGGCTTTTTTTCTAATATCTTACTTGCCGCTACCAAAAAGTTTATTAATTTTGCGCTGTAATAAAACAAAATAAAAATGGCTTTTAAATCAGGCTTTGTAAATATTGTAGGCAATCCTAACGTAGGCAAGTCCACGTTGATGAACATACTGGTAGGCGAACGACTCTCAATCATTACCTCCAAGAGTCAAACCACCCGCCACCGCATTATGGGCATCGTTACTGGCGACGATTATCAAATTGTATATTCCGATACCCCGGGTGTGCTAAAACCCGTGTACAAATTGCAAGAGAGCATGTTGAAGTATTCAGAAGACGCTCTCGAAGATGCCGACGTAATACTTTATATCACCGATGTGCTTGAATCCAAAACCAAAAACCAGTTCTTTTTGGATATGGTAAACCGTTTGGATGTGCCTATTGTGCTGTTGATTAACAAAATAGACCTTGCCGACCAAGCCAAAGTGGAGGAACTTATTCAACAATGGCACAGTCTGATACCTAAGGCTGAAATCCACACCGTTTCGGCACTGCACAAATTCAACACCGAAAACATTTTAAAACGCATTGTGGAGATTTTGCCCGAAAATCCGCCTTATTTTGAAAAAGACCGCCTTACCGACAAGCCCGAACGTTTTTTTGTGAGCGAAATTATCCGCGAAAAAGTGCTCGAACTCTACGAAAAAGAGATTCCATACTCGGTAGAAGTGGTGGTAGAAACCTTTAAAGAAGAAGAATCCATTATCCGTATCCAAACGGTAATCAATGTAATACGCGATTCTCAAAAAGGCATTATCATTGGCAAAGGCGGCACTGCTCTAAAACGTCTCGGAAGTGCTGCCCGCAAAGAAATTGAAGCATTTTTTGGCAAAAAAATCTACTTAGAGATATTTGTAAAGGTCTGCAAAGATTGGCGCGACAATGCCGGTCGTTTGCGCGGATTCGGTTACGATCTTTAACCTAAAAATTAATATTGGAATTGTAAAAACATTCGTACATTTGCATAAACATTAAAAAACACACAACATGAAATTCGTAGTATCAAGTTCAGAACTTCTTACCCGCTTGCAATCAATCAATAGGGTAATCAGTAGCAAAAATACGCTGCCCATTTTAGATAATTTCTTGTTTGAAATAAACGAAAACATTCTTACCGTTACTGCCTCCGACATCGAAACCACTATGCGCACACAAATTACCCTCGACAATGTTGACGGCGAAGGTAAAATTGCTATCGAGGCTAAACGTTTGACCGACATTCTCAAAGAGTTTCCCGAACAACCCCTTATTTTTGAAATCAACCTCGAAACCTTGGGAGTTGACATCCTTTCAGAAAATGGCAAATACTCAGTAGTTGGACAAAACGCCGACGAGTATCCAAATATGCCGCAATTAGACGAATCTCAGACACTTACCGTAAATATTCCCGGCGAAGTATTGCTCAAAGGCATCAACAAAACTCTCTTTGCCACTTCCGACGACGATCTCCGTCCCGTTATGACTGGTATTTTTATGCAGTTTAGTGGCGAAGGAACCACATTTGTAGCATCCGACGCTCACAAATTGGTACGCTACAAACGCAAAGACGTTAACGCCGAAAGCGAAGCTGCGTTTATCCTGCCCAAAAAACCTGCAACAATGCTTAAAAACATTCTTGCAAAAGAATCTGGCGAAATAAAATTGCAGTTCGACGACAAAAACGCTCATTTCACTCTTAGCGACTACGAAATGATTTGCCGCCTTTTGGAAGGTCAGTATCCCAAATACGAATCGGTTATCCCCAAAGATAATCCTAACAAACTCACTATCAACCGCGCCGACCTTGCCACCACATTAAAACGAGTTTCGGTGTTTGCAAATCAGGCAAGCAACCTTATTAAATTAGAACTCACTTCAAGCCAAGTAACAGTTTCGGCACAAGATATCGACTTTTCGATTTCGGCTTACGAGCACATCAACGCTCAATACGACGGCGAAGAAATGGGAATCGGCTTTAAATCAGCATTTATGTTCGACATCCTTCAGGCTATCGAATCAGAAAACGTTGTTGTAGCAATGTCGGATCCTTCTCGTGCATGCCTGGTTTTCCCGTTAGAAAACGAATCAGAGCAAGAAGATCTTTTGATGCTCATTATGCCCATGATGATCAACGACTAATCATCATCTTTCATACTCATATTTATTGTAGAGACGTGCCATGGTGCGTCTCTACTTTTTTTTAACCATAATTTCAAATTATTTATTTGGAGTGTATCCTATTTTCTGTAATTTTGTATCTTTGCAGAAATACAGACAACAATACAATTACAAAACTATGAATAAAACAACATTACTCAGCGCGGCACTATTAATTTCAGCCCAGTGTGTTTTTGCGCAATCCGAAGACAAAACTTTAGTGGTAGTAGCAGGACAAGAAAGCGCCCTCGCCTACAATCAAGGCATCAAAGACCACAACAACAAAAATTTTGCAGTAGCCAACGACAACTACACCAAAGCTCTGCAAACAAATCAACAATTTTATCAGGCTCTCTACAACCGAGGTCTTGCCGAACTCAGCCAAAACAAAAACCGAGATGCTCAAAACGATTTTGATCAAGCCGTTTCGCTCAACGAAAATCCCCGTTACTACCTTGCACGCTCGGTTAGCAATGCCCGTTTACGCAATTTCAAAGAGGCTTTGCAAGACATCGACAAGGCTCAAAATCTTGGCTATGACAATGCAGAATTAGCATATTTCCGCGGAATGGTTTACCTACTTGCAGGAAATTACGCCGAAGCCGAAAAGCAATACAATTTTGCCGTTAGTGTCAACAACCGTTTAGCCAAAGCTTATTGCGATCGCGGCACTGCACATTATCTCCGTAGCAATTACAAAGCAGCCATCGACGATTACAATACAGCCATCGAAATTGACCATTCTGCCACATACGCCTACGTTTTTCGCGCTCAGGCAAAAGCCGAATCGGGCAATATCTACGCTGCAATAGCCGACATTAATGCCGCTCTCGAAATTAATCCCGACGATTACGACCTCATCAACACTCGCGGTCAGCTTCAAGCCAAAAACAAAAAATACGACAAAGCTGCTGCCGATTTTGACGCTCTTATCGAAAAATACCCCGACGAACCTTCGGCTTACATAAGCTACGGCAATATGTATTTCGACCGGCAACAGTTTGAAAAGGCAAAAGAATATTTTACCAAAGCTATCGAAAAAGACCCCTGCAACTATATTGCATACAACAATAGAGCAAACGCCTCTGAAATGCTATTTGAAACTAAGAATGCCGACAGCGACCGCAAAAAGGCCGAAAGTTTTCTTAATCCCAAGTTGTAAATATGAAAACAACATTTGCAATATTAGCATTAGTAATTGCAGCACAGGTAGTTGCAGCACAGGGTCAAGTGGCGGCTATCGATCAATTTGAATTTAAAATCAAGCCTGAAGGTTTTTCGGAGGCTTGGAAAGCTGTAAAAAACGGCAACAAATTTTTCGATACCAACAACTCCGCCATGTTTAGCGATGCCCTACCCTACTACCTCGAAGCCTACAAATACAACAGTGCAAACCCCGAACTCAACTACCGAATTGGCGTGTGTCAACTTTCGGGCAACGATCGCGAATCTGCGCTCAAATATTTGCAGACTGCATATCGCCACGACCATACCCTTGCTCCAATGCTTCCTTATTACCTTGCCCGTGCCGAAATGCTCAACCTCATGTTCGATTCGGCTGAGGTGCATTTCAACGAGTTTTCTAAAAACAAAGCATTGCTTGCTAAAGTGGGTACAGCCACCGTTAGACAATATAAGGAACAATGCAACACTGGTAGACAGTTGATAAAAAATCCAGTTGACGTTACCATCACCAACATTACGTCAATCAATTCTGAATGGCCAGACTACAGCCCGATTATCTCTGCCGATGGTAGTATGATGTTGTTTACATCGCGTCGCGAAGGTTCGTCAAACAACAATACCGATAAGGTAGACGGCATTTACAACGAGGACATCTACATTTCGTATTTAAAAAACGGGCAATGGCAAGCGCCTATCAACGCCGGAAAAAGTCTCAACACCGACGCTCACGATGCCACTGTGGCTCTATCTGCCGACGGTCTTACACTTCTCACCTACACCATGGGCGACCTCTACATCAGTTACCTCCAAAAAGAAGGTTGGACCAAACCCGAAAAACTGCCCGCCACCATCAATTCAGAACTGATTGAAAACTCGGCTTGTTTCTCTTACGACGGCAACACTATTTATTTTATCCGCGGACGAAACCAAGACCCTGCCAAAAGCAACGGCGACATCTACGTTTCAAAACGCACCGGCAAAACTTGGGGACGCGCTGTAAAACTTCCCCCAAACATCAACACAAAATACGATGAAGACGGTGTGTACATGCTTCCCGACGGCAAGACTTTGCTTTTTTCGTCGAAAGGACACAACAGCATGGGCGGATACGATATTTTCAAAACCACACTTAAATCCGATGGCACTTGGACCGACCCCGTAAACCTCGGCTACCCCATCAACACCCCTGCCGATAATGTTTACTATGTGCTTTCAGCCGACGGCAAAACAGGTTATTATTCGGCAGAACGCTCTGATTCTAAGGGTTATACCGATATTTATATGGTAACTTACAACCAAACTCAACAACCAGTAATTGCCGACAAACCCAAAGACGAAGAACCCGCCATTGTAACGCAGATGACCCTCGTAACTGGCTCTGTTACCGACTCTAAGGGCAACGCAATAGCCGCCGAGGTAGAAATCTACGACAACGACAAAAATGAACTTGTTTACAGCACATCAACCAACAGTGCAACAAGTCGTTACGTAGTTTCGTTGCCCGCAGGACCTAATTATGGTATGTCGATCAAAGCCGATGGATTCTTGTTTCATTCCGAAAACTTCAACCTCAAAAACGACAGCACATTCTCTAAAAAAGAGATAAACGTCAACCTTCAAAAAATTGAAGAAGGCAGCAAAACCGTGCTCAACAACCTATTTTTCGACACCGACAAATGGGATATTAAGCCCGAATCAGAAAGCGAACTAACTCAAATTGTTGCTCTTATGAATCAAAACGCCAGTATCAAACTCGAAATTTCGGGACATACCGACAGTAGCGGTTCAAAAGAACACAACAAAACTCTCTCTCAAAAACGCGCCAACTCGGTAATCGAATGGCTTGCGGCACACGGAATCAACAAATCGCGCCTTACAGCACGTGGCGCAGGCGATTCGGAACCCGCCGCCGACAATGCTACCGAAGAAGGCAGGAAAATCAACCGTCGCGTTGAGATGAAAATCCTATAAATAAATTAATTAGAACAACAAAACAGAAAACAAATATAACGATGCAAAACATGAAAAAGTTACTGTTAATCATCTCTGCCATATTGCTCGGTATACAAATGCCTGCATTTTCGCAATTTAAGCCAAAAATCTCTAAAAGCGAATTTTTGACATCGCCCGAAGGCGCAAAAGAGGCTTGGAAAAACGTCCGCATTGGCAACCGTCACTATCGCCACATGGAATCGGGACACATGAAAATTGCCGCCAACTACTACAACTTGGCTCTTGAATACAACGAAGACAACGCTGCTCTTCTTTACCGTACTGGGGTTAGCGAAATTTGGGTTTCGCATAATGCGGAAGCTCTCAAACATTTAGATTATGTTTTTTCTTCTAATGGCAATTCTATAGCTCAAGATTGCGAATACTATCTTGCAATTGCCCAACAGCGCAACAATCAGTTCGACAAGGCATTATCAAGCTTTGAGTCGTGTACCGAAACAATGACTCCTCGCAATCAAAAAAAATACTCACCGGATGTTGCTCTCCGCAAAACTCAATGCGAAACTGGTATTAAACTCACCAAAGAGCCTCCTCGTGCTATTAGCCGCAAAATGGATGGAACAATCAACACCATTTTTGCCGAATATGCACCTATTTTTGGTAATGTTGATTCGCTATTGTATTTCACATCACGCCGCTACGAAGGACACCGCAACCGCCGCAACTCGCTCACCTTTGAGTTTTTTGAAGACATCTACACCTCGTCGCCCACCAACGGCGTTTGGAGCGATGGTCAACGTCTTTCAAAACCCATCAACAAAAGACGCAACGATGCCACCTGTGCAATGGACATTACCGGCACCGAAATGTTTATTTACCGTGGCAAAAAAGGCAACGGCTCGCTCTACAGCACCCAACGCAAACAAAACGGTAAATGGAAACATCCGAGCAAAAACGTTAAATTCAACAAAAACAACTCAAAAGAGATTGCTCTTGCATTCTCAAACGATAGCACACGTTGCGTATTTGCATCCGACCGCAAAAAAGACAGCCAAGGCGGATTCGACCTCTATTACAGCACACGCAACGCCAAAGGCAAATGGAGCAAACCTCAAAATTTTGGAGCTCCCATCAACTCGCAATACAACGAAGTTTCGGCTTGCTTTGGCGCTGGCGACACCTTATTATATTTTGCATCTAACAACGAAAAAAGCGTTGGTGGATACGACCTTATGGTAAGCTCGTATCGCGACGGAGCTTGGCAAGAACCTGTAAACCTTGGTCTACAAGTAAACTCTGGCGACGACGACCAATATTTCTCTCTTATTCCTGGCAACGACCGCATTGGTTTCTACGCATCTAAACGCGCTGGCGGACAAGGCAACTTCGACATCTACCGCATTATGGTTATCAACAAACCTGCACGTCAATTGCCTGCATTGCCCCCGCTTGTGGCTGTTAACGCTGCTAAAGAACCCGCTCTTCCGCTCGAAGACTCCGTGGGAATCAAAACTATGCGTATGACTATCGTTAAAGGTGTTGTAACAGATTGGGATTCAACCAAATTCCTCAAAGCAAAAATCGAAATCACCGACAACGCAACAAACGCTGTAATCGAAACCATCACCACAATAGAAGGCGACGGCAAATATACAGTAATGCTTCCTTCTGGCAAAAACTACGCTATGACAGTTAGCAGCGAAGGATACATGTTCCATTCCGAAAACTTCAACATTCCTGCCGCCACCAAATATCAAGAAATCACAAAGAATATCCGTCTCCTCTCGATGGACCCGGGAAGCAAAGTTGTGCTCAACAACGTATTCTTCGACACTGGAAAATCAACCCTCCGTCCCGAATCGTACGGCGAGCTCAACCGTCTTGCTGACGTATTCAAACTCTATCCCAAACTCGTAATCGAGATTTCGGGGCACACCGACAATGTGGGTAGCAAAGCCGCCAACAACAAGCTTTCGCTCAACCGTGCCAAAGCCGTTGTAGACTACATGATAAGCATCGGCGTAGAAAAATCGCACCTTATTGCCAAAGGCTACGGACCGAGCCAGCCCCGCGACACCAACAAGACTCCAGAAGGACGACAGAACAACCGCCGCGTAGAAGCTAAGATCATTAGCAAATAATTTTTGTGCTCCATAGTTATTTTAATTATTCAACAGCCGCCGGAAAAAAAATTTTCGGCGGTTTTTGCGTTTTCTTATAGAAAAATTGTAATAAAAAATAGATTTTTCTTACCTTTGCAACGAATTGGAACGATTTTGGCAATAGCGAATTAAAGATTAAATAATATATAATAACTAAAACCTATGAAAACATCTCACCTTATCCCATATTTGATGACCATAGCAGTAATTACAGGCTGCATCAAAGAAGATGGCGAACCGTATACAATTGAGAGACAGATTGACAAAAAAACCAACTTAGTATCTTCGCTCAATGGATATATGTACGGTAATGCAAGCACCGATGTTATAACCAAAGACACCTTTGAACTTTTCTTTAACAACAGAAATATTCAAGATTTGGACGTTTACCTCGGACTTAAATCTAAGTTTTATGTATACGACACATCTAGAATAGTTCAATGCGGTTATGTGTATTCTTACACCGATGAAATGCCCACAATAACAAAGAAAGATTGCGAGGTATTTGAAGAAGTGACTTGGAACAAAGACAACAATCACGATTCAATAACCTTTGAAGGCGAACAACACAAACTCCAATTCCACACCGATGTACATATCCGCTCGTTTGTTGTTAACCAAAATGGCGACACTTGCTACAATCCCCAAGTATTAACCCACAAAACAAGTATGCCAAGCGACGTTTGGTATCAAAGAAACGATGTCCCGGGATTGTTCCACGCTCGCGAAGGCATTATTACAGCCACTACCGACAATGGAACAACTTATTTTTACGGTGGTCGCGGCACAACCGACTGCTATTCAGACATGTGGGTTTATGATGTAACAAAAGACACTTGGGAACAGAAATGCACATTTAACCCATCTGATGCACACACTTATTCTTCACCTGTAGAACGTTGCTACGGTGCAGCATTTACGTATTATAATACAACTACAAACGACACCTTGATGTACATTATTGGTGGTGAAGATGCTTCGGGTACAGCTACTAAATTCAACTTTATTTATAGTACCAAAAACAACCGCTTTGGTTACCACGCCGACCATCCCAACGGTCGCCAATATGTAGAACCGTTAGACAATCCCCGCACAGGTATGATTGCTTTCAACGTAGAATCTCCTTCGGGCGAAACAGTACATGTTGTTGGTATGGGTATGTTTAAAGATGAAATGTCATCAATCGAAGCAGTTGAACCCAAATTATTCTACTACGATGTTGTAAAAGACAAATTAACCCCCAACCCCGAAACCAACGAAGACGACGGACCTCACATTTACACATGGAAAACTTTTGGTAGCGTATCAAAAGAAGGTGTACTTGGCGATAAGGCAGCTATTGGTTTCCATCAGTCAGTTGCAGTAAAAATTAATAAAAACACCGTTATTGTTGGCTCAGGCGAAGACTCAGATGATAATTTTGGCAGAGTATTCTACGAAATAAAGAGCAACAAAGCATCAGAAATTGAATGTAAACAATTGCCGCTTCCTCCTGAGGAATTTAAAGCTCGCAAAAACGCTACAGCATTCTATCTTGAATACAATCACTTAGGCGGCACATATAGCAAATTCTACGTTGGAACAGGTGTTGACAAAGACGGTAACCTTCTCAACGATTTTTGGGCTTATGATTTAGCCAACGGCACTTGGAGTCAAATTCGTGATTGCAGCAACATCCTCCGTCAAGGTGCTGTAGGATTCTCAATCCTCCGTGTCGACGACCTTGTTGACAAAGGTGCAGAACCTCAACAACGCGGTATCGTAGCATTTGGCAAAGGCGTACAAATTGGTGGCGATGGTGGATATACTGTTCGCAACGATGTTTGGGAATACTTACCGTAATTAATTAACTGAATATTAAACCGAAAAAATATAACAAGATGAAACATCTGACTTTAATATTACTATTCTGCCTTGGATGCGTGGCTGCAGCCTCGGCGCAGATGGAAGAGGGCAGCAAAGGCGAATACCGCTACTGGGGTATTATTATTGGCCTCAATCACGGTTTTAGCGCTCCCGAAAACACCAACGAAAACGTTATGCTCCACACTGCCAAAGGCGATATGTACAAAAAACGCGCTGGTGCTTTTAACTATACCCCCGGTTACCAAATTGGTGCTGTTTACAACATTGACTTTAAAAACAACAAGTCGGGTATTCAAACTGGATTGGAATTTACCAACTACGGCTGCCGCACCAAATACGAAACCCGCGACAACAATCTGTACGATATGAAAGAGTCGTTTCGTGCAATGGCGGTATCGGTGCCATTGTTACTCAAATTTGGTCCGAACGATATTTACCGCAATATGAGCTACATAACCGTCGGTGTAAGAGCCCATTACAATATCTCGGTAATGCAGGGACAGAAAGCAAGCTGGAACACTCAAAAATACGGCAAAAAACTCACTGGCGACGAAATCAACCAGTTTTCGGTTTGCGGCGTATTAGGATTCAACGTGGGAATGCTTAGCATCAACGCTAACTATATGTTTATGAACTTTATCAACGATGGTTGCCAAATTGTTGAAAACGGCATGACAAAAAAACCGTTTGAAGGTATCAAAGGTGGTCTTTATATCTACACAAGCCTCAATATTCCTATGTGTCGTTGGCTGACGGTACACAATTGGCAAGCTGAAAAAATCCGTCGCAAACTTCACGGCGGCTCTACTTTCTAAAACAACTAAAAGTATCCATATTTCAAAAACGGGATTCTCTATTGGGAATTCCGTTTTTTTGTATACTTTTACGCATTAAATCTTTGAGCATGAAAACTAAAATTATTATCTCTTCTATCATATTGCTTGTATGCGGATGCGCCGCAATACAAAAAACCACCGATTCGTATCAAAACGAGTTTATCATAATGTTTTACAATCTTGAAAATATGTTTGACATTATTGATAGTCCCGATACCAACGATTCGGATTTTACACCCACAGGCGCTAAAAACTGGACTCACAACCGCTACGAAACCAAGAAAAAACGCATTTGGCAGGTGATTGCCTCGGTAAACGAAAAACGCTTTCCCGACATTATAGGTGTGTGCGAAATCGAAAACCACAGCGTTATGCAGGATATCATCAACACCACGCCTTTAGGTGCGCTGGGCTATAGCTACTACTATCACGAAACTCTCGACCGAAGGGGAATCGATGTGGCTGTGATGTATCGCCGCGAAACGTTTCAGATTATTGACACCACATTTATCCACATATATTTCCCCACCGACCCTACTTACAATTCGCGCGATATTGTATATATCAAAGGCGTGGCTAAAGAATTTGGCGACACACTTCACGTGTTTGTAAACCACTGGCCAAGCCGCTACAGCGGTCGTATAGCAAGCGAAGAACTACGTATGACGGCTGCTAAAACCCTCCGACACTGCACCGACTCTATCTCAGCCATCAACCCGCTTGCCAAAATAGTTTGCATTGGCGACTTTAACGACACTCCGCTCGACCGCTCGGTAAACGAAGGTCTCAACTCTCTCACCACTTTCGACACCATACAGCCAAACCGTCTTTACCACCTTGCACACTATATGCAAACCGTAAAAAAAATGTGGACTTACAATTATCAGGGAATCTACGACATTCTCGACCAAATATTTGTTTCGGGAGGACTTATGCTCAACAGCGGACTTTGCTGCACCAAAGACGATGCTCAAACCGTATACCGCGATTTTATTATTGAAGACAACGGACAAGGACCTAAACCCAAGCGCACTTATATCGGCATGAAATACAACGACGGATTCTCCGACCATCTGCCCGTGATGCTCACCCTTCACGAGCCAGTAAAACACAAATAATCAAAAAAAAGAGCGGCATCCTAAGGATTGCCGCCCAAGTTTCACATTTTAAAAAATCACTAATTATGCTTTCTGTATACCTTGTTCGCGCATATAACGCTCAATTACAGCGTCTAAACCACCTGCATCGGTAATAATTTGCTCGCCTTGTGCATTTTCCATAAGTTTGAGCTTAAGACCATTAGCTGTGGCGGGACCAAACGAGCCGTCGGCTTCTACGCCTACAAACTCTTGAAGCGCTTTTATTGTTTTTGGACCGAGTTTACCGTCTTCTGTTAAGCCGGCATTGTTCTCGCTGTTGAGCCATGCTTGAAGTTTTTTGATAGTGTTTTGACCTATCATTCCATCGGGTTTAGCACCTATTTTTTCTTGCAGTTTGATAATTGTGTCGTGATCTAACTGCCAAATTGAATTAATGTCTGCCATTCTGAATGTGTTTTTTGTTTCAATATTGTTAGTTTGTTTCAAGCGTAAATATACGAAGTTTTTTAATACACTGAATAAAGTTAATAAAAAAAAATTTCGTTTTTTTCAATAAATTTACGTTGCAAAAAATATACCGCTGACTACTAATAGTTTTGGGCTTTTAATTGGAAATATGCTTGCGGATGGTCGCAAACAGGGCAAACTTCGGGTGCCGATTTGCCAACAACAATGTGTCCGCAGTTGCCGCACTGCCAAATGCAATCGCCATCGCGCGAGAAAACTATCTTATCTTCGATATTTTTCAAAAGTTTGCGGTAACGCTCCTCGTGTTCCTTTTCGATAGCTGCCACGCCTTCAAACAGGTCGGCAATCTCGTTGAACCCTTCCTCGCGGGCTTCCTTTGCCATACGGGGATACATATCGATCCATTCTGAATTTTCGCCCTCGGCAGCGTCTTTGAGGTTGGCAAGAGTATCTTGAATTTTACCGCCGCAAAGTAGTTTGAACCAAATTTTAGCGTGCTCTTTTTCTTGGTTAGCGGTCTCTTCAAATAGATTGCCTATCTGTACAAAACCGTCTTTCTTAGCCTTTGAGGCATAGTAAGTGTATTTGTTACGTGCCTGACTTTCACCGGCAAACGCCTCCATCAGGTTCTGTTCTGTTTTTGTGCCTTTTAATGATTTCATTGTGTGTGGGGTTTTGATTGTTTGTAATTTATTTAATTGTATTTATTATCTTTATAACGCTGCTGCGGATGGTCTCCATCCTAATTTTTCTACCAAAGAGAAAAACAAACTTCTTTCCTTTTCAGGAACAGACACCTTGTAATCCTCAGGAAACAAGACGTCACGAATCTCATCAGTTATGCCAAAAGTAAATAAAGAATCCTCGGCAGGAAGATAGTCTTCGGGAATCTCCTTTACTGACACAGCTACCACCCGAACAGGAAATTCACCAACACCATCATAGTCGGCAAAACGGACAAAGCCGTCGGGATTATTCATAAGCAAATGCAAAAGAGAAACCTTACCATTTATGTACGAACGAAGTTTCTCCAAAGTTGAACGGAAAATCATCCAACGGTTTATATCGTTGTCGCAATCTGCCCAACAAAAAAGGTAGTAATCACTATCCAATACGTAAAGCGACAATATTGGTCCGCCTTCGTAAATTAAATCAGCGGCCTTTTTCAAAGCTGCATAATCAAAGGGTAGTGAAAAACCATTTATTATATTCATGATAGTTTACGTTTAATAGTGAATGATTGAGACAAATTGCAACTTTCATATTCATAAAAATCGAAATGTCTTGTATGAGGTTCTATCGCTGAAATCATACCGTCGGAATTATGCAAATGACCAGAACTCAGAGCGTTACCAAGAGTCAAAGGCATTTTTTTGTTAATTTTGCACAAATCCAGATATCTTTCAACTGCCTTATCTTCGTTGTCGTAGCACGACAATGCATATCCCGAATATTTCAAAGTATCAGGCAATACTCGTCTTGGATTAATCACTAAAACTGGCAGATGATTTTTGCTTTCATCATCAGAAAACACAAATCTGAACGCATTAATATCATTAGGTGCAAATAAATGAGGCATCTGCAAGCCATCATCAACCAGCTTGTCGAAAAACTTTTGATATTTAAAACACAACCTACTCATTTGTTTGTTCTGTTTAATGTTTTCTTCTCTGCAAATATAAAGATTTTTCATAATAAAACAAAAAAAGCCCGCGGCATTTTTGCCACGGGCTTTTTTAATATTTGTTTGTTAAATCTTTCGACTAAAATTATTTAGAGAAAGAGAATGCACTGACATCAAGAGGAAGCATATCCGAATTCTTGATAACCACACCTTCTACTTTTGCAGCAGATTTATCACCAGAATTTACAGTTACTGTTACCTTAGCTATGCATGCGTCACTAGGTCCGTCGGTAATAATAGTTCCCGCAGTAACATAGCTGTCGTCTTCTATCTTCTTGCCACTTCCATCAAACAATGCTGTTTTGCCAGCATTACTTGAAATACCTGTTGCTTTTGCTTTGGTTGCACGTTGAATACCAATTACATCGTATCCATCGTCGCTTGATTTAGCAATAACATCAATTTTAGAAGGATTACTTTTAGCAGCTGCACTCAAATAAACACCATCATTATGTCCTTCTGCGGCCTCGGACATGCAAAGATAAGAACCGATTTCTAAATTCTTTGAAGAACCAATTGTAACAGAGAACTTGGCACCGATAGTAGGAGATTTCATAGGTTTTTTCACGCCCGCCTTGATTCTGAATTTAAGAATCTGAACATCAATTGGATCAGATGTAACTGTCATTGTAAAGACCTTCTTGCCGTTCTCATCTTTTTCTTTGAATGTGGTATGCTTGTCACCCAAAGTAGCGATAACATTGTCGTTCTCATCAAGAACCTCAAACTCTTTGAGTTTCTTATCAGAAGTGATTACGCCTTCAATCTTAATCTTGCCAGTAGACTGAGCTATAGCTTTCAAACCATCGAAGTTAACCTTCGAAGCAAGAAGAGAATCATTTGAAGGTGTAATAATGTCTTCTTCACCACAAGATGAAATAGATGCTACAGCAACCATAGCTGCGAGCATAAATGCTGAAAATTTTACTATTTTTTTCATTTGTTTGTAGTTTTTGTTTGTTTATACCAAATTAATTGTGAAATATCAACGTAAGTTTTTGTATATAATGTATACACAAAGAGCTTTTTTTTGAGAACATAAAACTTTAAAGTATTCTTCACCGCAAAAATAAGCATTTTTCATAATAAAACAAAAAAAGCCCGCAGCATTTTTGCCACGGGCTTTTTTAATATTTGTTTGTTAAATCTTTCGACTAAAATTATTTAGCCAATTTATCTTTGCAATCATCAGTAGAAACTTTAACTGATCCTTTTACACCTACTGCTACACCTGCATAGGTATAAGTAACATTCTTGTCAGCAGCAGCGCCTTTCATTTCTCCTTTACCTACGCGAGCAATGATTTTGTTAGAAGAAATAATGGTACCATCACCGATGAAACTCTTTACAGCATCTTTTTTCTGGTCAGCAGTAACATTGGCATAGAATTTTGCTTCAGAAATAGGTCTCAACTCACCTTCCAAGTTCACAAATACATCAAGTGCTTTAAAAACATCAATGTTAGTAAGTTCCTTAGTATTTGTATCGTAAAAATCACTAAGTAAATAAACTTTACCGTCTTTCAAAGAACCGTATGAACCTTTGGAAGCGTTGTTGGCATCACCCAATTCGAATGTGAAATCTTCACCAACTTTTTCATAAATCTTCTGACCGTCGGTTTTAATAGTCAAATAGCAGGGGAATATATCCATAGAAACTTCTTCACCATCAAGATTAAGAGTAAAAGATTTACCTTCTTCTTTGTCTTTGGTTTTTTCCTGTGCTTTTGTACTCCAGTTTGCTACATCACAATCTTTCGATTCTGTAGAAGAAAGACCAAACCATTTGATTTTTTTTGTTGAAGTGATTGAACCTTCAATAATAACTTTACCGCTTGTCTGAGCACGTGCGATAATGCCATTATTCTTTAATACGTCTTCTACTGTGCCATTACCATCTTCAGGATTAGCCTCGTCATCTTCACCACAAGATGTGAATGATGTTGCTGCGAACATAGCAGCTACCATAAATGCTGAAAATTTTACTAATTTTTTCATTTTTTTGTAGTTTTTGTTTGTTTATAATAATATTAATTGTAAATTGTATTGCAAATTTAAGAACGTTTGAAAAACGGTGGCTAATTTTGCGGGTTAGATTATTGTTAAGTTTTGTTACCGCTCTGCCGCGTTTCCGAATACTTAAACGCCGGTGGAAAAAAAATGTTGCAACCTCGGCATATTTTTTTTTCGGTTTCCGATAATGTAACACCCAACAAAGGGGATACCCTAATATTATTAATCAAAATTGCAATCTCCAACTTGCAATTTTACCTAAATATTGCAATCTCCAACTTGCAATTTTACCTAAAAAGTGCAATCTCAAACTTACAATTTGTATTTAAGTGCAAAAAATAGCGGCAGTTGCATTGTTGCGCTATTTTATTTACTTTTGCGAAAAAAATTATGCAGAAACTATCTATTATATATATGGTGTGCGTGGCGGCACGGCTATTATGCCCCGAAGATGTTTGCGCACAAACTCAGCCGTTACGCAAAACGCCCCTCTCGCGAATCTCCACCAATCGTACCGAAATTGCCCCCGTAGAATCAGACAATGGTGAAAGGCTCTATTTTGCAAGAATTACTCCCGAGGGTAATCCCGAACGAAACTGCGATGTGTGGTTTGCCGACTTAAATACCAACGGAGAGATTGCCTCCCTCAAAAAGATGCCGTCTCCCCCAAATAGTGTCAGCGACAATGTGGTAATCAAGGCTTCGGGTAATACGCTTTTTCTTGAAGGGGTCTACAATAGTAATTTTGAGTATGTTTCGTCGGACGGCATCACAAGGGCAGAACTCAAAGACAATCAATGGCATATCACTCCTATCTCTATCAAAAACCTCAACAACAAGAGCATATACTCGTCGTATGCGCTTAGTGCCGACAACAATGTGCTAATTATTGCCGCCGACCGTGATGGAGGATTAGGGTTGTTAGACCTTTATGTGTCGTTTTTTATAAGCGAAAATACTTATTCTCAACCTGTTAACCTTGGCTCAATGGTAAACACAAGGTTCAACGATGGAACGCCTTTTATCGCTGCCGACAACACCACTTTATATTTTAGCAGTTATGGACACAACTCTATGGGCAGTGCGGATATTTTTATGACCCGCCGCTTAGACGACACATGGACCAATTGGACCGAACCCATAAACCTCGGTCCTCAGTTTAACACTCCCTATTGGGATGCCTACCTGCATATCTCTGCCGACAACAAAAGGGTGTATATGGTATCGTCGAATGCCTCTGCCGATGAAAATATCTACATTGCCGAACTACCTGCGGAACTTTTGCCGTTGGAACATTATAAAATCCGTGGCACTGTGGCCGACAACAAACATCGGGCAGCGGTTTCTACCAAAATTATACTTAAAGACGCATCTGGCAAGGTAGTGGGCAATTGCTACACCAACGATCAAGGTGTGTATTCATTTAGCGTTAGGCAATGCGGACGGTACTCTATCGAAACCGAGTCAAGCAATTACATTGGTTGGGAAAATTCTATCACTATCAAAAAAGATAAACGCATCTATATCAACAATATCGATTTAATAAAGATAGAAAATGGTGTGGCTTTTACGCTTGGCAAGGTATATTTTCAGCCGTCGTCGCACCAATTGAACACCGAATCTACCAACGAACTTAAACGCCTTGTTAAGTTGATGAAAAGCAATACAAAACTGCTGCTTACAGTAAACGGCTACACGGCTTCGGGCATCGACAAAAAAGAGTTGGAAATTCTTTCTGAAAATCGTGCAAAGGCTGTTAAAGCATACCTTGTGCAACAGGGCATCTCCCCTACCCGCATTACGTGCAAGGGTTTTGGCGAACTTACCAACCCCAACGAAAAAGATGACCGCAAGCGTGTGGAGTTTATCTTATCGTATTAAGCCTATTTCAATCCGCATATCTTCTTGATATCGTTCAACTTGTTGAGCGCCTCGATGGGTGTGAGGGAGTTGATGTCGATTTTGCGGATTTCGTCGCGGATTTGCATTAATACGGGGTCTTCTAAGTTGAAGAAACTCAATTGTATACCGTCGGTTGCTTTGGATTTTGGTTTGGTGGATTCTTTTACTCCTTTTACCTCTGGTGCAGAAGACTGAGGGGTAGAAAGTGCCGCTCCTCGGCTGCCCGATTCAAGTTCTTTCATAATTTCGTTGGCACGGGCTACAACCACGGGAGGCATTCCGGCGAGTTTTGCCACGTGTATACCAAAACTGTGTTCGCTGCCGCCGGTGACAAGTTTGCGCATAAAAATCACTTTGCCGTCGATTTCTTTTACCGAAACGTTGTAGTTTTTTATACGGTGAAATGTCTCCTGCATATCGTTCAACTCGTGGTAATGGGTGGCAAACATTGTTTTGGCTTTGGCATTGGGAAACTCGTGAATATACTCCACAATAGCCTGTGCAATAGAAATACCGTCGTAGGTAGATGTTCCGCGACCGAGTTCGTCGAAGAGCACAAGACTGCGAGGGGTGATATTGTTGAGGATTCCTGCCGCTTCGTTCATCTCTACCATAAAGGTGGATTCGCCACTCGAAATATTGTCTGACGCGCCCACACGTGTAAAAATCTTGTCGATAAAGCCCGCCTCCACAGCCTTGGCAGGCACAAAACAACCTACTTGGGCAAGCAACATTATTAGTGCCGTTTGACGCAACAAAGCAGATTTACCCGCCATATTTGGACCTGTAATCATCATAATCTGTTGGTTTTCAGAGTCTAAAAACACATCATTTGGAATATACGGTTCGCCCACGGGCAACTGTTTTTCGATAACAGGATGGCGGCCTTCGGTAATTTTGATATAGTCGCTATCGTTGATAAGTGGGTGGCAGTAGTGGTTTTCGATCGAAACCTGCGCAAACGATGCAAGACAGTCGATTTTTGCCACAAGTTTGGCATCGGCTTGAAAAATCTCGATATACTGTCCAAGAAAAGCCACAAGGGAGTTGAAGGTTTGCTGCTCAATTTCGGTCATACGATCTTGCGCATTGAGAATTTTTTCCTCATACTCTTTGAGTTCGGGCGTAATGTAACGCTCTGCATCAGTGAGAGTTTGCTTGCGAGTCCAATCGTCGGGCACTTTGTCTTTGTGAGTGTTGCGCACTTCGAGATAATATCCAAAAACATTGGTGTAGCCAATTTTGAGCGATGAGATACCTGTTTGACGCACAAGGTTTTCGCGCATATTGGCAAGATAATCTTTGCTGTCGGTAGAAAGCATACGCAGGTCGTCGAGTTCGTCGCTAACTCCCTGACGGATAACGCCGCACTTCTGAACCATTGCGGGCGGGTCGTCGTTGATTTCGCGGGCAATGCGCTCCGAAACGTTGGAGCAAGGGTTAAGTTGCTCGCACAGAGGCATAAACACGTTTACACCTTTGGCAGTTTCGGCGTTGAGCAGTCTTTTGATTTCGGCTATATTGATGAGAGCCAACTTGATAGCGTTAACCTCGCGCGGATTGATACGCTGCATAGCAATTTTAGAGGCAAGTCGCTCCATATCGCCCACTTGACGCATACAGGCTCGGAGATTTTCCAACAGTTCCTGATTGTCAACGAGTGCCTGAGTAAGATTCAAACGTTCGTTGATAAGGTTGACATTGCGCAAAGGCAATGCAAGCCAATGTTTTAGGCAGCGTCCGCCCTGAGGACTTGACGTTTTGTCGATAACATCCAAAAGAGTTTTGCCCGAAGGACTTAATGGATTGAAAATCTCCAAGTTGCGCACGGTAAACTTATCGAGCCAAACATATTTACCCTCGTCTAAGGGCGAAATTTTCATAATGTGGCTCAATTGCGTATGTTGCGTAATATCAAGGTAATGCAGCATTGCGCCAGCAGCAACGGTGGCGGCTGTCATATCCTCGATACCAAAACCTTTGAGCGACGTGGTGCTAAACTGCCGCAAAAGGCGTTCGCGGGCAGTGTCGGGCACAAAAGCCCAATCTTCGAGCGGATAAAAATAGTATTTTGAACCAAAAAGCGAGTTAATCTGCTCTTTGCAAGCACGTTCGTAAAGCACCTCTTTGGGCATAAGAGAGGCAAGCAGTTTGTCGATATAGTCGGTACTGCCCTCAGCCACAAGAAAAACGCCGGTAGAGATATCCAAAAACGCAACTCCCGACTTATCTTTGCCGAGGTTGATGCAGGCAGCAAAATTGTCCGACTTGTTTTCAAGCACATTATCGTTGAGAGAAACTCCGGGCGTAACCAACTCAGTGATACCACGTTTTACGAGTTTTGTGGTGAGTTTTGGATCTTCCAACTGTTCGCAGATGGCCACACGCTGACCCGCACGCACAAGGCGTGGAAGGTAGTTGTCGAGAGCGTGATACGGAAATCCTGCAAGAGGGTCGCCAGCACGTTTGGTAAGCGTAATACCAAGAATTTCAGACGTTTTAACGGCGTCGCTGCAAAAAGTTTCGTAAAAATCGCCCACGCGGAAAAGCAAAATTGCGTCGGGGTAACGTCCTTTGATTTCGTTGTACTGCCTCATAAGAGGCGTTCTTGCTGTTGCTGCCACTTGTGATACCTTATATTAAAATATAATTATTTGGTTGAGTCATTGTCGGGGAAAACCACACGGAATGCCGGATTAAAACCGTTTTCGTTGGTACCCGGGTGAGCTTCGTAGCCCCAAGTCAATGCCTTAACCTTTTTGTAAAACTTCAAATTTTTCTCGTCGAAAAACCACTCTTCTTCAAACTGAATCTGTCCTATCGACTTGCGGCTGCGCTCTTTGTCCATTTTCTTAATATCTGCCACCGACATTTCCTGCTCAGAATAATAGTCGTAGGCTTTTAGGCGACCTTTGATAACTGCCTGAAACACACAGGCTGCAAGAGCGTCGATATTGGTGTGAGAAAGGCACTCGGCGGTCCAATCGTCGTCGGGGTTGTAGTTTTTAACGTTAAACTGATATGTTATTGGGTTGGCAATCACCACTGATTTGCCAGGAGCGGCTTCGATATATGTGGCGGTTTCGGCGTAGGCGGGATTTTCTACCACTACAACGGTATCCACACGAGCCTCGGCGGGTTGAGGTGTGGTGTTACACGATTGAAAAACAGCGGTTAATGCTACCGCCGAAATAAATGCTAATGAGATGTGTTTTTTCATAAAGTTTTATCTTTTGTTGTTAAATTTCAACTGCATAGCTGATTGCGTATCGTAAATGCGTCCGTTGATAAAAATAAACTTACCGTTTACCATTGTGGCAACGGGTTGCGAACCAAACATAAGTCCGTTGAATGGTGTCCAACCGCATTTGCTTACAACATCTTTGTCGGTGATGCGGACACGTTGTTTGGGGTTAATCAACGCAAAATCAGCATAATAACCTTCGCGTATAAAGCCACGCTCTTGAATACCAAAAATAGTGGCTGGCGCGTGACACATTTTTTGAGCCATAACAGGCAGAGTGATAATGCCTTGCTGCACCAATTCCATCATTATGGTAGACGAAAACTGCACACTCGGCATACCCGACGGCGAAAGAAAATAAGGTTGGTCTTTTTCGCTGAGCAGGTGCGGTGCGTGGTCGGTGGCAACGCTGTCGATAAGATTGGTATTCAACGCCTTACGCAGATTATTGCGGTCGCGACGACTCTTAATCGACGGATTACACTTAATGCGGTAGGTGCGTGTAAGATAGTCGTCGTCGTCGAACCAAAGGTGAGGTATGCACGCCTCGGCTGTTATATGCTTGTTGGTCAATGGAATATCCTCAAAAAGTTCTAATTCGCGCTTGGTAGAAATATGCGTTACGTGGAGATGTGCGCCGGTGTCTTCGGCAAGTTTCACAGCCTTCTGAGTGCTTTCGTAGCAAGCCTTGGCGTTGCGCACGTGCTGATGAATAGTAAACGGAGCGTTGCCATCGGGATAGAGAACCTTAAAACGTTCGGTTTCTGCCTTGATAACAGCCTCATCTTCGCAATGCACGGCAATGGTGGCGGGACTATTTGAAAACAAGTTTTGCAAGGCTTCATCGCTGTCTACCAGCATATTACCCGTAGACGAACCCATAAACACCTTAATGCCACACACTTTGGTGAAATCAAGTTTCATCAATTCATCAAAATTATCGTTGGTGGCGCCGGCAAAAAACGAGTAGTTAACCGCAGAATTTTTGGCTGCAATGCGGAATTTATCGTCGAGAAGTGCGGCAGAGGTGGTTGGCGGCTTGGTGTTTGGCATTTCGCAAACGGAGGTAACTCCTCCTGCCACGGCTGCTCGCGATTCTGAAAAAATATCCGCCTTGTGGGTAAGTCCCGGCTCGCGAAAATGCACGTGAGTGTCGATAAATCCAGGAAATAGCAATAGTCCCGAAGCGTCAAACTCATCGTTAATGCCCGAAAGACTCTCATTGCCATTGCCGTATTCTATAATTTGCGCTATGCGGTCGTCTTCTACAAGCACCGAGCCTTTGAAAGTGCGACCCTCGTTAACAACTATTGCATTAGAAATCAGTGTTTTGTGCGCCATTATGAAATAAATTTTAAAAGTTCGTTGTAGAGCATTTGGCTCGGCAAACCCATTACATTATAATAACTGCCCTCGATTTTGGCAATAGCCGCTGCGCCAATCCACTCTTGCACAGCGTATGCTCCGGCTTTGTCGAACGGTTGGTAATTATCTACGTAATAGATGATTTCATCGTCGGAGAGTTCTCTGAACCACACTTTTGATTCGGCAAAAAACGAGCGTTGTCTGTCCTTGGTTTTGATGCAGACACCCGTCAACACCTGATGGCATCGTCCCGAAAGGGTTTTCAACATCTCGATAGCACCCTCGCGACCTTTGGGTTTGCCTATTACTTTATTGTCGATATAAACTATTGTGTCAGAGGCGATAATGATTGTATTATCAGGCATAGACTGCAATTCGGAATCGAAAGCCGAGGCTTTGAGCACGGCTATATGCTCGGGGATTGCTCCGCCTTGCAATTCGGGAGGGAAAGTTTCGTCGGTATCTTTGACAACTACCTTGAAATCAACGCCGAGCATTTTTAAAATTTCCCGTCTGCGCGGCGATTTCGATGCAAGGATTATATTGTAGTTTTTTAATCTGTCGTTTAATGTGGACATTAGTTGTGTAATTAAATTTGTTTAGCGCAAAAATAGCGATTGTTTCGGAGAATACAAAACTTTTTTAACCTACTACACAAAAGGAGCAAAGTAGACTGGAAGGCAGGTGTAGCCAAGATAGAGCGTGTATCCTTTGTATGTGGGACTTAGCGAAAACCTGTTGAATGGCAATGCGGCATTTTTGGTAGATGAGTGCTCCCGAGGCTTGTATGGGCTTGGCGTTCTTTATGGTTTCGATGTCTTGGGCGGAGACAGAAAGAGCCGTTGATAATAGAATTATCAATGGGAATACCTTCATAGTTATAAATCGTTGATTCTTTTTAATATCTCTCATCAATTGTCATTAGGGAAAATATAATTGCCATAATTTGTCTTCATCCATTTATACATTCTTTTGCGAATGTTTTTGGATGCTTTATAGTGTTTATTTGAATCTGTTTCGTAATATGCATCAAGATATTCGTTACTCAATGCTTCAATTTCTGGATTGTGGAGCCTTCTTATACAAGATTCGGCATCATTATAAATATATCTCCGAACCCAACGATCTCTTGTCCTTTCTTCCATAATTCTTTTTTCTTCTAATTCCAACAAGCGTGGGTCTAGTACTTCAAAAACTATTGTATCCTTATCATTCTCGGGAATTGTATCTTGATTTCTATACGGTAAGGAATCGTACAGCAAATTGTCATCAAGTTCTGTAAGATTGATACGTTCGTAGCAGTCTGACAATAAGTATTTTGTTATCATTCTATAAGAGTCTTGAGTAAAAATAGATCGTAGTGTTTTTATATTTTGCTCTTGTTGCGAAAATGACTGAGATTTTTTATACTTGCATTTCCGTATAATTTCCGAAGTATCAGTTTGTCCGAATACCGGCAACAACAACACGGTCAACAATAACGAGATAATAATCTGTTTCATATCAGTTACCTTTTATATATTTTCTCTATTTGATATTTATAAAATAATTGTCTATGATTGGTATAAACATACTCATAATCCATTATACAAGTTGTGCCATATTTGTTGATAGCCTGTATTTTGTGATTATTTGTAGAAAATGTGTGATACAAACCGAGCGCGTGTCCCAATTCGTGCACCATCGTTACTTGTACTTTATCTAAAGGAGCATTTTCAGTTAAATATATCCGCAAAGAATGTCCTCCAATTTTAGATGTGTTACCCACATTGGTATTTGGTATAAGTTTACTATCTTCGTATACTGAATCAGGTCGTGAAACAAAAAAGCAATAATAAATATTACCATCATCATTACATTTATAATATTTTGCTAAATCAGCTGCATTAATTATGTCATTCATACCTTTAGGTATAGTTAACGAATCAATTGGTTTATTATCTAATTCAAAATTAACGGCAGCTTGTTTGTAATACTTATTGATTAGTTCAAGTGCTTTATTGGGATCAACATCTGGATAATCATTTTCACATTTGCGTTTTGTTTTTATAACACGAATTGTTCCTATTGTCTTCAAATTTCTACAATCTATTTGTAACCGACCAGCTTTTGAAACCATTTTTGAAAATTTATCAACAGCATGGATATCAATAAATCCAGAAGTCTCTTTGTCAGCAGAAACAATTATTGGTTCATTTAAACTTTCTATAGTAACATATAAACTTTCAAGCCCATTAATTAAAATCCCATTATCAGCTTTCAATAGGAAATATAATGAATATTCCTTGTTGTAGTTGGTTTGATTATTTAAAGATTTATCTGTGGTGAGTTGTGGTATGCCAACTTTGATTTTTGACACAAATAATTCATCATAAAGAAAGTTAAGTTTCAATTTTGATTTCACATTTGGCTTAATATTCATCCACGGGACATAATATTTCTGACCAGCGATAGTTTCTTCCAAATAATGACCTGCTTTTTGTTTTTCCTCTACAAGTGCATCATCATAGCCAAAGTCTAAATAAAAATTTACTCTATCATACGGTTCTAAACGCACAACAGGTTGAGTGGCAACGGTTAATTTGAAAGTAATAGTTACTGGCTCAGAAAGCTTCTGTAAGTCACCACTTTTAAATTTAATTAGCTTGCCTTTGTTGTAAACAAAACGATAATAGTGTGAAATTTTTGTTTTGATAATATATTTACCAGGTGGTAATAGCGTTGTATTCATTGTTTCACCATCTTGGTTGATTATATCCCATTCTAATGGTATACCCAATTCCCCAGCAGCAACAATATTTATGCTATCAAAAGTGATACTACTTGTTATAAGCGAGGATTTCTGCAAATTATAGATATACTCGTCTGCTAAAAAGTTAATATCAACATCTATTCCTGCTAATATAGTTATTTCACTTTTATCATACAATCTGTATTTTTTATCTCCGTTTAACACTGCGTAGAACTTTCCTGTTAAAGATAAATTCTCTCCCTCTTCTTCATCCTTATTCCACTTCATCCAAACTCTGCTTGGGTCTTGTATCTGATCCCATTGAAAATGCCAAAGTTCGTCACCCTCGGCATAGTCCATAAGGTTGG
>JAEDDH010000042.1 GCA_016293845.1 Bacteroidales bacterium | reverse complement strand
GAAAATATGCCAATTGAACTTCCAGAGATTTCTCACCAACGCCACATAGTTGATATTCTCGGAAGTATCGACGAAAAAATAGAAAGCAACAACAAAATAATAGATAAAAACAATGCCATTATGAGGTTGTTGTTTTCAAATTTCTATGAAAAAATGAAATTGAGTTCTGAAACCGTTCCTATTGGTTCATTAGAATTAACCGTATCTGATTTTGTCGCGAACGGAAGTTTTGCGTCATTAAAAGAAAATGTCGAGATTTTAGACAATCTTTCTTATGCTTATTTTATTAGGAATACCGACCTTAAAGCTGGAGCTTTTAATAAGTTTGTGTCAGAAGACGCATATCGTTTTCTTGCAAAATCTGCTTTATATGGTCATGAGGTCCTTATTTCAAATGTAGGAGATGTGGGAAGTGTTTTCTTATGCCCTAAATTAAATAAACCAATGACTCTTGGAAACAATATGATTTTTATTAACTCAAAAGGGAAAGATTGCTATAACTACTATCTGTTCTTTCTGTTTTCAAGCGAAGAAGGTCAGTATTTAATTAGAGGAATAACAGGTGGCTCTGCACAACCAAAGTTTAATAAAACAGACTTTAGAAATATAATGGTTTATAATCCAAGTGAGAAGTTGCTTGCAGATTTTAATAAAAACGTAGAAGTATATCTTAATAGGAATACTTTATGTCACTCTGAAAACTTAAACCTAAACAGGCTAAAACAACTCTACTTAAAAAAGTTCTTCGGTTGACACCGAGGAACTTTTTAAGTCTATTACCACGTAACAATCTTATCAACGATCTCTTG
This sequence comes from Bacteroidales bacterium, assembly GCA_016293845.1. Lineage (GTDB taxonomy): Bacteria > Bacteroidota > Bacteroidia > Bacteroidales > UBA3824 > UBA3824. Next base: position 13,411 of record JAEDDH010000042.1, on the reverse strand, counting down.
TTGTTCGTTGGCAGTTTTTCTTAGGTATATGCGAGTGGTTTCAATGCTTTCGTGTCCCATTAAGTCGGCAAGAAACGCCAAATCATTGTATTTTTCAAGGAAATTCTTTGCAAAACGGTGTCTGAATGAGTGCGGATAAACAACTTTTGTGTCCATCCCGTATTCCGCTGCAAAGATTTTTAACTGATGGGCAACACCGCGTGTTGTAATCTTTTCACCGAAACGATTTAAGAATAAATAACCGCTCTCAAGATTGTTTCTGTCAAGCCATTTTAGAGTTTCTATTCGCAATGATTTAGGGATATAAATGCGACGAACTTTACCGCCTTTGCCGTAAATATCTATGTATCCCTTGTGGACGTGTTCAATTTTGATTTGAACCAATTCTGATATTCTCGCTCCCGTTGCCGCAAGGTACCGGACAATAAAATACCAGTTCCATCTTCCGTCTTTTTTCAATTTGTTCTTAAAGAATTTGTAATCGGCGTCGCTGATTACGTTCTCGAGATATGTTTTCTGTTGAACTTTAATCATTTTGAGCTTTAACTTGTCTAATTTGTTGAACTCAAGGTATTTGTTGATAGCCAAAATACGAAGATTCACCGTTTTCGGGGAATAGTTTTCAATCAAAAAGCCTTTGAATGAGAGAAGATTCTTCTTTGTAAACACATTCTCATACATTTTGAGATACTGTTTCAAAGAGTGGCAATAGGACACAATTGTGTTGTCTGCCAAGTTAGTTTGCCGTAGCTGTTTTTCATAATCGTCTAACATAAAGTTAAACCTCCTTAAAATATTATTTGGGGCAACAATATTTTAATGGAGGTTTAGTTGGATTTTTTATTATTAACCAAAGAATTTCTTAAGATAGTATTCTTTAAGTTCTTTTATTTTTTGATTGTCACCTCTTAAAGAAACCATTCTGTTTATCAGGGGGAACACTCTTTGATGGAATTGCTTAATTACTTCCTCATTCGGCAATTTGATTGTTACTTTCTTTAGATGGGTTGGGCCTACATTTTGTTGTGCGCTACCATTGGCAAGAGTTGTAATAGAGGCAATAAAATCCTTCGAGGTAAGATACGCATACATATAAGAATAATACGTAAAATCATTTTTAGGATAAAAACGAATTACGCTTGTATTCAAGCATAGTGGCAAATGTTCTTTTCCGACTATTGCATATCTGCCAAGCGTTCCCGACATTGACATTACCAAATCCCATTCATTCAAAAGGAAGTGCTTGTATATACCATACGCTTCTTGTTCTGAAATTTTATTCATCGAACTAGTATCAATATCACCATCATTGATACAACGTATATTTATAAAGTTTATTCCCTTGTCCACGTATTGCCAATTTCTTATTCCAGGACCTTCTTGAAATGCAAACACATCAGCAAGCAATCTTTCCTCACTGCTATTAGCAAAGATCGTTTTTTCAAATTCCAACTGAATTAAATTGTTTAACTCATTCAGTATTTTGCTGTTATTTTCAATCTTTTCATCCAAAGTTCCGAGAATATCAACCATAGGTATATGGATAACTTTTTATAGTTTTTTACTATAAGCAGTTGTATAGCGGTATAATGGGTTGAAAAAAGTCGTTTTTTATGTTATAATATAATACATAAAATTTTACGGATTTCAGGGGCTTGATATATGAGTACACCTAAATTTACAGAATCCGATCTCGAAGTAGCAATCATCGAGCAGTTGGAAGAATTAGGATATGACTACGCCATTGGCACGGATCAATGGTGTTTGTCCCGTTCTCTTGACTCATTTATTAATGAAGAATTATTGCTCGACAGGCTTATGGTTATCAATACGGGAGTGAAAGTTCCCGTTTTGAAGCAAGCAATAGACACATTAAAAAACATAGATAATCCGTCCATTTTCGAGAGAAATCATATTATTCATAAATGGTTGACTGACGGCATTCAAGTTGAAGATTATCTAAGCGATGTAAATCCTCTTGTCCGTTTTATTGACTTTGATAATATTTCAAACAATACTTTCCAAGTCGTAAATCAGCTTAAATTCAAAGAAAGTAGAAACCTACGAATACCTGATGTTATTATCTTTGTAAACGGCATTCCACTTGTTGTTTTTGAGTTAAAATCTATTGAGTATAACGAAGATACGTTCATTGAGAGAGCCTACGAACAGTTAGGTCGTGACGGCGAAGCCGACGGTTATCGTTATGACATTCCGACTCTTTTCAATTATAATGCTTTTCTTGTTATCAGCGATGGAGCAAATAATAAAGTAGGCACGCTTACAAGTGACATCACACGCTATAATGAGTGGAAGAGCATAGACGGCGAAATCGGCTACAAGAAAGATTTTGCTTATAAACTCGACGTTATGCTTAAAGGTCTATTTCGTCCGGAAAGGCTGTTAGACGTTATCAAAAATAACTTGTTCTTTATGAATAAGGACAAGGAAAAGCCTGTTAAAATTCTTTCTCAATATCATCAATATTTTGGCGTTCAAAAGGCTTATAACAGTATAAAGAATCATCTAAAACCTAACGGCGACGGCAAAGCAGGTATTGTTTGGCATACGCAAGGCAGCGGAAAGTCTTTCTCAATGGTTATGCTTGCGCATAAGCTTATTACCGACCTTGAAATGAACAATCCCTCTATCGTAGTCTTGACTGATAGAAACGATTTGGACGATCAACTTTATACCACTTTCTCAAATGCAGCTGAGTTTTTGAGAACTCGTCCTGTTCAGGTATCTTCTCGTCTTGATTTGCTTGATAAGGTCGGAGCAGTCAAGGAAGGTGGTATATTCTTCTCGACAATTCAAAAGTTCGATAAAGATAATATTGTTCCGAACAAGAGAACAAATATCATTGTTATCTCCGACGAAGCACACCGTTCTCACTACGGAGTAGATGAAAAGATTGTTTTGAAGAAAAACGATGACGGTACTTTTTCGTCAGAATCGAAGTATGGAACGGAAAAATACATAAGAGACGCACTTCCGGGCGCAACTTTTATCGGTTTTACGGGAACTCCTGTTGAAACTGACGATAAATCAACGTCCGCTATCTTCGGTGAAACGATTGATAGATACGACATGACGCAATCGGTTGAAGATGGTTCTACTGTAAAGATTTTCTATGAAAGCAGACTCGCTAAAGTTTGGCTTGATGACGGCAAGTTGAAGGAAATCGATAAATACTACGATGATCTCGCAAATCAGAACGTATCCGACGACGTTATCGAAGAATCTAAGTCAAAATGGTCATCAATGGAAGTCATTATCGGTGATGATGACAGATTACATTTGCTTGCAAGCGATATTCTAAAACATTACAACGAAAGAAAAGACGTTCTGAACGGCAAAGCAATGATTGTTTGTATGTCGAGAAAAATCGCCGCTAAATTGTATTATCAGATTATCGGACTTGCACCGGAACTTAAAGAACAAGTTGCGCTTGTCGTTACCGAGAGCAATAAAGATTCCGAAGAAGAACGCAAACTTTTCAAAGATAAAGCCTATCGCGAAAACGCAGCGAAAGAGTTTAAGCGTAAAGATGGAAGCATAAAAATTGCCATTGTCGTTGACATGTGGCTTACAGGCTTTGACGTTACCGACCTTGATGTAATGTATATAGACAAGCCTATGAAAGGTCATAATCTTATGCAAGCTATAGCCCGTGTAAACCGTGTAAGCGTAGGAAAAGAAAGCGGCTTGATAGTTGACTATATCGGCATTAAGCGTTCGCTTGAACAGGCGTTAAACACTTATACGGCGAGAGATAAAGAATTAAACCTCAGAGATATTCAGGATACGGCTAAGTCTATTCTTGAGGAAAAGCTCTCTATTCTCGACGAAATGTTTTTCCACGTTGACAAGAAAGGCTTTTTTGGTGGGACAAATTCTGTCAGACTTAAAGCAATACAGAACGGCGCAGATTTTGTTCTTTCAACAGATGATATAAAGAAGGCTTACCTACAACTTACAAAACAACTTAAAGATGCTTATGTGGTGGCTATCGGAATTCTTGATGAGGACTATAAAAAGAAAGTTTTATATTATTTGGCAGTCCGCCACTTTGTTCAGAAGGTAGAACGTGGCAATTTACCGACTAATATCACGCCCGAAAGTATCAATAAGCACGTTGAAGAGTTAATTGCCGAAGCAATTAAGGGCGATGAGGTCGAAATTCTCACAAAGGTTGAAGATACCGAACAAAATCGCGATATTTGGGATCTGCTGAGCGAAGAAAAAGTTGAAAAATTAAGGCAATCTCAGCCGCCGCATGTTTTCATCAAAATAATGGAACGCTTACTCAAAGAAGCTGTGAGGGAATACCGCGGTTACAACCTTGTAAAAGCCAAAGAATACAGCGAAAGATTGCGTAAGTTGTTAGAAGCCTACAATACCCGTGAAGACGACCTAAAAACAGATATGACTATCGTCGGTTTGATTGCGTTTTCGCAAGAAATGGTCGAAGATGAAGCATATGCAAAGAAAAATAATCTGACAGGTCGCGAACGTGCATTTTATGACGCCTTAGTAGCTAATAAGAGTGCCGTTGAATTGATGTCTGATGATATTTTGCGTGTTATGGCAAATGAACTTAAGACAATTGTGGAAGAGTATTCTACAGTGGATTGGTCGAAGAAAAAGGACACACGAGCCAAAATGCGAATGCAGATTAAAAGGCTTTTGAAAAAATACAACTACCCGCCTGATTATACAGATGAAGCAATTTCTCGTGTAGTTGATCAAGCCGAATTTATGATGTAAGGAGAAAGTTAATGGAATTAGGTAGATTAGAAGAAATTGACGTTAGAAAGGTTTGGGGGCATGAGCAATACGATTTCTCAAGATGGCTTTCTTCCGAAGAAAATATTAAGTTACTCGGAGATACACTAAATCTCTCTTTGACCGATATTGAAACAGAAAAGTTTGTGGGTTCATATCGTTGCGATATAATCTGTAAAGATGAGTTGACTGGAAAAACAGTTTTAATTGAAAATCAATTAGAGTCGACAAACCACGATCATTTAGGGAAAATCATTACATACGCTTCAGGACTTGATGCGTCGGTCGTTGTTTGGATAGTCGCATCAGTAAGAGATGAACATGCAAGCGCAATCGAATGGTTAAACAAAAACACTACCGACGATCTTTCTTTTTTCTTGGTAGAAGTTCATGCATATAAAATAGGCAATTCTGTTCCTGCGCCTATGTTCAAAATAATCGAGCAGCCAAATGATTTCTCAAAGCAAGCAAAAACAATGGCTAAGGCGCCGGAAATCAATGAATCTCAAACAAAGAGATTGGAATTTTGGAATTTATTTAATGACTACATAGATAAAGTCGGAAAGCCTATTAACAAACATAAAGCTACAACAGACCATTGGTATACGGTAGCGATAGGATCTTCTCAATGTCATATTTCCGTTGATTTGGTAAATAGAGAACATAAAATCAGAGTCGGAATATGGATTCCTGACGATAAATCGCTTTATGATAATTTCTTTGCCAATAAAGATGTAATCGAACAAACCGCAGGACTTCATTTCAATTGGGATCGGCTTGATTCGAAAAAAGCTTCCTTGGTTTGTACATACATTAAGGGGTTGGATTTCAATAATCAAGCAAACTATAACGAACTAATGAAAGAAACTTTGGACAAAGTTTTGCTCTTAAAGCGAGTTTTTACCCCGTATCTTTAATGAAAGATTATTGAGCGATAGATACTAAGAAATATATGATACAAGGACAACTCAAATGATAACTGATAAATTTGTTAAAGGATATGCGGTATTAAAGAGTGAATGGTTCAATAGGGACATCTTAGATGAATATATCCCTTTCGTTGCGACTATAATTATAGAAAACAACATAGATGAAGTCGACGAACTTTTTCTAACGAAAAAGCTTAATGAAAAATACAATGATATTTTTCAAGAAAACTTTGTTAGACAAATATTAAGTCAGGCTGTAAGAAAGGGAGTTATTATTAATAATAGGGGCAAATTTGTAGTTGATAAGACCAAGGTAAAGCAATATGCAATAAAAATGGAAAGCTTTGATTTCGATTTCGAGTTGCTTATTGATGATTTTATTAAATATGCAAATGATAATCGTTATTTCCCGTCTAAAGAAGAAGTAAAACGATTGATTTTTGATTTTGTAGATAAATACGATGATCGAGTTTTATATAATAACATTGAAGACATTCCCATTAGCAACAATGTCTTTTTGTACCATTGGTGCAATTATGTTATAGAGCTAACCGATAATAATAAACGTTTGAGTGAATTTTTTATAGGTCTTTGCTTTGGCAACTTGATCAAAAATGCATTGTTCTATACAAGTGAAGCAGCTTCTTCTTTCTCGAATTTAACAATTTATTTAGATACTCCTATGATATTTGCCGTAATGGGTATGGATACACCCGAAAGGGAAAAATCATATAAAACGCTGTTAACTAAAGCTGCGAAAATAGGGATGTCTATTCGTGTTTTTGACCATAATTTTGAGGAAGCAAAAGGAATTATGGAGCGAGCATCCCGTTGGGCAATAAGTAGTCAATATGAGCAATCGAGAGCCAATAAAGTCGCTCAATTCTTTTATGAATCAGGAATGGATGCAGAAGATATCGACGAATATATCCATGACTTTGAACAACAACTCAATAGTAAGGGAATTGTGAAAGAAGAAACAACATATCGTACGGAAGAAAATGCTTTTCAAGCAGATGAAAAGCATCTCTTTGATGAGATTAAGCAAGAATATGGAACACGTTCGCTTAAATATAATTCAGAAGCGGAGTATGATAATTCTATACAAACAGACGTTAGATCTTTGGTAATGATACAAAGAAAGCGTGCTGGAGTATATTCTACAGACTTAAATGCAGCACGCTGTGTTTTTATTACGACTAACGGAGTAGTAGCAAAGGTTAGTAAAGATTATACACTATCAAATGAATTAACAAAGGATAAAATACCAACCGCTATTACTGCAGATATGTTTGGCACCTTATTATGGTTAAACTATCCAGATAAAAATGATTATGTGGAGCAAAAGTTATTAGCAGATTGCAAGGCTTTATTAAAAGCTTCTCCGCAAATGATAGCCAGATTCAATCTTGAATTGGATAAAGCGTATAAAAAGAAAGACTCGGATTTAACTGAAGAAAAATTTTTATTCTTGAGATCTCATCCTATAGTCCAAACGTTTTTATTGGATGCAACAAGTGGTGACTATACGCAGTTCGACACAAATACTTGGCGATCTGTTTATGATAGAATAGTCGCATCAGCCCAATTTGATGGCGAAAAGAAGTATACCGAAGAAAAATCAGAGCACGAAAAAACGAAAGGAGAATTGCAGCAAGCAAAAGACATAATAGAGTCGAAATCAGAAAATGAAAAACGATTAAATGAAATAATTTTCCAACAGCAAGAAGAATTTAGTTCGAAACGTGCCTATATGTTGACTATCTTGATATATGCTGTTCCGTATTTAGTACTATCACTTGCAATTATTTTTGTACAGAGTCTATTCGTAAATTGGACAATAAAAGGAATATGTCTCGGAATATTGACTGTAATTGTTGGGGCGCTACTGCCAATATGTTTTTCAAAAATCAAGAAAAGAATTCAAGCAAATATTATTAAAAAAATGGCAAAAAAAATAAATAACAATAAGTAAACACGGCAACCGAAGCCGAGAGAAAGGTCAATCCGATCTCACGGCTTTTTATTTGCATTAAAACTGTTATTTAATTGTTCTGTGTATATATTGATTTTCGACTTTCATTCCTTTTGTACAATTGAGGTGATAGTGTGTTTAAGGTCGGAATTGCTTTAGAAAAATATATTAGTGGGAATTTATAGCGGCAGAAGTCTGCTTTTATTATAGTCGTCGGGATAAAGTTTTTGTCACGGCGGCTTTTTGTTTGCGAGAAAAAACAGTAAAAATCATGTAAAAACGGTTGCAAAACGAAATCTCGTGTCCTTGGGTATTATGGAGGGATATTTTTTCGCGTAAAGAATTTTTTGGAATATTGCTATTAGACCGTCAACTTTACTATTTTCATGTCCTTGGTATATATGGGAGGAAAATTTTTCTATACACCCCGAACTTTCGGATTTTCGTGTCCTTGGTTAAGTGGGGAAAATTTTTTCGCAAAAATTTAGTAAAATACCCCGACAAAAGCGTTGTAACTTTCCAATATAAGTAGGAGGATTTTAATTTTTTCCGAAAACACCACGCCAAACGATATGTAAATGATCATATATAGTGAGGAGATTTTCTTCTGTAAGAAAAAAGTTTCGTGCAAACCATTTACTTTCGTGCCGGAAGTTTCCAATTATAGTAGAGGGATAATAAATTACCGTGAATTTCTTAAAACACCCCGCCAAAGGGCATGGTAAGTTTCCAATTATAGTAGAAGGGTTTTTGAAAATGTTCAGTGAAACACCCCCGCAAAGAGATGAAAAATTTCCAATATAAGTAGAGGATATTTTCAAGAACTTACGAAAAACACCCCCGCAAACAGGCAAGCTAATGCCCATATATAGTGAACGGGAAAGGAGATAACAGATCATGAGTTACAAACAAGTGTACCCGCCTTAGCAGGCAGAAAACGGAAAGCAAAAGCTCTGAAAATAAATTTGAAAAAGGTATCGGAAAACAAGCAGGATAAGGTTTTTGCAATCTATTTCAAAAACGATACGCTGAACAAGTCGGAAACCGACTTTTCGGAAAGGGCAATATTTGCTCGTATCCACAAGAAGAAATCGCACTGCTCTTACTAAAAATATCAGCGGACTAACGCAAAAGAGCTTGACTTACGCACACAAAGCGTGTAAAATATAATCGTCGTATAGATACGATTATATATTCATGGAGGAATGAAAAGATGGCAAAGTCAAGAAAGGAAAAAGACAAAAGATACGAAGAAAGGCACAAGGAAGAACGCAAAGCCAAAAACGTTATATGGGGAACGAGCGTTCCGAGAAAGACGGCGGAAGAAATAAACGAGTTTCTGAAAAAGCACGGCTATACGAAGGTTGAACTTATACAGGCGGGCTACGAAGAACTGTTAGCCCGACACGATACCGCCTTTGCAAAATTAAAGGACGGCTACGACGACTTTTTCGAGAGCGAACTTACGAAATTCGCAGAAGAAAGAAACAAAAACAAAACATAATCCGTAAGACGAGATACTCTCGCCTTGCGGAAATCTGAGATAAGGAGGATTTTGCGGTAATGGTGAGAGAACATTACAGCCATCAGGAAAGAGAACATAGTATCCGCGCAATAAGTATGGACGTTGAAGCGGATACAAGAAAACACCGTTGAAGTTAATCTGTCAACGGGACACAAAGAAAAAGGCAGATTAAATCTGCCGAAAGAAAGAATACAAACAAGCGCAAAAATTTTAGCCGATATTTTACTCGATTATGCGAGAAACGGCGGAGCTATGGACGATTTAACGCCCGAGAGCGTATTCGGCAGGAGGAAGCAATGAAAAAGCGAGTAGTGATATATGCAAGGTTCAGTTCGCACAGTCAGACGGAACAGTCTATCGAAGGACAACTTCGGGAATGCTACGAGTATGCAAAAAGACAAGACCTTCTCGTTGTAGCCGAATACATAGACCGTGCTCTCACGGGAACAACGGACAAACGTCCGGAATTTTTAAGAATGATTGAGGACAGTAAAAAGAAAACTTTTGACTATGTTCTTGTTTACCAACTTGATCGCTTTGCCCGTAACCGTTACGATAGCGCGAATTACAAAGCAAAGTTAAAGAAAAACGGCGTGCGTGTTCTATCTGCAAAGGAAAATATAACGGAAGACGCAAGCGGAATTTTAATCGAGGGAGTGCTGGAAAGTATGGCGGAATATTATTCCGCCGAACTTTCGCAAAAGGTAAAACGCGGTATACGGGAAAGTTACGAAAAAGGTTACTTCATCGGCGGATACGGGCTTTTCGGCTATGACATCGTGGACAAAAAATGGACGATAAACAGTTACGAAGCGGATATTGTCAGAGATGTTTTTACAAGATACAAAAACGGCGAAAAGGCGAAAGAAATTATTGCAAGGCTGAACGGACAAGGCATTAAGACGAAAGCCGGTTCGTCGTTCAATATGAATAGTTTTGCAAGGATAATCCGCAACGAAAAATACATCGGGAAAGTAACTTCACACGGCACGGTTTACACTAACGTCATACCGCCTATCGTGGACGAAAAACTTTTTTATGAATGCAACGTCATTATGGACAAGCATAAACATAAACCGCGCGATAGCAAGAGCGAACAGCCATATATTTTAAGCGGAAAATTGTTTTGCGGATTTTGCGGTAGTTTGATGACCGCCGAAACGGGAACAAGCCATACAGGTAAACTTCATCACTATTACAAGTGTTTCGGAAGAAAACGCAACAAACACAGTTGTAAAAAGGCAAATTACAGACAGCAAGACCTTGAAGATCTGGTATTCGGCACGACGGTTAAATACGTTCTGCAACCCGACGTAATTCAAACCGTTGCCGAACAGGTCGTTTCAAAATTCAATTCGGAGATAATAAAGACCGCAACGCTTGAAAATCTCGAAAATGAGTTGAAAGCCAAAGAAAAAGCGATAAACGCACTGTTTGCTGCCATAGAACAAGGCATAGTGACTAAATCCACCAAAGAACGACTGATTTCTCTCGAAACGCAAAAAGAGGAATTAGAGAGCAAAATTTCGCTTGAAAAGGCTCGGCAGATAAAACCGCTCGAAGTGGACAAAGTAAAAGCGTTTTTAACCTATTTTGCCCGTAAAAAGTATGAAAACGGGCAAGAAAAAAACGTGTTTTTCAACTCGTTCATAAACCGTGTTATTTTGTATGACGACAAAATTTTAATCTTTTACAACACCGGCGATAATCACCCGACGGTAATTAAGAGGAAAGACACGGAAGAACTTATTTCGCACCTTAACGACATAGCGAGCAACGGCAAAACCGCAACAAACGACTGCCCGAACATAACGGGAAACGACAACCCCATCGTACAAAAGGAAAACTCGCTTGAACCTCAAGGGTTCAAACGAGTTTCACTTGGCGGAGAGAAAGGGATTCGAACCCTTGCGCCAGTTTCCTGACGACCGCATTTCGAGTGCGGCTCGTTATGACCACTTCGATATCTCTCCAATCTGATTACGTCGGGGAAATGCCCAACGTGTGTAATATACAACATTTCGCCGGATTTGGCAACCATATTGCGGCAATTTTGCAAAAATCCTTTAATTAAAGCAAAGGCAAAAATAATAAGGTGAAGAACAATTATTATATTGTAATAAAACTTGTTTTGTGATAACATTATTATATTAAGAGGAGGGAATATGAGGAACTCACGTTGCTATTATTCGGCAGATCTTTTTCAATTTTTACACGAAAATCCACAAACGATACTTGGTATAATTTGCGAAAACGATAGTTTTTCTGAAACAACGCTTTTGCAGAAGAATACATGGTCAGAAGAGATAAATATTTTACAGAAAGAATTTGCGCGTTTTGATGAAGGGCGTATTATATTTGAATATACTATACCGAGGATTTGCAAAAGAGTGGATGTTGTTTTTTTGCATAAAAATGTTGTATATTTGCTTGAATTTAAGTGCGGAGAGACCGAGTATAAAAAAGGCGCAAATGAACAGGTGTTGGACTATGCACTTGATTTGCAAAATTTTCAAAAAGAAAGCCATGACAAAATAATTATCCCTATTGTTGTTGCAACAGAAGCAAAAACGATTGAAAACTCTTTCGTAGTAAAAGGTAATATAGCAGAGCCGCTCTTTTGTAATAGAGGCAATATCGGGGAAATTATAGCGTTAATAGATGAAAAAATTTGTTGCAACAGTTTCAATTACGAGCAGTGGGAAAACTCGGAATATCTTCCTACACCTACAATAATTGAAGCAGCGCAGGCGTTATATAATGGGCACAAAGTTGAAGAAATAACAAGAAGTGACGCAGATGCAAAAAACCTGAGCGAAACAACGCGTGCAATTGATGAAATAATTGCATATAGCAAGGATAACAAAAGAAAATCCATATGTTTTGTGACGGGTGTACCCGGTGCAGGGAAAACATTGGTAGGGCTTAATCTTGCCATTGAACATGCAAATGCACGACAAGGGGAACATGCGGTGTTTTTATCAGGTAACCAACCCCTGGTCAGTGTTTTGCAAGAAGCGTTAGCGCGTGATAAGGTAAAACAAGCAAGCGAGGAAGGAGAAAAAATCTCAAAAAGAGAAGCATTACGAGAAACAAGTGCCTTTATTCAAATCATACATAAATATAGGGATAGTTTTGTTGGAAATGATGATGTTCCTCCTGAAAGGATTGCTATTTTTGACGAGGCGCAACGGGCGTGGACAAAAGAAATGATTTCAAAATTCATGAAAACCAAAAAGGGTGTCTTGGATTTTGATTATAGTGAGCCAGAATTTTTAATAAGTACATTAGACAGGCATAATGATTGGGCGGTTGTTATTTGTTTGGTCGGTGGCGGACAAGAGATAAACACAGGAGAAGCAGGTCTTCCTGAGTGGTTTGACTCATTGAGAAAGTCTTTTTCAGAATGGGATGTTTTTGTTTCGCCACAATTAAACGATACGGAATACACAAGAGGAAGAAAATGGGCGGAGATGATCGAAGACTTAAACATCAATCAGGATGTAAATTTGCATTTAGCGTCATCAATACGGTCATTTAGGACGCCAGATGTATCTGCATTTGTAAAAGCTATTCTTGACAATGATTTACAAACAGCGCAATCATTATATCAGAAAATAAAAAACAAATATCCCATTCTTTTAACAAGGGATTTAGAAGAGGCAAAGACATGGGTAAAAAATCAATGCAGAGGAACAACGAGATATGGTTTAGTGGCAAGTAGCGGTGCATTGAGATTAAAACCAGAAGGTATATATGTTAAAAATGATATTGATGTTGAAAACTGGTTTTTGAATGACAAAGATGACGTTAGGTCAAGCTATTATTTGGAAGATGTTGTAACAGAATTTCAAATTCAGGGGTTGGAGCTTGATTATACAATAGTTGCCTGGGATGCCGATTTTAGGTATATAAATGGCTGGACATACAACAAATTTAGCGGCACAAAATGGCAAAATATAAACTCAGATGATAACAAAAATTATCTTAAAAACGCTTATCGTGTTTTACTAACAAGGGCAAGACAAGGCATGGCTATTTTCATTCCAAATGGAGATGATAGCGACGAAACAAGATTACGCAAGTTTTATAATGGAACATACAATTATTTGAAGAATATAATGGATAATTAAGAAAGTTTTTACAGGTCGGACGATGAAAAAAGTCCGACTTTTTTTGTCATAAGGAAGCGAA
>JAEDDH010000083.1 GCA_016293845.1 Bacteroidales bacterium | reverse complement strand
TGGTTTATCCTATCCAGGTGCTGAATGAAACCGTCAACGCGCTCTATTAAGTTTTTCATCATTTTGCTAACTCCTTAATTTTCTTTTGCACGGCTTTGTTACCGCTTGCGATAGTGTTTATTGCTTTTAGGTCTATAATCTCAACCACGCCTAGTCCATTTACCAACAAACGGTAACGGTATTCGCCGTACTTTTTAAAGATTTTTTCTTCGTTTTCACGCCATACCAGGCGAGTTATTTCGGTAATGTTTTTTAGCAGTTTTTCCATGGAGAATCTCCTTCTAATTACTAAACAAACAATACCGTAAACAACCATATAAGTCCAGTGTAAAAGCGTCAAAATAGCAAAGTAAAAGACCGAATTAAATTCGGTCTTTTCACGTTATCTTATATTGTTTTTGTTTATGCAGGTTGATGGGACTTTATGTACAAGTCTATATCGTTAACGATATATCTTGCTCCCGTCGTATGCAACACTTCATAAAAGTCTTGTATATATTCGCATACTGAATATTTGTTGAACAAGGTCATAACTTCCTTGCCCGTCATTCCTTTTTGGTTTTTGTATTCTTCAACACAAAGCACCATAAACGGTAATTCTTTACTCATAACTTACTCCTCTGGGAATACCACTTCTCCCGTTTCTTTTTCATGTTTCCACATTGAATATACTGTCATTGGACTAAAATGCCACATTTTCGTTTCTTCGTTTGCTAGCATTTCATACGTTTTTGAATAATAGAACTCATTCATAGCAGCGATATCGTCTAATCCTTCATTCGTTACGATTAAGTCAACCGTCTGCGGTATAAGCGCAATACTCAAGATTGAATTAAATTTCTCATCCATATATTACACCTCCTCGGATTTTACGAACTTCAACAGTTTTATCGCTTCATTCGTTGCAAATACGTACTGGTCAAACAGTTTCTTAATCTTCAACGCTTCAAGTGCTTGTTCCTTTGTTAAAAGTCCCGTAGAATAGACTTGGAGTGTTCTATAAACGTCGTCGTTTGCAACTGCTCCTATAATAAGGTCAAATTGCTCTCCGCTATACGTTCCGTTTCTATGCGCGGAAACAAAATCTAGCCATTCTTCGTCAGGTGCGCTGAAACGCTTTATTTTAAGCAACTCTTCACCGATATTATCGTCAATTTCATAAATATTAATCGTAGGCGTACCACCTCTACGAACAACGACCTTCTTTGCAAAACTTTCCGCTTGCGATTTATTCGTAGTCGTGTAAAACCCGTAACCAAAGTCAAGGAATCTGTTTTGTTCGATAAGCCTAGGTTTTTCTACTACCGTATTGCTACCGTGATATAATATCATAACATAGCCTCCAACTTCTTAATTTGCGCCTTTTCTTCTTTTAACTTTTTTACTATTTCTTCTATCTGACTACGACGCGCAAGTCCTTCACGAATAGCAATCAAACTTTCCTCGTCTTTGCCAACGTATTTACTAACCACTTTTTTGCCGTCACGGTAGTACAAATAATAATACGTTTTACCGTTAACCGTTTTAGGCGTTATCTTCCCTTTTGGCAAAGTTTCCAGTTCTTTCGTATATTCGTTTATCATATTCTCGTTGCGAGTTTCTTCTCGAGAAATAATCGTCATAAGCATACTCATTGTTTATCACCTATTAGTATTATACCCTACTTTTTGCTTTTTGTCAATACTTTTTGTTGGTTAAATTCATTTTACGGCTTGTCTTTATTTTTTGCTTTGGCAATATTTGTTCCCATCATTCCCGAATTGACAAAGTACTCATTACCGCCTTGCTCTTCTGGAATAGGAGGCAAGTCTTCGAGTTCACGAATATCGTTTGCGGACAGCCATCCGTTTTGACGACCTATACCATAGCCTTCCATTCTGCTTTGGTAATCTCCACGAAGTAAGCCGTCCACGTTAAATCGCGCATAATACACGCCGCGCTCTTCCTCATTCAATAAACAGCGCGTAATTGCTTGTTCCCAGCAAACCAACCAAGGACGCACCGTATGTACGACAAACTGAATGCTCTGATGCTCGATATTAGAAAACGTTGCTCGGTCTAAATCCCCAACCATATGCGGAGGGATACGGAATATCCTGCAAATCTCTTCAACCTGATATTTCCTTGTTTTTAAGAACTGTGCTGCGTTAGGCGATATCCCTATTGACTTATATTTCATACCTTCTTCCAGCACGGCTATTTTATGTGCGTTAGCTGAGCCTTGGTAAACAGCATTCCACGAATCCCTAATCTTCGTCGGGTCTTTAACGACACCAGGGTGTTCTAGCACTCCGCCGGGATTAGCACCGTTGCCGAAAAACTTTGCGCCATACTGTTCAGCTGCAAGCGCTAGTCCGATTGCACTACTTGCTTGCTCGATAGGGCTCATACCACGAAGACCATCAATAGGCGTTGTTCTCAAATGGAATATTTGTTTAGGCGTATAGGTGTATGTTTCATTCGTAGTGTCATCGGTATACATATAAACTATTTTACCTGTATGAATATCCCTATCCACGACCATGTACTGTGGTTTTAGAAACCATAATTCCGTTACTTGTCCTAACTTATTGCGAATAATACGCGC
>JAEDDH010000025.1 GCA_016293845.1 Bacteroidales bacterium | reverse complement strand
ACATGCCTGTCACGCATGGGGTCGCGAGTTCGAGTCTCGTCCGGACCGCCAACAATTCTTCATTCTCCGCATTCCATACAATTTTTTATCATTAGCCGGTCGATCCCCAAAAATCGTTCGGCATTTTTTTTTATCTGTTTTTTTATTAACTTTGCCGCCGAAAATAAAAAATACAGAAATGGCAAAACGTAGTTCGTTCAGCGGTTCGATAGGATTTGTGCTTGCAGCGGCAGGAAGCGCGGTAGGATTGGGAAACATTTGGCGTTTCCCGTACCTTGCAGCAAAAGATGGCGGAGGATTGTTCCTTCTTGTATATCTGATTCTTGCAGTAACATTCGGCTTTACACTGCTCACCACCGAAATAGCCATTGGGCGACGCACAAATCGCAGTCCGCTAAGCGCATACCGACGTATGCACCCAAGATTCAAATTCCTCGGGTCGCTCGCTTGTCTTATTCCCATGATGATTTTGCCATACTACTGTGCCATAGGCGGTTGGGTAATGAAATACACTGTGGCATACCTCACTGGCAACGGAGCTGCCGCTGCCGAAGACGGATATTTCACCAATTTTATAACATCCGACTACGAACCCATTTCTTACACTCTAATATTCTTATTAGCAACGTCGTACATTATTTTTAGAGGTGTCAACAAAGGCATCGAAATGTCGTCGAAAATACTAATGCCCATTTTACTATTATTAATTATAGGTGTGGCGATATTCAGCCTTACTATACAACACACTGATGCCGAAGGAGTTACACGCACAGGTTTAGACGGATTAAAAATTTTTGTAATTCCCGATTTCAGCGGATTAACCTTCGACAAACTATCTATCACCATTATGGACGCAATGGGGCAGCTTTTTTATAGTTTGAGCATTGCAATGGGCATAATGATTTCGTATGGTTCGTATGTAAAATCAAACGAAAACCTTATCAAGAGTATCAACAAAATAGAGATTTTCGACACACTTGTGGCTTTTCTTGCCGGCGTAATGATAATACCGGTGGTATTTGTATTTATGGGAGCCGAAGGTATGACACAATCGGGACCCGGACTTATGTTTGTAAACATTCCCAAGATATTTGCCTCGATGGGCACATTTGGTAATGAGCTTGGCGCACTGTTTTTTACAATGGTTTTGTTTGCCGCTCTCACAAGTGCAATGTCGATTTTAGAGGCTATAGTATCAAGTTTTATAGATAAATTTGGCTATACTCGCAAAAAATCCACTGCGATAGAAAGCGGCATAGCTGCGTTTTTTGCCATTTTGGTTTGTCTTGGATACAACGTATTTTATTTTGAACTTTCGATGCCCAACGGCGTCAAAGCCCAAATCCTCGACCTCATGGACTATGTGAGCAACAACCTAATGATGCCCATTGTAGCCATCTGCACCTGCATACTTGTAGGATGGATAGTTAAGCCGCAGAAAATCATCGACGAAATCACCCTCAACGGCGAACGCTTCACCCGCCGCGGACTCTATATTGTAATGGTAAAATACATCGCCCCGATACTGCTAATGCTGCTGCTGATTAAGTCGGTGGGGATTATTTAAAGGGATATCCCCCGATTTGGGCAAAAAATGATAAATTATATCCTCCGATTTTAGCAAATTTATTATATTTGCAAAAAAAACTATAGTCATGGGACAGTATCTTTACCGACAAATAGACCAAGTATTAGAAGATTGTAAACAATCACCAACACACAAACCATTATTGCTACGTGGAGCAAGACAAGTTGGCAAATCGTCAGCTGTTAAACACCTTTCGCTAAAATTTGAGTATTATGCCGAAGTTAACTTTGAAAGCCAACAACCCGCTTGTGAGTTTTTTCAAAACGGTATAGATGTTAAACGGATTGTTTTGCAACTATCTTTGTTTCTGACATTCCATTTTTTTGCGTTTATAAATCCAATCTGTATTGGAATAATTAATAATTTGAATAATGATTGAAGTACAATATAACAAAGAGGGTAAGATAAGATGCCCTTTGTCAAACACAGAATGGCACGTTGCTACGCCCGAAGAGAAAGTTAGACAAAATTTTGTGGTTAAATTGGTTAATGAATATGGTTATTCGTTAGACCAGATGGCTCAGGAAATGTCAACGACTAATACAAACAAGTCGAATGGAGAACACCGCGGAAATGGTTCAGCGCGTGCTGATATTATTGTATGGCGTACTCCGGAGGATAAGAAAGAACAGAAAACTGCTTTTATGGTTGTTGAGTTGAAAGCCGAAAATGTAAGAATACGTGAGGAAGATTATTACCAAGGCTTCAATTATGCAACTTGGGCAGGAGCTAAATGTTTTGTAACATCCAATGAGAAGGAAACCAAAATTTTCAACATTAACAGAGAATATTTGCCTAATAAACTTGGAAGTGAGATTGTAAATATCCCAACTGCAGAGGAGGCTCTTAATGACAAAAAACTCGATGAGCTTTTAAATAAAACTAAAACCTTTTCGCGCACTGAGTTTACAAACATTTTGCGCACCTGTCATAATATTATCAGGAATAATGATAAATTATCTCCGGAGGCTGCTTTTGATGAAATCAGCAAGATTCTGTTTATGAAAATTATGGAAGAGCGGAATGGCAAGGGCCTCAAAGTTTTTACAAAAAAAGATTATGAAGCCCAATCTAAAAATTACGAGGAGAATATTAGACCTAATCTTAATGCTGAGCAACAGAATTGGACTTATATGCAATTCTTGTTTTCCAAAACCAAGAAAAACTTTGCCAAGGACAGACTGTTTGAAAAGTCGGATGTTATCAAAATCAGGGAAAATAGTTTTACTCAGATTCTTGAAAAGTTGGAGAGTTACAATCTTTCTGATACTCAAGATGATGTTAAGGGTATAGCATTCGAGAAATTTCTTGGCACTACTTTCAGAGGGGAATTGGGGCAATTCTTTACGCCAAGAACCGTTGTAGATTTTATTGTTTCTGTTCTTGACCCCAAGGAAAGAGAAATCATTTGCGACCCATGTTGTGGTAGTGGGGGATTTCTTATTAAAGCATTTGAATACGTTAGAGAAAAAATAGAAGAAGATATCAAGGTCACCAAGGATAAACTCAGAAAAATAATAGAAGGTGAGAATTTCGATGATTTGTCCGAAAAAGATAAAACCGCAATCAACAAAAAAATTGATGCGATGCAAACTAAACTCAATGAGGACCTTGATACTTCTAAAGAGGGAAGTCGTATGCATTACCTAAGCAACAGGTGCATTTTCGGAACTGATGCCAATCCAAGAATGGCGCATACATCAAAGATGAATATGATTATGCACGGCGATGGGCATTGTGGAGTTCACAAACATGATGGATTGTTGAATGTAAACGGCATTTTTGAAAATAGATTCGATGTAATCTTGACAAATCCACCATTTGGATCTCGTGTTGACAAGGACCAAAAGATTTCTGAATTGGACAAGTTTACAGACGAGGAGGCAATTGCTGAATACAAGAAATTGTATGGAGAGAAGGAATACACTGAAGCCTTGAATCAAGTAAACAATAATATTGGCGAGCCAATATTAAGTCTATACAATATTGGTTCTGCTCTTACTGAATGTTTGTTTATAGAACGTTGCTTGAACTTGTTGAAGCCAGGTGGACGTATGGGAATTGTTTTGCCCGATGGCGTGCTTAATACTTCTAATCTTCAGAAAGTCAGGGATTTTGTGGTAGGTAAGGCAAAAATCAAACTTATTGTGTCGTTGCCACAGGATGTTTTTATTTCGGCTGGCGCTACAGTAAAATCAAGTCTGGTGTTTTTGCAGAAGTTTACAGAAGAAGAAGCCGAACAATATAACACAATTGTTTCTGAAGCAACTGAGGTTGTTAATGCTAAATATCAACCTGAGTTGGATTCTATTCAAACAGAACTTGCTAAAACAGGAAGGTTGACCAAAGAACAGGAACAGAATTTCAATGCCAGACTTAAAGACATTAAGGTAAGACAAAACGAAAGAGTTAAGGCGTTGATATCAAGTAATACTTTGAAGTATCAGTCGCAAATAGCAAACAATGGAACAATAGACTGCAATGATCCCCAAATTCAGCAACTTGTTAATTCTGTAAAGGAGGCAGATAAGAATATCAAAGCAATCGCTTCTCTTGCAAAAGATTGTCATACATTTTTGAATTTGCTATTAGGTGCAGGTGCTATTTGGTTGAATAATTCCCTTGCCAAACAAGATGTTCAGAAATTAAAACTTTTGCTAAAACAGCATATTAAGTTGATATCTGAGCAACAGGCAGAGCAGGAATTCAAAACGGAAAAAAGTCAGGTAGAACTTGAAAGGTCATTCATACTTTTAGATTATCCAACCAAGGAGGAGCGCAAGAAATTGGAGGCTCGCAAAAAGGAGATTGCGGAATTGAAGGAAGTTGAGATTAAGCAAATTGTAAAGCATAATTTCAACTATAGAATTCCTGTGTCTGACGTAAAATCGGCAGGTATCAATTCAACAGGTGCTTCCTGCGACAACGAATTGGAGGTTCTTGAAAAAGATTTCCAAAAATACAAAGAGGCTAATAATCTTTGGATGGATAATTTGTCAAAGATGGAATATGTGCTTTCTGAGAACGATGTTGTAACCAAAATTAATGTTTTCTAACCAACAATTATACGATTATGAACGAGGAATATGATTTGCTTAATTTTGTTTGGTTTGAGGACATTGAGCAGTGGGATTCGAAACATTTTGCTCGCGAGAGAATCAAATCGAAATATCCGATTGTGTATTTATCTGAATGTTTAAATGAGGAAAATGCCAAATTCAACATAAGTGACCCCCAAAATAATTATAAGATATTGGGGGTTAATAATCAGAATGGTATTTTTGATGCTTATATTGAAAATGGAGCAAAAATCAACCAAAAGTACAAGAAAATGGAGGTTGATTGGATTGCGTATAATCCTTATCGAATCAATGTTGGCTCTATTGGTATTAAGACTGAATATAACAAATACGAATATATCAGTCCTGCCTATGTAGTGTTCCGTTGTTTTAATAATATACGTCCTTATTATCTTTTTTATTTGATGAAGACTAAACGCTTCAATTCAATTATAAAAGATAATACAACAGGTTCTGTAAGGCAAAATTTGTCATTTGACATTTTGAGCAGTCTGCAAATTCCTCTTCCTGATCTATATATTCAAGACAACTTGATCGATGGGTACAATAGTGTTGTACAGGAGGCAGATTTATTGTTTGAAAAAGCAAAACAACTTGAGGAAGACATTCAAGAGTATATTGATTCTATTTTGGGAATTGAATATAAATCAAACGATAATGAAATTGAGATTGATGGAATGCTTCAGTTTGTTGAGTTTGAAAAATTGGAAGAATGGGGTGTTGATAAAATGACAACAACTCAAATCCATACAAGCAAATATAACAAATTGAAGGTTAAGGATATTTGCAAGTTGAGTAGTGGAGGAACACCTTCAAGAACCAATCCTTCGTATTATCAAGGTGATATACCTTGGATAAAAACAGGAGAGGTTGTTAATGAGGTAATCGTGGATACTGAAGAACACATATCCAAAGAAGCGGTTAAAAATAGTTCTGCCCGTTTGTATCCCAAGGGGTCTTTGATTATTGCAATGTATGGTCAAGGAGACACTCGTGGAAGAACTGCAAAATTAGGTATTGACGCTACAACTAATCAGGCTTGCGCTGTGATGTACAATATTGATAATTCGATAATTGACACAGATTATTTGTGGTACTATTTTCAAAGCCGTTATAATGATTTGCGTTCCTTGGCTGTTGGCAATAATCAACCAAACTTGAACGCCGGAATGATACTCAATTATGATGTAGTTATACCTCCAATGCCAGTACAATTGGAAATCGTTTCTTATATTTCAAAAAAGAAAAATGAAATAAAAGAATTGAAATCTCAAGCGGTAGCATTGCGAGCAAAGGCATTGGAAGATTTTGAAAAAGAAATATTTGATAATTAAAGAAGTAAATAATGACGCAACAACAAATAATAGATAGAATTCAAAACGGAGAAAACGTTTCAATAACTGCAAGAGAATTGCTTTCGTCTTGTGGTGGTGAGCGTTTAACTTCTGGTAATATTACAAGAGTCAACAATTTCTTGAATAGGAATTGTATTACTTGTAATCCTGCAATTGACTCTTGTCCAAACCTTTGGACTAATGTTGAATTGACAAGTATGTATCCAATTAATACAAATGGTTTTCATTTGTATCGTCTAAAAATCGATAATTGGCGAAATTTGAATAATATTGACATTGATTTTTCCGCCACAGAAAACTATTCTTGTTTTATTGGCTTGAATGGTTCAGGTAAAAGCAATGTTTTGGAGGCGGTTTGTTTGATATTCAAGAGTTTGTATCAGAAAAGGCCGTATTTGCCTTTTCGTTACAAATTGGTTTATTCGTTGAGGGTTCCTCAGACTGATGGCAATTCCAAAATTCAATTATTCAATATTGAGGATGGAACTGAAGTTTCGGGTAGGAGCATTGTAACTCCACAAAATCTTATAGCCTCGTATAGTGGCGAGGATAAGCGATTGTGGGAGGCTTCATTTAAGGACATATATACGAATTATTGTAGCAGAATTGCTACGATTCCAAGTTACGAATTGCCCAAGATGCTATATATATCCAAAGATGAGTGGGCGATTTGTTTCTTGACCTTGCTCTATGAAAGTAATACCAACACACAAATTCAGGATTTCCTCAATAGCATTATTGGCACAGACGATTGCGAGATAAGATTTACTATTAATCAGCCTAACTTGGATACTTGGAGGGAAACTCCCTGTAAACAGTTTGTAAAGCAAATTAGGAATCTTACTCCATACACAAAATCAGATTTCGTTAATTTTGTAGATACTTACGAGGTTGCAGGTTCTCCAATTGACTCGATAATTTTGTTTAATTATTTATATCAGAGTACAGTTAAGTCTGGTGTGTTTGTAATCACAAATATTGATATTAAATTTCAAACAAAGGGCAATTTGGATACATTAAGCGAAGGTGAGAAGAAGATAATCGAAGTTTATACAATTCAGAATATATTATCTTCTGACAGAACTTTGTGCATTTTTGATGAGCCTGATTCTCACGTTCACATTTCCCGTAAATCTGAGATGCTTGAGGTTATTAACACAACTGGTCATTATAGTCTTGTAACAACTCATTCTCCAACTTTCTTGAATCACGTAGAGGAGAGAAATACCTTTTTTATGAAGGATGGAAGAAAAGAGTCGTTGGATAAACTAAAATCAATATCAGAATTAACAGGTGGCGAAATCAATTATTTTGATGGTGCTTTTGTACTTAGTTCCAAGAAGATTTTGATTGTGGAAGGTCCTTACGATAAACGATATTTAGAGAAAGCCATATCTATATTCTCTAATAGAGACAACAGGTATCAAAAATTGAAGTCAGTAACAATTGTGCCCGCGGATAGTGCGGGTAATGCCTATCCAATGTATGAGAATTTCTTTAAGGATAATCTTGATATGTTGGATAAGATTGTTTTCCTTTTTGATTTCGATGATGGAGGATACAAAGGTTGGAAATCTATTTATGATAAATTAGATTCAGAAACTAAGGTGTCTAATATATTTTATCAGGATAATTATTCAACAGTTCTTCCTGTTTTTGGCGATCCTGCCAATAGAAAGAATCCCAATAAACCAAGTAACGACAAATCAACTTGGTTTATGGTAGAGGATTTGTTTCATACTGATTCCTACAGATCAATAGTTGACGAAATCCATACCAAAGTTTCTCACAAGGATTTTAGGGTTATAACAGAAGGAACTGCGTCAAAGATTAAAAGCCATATCGAGAAACATTATAAAACTTTTGATGAGGCTTGGTTTGATGGATTCAAACCAGTTTTGGATAAGTTGATGGAAGAATTTGGATTTATTATTTAAAGAGATTTAAATAGAAGGGATATATAAATAAATCAAACAGTTTCTGCATAAATCGTATAACATAATGGAAGATGGCTGAAGAAAAATTGTTCACTTTTATGAGTGCTGTGATTCCCCAAAAAGCAAAAATCAAAGCGACTTTACGAAGACACAAATAAAATCACAAAACATAACAACCTTTGGCGAAATTATATTTCCGTTCCCACAAAAGGGGTAAAGCCGGCAAAACGGCATTTGTTCAACATCTATGCCGAAAACATGGCATACACCAGTGCCTTTGGAAATGCGGATAGGCAATATGCTTACATTTCTAAGCGTATAGTCCAATGTAGCTTTGTGGGGGTACGGGGATTATTATATGCGCCTATTTTTCTTAAATGCAACAAATCCTATGCGCAAAAGAAATATTTACGCATTATATTTGAAGTTGCGGTTTTTAGGATAAATTAAACATAAAAATTGCCTTTTCAGAAAAAAAAACTATATTTGCAAAAACAAATCTTCTAAGCGTTATGGCAAAACTAAAATATCCTGTTGACACACAGACATTTAGAAATATCATTGAAGGCAACTACGTTTACGTGGATAAAACCGAATTAGTTTATAAAATGGTAAACGAGTATAGATATGTGTTTCTATCTCGTCCGCGACGATTTGGTAAATCGGTGATGTGCAGCACGTTAACAGAATATTTTAATGGAAGCAAAGATTTGTTTAAAGGTTTAAAAATCGAGAATTTAGAAAAAGAATGGATAAAATATCCCGTTATTCATCTCGATTTTAGCGATTGCAAAACCACTGATATTAAAGCCATTAAGAAATATCTTTCGCGAGTTTTGGCAGAATACGAACATCAATATTCGCTTATTTCCGAAGAAGAATACAATCTTCAAAAAATGGGAAATAAGGAAATTGATGACATCTCTAACGTCCGTTTGGGCAATATTGTGGATGCAGCCTACAAACTTACGGGCAAAAAAGTGGCTATCATCATCGACGAATATGATGCCCTAATGTTGAATGCAATTGAGAACGACAAATTGCAAGACCAAATTCGTGAACAGAAGAATAACCTCTTTTCGCCACTAAAAAAACTTGACCCGATAATCCGTTTTGTGTTTATCACAGGCATAACCAAGTTTTCGCAGATGTCAATTTTCTCGACACTTAACAATTTGCAAGATATTTCGTTAATGCCTGAGTTTGAGACAGTTTGCGGCATTTCGCAAAACGAATTGATGACGCAGTTGAAGGAGGGAATACAAGATTTTGCCAACTATAATGGATACACATTTGAACAAACGGTCAAATATTTCAAAAACAAGTACGACGGATATCATTTTTCATTTGCAAAACAAGATGTCTTTAATCCGTTCTCAGTAATTAAAGCATTAAACAACAATGTGTTAGATGATTATTGGTTTGGGTCGGCAACACCTTCATCATTGATACAACTAATCAGAAAGTTTGATTTGCAAATGGCTGATTACGAAGATATTGAATGTGATTCAGATCGTTTTAACCAACCTGTTGAAAAAATTACCGACTTAGTACCATTTTTGTTTCAAACAGGTTACTTAACCATCAAAGAATATAATCAGGAATACAATTTGTACATTTTGGGGTATCCAAACGAAGAGGTTAAATCATCAACGGCTAAGGTGTTATACCGCTACAATTACCAAATATCGGATGTTACAATGCTCAAAAAAGCATACATTAATTTTGTAAATGAAAACAACCTTCCCCCCTTTATAGATGCCTTGAACAAATTTTTCCGTAAGTTTCCGTTTTCGCTCAACAATATGAACGAAAAACATTATCATTCAATCATTTACACTATACTTTCCTCTTTTGGTGCCAATGTTACTGCCAATGTGGAAACCGCCCTCGGAAAATCTGATTTACTTCTCCGACTGCCCAAGAAGAATTATGTAATTGAATTAAAATACGAACAAAGCGTTAAATCAGCCATCGACCAAATTGACGACCGCGACTACAAGGCGGCTTTACTTGAAGAAGATAAGCCCATTGTAAAATTGGCTATCACTTTTTCGTCGCAAACAAGAACCATTGCAGATTGGAAAACTGAGGAGATGAGTTAATCCATCCCCCTCACTCCAATCATTACAAACCCCTCGTACTCGTGCAAGGTGCGACTTTTGATTATCTGTTTACGGGTTTTGTGAGGAAAGGGGGGCAGAAAATATTCCCAAAAGGTTTTCATCTTGTCTAACACTTGCGACTCACCGCCATCGGAATATTTTAAGTAGGTGGTTAATAGGGTGTTGTGAAAATCAAGAAATATTGATTTCTTATCTTGTATAGGTGAATTTTCTACGTATTCTATCGGCAAAAAAGGATTAGCCAATATGCCGCGACCTATCATAACGGCAGAGATAAAGGGATAGTTTTGATAATAATCGTTAATTTGCCGAGTATCAAGTATATCGCCATTATATACAATCGGGTGTTTCAACAATGTGGCGAAACGTTTAAATGCCTCTAAATCAACTTCTCCGCCATAATTTTGTTTGGCTGTGCGAGGATGAATGGTGATATGCTCAAAGGGAAAACGGTTTATAATCTCCACAAGGGCAAGACATTCATCGGGAGAGGTCATTCCAAGACGCATTTTCAACGAAAACCGTATGTCGGAATATTTGGCGAGCGAATCCAACAATGCAGACAATTTTTCAGGATATGGAAGTATGCCTGCACCTTTAAACTTGCGATTAAGCATAGGATACGGACAACCGCAATTAGTATCTATATTATTGAAACCCAAATTATTAAGAGCAGTAATAAGAATATCAGCCTCGCAAGAATCTGAAACCATTATTTGCGGCACAAGATTTTCTACATTGCCCAAACGTATCGACAACTCAATATCACGTAGTTCGCGGCGGCGTATTTCACCATCCTCCAAACGAAAAAACGGCGTGAAAAACTTTTTCACACCGCCAAAATGCTTTTGAAATGCATAACGGAACACTGCATCGGTGAAACCTTGCAATGGAGCCAAGTAAATTGGAATTCTGTCCGTAGGCATTATATGTTTCTAAAAGTCAATTAGTTAAAAAGCGAATCTACGAACTGTTCTTTGTCAAACAGTTGCAAGTCGGTAACCTTCTCTCCCACTCCGATATACTTAACGGGAATCTTGAATTGGTCGCTGATGCCGAGCACCACGCCGCCTTTGGCAGTGCCGTCTAACTTGGTGAGGGCTATTGCCGATACTTCGGTGGCAAGGGTAAACTGTTTGGCCTGTTCAAATGCGTTCTGACCTGTGCTGCCGTCTAAAACCAAGAGAACTTCGTGTGGAGCGTCGGGTATCACCTTGGTCATAACTCGCTTAATTTTAGAGAGTTCGTTCATAAGGTTAACCTTATTGTGCAAACGTCCTGCGGTGTCGATAAGCACCACGTCGGCTTTATTAGCAACGGCAGAATTAAGAGTATCGAACGCCACCGATGCAGGGTCGGCGCCCATATTTTGCTTGATAATAGGCACATCGGCACGTTGAGCCCACACTTCCAATTGCTCAACGGCTGCGGCACGGAAAGTGTCGGCGGCTCCAAGGTATACCTTCTTGCCAGCGTTTTTAAATTGGTTTGCGAGCTTGCCTATGGTGGTGGTCTTGCCAGCGCCGTTAACACCCACAACCATAATTACATACGGAAGTCCGTCCTTAGTGGCTATGCTGTCGGAAAAATTGTTGGCGGTGTTCTCGTTGAGGAGCGAGATTATTACTTCTTTGAGAATTTTGTTGAGTTCCGACGTGCCCACGTATTTATCTTTGGCAACGCGTTCTTCCAAACGTTTGATAATTTTCAAAGTGGTATCTACGCCTACATCAGAAGTAATAAGCGCATCTTCGAGGTTGTCGAGCACTTCGTCGTCAACTTTCGACTTGCCTACGATGGCGCGTTGAATTTTTTTGAACACACTCTCCTTGGTTTTAGCCAATCCAGTGTCCAAACTTTCTTTCTTCTCTTTTGAAAACAGTCCGAAAAGTCCCATATTCGTTTAGTTAATACATTAATTTACAGATAGTTATATTATTACAAATAACATAACTCTGCAAGTGTAAATATAATACAATTTTTTGATATTCCGACAGTTTTATCAAAAAAAATTGCCTAAACACACAAAAGCCGGAATTTTAGATTCCGGCTTTTATATTCCTTTGCGAAAGATATGATTTACTTCAAATCTTTGAGTGCCTCTTTGGCCTTAGCCTGAGGAACGATAGCCTCTTTGAAGCAGTAAGCGCCAGTTTTGGGCGAACGAACTGCCTTAACGATACGTGTGAGGGCTTTGTCCTGTGCGTCTTCCTTTTTAAGGGTTGCAACTACTTTCTTTGCCATTGTCTATACAGTTTTACTTGATTTCACGATGGATAGTGTACTTTTTCAAGTACGGATTGTATTTTTTCAACTCCAAACGAGCGGGAGTGTTCTTTTTGTTTTTGGTTGTGATATAGCGAGAAATACCGGGAACACCGCTCTCTCTCTGCTCGGTACATTCCAAAATAACCTGTACTCTGTTTTTATTCTTTGCCATTTTGTTCTAACTTTTTAAATGTTAATTAATTAGTAGCCGAGTAAGTATCCTTTTTCTACGGCTTCGTCGAGACAGGCTTTGAGGCCTTTCTTGCTAATAGTCTTGATTGCGGTTGTTGATACTTTGAGCGTTATCCAACGCTGTTCTTCTTCAAGATAGAACTTTTTTACCTGCAAGTTGGGAAGAAAAGTTCTCTTGGTCTTTCTATTGGAGTGCGAAACGTTGTTTCCGCGCTGCAATTTCTTTCCGGTAAGTGTACAAATACGTGACATTTTTATTTCGTTTTATTCTTTTTAATCCTTGTTTTTTACGGACTGCAAAATAAGTGATTTCTATTCAATTAAACAAACTTTTTGGCGATGTTTTTAAAAAAAACTGCATTTTTTTTTGATTCTTTTTTATTTTGCTTTTATATCAATATGTTAATCAGATATTTACGTTTATCTATATAAAGTATTGCTTTGTGTTGTTTTTTTATGCCTGAGGTTCTATCATTGTCAAAAACTCTGTTTCTGAGATGATTTTTGTACCGAGTTTTTCGGCTTTGGCTATCTTTGAAGCGCCGGGTTTGTCGCCCGCAACCACAAAATTTGTCTTGGCATTGACACCCGATTGAAGTTTTCCGCCGTTTTGCTCCACCATCTGTTCGAGTTCGGCGCGGCGCTGCGGAGTGGCAAAACTACCGGTAACGATGATGTTCAATCCGGCAAGACTATTGCTCACAGGTGCTGCATCTTCCTCGGTTTGGTTGCTTGCAAATTGAAGTCCAGCCATTTGCAAACGGCATACCATCGAAAGGTTTTCCTCGTTGCGAAACCATTGGTAAATGCTCTCTGCCATTACCTCGCCAATATCGTTGACCTCGGCAATCTGCTCAACGGTGGCATTTATAATGTTGTCGAGATTATGAAAATGCTTTACCAAATTTTTGGCGGCTTGTTCGCCTACATGCCTGATTCCCAAGGCATAAAGCACACGAGCAAAAGGTACTTGCGTAGATTTGCGCACACTCTCCACGAAGTTTTTGGCAGATTTTTCGGCAAAACGTTCAAGCCTTGCCATCTGCGGCGCGGTAAGGTCGTAAAGGTCGGCAGGAGATTTTACAAGTCCTTGTTTATAAAGCAATTCGATAGTAGCCTCGCCACAATTGATATCCATTGCCTTGCGGGTTACAAAATGTATGATTTTGCCGGTAATTTGCGGCGGACAATGCTGATAATTAGGGCAATACGAACCAGCCTCGCCTTCGTTGCGCACAAGTGTGGCTCCGCAAACGGGACAGTTTTCGATATACTTCACCGGCTGCGCTCCGGGTTTGCGTTTTGAGATGTCGACACGGGTAATTTTTGGAATCACCTCGCCGCCTTTTTCGATAAAAACGGTGTCGCCATAATGAAGGTCTAAACTCTTGATAATGTCAGCGTTGTGCAGTGTGGCACGGCGAACAGTGGTGCCAGCAAGATGCACGGGTTCAAGATTGGCAACGGGGGTTATCACGCCTGTTCTTCCTACTTGATAATCAATTGATATTAAAGGTGATGCGGCTTCCTCTGCCTTAAATTTGTAGGCAATAGCCCAACGTGGAGTTTTGGCGGTAAAGCCGAGTTGTTCGCGCAGACTAATGGAATCAATTTTTATAACAATTCCATCGATATCGTAAGGGAGATTTTCGCGCTCGCGATCCCAATAAGCAATATAATCAAGCACCTGAGATATGTCAGAGGCCTTTTTCACATGTTCCGAAGTTTTAAAGCCCCACGATTTAGCCAACTGCATATTTTCAAAATGCGAATCGGTGGGCTGCGCATCCATCATCAAATAATAAAGGTAACAATCGAGACCACGCTTGGCAACGGCGGCAGAATTTTGCGTTTTGAGCGCACCAGCAGCGGCATTTCTACAATTGGCAAGAGGCGGCTCACCAATCTCCTCGCGTTCGGCATTTAGGCGCTGCAACGAAGCGTGAGGCATCAGAATTTCGCCCCTAATTTCAAAGAAATCAGGATATTGCGTGGTATTATTTAAAGTTAATGGAATGCTCTTGATGGTGCGCACATTGGCTGTAACATCGTCGCCCTTGACACCATCGCCACGAGTAACGGCGCGGATAAGTTGCCCGTGGTTGTAAGTGAGCGAAATAGATGTGCCGTCGAATTTCAACTCGCAGTCGTAGGTAAACGGCTTGTCGGTAAGGCGGCGGATACGGGCGTCGAACTCACGGAGGTCGCCTTCGGAGTAAGTGTTGCCGAGCGAAAGCATTGGGTATTTGTGCGTTACCTGCTTAAACTCAATATTGGTATCATCGCCCACACGCTTGGAGGGACTATTAGGGTCGTCAAACTCGGGATAATCGGATTCGAGTTTTTGCAACTCTGCCATCTTTATATCATACTCATAGTCTGATATATCGGGCTGTGCCAGCACATAGTATTTATAATTGCAACTATTAAGAAACTCCCTGAGTTGCAGTATTTTGGATTGGATTTCGTTCTTGGTCATAATGTGTTTGTTTATTTACAACGACACCTTATATATATATGGTATCGTTCTATGTGCAAAGATAGGATTATTTATTAACATTCTAACAAATTTTCATTAATCACTATTAATCACATTCTCCAACTTATTAAACAAATCCACCGTGGCAGTTTCGTCGGCAAAGTTGATGTAGATAACGTCTGATTTGGTTTTTAGACGGATACATTTGCCGTTGCCAGAAACAAAGAGAAGACAAATGCCATCGCCTTTAACGTCAAAATGTCCTTTTTTAATACCGCCCATACCAAACCCATTAGATTTGAATGTGGTGACAGGAGTTTCGTCTTTTAGTGTAACGTATTCAATATCAGTGAGATTATAATCGTTGCCATAAATGCCTGAGATATGCATCTGTTGGTCGGAGATGGTGATTTCGGGTTCTCTAACTCCTATCAACGTCGATACAATTCCCGCACACACAATCAACACCATAATAACAATAGAGGCTTTTACTGAATTTTTTTCAAAAGGACCTAACTTTACGTACTTTACCAGATAAACGACTGTTACCAAAAGGATAAAAAGAATAGGTGCTCCGCTCCAAATACCTGACAATCCCGCCAACGAAACAACCAACCCAAGCACAAGGGCACCAATTCCTATAATCAACAACATATTGACCGACAGACGTTTGGCGGCAGGTTTGTTTTCGTCGGGAATACTGTCGTATCGGCTCAGCAATTTTGGAAACTTATTTACCAGAAAGGCTAAAACAATAAATGATCCGGCAATAATATAGTTTACAGATTCCATTTTTAGTATAATAATAGTTGTACACAAAAATACGAAATTATTATTGCAAATCAAAATTCTTTTCCCTAAATTTGTTTCTGCAAACAAAACCAAAACTAATGGCAGATTCTAAATTTATTCAAGACTATTGCGATGCTATTATCGAAATATCATCGAACAACTATCCTCCCGATTATGATTTGGGACAGTTTTTTACACAATGGTGCAACGAACTGAAAAACAGACTTATCCATTACAAATTCGACATAAAGATTGCTCACAAGGCGGTATTCTATCCCGAAGGAGCAACCCCAAAACCAAGCGAAACCGATTATCACTTATATAGTTACGACAGCCTTGCGGTATTCACCAACAAAAAGGCTATCATCGAAAAAGAAGGCGAGGAGATTGCCGAGCGTTTCGACAAGACCACAAATATGCTCCTCCTCATTATAAAGCAACAAACCAACGCCAAAAAACTCAGCATACTGAGCGACAAATACGCCGAACGCCTCAAAGAGATGGACAGTATGCGTCAGGCGTCTACCCTACTCGCCCACCCTTCTGATGATATTTTCCCAGCCATCAAACAGATTTGCGACTCACTGCCAAATGCATTCCAACACCCAAAATACGCCGTTGCACGTATCACTTTCAACGGTAAGGTGTTCACATCTGAAAATTTTGAGCAATGCGGACAGGGACTTACACAATCGTACACAAGTGAAGATGGAACTAACTGTACCATAGAGGTTTATTACCGCAAAAAGGTAGCTGCATCGTCGTTTGAAAACGCATCCAAACACAGTGAAGAACTGTTTCTTCCTGAGGAGCGTTATCTTGTAAACAACCTTGTAGTGCTGCTCTCAGGCGTGGCAAGTAACGAAAATATCAAAAAGGTAAACCGTATACTCCACCGACGCATCAAGGAGCTGAACGCCATCAATCGCACCACCGACATCATTCGTCAGGGCAAGGAATTGGAATCCACTCTCGCCGAGATTTGCGCAGCCATTCCGTCGGGTATGCGATACAGCGAATATGCCTGTGCCCGTATTCGTTTCGATGGCAGAGAATACCTCAGCGAGATGTTTGAGACCTCGCCCATCAGCCTCAAAGAGCAGTTTGTTACCATCGACAGCAACAAGGGCAGCATTGAGGTGTTTTACTACAAGGATTTCCCTGATACAAAGGTATTTGTGGACGAGGAAAAGGAGATGCTTGCCAACATTGCCCAACTAATCGCCGGATATATCAACGCCGTTAAGGGACGCTCAATAATTCACCGCACCGCCAAAGTGCAGACTTTTGACAAGGAGGCGAACTTCCGTCAACGTCTTACCCAAAACCGCAAACCGCTGCAGACATACTTCAACCAACAGATGATCGACAAGTATATCTACCTCGATATGATGAAGTACAAGGTGCAGCACGTGCTCTTTGTAGCAACGCTTTATGATGCGTTTGTGCTTGAAAACGAGGACTCATTCTTTGAGAAATTTCTTGGCGACGTGCATCAATTCAGTCTATACACTTTGCCTCGAATCACTGGCGTAAGCACCGAGGAGGAGGCTTTGGACGCTGTGCAAAATGCCAATATCGATATGGTGATTATTATGCCCGGCACCCTCAGCGACGAAACCGTTGACCTCAGCCGCAAAATCCGCGCCATCAACGAAAACATGCCTGTGTATCTGCTCGTCAACAAAAAAGAGGAGGTGAAACACTACGAGGAGATTGTGCCCACTGTAAACTCTATCGACAAACTGTTTGTGTGGACGGGCGACAGCAATATTTTCTTCACAATAGTAAAAAACCGCGAAGACAGCATCAACGTAGAAAACGACACTCAATTGGGTCTTGTGCGAGTGATTCTGCTTATCGAAGATTCGCCGGTTTACTATTCCAAATATTTAGAGATGCTGTATAACATTGTATTTGGTCAGGAGGAAAAAATTATTCAAGAGGTTGAGAAAAAGGAACTTGACAAGATTGTTAAAATGCGGTCGCGTCCAAAAATTCTCCACGCACGCAACTACGAGGAGGCAATTACGGTGTTCAACCGCTTCAAAGACTACCTCACTTGCGTAATATCCGACATTGAGTTTGAATGGGCAGGACGGCTCGACACCGAGGCGGGTTTGAAATTTGTGAAATATATGCGCAGCCAAGTGTATACTGTGCCAGTTATATTCCAAAGTAGCAAGGACTTAAAGGATATCAACACGTCGATTTACAAAGAAGAAAAAGTTTTCTTTATTAACAAAAACGACGATTCGCTGCTTGACAATCTTAAACGTTACCTAATAAAATACCTCGGTTTTGGCGACTTTATTTTCCGCAACCGTGCGGGCGATATTCTCGGCAAGGCTCGTTCGCTACGCGAGTTTGAATTGATGCTCAAAGATATGCCCGACGAATCAATTTTCCGTCACGCAGTTAAAAACCAGTTCTCTATTTGGCTTATGGGACGTGGCGAAATTCAGTTGGCAAAAACCATCAACGATATTAAAATGAATAGTATCAACGATGTACCAACACGTCGTCAAGAAATTCTCAAAGCCATTACCGACTACCGCGCCAACAAAAAACGTGGCAAGATTCTATCGTTTGACGAGACTTCAAGCATCGACGAGCGCAACATCATCACCCTCGCATCGGGTTCGCTCGGAGGCAAGGGTCGCGGATTGGCGTTTATCGACACTCTTATTTACAATCTTGAAGATACAAAACTATCGCAGCGTATCAACATCCTTGCTCCCGTTACAGTTATAATCGGCACCGACGAATTTCGTAAGTTTATCAATCAAAACGACCTGTTTATAAAGTTGTTAGACAAAAGTACACCTTACGAAAAAATCCGCGAGTTGTTTTACAAAGGGCATCTCAGCGATTCGATACGCGACAAAATAAAAACTATCATCAGCCAAACCGATAATCCTTTGGCAATACGTTCGTCGTCTACATCCGAAGACTCTGTTAGCCAACCGTTTGCAGGTGTTTTCGACACCTATATCATTCCCAACGAAAAAGACAATAAGGAGGCTACTCTCGAACTTGTTTGCAACGCCATAAAACTGATTTACGCATCGGTTTACAGCGAAACAGCACGCAACTATTATGCTGCCGTTCAGCATAATATCGAGGAGGAGAAGATGGCAATCATTATCCAAGAGGTGGTGGGAAGTAGGTTTGGAAACTATTTCTATCCCCATATTTCGGGTGTGGCGCAAAGTTACAACTTTTATCCCGTTGCCGATATGAAACCCGAAGAGGGATACGCTGTTATTGGCGTTGGATTAGGTTGTTATGTGGTGGGCGGATGGCCGTCGTACCGTTTTTCGCCTAAATACCCGAATATATCAATGTACACTACGAGCGACCTGCTAAAATCCACTCAGACAAAGTTTTATGCTCTCGACCTCTCAAACAAGGAGATCGACCTGCTAAACAACGGCGAACTTGCAGCCCTCAAACTGCTCAATATTTACGATGCCGAAAAACACGGTTCACTAAAACACCTTGCCTCTGTTTACGATTACGACAATCAATATCTTTCGCCGGGTCTCGACGGAGCGGGCGCACGAATTGTAAACTTTGCCGATGTGCTGCAATTCAACTATTTCCCGCTTGCCGAAACTATCGACTTGATACTCAACGCTGTAAAAGACGCATTTGGTTCGCCGGTAGAGATAGAATTTGCTGTAAACCTCAACAAAAACAAGAATGGCAAACCCTCGTTTTACCTTTTGCAAATAAAGCCGATGGTAAGCAATTTTGCCAACGCCAGTATAGATATGTCAAAATACGACAAGGCATCTATGTTGCTCTACACCAATCAAAGTCTCGGCAACGGCATTATCGACACCATCACCGACGTGATCTACATCGACGAAAGCAAGTTTTCAAAACTCGAAACTCAGGAGATGTGCAAAGAGATCGAGTATCTCAACGCCGAAATGGCAGCCGAAAAACGCAAATACGTGCTAATAGGTCCTGGACGTTGGGGCACAAGCGACAGATTTTTGGGCGTTCCCGTGCAATGGTCGCAGATTACCAACGCGGCAGTAATAGTGGAGACAAGTCTCGAAAACTATCCGCTTGATTTTTCGCACGGTTCGCACTTCTTCCACAACATCACTTCGATGAACGTGGGATATTTTGCAGTGCAAAACGGTAGCCGCACATGTTTTATTCATAGAGAAATACTTGAAAAACAAACACTTATAAACACTACAAAACACTTCCGCCATATTCGTTTTAAGCATCCGCTCACCATCATTATGAACGGAAAGACAAACGAAGCGGGAATTGTGATTAATGCATAATGCATAATTCACAATTCATAATTCATAATTCACAATTCATAATTCACAATTCATAATTCATAATTCACAATTAATAATTAACAATTAAAAATGAATATACTATTTGTCTGTTTAGGGAATATATGCCGGAGTCCGATGGCAGAATGTGTTATGGATTCGGTAATAAGCAAAAATAATATTAAAGGCGTAACGGTAGATTCGGCGGGACTCATCGGCTACCACACTGGCGAAGAGCCCGACAGCCGTATGCGCAGTGCCGCCCGCAAAAAGGGATACACTATGCGCCACCGTGCCCGCAAGGTTTCGAGCGACGATTTTGCCAACTTCGACCTCATAATAGGAATGGATTCCGACAACATCTCGCACCTACGCCGTATATGTCCCCAACCCGAATACTTGAAAAAAATCCGCTTCATAGCCGACTATTTCAACGGAATCACCGGCTACAACTCCGTCCCCGACCCCTATTACGGCGACGAAAAGGATTTTTATAAGGTGATAGAGTTGTTGGAGAATGCGTGCCAAACCATAGCAGAGGAGATTAAATCAGAATAACCACCGTTAATCTCCTATCGTAAGCAATACCTCGGCAGCCTTTTTGCCAAATTCGCCACCGTGAGCATCCACCTCGCCAAGCAGTTTTTTGGCTTCGGGCTTGCGGTCTAAGTGAATTAGGCAGAGGGCTTTGTAATATTTCACAGCAAATTGGTCTAAATCAGACACTTTCTCTATACGCTCAAATGTATTTAATGCAGGCTGATAATAGCCGAGGTTTACATTGCACACACCAAGACAATAATGCGCATTGTAGTCGTCGGGATAATCGTTGAGAATATCTTCGAGAATATCTTTTGCATCAAAAAACTCGCCTGCCGAAATAAGTTTATTAATTGCAGAGAGAGTTTCGGGCGGCATAGAAGTGTTGCCTTTCTTTGAATCGCCACCACGAAGAATAACCGATTCGCTATGGTTTGAAGGTTTCGACGGTTGCACCAATGGTTTGTCATCGGATTTAGCTTCTGTTTTAGACGGTGTTGCAGGATTATCGGAAACATTTTGAGCATCGCTGGATGTATTGTCGGGTAATTCGGGCTGCTGTTGATTGGGCTCTGTGGTATTAGGATTATGCTCAGCCACAATATCTATTTCGTTGATATTCTGAGATTTATTTACTCCGTTGAAAACTAAGTAGACTGCCGCGATAGATGCAGCCACCGCAAGAGCCGAAAGCACCACAGTAATTGTAGGACGCTTGTTATGCTGCTTTTTGTCCACAATGTCGGATATACGGGTATTGAGTTTTTCGGTTTCGAGGTCAACATTGATATTCTGCTGCGCTGCAATCTGCAAACCTTCGTAAATATCGGCACAGATAGGGCACTTATCTAAATACGCTTCAACAGAAGCCCGAGCAAAACTGTCGAGAGTTCCATCTGCATACGCTTGCAAATCTTCGAGTCCGATACAATTTTCTACATTACTTTTCATTGTTACAATAGTTTAAAATTCACTTTATTTAAAACAGCACCAAACAAAAAGCGCCACAATCCACACATCGGCGTGCATATTGCCAAGCATAATTCTCAGCCTGCGTTTGCCGTTTTGTATAGCAGACTTTACTTGCATAGCTGACACATTTAGAATTTTTTCGATGTCGGCATACGAGCGACCTTCCCAAAAGAATAGCCTCAGGCACTCTTTCTGCATATCGGAAAGCCGGTTCATTGCTTGCGAAAGTTGTTCAAAGCGCGTTTCTCTACTGTCTTCTTCACCATATAGATAAAAATCGGATTCGAATTCCGCAAATTCTTCGGAATTTTTTTCAAAAAAAGTGTTAAAATCTCTAATTTTTTGTTCCTGCTTCAACAAATAGAAACAATGGTTGCGGCAAACGGTCATTAGCCAATTGCGAAAATTGTCAACATTGTATTTTTTTAAAGAATGGAGAATGTTTTCAAACACCTGAACGCCAGCCTCTTGCGCATCATTGCTATTTTTTAGGTATTTAAGGCAGATTAAAAAGCAAAGTTTAGAATATCTTCGATAAAGTTCTCCCACATACTGAGGATTACCACCAGATTTATAATGGGCAACTAACTGTATGTCGGATAGGGTTTTAATATCGTTCATCTGAAGAATATTTATCAACGCAACGAATAGCTATTTCGGCGGCTAACCATAACTACAATCTTAGCCAATTTTGAAATAATATCATCGAGAACAGATGCATTCTTTACCATCACGCCAATAGAACCATCATAAATTCCATCGTTAACCTCTAAGTTTACCGACTTAATATTAATTCCACTATTGCAGAGCATAGAGGCAATATCGAGAAGCATTCCCTTTCGGTCGGACCCCTGAATGGTAATAGGTGCATAAACAGGATCCAAATCATCGCCCCAAACTACCTTAGTGGTTTGTTTGCCTCGAGTGGCAGCAAGTTTTTTTGCATTAATACACTCCTTGCGGTGAATAAACACTATGCCTTCATCGTCGGTGCAAGCCAACGCATTGTCGCCAGGAATCGGGCAACAACAGGGTGCAAGTATATGAGCTATATTGTTGGTAATGAGCAACGGCTTTTTGTAATCAATTTCTACCACAAGAGGAATTTTATCTTCGCCACCTTTGCGGCGATTTTTGCGCCAGCCATCAATAATCTGCTTAATATGCTTAACACTCTCAAGTAATTCGTCGAGTAATATTTCGCAACGAGCTATTTTTTGATAAAGTTCGTTACTATCAATAAGTTTGTATTGCACTATAAGTTTGTGCATTACAATACTATCGGCAAGCATACGGTTTCGCGACATCAGATAGTGAAACATCTGTTTTCCTCGAATCGCTTCGGTTTTAAGTATCTCGTTATTCTTCTTAAAATAGTTGTCGAGCCATTGTTTAGCCTTGTCGGATGCTACAAATTCCATCCATCCGGGATTAGGCTTAACACTTGGCGATGTCAAAACAGATACTTGGTCGGTGGTTTTAAGCTCGTAATTAATAGGCACAACTTTATGTTCAATTGTTGCCGCAAGACAATGCTGCCCCATTTTGTCGTGAATTGCAAAAGCAAAATCAAGAACTGTGGATCCTATGGGTAACTCAATAATATCACCCTTGGGGGTAAACACTAAAATAGTAGATGCTGTGGCAAGACTTCTAAAACGTTTTATCAAATCCACAGCATCTCCATTTATATCTAATTTAATAAGTTTATTTTTCAAGGCATCAAGTCCCATTCGTGTGGGATGCGAAGGAGAGTATCCCCTGTGTGCCACTAAGTCGTTTTCTTCGGTAAGTATTTGAACTTCCATCCAATTGCCATCATACATCACCTGAAAAACAAGTGCCTTAAAACCATTTTTCTTTGGCGAAATTACATAATCGCGCTTGCTACCGCTCTTTTCGGGGAAATGGCTAATTACCGATGCATATATATTATAATGCATCTGAATAATCGCATTTGGATCTTCAGTATCGTGTTTAAATACTATTCTAACGGCTTGATAATTATTAACTTCGCTAAATGATTTGCCGGTATTTTGCATTACCGTCCAAGTCTGAAACAAAGATTTGGTGATAACAGAGAGTTTACAAGTGTGCGATGTATTTACCAACACCCTCATTAAGTCGAGTTTAAAATACGACATCAAATCGTTGCGAACATCAACCGAAGAATCTACATAATAAGTAATCTCCTTATAAGCCATAGGGTTAACATATTTAAAACTAAGATCTTCGAGTTCGTTTTTAACATCATAAAGACCCAACTGATCGGCAAGAGGCACATAAACATAAAGGTTTTCACCCGCCTTAATCTGACGTGTACCATCGGGCATATCCTCAATGGTGCGCATATTGTGAATGCGGTCGGCAATTTTTACAAAAGCCACACGAGGGTCGTGAGGAATACCAAGCAACATCTTTTTAAAGGTGTTGGCCTGAGCGTTTTGCTTAGCATCGTAAACGTTGGTAATTTTGGTAAGACCATCAACAATATTTGCTATTGTATTACCAAACCGCCGCTCAATATCATCATGAGTATACTCTGTATCCTCTACCACATCGTGAAGCAAGGCTGCCATCACAGCACTCACGCCAAGACCAATCTCGTTGGCCACGATAATAGCCACCGCCACAGGATGCGTAATATAAGGATCATGATTACCTCCTTTGCGCCTTACCCCCTTGTGCGCTTCGTAAGCAAACTCGTAGCACGTCCACAACTGACTACGAATGCCCTCTGACTGAAAACTTGCAGGCAATGCTGCAAAAAAAGACTCAAAAAGAGCCACCTTGTACTCTTCATTAAACTCCTGTTCCATAACTCTCCTATTTTAGCAAGTAATATCAACCACTAAAATAACGTTTGGGTGTAAAAAATACAACATATTTTACGTTATTTAATTGTAAATTTTTGTTAAAAAATCAGCCTACCAATTGTATTATGCCTGCAACTATCATATAAAAGTATATTATACGCTTCAAAGTCTGCTGATTGATACGGTCAAAGACCATCCGCCCTAAAAATACACCTATCAATATTCCCGGTAAAGCAGCCAACAGTCCCCACCCTACCGACTCTGTTACAAAACCATACTCGGCTCTAAAAAATGTCATATAAATATTTGTTATCACAAAATATGCTTGTGCAACAGCAAGATAGCCCTCCTTTGTAGTTTCGCTCGACAAAAAATACACCACAGCCGCCGGACCATGCATACCAAACAATCCGCCCATCACGCCAGAAAGTCCGCCAAGCGAAACCTGCCATTTCCAAGTAGGCGAAACAGTCGCTCTCTTGCTAAAAAACAAGAAATAAACCGCCAAACATATCAACACACATCCCAAAATAACACGCAAAATACCATCGTTTGACACGCTCACAAACTTAATGGCAAAAAACGAAAAGAGACAAAAACTTGGAAATATCACATATAGTTTTTTGATATTCAGATATTTATAAACCGAAATAAGCACAATTCCCGATTGAATCATACTAAGAAAACCGCTCAAAGCCGTAGCCTCTTGATACGACGGCATCAAGTACGGCAAAATAGTCATAATAAAAATACCAAAACCAAATCCACACACCCTCTGAATAAACGACCCAGAAAGCGAAGATAAAAATATCAAAAACGCTGTTGACATTTTATAATCTCTATTGATGCTTCAAATCACTTTTTAAATGCGCTGCAAAGGTAGCGATTTTCCTTTGGCCAACCAACAAATCTGATTGTATCAAATTAATCTGATTGTATCAAATTAATCTGATTGTAACAAATAAATCTGATTGTAACAAATAAATCTGTTTGTAACAAATAAATCTGATTGTAACAAATAAATCTGATTTTAATCAATCAAAGTGACTTGCTGCCACCCCTATCTATAAATTTTTTGAAAAATGGGCGGCCACTGCGATTATGTTAAATAGGAAAATATTATATTAATAATTTATTAGTATTTAATATATTAGTGTTTTAGTATAACATTATCATTTAAAAACTATAACAATATTTTTTGAAGCCGATTTGTGGTTTTATTTGCACGTTTGGCGGTAAGTTTTTATCTTTGTGAAAATTTTTAGACAATGAGAATCGACATTATCACCGTTTTGCCCGAACTGCTCGAAAGCCCACTCGGACACTCTATAATAAAACGAGCCTGCAACAAGGGACTTGCAGAAATCAATATCATCAACCTGCGCGACTTCACCACCGACAAACGTCGCACCGTGGACGACTATCAATATGGTGGCGATGCCGGTATGGTGATGATGATTGAACCTATCGACAAGGCTATCTCATACCTCAAATCGCAAAGAGATTACGACGAAATCATATACACTTCGCCAGATGGTGAAATTCTCAACCAAAAAACCGCTAACACACTGTCTACCAAAGAGAATATCATCATTCTTTGCGGACATTACAAGGGTATCGACCACCGTGTGAGAGAACACCTTATTACTAAGGAGATTTCTATCGGCGATTATGTACTCACAGGCGGCGAACTTGCTGCTGCTGTGATAGTTGACAGCGTGGTGCGACTTATTCCCGGCGCTATGAACGACAACGAGTCGGCTCTCTCGGATAGTTTTCAAGATAACCTCCTCGCCCCGCCTATCTACACCCGTCCCGCTGATTACAAGGGCTGGAAAGTGCCTGATATTCTGCTTTCGGGTAATGAGGCTATGATAGACAAATGGCAGATGGAACAGGCTTTGGAACGCACCAAACAGTTGAGGCCCAGTCTATTAGAAGGAGGCGAATAATGGAAGCGATGATTTTTGCGGCGGGACTTGGTTCTCGTCTTGCTCCGCTAACCGACACTAAACCAAAGGCTTTAGTGGAGTTTCAAGGCAAAACAATGCTCGACCACGCTATTGAGAAACTCACTGAGGCTGGCGTTAACCGCATAATTATCAATATCCACCACTTTGCCGATATGATGGCAGAAAACATACATAATATAAGGTGTGATGCCGAACTGCTGATTTCCGACGAGCGCGATTTTCTTTTAGACACCGGCGGCGGAATACTCAAAGCCGCTCCCCTACTCTGTGCCGAAGA
The DNA here is from genome assembly GCA_016293845.1 of Bacteroidales bacterium. Classification (GTDB taxonomy): domain Bacteria; phylum Bacteroidota; class Bacteroidia; order Bacteroidales; family UBA3824; genus UBA3824. The sequence goes on along the minus strand of JAEDDH010000025.1, from coordinate 21,982 downwards.
TAATTTTATTGCGTATAATGTTGATATTGCGTGCGATATAGATTTGAAGGCTATATACAACTACCATTTGTCGTCGGGCAATTTGGCCACTCTTGCAGTCAAAGATCGCGAATCTACACGCAAACTAATTTTCAACAAAGAAATGCAATTGTGCGGATGGCACAATTATACTACTAACGAAACAAAAGTTTCAAGAAAATTTGAGGAAACCGCCGTTAACTATTTCGCTTTCAGTGGAATATCTATCATAAACAAAAGGCTTTTAGACTTAATTACCGAAACAGGCAAGTTTTCGATAACAAACCTTTTTCTCAGATTGGCACAAAACGAAAACATCGGCGGATACGTTCACGATGGTCTGTGGGCAGATTTGGGGACGATAGAAAAACTCAAAAAGGCGGAGGATTTATTTCGCTAACCCCCGATACACATCACTGGAATTAGGTCGATATTGAACATGAATTGTTCGTAGCGATAGTCGAATACCGTCATTTTGGTTTCGGTGGAGACGGTGGCAATCATATCCAAATCGTTGTCGCGGCAATAGTTGAGAACTTGCTCTACAAATGTGCCAACAAAACCTCCTTCGTCGAAATTTTTAAGCACAAGATTTACTTGATTGCCAAACTGTTTTTCAAAAATTTTGGCTGTCTGATAGCCCTCACTGCGAAAAACCATGTGAAGAGTTGCCCCGAAAAACGCCGCCTTATTGACAATCTCCAACACTCCGCGGCCGTTGCCCGAAAGTCGCGACACTGGCCAAACAATATTCTTGATAGGCGCAAACCGCTTTGACTGCAACACTATAACAGGAATCTTGGCTGTGTCGATAACCTTCGATGCCGAACTTCCCATCAAAAGTTGAAAGCCGCTCCTGCCGGGCGTACCCATAAGAATAAAATCGAAATCCTTAGAGGACAATTCGGCTGAGATAATCTCAAAAAGTTCGCCCTTGCGCTCCACGAATGTAACCCCTATTCCAAACTTCTGCACATAGAGATCCACCACGTGCTTTAAGCCCGACACCGCTTTTGGGTCGCACTCTATACCCGTGTCCACGTGAAAAAGTTCTGCACAAAGATTGTACTGACGGCAAAATTCAAGTCCGTACAACACAGCGTTGTAGCACACGTCAGAATAATCTGTGGGAATAAGTATCGTATTGCTGCTCACAGGGTTAGGTAGTTTAAACTTTTAATCCTATTACAGTAATATCGTCGATCTGCTGCGACGAGCCTTTCCAATCCATAAAGTATTTTTCGAGGATGTCGCGCTGTTCGTTGAACGGAAGCGAGTGGTTTTTGAGCAGAATATCTTTAAAACCTCCCATTTTGAGTTTCATATTAAACTCTCCGCCAAACTGTGATGCGTACCCGTCGCTAAACATATAGATAATGTCGCCATCCAAGAGCGTAAGTCGCTGCGATCCAAATGGTTTTTCTTTTATGTAAATTCCTATCGGATTGCGGTTTGGCTTTAATGAGAACTCCTCGCCGTTGCGCACATAAATGAGCGGAAGGTTTGCACCCGAATAATCAAGTACACGCTCTTTACGGTCGATAACCACAAGTGTGATATCCATTCCATCTTTGGTCATAGTGCTCTTATCTTCCTCTTGGTGAAGGAGTTTCTTCACCATCTTGCGCAGACGTTCGAGAATATTGGCAGCATTGCTCTCGGCTCCCAAACCTGTGATTTCGTGGAGGGCACAGATGCCGAGCATACTCATAAACGCTCCGGGAACGCCGTGTCCTGTGCAGTCGGCCACCACAAAAATAAGTTTGTCAGAATCGGAATGAAGCCAATAAAAGTCGCCACTAACCACATCGCGTGGAGAATAATATATAAAGTAGTCGCTGAAAAACGATTTCAACTCATCGAGATTTGGGAAAAGCGCATCTTGAATATGTTTTGCATACGAAATACTATCGGTAATTTGTTTCTGCTGTTGGGCAAGCATAAGACGCTGTTTGTCAATGTATTCGTTTTGTTGTTCAAGTTCGGCGTGTTTTTGAGCAATCTCTTCGGCGCGGTTATGAAGTTCGATATTTTTAGATTTGATTTCTTCGTGCTGACTATGCAACTGGCGGTTGAGACGTTTGGTTTTCTTGTTCATTATAAAAAACACCACAAGCATCAGCACACCGAGAGCAAAAAAAATTGCCAACATCAATATAAAACGATCTTGAAGTCGGTTGTTTTCTTCAAGTAATTCGTTTTCAGATTTTAGCGAATTAATTTTACCCTCTTGACGATAGGTTTGCGTTTTGAACTGCATATTGAAAAGTTTTTCGGTAAGTTCCTCTGAGAAAACGCTGTCGTTGTAGAGGATAACCTGATTGTAGTGGTCGGCGGCATCTTGAAACTCATGTTTTACGTAATGCAGCTTAGCAAGAATCTCGTGTGCGTTGCGGATACGGAATTTTGATCCTATGTCGATGGCAAGTTTGAGACTATTCTCACCAAAATATTCCGAACTGTCGTAATCTTGACGCTGATAGTATAGTTGTGATAGTTTACGGAAAACCTCAGATTGAAGGTCTATGTCGTTGAGATACTTTTCGTTGCTTACACATTCAAGATAACGAGAAACGGCACGGTCAATTTCGCCACGGGCAAAGTATATATCGCCGAGATATTTTTTGCACACGGTGATGTCGCCCTGCGAAGCATGAATTTTGGTGCGCACTTCCAATGCAAGTTGAAGGTTGCTTTCTGCCTCTTCGTATTGGTTGCGACCAAGATATGTGCGTCCGAGGTTGAGGTAGCAATACGAAAGAATGCTTGAATCACCGAGTTGCTTGCCGAGTATAAGACCGTTGCTAAGGTTGGTTTCGGCCTCGTCGTATTGTTCTTGATAAAGAAAAAGGTTGCCGAGGTTGATATAAGCATACGCCTCTTGGTTGTGCACGCCGAGGTTTTTGGCCTTTTCGAGACCAAGGTTGTAATATTCGAGGGCGTCGGAATAGTTGCCAAGGTTGCGGTGGCATACACCTATATAACTATATCCCTTTACCAACTGTTCGTTGTCGTGAGTTTTTTCGGCATACTTGATGGCGGTCATAGCGTATTGTATCGCCATATCGGGATAGTTGTTGCGTAGTTTCCAACATATTGTGTTGCTGATGTCGTCGCGCAAGGAGTCGGGGGCGGTGGTAGAAAGTCGTATAAGGCTGTCTATCTCGGGGCTGAATTTCTGCGAAAATGCTGACATTCCCCAAAATACTAATACTGTCAGTATGGTTAACTTAATTCTTTCCACGTTATTCAAAAGTATTTTTTCCCAAATATAATGCATTATTATTAAAAATGTAAATTATTAATCAACAAAAAGTATGCCCTATAAAAATATATTTTATCTACAAAATAAAAAAACGCCGTCCTTGTTCAGAACGGCGTTATGCTTAGTTAAATAATTGTGCTACAATGTGTAAAGTTTGTCGGATGAAACAAGTTCGATACCGTGGGTTTCGAGAGCACGTTCGCAGTTGGCAATGTCGGCGGGACGAATCACCACCTGAGCAATTTCGCCCATCGAGAATGCGTACATATACTCAATTTGAACGTTGCCGGCGTTGAGCACGTGCAATGCTTTGGCGAGCGATCCCGGTGTGTTGGGACACTTTATACATATTACATCGGTAAGACTTACGGCGTAACCAGCGTTTTTGAGCAACAGCAATGCCTCTTCGGGTTGCGAAACTATGGCACGAAGAATGCCAAAATCGCTTGTGTCGGCTACGCTAAATGCCGTCATATTGATGCCTGCGCCGCCGAGGATGTCGGATACTTCGCTCAAACGGCCTGCCTTGTTTTCAAGAAAAACTGATAATTGTTTTATTTTCATAATGTTATGTCTTTTAATATTGGTTAAAATTTTCTGTTGTCGATTACGCGTTGTGCTTTGCCTTGTTCAAAACGTTGAAGTGTCTTAGGCTCAACAAGTTGAACGATTACCGAGATGCCGAGTACGCTCTCGATGTTGGATTTGATTTTCTTTTCCAACGCTTGCAGACCTTTGATATTGTCGGCGAAGAACTGCTCTTGAATCTCCACTTGAATGGTGAGGGTGTCGAGAGTGCCTTTGCGGTCGACGATAAGCATATAGTGAGGCTCGGTTTCGCTCATTGAGAGGAGCACGCTTTCTACCTGCGAGGGGAAGACGTTGACACCACGTATAATTAGCATATCGTCGCTGCGACCCATAAGTTTGGCAATACGTACGGTATGACGTCCACAGGGGCAGTCGCCGGGGATAATTTTAGAGAGGTCGTGTGTGCGGTAGCGGATAAGGGGCATACCCTCAACGCCAAGCGATGTGAACACAAGTTCGCCAATTTCACCGGGTTTGCACTGTTCGCCAGTTTCGGGGTTGATGATTTCGGGGAAGAAATAATCCTCGCAAACGTGGAGACCGTTTTGGAATTCGCAGTCGCAAGCCACGCCGGGACCCATCACTTCGCTCAATCCGTAGATATCGTGAGCATTGATGTTGAGTTTTGTCTGAATCTCGTTGCGCATAGCCTCGCTCCAAGGTTCAGCACCGAAAATGCCCACACGGAGTTTGAGGTCTTTGGCGGGATCAAGTCCTGCCTCTTTTATTGCATCGGCGATGTAGAGCGCATAACTCGGAGTGCAAGCCAAAACAGTTGTTCCAAAATCGCGAATCAACTGAATCTGCTTTTTGGTGTTGCCGCCCGAAGCCGGAACCACAGCTGCGCCGATATTCTCAACGCCGTAGTGAAGTCCGAGACCGCCGGTAAACAATCCGTAGCCGTAGCCCACTTGTACGATATCCTTGTTTGATACGCCACAGAGGTAAAGCGCCCTTGCCACGCATTCAGACCAAATGCCGAGGTCCTTACGGGTACGTCCCACAACGGTAGGTCTTCCTGTTGTACCCGACGAAGCGTGAAGTCTCACAATCTCGCTCATCGGCGCGGCAAACACTCCGAAAGGATAATTGTCGCGGAGGTCCTGCTTGTAGGTAAAAGGCAGTTTTTTGAGGTCGTCGATAGTGCGGATGTCGTCGGGCAGTATACCTGCCTCCTGCATACGTTTGCGGTAATAAGGCACGTTGTGATAAACACGGTTAACACAGTCGCGCAGACGTTTGGATTGCAGTTCGCTAAGATATTCGCGCGAAGCGCATTCTATGGTTTCGTTCCAAATCATTTTTTATTCTATTAAGTTTTTGATATTAAATTTCTTGTTGGACTGCTGAGGTTTGGTAGGCGGCACAAACAGTTTGTTGGTATCCTCCACAAAGTTGAGAATTGCCTCTGCGCCGGTTTTCTCCATTGCAGATGTAACAAAGTACTGAGGAAGTTCTTCCCACGTTTGACGCATCTGCTTAAAATAGTTGCTGATGTTGCGCTGCACTATTGTTTTGCCAATTTTGTCGGCCTTGGTAAAGGCTATCACAAACGGAACGCCGTTTACAGCCATACGCTCCATAAACTCCACGTCGATACGCTGCGGCTCGTGGCGCACATCTATTAATATAAAGGTGCACATAAGGTTTTCGCGGTGAAGGAGGTAGTTGGTTGTAAACTTATTCCACTGCGCTATAAGTTTGTTGCCGGTTTTGGCGTATCCATATCCGGGAAGGTCTACGATATACCACTCCTTATTGATAAGGAAATGGTTGATTAATTGAGTCTTGCCGGGAGTGGCGGAGGTCTTGGCGAGACTTCTGTTGCCACAAATCATATTTATGAGCGACGATTTGCCCACGTTGCTCCTGCCCACAAAAGCATATTCGGGCATCTCAGGCGCAGGACACTTCTTAAAATCGGTGTTGCTCATTACAAACTCGGCGGTGTTAATCTTCATTGTATAATGGCTTGTTTACAAATTGACGAAAATACATTAACTGTCCGGGCAAGGTGCGTTTCCAATAGTCACGCTCGTGCTTGCCGGGCGATTCGGAATATACTATGTTGATATTCTGTTCTTTGCATTTGGCTGCCAACTGACGGTTTACTTTTACCAAATAATCCTCCGAACCGCAGTTTACAATAATAGGTTTACCTGCGGCTTTCAATAGTTCGGTGTTGTACAATACGGAATAACGCTCCCAATTGTTGTTGCTGGGAGTCTTAGAACCAATCTTTTTGGCAATACTTCCGCTTACCGACGACGACCTGAGATGCATCACGCCGCTCATCGAACCCGCCGCCCTAAACCTTTCGGGATTTTGCATATATAAAGTCAACGCACCGTGTCCGCCCATACTCAAACCAGTGATAAACAGGTTACAACTGTCGATATTAAAATGGCGGAACATTGATGGCAAAATCTCCTCTCTAAAAAATGTGGCGTATCGGGCTGTGCTGTCGATAGGACTGTCGATATACCACGAATCAGCAAAACCGTCGGGACAAATCAGTATCATACCGTACTCGTTGGCGTAGAGTTGCAGATCGGCCACCCTACTCCACTGACGGTAGTTGCCGCCAAAACCGTTCAATAGAATCACAGCCGGAAACTGCCGTCCGCACTCCACGTTGTAATCCTTTGGCACAAAAGCCATTACAGTATCGTTTGGCATCACTCCCTTAGAGTTTACAACATAATAATGCTGAGCCTGCACTGCATTGGCTATTGTTATCGCAGCTACTATCAATAATATTTTAATAAAACGATTCATATTAATCATTGAAATTAGGCAAAAATACACCTTTTTTTAAATACTACAATCGTTTGAATTTATTTTTTTAATCGGAATTGTAAATATGGAGGATTTATGGCATATACCACCTTCACCTCAGCGCAATAATATCGCTCCATCGGGTGGTGGGATTTTTGCTACGGAAATCGTGGCGGATGGCGTTGGCAAAAACCTCGGCTTTGCCGTTGGCGGCTTTCTGCTGGTATTGCTGCGAACCAAGCACCACAGTTTCGTCGCCGTTGATTTTGTTGATATGGTCGATAACGGCATCCAAACGGTGCAGACGGTGGTAGTCGGCAGCCGAAAGGTCAAACATATCTTGCTGCACAGGACTGTCCGGCACGATGTCAGCCAATATCACACCCGCTTTTTTATAACTGAATCCTTTTCGGAAAATGCTCTGCAACACATCGTTGGCGGCTTTGGTGATAGTAATGGTAGAATTCGACGGGGTCAACAATTTTATTTCCTTATAGTTAGCATATTGTTCAAGGTCGTTGCGAAACGGATTGGTGTTTAAAAACACCCCCACAATACCCGCCACCGAACCCTGACGTCGGAGTTTTTCGGCACAGCGAGCGGAATAGTTGTCGATATGCGTGCGGAGGTCGGCAATACTGTTGATCATACCGTTGAAACTGCGACTTGTACAGATACTCTTTTTGGGGGCGGGTTGCTCATCGGGAATGCAGTCAATACCGTTGAGTTCGCGCCAAGTGCGCTCCACCACCACATTGCGAAACACCGCCCGCACCCATTCTAACTGCTTTTGGGCAAAATCGTAAGCCGTTTTTATGCCCATACTTTCAAGCCGGGCAGAATATCTGCGTCCAATACCCCAAACATCGTCTATACTAAACAGTTTCAATGCTTTAACACGTTTTTCTTCGTTGTCGATAACGCAGCAATGCCTATATCCCGGATATTTTTTAGCAAAATGGCTCGCGGTTTTGGCAAGGGTTTTAGTAGGCGCAATGCCGATACTCACGGGCATTCCCACCGAGCGGCGTATACGAATGTGGAGTTTTTCGCCCCACGGTTTCAGGGCGTCGGCAGCAAATCCGTCCAAACGCACAAAGCACTCGTCGATCGAATAGCGAAAAAACGCAGGAACTTCCTCGCTGATAATCTCCACCACGCGCGCTGTAAGTTCACCATAAAGTTCGTAATTCGACGAAAACACCTCAATCTTCTGTCCGGGAAATATCTCGGCAAGTTGGTAATAAGGCGTACCTGTTTTTATGCCCAACCGCTTGGCCTCGTTTGAGCGAGCCACCACGCAGCCATCGTTGTTAGACAGCACCACCACCGGCTTGCCTTCGAGGTCGGGACGGAAAACCCGCTCGCACGACACAAAACAATTGTCGCAGTCTATAATGCCATACATCAGTAGCGCCTCCAATTTTTGATAGTCCACAACACCACGCCCCAAACCTCAAAATCGTCGTCGGTGCTAATTCTTATTGGATGGTATTTAGGGTTTGCGGGTTTGAGTTCGATATATCCCTCGTCACGGTGCGCAAGGTCGAGATACTTGATGGTAAACTCCTCGTTGATAAACGCCACCACAATGTCGCCATCGGAAGGCTCCACCGAACGATCTATAACAGCAATGTCGCCATCGGCAATACCTGCATCGATCATCGAATCGCCCACCACACGCCCATAGAAAGTGGCTGCGGGATTGCGGATAAGGTCGCGGTTAAAATCGAGACTCTCGTGTGCATAGTCTTCGGCAGGCGATGGAAATCCCGCCTTTATGCCCTGCGCCAAATGAAGGCTCTTGCGTGTCGAAAATTCACCTTTTATAATGTCGATGTTGTGCATAGCGATAACGGAGTTTTAATTGCAAAATTGATAAAAAATTTTCTAAAAGCCAAAAAAAAAGCACTATCCCGACAATGGCTCTGAAAATCAGCCAAAAAGTTGCAGTTTAGCCTCCACAGCCGTAAATTAGCAAAAAAAACAGAAATGAAACTAAACGCATTCGCACCACCGCCGAAGAAGATTCTGCCGCACTCTCCGCATCCATCAACACCGCCTCGGTAACTCTCTATGGCATAATCGGTCCAGGTCGATCGTGCATCGATGTGGCTCAAAACGCATTTTCGGCTCTCGTTAAAAAACGCAAGTTGGACAAAAAAGGCGCAGTGCCCGGACACACCGACCTTATTCCCAAACGTTGGTTTCGCGAAATAGAGATGAGAATCAAAACCGCCAACCGCCGCACCAAAGAAGGTAAAGGCAAAATAACCGTAATGACCGACGGCGAAAGAGAATAATGCGCTATTATAAAAAAATATAATATCTCTAATCATCAAAAAGCGAATAGCCTCACCGCAGAAAAACAAAAACCATCGTTGCATCAAAGCATAAAAATATATAATAGACCTAAACATTGATATAGTAAACGCATAGCAATATCACCAAAACCTTGTTTAATGTTTCCTAATAAATATTAGACAGGTATTTAGTATCAAAAAAGTAATAATAAGCAATACAAATCCGACATATTCGCACTATGTTGAAAAACTGTCAAAATGTCATATTTTTAAAGTCCGAAAAGTAATAAAAAAGCAATTCGTACAGTTTAAACAATAACTCAAAATAAATCGAACAGTTTTACCTCTCTCCTATCCTTGATGGCGTAAATCAAAAGAAAACGAGATAAAAATCTACAAATAACATAGTTAAATACGCTGATAATCAGATAATTAACTATAACACATCGAATATAAAGGGTTAAATCAAAAGAAGTTACGATGATCCAAAGCCAACGATGTAACTAACTGATATATAATGGTTTATAAACATATAGAGTAAATGTTATAGAATGATGTAAAGCATAGCGGAAACTCTGGTACATAACAACCACTCTGACCAAAGAGCAACAACCGTCACCAAGATGGGAATGGCAAAAGCGGAACAGCCTTCATCAGAAAACGAAAAGTCAAAACTTAAATACCCAAAAAACACAAATCAGAAAAATGTAAAATCAAATCCGAAAAAATGTAAAAATGAAAAATGTAACATCGGGAATAAGTGAATACAAAAAAACAATACGAAAAAGTAAACAAAATCAAGTTTTTACAAAAGTAGATAAGCAAAATTTATAAAAATAAAAACCTAAATCAATTTTACAAACAACCAAATTGCATAAAAGTACAAAATACAAATTACAACTATAAAAGAAAAAAATTAAAATCGAACAAAAGTATCGAATATTCTAAAAGTTTACAATTGTATATACATTTGTAACATTACACAATCCTACCCTTAAAGAGTTTACATTTGTTACATTTGTAAACTATAAAGAATTATCCTATTTTTTATCTCCAAATCGGAGCGATTTTACATGGTGATAATAATTTATAACTGCGTATTTTATTGTGCAATCAGGAATATTAATTGTGTTAAGGGATTTTTGAAAATAAGTTTTAAATGATATAACAATCACATAACCAATACTTTAACCTATATTATATAAAGTAAATAATTAAGAAAATTTGGTGATTTGTTAAGAAATTATTAAAAATCCTTGTTTTTAAACCAGAAAATTAGTCATAAATGGCTAATACCCAAGTATTTACAGCGTTTATTTAAAGTAAGGCTACTTTATTTTTGTCCGTTATACATAGCGATATGTAATGTATAAATAGCATTAAACCAGGTAGCGAACAAATATCTTATTCTCTTTTGGTTATGTTCTTCGTACTATATATACGGCAAAAAATAAGCCAATGTTGCTTATTTTTTTAATTATTTACGGTATTCAAGTAACTAAAAATAAGGATTTTAGCGTATAGTAAACAAGTGTTATTTACAAGATTATCAGTGATTTATGTATACAATAGTATTCAAAATATTTGGCAAAGATGTCGTATACTCCGAATTTCCCATTGGTAATAATAAAATATATCACCGTTACTTTTGTAATCTAACAAGTAGATCTCTAAAAAAAGTTTACAGTATTACAATTGTAAACTTGTAAAATATTTTCATTTTTCTAAAAAATAGTTGTTAATAAATTTGGCGGTATCACAAAAGTTAATTATATTTGTTACATCAAAACAAGTTAAAATTGTAACCATTATGGAAGAAGAAGAAAAAGACGTAGAACGTATACTCGAAATTTTAAAAAGTGAACAACTCAACGCTTCGGCGTTTGCCGAAAAAATCGGTGTTCAAAAATCGAGCGTCAGCCACGTAATCTCTGGACGAAACAAACCAAGCAAAGAGTTTATGGTAAAAATACTGCGCACGTTTCCCGAGATTAGTAGCGATTGGCTTTTTCTTGGTTTGGGCGATATGTACCGAACTCCTCATGCCTCTGCCGCACCTCAGCCATCAGCCGATGTTAGTTACGAGGTGGCATACGAAGTGCATAAGCCTGAGACTCCTCAACCATCTGTACATCAGCCACAACAGTCGGGGCAATCTTTGCAGACCACTCTCCTATTTTCGGATACAAATGCCGAACCCGTGAGTCCCGAACCTGCCAAACCACAACCCACCATAGTGGAAACTTCCAAACCGCAACAACCAAAAAATCAGAAAGTTGCGCAAGCAGAATCTCCTGCTAAAACACAACTATCAGATAATAAGGAGATTAAACAAAATGCAACCAAGCCAGAACCAGTTGACCAACCTGCACCTTCCCAACCCAAAGTGCAGACTCAACAACCTGAGCCGGTTAACATTATGAAGACCGATCCCGAAAAGATTATAGTTTTCTATTCAAACAAAACTTTCACTTTGTACTCTCCTTCGGGCGAATAGTCAGTTTTGTAAAAAGGACATTTTTACAAAATCCATCCCGAGGTTACAATCAAAAATCACGCTGCTCTATTTGGCAAAGACGGAGCATAGGGTTTCACATTCCTGAAAAATTCGAAAAATACAGATTTCACTTTTTTTAATTTTTGGCTCGTTACCGATAATCCAAATCTATAACTGCACTGAATTTCAGAGAAATATGGATAAACAGTTGTAATTTATTTGTAAATATCTAATTATCAATTACTTACAAAGCGTATTATTGAGCCTCAGCACCTTGCCTACCGTTGATACTCTAAAATGCCATTTTTTGAAGAAGTTTTTTACCCATAGATAAATTATTGATAATCAGATATTTATATTTAGTAAATTAAAACAATATCTCCATTAGAATTGATTACACAAACAAATGCTTAACACCTCATCAGATAAAACAAGGATTTTGAGTTGAGCATTATTCTGTAAGAGTTATTTTTTTGAAAAGTTTTGCGAAATTCGAAATCAAAAAATCGCCGATTTTACAAGCAATCATACCCTATCAATGACAATCCGATGACAAAAACGCTATGACATTTTGTCATATATTTTTTTCTGAAAAATTATCCCAACCACAAAACTCATTACACAAATTTTCTATCTTTGCAAAAAATTTAAAGCAATGTACAAACACATTATCCGACCGATACTTTTTAAATTCAATCCCGAAACCATACACGGATTTACTTTCGGGTGTTTGAAATTTTTTCAGAAAATCAGAATTTTCAATCCCTTGATTCGCGCATTGTACCAAAAAAAGGACAAAAAATTTGAGCGCGAAGTGTTCGGAATCAAGTTCCCAAACCCCATAGGGCTTGCCGCTGGTCTCGACAAAGACGCGGAAGCCATTGATATATTGGGATTTATGGGATTTGGGTTTATAGAAGTGGGCACCGTTACCCCTGTGGCTCAGCCCGGAAACCCCAAGCCGCGACTATTCAGACTTATTCGTAATCAGGGACTTATCAATAGAATGGGTTTCAACAACAATGGTGTTGAACAAATGGTAAAAAAGATTAAACAAAAATACAGTAAAATTATCATAGGTGGTAATATAGGTAAGAATAAAGTAACGCCTAATGAACTTGCTGTAAACGATTATTTGAAAGATTTAAATGCGCTTCACGATTATGTCGATTATATAGCAATAAATATAAGTTCGCCTAACACTCCCAACCTCCGCGAACTGCAAAACAAAGAACCGTTGACAAAACTTTTGTCGGCTCTCACCGAGGAAAACAAAAAGTACGATGTGCCAAAACCCATCCTCCTAAAAATTGCTCCCGACCTTACCGACGGACAATTAGACGACATTGTGGAGATTGTTCGCGCCACAGGCATCAGCGGAATTATTGCCACCAACACCACCATCGAGCGCAGCGGCATCGATTACACCGAAGAAGAAATTAAGGCTTTTGGCAATGGCGGAATGAGCGGCAAACCAGTAAAAAAACGCAGCACCGAAGTGATTCGTTACCTCAGCAAAAAGACTAATGGCGAAATTCCTATTATTGGCGTAGGAGGCATTTTCGATGCCGACGATGTGCGCGAAAAACTCGAAGCCGGTGCAAGTCTTGTAGAAATATTTACAAGTTTTATCTACAACGGTCCGGCGTGTGTTAAAAACATTCTCAAAAAATTGTAATGTACCGCGATTACGCCGCCTTTATTAAAGAAAAGTTCGGCACAAGGGTGCAGAAGATAGCCCTGAACGCAGGATTCGGCTGTCCTAACCGCGACGGAACTATCGGCACAGGCGGCTGTACGTATTGCAACAATATGACTTTCAGTCCGTTTTATGGGCAGGCTTCAAAACCGATTGCCCAACAAATGGACGAGGGTATTGCATTTTTTGCCAAAAAGTACAAATGTCAAAAGTATATCGCTTATTTTCAGTCGTATACAAACACATACGCCGACGCCGAAAAGTTGAAAACCTTATACGATTCGGCATTGCAGCGCAATGATGTGGTAGGATTAACCGTTGCTACCCGTCCCGACTGCATTGACAATCAAGTGCTTGAACTATTGGCGCATTACTCCAAAAATTATTACACCGTGTTGGAAATCGGCGTAGAGAGTTGCTACGATGCCACATTGCAGATGATCAACAGAGGACACACATTTGCCCAAGTGGAAGACGCCATTAACCGTGCTGCGGGTTTCGGCATCGACATTTGCGCACACCTTATAATGTATCTGCCCGGCGAAACCGAGGAGATGATGCTAAACACGGCAGACATTATGTCGGCATTACCCGTCAAGATTCTAAAACTGCACCAACTGCAAGTGATCAAAGGCACGGCTATGGAGCGGCAATACAATGAACATCCCGAACAGTTTGCCCTGCCCACGGTAGAGGAATACGCCGCCTTTGCCGCACGCTACGCCCACCGTGCACGAAAGGATATGATATTTGAACGGTTTGTAAGCGAATCGCCTATGAATATGGTAGTTGCGCCCAATTGGAACGGCAAAAAAAACTACGAAATCACCGAAATGATAAAGCGCGAATACGAAAAAATGTGCAAATAATTTTTGCGAAACACAAAAGTTGTATATTTTTGCAGCCGATACAAGCGGGAATAGCGCAATTGGCAGAGCGGCGGCTTCCCAAGCCGCAGGTCGCGGGTTCGACCCCCGTTTCCCGCTCAAACACACCATTAACGAAGCAGGCCGGTCTGCCGCTGGCACTCACGTGCGAGAGGAAAGTCCGGGCAACACAGAGCACCGCCCTTCTTAACTGGAAGACAGCCGCGAGGTTGTGGTAAATGCAGAAGAAAACAACCGCCCGAAAGGGCAAGGGTGAGAAGGCAGGGTAAGAGCCTACCAATATCGGCAGTGATGTCGGTAGTTGTGCATCGGCGGGTTGAAAGGCCAAATATACCGGTATATTCGGGTTGCTCGCCCGAGCCGGGGGGTAGGTCGTTAGAGGTCGTCGGCAACGACGGCAGTAGATAAATGGCAGGCACCGCTCTCGGGCGGAACAGAATCCGGCTTATAGGCCCGCTTCTTTTTTTGAAATTTAACCATCACAATATGAAAGCAATCCAAACCGACAACGCACCTAAGGCCATTGATTCTTATAGTCAGGCAATTGAAGCCGGAAATATGTTGTTTATCTCCGGACAAATTCCCATCGATCCAAAAACCGGCGAAATCTCAAAAGGTTCAATTTCGGAGCAAACCAAATTGGTACTCAACAACATAGGAGGCATACTCCAAGCCGCAGGATATAGTTATAAAAACGTTGTAAAAACCACTTGTTTACTTGCCGACATAGCCGATTTTGCCGAAATGAACAAGGTTTACGGCGAATATTTTACCGAAAATCCGCCCGCGCGCTCGGCATTTGCAGCCAAAGATTTGCCCAAAGGCGCAAGAATTGAGATAGAGGCAATTGCGGCAAAATAGTTACTCTAAGATTTTGATATTCAGATACACCACATCGTCGTCGGCACGGTTGAGATGAATCTTGTTGTATGGTTCTACCGCAAACTCAGCATTGAGGTAGGCAAGAAGCGAAGAAACCTTGTCGGCATCCACCTCGATTTTGAGAATATGGTAATCAGCGGCAAACTTTTTATAATCAACGATATAGGCATTTTTCACCACAGCGGTTTCAATGCGGTGCAAAGCCGCAGTAGATGGAGTGTGGGTTGATATGTTCCAAAAATGCCGGGTCATGGTGTGGGGTGGTTTTATCTACCACTAACCCATTCATTACCACCCACCTATCCTCCCCTCCTAAAAATAATTCTAAAAAAATTTAAAAAAAACTTCAAAATCTAATACACCATAAAAAACAATTTGCTATATTTGCACTTAGGATAAGTCCGACACCTAATATATATAGTCGTTCTGATTCCTAAAAGGACGTTTTATTTGACGTTTATCTTCAACATATCAAACTTCGCAACTTTGAAATCACCAGAAGATACAGCAACAAAGAAACGTCTGCGCTATATATGCATAATAGTGCATTGCGCTATGGGCGTGATGTATGTTATGGGCGTGGACTTTTGCGTTGCTTATCCTGGTGAGAAGGCAATGCGAAGGCCGGATATGTGGGATAGGCAATAGTAAATAATTCCCACGTCTTTTTTTATGTATGTTTAATTCCGAGTTTGGGAAGTCTCCGGGTCAAAATTGTTTTTCTAAAAATGAAAAAACTAAAATTTAACTTGGCGGCATTGTTATGCCTATGCGCTTTACTAACAGCGACAACCTTTACATCGTGCAACAAAGACGATGATGATGTCAGCACTAATCCAAACGACCTTATCGGCAAGTGGAAACTTGTGGAAGAAAAAGATGAATGGAAAGATTCTGACGGTGAAAAAGGCTCTGAAACAGAAAAATACGACAACGACGAAGAAATGTGGGAAACATGGACTTTCAAAGAAGACGGCACGTTGATTGAAGAATGGTTCTACAAATTCAACGACTCCAAAATTCACACAGACACCTCTAATTATCAAACAGATAAAAACAAATTGTCAGGAGATTTTTTGGACGATGGTTATACAGCAGTATTCTCTATTAGCGGTAATACTCTAACCATCACCTGCGAATGTAAAGAAGACGGTGATTGGGATAAAGAAACCTATATATTCAAAAAAGTCAATAATTAATTACAACAATATGAAATTAAAAGTACTATTAACTGCCACGGCAGTTATATTTTCAGCATCTGCCTTTGCGCAAGACATCAGTTTCGGCGTAAAAGCCGGAGTAAATTTTTCTAAGTTCTCCGAAAAAATTGAAGGAGAAAAAGCAAACGACTACGCCAAATCCAAACCCGGAATATGCTTAGGCGCATATGCAGATTACAACTTTACAGATATGTTCGCAATAGAAGCCGGTTTGCAGTTTGAACAGAAAGGCGGCAAATACGAGTTTTCGGAAGAAGACGTAAAAGAGATAGACAAAGAAAGTATAAGCTACTTTACTATTCCCGTAAATTTCAGAGCCAACTTTGCCGTAAACGACAACAACGCCTATTTCCTCGTCGGACCTACTTTCGGCATAGGATTGTCTGGTAAGTACAAGTCGGAATATACCGAGGATGGCGAAACAGAGACAGATGACGGAAGTTTGAAATTCGGCGATGATGAAGAAAGCGACTGTCACCGTATGAACGTAGGATTTCTTCTTGGAGCAGGTTTCGAAATGTCGAACAACATCGGGTTCAGACTCTCGTACGAAATAGGTTTGTCTAATCTCCAACCAAAAGGCGATAGCAAAAACTCAACCAAAACCGGCGTGTTAGGCTTGGCAGTTACCTATAAATTCTAAAACTCTTTTTCCAAAAACATATTCAGAGGGCATTGTAACAGATGCCCTCTTTTTGTAAAAAAGTTAGATAATACCTATTGAATCTTACAAAAATTTTATAATTTTACCCCTTGAACCTTACAAGAATTTTGAGTTTTTACCTATTGAACCTTACAAATAATGATTCAACGTACATTATTACAATATCTTAAAGAATGGAAAGATTCTAACGATAGAAAACCGCTTATCTTACGCGGCGCAAGACAAACTGGGAAATCAACTCTTGTTGATATTTTTTCCAAGGAATTTGACGTATATCTTCATTTAAATCTCGATGAATAGGCTGATAAGGTGCTTTTTGAAAAACATAAAAATTTTGATACATTGATTGATGCAATTTTTATTCATTGCAGTCAACAAAAATTAGATAAGCCAACTTTACTTTTTATTGACGAAATCCAAAATTCGCCACAGGCAGTTTCGATGTTAAGGTATTTTTACGAAAAAGCAAATTACCTTTATGTTATTTCAAATAATCGAAAAATCAATGCTTTTAGAACTGGCGTATCCCGTTGTGTCAACTGAAATACCTATGCTTCCATCTTTTACGCGCAGGCCCAAACTTCTTTGGCTCGACACCGGCATTATTAACTATGCCGCACAGATACGAAACGATGTATTTTCTGTGGAAAACATACAAGATGTTTGGCGGGGACGAATCGCAGAACACATTACAGCACAAGAACTTATAGCCTACAATTCAAAAGTATCTACAAAGCGAAATTTTTGGGTAAATCCTAAAAACGGAACCACATCCGAAGTGGATTTTGTATTTCCGCTTCAAGGATTGTGTATTCCGATAGAAGTAAAATCTGGAGTAAATGCTCTTCTAAAAACATTACTAGTTTTTATGGAAACCGCTCCACATGGAATAGCGGTAAGAGTATGGAGCAAACCTTTTGAAATCAACGAATTAATTACTAAAACAGGAAAACATTTCAAATTATTGAACATTCCTTTTTATTATATTTCGATATTAGACAAAATATTGGAACAGGAAATATAAAAAAATCCTCCGCAAATCATTCACGGAGGATTATTTATAACTAGTTAATAACCACTATTTTGCTAATCTTGCTCTAATTGCCTTCGAAGCCTCTTCGTAGCCGGGCTTGTCTAAGAGGGCAAACATATTCTTTTTGTAAGCCTCAACACCGGGTTGGTTGAAGGGGTTTACGCCAAGAATGTAACCGCTTATGCCGCAGGCTTTTTCAAAGAAATAAATCATCTGACCGAGATAATATTCGTTGAGTTTGGGAATCTCGATGCGGATTTGCGGAACGCCTCCGTCAAGGTGAGCAAGTTGAGTGCCGAGTTCTGCCTGTTTGTTGACAACATCCACACGTTTACCAGCAAGGAAATTGAGTTGGTCGAGATTTTGAGCATCAGACGGAATTTCTACCTTGCGGTCGGGTTCGGCAATAGAGATCACAGTTTCGTACATAAGACGAACGCCCTCTTGAATGTATTGACCCATAGAGTGGAGGTCGGAGGTGAAATCTACCGATGCGGGGAAAATACCCTTGCCGTCTTTGCCTTCTGATTCACCGTAGAGTTGTTTCCACCATTCAGAAAAATAGTGGAGTTTGGGATGGAAGTTGACCAGAATTTCGGTAGAGAATTTCTTTTGATAGAGCAAGTTACGAACAACGGCGTAATGAGCGGGAATGTTCTCGTCGAATGATTTACCTTTTTGCGAAATGGCCTCAATGTCGTATGCGCCTTGCAACAGTTGACGAATATCGAAACCTGCCACAGCGATTGGGAAAAGTCCCACGGGAGTAAGCACCGAGAAACGACCTCCTACTGTATCGCCAATAACAAATGTTGTGTAACCCTCTGAATCGGCGAGAGTGCGGAGAGCGCCGCGCGACTTGTCGGTGATGGCAACAATACGGTTTGCGGCTTCGGCCTTGCCATATTTTTCTTCGATTTTGGCTTTGAGCAGACGGAAAGCGATGGCAGGCTCAGTGGTAGTTCCCGACTTAGAAATAACGCAGAGGGCATAACTACGGTCGGCAATAGCGTCCATAAGTTCGCTGATATAGTCCTCGCCGATATTCTGTCCGGCAAAAAGGATAATAGGATTACCTTTTTTAGGGTTCATCTGCACAAACGAATTGCTGAGCGCCTCAATCACAGCCTTAGCGCCGAGGTAACTTCCGCCGATGCCGATAACTACGAGAACATCGATTTTTTTGCGGAGTTCAGCGGCTTTGGCCTCAATCTGCGACAATTCGTCTTCGGAAATGATGTTTTTAACGTCGGCCCAACCGAGGAAGTCGTTGCCGGGGAGGTTCTTGTCGTAAAGAGCGGCGTTACATTCCAACGCCTTGTTTTGCAATGCTTTGTAATCGTTTTCGGACACAAATCCGAACGCTTTGCTAATGTCTATTGATAAATTCTTCATCGTAATATAATTAGTATATTTCAGAGACTAAAAATAAGCAATATTTTGAGATAATGTGTATTTATTTTCACAAAAAAATCAGAAATAATGAATTTTATTTAAATTTCATATTTTTGTGGTAATAATAAATTGACGACGATTATGAATGAGGGAAAAACAATAATGAATCAAAACTCTGAAAATCAGATAGAACGCCTATTGAAAAAGCCGTTTTGGGTGGTTGATTTCCTGCCCGAAAGAAAATGCAAGATTTTGACAGAGAAAAAAAGTGCTTGACATTTCATAACAAAAATAATTTGCCAAACGGATTATATTTGCTAACTTTGCGAAAAGAAGTTTAGCGGAAAGAATTATGGCAAAAGAATTCAATACAGAGGTAACCTGCGACCCAAAACTGCACTATATGGTGGACACCGCCAACAAGATGAAGGTTTTTGAACGCCTGATTGACAGAAAAAAATACTTCACCATCAACCGTGCGCGGCAGTTTGGAAAGAGTACGTCATTGAAGTGGATTTACACCCACCTCAACGGCGAATACTTGGTTGTGTCCCTGAGTTTTGAAGACACTGAGGAGACCGATTGGGAAAATGCTTCTACGTTTTACCATTTCTTTTGCAGATATATGGAAAATGCGTTCACATCGGACGATTTAACCAAGAATGAACAAAATGCAAAGTTTTGGGAAGACGCCCAGAAAATTGAAACACCGAGTATCAAAAACTTATCAGACAAGATAACAGAATTTTGTCAACAAGGGAATAAAAAAGTTGTTGTATTAATTGACGAAGTTGATAAAAGTCTTGACAACGAACTGTTTTTGAATTTTCTTGCAATGTTACGCAAAAAATACATCGACAGGGACAAACAGGGCGACTATTCCACATTTTGGTCGGTGGTTCTTGCCGGTGTTTACGACATCAAGAGTATGAAAGTGAAAATCCGTCCCGACGAGGAGCACAAATTCAATTCGCCGTGGAACGTTGCCGCCAACTACAAACTTGATATGTCTTTTAATCCGCAAGAAATCAGCACGATGCTCGTTGATTACGAGAGCGAAAACCATATCGGTTTTGACATCAATGAAATTTCTCAGGAGATTTACAAGTACACTTCGGGGTATCCTGTGCTTGTGAGCGCTGTATGCAAAGAAATTGACGAAAATTTGGATAGGGATTGGACAAAAGAGGGCGTTTTAGCGGCTGTCAACAACCTTATAAAAGACAACAGCGCTATGCTTTTCAAGGACATCACCAAAAACATTGAGAACAATCCCGATTTGAAAAAATTGCTGAGGGCTATTTCGTTGGAAAATTTCAAAATCAGTTATTACGCCGACATTTTCCCCGTGGAGTTGGGACGCTTGTTTTCGCTATTGAAGGCCGACAAACATTCGTGTGCACAGATTCACAATTTGATTTTCCAACAGCGAATCAACAACTATTTTATCGCAGAAAACCAATTTGGCAGAATCGAAAGCAACGCAGGTCCGAGCGTCTATACCGACAAACAAGGCGACCTCAATATGCCTTTGATTATCAACCGGTTCAAAGACGTTATGAAACGCCGCAAAGATATTAATGCATCAGAGGATGGACAACCGTCATTCCTTGAACGCGAAGGACGCTTTATGTTCATTTGTTTCTTAAAACCGATTCTCAACGGTAGTGGTTTTTATTACACCGAACCCGAAAACGATGACGGCTCTCGTATGTATTTGGTAATCACCTTCAACCACAAGGAATACGTTGTGGAGTTGAAAATTTGGCACGGCACTGAATACGAACTTTCGGGGCGCGACCAACTTTCGGAATACCTCGAAACCCGCAACCTCAACGAAGGTTATCTTGTAACGTTCTCATTCTTAAAAGAAAAAGTTGTCCAAGAAAAACCCGAATGGATTGAGTATAACGGAAAACGGATTTATGAGGCAGTGATATGATTGCGGAAATAATAATGACAAATTGATAATTATGAAACTGAAAATATTATTGATATTGTTGTTTCTTTTGCCGATGTCATCAATGGCGCAAAAGGTGGCATACGCAGGATTCAAAGACTTCACTTTGACTTTTTATTATAATGATAAACAAGTCGGCAACCTTCGGACGTCTCACGCCTCAAATTATGTGTTTTGGTTGGGGGTGATACAAGGGGTAGGATGCGGCGGAATGGACAGGACACTATTACAAGGTATTGTGAGGATACCAAACTCTACTGATTGACGCCGTATGTTGTTTCAAGGGATTTAATGGTTCGCTACAACAATTTTTTGAACCATTCCTCCACAGATTCCTTGCTTGTGCCTTCGCGCTTTTGCACGTCGTCGAGCATAGCCTCATAGACCGACTTTTGCGATGCCAACAGTCGGTCTTTTGTTTTCAGAAGGCTGCGCAGACGACGGACTTCGCGGCGGAGATGGCGGATGGTGCGCTGTTGTTTGTCGTTTTTAATTTGGAGATTGCTAATGGTGCTTTGTTGTTTATCACTTTCAATTTCCGCCTCTATTCTATCGGTTGTCTCGTGTGCGTACACTTTACAACATCTATGCACCGACAGTTCTAAGTCCGTAAGTAAGTCTGTTAATGTTTTTTCTTTTTCCATTTTTTTATGTTTTTATTTGTTGGTATTAAAAGATTTTGTATTATTGCTGTCCGATAAAAAAGACACACGACTTCCATATAGACTTTACAAAGTATTGTAGGGGCTATTTTTCTTAAAATAAACCAAGGTTATTTTGGAAAGATTAT
>JAEDDH010000082.1 GCA_016293845.1 Bacteroidales bacterium | reverse complement strand
TGTCGATACGTCGATAAATGGCACGAATTTTGTCTTGTGAATAAGTCCCATGTTTTAAGCCTCCATACTTTCGCGCGGCTCCAGGTAAGTGCATACTATGGCCGCGCTGTAAATTGTGTTGTTTTTTTCGTCAATACTGATAAATTGTGGCAGTGTTGCCGCCTCAATCTGAATACAGACGCCGCTGGTTTCATCCGTAATTTCTACGCCGTCCAGCTTTGCCGTGATTTTGTCCGCATACTCGCGGGCTTTTGTCCGGTTCTTATTTCGTACGTAATACGTAAGATTCCACTTTAACAAACGCGTGCCGTCGGTGTAGCGCCGTTCAGCTGCCGGTGCCGGGTCATATCGCAGGCAGGCTGCGTTGTCGCTGGTGTCCGGTATTACGTCGTTATAAATCGTAAACGGCAGATTTAATTTTTTTTCAATCCAATCATTTACGATGTTAGCTACGTTTAATGCGCTCATTAACGAACCTCACCCATTTATCAAGCCACCGCGCTTTTGCTGCCTCAAACCAGCGCCCGCATGCGTTCGGGTTCGGCTGGTACGGTGGTTTTGAATATTCGTAATATTGCCGGCGCGCGTATGGTGTTTTCCATACCAATTCGCCGGAACCTAGACGACTGTTTATAATTGCGGATTTTTGTAGCGTTCCTGTCTTTAAAGGACAAAAATAATTACTATCTGCCAATATAACGGCGTCTAATTGTGCTTGTACGCCTTTACATTCTTTTTCTATGGTTTCGGTAATATATTTGTCATTTATCAATGTTTTTACTGTAAATGTAACCCCGCTCATACTAAAGCCGCCTCGTAGTGGTGTACAGCGTCGCTTTTCATTGCATAGCATGGGTAAACCTTGCGTATTGTGTACATTTTGCCCTGCCATGTTACGCGCGCCAATTCCTCCGGCACAATTTGAGGGCTAGATATAAACGGCGTGTAGTACAATGTGCCTACGTCGTTCTTTGCCTCGCCCTCGTTATTGCGTACGGTTGCTAATTCCATAACTACACGTACGCGCTGCAATTCTACCGGCTCACCGTAAGTCTTGTTGCCGTCGCGGTCGCTGGTTGCCGGTGCCTCGTAGGTGCAGGAATGTATCATTAAATTATTCATCAGCGCACCCCGTTTAGAATGTCGCAATATAGCGAAAGCCATTTATATTTTTTTTCGGCTGTGCTTTTTGCGTTTTTCTCGGTCTGAATGTCGGCGGCCTTGCTGCTCTTTGAGTAGCTGTAACCGCCGATAGATTCCGACGTAATGGCTCCGCCTGCCTTGCCGCTTTCTATCTGTGCGGCGTTGTATGATTCTTCAATCATCATACAGCAGGCGTCGTCAATTCCTCCAGGCTCGCGTTCCTTAATCAAACCGTCATTTAGTAACGATTTCAAATAAAGAACATTCTCCAGCTTGAACTGTTCAAAAGTGGCGGCGTCCGGCACGATTGCGCGGCCTAAGTCGCTTGAGTAATGTGTGTATGTTACATTGTCAAATCGTGCCATTTTTACCACCTATTTTTTTTTGACGTCTTTTGCCGGTTCTTTCGGCTTTGTTTCTGCCTGCGGTTTTTTTACTTCCGTCGGCTTAATAAGTCCTACACGTGTCATACATTAACCCCGTTAAGCCTTTGCGTGAACATAAATTCCGGCCTTTTTGTTTTCATACACATCTTCAAGGCCGTATGCTCTATAGCAGAATTTCCATGCGTCAGCCTGCTGGTTTTCTTCCGGTGTAATTACTTTATTCACCGTATGTTTTGTAAACTGCAAGACTGCCGGCTTGTGTACGACCATAAAGTTAATCTCTTTTCCGCTTGTATCTTTTGTAAAGCCGCCTGCTTCTTCGCTGCTTGTTGTTCCGTCCAAAAGGTCAATAACTGTATAGAAACGTGACTGTGGTACTTTTACAATCTGTTCAAAACCCTCGAGCGCCTCGCGTGACTTTGTTGTGTCTAAAGCCTTAATTGAATTGTACAAAGAAGGTGTAATAAACAGAATGCGGCTATCTGCCGGCACTTCGTTCTCGTCCATTGCTGATGCTGCGGCCAAAATTGCAGTAAGTACAGCCTCACCGGTTGCCAATGTTGCGCCGGTTACTGTATAGCCGTTGTTTTCTGCCAATTTTGCAAAACGGAACGCGTCTAATTCCGGCACAACTTTTGTACGGATAAATTCAGAAGATAATTTTCCGAAGGCTACGCCTACAGTTTCTTCGTTATCCATTGCGTCTACACTGAATGCGCGGCCGCGGTCGTAGTTAAACTGTACAGTTTCGTTTGTCAACGTAACGTCGCCATTAACATAGCCGCTGTTGCGTGAATAATTAGCCAGGCCCTGCATAGAAAGCTTTGGAATTACAATTTCATTTGCGTTTGCGCCTGCTCTTGCGAGTGTTGCGTCGCTTTCAAGTACGGCTGTAAGTGAGGCCTGCTTGTATACTTCATCAAGCAGGTCAATGTACTTTTTGAATGTAGCAATAGAATTAGCCATTTTTTTCTCCTCTTATTTCAAGCCCATAACGGCGCGGATTGCGCTATCGTCGTTTTTCTGTTGCTGGCTTGTCATTGTTGTTACTGTCGGCGGTGTCGGTGTATTCTCAT
>JAEDDH010000081.1 GCA_016293845.1 Bacteroidales bacterium | reverse complement strand
GTTCTTAGCAAGGTGGTAAAGTTTACTGTGGCGGTCTGCCGTGCCATGCCCTCCTGAAAGACTGGTCCGATAACGCGTGCAACTGTACCAGCAATGTTTTTTACAGTCTGAATAGCAAAACCAAGTTTATTAAAGTTATCAAGGAATCCATTTTTTACATCTTGTCCACTCTTTTTACTTGTTTTTCCTATCTTGTCAATTTCTTTTTCTAATTTTTCAGCCTGACTGTTGATTCTGTTGAATCCTTGATGATTGGTTGCCCAAATATCATTGAGTTTATTAAAACTACCAACTCCAACCCGCCCTATTTCCATTAGGATTTTTTCTATATTATTCAATACTCCAAATAGACGGTCAAGTGGTGATGCCGCAGCATTGACAGAGTTTACCGATTGTGCAATATTGTTAATTATTGCAGGTACTTTTGAAACCTTATCTATGCCTATTGGCGTTAAAGATATTGAATAATCTATATTATTATCCATGATTAAACGTATTTTTAATATTGTAAAAAAATGCTCGCTACTTTTAGCAATAGCGGGGGTTGTATTGTTATATTCAGGCTATCATGTAATTGGTTTTGCACTTGGCTTCTTTGGTTCTATTATTTATCTCGTTAATCGAATAAATAAAAGATCAGACAACAATACTACTTCTACAACAACGTATGGATATATGGGCGATTGTTGGTCTGATTCATAACCATTATAAAAATCAAACGGCGTTGCAACGCTGTTTTAACGCCGTTTGAAATTAGTGGTTGATGGGGGTTGGTTAGGAGACTACGGGCGAGGTGATGATGGGCTGCCAGATGATAGTGTTGTCAAGTACGCCGTCGAATGCAGCTGAATAATCACTTTTCAGCCAATCCTTTATGCTTAGAACGTTTGAACATATATCTGAATGACGTACACTATTTTCACCTGAATCTTCGGCATTTTCTAATTGCGCAACTGTAACGCTGGTTATTCCATGAACTAAAATGTAACTTCCTTTGTAATTGGTAAATACATTGTCGCCATTAGAAATAAAATCTCCGATACAATAATAAGGACCTCCTGCGGTTGTACCATCAGGATTTTTGATTGCGCCTGTTCCATTGAAAAGAATAACAGCTTTAGTATTTTCTGTTATAGGCGATGCCTTCACCACCCTCTCATAGCAAAATCCTCTCGTGTAATCTGCCGTGCTTGTACCCACATACTGCACTATCTCACCTTCTTGCGCGTCTGTGTACGCATCGAGGTCGGAGATTTGTTTGAGGTAGTTGCCGGTTTGCGGTTCGGGGATTTGGGCAAGGATTTCGTTTTTGAGGTTGAGCAAAAGACCGGCGAGGGTCTCTTGGTCGGTGACGCCGGTAAGGAAGGTTTCAATTTCCGCCCAGCGGTTGATGGTTTCGTCGCTTACGTCTGCCGATTCCAAAAAGTTGTTCACCTTGGTTACGAATGCCTGCAATCCTTCCACGTCGTCAATGGCGTGTTGGTGCGCTGCGGGTGTAACTTCTACGTTGCCACCTTGCAAGGTTTCTTTCACTGCGGTGGCTACTGCTGAGGCAAGGTCGCTTGACGACACTTTGCTTTCGAGCGCTGCCGTCAAACCGTCAATTTTGCTCTGAGTAAGGCTGTCCTCGTCTTTGTGCACAAAAGCATCGATAAGGGCTGCAAATTGCTCCTCAGTAGGTGTTGCGTACTTTTTAAAGTACTGTTTTAATGTTGTTCTTGTTGCTGCCATAATTATTATTATATTATTAAGGTGTGATTAATCTGAGGTGATGTAAGTGATTGTAGCATTAAAAGTACCTGCGCTAAAATTGCCAACTTTTAGTGCCAGGTTGGTGTCATAAGTAAATGGCACTACTTTAGCGTTGGTTGGGAGGTCACTTATATCTGAATCCAAATATGCCCACCCCACTCCCGACACTTTGACTGCTGGTTTTGGCACAGAATATAAATAAATAATATTTTGTGATAAACTATGAGCTCTTAACCCCGTAACCCAAAGTGTTACAACTTTACCTTGTCTTCTCCAATGTGCGCGATACTCATTGCCAACAAACGCTGTATCTCCACTCGTTACAGCAAACTTGCCATCCACCTCGCTTCCGGTGTAGTAGCGGTCGTCGTGTGTGTGTCCGGGTTCAGAATAGTTGTGTGTGTGGTTTGATGCAGCCTTGCCGTTCACCGCCGTCTTCAACGCCGCATTGGTTATCTCCGACAATGTTTCAAACTCGCTCCACGCCCAAGTTCCCGTTGTGCCCGACACAAGTTTTCTCTTGGTGTAGGCGTTGGCAAAGGTCTCGCCGTTGGCTGTGGTGTCGATGCTGTCGGTGGCTATCGAGCAGCGCACGCCTGTGCCGCCACCGTAATAGAGTATCTCGCCCACAAGGTCGTCGCCAGTGCGCACATAGACGTATCCTTCGGTGCGCGGACTGCCTGTGCATCCTTTAATAATAAGTTTGTCGCACCCCGCTATTTGTGCTACAATAGCAAGATGCTTTATGTTTTCCTGTATGTATTCCATACTTTCGCAATCTAACGGAAAGCGTGGAAAACTTGTGTAATTGCCTAATATTGTCTCTTTCTGTGCCATAATTGTGAATTATGAATTGTGAATTATG
>JAEDDH010000080.1 GCA_016293845.1 Bacteroidales bacterium | reverse complement strand
CAGCGGCAGCGAAGAGGGCGACTGCGCCACGGTTCGTGGCCTTGGAAGCCTGTCCTCCAGTGTTGGAGTACACTTCGGTATCGAGGACGCAGATGTTCACGTTTTCACCGGTGGCCCTATGATGACCGTTCGCGCTAGAGTCTGGTTTAACACTCCGGTCGGCGCTCACTCCCACCTAAAGGTCGCCATGCCCACTAAGGCAACATAGTTGCCAAGTGGTCAAAGGTCGCCTCCGACGACTCGTTAGACGAGTCGCCTACGGCTCACGGCGTGGTCGAGACCACCGTAACCGATGTCTTTTGGGCGTTTCCCGCACGGGCCGTACGGGTCGGGCTATATTTTAACGCGCTCCGGTCGGCTCTTGCGAACCGCCCGCACCGCTGTTAAAAACGGAGCCTTGTTCCGCCACTTCGTTCGCTCCGCAAGTCTCCGCCCCAAGGGGTCACGCTTCGCAAGCTCGCTACCCCTAACGCAAATGTTAAACAAAGCTTTTTTCTGTGGATAGTTTTCACTGTCAAAAATTTTTTTCAAAAAAACATGTCCGACGATTATAATTTGGTAAATTACTGCTCATTTTTGTCATTTTATTGTCAATAATAAAATGTATATTTACGAAAAACGAGCAATCTATGGCAAAAAAGAATCAATCAAAACGCTTAACAAACCAGCATAAGGAATCTAAGGGTGCGAAAGGCATTTTTGGTGACGAAGCGAAATATCATGACATGGACGTGTCAGATCTTTCCGTTCTTGCTAAAGAACTCCTAGAAAAAGATTACCCACAACTAGTTTTTAGATACAGAAAGAGCGTCTCAAAGAAAGAAATAAATGACTCTCTTTGTCAAATTGACCCTGAATTAGGACAGACTCTTTTTGTGGAAGATTCTAGTATCAAGCCTGATGGTGGGATTATTGAAGTTAAAGACGATAATGGCAATTGGCGTATAGTTTTAGTTTCTGAAGCAAAACGCCAAGGTAAGGGTATTGAAAACATCAAGCAAGGAAAGTTGGTTGGCACCAAAAACGACCAGGACATAATGAATGCGGGGAATGCTATAGAGCGTGCCCATAAAAATATTTCGGAAATCGCAAATTTCATGTTAAAGGAATCTTATTTTCCTTATGTCCTGTTCTTAGAAGGCTCCAATTTTTTGACGAAAGATGTTGTTGTTGAGAGACCTGATGGAAGAAAGGTTGTTCTTGCTTGTAATTCAGGTGCTATTAATAGAATCGATCGTCTGACGGCTGCAAACTACGGTATGCCTATAAACAAAAATCTATGCAAAAATAAGGTTGTTCAAATTGAAGATACGTGTGTAATGCTTCATGCAGCCTCCCTTTTCACCCAAGGAGACGGAAGGCGTTGGAGCATTAAGGATATGATTAAGGTTATGATGGATGTTGCCAAAACATCCTTACAAATGCTTGGACGAGATTTATTCAGACAGTTGACAAAATCGTAATGGGAGAAGTCATATGGTTCGTAAAGTAGATCATTCCCTTTTAGATAATGCCAAAATCAACAAAAAAGATGAATTTTACACGCAACTTTCGGATATCGAAAGAGAACTGCAATATTATGGGAAACATTTCAGGAACAAAACCGTCTTTTGTAATTGTGATGATGCTAGGGTTAGCAATTTCTATAAATATTTTGTAGAGCATTTTGAACAACTAGGTTTAAAAAAACTGATTTGTGCATGCTACAAAAAGAGTGATTCAGACTTGTTTTCTAAAGTGGAACGAGCATTCTATTATGAATATACTGGAAAAGAAAAAAAGCGTCCAGCATTGAAAGATGTTTCTTTTTTCAAAGGTGATGGCGATTTTCGTAGTAAAGAAAGCATTGATTTGCTGAAAAAAGCAGATATTGTGGTTACGAATCCGCCTTTTTCATTGTTTAGAGAATATATCTCCCAACTTGAAAAGTACAATAAGAAATTTCTAATAATAAGTAACATTAACGCAATTACATATAAAGAAGTTTTCGCCCTCATCAAGGAAAATAAAGTTTGGATGGGCGTGAATATGGGGCGAGGCATTTCGGGGTTTATAGTTCCCAAACATTATAAACTTTATGGTTTAGAAACCAAGATAAATGAGTCAGGAGAAAGAATTATATCTCCGAACAATTGTATGTGGCTCACAAACCTTGATAATGCACAAAGGCATGAATTTATTCCTCTAACCAAGGAATACAATGGAAATGAAACCGCTTATCCTCGTTTTGACAATTATAACGCAATCAATGTAAACAAAACCCAAGATATCCCTATGGATTATAAGGGGATTATGGGTGTTCCTATTACATTCTTGCATAAGTTCAACCCAAACCAATTCAAAATTATCAAATTCCGAAAAGGGGACGATGAACGGGATTTGGCAATAAATGGTAAACCGACTTACTTTAGAATATTGATTCAGGGTTGCTAAAGAATTTAAATATCATATATTTCTTTTCATTAATAAAACACCCCGCACACTTTTGAGTGACGGGGCGTTTTAATTTACCTCAAAGGCCGTAAGGCCGACCCCATCGCTCAAAGCGACGAAGTCGCGACCTCATACCTCTTACAGGCTGATCAACCCTTCGGTATCCTTGCTCATGGCATCGTAGAATGCGTAGCGGGCGTCAACTTCCTTCTGGAGGTCGTCGGCGAGCTTCT
>JAEDDH010000041.1 GCA_016293845.1 Bacteroidales bacterium | reverse complement strand
ATAATCTTTCCAAAATAACCTTGGTTTATTTTAAGAAAAATAGCCCCTACAATACATTGTAAAGTCTATATGGAAGTCGTGTATCTTTTTTATCGGACAGCAATAATAGTTAATAATCAATACAAAAAAAAGAGCCACCATATCTGGCGGCTCTTTTTTATTTATATCTGGGAACTAAATCCTAGTACATTCCACCCATTCCTGGGTTGGGCATTGCGGGAGCGGCGGGTTTGTCTTCTTTCTTTTCGGCGATTACACACTCGGTGGTGAGGAGTGTGCCGGCTACCGATGCTGCGTTTTCGATGGCTACACGGGCTACTTTGGTCGGGTCGATTACGCCGGCTTGTTTGAGGTCTTCGTATTTGCCAAGGAATGCGTTGTATCCAAACGAACCTTTGCCGTCTTTTACGTTTTGAACTACTACCGAACCTTCTTCGCCTGCGTTTTCAACTATCTGACGCAAGGGCTCTTCCAATGCGCGTTTGATGATAGCGATACCAGTGTTTTGGTCTTCGTTGTCGCCTTTGAGGTCTTTGAGAGCCTCGATAGCGCGGATGTAACTTACGCCGCCGCCGGGAACGATACCTTCTTCAACTGCTGCACGTGTGGCGCTGAGGGCGTCTTCTACGCGGTCTTTCTTCTCTTTCATTTCTACCTCAGATGCTGCTCCAACGTGGATAACTGCTACGCCGCCAGCGAGTTTTGCAAGACGCTCGTGAAGTTTTTCTTTGTCGTAGTCGGAAGTAGATTTTTCGATCTGAGCCTTGATTTGAGCCACGCGGTCTTTGATGGCTTGTTTGTCGCCTGTGCCGTTGACGATGGTGGTGTTTTCTTTGTTGATAACCACTTTGTCGCAAGAGCCAAGCATATCGATGGTAGCGTTTTTGAGTTCTAGACCAGTTTCTTTGGTGATAACTGTGCCGCCGGTGAGGATAGCGATGTCTTGGAGCATCTCTTTTCTGCGGTCGCCAAATCCGGGAGCCTTAACTGCTGCCACTTTGAACGAAGGATTGCGCAAACGGTTAACTACCAATGTTGCAAGCGCCTCGTCGGTAACGTCCTCAGCAATGATGATGAGTGCGTGTCCCTGTGTAACAACGGGTTCGAGGATAGGCATAAGGTCTTTCATCATCGAGATTTTTTCGTCGTGGATGAGGATGTAAGGTTTCTCGTAAATGCCTTCCATTTTTTCAGAGTCGGTGATGAAGTAGGGCGAAATGTATCCGCGGTCGAACTGCATACCTTCTACCACGTCGACAGAAGTTTCGGCAACTTTTGCCTCTTCGATTGTGATAACGCCTTCTTTTTTAACCTTTGCCATAGCGTCGGCGATGAGTTTTCCGATTTCAGCGTCGTTGTTGGCAGAGATGCGTGCAACAGCCTCAATTTTAGAGTTGTCGTCGCCCACTTCCTCTGAATTGGCTTTGAGGTTTTCTACCACTTTGGCAACAGCCTTGTCGATACCGCGTTTGAGGTCGGTGGGGTTTGCGCCTGCTGTAACGTTCTTTAAGCCAACGCCAACGATAGCCTGAGCAAGAACAGTGGCGGTAGTGGTGCCGTCGCCAGCAAGGTCGTTGGTTTTTGAAGCAACTTCTTTTACCAACTGTGCGCCCATATTCATAAAGGGATCGTCGAGTTCGATTTCTTTTGCAACTGTTACGCCGTCTTTTGTGATTTGGGGAGCACCGAATTTCTTTTCGATTACCACGTTGCGACCTTTGGGTCCGAGAGTGGTTTTTACTGCGTTTGCAAGTTCGTCAACACCTTTTTTCAAAAGGTCTCTTGCTTCGATATTGTATTTAATTTCTTTTGCCATAATAGATCAAAATTTACTTGATTAAACAATAGCCAAAACGTCTGATTGGTTCATAATGAGGTACTCTTCGCCGTCGAGTTCGATTTTTGTACCTGCGTATTTGCCGTAGAGTACGATGTCGCCAGCTTTGAGTTCCATAGCCTCGTCTTTTGTACCGTTGCCTACTGCAACAATTTCGCCGCGTTGCGGTTTTTCTTTTGCCGAATCTGGAATGTAAATTCCTGATTTTGTTTTGTTTTCGGCTTCCTGCACTTTAACTACTACTCTCGTGCCGAGGGGTTTAATGTTTAATGCCATTTTATATAGTTTTTAAATTGTTTTATAAATTTGTTTTTTCAACTTTTGGGTTGTCATATTTTGTGCCAAAGGATAAAAGCGGACATTTTGGCAGAGTTTGTGTCAGTGCTGGCAGTGTATTGTTGTGTCATTTTGGGATAATGTATTATTAATTAAAGGTTTGCCAAAATGTCAGCGTATGACAGCGGTGTCAGTTTCTGCCATTGTTATTAAAATATTATTACACAATAAATTAAAAGAAACACTATCAGTATTTTTCGTAAAAATGTGGTGGCAGGGTAACGAGCAATAAGAGTTTTTTGTAATTTTACACAAATTATTAATATGCAATAATTCAAAAAATTTATACAAAATGGCAAAAATAAAAGTAGCAATTGTAGGTTACGGCAACATAGGCCGTTACTCTATTCAGGCGGTGAAGGCTGCCGCTGATATGGAACTCGTAGGCGTGGTTCGTCGCAAAGAATCGCTCGGCAAAAAAGACGCTTTTCTCGAAGGCGTAAAGGTGGTTGCCGATATCGACGAGTTGGGCAAAGTTGACGCCGCTATTTTGGCGTTGCCCTCGCGCGAGATTCCCGCAGCCGCTCAAAAACTTATCGAAAAGGGTATCTGCACAGTGGATAGTTTCGATATTCACGGCGAAGAAATACTTAAACTTTACAAGGCTCTCGACGCAGCCGGCAAAAAACACAAGGCAGCCGCTATTATTTCGGCAGGATGGGACCCCGGTACAGACTCGGTAATCCGCACATTGCTTTTGGCTATGGCTCCCAAAGGTTTGACTTACACCAACTTTGGTCCTGGAATGAGCATGGGTCACTCGGTAGTTGCCCGCAGCAAAAAAGGCGTAAAAGACGCTCTTTCGATGACAATTCCTCTTGGCACAGGTATCCACCGCCGCGATGTTTATGTAGAACTCGAAAAAGGCGCTAAGTTTGCCGACGTGGAAAAAGCCATCAAAACCGACTCGTATTTTTCGCACGATGACACTCACGTACACGAAGTTACCTGCGTAAACGACCTTCGCGATATGGGTCACGGCGTTCTTTTGGAGCGCAAAGGCATTAGCGGCGACACTCAGAATCAGCGTTTCTCGTTTTCGATGAGCATCAACAACCCCGCTCTCACAGGACAAGTTCTCTGTGCCTGCGCACGTGCCGTTGTAAAACAGAACCCGGGCTGCTACTCGCTTCCTCAGATTGCCCCCTTCGACCTCGTTGGCGGCGATGTAGAGGATTTCTTGCTGCATATGGTGTAATCTGACACACAATATTTTAAATAAAAAACAACCACATTCTTATAATAGGAGTGTGGTTGTTTTTTTTTGTGTGTTGGTGAATGGTAATAAGTCAGCCAAATTCGATAAAAAACCGCGAATTTGGCTGACTTTTTTGTTGTTGATGGTTGTTTATTTTGACTATTAGACAGCAAAAGGGGGAAAATATTACAGTTTTTCTGCTGTACTCATAATGCACAATGATAAAGTTTATTTTTGTTTTGTACAAATATTTTTTGATGTTCGATAGTGTATCAAAATGATTTTGTATGGTTTACATCAAAAAACTAAAATTTTTTAAAACATCGTGTTTTTTTGTTGCTCTATTGTGGTGAGGAGGCGTTTGCGGATGCGGTGAAGCCTTACACCCAATGTGTTGGCGTCGGAATTCATTATAAATGCAATCTCTTTTATTGGTTTTTTTGATAATAATAAAGGTGTAGAAGAAGACGGTCGTGTCGATGATATTCTGTGAATAACATTTTACAAAGTAAGCGTATCCGGTGGCAGCAGCTTTGCGGTCGCCAGTGCGCAGATGTGTTTTTATCTGAGTTATTCTTTGTTGCACGTCTATGTTGGTGGTGTTTGCCATCAGGGGGGGCGCCACGAAGATATACATATTGGTGCAATTTTTTCTTGGATTTTGCTGAAAAAGTGAAAAATAAAAAAAGGACAGCCTTTCTGCCGTCCTTTTCTTTTTCTTATCTTATTAATTTACAATATCGGTTTTAAAACAAATGTGAATGAGAACTCTTTGGGTTCGATGCGGTATTCGGGAAGGGGCATTGCGCCCCACGAGTCGTTGCCAGCGAGACCCTGCTGACGGTAGTCGATGGTAACGGCGTAGAAATTGTTTTGCGGGAGGTCTACGGTGTGTTTCTTGCCGCGCTCGGGCTGTGCAAGGTCGTCGATGGTGTAGGGCGTTACGCTAAACTCAAAGGGCTGACGGGTGTCGTTGCTCTGTTTGATTTCAAGTCCGTAGCCTTTGCCGTTCGACATACGCATCAAACGGTTGTCGGTGCGGTTGCCGTTTTCCTGTGGGCTGGGGTAGAGGTAGCACATCTGTTCGGGCGATGAGGTGTAACGTCCTATAAATGCGCTGCTTTTGCGGTCGCAGTAGTTTTCGTGAGGTCCGCGGCCATACCAGTCGATAACGTTGAAATATTTTGCCACATTAAATTTGATTCCGAAGCGGGGCATAATGGGCAGGTTTTTCTGGTCTTTGGTGTTGAGCGACTCGGTGATGTCGATCCATCCGTTGCCAAAAATGTAATATTCCATTATAAGTTCTGTCTTGGTGTTGGGAAGCGAGTAAACTGCGCGTACGTTGCTGCCAAAGTTGTCGGTGCTGGGCTGAAACGAAATCAGTTTGTACTCCTTGCTGTCGAGCATCCACGCCTTGCAACGTTCGGGCATACGGTTGCCAAAATCGTTGTCGGTGGGGGCACGCCAAAAGTTTGGTTCAATGGGACTGCGGAGCATATTCTCGGGATTGTTGGATGTGTTGATATGTTCAATTAATCCCGTTTTGCGGCTAAACTTGATTGTAAGATTCTTGGTTACAACAATATAGAACTCTTTGTCTTTGGGTGTTTCCACTTTTAGGCTGCGGTCTACTTTGATAACCTCGTCGTCGGCAAAATCGCTGATTGAGGGTAGGTGAATTTGCTCTTGCGCCAAAACTGTGCCTTCGGGAACGCAAGTGAAATCTTTTTTGAGGCTAAACGAAACATTCAAGAAATACTCCTTCCCCTCTTTCTTTTTGAGGTTTTTGATTTGGTCGGGACAGATGTTGAGCGACTTGCCGGGCTGTATTGCCGGAAAATCATCCATATAAAATTTTGTAAGAACTAGGCCGTTTTCTAAAATGGTGAAGTCGGCGCGAAACATACTCAAATCCACAAAATTGTAGTTGTTGGTGATGCGTATGCTATCGTTGAGCGGATGACGGCGGATGTCGATGTTTTGATATTGATACTTAACCTCTTCGAGAGCGGGGTGGGGGGTACGGTCGGGGTTTACAAGTCCGTTCATACAGAAATTGCCGTCGCTGGGAGTGCCCTCGGGACCAAAGTCGCCGCCCCAAGCCCAATATTTCTGTCCGTTTTTGGTTTTAACTATGCCTTGGTCTACCCAATCCCAAATAAATCCGCCTTGAAGTTGGTAACTCGATTTAAACAGATCCCAATACTCCTTGATGTTGCCGGTGCTGTTGCCCATTGAGTGCTCGTATTCGCAGAGAATCATAGGACGCTCGTGGAGGTTCTGACCGTATTTTTTCACATAGTCGAAGGGATACATTGGGCAAACGATGTCGGTGTTGCGTGCCTCGCCTGCGGGTTCGTACTGGATGGGACGTGTGGGGTCGTAGGCTTTGAGACTGTCGTAGCAAACTTCAAAATTTGAGCCGTTGCCCGCCTCGTTGCCAAGACTCCAAATGATAATGCTCGGATGGTTTTTGTCGCGTATAGCCATTCGCATAACACGCTCTACGTGAGAATGTTGCCATAGTTTTACACCTGCTATGTTCTTAGGTCCGTAAATCAATCCGTGCGATTCGAGGTTGGCTTCGTCTACAAGGTAGATGCCGAGACTATCGCAGAGGTGATACCAATAAGGGTCGTTGGGATAATGCGACGTGCGCACAGCGTTTATGTTGTTGGCTTTCATTAACTTGATATCTTCAAGCATCGATTCGCGGGTAATCACGTGTCCGGTGTACTGGTCGTGCTCGTGACGGTCTACACCTTTTATATATATCTTCTTGTCGTTTACCATCAAAACGCCGTCTTTGATTTCTATGCGGCGGAAACCTACGTTGAACGAGAAATACTGCGTTTCGATGCCCGGCGTGCGAAACTGAACTGCAACTCGGTATAAGTTAGGAGTTTCGGCGCTCCAAAGACTGATATTCGGCACTGCCACCGTCACCTCTTTTTGAGCCGAGCCGCCCTTTACCACGTTTACTGTCGACATCTGCTGTCCAATCATTTTGCTGCCCTGATAAACCTTGGCTATCACATACGACGAAATGGTGTTTTCGGTGTGGTTTGCAATGTCAAAAGTGCATTTTACCGTGCCGTTTTTGTAGTCGCGGCTGGGTTCTGCGTTGATTTTTATATCCTTGACAAACGCCTTAGGACGGGCAATGAGCGCAACTCCGCGTTCGATACCGTTGAAACGGAAAAAGTCTTGGTCCTCTAAATACGATGCATCGCTCCAACGCAAAATTTTAAACGCCACCACATTTTTGCCCTTATTAATATAAGGTGTGATGTTAAATTCGGCGGCAAGTTTAGAGTCCTCGGAATATCCTGCGTAATTGCCATTAACATAGACAAATAGCGCACTTCTTGCACCGTCTACTTGGAGTATCACATCCAAACCGTCCCAACTTTGCGGAATTTCGATTTTCTTGCGGTAAAGACCTGTCCAATTGTTTTCAAACGGCACGTTAGGCGGCTGCGGGTCGCGGCTAAAATCGTAAGTAACGTTTGTGTAGATGGGGTAACCGTAGCCGTTCATCTGCCAATCGGCTGGCACTGCGAGGTTTTTCCAACCGCTGTCGTTGAAATCCGATTTTTCAAAACCATCGGGACACTTGCCCGGGTCTTCGGCAAAAAAGAATTTCCAATCGCCGTTGAGGTTAACAAAGTATTTCGATTGCTCAGTTTGCTGAATCGATGAATTTTCGTTGTCGTAGGGAAACCACGAAGCGTGCATAGGTTCGCGGTTAAATTCTACAATGTTTGGGTCGCAACACTCTTTTGGCAGTTGCTGAGCGTTGAGCGATAGGCAGTTGACAGATAAAATGCCCGCTGCCGCAAGGGTCTTAAATATTTTGTCCATAGGTGAATTGTTCAAGTAAATGATTGTCTTTTCATTAAATATGTTATAGTGCAGAAATGTCGTCGCGAGTAAGTCCGGTCATTTCGCATATTTCTTCTATTGTGTAGTTTTTAGTAAACATCTTTTTGGCGGTGTTTAAGGCTTGCTGTTTTGCGCCTTCGGCAAGACCTTCTGCCCGACCTTCTGCCCGACCTTCCATCCGCTCGTTTATCATAGCGTTATGATGTGTCATTATTTCAAGAAGATAGTCGTTGTATCGGTAGAGTTCTTCATCGGTATATGCTGATTTTTCAACAATCTCCAACGCCTGACTAATATCGGGATTGTTGAGCATATTGTTGTCAACGTTTTCGGTGTTTTCGTCAATTTCTGTTAAAAACCTCAGCCATAAGTCTTTGATAGCACGGCTGCCACGGTCGGAGGGTTTATATTTTTTGAGTTCCACAAATATCAGCGAAAGGTCGTTGCGACGGTCGTCGGGATGCTTTTTGTTGGTGATGTAAAACTCCTGAATGTAGTCGTTGTCGTCTTTGTAGTCGAAAGCGTTGTCGTTGACAAGCGCAAGGGCGTAAACGGCTTTCAATTGCTCAAACGGGTTGCCTTTGCCAAGTTGTTTAGAATACATCTGGGTAGCGTTGAACAAAGTTCGCGAAAAAAATTCCTTATTCCACCACGACTGCATTTCCACAATAAAACCTCGTCCGAAGTTGTCGGTGCAGCGAACGTCCACTATGGAGAGTTTTTTTGCAGGATTGTCGGGAATACTCTCATTGGTAAGGTAATTTACGTTTACAATTTCCATTCCCTCGGGTAACGGCAAAAGCGCGTTGAGAAGGCTCTTAACGAGGTTTGGATGCTCGCCAAACACCTTCTTGAATGTTAAATCTACTTTGGGGTTGAGATACTTTGACATAATAAATCTTCTAAAATTGGCAACTTCAACTGCAAAGATATGATATTAAGACGTAAAATCAAAAAAAACATCCGAAATTTTTCGCACCTTATTATATATTATAAATTCATTTTATCAGTTTTTCTCTCAAAAATCCTTAACGTAAACTTAACTTATAATAATGTGTTATTTATGGCTTTGTTAATTAGGATTTTCGGGAATAAAAATTAACTTTGCGCGTTAATTAGCAAATTAAACAAACTCATATTTGATATGTCAAAAGTTATAAAATTGAAGAAAGGCTTGGATATCAACCTTAAAGGAAAGGCGGAACTCGCATTGACGGAGGCATCTGGCATTGCTGAGGCCGAAATTTCCATTAAGCCGTCTGATTTCCCCTGTATGAAGCCCGCCTTGAAGGTAAAGGAGGGTGACAAGGTAAAAGCCGGCTCGGTGCTCTTTACCGACAAGTACAGACCCGAAATCTGTTTCTGCTCGCCTGTGAGCGGAACAGTGGCTGAAATTCGCCGCGCCGAACGCCGACGGATAACCGACATAGTGGTTAAGGGCGACGGAGCGGGCGAGTACGAAAAGTTCGACACGGCTAATGTCAATTCAAAAGACGCCGCAAAAGAACTCTTGCTCAAA
This sequence comes from Bacteroidales bacterium, assembly GCA_016293845.1. GTDB lineage: Bacteria > Bacteroidota > Bacteroidia > Bacteroidales > UBA3824 > UBA3824. The sequence continues at coordinate 5,823 of JAEDDH010000041.1, read as the reverse complement.
AGTGGTGTGTGGCCCTACCTCCGCCAGCGTCCGTTCAACATCATTGCCGACCCTCAATCAGAGTTTAAGGCTGTGTATGTGTCAACGTTCGACAGCGCACCCTTGGCTCCCGATTATCAGTTTATCTTGAAAGACCAAGTGGCTGAATTTCAGGCAGGTGTTGACATCCTCGGTAAAATTGCTCCCGTGTATTTGGGCTTAGACGCTAAGGTAAAAGACAACATCTTTGCTGGTGTTAAATGCAAGGAAATCAACAGTTTCGACGGTCCTCACCCTGCCGGAAACGCAGGTGTGCAAATTAGCCACATCATCCCTGTTAACAAGGGTGAGAATGTGATTGTGGTTAATCCTCAGGATGTTGCAATTATCGGTCGCCTTGTTAAAAACGGTATTTACGACGCTAAAAAAACTGTTGTAATTGCCGGTTCAAAGGTAAACAAACCGCAGTATATCAAAACAATAGCCAATACATCAGTTGCTCCGTTGATCAGCGGCAACATCGATGCCGACAACGCCCGCATCATCAGCGGCAACGTTCTCACAGGCACCAAAATCGACGAAAAAGGTTTCCTCGGATTCTACGACAACGCTATCACTGTTATCCCCGAGGGCAATTACTACGACTTTTTTGGATGGGCATTACCCGGATTCAAAAAATTCAGCGTTTCGCGCACATTCTTCTCTTGGCTTACTCCCAAAAAACAGTACGACCTCGACACCAATATGCACGGCGAAGAGCGCGCTTACGTGGTAACAGGCACTTACGAGAAACTTCTCCCGATGGACATACTGCCTTTGCAGTTGATCAAGGCTATCTTGGCAGAAAACATCGAACTTATGGAAGACCTTGGTATCTACGAGGTTGCGGAAGAAGATTTCGCACTCTGCGAGTTTGCCGACACTTCTAAAACTGAAATTCAGGCTATTATCCGAAAAGGTCTCGACCTTATGGTGGCAGAGAGCCGATAGTTAGTTAATATTGAAAATTAATTGAAAATGAAAGCATTAAGAAAGTATTTAGACAAAATAAAGCCTAATTTTCAGGAAGGGGGCAAATTCTCCAAACTGAAATCCACTTTCGGCGCATTCGAATCGTTCTTCTTTGTTCCCGACAAGGTTACAACCAAGGGCGCGCACATTCGCGACAATATGGATATGAAACGCAATATGACCGCCGTTATCATAGCCCTTTTGCCCGCGCTGTTTTTCGGAATGTGGAATACAGGCAGTTTCCATTACCAGTCGCTCGGTGAGAATCCTGGTTTTTGGAGCGAGTTTTTCTACGGCTTGGGACAGGTTTTCCCAATTATCGTAGTTAGTTATGTTTCAGGACTTTTCCTCGAATTCCTTTTTGCTCAAATCCGCAAAGAGGAGGTTAACGAGGGATTCCTTGTAACAGGTCTTTTGATTCCTATGATTGTGCCGGTAGACGTTCCCTTGTGGATGGTTGCCGTTGCCACAATGTTTGCCGTTCTTATTGGTAAAGAGGTATTTGGCGGCACAGGTATGAACATTGTTAACCCCGCACTTCTTGCACGTGCATTCCTCTTTTTCGCTTACCCAAGCCAAATGAGCGGCGACAAAGTTTGGATTGCAGGTATGGGCGACCCTGAGTCCAAAATCGTTGACGGTTTCTCTGGTGCAACTCCTCTTGCCGACCTCGCTAACACAGGCTCTACACATTACTCTATCGCCGACCAATTCTTCGGATTCATTCCTGGTGCTATTGGCGAAACTTCTACACTCTGCATCCTTATTGGCGCAATTATCCTTATTTGGACAGGCGTAGCAAGTTGGAAGATAATGATTTCGGGCGTTGCAGGATTGTTGCTCACAGGTCTTTTGATTAATGCAGTTGGATCTTCTTATGATATTTCTTCATTGAAAGATGCTTCTGAAATAGCAAGAGTTAATTATTTGAATACACCTTTTTGGCAACACCTTATCCTTGGTGGTTTTGCATTCGGTATTGTGTTTATGGCCACAGACCCTGTAACAGCCGCTCAAACCGAAACTGGCAAATGGATTTATGGTTTCTTAATCGGCGCAATGGTTCTTTTGGTTCGCGTTATCAACCCCGCGTTCCCCGAAGGTGTGATGCTCGCTATCCTCTTCGGCAACATCTGCGCACCGCTTATCGATCATATCATTATTCGTCAAAATATTAAACGTCGTTTGAAACGTGCAAAAACAAATTAATAACCATTAAATAGATTAAAGATGAATACACAAAGTAACGGATATACGGTGGTCTTTTCTACAATAATGGTTGTTGTAGTGGCTGCCGCATTGACGCTCATTTCTTTGGGCTTAAAAGATAGACAACAGGTTAATATCGACAATGAAAAACGTCAGAACATATTGAAATCTGCCGGTATCGCTATTGAGGGCAAAGTTTCTGAGGAAAATGCTCAAAAATACGGTTTCATTCTCGAAAAGGGCTCTGTTGAGGATACATATAATAAATATGTAAACGAAGACGATTGCTTCATTGTGGATACTCTTGGCAATGTTGTTGAGGGCAAAGCATTTGAAGTTAATACTAAAAAAGATAAGAACAAACTTCCTGTTTTTGTTGTTAACAAAAACGGTGAAAAACTCTATGTTGTACCTTTGACAGGAAACGGTCTTTGGGGTGCTATCTGGGGATACGCTTCGCTCAAATCAGATTTCAACACTATCAACGGTGTTGTATTCGACCACGCAAGCGAGACTCCCGGACTTGGTGCAGAAATGACCCAATTGTACTTCTGCGAACAGTTTGAAGGACGACAGATGTATGAAGGCAATGATTTCTTGGGTATTATGAATGTCTACAAAGGCAATCCTAAAAATCCCAACGATGATCAAGACAAACTCCACGGTATTGATGCAATTTCTGGATCAACTTTAACCACAAAGGGCGTTCAGGATATGGTAAACAAAAGTCTAAAAGCATACGGAGCATACAAAAACTCTGTTCAAACTTCGGCTCAGCCTGTGGTTGGCGAAGTGTCTGATGATGCTCAACAGACTACCTTAACTAATGTTAACGAGTAAATTATTATGGCACAGACAAAAAAATCAGAACTTTTGACCAACCCGATAAACCTCAACAACCCTATTACGGTTCAGGTTTTGGGTATTTGTTCGGCACTTGCCGTAACGGTAAAATTGGAGCCCGCCATTGTTATGGCTATTTCTGTAACGGTAGTTACGGCTCTTGCTAACCTGATTATCTCTTTGATTAGAAATACGATACCTTCACGTATCAGAATTATTGTTCAACTTGTTGTTGTATCGTTTCTTGTTATCCTTGTAGATCAGGTGCTTAAAGCGTTTATGTACGACCTCGACAAGGCTCTGTCGGTATATGTGGGACTTATCATTACCAACTGTATCGTTATGGGTCGTTTGGAGGCATTTGCTCTTGGCAATAAACCCTTCCCCGCACTTCTTGACGGTATAGGCAGTGGAGCGGGATATGGCGTTATATTGATTGTCGTTGCTTTTATAAGAGAGTTTTTTGGCTCAGGCACATTGTTCGACCATCAGATTTTGCCCGATAGCATTTATATTGAAAACGGAGGTTTCTATTCTAACTGCGGTTTTATGCTTAATCCCCCTATGGCACTTATTTTAATTGGTATTGTCATCTGGATTCAAAGAGCCAAAGTTAAAGAACTTCAAGAAAAATAATTGTTGAACCTTTAAATACACAGTTTTAACATGGAATCATTAAGTTTATTTATAAGGTCTATTTTTATAGACAACATGATATTTTCGGCATTCCTTGGAATGTGTTCTTATCTTGCTGTTTCTAAGACCGTTAAAACATCAGTAGGATTGGGCGCGGCAGTTATTTTCGTTCTCTTGATTACTGTTCCTGTAAACTATCTTCTTCAAACTCGTATTCTCAACGAAGGTGCTTTAAGTTGGTTGGGCGAAGGGTTTGAAAAAGTTGATTTAAGTTTTCTCTCTTTCATCTTGTTCATCGCTGTAATTGCGGCAATTGTTCAACTTGTTGAAATGATTGTTGAAAAGTTTGCTCCTGCGCTTTATGGTCAGTTAGGTATTTTCTTGCCTTTGATTGCTGTAAACTGCGCTATTATGGGTGCTTCGCTTTTCATGCAACAGCGTATCGAACTTGATCCTTCTGATACCAAGGCTATTACTGGTATAGGCAGTGCTATTGTTTATGCTTTGGGTTCGGGTATTGGTTGGTTTTTGGCTATCGTTCTTATGGCCGCTATCAGAGAAAAAATCTCTTACTCTAACGTTCCCGCACCCCTCAAAGGTGTAGGTATCGCTTTCATTGTCTGCGGTTTGATGGCAATTGCATTTATGTCGTTTATGGGTATCAAACTGTAACTGACTATTTTTACGAACTTATAAAAATCAACAGAAATGATTTTATTAGACATATTTTCAACAACATTAGGAACGGCAGTGGCAGTATTCTTTGTTTTAGTACTGCTGCTCGTTATCCTGCTGCTTGTGGCAAAGGCAAAACTTCTGCCTTCAGGCAAGGTAAAAATCACTATCAACGGTGATAAAGAGGTTGAAGTAGAACAAGGCGGTTCGCTGTTGCAGACTCTCTCTACCGAGAAAATCTACCTTCCGTCGGCTTGCGGTGGCAAGGGTTCTTGCGGACAGTGCAAATGCCAAGTTGTTCAGGGCGGCGGCGAGATTTCGCCCACCGAAGTGCCCCATTTCACCCGCAAACAAATCAAAGACCACTGGCGTCTCGGCTGCCAAGTAAAGGTTAAAGGCGATATGGAAATCAAGGTGCCCGAGAGCGTTCTCGGCGTAAAGGAATGGCAGTGCAAGGTTATCTCAAACAAGAACGTGGCCACCTTTATCAAAGAGTTCAAAGTGCAGTTGCCTCCGGGCGAGCACATGAACTTTATTCCTGGTTCGTACGCTCAGATCAAAATCCCAAAATACGACATCAACTACAACGATTTTGACCGCGACCTTATCAACAATGCCGAAGAAGGCAAGGTGTTCGTTCCCGCTTGGGAAAAATTTGGTCTCTTTGGACTCCATCAGAAAAACGACACCGAAACCATCCGCGCATACTCTATGGCCAACTATCCCGACGAGGGCGACATCATCACCCTTACCGTCCGCATAGCCACTCCGCCGTTTAAACCAAAACCGCAGGTTGGTTTCCAAGATGTTCCTTGTGGTATCGCATCTACATACATCTTCTCGTTGAAACCCGGCGACACAGTAACCATGAGCGGTCCTTACGGCGACTTCCACCCGATTTTCGACTCAAAACGCGAAATGATTTGGGTAGGTGGTGGCGCAGGTATGGCTCCTCTCCGCGCACAGATTATGCACATGCTCAAAACTCTCCACACACGCGACCGCGAAATGCACTATTTCTACGGCGCACGTGCATTGGATGAGGTATTCTTTATGGAAGACTTCCTCGCTTTGGAAAAAGAGTATCCCAACTTCCACTTCCACCTTGCTCTCGACCGTCCCGACCCGAAGGCCGACGAAAAAGGCGTTAAGTACACCGCAGGATTTATCGCTCCTGTTATGGGCGACACCTACCTCAAAGCGCACGAGGCTCCCGAAGACATCGAGTACTACCTCTGCGGACCTCCGATGATGGCCAAGACAGTTATCGACCTTCTCGACAGCCTCGGAGTAGAACAGAATATGATCCACTTCGACAACTTTGGAGGATAGAACATAAATTGCTATAAAAAAAACGCCAGACTGATTGTTTGGCGTTTCTTTTAAAGTATAAAGATAATTTGAAGGAATATTTTTTATTGCTGTCCGATAAAAAAGACACACGACTTCCATATAGCCTTTACAAAGTAT
>JAEDDH010000079.1 GCA_016293845.1 Bacteroidales bacterium | reverse complement strand
CCGGCGAATATGTAAAGACCGTAACGCTGACTAAAACACTTGCCGCAGGCGAGAAGATTAAACTGAAAATAATGGGCTATGAGCCGGAAACCTACTTCAGCGCAGGCTCCGCCACCCTGAATACCGCCATAGGAGATGTAGCGCAATGAAAAGAATCATGGCCGGTTGCTGACAATGATCGTTGTCCTGTCGGCATCTGTCACCGCTTTTGCGACAGAATCCAATCCGGACGGTGACAACCGGCAAACCGACATCGGCGTATACGCCCGGTATATTGACAACACGCAATGGAACACGATCCATGTGGACGAAAACGGCGAAGCCTCTGTCGTGTTACCTGACGGCATGGAAATTACAGTCAGCGGCATGGTATTGTTCGGCATCGTATTGTACCGTAAAAGGAAGATAAGAAGATAAACAATTGCTGATCGGGAATGAAAACACCATTGAGTTCTGCCCAAAGGTTTGGACATCAATGGTGTTTTTGTTATAAGCTCTGTATCTATGCGGTTTTTCATTCATGTTTGGGGTAAAGGGGGCCCCCGTGCGTACTTTGTCCTGATAGCAACAGCACCACTGCAGTTTGCATTTTCCTTTGGAATAATACAGGCAGTAGCGGCAGTCGAGATCTCTTTTTTTATGTGTAGGAGATTCAGAACCTCGCCTTTCTCAGCCGCAGAAATTTAACAAAGTTTTATTGAGAAAAAACGAAAAAAGGTCGGTTTTCCGAGAGAAAATCTCTCTGAAAACCGACCTGAAATAGCGTTCCACCAGTCCGATTCCGCGCAAAAGGTCGAAAACGGCGTTTGGCATCTTTTTATTTTTGCTTAAAAGCGAATTTTGAGAAAAACAACACTTAGCAAGCGAAGTGCCGGAAAACGGCGAAAAACGAAGAAAACCCGAGAAAATCTCGGGTTTTTCGACCGGCATCTTTTAAGACCGGAACACTTGGAACGTGTTGACAAAAAGGATGCCAACTTATTTTGTGTACTCTATTTGATATTCCACTAATTTCATTGTATTGCTCTCGGCGTTGTATAGAACGTTGATAAACACATATGTTCCGCTTGCGCTCGGCAATTTGTTGAATTCTCCCGTGTCCTTGTTGTAGATAATATAGTAGTCACTCGTTTGAATATCGCAGAAATACGAGGTGATACCAACCATATCATTGGGAATATCGGATATCCACTTTGCGTCATTTGAAATATTTTTCTCAAATTGCCCCACAGCGGTATCGTCAAAGTAAATATCGCTCGTTGAATAAATATATCCGCGAGGAACAGATTGCGTTCCTTTTGTCCAATCCTGCGTGTTGATACGCGAATGTGTCGGAATATCAATATTCAACATTTGCTCCGTATTGACAATCGGCTCGTCGCCGTGTGAATAGATATCAGAAAAAATGAAGGTAAACGATCCGTAAATGCAGAGTAGTGCCGCCATGATAATGCCCACGATTACGTTCTTTTTATACTTGCATCCTTTTTTCTTTAAGTAGAAGCCGAACACAATAGAGGCAATTGGAACAGGAAGAAACAAAAAGAATATCCACATATTCTCCGTCATTGCTTGATTGATTCCGGATAATATAGCAACACCAATCAATGCCCCCCATATCGTGCAAATGGAAAGAACGAAAAGAAGAATGGAGATGATTTTAAATTTATCCTTGGGCTTTTTTGCTTCAACCTTGTTTGGTGTATTATTGCAAAAAGTAATGAAAGCTGATTCAGGGATCAAAGCGTCCTTTTTAATAATATAGCTTTGCCCCGCGATCTGCAAGACAAGATAGTTCCCGAAAGATTGAATTTTTTCAATGTCATCAAAGTATATTTTCATCGTCTTTGTGACTTCCTCGTTTTTGGAAATGTTCAGTATAAAATAGCCTTCAAATATTTCATAAGAATAGGTGCTCTCCAAAATTCTGCTTTCACTGGTTTTCCAAGCTTTGCTATAAGCGAAATAACCTTTGATATGAGAAATCACACCGACCAGAAAATAGCCTAAAAGTAAACCTATAATGGTATCGTTCGCTCCTGCTACGGCAAGGAAAACAAAAAGGGCGATGCAAGCAAGCGTAAAAATAATCGCGCGTTTTACAAGCGGGGAACGAGCTTTTTTGAAAACTTCTTGCAAATCTGATTTTTTATATTTGAAAACGTACGCCTCATTCGGTTCGTTCTTATTTTCCTTTATCGGCTCAGCTTCGCTCAAAATATCATCTATGGAAACCGAGAAAATTGCCTTGAGTCGAATCAAATTATCAACGGTAGGTAATGTCTTATCCATTTCCCAAAGGCTGACAGTCTGACGGCTAACGAGCATTTTTTGACCGAGTTCTTCTTGAGATAGCCCGATCTTTTTTCTGTAATATTGTATTTTCTCACCGACGGTCATAAAAAGCCCTCCTTGCATGCAATATAATTATATCACAAAAGTCAGAAAATGTAAAGAACATCGTACTTGACCGTGTCAAGTAGCACTTGCATCCCCATTTTTCTCTTTGTTAAAGGTTCGCTTCTGCTCCCTTGCTCAAAAATGCCGATTGGCATCTTTTTATTTTCACTAAAATCCGAATTTCAAGAAAAGTCGCACTTCGCAAGCGAAGTGCCGGAAAACGGCGAAAAACGAAGAAAACCCGAGAAAATCTCGGGTTTTTCGACCGGCAT
>JAEDDH010000078.1 GCA_016293845.1 Bacteroidales bacterium | reverse complement strand
GCAGAAAGCAAAAGACGCAGCAACAGAAGAAGAAAGACTGGCAGCAGCACAAAAAGCCGGAGAGGCAGCGCTCCAAGCTGCTGAAAGTTTTGGGTACAACAACAAATTCGACGAATATAAAGCACGCGAAGAAGAACTACTTCAAATGAAAAAAGACATCAACGCCGCTGAAATAGAGGACGCCGACAAGAAACGACAAGCAATAGAAAACATTGACGAGGAATTAGTTAAAAACCGCCGTAACTTATGGAACAACATAGCAAGCGAAGTAAACGGGTACGCGCAGCAGGTCGAACAGATAATCAACGACGCCGCACAAATGGCACTAGAAACGGAAAACAACAAGATGAGAGCCGAACTAGCAAACCTTGAAATAAAATACAGGAAAGGCGAACTCGGCGAAGAAGAATACCAAAAGAAAGTAGCAGAGGCAAAAAAGAAAGGCGCTGAAATGCAATATAAAATTGAAATGGCACAGTGGGCGTCAAATATTCTTGCAGCGACAGCAAACACGGCCGTCGGTGTAACGCAGGCATTGGCACAAGGCGGTGTTGCTGGAATTATTACGGGGGCGTTAGTTGGAGCTGCCGGTGCTGTACAATTAGCCTCTATTATGGCCGCTAAGCCTATTAAACACTTTGCAGCCGGAGGATTTGTCGGAGGCATAAACGGCGCGAGCATGGGGGCAGATAATACAACGATAGCCGCTCGGTCCGGTGAATTGGTAATGAACGCAAACCAGCAACGCGCGTTATGGGATATGATAAACGGTACAGGCAGCGCTGCGGGAACAGGCGGCGTAAACCTTACTATCAATAACAGCGCTGCAAATCTAGTTACAGTGCAGCCGCAAATAACACGCGGACAAATCGAACTTATGATAGACGCCCGTGTAAACGACGGACTAAAAAGCGGACGATTTAACAGCGGACTTAATGCGGCAAATGCTGGCATGAGCGGCGATTTTTACGGAATATAACAAAAGGGGGTGAAATATGGCAGCATGGCCGGAAAATGTAAATCAAAAGTTTTACGGGCTTGACGGTTCCACAGTAGAAAACCGAGAGGCTACCAAATACAAAAGCGGCCGCATAATTTATCACAAAATAAACAGTGCACAGAAAGTAAACCATTCTGTATTATTGCGCCTTAATGACGCTATAAAAGACAGCAACGGCAAGACCGAGTTTACGCGCTTTCTCGATTGGAACGAAACGACAAACGGCACGGGAACCGTACCGATTACTTTAACCGACCTTGAAAAGAAAAGCGGTACAAAAGAATATTTTGTAATAGTAGGAAATTGGAAAGGACAGCGCCATAAAGAAATATCTTTGACGCTAGAGGAGTGCTGAAAATGGGTGTATTTAAGGAACTAACCGAGGGCGGGCTTTTTAACCTGCCGTTTTTACTACACATTTACGACGATAGCACCGACCTTTATATAATTAACGATAACGAAAATCTTATATATAACGGGCACACTTTCGAGGCGGCCTCATTCAATTACACACCAAGCACAAACGGCGGAGCAACGCTTGAATGCGATATATTCGACAAACCGGAATTATTAAACTACATCAACCGGAACCGTAATTTTAAATGCGAGTTAATCGGCGTATATCGCGGCGGCGAAGTTGTACAGCTGGAAACATACCGACATAATTACGGCGACGCAACGTGGGACGGCGTAAAGTTTGAAATCAGACTAGACAGCGACGACCGCGGCAGTATGACCTTTCCTGCATTGATTTACAATAACTACAACAACCGTGGCGCAGTATGATTTTTTATAACGATTTACTTAGCGCAAAATACAAACCACACGGACGAGGCGACGGTGGGTACGATTGCTACGGTTTAGTATTGGAATGCTGCAAGCGCGCAGGAACACCTATAAAAGATCCATTTCAAAAATACGAACATCTGCCCGTTGGTGCAGAAATGCTGTATATAAATGACTATAATAACATAAAGGAAATTAAAGCGCCAAAAACCGGCGCTATTGCAGAATGTAAAACCGGCGAAAATCTGCATGTAGCCTACATGGTAACACCACAGCTCGCCCTGCACATCACGCAAAAAGGCTGCCGTGTTACGCATATACGCGCATTAAATCCGATCCGATATTATGAGGTAATAAAAAATGAAAGCGAATTTAATTAAGACACTTAAAAACACCGCTGAACTCGTAGATATAGAGGCAGGACGAAGCGCCCGCGCTAATTTTCCGGGAGTAGAATTTGCAAACGCCGTGTTAATAATCAACGGTAAAATATCAAATCCAGACACTATTATACAAGACGGCGATATAGTAACGCTGCGACAAATACCGGGCGACCTTACAGAAACACCATGGTGGGTTGCGACTTTCCTTATTCCGTTTGGATTTATAATCCAGCCCGCAGAAATCGCATATAAAGCAAGGCAACAGGCAGATGAAGTAGAACGCGAACTTGAAAAAATAAAAAAATTAACTAATTCTGCCAGTATAGATAATTCGCCATTTTTACGCGGAGCGTCCAACACAATAGCAACCGGAAAAAGTCAGCCTTATTTTTGCGGCCGAAACTTTTTAACACCGTATTTATTTTCGCAGCCATTTTATAAAATTAGCGGTACCGACGGCGCAACGCAAGAAGTATATAATATATTAGAATGCGGATTTAAGGGCATTGT
>JAEDDH010000077.1 GCA_016293845.1 Bacteroidales bacterium | reverse complement strand
TCAGGGGTTCGAATCCCTTGCGGCGTGCCACGAAAGAAACCTCTTTTGTCTACCAGGACATAAGAGGTTTCTTTTACAATGAGATCCGTTCCTTGCGGAACGGGTGATATATCTTCGATATGATATCCACCTTTGGTGGATGATATATGCCTGCGGCATATGAAGGAACGGATATTTTATCATGCTTGCGGAGCAAGTATATCATGCGGCAACGCCGTATATCATGTCGCGTAAGTGATATATCATTGAAACACAAGGAAAAAATGATATAATTACTACAAGAGGTGAGTTAATGCTATTTCATATTTTTAATTCACAAGAAGAACGAAGAAATTTTGGCGGTTCTGCATTTATAGAAGTACAGTTTTGCAAGCTTCCCGTTGGGACGAAACTAAAGAAAATAGTATCATTGAGCAGTATAAAAAACTGGCAAAACGATTCATTGTATATTGACGATGTGGATTTATTCTACACGGAATATCAACATATTTTCGATTGCGGTATTTATAATAATTTGAATAAAGGTGTTGTTGACATATTTGGTATTAACTATTATGCTCCGAATTTGCTTGATTCCATTATCGAACGACTCAATAATGATAAACCGACTGATTACTCAACATTGAAAGAGTGGTTGATAAAATCTAAGGAATATAATGGTGTTTACATTTTAGGAATATAGAAACCGCCTGCACAAGATTGTTACGCACCTTTTTACTTTTTTTACCTAACCTTACGCACCGTTATATAGCTCTTTCGCAAGAAAGAAGCCTCTTTTGTCTGCAAAGACAAGAGAGGTTTTTTTCATGTTTTCAGGGGCAAAACAGTCCTCAATATAGGAAGCAATATTTTGAATAATCACCCTATTTTTTGCGTTTTTCACCCCGCCTTACGCACCGTTTGGTGGTTCAGCCAAGAATAAACTCCCATCTTTTGATGGGAGTTTATTCTTGCTTATGTGGAACAAGTGATTCGAAACCGAAAGGCTCGGAGCTTTCAACAAGTATAGGCGACTGTCCGAAAGCTACATTGTTATTATACCAATCGTAACTGCTTAATTGGGCTGCTGTTCCTGTGCCGCTTTCTCCGCCAACAGTTCGTCGATGGCTTCGGTCGTCATATCCGCGTCGAACTCGTAAACTCTGCGCCACATTGCCAGCGATTTCTCCCGTTCCTGTGGGGTCAAAGGTGTTATTTTCGGTTTGGATTCCATTTATATTACTCCTCCCTGTCAAATAAAGATAGGTTTGCGTTGGTTTGTCTGCGTATTCCGCTATCAACTCAGGCGATACATAGCGCCCTTGACTGCCGTCTTCCGGGAAAGCTCTCCCTATTGCTCGTGCCATTGCCTTATTGTTCGGCAATTCGTTTAAGTGAAGATGAACGGAATAACCATACTGGATGTATTTTAATATGTCACTTTCTAACTTTTTTGCATTATCGCCAATGATTGAGAGAATAACATTATCGCCGTTTTTGAGTGCGGTTTTGGGATGGTTTGCCTCCCACAGTGCGATTTTCTTCATGCTTTCACCCAAATGCAGAATATCACTTTATATTTTAGCTAAAACCGTTAAAATTTCAACAGACGGTATCGCCGCTTCGCCCAAATTTGCATTCGCGTGGAAAAACTGTGCCGTAAAAATTCAATTTTATGATTGCTAACGGCAAATCATATGCTATACTGAATATAAGAAATGGTTTTATTCGGAGGAGCTATATGGCTGACGCTAAATTCAAGGAGCTTTTTGACTTCTTTCATAATCCCGGCGAAAAAACCGTGAACACCCCTGCCGCCGCACCCCGTGACGGGAAAACCGTCTGGATATTCGGCAGAGGCGCAGACTGCGACTTTATCTATTCGACCCCAAAAGTGTCGAGAAAACACTGCAAGATAGAGTACATCGACTCACATTATTATCTGACCGACCTCGGCTCGACAAACGGCACATACTTAAACGGCAGACGCATTGAGCGCAAGGAACGGCTGTTCACCGGCGATATTATCGGCATAGGCAGCGAGGATATAGTTTTCACAAGTCAGATGCTAAGATAAAAAATACAGGTCACTTTGAAGTGACCTCAAAAAGCTTGACAATTTTTTAAAGGAAAAATTGTTCAAGCAGCCGAAAGGGCTTGTTGTCTGCGAAGAGCAGGCGGCAAGCCCTTTAGCTTTGCCTTGATACGGCGGTTGCAGCTTCATATTTGTCCGGGCGGTTCAGCTTCTTTAGATGATAGCAGAAAGTTGTAAAATAATTTCAGCGATAAGAAAACTGACTACTTCGACGACTTTTCATTAGACGAAGTCCTCAAAAAATCTCGTGCTCGCAATGAATGGGATGAAAAACTTTCTGCAAATAATCTTGCAAAAGAAACCTTTCTTGGACTAAAAGTTTTTGAAAACAATTAACCCTGCAAACGACAAAACCCCGTACTGACTTTTTCCGTCAGTACGGGGTTTACTGTTAATATGGTATTTTTGTGAGCCTTTAGAAATTGCTCTTTACCCACAAACCCGCATAAATAAAGGGTTTGTAGTGTTTTTCAATTTACTCCCACTCGATTGTGGAGATGGGCTTGGGGCTGAGTTCGTAAAGCACACGGCACACGCCGTCAACCTCGGCAAGAATCCTGTCGGTTATCCTCTTGAGCAGTGCCCAGTCAAGCTCGGGTACGGTCG
>JAEDDH010000076.1 GCA_016293845.1 Bacteroidales bacterium | reverse complement strand
GCCATTTATAGAGTGCTGCCCTTTTTTCACTATGATAGAAATAGAAAAACAGCGACGGGCATATTTTAAAAAAATAAACAGCCTGCCAATAGATTGATAATAATGGCAGCAGCAGAAAAAAAACTGCTGCTTTTTTTATAATTTTTTTGTTTTATGTATTGACACAAAATAAAAAAGAGTGTATATTATAACCATAAGGCAGGAACGAAAGCCTGCAAGGAGTAAAACATGAATAAAAACAGAAATTATCCTTGGTACAAATTCAATGGTGAAGATGTTGTAATTGTTAACATCACTTCTTCAAACGGAAGATGGGTTGCTTATCAAGAAAAGTTTAGAGAAATTAAACCTGTCGATGAAGGCGAATCTATGTTCTTGCTGAGAATTGCCGACATTGAAGCAAAAGGAATTGAAATCAATTCAGAAGATGTTCTCCTATCTTACGATGATAGTTATGCTGGAGATTGGAATGGAGCGGAAGAAATTGCAGAACGCTTTGTGAAAAATGCTGAAAATGAACAGCATAAACTCTACGCTTATGTAACCGAAACTTATTGGGAATTAGAACAGGAAGAAGAACAAGAAGAAGATAAATAATGGCAGAAAAAAAATACAGCGGCTACGGCTACCACGGCGGCGGTCGCAAAGCTACCGGAATAAAGCGTGTTTCTATCTGCATAAGCGGACAGCCGGAACAGATAGAAAAATTAAAGCAACAGGCAGCGGCGGAAAATATGACCGTATCTGCCTATATATTCCAGCAGGCGAATATCGAGAAAAACGATAATAAATAAACGAAAATGGGCGCAATTTTGCAAAAAAAACGCAAAAAAGCGCCTTTTTTTATTATTTTTTTTGTAAAAAACTATTGACAAAAAACAAATAATAATGTAATATATAACCATAAGGCAAGCGAAAAGGAGGTCACGAAATGACAAACGCAAAAATAGTAAAGACTGAAAATAAATGGGTATTGATTGGAACACGTAACGACGGAACAAGTTTTAATTATAGATATGATACAAAAGCAGAGGTAAAAAAAGCAGCTGCACAAATGGGAATTAAATTATAATGCAGGGCGAAAAAAAATATAAAGGCTACGGCTACCACGGCGGTGGGAGAAAGCCACTACCCGAAGAACAGAAAAAGAAATATGTAACTATTTCAGTTTCAGGGCAGCCGGAAGAAATCGAGCGATTAAAAGCGAGGGCGCAGGAAGAAAACAAGACGGTTTCGCGATTTATCCTCGACAACATAAAATAAAAAAAAGAACATAAAAACAAATTAAAGGCGTATATTTTGCAAAAAACGTGCAAAAAAGCGCCTTTTTTTATTAAAAAAAATGACTATAAGGGCATGAAAATAGAAATAAATTGCACCGGCTCCGACACAATCCAGCTACACGAATTAACAGAGTTTCAAGGCGAGCTGAAAGAACGGAGCGCCGGCGACGTAGAAAAGATTGTTAAAAGCATTAAAAAACACGGCTTTAGTTTTCCTTTTTTCGTATGGAAGAACGACGGGAAAAACAACGTAATTGATGGCCACGGAAGGCTTAAAGCATTGCAGCAAATGGCAGCAGCAGGCGAAGAAATCCCCGCCCTGCCATGCGTATACATCAGCGCCAAAAACGAGGCGGAGGCAAAAGAAAAGCTGCTTAAATTAAACAGCCAATACGGACACATGACAGCCGACAGCGTAGCCGCATTTTTGGGCGATATTAAAATAGACTTTGACGAACTAGCCCTGCCTGATGGAGTATTAGACCTCGGCAAATTAGAGCCGGAAGAAACAAAAGACGACGACGAGGCTCCAGCACTAAAGCCGGACGAAGTAGCAGACAGCCAGCGCGGGCAGCTTTACCGATTGGGGCGACATTTTCTTTATTGCGGCGACAGCACCAGCGCGGAGGATATGGCCGCTTTAATGCAGGGAACGCGCGCCGATTTAATCGTAACAGACCCGCCGTACAATGTAGATTATCATGGTGGAACCGGTCTCAGTATTCAAAACGATAATAAAGATGATGCGTCATTTCATGCCTTTTTACATGATGCCTTCAAAACAATGAAAGAACCTCTAAAAGCAGGCGGCGCATTCTATGTATGGTATGCTTCGAGAGAAAGCGTAAACTTTGAAACCGCATTAAAAGAAAACGGTCTTACAGTAAAACAACAGTTAATATGGGTCAAAAATAGTCTAGTTTTAGGGCGTCAAGATTATCAATGGCGACACGAACCTTGTCTGTATGGCTGGAAAGAAGGCTCTAATCACTATTGGGACGGCCGCCGCGATTTAACCACAGTATACGACGAAAAGCCGGAATATAAAAAAATGAATAAGGAACAGCTGCTGCAGGAAATCACAAAACTGCGGGGCGACAACGTACCGAACACAATTATATACGAGGACAAGCCGGCGCGGAATGAGGAACATCCGACAATGAAGCCGGTCAAACTATTTCAGCGGCTTATTAAAAACAGCAGCAAAGAGGACGACGCGATATTAGACCCGTTCGGTGGCAGCGGCACAACTATTATTGCATGCGAGAAATTAAACCGCACGGCTTACGTAATGGAACTAGACCCGCACTATTGCGACGTAATCAGAAAACGCTGGACGAAATGGGCGGAGGAAAACGGCGTAAATGCAGGAAGTGGCGCGTTACGATAAAAAACGAACTAAAACGAAAATAACGAACG
>JAEDDH010000040.1 GCA_016293845.1 Bacteroidales bacterium | reverse complement strand
TTGTCATTGATGGATTTTATGAAGAATGTTTCAAAACCAACAAAGAAATTCCTAAGATATGTGCTATGTCGCAAACTGGTATTAAATTGGTATTATTTTGGTATTAAAGTTGTTTGAAGTTATGAAAATTTTCTCAAATAATACCAAAAAATAAGCGATTTGAACGCAAAATATTGCTTAAAACACTAAAAAATGCAAGAAATATGCTGGATTTTGCGATATTTTACAAGGGAAGATGAACTCCTAAGGGTTAGCTCTGGGTTCGATTCCCGGTGAGTGCGCCACAAACCACAATATATTGTGGTTTTTTCTTTTTATTTGACACATTATATAGAAAACGAGAGAAGATGAACGCGAAAAAACGCATTACCAATTACATTACCAATTCTATTTTTTACTTTTTTTCTTTGCATTCGGGTGACCTTTGTAGGTTTTGACGTAAATCTTGAGTTCATTTAGCACTTCGTCATAGTTTAGAACCCATCTGTTTCCGTGTTTGAAACAAAAAATCTTTTTGTTTTTTATCAGATATTCTATGTCGTGCTTATCAATTTGCCACCTTTTATAACGCTTGTTCCAACTATTTACACAGTAACGAAGATTTCTCAGACGTGGCACTTCGTAATGTTCGCTCATTGATTTTGGGTTGACTTTTCTCATAAAGTTTTCAATGTCTATTAACCAAGCCTTTTCGTGTATTTCCATAAATATGTCATTGTCAAGGCAAAACTTTCGGCAGTTTGGTCGGCGAATAATTGTGTTTGCATCTTCGGCAAGAAACATTTTTAGCAACTTACCGGAAGTAATTAGGTTTTTCATTTTTTGTTTCCTCGAAAGTAAAAATATAGCTCGTCAAGGTTAACGAGCCAAGCATTTCCGTATTTCATTGCAGTGATTTTCTTTTGTTTGATTAACCCTATAATTAGGGCGTAGGTTATCACCGATTCGGGATCGGATTCTCGCATTTCCTTTACCACGTCTGGTATTCTTCTTAATCGTGGAATATACATATTTCCTCCAAAAAAAAGACGACCGAGATTTCTCTCAATCGTCCATAAGATTATTCAGTGCGTTTACCACTCGTTCCTTTGTGTCCGGGATAAAGTGGCTGTAAACTTGTAGTGTTATTGTGGAATCGCTGTGTCCCATATATTTGCTTACGGTTTGTATCGGAACGTTTTGGGCGAGTAGTAGGCTGCAATATGTATGCCGCAATCCGTGACAAGAAACCTGTTTGAAACCGTTTTTCTTCTCAAATTTCTTTAGCCATTGCCCCGTACTGCTTATGCCTTCGGGCTGACGATAAATATTAACCGCAAAATAGTATTCGTCTAATTTGTTGTCAAATTCATCGTCGGCAATCCTGAACCAAGCCATATATTTTTTCAAATCTTCCACGAGATCGTCCGTCAAAGGGATTTCTCTTTCTGAAGTTTTAGATTTTGTTTCTTTCTCGTATATGCCGAATTCTTTTGTGTATAACCTGTTTCTTGCGATTTTGACTTTCTTATTGTGTAAGTCTATATCAGACCATTTCAAACCGTGCAATTCGCACGTTCTTACGCCTGTAAGCAACATAAACTTCACACAAATCTTGCGGAAAATAAATTCTTCCGGCACGTTCTGTAACGCTTTCAAAAATGACTTTGACTCTTGGATAGAGAATACTTCTTTTTCTGTTATGGGTTTGAGAGAAGTATTGTTATTGTTTGCGGTTATTTTCGTAGCAGAAACCGGGTTTTTTGTTATCCACTCATAGCGTACCGCTTCATTGAACAAAGTTCTCAAAACTCGTCGGTAGCCTTTGATAGTTTCAACGGCATATTTTTTTACTTCCGCTTTTTGGTCGAAATACTCATAAAAATCGAGATTGTACTTTTCACAAATGGCTTGAGCTTTTTCAACTGAGATTTTTGCATTGTCATTGTTCATCAAGTACGAAGTATTCCTTGTTATTATGCCTTCGCGAGCAAGTTCCCGAAAATTAACCTTTTTCGGCAACGGCTTGATAAGACTCACCGTCTTGGATAATTCGGCTTTGGGCTGCATAAAGCGGTTTAGAAACAATTGAACATCTCTTACCTTGATATCCGATATAGGTCTGTGAGCCAACTGTACTTCTTCAAGGTATGCGTTAAATCGCTTTTGTACTTCGCAAATCCTCGAATAGTAGTTTCTTGAAAGCGTTTGAAGAACGTTTGCTTTCCATTCGTCGCACAGTTCCGAGAATGTAACGACGTTATTACGGATAGCGGAAGTTCCTTCGACATACTCTTGCTTATATTGTTCTTCGAGTTGAATAGCAACTTTCTCTGCATATCTGCGGAACTTCGCTTCCGTAAGGTTGTCATCGTTATAAATCCTGCGTGATAACAACTTTGTCTTTTGAGTTACGGCGTCTTTGCCATAAAACATGATTTTTGCTTGCAATCTACCATTTTTGTTTTTTGTAACGTCAATGTGTGCCATTTTTTACCTCCTATTTTTCTTCTTTGATAGCGATATAATCCAAGAGGCTTTGCATATCAACAAGAACCTTGTTGCCGGCAGTCAGACACTTAATTTTGCCTTGTTTACACCAAGTTCGGATAGTGTGAACGGTAATGGCGGTTTCTGCGTCTTCGGCTTTGATTATATCGAATGCTTTTTGAATGCTTCTTAACATTTGCCTTGTTCCTCCTTTTTTAGATTTGACGTTTTCAACCCTTGTTTTCTTAATCGGTTGCTAACTTCTACATTGACGATAGCACGAAATATCTTTTGAGCGTGAGTACATTAAATCCAACTTTTAGAGAAATTTAGGCATAAAAATATCCAAATTAAGGTGGATTCAAAGGTATTTTCTTGTGGAAAAAGCACATAAAGGTAACATCCATTGTTCTTGCCTTGCGTTTGATTTGTTTTGTCTTTCGACACAAAACGATGTAATCGGGGCAGACGACTTTTGCAATGAAAAAGCAAAGCGACGAGATAAAAAATTGGATAGGATATTTTCTTTGAATTGTATAGCAGGTTGCAAAAACATAAAGGTTTTGTGGTGTTTTAAAGTCCTGTATCATTTCTGTCTGACTATTTTTTATCGAGCGTTGCAAAAGTCAAAGCCCCGATTATCATCCGCTGTCGAAAGACAACATAAAACCATTGATTTTTTTATTTTGAACATGGTTGTACCAATAACGGGACACCACGCATTTCCCATAAAATTCCCACCGAAAAATCATTGACTTTCTTATTGCATAACAATATAATTGAATTATCCTAAATGAAAAACATTTTTCGTTTAGAACAAAAAGGAGTCCTTATGCGCAGCAAAAACGAACAAACATTGTCGGCAATATTGACGCTCATCAACGATTGTTATTTTCAAGAAGGAACATATCCGAGCCTTCAACAAATAGCGAACGCAGTTGGTTTGTCAACGACTCAGACGTACAGATACGTGGATGAACTTATCAAGCGCGGCGAGATTGACAAAAAGGGCAAATTTGGTGATTTGCAAACAAAAGAAATTGCGAATACTATATGCAATAACAATCGTTTACCTATCGTTGGCGAGATTGCTTGTGGCGGACCGATACTTGCCGAAGAAAATATAGAATCCTATGTAACTTTTTCAAAAGAGTTGTTGGGATCGGGCAAGTTCTTCATTTTGAGAGCAAAGGGCGATAGCATGATAAACGCAGGGATTAACGACGGTGATTTGGTTATTGTTCGCCAGCAGGAAACTGCAGAGATAGGGCAAATCGTCGTTGCGCTTATCGGGAACGAGGCAACGCTCAAACGCTACTATTTGGACAACAAACGCAAAAAGATAAGACTCCATCCCGAAAACGACAAAATGGAAGATATGTTTTTTGACGATATAGCAATTCAAGGGATAGCCGTAAAGGTGCTGAAAGATTTGGAATAAGGAGAGATATGGAAAAACAACGGACATACTTGTGCATCGATATGAAGTCGTTCTACGCTTCTGTAGAATGTGCCGAGCGTGGGTTAAGTCCGTTTGAAACCAATCTCGTTGTTGCAGACGAATCTCGCGGGAAAGGTGCGATTACCCTTGCAATATCCCCAAAGATGAAAGCATTGGGAGTGAAAAATCGTTGCAGGCTGTTTGAGATTCCGCAAAACATCAAGTATATTGTCGCGCTCCCGCGCATGAGCCTTTATATTAAGTATTGTGCCGACATATTTGAGATTTACCTTGACTATTTTTCCGAAGAAGATATTCATCAATATTCCATAGACGAGGCATTTATAGACGTTACGGACTACTTGTCCGTCTATAATCTCACGCCAAAGCAACTTGCAAAGAAAATCATTGACGAAATTGCAATCAGAACTCATATCCCGGCAACTTGTGGTATAGGAACCAATCTGTTTCTTGCTAAAATCGCACTCGATATAACGGCAAAACATTGCACGGATCACATAGGTGAACTGACGGAAGAATCTTTCAAGGAAACGCTTTGGGAACATACTCCTATAACCGACTTTTGGAATATCGCGAAAGGTACGGCAAATAGGCTTGCAAGATACGGCATATATACTATGAAAGGTATTGCGCATGCGCCCGAAGATTTGTTGTATAGGAATTTTGGTAAGAACGCCAAAATCCTTATAGACCACGCAAACGGGAGAGAGTCTTGTACCATTGCCGAAATAAAAAGTTATAAGAGCAAGTCAAAATCCATTTCCAACTCTCAAATTCTATTTAGCGATTACGATTATGACAAAGCGCATGTTGTAATTCAGGAAATGGCATTAACGGGTTGCCAAAGGCTGATAAGAGAGCATCTTATAGCAAGTCACGTAGGTATCTTCGTCGGATACTCAAAGGATGTTATCCCGCAGTCCGGCGGAACTATGAAAATGGCAAACAGCACAAACGTATATTCCGTTGTCAAAGAGTATGTGGATAGGTTGTACTATGAAACCATATCCAAAGATGTTCCGATAAGAAGACTTGGCATTTGCTTTTCGGGGCTTGCGGACGAATCGGCAGAAGGATATGACCTTTTCACCGATGTCGAGGCACTTGAAAGAGAGCGTAAACTTGAAAATGCCGTGCTGGAAATCAAGGATAGATTTGGCAAAAACGCTATGCTCCGGGCATTCGACCTGCAAGAAGGCGCGACTCAAATCACAAGAAACAAACTAATAGGGGGACATAATGGCGAATAGAAATGATGACTTAAATCGCGCGGCACAGTTTTTGCCTTTTGACGCTTTGAAAGGTTTGAGTGAAGAAATTCAAAGTCGTATAGAAAGACGTTCTCGGATTGAAAAAATAGAGTTGTCCGAAGAAAGCAAAGAAGAAATATCCGCGGTGCTTTGCCGAATAAGGCGCGGCACGGAAATCAAACTAAAATACTATAAAAACGGTCATTACCTTCTAAAAGAAGGTATCGTCACCAAAACTAATCAAGTTTATCATTGGTTGAGAGTGGGAGATTCTCAAATCTATTATGATGATATTTATGAAATTTGCATAGTTGCCGACTAAGACACGCCCCGCCTTAGAGTGACTATTCATATTTGGGTGCAGAAGATAGTCTTCCTGCGATACGGGACTTCCCACCCCTATCAAAGCAGTGGGCTAAATACAATTCTTCATGTATCTTGGGAAAAGGAGGATGGTACAAGTGGAATCTTCAAACCTTGCGCCAGTGAGTCTTTTTTGTCCGAATTGTGGAAGAAAAATCATTGGTTTTAAGGGTGATGACGGTAGTTTGAGAATCAAGTGCGACACGTGCAAAGCCGTGATCTTCAGCAAACGTCACACCAGAAAGGAAATCAACTTAAAAGTTGTAGCAAGCAATTGACAATTTTATATTCGATTATACGGCACAGAAAGGTCCAACTGAAATAGTGTTCCTGATAAATCCTTTCTAAATACCATATAGTTAAGTGTTCGTGAAACACCTTCGGGTGTCAGAGCAAGGACGTAAACGCCTTGGCGAGCAGATAGTTCCAATTTTGAACTACTGTTTGTCAGGGCGTTTTTCTATATCACCCCGACAAAAAATTAAAAAAGTTTTTCGAATGTCAAATAAACCTTGACATTTGATTGCGAGAATAGAGCCAACGAAGGCAAAGGAGGTGAGAAAGTGAAAGCATTAGAACGTCGGCAGGCGCTTTTAGAGTTGTTGTGCGAAAGACGCTATGAAAAGATGGCGAATTTAGCGTTTGAATTCGGAGTGTCAAGACAAACCATACAAAACGACGTTTTGGAACTTTCACTTTCCTATCCAATCTATACTTCTGTAGGCAACAACGGCGGAGTTTATGTTCAAGAAGACTATTATCTTGGAAAAACATATCTCTCCGATGCGCAAGAAGAACTATTGAAACGGTTGTACTCAACTTGCAACGACGCAGATAAAAAAACTTTGCAATCGATAATCAAAAAATTCGGGAAACAAACAGGAGGCAAATAAGATGATGACACGTCAAGAAATACAGGCAGATCTCAGAGAGATTCGTTACTACTACAGCATGAAAGAGATGTTCGACAAAAGCGCGGATACGGTCAAACCGTTGGCGATTATTGAGAAGGTGAACAGGTACAACAAGGCTATGGAAAACGCTCCGGCAAAGATGCTTGCTCTCTATCTTTCGTTGTACGTTTACAACAACTCACAGGCTGTTATAGCCGAAGATTGGCACCTTACAAGAGAGTCTATCAAAAACCAAAACAGACTGCTGCAAGAGTATCTGCAGAGTTCGTTATAAAAAAACACTGTGCTATCAAGGTTACGGGCAAAGGAGAAAAGTCAATGGAAGCATTATATTTCGATGATCTCGAGCCGATAGATTTCTTGCAGAATGCGGACAACGTGTATCGCACTGAAGAATATATCGTAAAGCAAAAGCTCTCGCTTTCGCGCGACAAAAATTTGGAAGCTTATACCATAAGCACCGACACCTATTTTGCACGCACGAAGTTTAGAGACAGACTCTTCGACGAAGCCTTCTCAAGCAGAGTAAACGTCGATGGCAAAAGGGTAAAAGCAAGTGCTTACATCAGGTCGTACATAGACTGAGATTTTTGTAAAACTATCCATAACATACACTTAAAGTGTTAATTGTGGACAACTAAACTGCCATTTTAGCAAATTTATGCTATATGGATACAATCGTGTGCAAGCCTATTCGGACAAACAAAATCGACATTTTCGTTTTGGACTTTTCGAGAGATAAAGGTGGCCACCTTCCAAACAAAGTCGCACGAAACGAGGTGTTTCATTGAGCCGATTGGTAAGCATCAAATTACAACTTAATATCTACATTTTTCACGCTGAGCCAACGGCATTACGGGCAACGAAAATCATTCTAAAGCTGCACCAACGGCTATACGGGTAAAGGAGATTTACAATGGCAGCAAAAGCTGAACGTAGATGGAGCGTGCCTTCCAAACGTGCGAAGAGTTACGCATCCGAAAGAAAGAACAAAGTCCATGAACATGGCCCCAAAGAAGGTAAACAGTTGACCGATTACGAAGCAGGTCTTCGCTCCGGTTATCTTCAGGCGCAAGGCGACCACGCAGGACTTTACAAGTACAAAAAGGCTCTTGGTGAAGGCAAGACCAAAGCCGAGGCAAAAGTGATTTCCCGTACCGTCGGGAAGAAGAAATAAGGAGGTGAAAAAGCATGGCTAATAACATTATGGTTGAACGCGAAACCTTTGAAAGCAATGGCAAAACCTATTTCGGTTATTTCATCAAAGGCGTAGTCCGAGGCAAAGATATTCGCATCCAAATCGTCCCACCCAACAAAGATACCGACAAAGGCGGTTACAACGTTCTTGACGTCGTATTCGGAGATGCAATGCAAGCAGAACTCGTGGTGAAACCATTTGAAATGAAAGGCGCGGACGGAAACATTGTCAAGGGCAACACCTATGCTGTTCGTTCTTATGACGAAGACGGCGAAGTGTATGAATGTCCCGTAAAGCCCGCAAGGACTTCGGACAAGACCTTCCTCAATATGCTTTTGAGATAAAGCATAATTCCCGTAAAAGGCTACGGTTTGCCTAAGTGAGCCGTAGTTTTTTACATCAAATCTAAAAAAGGAGAAAAGATTATGTATCAAGAATTTAATCAACACAAACGCTCCGATACCATCAAATGGATTGTGGCGTTCTCACTCATTATCGTGCTTATGGCAGGTGTCGTCGCATCAATCTTGATTGCGGTAAGGGCTGACAAGGCAAACAAAAACCCTGCGTCCGTTGTTGAACTTGAAGATGGTTCTTTGGTTGTAAACGACAGCGTTGCCACTGCATACAATATGCCCGCAAAATTGTTGTTTGCCGCGTCTTCCACACCGCGCGAAGCAAACCCCGGCCACACGGTGTCTATAAGACTCACCGCAACAGTTACACCTATCGAGGCAGAAAACAAAGCGGTAGATTGGTCTGTCGCATGGGTTGATCAAGAAACGAACAACGACAAAACCGTCACAGATTATGTCACCGTTACTCCCGATTCCGACGGCAGTGCAACCGCAACCGTGGTTTGCAAAAAAGCGTTTGATGGAGCGGAGATTGTCATCACCGTAAAGACGAGAGACGGCGGTTTCACGGCGCAATGCAAGGTTATCTACGTTGGCAATCCTTCCGAGATGGATATCATCGTAACAGGTGCGACAGTCAAACACGATGACGCATGGAACGTTGATATTGTTGAAGTGAAAAGCGGTGAGACATATTTGTTCGACATCAATTTTGACAACGATTTCGGTGTAGTCGGCAAAGGTTTCACCCCAAACTATAAGATTTCGGGCGTTTCTTATGGCAAGCTTGTTCTTAAACGAGAGACTTTTGACTCAAGCGGCACAATCACCGGAACAAGCGAGGTTGAGCAAGAAGTGTGCGTTGCAGACCTTTGGGACTCGGATCAATACATCTACACTTTCATGCAGGTTCAAAGCAGTTATGCGTTTTACAACAAGTTTTTGATTGAAAACGGCAAGTTGAAGGTGATAGCAGAAGACGTTTATTCGTCCACACAAGGTGCCTCTTATGGCCGTGGCGGTGGCGCAAGGTCAACGTTCTTGAGATACCAGGACAACAGGGTGCCTTACGTTCTTGTGACTGTTACCGAGCAAAACACCGGTCTTACCAAAACTCTTTGTGTTCGCACGACTTCGGGTGTTAACGGCGTTTCTCTTTCAAACGATACCCTTTACATATAAGGGGTGACGTATGAAGAAAAGCAACGCAGGTAGGATTGTATCCTACATACTCATCGTAATGGTTATTGTAGTGGCTATCGGCGTTTGCGCACATTTCACAGACGGTTTTGAAAGTGAATTTAAGACGTTTTATGCAACCGTAAACGGCAAGGATGTTATGAACTTGTCCGGCGGATACGTTTTGACTCCGGAAAGCCCTATGTCGGTTGACGTCAAATATACCTTTGGGGCGTTTAATAAGGAAGAAACTAAAGACTTTTCTTATAATATTGTTCCCAACAAAAATGCGGAAGGCAATTTGGAGTTTGTCGTTGACGGGGAAACGCACTATTTGTCGGACGAAACGAATTTGGCGGAAGGGTTTGTGGTCGAAAAGACCGAAAAGTCTTTAAAACTTATGCCAAAAGGCGGTTTGACCGACATTTTGAAGGCATTGTATCCTGATTCGGAAATCAGCGATTGCACAGGAAAGGGCTACCCCGACATGTTCACACTCATATTGACGTCGTATGATGGGAAATCAAACGTAAATTTGCATTTTGGATTGTCCATTAGCGTAAGCGGAGTAACGCTCGACAAGGCGGTGATCGAGCTATGACGAAAAAAATGAGAACGAGAGGGATCGCTTTTCTGCTCGCTTTCATTATGGTGTTCTGCACTGTGTACTTCACGGTGCAGACGCCCGTCATTGCTTATGCTCAGGAAAGCGAAACCTACTCGGGCGTTTTGGACGATTTGAAAAAGGACAAATCTTTTGACGCGGGCCATTACCCCGCGAGCGCAACCGATTATTCGTTGAAAATCATTCAACTTGCCGAGAGCGTTGACAAAGAACTGTTTGTGTACGTCTATCAGCCAAGCGGTAAGGACAAAAACTTGAGAGCGTCCTCAATCAATATCTCGACCACAATTAACGACTCAATTAGTTTTACAAACTATAAGTTGGAGTATCTCAACTCCGACGGAGTGTTTTACAAGTATAAAGTCAAAGATTTGGCCGTGAAATCGGATGCGGTGAGACACTATGCCATAAGTTCGATATATCGACCGTTTGACGAGAGCATCGATGAGCAAGCGACGGGTGGCAATACGATAACCGAGGTGAATTACGATACTTCAAAGCAATATACCTTTGGCGAAATCAATGGTAAGCCATACGTCAATTGCGTGGACATCGAAACAATCGTTGTTACGGACAAATTCGTGGGATTTGTCAGATACCCCGATGGATTCCAACTCTATGTCGGTGCTTGCGACAGCCATTTCGTGGCGTTCAATACTAATAAGCCTATGGACAAACTTCTTGAAGCCGACGTGTATTACACAACGCAGGAATATTCTTCATCGTGGGCGGCATTTGTCGGAGAAAACGAAACGTTCGGCGAGAAAGCCGACAAATATGCTTATCTCAAATACACCGATAAAGTCGAACATACCGGCAGCGGTTGGTTTGCGGGAACGTATAAATGGGATAGAATCCAGACTGTTGATGACTTTATAAAAAGCGAAGATCGCGAGCAAATCTTTTCGGGCGCGATAATCGACGTGAAGATTTCATCGAAATTGACGGATTCTGCACTAGCTGAACTTCAAAGCAAAAAATGGGTTCTTCGTTTTGCGGAAACGGACTATTCGCTCTGGTCGGGACAAGGCTCTTACGGAACTTTTTCCACCATTGTGGGAGACGTAACCATACTTCGATTGAAGTTTGAAACGGACGGCATAACCTACAACTTGGGCGTTATAGACAACAAGCAATCGGGCAGCAAAGATCCGTCCAACGAAACGGACATCGACATAAGTCTGAATAAGCGCGGAAAGATGATTTTGTATCTCTTGATGCTCATACTTTTAATCATACTTCTCGCCCCGATTTTGCCGTATGTTCTGCAAGCAATCGTATGGATAATTTCGCTGCCGTTCAAAGGTATTTCGGCGGCTGTAAAATCCACGAAACGACGGCGTGCCGAGAAGCGTGTCAGGAAAGAATTTGCCGACCGGTGGAACACAAGCGGAAAGTAAAATCTAACGAAAAGACGCCGGCGGATCGTATGGTTCGTCGGCGTTAATTTTATCTATAAAAAACAGGAGAATTTCAATATGAAAACACTAAAAAGAATCATAGCGGTTTTACTGCTATTCATAACCATTCTGGCGGTCAGTTATATCGTTTATACGGCAAAGCAAATACCGCCCGAAAATGCGATTTCGGAGGTGCTGCATGAAATGGCAAAAACGGCTTAATATTGCGCTCACAATAGCACTTACCGTGGCGTTTGTTTTGCTTGGAGCGTTTGTGTTCAGATTGTCATATTTGCGCGGTATCGAGGCTTTAACCGACCTATTTGGCAGTATAAAATACTATTTCTGTAAAATATTCGACTTGCCGGCAAGCGAAAAACCTGCTGTTTCCGAGTTCTCTAAGGTGATTAAATGGGACTTGTTATTGCCCGAGAATTTTGAGACGTTCAAGGCAAATTTCATAGTCTTTTGGAAAACCTTCGCCAGCAAAGAAAACTTCCTTGCATGGCTCAAATTCACGGGTGAAAAGGCAGGCGGTTTTTCAAAGATAATATTGCTGATTTTGCCTTGTTTGCTGGCATTGTTTATGGCGGTCAAAACCTTCTATAATAAGCCAAATACAAAGCACAACCAAGACACCCTTCCACTGAAAATCTATAAGAAGATTACACTCTATTCTTACGTGCCGATACGAGACTTTTTGAAGCAGTATTATGAGTATGTGAAACAGCATTCTGCAATATGGATTGTTTGGCTTGTTTTGTGGGCTTTCAATCTCAATATCGCAAGCATAATAATCGCCTTTTTCGCCTACTATTTTTACTTTGCTGTAACCTTCGATTTCGGCTCGTTCTACGTGCAATTTGTCAAGGTTGTTATGGACTTGCAGGTGATAGTAAGATATGTCCCCTTTTGGGCAATTTGTATCGTTGCGTGGCTTGGTTTCGAGCATTGGAGAAAAAATCTCGCGCTTGCAAAACTCAGACGAATGGAGATGTCCAACAGGGGTTTTATAAACGACCTACCCATTGTTTCGATGACGTGCGGAAGTATGGGTAAAAAGAAAACCACAATCATTACGGATATGGCTCTTTCGCAAGAAGTTATGTTCCGTTCCGTTGCCTATGACAAGTTGCAAAAGACGGATATGAAGTTTCCCAACTTCGGATGGATTGCTTTTGAAATGGAGCTTAGAAAGTGTATGGAACACGGTGTTGTTTACAATCTCGCCACCATAAAAGAGTGGGTGAATTTGAAACGGCAAAGATACGAAAAGCACCACAACGATGCTTGGCAACTCTTTGGATATGACAGTTGTAGGTATGGGCTTTACTACACAGACGGACTAAAGACAAGTTACATATTCGACGTGCTTTCGACCTATGCGCAACTCTATTTCATCTACGTTATCCAAAGCAGCTTGTTGGTGTCCAACTATTCAATCCGCGAAGATAATTTGCTGATAGACGAGGGCAACTTTCCCATGTGGTCCAACGATTTCTTCAGAAAGGAAGAACGTCCGTCTCGCCACGCTCACATTTTAGACTTTGATGTTTTGCGACTTGGGAAAAAGGTGATTGAAAACAACCCGAACGCAGGAAGTTTTGAGTTTGGCGTTGTGTCTATTACCGAGGTTGGCAAGGAACGCGGCAACAATCTGGAACTGAAAGAAGTCAAGAAGGGCACGGAAGAAACCAATCAAAAGAACGATCTGTTCAACTTTTGGCTTAAAATGTGTCGCCACAGTGCAACAGTTGACAATTATCCTTTTGTGAAAGTCTTTGCCGATGAGCAACGCCCGACGTCGTGGGGCGCAGACGCAAGAGATCTCTGTGACATTGTTCATATCGTGTCTTCCGGCAATAAGCGTCTTGCGCTTCCGTTCTTCACAATCGAGGATATGATAAACGAATGGCTGTTTGGACGGTTTATGAAACTCTATTATAACTTCAGGTTTATCAGAGGGGATAACACCCTATTCATTTACTTGCTCAAACAAATTACGGCAGCAATATATAGGCGGAACGTGAAGATTTACAACACTTACGGATTCAGTATCTCGAATATTGAAAAGGAGCGCGGCACTATGGACGGAAAAGCGGAAAAGAAGAAGTATTACGTTATGAACAAAAAGATTTATAGTCGGAGATTCTCGACGGACTGTTTCTCGGACTATTTCAATGACCTTGCAAGGAAAGCCGGTGTTGGTTTGGGAGATTACCTTGAATACGAAACAGAAAAAGCGACGGTTGACGAATTGAAAATGCAGAACAGTTATTTCATTAACGCATTGTACAAGAATACCGATTCAAAAGAAAGTTCTGCGGACAATGAATAGAATGGCAATCGGTATCTCTTGTCAAGCACAAGGAGGTGTATATGCCATATCAAGAGGCAAAGGTCTATTGCGACGGCTCGCATTACATAGCGATTCCGCATACGACCAGAAAGACAAAACCAAGGACCACTCCGCCCGAAGAAATTATTGTCGTTGAAGAAAAGGATAAAAGGGCAAGTGAATCCTTCCCCACGGCTGAACCTGAAGCGACTTATGAAGGAACAAGCGAATCCAAAGATTTAGCCGTAGAGCAACCCAAAGTTTCGGAACCGTCAAAACGCTCCGTTACCAAAAAAGAATACTTTGAGGAGTTGTATCTTCAAAGCCAAAGTATGCCAAAAGGCATGCGCAAAAATTATATCAAAAAGGAGATGCTGCCATACTTTGAAACAGACGAACAAGCCGAGGAATACGTTGTAAAAAACCTTGAACGAAAACAGCGGAATTTGGTAGCAAGAAAAGTGCGGATGTGGCGAAAAATTAACCTGCAAAACTTCAACTATTTTTGCACTTTTACGTATGATTCTGCCTTGCATACCGAGGAGACTTTTCGGCGAAAATTGAAAAATTATCTTCGCAATTTGTGTTACAGAAAAGGCTGGAAATATATAGGTGTTTGGGAACGATCGCCGGAGAAAAACAGGTTGCACTTTCACGGTATATTTTATATCCCGGACGGCACGATGAGAGAACTTGTGCCGATCGAAGATTATAACCTAAATACACACAAACGGCAGATAACATATCAAAACATAGACTTTAACTCTCGTTTCGGTAGAAGTGACTTCGTTGCGATCAACTCAAAACTTGATCTCGGAGAGATGATGCAGTATATTATCAAGTACCTTGAAAAGACCGGGGAAAAACTCGTGTACTCAAAAGGGCTACCGCAGTTTTTCATATCCGATATTATGGACAAAGACGTTGCCGCCACAATAGGAATCGAGGATAAAAAGTTGCTTCTTTTTGACGATTTTTCTTGTTGGAACGAAGGCGAATATATCGGCGAAGTTTCGGCTGAAACAATAAGCAAACTCCGAAAAGTAAACTGAAGGGAAATAAGCGTAATACAAGGCTTAAAAATGAAAAAACCGCAAGTCGAAAAACGGGCGCATGACTGCAAGCGGTGTAGCGGCAGCATCGCCCTTAGACGCGCTTTTATTTTCCGAGTATAGTGAGTCGAGTTCAGTTGCATCGGCGTGTGCTTGTCTGGCGGAGCGAAGCGACGCCACTTGTTCAAAGACAAGCACACGCCGTAATCTCTTAAAGGAAATTTGGGGAGGGGTGAAGAATGGTTTTAGGTGGGGTAAAAAGGGGTATTGTATTATTTTGTAATTAGTTGGGCTGTGACGCGCAATACACATTGATTTTTCTTAAGATTTATGGTATAATACTCCTAAAATATGTTCCTATAGTTTTTACTATCAGGAAGCGGGAGAGCATTTTATGGCTAAAGAAAAGGTCGAAAAACTTCAATCTCTTGAAAAAACACTTTACGCTGCGGCAGATAAACTTATCGGTGCGGTTATGCCGCACGACTATATGAAAATGGTTCTCGGGCTCATTTTTCTCAAGTACGTTTCCGACCGTTTCGATGCAAAATATAAGCAATTAGTTGCCGAAGGCGACGGTTTTGAAGAAGAAAAAGACGCATACGCCGAAGATAATGTCTTCTGGATTCCCGAAACCGCCCGTTGGGGTTACATAAAGCAATTTGTAAAAGACGAAAAGATCGGTACTATTCTCGATCAAGCGTTGATTGATATAGAAAAAGAAAACGATGAGCTTCGTG
>JAEDDH010000039.1 GCA_016293845.1 Bacteroidales bacterium | reverse complement strand
CCTTCCCGTTACAAAATCAGATTACAATGTAGACGATATTTGATTTTGCGGTTAACAATGTTTTTACATTTTTGCAAACTCTTTTGGCAAGTTTTTTTGTAGGAAGTTGTAATGGATTGAGTATTAAAGTGTAGCGGAAATCTTATTGCTAATAATTTTGCTATCTTAGAAAAAATCATTAAATTGCGGCTTGATTTTTAACCGATAAAATATCATACAATGACGAAACATTTTATAATAGTTATTTTGGTTGCTCTGTGCATGACGGCATGTGCTCAGAATGTAAGCCGAATGGTGGGCGAATGTCTTACGCTGCCGTATTCTGACTATGGCTTTACCGCTGACAAGATGAGCGTTTCGGGCGACAACGTGGTTTTCGACTGCCATGTGGACTATGAGTCGCAGTTCATCAAGCATTACCTTAAAGAAGTGTCCGACAACGAGTTGAACGACAGTCTCCGTCAGGAATACGCTGATTTTTATAACAAATTTATTCAAAACGGCAATAAAATTGATATGAGCAAAATCAATGTCTTAGGCGACGAACTGTTTGGCGACGACTGTATGATGTACGTATTTTTCAAGCCTGCGGTGATGTGCAAAATTGCGCGGTGCATCATATCAAAAAAGATAGAGAACAACTTGTCCGAGACGCTTAAAATTTCGTTGAAAATTTGGAACTCAAACACTTTGAAAGGTTCAAAACGTAAATTGTTTCACACCCTTACGATTGACAAGGCGGAACTTATGGAGGCAGTTGACCTAATAAATGCAGGCTACGACCCGTTTGACGTGCTGTTGGACAAACTCGCCATGCTCAGGGGCATTGACATGAACAGGAAAATCCTGCCTGTGGATTACGGAAACGGCACAGTACTCACCGACATTATCACCAACGGCAACGAAACTATATACAAAACTTCGGTTTCCGACTTCGTTGCCATGTTTACATCAGAAGATGACTATCGTATGGCGATACAGCAGATTAAAGTAGGCATCGAAGGCAGAATGGGGAAAAAGCACAAGGGCTTTGAACGGCTCGGAATGAAAATCACTTACCATTATTATCAGGAATCTAACGGCAAACTGTTGAATTCGTTCACATACCTTCTCCCCTCGATGGACATCATCGATGTCTACCCCGAAAGACTCAACGACATGCTTTCGCCCTCAGCCGCTGCCGCCAAGGGGATTAAGTTGGAGAAGTTGACCGCCAAAAACGGAATGGTGGTAGAAAACACCCAAGCGGTGGACTTAGGACTGTCGAGCGGTACTCTGTGGGCGGGTTGGAACATCGGAGCGCATGAAGCCTATCAATACGGCAATTATTACGCTTGGGGAGAAACCAAGACTAAAAGCCTTTTTACTTGGGACAATTACAACGGCAGCAGCGACGAGTACAGCGGCGCAAAATATTTTCAAAACGGCAACTATCAATACAACATAGCCGGCACCGACAAGGACGTTGCCTCAGTGTTGTGGAAAGAGAAATGGGCAATGCCTACCGACGCGCAAAAAAACGAACTATTGCGTGAGTGCAAATGGTATTGGACTGAATTGAACGGCGTTGCAGGTGCGGTGGCGGAAGGACCCAACGGCAACTGCATTTTCCTTCCGGCGGGCGGCTGTTATTTCGACAGTTGGGACGGAAAACTCACTAAATTGGGTGAAACTTGTTTTTATTGGACTTCCGACCTTTTTCCTTCCGAAACCTACAAGGGCAAAAGCGCATCGTGCCTTATTATATGGGACGCACTGACCATTTTCACCAATCGCAACGGCGACCGCGCCGACGGCAAACTTGTAAGGGCGGTAATCCCCGGCAAAAAGAAAATGATAATTGCCGACCCTGTGGAGGTTGCTAAAAATTATTTCGAGGTTTTGAACAAGTTTTTGCATACCGGCGACCAACAATATAGAAACGAACTATCTGAACTGTTGACACATATACCACGCGGAAAAACTCAATCAGAACCGTGCATCCTGACCGATTTTATTGCCCACAAAATCCAAAAGGAACTCCACAACGACACTCTCAACGTTTCCCCTCAGCAATATATCGACAAATTAGACGAGATGAGCCGCTCTTGCAAGAGAAAGATGAGCGTAGAGGTGTTGGATACCAAGTTCGACAAAAGCGACCTATTTCCTTTCGTACATATAAAAGTGCGCCTGAAACAAAACAATAAATCAGAGATAATATATTGGAATCTGATGCCCCTCGACAGCGGTTTGCTGATGATTGCAAACGGGGACGAGGATGATTTTTGAACAAACCGATGAGATTCGCGCTATCCAAAACAAGATTGAGGGTTTTGGAAAAGGGTTTGTGGCAACGTGCAGGAACATGTTGGAAGAGTTGGAGAAGTAAATTTGCGTTTTTCTACACCACCAACATTTTTTTAGCACGGATAATGCCCTCTACCAATTGGTCTACCTCCTCAAAGGTATTGTAAAGTGCAAAACTTGCTCTCACAGTGCCTGTAATGCCAAAATGCTGCATAATAGGTTCGGTGCAATGCGTACCTGTGCGCACAGCAATGCCAAGTTTGTCGAGAATCATTCCAGTGTCGTAATGGTGTGCTCCGTCGATATTGAACGACAGCACAGAAACCTTGTTACTTGCTTTGCCATAAATAGTTATACCACCCAATTCTTCCACTTTTTTGGTGGCGTAATTGAGTATTTCAGCCTCGTGAGCGGCAATGTTTTCAAGTCCGATTTTGTCCACATAGTCTAACGCGGTATGGAGCGAACCTGCGCCAACAAAATTGGATGTTCCCGCCTCAAATTTCAAAGGCAGTTCGGCGTAGGTGGTTTTGGCAAAACTTACATTCTTAATCATATCGCCGCCGCCTTGATAGGGAGGCAATTCTTCAAGAAATTTCTCCTTGCCGTAAAGTATTCCAATACCTGTTTCGGCGTAAATTTTGTGTCCCGAAAGTGCAAGAAAATCGCAGTCAAGTTTCTGAACATCAATCTTTATATGCTGAATAGCCTGAGCCGCATCCACCAAAACAGGAATACTGTGAGCGTGGGCTGTTTTGATAATTTTCTCCACATCGTTGACAGTGCCGAGAGTATTTGACGCAAAGGTAACGCACACAATTTTAGTGCGTTCGGTGACAAGATTTTCTAATTGATCTAAAAGCAATTCGCCATTATCGTTAAACGGCAACACCTTTATAATAGCGCCTTTGTTTTGAGCGTAAAGTTGCCACGGAACAATATTCGAATGATGCTCCATCTCACTGATAATCAGTTCGTCGCCAGCATTGATATAACGCTGCGAAAACGAATATGCCAACGTGTTGATAGCCTCGGTGCTGCCTTTGGTAAAGATGATTTCGGTGCGCGATTTTGCATTGATAAAATCCTTAACCTTTAAGCGTGCAGCCTCGTAAATTTCGGTTGCTTTTTCGCTGAGATAATGCACGCCACGGTGTATGTTGCTGTTGTACTGAGTGTAGAACTTCATAATAGAATCGAGCACACACTGCGGCTTTTGAGTGGTGGCGGCATTGTCGAAATAAACAAGGTCGTGACCGTATATTTTTTGGTTTAAGATGGGGAAATCTTTGCGTATATCGTTGATGTTCATAGTATTAACACGTTTTATCTAAATAATTCGGCAGCAAATTTACAAATTAATTTGTTCAATTAATGGTAAAAATGCTAAATTGCTTTTTTGTTATAGTCTAACAAATTTCTTTTTTTGATTGAAATAAAAATTACTAATTTTGCGCCTTGAAAAAAAGTATAAGAAATGACAATCAACCAAATACAGGACGAGATTATAGAGGAGTTTTCGGTTTATGAAGAATGGCTCGACAAATATGAGTACCTCATAGAGTTGGGCAATTCGCTCGAAGTTATCGACAAAAGCCAAAAAACTCCCGGCAATATTATACAAGGCTGTCAGTCAAGAGTTTGGCTCTACTGCAAAATGAACGACGATGGCACTCTCACCTTTACCGCCGACAGCGACGCCATTATTACAAAAGGCATTATTGCACTATTAATCAGAGCGGTAAACAACCAAAAACCGCAAGACATCATCGATGCCGACCTCTATTTTATTGAGCAAATCGGTCTCAAAGAAAACCTCTCGCCCACCCGCGCCAACGGTCTTTTGGCTATGATTAAACAGATTAGATATTACGCTTTGGCTTTTAACGCTTTACAAAAAGATGGAAAACACTGACAACAAACCTTCGTTTATGGAGTTGGAAACCAAGATTATAGAGGTATTGCGCACCGTTTACGATCCCGAAATTCCTGTAAATATCTACGACCTCGGTCTTATTTACAAAATCGACGTAGACGACGACAACAATGTGACAATAGATATGACCCTCACCGCACCCAACTGCCCCATCGCCGACGATATTTTCCTCGACGTTAAAACCAAAATTGAGGGAATCCGCGAAATCAAAAGCGCCAACATCAACCTCGTGTTTGAACCGCCGTGGACTATGGATATGATGTCAGAAGAAGCACGAAACGAACTCGATTTAGACTAACACCAACCAACGATGGCAGACGAAAAAGATATTATAAAGCAACTCAACGATCAAAAATACGACGCCGGTTTTGTTACCGACATAGAAACCGAGACCTTTGAAAAAGGCCTCAACGAGAATATTATACGCAAATTGTCGCAAAAGCGCAACGAGCCGCCTTATATGCTCGAATTTCGCCTCAAAGCATACGCCCGTTGGCAACAAATGAAAATGCCGCATTGGGCTCACTTGGAATTTAAAGAACCTGATTATCAGGATTTAATATATTACGCCGCACCTAAAAAACGCGCCAAGGTAAACAGTCTCGACGAGGTAGACCCCGAACTGCTCAAAACCTACGAAAAACTCGGCATCCCACTTTCGGAACAAAAAGAACTCGCTGGCGTAGCGGTAGATGCCGTGTTCGATTCCGAATCGGTGCACACCACTATGAAAAAACAACTCGCCGAAAAAGGCATCATCTTCTGCCCTATCAGCGAGGCTATCCGCGAATATCCCGACCTTATAAAAAAATATCTCGGTAGCGTTGTGCCCGTGGGCGACAACTTTTATGCTGCACTCAACTCGGCTGTTTTTACCGACGGCTCGTTTGTCTACATTCCCAAAGGCGTGCGCTGCCCCGTGGAACTCAGCACGTATTTCCGTATCAACGCTCAAAACACAGGTCAGTTTGAACGTACACTAATTATTGCAGACTCAGATAGTTACGTATCGTATCTTGAAGGTTGCACCGCCCCAATGCGCGACGAAAACCAACTTCACGCCGCAGTGGTGGAACTTATCACTCTCGACAATGCCGAAATAAAATACTCCACCGTTCAAAACTGGTATCCCGGCGACAAGGACGGCAAAGGCGGTATCCTCAACTTTGTTACCAAGCGCGGACTCTGCAAGGGTGTAAATTCAAAAATTTCGTGGACTCAGGTAGAAACCGGTTCGGCAATCACTTGGAAATACCCCTCCACCGTGCTCAAAGGCGACAATTCCACATCTGAGTTTTACTCCGTGGCTGTTACCAACAACTATCAGCAAGCCGACACCGGCACCAAGATGGTTCACCTTGGACGCAACACCCGCAGCACCATCATCAGCAAAGGTATTTCGCTGGGCAAGAGCCAAAACTCATACCGCGGACTTGTAAAGGTTTCAAAATCAGCCGACAACGCTCGCAACTATTCGCAATGCGACAGCCTTTTGATAGGCGACAAATGCGGTGCTCACACCTTTCCCTACATCGACTGCGCCAACCGAACAGCCACCCTCGAACACGAAGCCACCACATCAAAAATCTCCGACGAACAGTTGTTTTACTGCCGTCAGCGTGGCATCAGCACCGAAAACGCCGTCAGCCTCATAGTCAACGGCTTTGCCAAAGACGTTCTCTCCAAGCTCCCGATGGAATTTGCCGTCGAAGCCAAAAAACTGCTGTCGATAACATTAGAAGGGGCGGTGGGGTAAGTCTAGTGTGGTGTTTGAATTTGTGCACAATTTGAGCGATTTTATGTTTGGATTTGTGCAGAAATTGGGCGATTTTATGTTTGGATTTGTGCAAAATTAGGCGATTTTTCTAAAAATCATCCCCCTATAAAGGAAATTTTCAACCAAAAAGTTTCCTCTATAAATGAAAGATTTGCCCTAAAAGTTTCCTATATAAAGGAAACTTTTACTCTAATATTTTCCTATTTTTGCCCCGCAAAACATTAATCATCAGATAATGGACAGAGAGAAAGAGATTTTCAACAGGCAATCACTTCTTTTGGGAGAGGAGGCGATGGAGACGATTGGAAGCAAGCGCGTGATTATCTTCGGCGTGGGCGGCGTGGGAAGTTGGTGCGCAGAGAGCCTTGTGCGCAGCGGCATCAAGCATCTCACCATAGTGGACAACGACCGCGTGTGCATCACCAACGTAAACCGTCAGTTGCAGGCCACAACCAAGACCGTTGGAATGGTGAAGGTGGATGTGCTGCGCGACAGACTGTTGGAAATCAATCCCGACGCCCAAATCAACGCCGTTCAGGAGATTTATTCCGAAGAAAACGATGCTCAGTTTCATCTCAACGAGTACGACTATATCATCGACGCCATCGACAGTCTCGAACATAAGACCAATCTGATTCTCAGCGCCACCAATTGCAACGGAAAACTCTTTTCGGCAATGGGCGCGGCGTTTAAAAAGGACCCGTCAAAGATTCAGACGGCGGAATTTTGGAAAGTGCAGGGCTGTCCGTTGGCAAGGGCGTTGCGACAAAGGTTTAAACGCAGCGGAAGGTTTCCAAAAAAGAAGTTTCACTGCGTATTTTCGCCCGAATTGCTCTCCAACAAAGGCACTTTCGTAGCCGACGGCACCCAAGTAAAAGCCAACGGCACAGTGTCGTATATCACAGCAATCTTCGGTTTTACAATCGCGGGATTGGTGATACAAGATATTGTAAAAGGGTAGTTTTGGCTATAACTCGATTTTTTTCGGGGTTATAGCCAAGAAATTTTATAATTTTTGGGAATCAGATAAGTTTCCATCTTGCAAAAACATTTCATAATAGTGAAACTTTACACATTTTTGGTACTTGCAGGGTTGGGATGTAAAATTAACATCCTCTTGCGTTACACGTTGTTTTGGTTTATAAGATTTACAACAACCTTTACCATCGTGTCCTTTTCTTCGGTACGACTTTCTGCAATCATTAGTGTGAGGGCAACAAGGGTGTTGTCGGCAATTCGCTTAGAACCGTCGGAATTGTAAAGTATGTGGTTGTTGTCCATAAACCACAGGAAAAGCGTTGCGGCAATACGTTTGTTGCCGTCGCTAAAAGAATGGTTTTTGGTAACAAGATAGAGCAACATTGCTGCTTTTTCCTCCACCGAGGGATAAAGTTCCACGCCGCCAAATGTTTGATAAATCTGACCGATGGAACTTTTAAACGACTCGTTCTTCTCGTGTCCGAAAAGCGAACTACCGCCGAATTTTGCTTTTAATGCGTTGATAGCCGCCATTGCGATTTCGTAAGTGGCGTGGAACGGCTCGGCGTTGGTGGTCTTGTCGATTTTCAAACGCTCATAATCGTAATTGTCAAGAGTGTCAAGTGCATAGTTGTAGTTCAATACCACGTTTATCAGTGCCGTGGCATCGTCGGAAGTGAGTTTTTCCTGAGTTTTGATTGTGCGTCCGAGGACATTCACAAGTTTGCTCAAATCGTCATACTTCTGTTGTGAGAGTTTGTTGTTGACAGCGTAACCCTTTATGAGGTAATCTTTTAGCACTTTATTTGCCCATTGGCGGAATTTTGTCGCATTTTTACTGTTAACACGGTAGCCGACAGATAAAATGGCATCAAGATTATAATACTTAGTACTGTACCTTTGTTTGCCATCATTACCCATATGTTCCAAAATGGAACACGTGCTATGTTCGTCAAGTTCCTCCGATTCGTAAATGTTTTTCAAATGTTTTGTTATTGCAGGACGTTTTGTATCAAAAAGTTCTGCAATCTGTTGCTGCGAGAGCCACACGGTTTCGTTTTCCATACGGACATCAATCTGCATCTGTCCGTCGTCGGATTGGTAGATTACTATCGGGGCGTTATTGGTCATAGATGTAACGTTTTAGTTCGCTTGCAAACTTACAAAAAATTATCAAACAATCACAATCTTTTTCCCGTTCTTTTCCCTTACCTTTGTCCTCGCTTCGGAAGGAGTCGCCGTGATATTTATGCAGCCCTCGGAAAGCGTTTTTTGTTATGAGTTGGATTTTTCTTATTGCCGCAGGGTTGTGCGAAACGGCCTTTACATTTTGCCTCGGCAAGGCTAAAATTTCTACTGATGATGCCCAATGGTGGGCGTGGATTTCAGCGTTTGGACTCTTGTATGTTTTGAGCGCGGTGCTTTTGGCAAAGGCGGTGCAAGGCATTTCGGTTGGCGTTGCTTACCCTGTTTGGACGGGAATTGGTGCTGTGGGCGCAGTGCTGATTTCGCTCTTTGTCTTCAAAGAGCCCGTGTCGTTTTGGAAAATCTTTTTCCTCACCACGCTTATTGCCTCGGTGGTAGGACTCAAAAGTGTGGAATAAAAAAGTGCTAAGTGCCAAAAATGTGTAAAAACACACAAAAATAGGTGCCGAAAATGTGTAAATTTACACATTTTTGGCACTTGGGGATTATTTTTTTATTGTTTTGATGATGTATTTTGTTCTGATTCTGTTTCTGCAAATTCCAAAGCGTTCAACCCCTTTTATACTTATCGTAAATATTGTAGATTTGCATAAATTCATCTATTGTAATAGCGTGGTCTCCAATTGGTTGCACAATCTTTATTCCGGGCATACCGCAGGTGTACAATTTGTGCGTAATGTTGATAAACACCCAATCACATCCATCCCAATGTCCTTTGTGCCAACCTTTTTGAAAGCCATTGTCAAGCAACCAATCAAAAAAAGGTGCATCAGTGTCGAGAAGCGATTCGTCTTTCACTAAAAACGCTTCGGCTGCAACACGGCTGATTATCTTCTTTTCCTCGTCATCTTTCGCTTGCATCTTTTTAGTTTTTTTATACAATCTTCTTGTCTTTGATTTGCTTTTCGTATTTATCGTCGTCAAGAATTTCGTCGTAGGTATACTTTTTGTTAGATATTATTTAAACATTTATATTTTGATCTGTTGAGTATGAAAATAGTAAAATTTACGATGGAGAATTTTAGAGGGTATAGTTCTCCTATTTCAATTGACTTTGACAATATTACGACTTTTGTAGGTCCTAATGATATTGGGAAATCAACTATCCTCGAAGCCTTGGATTTATTCTTTAATGAGGGCATTAAGAGTATAGTTAAAATTGACGCTTCTGATTTAAATATACACTATAATAGTTCAGAGACTATTTTGACTGTTTCTTTTTCGGATGTTCAAGATGATATTGTAATAGATAGTACCAACATTACTAAACTTTCAGAAGAGTATTTATTAGATTCAAATGGATTCTTAACGGTGAAGAAGAGTTTCAATCCTACTAAAACTAAACCAAGCGTATTTTTAATCGCTAATCATCCAACCAATGATAAATGTAACGATTTACACTCTTTAAAAATATCTGATTTAAAAAAAAGAGTTG
This sequence comes from Bacteroidales bacterium, assembly GCA_016293845.1. Lineage (GTDB taxonomy): Bacteria > Bacteroidota > Bacteroidia > Bacteroidales > UBA3824 > UBA3824. The sequence continues at coordinate 5,755 of JAEDDH010000039.1, read as the reverse complement.
ATGAGTTGGGATTGAATTGTAATAGATCAATATGTGCTGAAATGCGACGAGCAATATGGTCTAATTATTCCTCGGACTTAAATCTCCAAGAGACTTGTCTTGATGTTACAAAGACAGGTGATTTGAAAAGCATTTGGGATAAACTGAATACATTTTTACCACAATACTCTTTATTTCAGTCTGATAGAAAAAACACAGATTCTGATTCGGAAGTGCAAGACCCTTTGAAGGAAGCCGTTAAATTAATAATGCGTGATGTAGAGATACAATCGAAATTAAAGGAAGTGGCTGATAAAGTAAAACAAAAATTGAACGAAGTGTCTACTGCTACCTTGGATAAATTGCGTGAGATGAATTCTGATTTGGCGAACAGTCTTCATCCTAATATCCCTTCTTCCGAGACATTAAAATGGACAGATGTGTTTAAGAATTTGTCAATTAGTGGAGACGAGGATATTCCAATTAATAAGCGAGGCAGTGGTATTAGACGGTTGATTTTGCTGAATTTTTTTAGGGCAGAAGCCGAACGAAAAATGAGAGAAAGTAATACACCTTCTATTATATATGCTATTGAGGAGCCTGAAACATCACAGCATTTTATCCATCAAAAGAAACTTATAGAGGCATTGACAAAAATGTCAGAACAACCGAATTGTCAAATTATTTTGACTAAACATAGTGCCGAAATTGTTAAAAGATTACAATTCCCTGAATTGCGCCTGATTCAGCGTATTGATGATACAATTGTAATTGAGAAGCCTGACAAGCCTGTGTTGAAAATGCGATTACCTGATAATTCTCTCAACGAGGTAAATTATTTAGCATTTGGATGCTTATCTACCGAATACCACGATGAATTATATGGATATTTACAGAATAAGGCGATTATGGACGATCCTGCCAATAGGGAGGAAAAATATTTTGACCGTTGGCTTAGAGCCAAAATATCACCAAGCGAGTTATTATTGCAAAATTGGATTCGTACAAAAAAAGATGGCACAACCTCCGATGGAGATGTGCCAATTCAAATATATATTAGGAATTATATCCATCATCCCGAAAACACCCATAATTTACAATATTCAGAAGAAGAATTGAAAAAATCCATAGAACAGATGAGAGATATTGCCGCTACTGTGTAAATTTTAAAACTGACTATGAATCGGAGTTCTTTTACACAAACAATTAATATACATCACTCATTTAGTTTCAATCTTTCAGGATAGTTGTATTCACATTTTGCTTCAAAAGTGAATATATATTTGAGAATGATATTTCTACTTTGAAGGGGGAGTAGAAATTTTACAATTATTGGTTCTTCAAGACAAGTATTTGGATGCATTTTTGATGTTACCCAATCAGAATTTATCCAATCTACATTGCAATTGGGTGTTACACAATCTTCGATTGCTGCCCCCCATTCCTGATAGTATAGATGGTGGTTGGTATCCGTATCTATCTAAATATCTTATTCCTGAATGCATAACACTACTTGTTTCTCCTCTGTAATCTATATAACGTGCATCGTTCCAATTGACTCTAAGATTATCATTTGTCCAATTAAATAACATAAAACAAAAATCTTCCCCGTCACAAGAAATAGAAATACTGATTAAGTCATCTGTATAAGAATACCCTGACCCTGTCTTATCTTTTTCAATTTTAATATTTTCGTTTTCTGAAATAGGTGTTTTGTCGACTTTAATCAATCGATACCTATTAGTTTTTGCTATGTCCTGCATAAATAATAAATCATTCATTTCGTTGTTTTTCCAATTTGAAGATACATAACGAGTAATGGTTGTATCTTCAATACTTTGGAGTTTGTAATCAATAAGATTATAGTTGTTATAGGTTGATCCGACAATTTTGAATCTATTTTTAACCAATGAATGAGAAAAGACTTTGCCATATAACGAACACAATTTATTTGCTTGTGTTAAAGTGTTAATTGTTATGGTACTGCCATCTAATAAACTTTTGATTGTAAATTCCTTGGGTTTATAATAATAGGATTTAATTGATGAATTTGTTGTATACTCAATATCGACAACTTTTGCAACAGAATCCCCATTGTCATTATAAATAACTGTTTCTAAATATTTTTTATGGTCCGATTCGAATTTATCTACTAAAAAAAAGCCTTGCATATCACTTAGTGTGTTGTAATATGAAGGTGATGTGATTTTCACTGTCAAAGTATTTCCTATGCTATCTTCCAACACCACTTTGTAGTTATCCTTACCTTTAATAGATTTGATTGTGTACAACTCGTCAAGTTTACCACCTAATACTTCTGTAAATGTTTTTGAATTAAGGTCGGTGTTATAATTAAAACATTTAACATATATGACACGTTGCCCTACGAATTGTTGTAATTCATTTGCAGTAGCCTTGGGCATAAAGTATGTCTTCTCTTGTGCAAAAATAGTTGTATAAGTAATTGCTAAAAGGTAACTTAGTAATGCTTTAAAAAACGTTCTTTTCATATTGTATGTTTTTATTAGATAGTTATTTAATTTCTTCATTAGTATTGATAGACTTGGTAACAAAATTCACAAAATTGTTTTTCTGTTTGTTAAAGTTAATCCAATCTTGCTGTAACGAATAATACCTACATAGTTCTTGATATAATTCGTCTAATTTAGACATATCTGTAATATCGGCTGTTTGTTTTACTTGTGCAAGGAATCCTAATTCCGAGTAAGCCACATTTGGGAATTTATATGGCCGAACCATTTTATCAGACAATGCCCACGCTGCACCCATTTCATTTTGGCAAACTTCACTTTTTTTGTAATTATTTGAAAGAAAACAAAGTATGAAATCACTATCTTTCATATTATGTATGATTGCATTACGGAAATCATCTCCATTGTGAATAACAGTATGGTCTAATGTACAAAATATGTCTTCTCGTTTAAATCCACAACCAAGCATTAATATCTTCTCATTGAATGCTTCTATTATAACCTTATCAGAAGATGCGTGACTGATGAAGAATTTTTTCGAATTTATTGTTGGTTTCTCACAAATAATAAGGACTTCTATTAAAGCATCAATGATAGTTTGATATTTAATTATATTATTCTCGTAACAATTCACACATTGGCGAAGTGTTGCGCTATGGTTCGGATATTTATTAAATATTAAGTCGCACAACTTTATTAAGAGAGATTTCAATTTTACAATATCTCCTTCCACCATAATCTTATGCGAATTGCAACCGATTTTAATATGTGATGAACAATATTGGCATTCAAGTGCAATTTCATAAATGCTTTTTCTCATATTATTTCGTTTAAAGTATCTTATTAAAAAATTTCGATTATGTATGTCACCTTCTTCACTCACTTCGAGATAACAAAAATACGTTTTTTTTGGGATTGCTGTATACATTTTTGCGTGATTTTTTGAAAAGATTTTTCTTATATTTTGTAGGTTTCTCTGCCCTACTTCGAGTTGTTTTACGACCGACACGGTTGGTCGGGGGATATGAAATAATACACGCGATACGTGATATGCACAGAGCAGCGGTGGAGATGTATTGCTAAAAATCCCAAAATGTTTTTCGGCAAAAATGCTAAAAATCCTAAAATGTTTTTTGCCTAATCTGCTAAAAATCCTAAAATGTTTAAACAGTTGGCGGATTAGGATCTACCTCGTTACCGTAAACGAAATATGTTTGCCGTAAAGAGCCACGTAGAGTTTGCCGTCGCTGCCAAGAGCGAACCAATCAGGGGCGGTGGCTACCAAAATATGCTGTTTCTGAACGACTGTAAACCCCAACCATTGGATATTTACGCAACTAAATTATTGGAAAACTCTAAAAACGAAGTTTAAGGATTTTCCGTTGCTACTGCCACTAAGCAATTCCCGCAGATTGGTGCGTAAAAATATAAACTTTTATATTTATCTGTCCTTCAAAAAACAAAAAAAGTAATATTCCCTTTATAAAACAAACATTAGGTAGGTTAAAAAAGTTTTTTATATCTTTGCACACAGTAAAAAAACAATATAACGCATCGCACAATGTTAGAAATCAAAGATTTACACGCCACGGTCAACGGTAAGGAGATTCTCAAAGGCATCAACCTCAATATAGAAAAAGGCAAAGTTTACGCCATAATGGGACCCAATGGTTCGGGAAAAAGCACACTTGCATCGGTAATAGCCGGCAACGAGGTTTTCGACGTTACACAAGGTTCTATAACCTTAGACGGCAAAGACTTACTAAAACTTAAACCCGAAGAAAGAGCGGCAGAAGGAGTTTTCCTCGCGTTTCAATACCCTGTGGAGATTCCGGGCGTAAGCATCAACAATTTTATGAAGGCAGCCATAAACGAACAGCGCAAATACCGTGGCCAAGAGCCAATGCCCGCGCCAGAGTTTTTGAAACTCATCAAGGAGAAAAAAGAACTTGTGGCTTTGGACAAAAAACTCGACGGACGCTCTGTAAATCAAGGTTTTTCGGGTGGCGAAAAGAAAAAATTGGAGGTTTTTCAAATGGCTATGCTCAATCCTAAGGTTGCCGTTTTAGACGAAACCGATTCGGGCTTAGACATCGACGCATTGCGCATTGTGGCTGAGGGTGTTAACAAATTAAAATCAGAAGACAACTCTTTTATTATAATTACTCATTATCAGCGGCTTTTAGACTATATTACGCCCGATGTGGTGCACGTGCTTTACAACGGACGAATAATCAAAACTGGCGACCGAAACCTTGTGCTCGAACTCGAAAAAACAGGTTACGACGATCTTAAAAAACAGGCTGACGAACTCTATAAATAGGCGTTAATATGGAATTTATCAACAACATCTACGACTACCAAAAGGCAGAAATAAGTGCGTTGCCCGACCAAACAACCCGTCGCGCCATAATTGCTAAAACTATGACGGGCGTTAACCATACCATCAAACTCGATGTTAAGGCAATGCCCAATAGCACACTCGAACTGCATTTATGCAATCTTATTGATAATGAGAACACTATAAAATACGACATCGATGTTACTGCCGAAGCAAACAGCAATGTTACCTTGTCGGTGGTTTCGATCAATGGTAAAAATGTAGACGTAAATATCAACGTAAACATCATAGGCGAAAATGCCGAAGTTAAACTTCCCGGATTGTTGTCACCGTCTAAAAATCAGAATTTTACCTATCATTCTAATGTAATTCACCAATCGGGAGGCAGCACCACTATTCAAAAAGTGCGCACAGTGGCAGATGACAACGGATATGGCGACTTTTTTGGCATTATTACAGTTGACCCCAATGCACAAAAATCTGTTACAGAGCAAGTCAACAACAATATTTTGTTATCTACCGACGCCCGTATCGAAAGCAAGCCGCAATTAGAAATTTACGCCGACGATGTAAAATGTTCGCACGGCAGCACCACAGGTATGCTCGACCAAGAGGCAATATTTTATATGCGCAGCCGAGGCATCAGCCAAAAAACCGCACAAAACCTACTCTTAGAGGCTTTTCTCAACGAAGTAATCGAGGCTACCACGCAAGATCAAGAATATAAGGATTTTGTAAGAAGAGAGATTTCGCTGAAATTAGGAAAGTAAAAAAAAAGAGCGGGAAACGAGACTCGGACTCGCGACCCCAACCTTGGCAAGGTTGTGCTCTACCAACTGAGCTATTCCCGCATCATTTTAAAAAAAATGAAAAATATGGAGAAAAATTGAGCGGGAAACGAGACTCGGACTCGCGACCCCAACCTTGGCAAGGTTGTGCTCTA
>JAEDDH010000075.1 GCA_016293845.1 Bacteroidales bacterium | reverse complement strand
CAAAACAGACAGCGCTACAGGAAATCAGCGCGGGCGTTTTGAATAAATGGGAATATCGCCGCGACTTCTACGGCGAGGACGAAGTGCAGGCAAAAGCCAATGTACCGCCGGAACCCGTAGCAGCAAGCCCGTTTGATTTAATGTAAAACAAATAAATTATTATTTTACTTTCAGTAATAAAAGTAAAATAAAGAGGTGCAAAAATGAGCAACAAAAATAAAAATAAAGCGGTCAACAATCAGCCATTACAAAAGTGCATAATTGGCGGCAGGTGGTAGTTTATGGAATTATTGCACGGCAACTGTTTGGAATTATTGCAGAATATCCCCGATAAAAGTATTGACATGATTTTAACCGACCCGCCCTACGGAATTACTTCTTGTAAATGGGATAGTATTATACCGTTTGATAGAATGTGGGAGCAGCTTAATAGAATTATAAAAGACAATAGTGCTATTGTTTTGTTTGGTAGTGAACCGTTTTCTAGTTATTTAAGAATGAGCAATATTAAGAATTATAAATATGATTGGGTGTGGAATAAAAAGAAAGCTGGAAATTTTATGTTGGCAAAATATCAGCCGCAAAAAATACACGAAAATATAATAGTATTTAATGAAAAAAGGAAATTTTTCCCTATTATGGAAAAAGGACAGTATAGGAAAAAAGGAACATCAAAAAAAAGAATTTATTCAAATACAATTTTAGGAGATATAAAGTTAAAAGAAAGTAAAAACGATTTATATTACCCAAAGTCTATAATAGAAATATCTAACGCAATTAGAATAAACAAGGTACACCCTACACAAAAACCCGTCCCACTTCTTGAATATCTCATAAAAACCTACACGCTAGAAAATGAAACTGTACTAGATTTTACAATGGGAAGTGGTAGTACCGGCGTTGCTTGTGTGAATACAAACCGCGATTTTATCGGTATTGAACTAGACGACAAATATTTTAACATTGCTAAAGACCGAATCGAAAAGGCAAAAAAAGAGGTGCAGAATGTTATCGCCTAGATATTTAGAGGGGCTAAGCGACGAGATAGTGGAAATCTACGCACAGCTTGAGGCTGATATATTGCAGGATATGGCGCGCCGCATTGCACGATTGGGAAAAGTAACCGAGGCAACAAAATGGCAGGCGCAGTTATTGGCAGAGACCGGAGCGCTAAAAAAAAGAGTATACACGCTGCTTAAAAAATATGACCCTGCAATACAAAAAGAAATAAAAGCAATTTACAACGACGCGCTGATTAAAAACGCCCGCGCGGATAATCGCATATTTACGGCGGCGTTAGGCCACGGCGTAAGCGATATAAACGCGCAGGTCATGCTGGCAAGTATAAAAAAAACACATAGCGATTTAAGCCGCCTCACAATTACGACCGCATACACGACCGAGCAGCAGTTTGTGCAGCAGGCAAACGCCGCATATATGAAAGTAACGACCGGCACCTTTGATTATGACGCGGCCACAAAAACAGCCTGCGACAACTTAGCGCGCGACGGTATAACCGGCGTTCAGTACATGAACGGTAAGCCCGTCCGCCGCAGTATTGAGGCAGCCGTGCGCATGAATATATTGACCGGCGTAAATCAGACGGCGTCCGCTATGACTATGAGTAATTGCGAGGAATTGGGCTGCGACCTTGTAGAAACAACGGCGCACATAGGCGCACGCCCTAGCCATGAGGAATGGCAAGGGCAGATTTTCTCTTTATCCGGCACAAATCCAAAATATAGACCGTTCAGCGTTTGCGGTTTAGGCGAGCCGGACGGAATATGCGGCATAAATTGCCGACATTCATACTACCCATATTTTGAGGGATTAGAAAAACACTACACGCATGCAGACCTTGACGAAATGGAAAGCGAAAGCGTTGAATATAACGGGGAGAAAATGAGCCGTTACGACGCGGAACAGAAAATGCGCGGCATTGAACGCAACGTCCGCAAATACAAACGGCAGGCAATGACGCTAGAGGCGGCAGGAATAGACAACACAGCCGCACGCCGTAAAATCGGCGAATGGCAGGCAAAGGCGCGAGAGTTCACACAGCAGACAAAGCTGGAGCGCGACCGAGTACGTGAGTTCATAGGAACAGCGGACGGCAAGCAACCGAGAGCGCTTAAACCAAACTAAAACAAAATATAGTTTAAAAATGCCCTACAACGCGCCTACGTTTGCGCGTGTGCGACTTTGTAGCAAAAATCGACAAATTACCCGACCGACGCCAAAAGACGCGCCGTGTGCGAAAATAGCCCCGCAAATACGCGGTTTTTTTTATTATCCGATAAAGCGCAAAAAAACAAAAAAAATGACTATAAGGACATGAGTAGAATAATCGACGACACAACTTACGCGGAAATTGTAAAGATTTTAGCGACAGACCCGAAAGTGGCGGTTTTCCAAAAATTGCTACTTTCACCAAAAGTTGAGGAAGCGGACGCAGAGGCGGCCGTGGAAGAAAAAACAAGTGAGGTTGAAAAATGAGTTATGAACGAGTAACGCCGAGGGCGCGACAGGGTACAACGGGGATATGCGTAGAAATGGACGTAACAGCAGGTAACGGCGTATGGATACAGCCGCCCGACCGCGTGGCAGCCGTAACAATTGCGGTACACATTCCAGCAGGCAAAACCGCACAATTTACAATCGAAACAAGCTGCAACCGCCCCGAAACAATCGGCGACAATGGAACCGGCGGTTTTTGGGACAATGTATACGGCGATAATGTAATTTTAACAGAAAATACAACGGTAATGCTGGCGAACGCAGTAACCGGCATACGCGTAAATTGTATTGCGACAAACGACCATATAAACGTTTGTTTTGTAGGATA
>JAEDDH010000074.1 GCA_016293845.1 Bacteroidales bacterium | reverse complement strand
CGTGGCCTCATTTTTCTTTCAAGCAAAGTGCTTGTTCACTTTTGGCAAAACGCGAGCGTTTTGTCGGGCGAGGGTATCCCTCGCGCTCCCGATGTCACCGAGTTTCCCCCCAAGGGGGAGCCGAGAAAGGGGTAAGCTTTACTCCGCCATCGGCGGATTTTAATATTATCCCTTCCCGGTTATCTGGCGGGAAGAGGCAAAACAGGCCCAACCATACTCAAAACAGGGGGAAAACACGGGGAAAACATGGGAAAGAAAAAAATTTTTTCAAAAACTTATTGCAATTTCACCTCGGGTATTGTATAATTAAATCATAAATGAAGGGGCGAAACGCCCGGGAATTTAAAAAATAAAACACTTTTCATTATCTTAGGAGGATTAAATGATGAAAAAATCTAACAAAAAAGGTTTTACACTCGTAGAACTCATCGTAGTTATTGCTATCATGGCAATTCTGGCCGCTGTTTTGGTCCCTACTATTGTTAACAAAATTAATGATGCCAAAGAGTCTGCAGCTAAATCTGATTTGAGTACTGTCGCTAATGCTATTCAATCAGAAATTATCTCTACTAATTCCGGACTTCCTGCTGCCGGAAACAAATATGTAGAAGTAGGTACTGATGGTAAGATTTCTGGAGCAAAAGTCGATACAGAAGGTAAAGTTAACATTGCTTATGCTAGCGGCGTTTTTACGTTGACCCACAGCGATTTACCTGAAAAAAATTATACTGTAAACGCTACTGATGGCACTGTTACTAACAATATTGGTGATTAACATTTAAGTAAATTAACAATATTAAAAGGGATGAAAAATCATCCCTTTTTCTTTTGCAACCTCGGTTGCAAAATCGGTTTCGCGCGCAAAAAACCTTGTTGCAAATGTCGTTTGATTTTGCAATATACTTTTAAGTATCTGCTTTATCTATTATATATTCTATATAGTAAATTAAACATTGAAAAAAGGATGCACTTGTGCATCCTTTTTAATAATGTTAATTTACTTATTGTTAAGCAGTAGGACCCATGGTAACTTTGCCTGTGGTGTCTACAGTGTAGTACCATTTATCTTCATATGTATCATGTGAAATTTTAATCTTATCTGTGCCATCTGCTGCAATCGTGATTTTTGAATCGCCAGAGTCCATGTTTTCTAAGGTGAATGCGCCATTAGCGATGGTAATAGTGCCATGTTGGCCCTCACATTTGCCATCTGAAGCAGCTAATGCGCTTATTACGTCAGCACGAATGGATTCGGCCAGAGCACTGCAGCTGCTTTTTGCGCTGCTTTCATTTGCATCGTTGATTTTGCTAGTAATAGTAGGGACCAAAACAGCGGCCAGAATTGCCATGATAGCAATAACTACGATGAGTAAGTGGATTGTCAGAAGGGGGGAGATAGAAAAAGCCGCCCGTCAGGACGGCTTGAAATTTGTTGATAATCCTTTCCAGGAGATTCCTCACTTACGTTCGGAATGACAACAAGCAAAGCCGAAAAAGCGCTTGCATTTTTTCGGCGTGCGCAGATGACGCAAAACAATGGCAAAATGCGTAAGCATTTGAAGCGTAGCGGTTTTGGTACAAAACAGTCATTGTTTTGCAGACAACGGTTGGGCGAAAAGCCTTCCCCCCGAGGGGAAGCCATGCAGAGGAATTAGGCCGATTTGATCGGAAGAACGCGCTCAAATGCCTCGCCGTCGCCGGTCAGAGGGTTGCCGTTTGAGTCGCAAAGGGTGAGGGTAACTTCCGTGTCGGTGCGGATATATTTGATTTTGTAGTCAGACGTGGTGGTGCAGGCTATGAAATTGTCGTCGGTGTTATATCCATATTGTGCCATAAGTTCATGATCCAAATGTTCGCCGGCAATGCCTTCTGCCATTAAGTTGGCAACGGCGCTGCAAACGTTGGAAAGTTCGGTTTTGCAACCGGAAAGCTTGCTTTCCTTAACTTTGCCCGTTATCGTCGGAACAAGCACGGCAGCTAAGATCGCCATGATTGCAATCACTACAATAAGTTCCACCAAAGTGAAGCCACGTTTTTGAGCGTTTTTCATAGTTTATATCCCTTCTAAGTTGATTGTGTTTTTTTTTTGGGGCGTTTTGTTGGTTTGCCCCTCATCTCCGCAAGCGGAGCTTCCCCCCAAGGGGAAGCCGAGAAAGCCTTCTCCTGTGGGGAAGGTGGCGCACAGAGTGCGACGGAAGGAGAGGATAAAAAAGCACTCTCCCTCAGTCACTTTGTGACAGCTCCCTCACAGATGGAGCCAAAATCGTGGACGGCGGCGTGGCCTCATTTTTCTTTCAAGCAAAGTGCTTAACAGACTAGATTGCGGAATTTGTATATAATTTCGCAATTTTATTATATGAGGGAAGTGGGGACGTGTCAAGCGATTTAAGCGTTTTTCCCGTTTTCGACGATATTTTGCGGAAAACACATTTGTTTTGCTTGCGTTTGAAATAAACTTGTGCTATTATATAAAAGCATCAAATGCCGGTGTGATGGAATTGGCAGACGTAGGGGACTCAAAATCCCCCGCTGGTGACAGCGTGCCGGTTCGAGTCCGGCCACCGGCACCAAAAAAAGCAAGCTCAATTAGGGCTTGCTTTTTTTGTTTCGGTGTACCGGTGAGAACCTTTTTTCTCAATGGAAAAAGTGTTCGGAAAACGCTTGCGTTTTCTTGCGTTGTGCAGCGTGTGTTAAAGGGTAAATAGAATGTGGCGTTTCGAAGAAAATAAAATCTATTTTAACGCCGAGCAGCCCCGGCCACCGGCACCAAAAAAAAGTTGACTACGGTATTTAGGGTAGTTAAACCCGCCGTTGGCGGAGTAAAGCTTCCCCCTCTGTCAAGCAGGTTCCCCTATCGCCGTTCCCCCG
>JAEDDH010000073.1 GCA_016293845.1 Bacteroidales bacterium | reverse complement strand
GATTTGACCAACCCCGAAATCACTTTCAATATGCCTGCAAACGTAGTTGAAATCAAAGCAACCTATGGCGAAGCGAAATATAACGTAAGCGTAACGGGTGGCACGGTAGATAAGGCAAAAGCAAAATATGGCGAAACGGTTACAATAACCGCAACCGTTCCTACGGGCAAGAAGTTTGTTGAATGGACTTCATCAACGGTTCTTGTATATGCAGACAAAACAAACGTAACTACCACCTTTACAATGCCTGCCGGTGACGTAACCGTTGTGGCAACGTTTGAAGATGAAATGTATAGAGTTGACGTCACTAACGGAACAACAACTCATAATATGGCAACATATCAAACGGAAGTTACCGTAAAGGCAAACGAGCCTGACACCGATATGTACTTCGACAAGTGGGAAGTTACGGGACTTGACACCACGGGTATGGACTTAACCAAAACGGAAATCAAGTTCCAAATGCCTGCCGAAAACGTAACTTTTAAGGCAACCTATTTGGCTGTTACAAAGTATGAAATAGTTATTGTGGACGGCACGAAAGACAAATCCCCTGCAAAAGCCGGTGAAACCATAACCATAACCGCAAAAGGCGCACCAACCGGAAAGGTCTTTGATAAATGGACTTGCGAAACGGCAGGCGTAACGATTGAGTTTGAAAGCGCGACAAGTTCTACAACAACCTTTGTAATGCCTGCATGCGAAATCACAATCAAAGCACATTTCAGAGATGTAGGCGATGCTCTGTCAGTTGAAATCAAAGTCAAAGGCGGAACTGGTGCAGGAGTTGTTAAAAAAGGTGAAAGCATAACCGTTACCGCAAACGAGCCGGCAGAAGGCAAAGAGTTCGTTGGCTGGCAGGACGAAACCGGAAAAATCGTAAGCACCGAAAAGGTATATACCTTTGAGGTAAAGGAAGAAAAAACCCTTACGGCTGTATATGAAGATAAGTCTTCGGGCGGTGGCGAAATCACCCCACCTGCTAAAAAGGACGGACTTTCGGGCGGTGCGATTGCAGGTATTGTAATTGGTTCGGTTCTGCTTGCAGGAATCGGCGGGTTTGCGATTTTCTGGTTCGCTGTTAAGAAAAAGACATTTGCAGACTTAATCGCAGCAATCAAAGCATTGTTCGCAAAAAAGAAATAAGATGAAATAATAACAACGAGCCGTTCGTAGTCAAATGCGGACGGCTCAATTTTTATATTTCGGAGCGGTTTAACAAAGGATAAGCAAAAGAAAAACCATATAGTTTGCCTTACTGCCCTTTTATAAATTTGACTTTTCCCCGAAAAAACGATAAAATATAATAGCCAACCTCGAATAATGCCGTTCAGCGGCAAAATTCACAACAAATATATTTCAGCAAATGAAGTATCATATAAAGAGCGAATGCACATAGTAAAACACAGGTAGATTCATACTGCTCGTGTTTACAATTACTATGCTTGCATTACGTTTTTTCGTGATACTTCATTTGTTGTGAACGGGGTTGGCGCTCAAACGAGTGGTATGTTCTATATTTGCCGCTCTCGTTTGGGGGCGGCATCTTATTTTCATAAGTATCATAGCCGCAAAAATATGGGGCTGTGGTATGGAAAGGAAAACTGCATTTATCGGGCATAGACACGTATATTATGCCGACAAAGTTAAGGAGCGGTTGCAGAACGTCATCGAACAATGTATCGTTGACGGTTGCAGCCATTTTTTAATGGGAACACACGGCGAATTTGATAAAATGGCATTAGACGCTTGCCGTTTTGCCAGAAAGCAACACCCTAATATAAATATTGAAGTAGTATTAACGAGTTACCATATTATAGAAAAGAAAGATAGCCTTGATTATGTTCCGTATCAAGACGTAGAAACAGTTATTTTTGATATTGAAGATTTGCATTTCAAGCAGCAAATAACCGCAAGCAACAGGCAAATGATTGACGAGTGCGATACACTCATTTGTTATGTAGATAAAAAACAAAATCCAAGCGGGGCAAAAACTGCTATGAATTACGCTCAACGCAAGGGGCTTGAAATTATAAATTTATTTAGAGAAGAAGATAGTCCGACATTTGGTATGACTGCCGATGAAGCAAAAATCTATTGGAAAAACTATCTTTCTGGCATTAGAAACGTAAAATAGGGGCTTTATAGTCCTTATTTTTGTAATTTAATTAAATTTCAAAGCGAAAAATGCTTGACAAATCAATTTTCTTGTGATATGATATTTATGTAAATTTCAAAAAGGACGTGTGTCAAGTGGAACTACAATCTCTCGCAAACATAATACAAGGCAACATTCCGACACGAATAGAAGTTACAACAGGTCAATCCGTTGAAACGATTACTATGCAAGAACTTAACTATATTGCTAACGTTTCGGACGATTTGCCCATTGAAAAATATATAACTGTTCAAGGCGATAAAATCGGGACTTACTCTTTAACAAAAGAATACGACGTAGTTGTCGGATTGAGTTCGGGCAAAGCAATCGTGATTGAAAGCCGTCGCGCTGACAAACTCATTCTTTCAAATCTTGCTATTATACGGATAAACGATATGTCGGAAGTTGACCCCTACTATTTATGTTGGTTCATCAACAATAATACAGCGGCACTTAAACAATTAAAAAAGTTAAAACAAGCCACAACCGCCGTATCTATTATTCCGTTAAGTATGCTGAAAAGTTTTGAAGTAACGCTACTACCTATCGAAACGCAACGAACAATCGGTAAGATAAGCGAACTGAAACGGCAGCGGGATAGACTGACACATTCAATAGAAACGAAAAAAACGGACATTTTAACGCAACAGTTAATGAAAATATTTGAAAAGGAGTTGCAAAATGGCGATAAGCGAGTATGAAGTTGAAAATCTCTTTATTGAAAGATTAGGGACTATCGGTTACAAAT
>JAEDDH010000038.1 GCA_016293845.1 Bacteroidales bacterium | reverse complement strand
TCGCAAAGTTAGCGATTAATTCGGAGATTACAAAACAGAAATGGTATTTTTTGGGGGCTCACCACGAGACGTGGGGTGGTTTTTTACAAGGTTTTAATTAGCATGGGGCGGTATTAGTTTTTTGGGTTTCTATATCCTTCTTCTTCAAGCACATAACCGGCAGCACAAGCACCACGCCTACAAGCGACATTACCAAGCCGCCGATGGTGCCTACCGCCATTGGAAACCAAAAGCCTTCTGCCTCAGAACCAACTATAAAGGGCACAAAACCGAGCGCAGTACTGAGAACGGTGAGCATTATGGGCACAATTTTTACGTTAAAGGCTTTGAAATAGGCAGTTGCGGGTTTCATTCGCCGCTTGTATTTTTTAAATTCGTTGACAATATAGATACTTGCGTTTACCGTGATGCCGCACAAAAGCACCATTGCCGCAAATCCGCCGATGTCGAACTTGATAGAAAAGAGGTAAAACGCCAAAAACAGCCCGATATACGACACAGGAATAATGCCGATTATGGCAAACGGATAGCGCAACGAATCAAACAACACCGCCGTAACAAACACTATAACAGCAAGTATGAGGGCAAGCAAAATGTAATGTTTGGCTTCGTTGGGACGCCACCAATAATATGATTGGTTGTAACTAATAGAATAGCCCACAGGCAAACGCAGGCGGTAAATAGAATCAGCCTCGGCAGATACCTTGCTGCCCATCACCGACGAACCAATATATTCGTATTGGAGGCAAAGTTGGTATTGTTGGTTTTTCTTAACTATTTGGTCTGCTGCTTGTTGCTTAGTGATTTCACAAAGTTCCGAAATCTTATAATGCCGTCCGCCAATCTCCACGGGATGGTTGAGCAGCCACCAAAGGTTGTACTCCTCCGATTGTCGCGTATACATTACAATATCCTCCAAAACATTGCCGTTCCACACCGTTGCGCAACGTTGGTCGTTGACAAAGGTCTGACGGAGAAGCCAAAAGAGATATTCTGCCGAAATGCCCTGACGAGCCATCACATCTTTGCGCGGAACAAGGTGAAACTCCTGATAATCATTTTTATAATACTGCTGCTCGGCGTTGATATTCACCTCTTTGATACGCTTAAACGAGAGAAGATGGTTTTTAACGCTATCCGCCCATTGCAGAAGGGTTTCGTAGTTGTAGCCCGCCATATCGAGGCGATACGAGCCAGTGGTTTCGCGTACCGAATTTGAAAATCCCTGATCTTGAAGACCATAGACACTCCAACTGCCTCCGCCGAGTTGCAAACCTTTGCTTATAATGTTGGATTTGAGGGTATAAGGAAACGCACCGTGCTCCACATCCTTGTTGAAACGTATGCTGATATGTCCCTGCATAGCCTGCACCGACGATTCAAACTGCTTAATCTCTTTATAAGTAGATAAAAAACTCTCCATTTTGCGAATCAACACATCCATCTGTTGAAAAGTAGTGCCGTAGGGAAGTGTGGCGTAAACTTGCAACACCACCTCATTATCGCTGTTCCAATAATTTCCGTCCATAACTTTTTCGGCAAAAAGGCGTAGAGTTCCACCAAAAATAACATCGGTATATGGACGAATTTTTTCAGTGTAAATTTTAGAGCCAAACACAGTGTTGTAAATCGTTGCCCACAAACTTTCATTGTTGATTTCTTTTGGCATTAAGAAAAAAGGAATACCAAACGCCAAAATCATAATACAAAGAGCCGTTTTTTTAAAACGAACAAGAAAGTAAACTACCTTACGATAGACACTATTTAGGTGTACAGCCACCAAAAGTTTAAACTTATAAAATTTTAACACAGATTTTTGTTTCTGCAAACTGAGAATTGCTGGCACAAGCCAAAGAGCCACAAAAACCGAAACTATAAGATTTACAATAATAACCACAGAAAAATCATAGAGGCTTAGTTTTACCTTATCATCTAAGAAAAACACCACCGAAAGCGCACCCACAGTGGTAAGCGTAGCCGCCACAATAGGCAAAATGGCAGCAAGATTGTGTTCTCTACGCCAATGGTCTGCCATAATGATGGTGTTGTCGATAATAAGATTCAAAGAAATTGTGATACCTGCCAACGAATACAACTGCAACTCCACACCAAGCAGATAATAAACCAAGCACGCCACAGCCAAATTGCACACAAGGCTGCAAGTAACCAAAAGCACGTGTCGCCAACTAAAAGTTGTTAACCAAATGAAAACCAATAGTATAAGCACCGTAAGCGACGAACGGAAATAAATTTTGTCTAATTCGCCGCGAATGCGCTCTGTGGCATCGTAAGCAAGGTTAAGTTCGTATCCGTGAGGCAGTTTGCGTTTTAGTTCGGCAATTTTGGCAACAGCCTTTTTTTGGAGTTCTATTTGGTTGGCAGATTCTGAGGCGTAGAGCGAAAGGTAAATAGAGTTTAACCCATTGATACGGCGCACATAAGTAGGCGGTGCGTCGGTGATGGTCATCTTAACAAGGCGATTGAGACATACGAGCGACGAATCGGGCAAGGGCAGATAAATATCATCGAGATTAAACACCGTGTCGGCAACGTTGGTGCTTAGCGTATACTTGCCTATATTCTTGTGATTACGATAGTTAGAAATAGCCGACTGAATATCCATTTCGGAAATTCCAAGACGTTGCAACAGTTCGGAATCGTATTCCAAACGGCGGATTTTGCGTTCGGCGCCAGTGATTTCTACCTTAGTGATTTCGCCAATCTCGGCAAAGCCCGTTTGAAACACATTTTCAGCAGTTTGCAAAATTTCCGACGGCGGCAGAAGGGCGTTGACGGTATAAGATAGAAAAGGACCTTGTGAATCGTCGGCGGCACTCTGCGTATAAATCGACGGATAAGATACACCTTGTGGCAAATCGCTCCAAACCTGACGGATAAGCGTAGAAACCTCAAAACGGGCAGCGTCGATGTCGGTATGCTTATCTAAACGCAGCGTAATGCGCCCACCGCCGTTTTGCGACGACGATTGAATATCTTCAACGCCGATCATTCGTGCAAACATAGCCTCCAAACGACTTGTAACCTCAGATTCCACCACCTTGCTTGTGGCTCCGTTCATTGAAAAATATACCGAAATAACAGGCATTTTTTCCGAAGGTTGGAGTTTCAACGGCAAATATGGCAAAAACGCAAACCCTATAAGCGACAAGCATATAGCGGCAACAATTACGGTAAAGGGCGAGATGTTTTTTGCGTTTTTCATCTTAGATTTTCAAAGTCAAACTGTTGGGAAAGTGAAACGCCCGAAGCAAAATCGAAAAGAGTTTGCTGACGAAGGCTATAATAGCATTGCCAATATTGATACATTGTTGATACATAATTATTTAACGCCGTTTGCAAACGTTGTTGCGAAGCCGAAAGTGTGGTAATATCAATAGCCGCATTTTGAAAACGTAGCACATTAGCATTATAAACTTCTTGGGCGATGTTTTGCGTTTCTTGTGCGCTTTGCAGTAGGTAATATCTTGATTTTAATTCACTTATAGTAACAATGAGGTTTTGTTCCAACTCTTGAATATTTTGTTCTTGATCGATACGGGCAATGTTGAGAGAATTTTCCGCCTGATTTCGTTGACCCTTGCGCACACCCCAGTCTACAATAGGAATTGCAAGCGAAACGGACACCACATCGCGGCGCATAGGGTCGTTGTAAACATCTTCAAATTTTTCTGCCTGCTGGTTAAAACCTATGCTTGCATTAACACTCGCAGTAAAACGGTTTTGTTTTTTTACACGATCCAACTCGCGTTCTGCCTCTGTTACCGACTGAATTTTTTCTAAGATTAAATAACTGTTTTGATGCATATAATCAAGGGCTTGACGAGTGTCAACATCAAATTCTTCGGGATTATCGGGGAGAATAAGTATAATGTCTGTTTCCTTGTCAATACCGAGATAAGTAGCCAAATTTAGCGATGCTTTTTTTACTGCCACCTCCGCCTCGTAGACAGAATTTTTGGCGTTTACAACATCTAATTGCAAGGTCATAAGGTCAGTTTTGGTGATAGATGCAATTTGAAATTTTCGCTGACCCATAACATAAAGCGAATCGCATCTATCTACCTGATTTTTTGCGTTTTTCAACTGATATTGCGCTTGTGCAAGATTAAAGAAATATGCAAGCGCGGTGGAGGCAATCTGCTCGGCATTGTAGATATATTGAAGTTTTGCTTTTTCAAATTTTACAGGTTCTATCTTCTTGTCCCACTTGAATTTATTATATCCAAACATTGTGTGCGAATATCCGATGCTGAGCGGAACCGACGAAAACTGATTGTAGGTAGTTGCACCAAAATATCTAAGATAATCGAGACTTGTATTAATTGTAAAAGTTCCACCCAAAGGGGTAAAATTCTGCGAAAGAATAAGGTTTCCATTGGCAAGATAAGATTTTTGCTGACGGTAAACGTCCATATCACTTTCAGAATCGTAACGCGAAATCAACTGACGGTTGTAAGCCACAGGGGTTAACTGCAACGTAAGCGAAGGCAAACGGTCTGCCTTATAATTGCGCCATTGCCAATAACTTGACATATACATATTTTTGTATCTAAACGCCGTGAGCGAACTATCCTGAGCAAGACGGATAACTTCGGGCAGTGTAAGAACCTTTTGAGCGTTAGACACTTGCGCAAAAATCAAAATCAATATTATAATAAAACTATTTTTCATAACTTTTTGGTTTTACTAAAACAATATATATCAACGGCATCACGAACAAACTTACAAAAGTGCCGACAGCCATTGTAGAAATCATAGCCACAGCCAAAGGCTGCTGCAATTCGGAACCCATATCAGAGGTCAACAAGATAGGCAGAGCCGCGCCAATTGTGGTGAGCGAGGTCATCACAATAGCCCTGAGCCTGCGCTGTCCAGCAGTGTGAACAGCCGTGGCAATAGACATTCCTTGTTTGCGCAACTCGTTGATAGTGTCGAGTTTAAGAATAGAATCGTTGACAATAATACCGCACGAAACTATAATACCAATGCCCGACATCAAATTGAGAGTGCAACCGCTAAGCCACAGAACCACAAGGGCAAAGCACACGTCGATAGGAATCTCAACCATCACAATCAATGGTTGCAGAAAACTCTCAAACTGAGCGCACATAATAAAGTACATCAGCATTATAGAAATCAAAAGAATCACTGCCAACTGCTTTACCATAGCCTTGTTGCCAAAGAAAGCACCCGAAAAATCCACATCCCAACGATTGGTTGAATTTACAACAGAACGCACTGTATTACAGAGTGTTTCGGCATCGTCAACATCATAGAAATATATCGGCACATAACGACCGTTTTTACCTGCGGTAACGGTTTTTAATTCTTGCGCTGTGGTCTGTGTTACCAAACGTCGGATTGGCACGTAAGTATTTGATTTACTATTGTTATCAAACACATTTATAAAACCTTCGGCAATGAATTTATCTATATTATTACCATCGCCTTTGATATATACAGGCATATATTGATTATACGAATGTAGTTCGGTAACTTGCTCGCCCGCAACCACTTCAGTGATAAGATTTTGCAGATTTTGGATATTAACATTGTATAATTGCAACGCCTGACGGTCGATAATCAAAAGTTTTTGAGGCACAAAAGCAAGAGTAGACGAATGTTGCTCTGGCAGAGCGGTTTTTATCTGGCGTTCAATATCCTTAATCTCATCACTTGAAGCCTCGTAGCCACGCTCCGAAAGTTGCGCCACTATATCAGCCTCGGCAGTTTCAAAGAGTTTTTCAAAGATTGTTACAGGAGGCGAAAATTTAACCGACGCATTAGGAAAATTATCTTTAAGCCAAAGTCTTATAGCATTATTCAAAGGAGCGATACTGTCGGGCGAAGAGGTTTTAAAATATAGTTCCGCTTCGGTTTTCGACAGTTGGTTGGCTTGGTCTACCACATAATCTTGCACACCGATATAAGCCGTAGACTCTATTGGAATATTGTTTACTGCGCTGAGCAACAGTTGAGTACGGCGACGGTTTTCATCAATGTTTATATCATCATTCCATTCGATAGAAGCCACTTGCTCATAATAATCAATTTTTGGCATTTTACTTTTGCCAATAACTGTAAACATCAGCCAACAGAGCGGCAAAGTAAGCAACACAATGATAATCACCACATTTTTGTGATTTAAAATAAAGTCGAACACACGGTTGTAACCTACCGAAATTGTTTGAATATGTCCCTTATTTTCATAGCCTTTTTTAGCAACAGATTTTGCCATAAACACACGGTATACCACCGGCAGAAGCATAATTCCCACCATATACGACACCGACAAACCAGCCGTTATAGCAAAAGCCTGATCGCTGAAAATTGCACCTGCCATTCCATCTATGAAAACCAACGGCACAAACACCGCCACTGTGGTGAGCGACGAACTTAAAAGCGGCGTAATCAACTCATTAGTAGCACCCACACACGATGCGCGGAGAGTGCGACCACGCTGCTGCCATTGTGCAATGTTTTCGCAGACAATCAGCGAGTTATCTATCATCATACCCACCACAAGTATCAATCCCGAAAGCGATACAATATTCATAGATTTTCCAAACACGTAAAACGGTACAAATGTGATAATTACCGACGTTATCATACTTATACCAATCACCATCGACGAACGCAATCCGCCCATAAACATTATTGCCACAAAAATTATGAGCAAAAATCCTAAAATCAGGTTTTGTTTTAGGTTTGAAATTGTATAATCCAAAAGTTCGGTTTGATTTCTACAAATCTGAAAATCAAGGTTAGGAAACTGCTGCGAAAACTGCTCCACAATTTCGTTGATACGGCCGCGCATTGCATCCAAACCTTCGTCAGACTGCTTGATAACTGCAATAGTTACAACACGTTTACCACCAGCCATCGACAATCCTTGCTCCTTCACAGTAGAGGTTTCGATACGGCAGACATCCTTCAACTGAATAATCCTTTCGCCCGATTTGATATAGATATTTTCTACATCGTTTTTGCCAGCAAGAATAGTTGCCACCTTGATGGTATATTCATAGATTCCGTCTTTTACGCGCATACTTCCAGCATCACGGTTGTTGCTTTGGAGAGCGTTGGTAATATCTTGAATTTCAAGACCATAAACACGCATTTTGTCCATATCGGGCGTTACCATAATGCACTGCGACGGAATACCCGTAATATCTGCCATAGCCACTTCGGGCAGTTGCTCCACACGGCGGCGGATGATGTTTTCTACCGCTTGACACATCTGCAAAAACTCAGATTGGTCGCCCTTATCGTCTTTAAGTGAGATATTTAGATAAAAAACAGGAATGTCGGTAGCACTCGCCTTGATAGCCTTTGGACGCTTGGTAGATGGCGGCAGATAATTCATTGCGGCATCGATTTTTTCATTTACCTCGATATATGCGTAATCGGTGTTGGTGCCAAATTTAAAACGCATTGTAATAATGCCGATACCGTCGCGCACCTGACTTGTAATCTCGTCTAAACCGTTAACTTGCAGCATATTATTGCGCAGCGGCTGCACCACAGTGTTTTCTAATTCCGACGACGACATATCAGCATCAGAAGTTTGAATGGTAATCTGCGGAATGGCAATATCGGGCAAAAGCGACACCGGCAAAGTGTTGTACATAACCGCGCCAATTATCACAAACGCCAGAAACGCCATTATCACCGCAACGGGCCGCCTAACTAAAAAATCCACTGCTACAATATTTTTGGTTACACATCATATTCATAATCAATAAATTATATCGCTACGGTCGGCAAGATAAGTGTTACCAGAAACCACCACCGAATCACCCTCGTTGATACCCGAAATTATGGCAATATGGGTGCTGTTTTCGATAGAAGTTTCCACATAGCACCAATGCGCCTTATGATCTTTGGCAGTGAACACCACAGGACGGTTTGAACGCATTACCACAGCACTTTTGGGCACAGAAACAAACTCGCCCGCCTGCCAACTAATTTTTACACTAACATTCATACCTTCAAACAGTTGCGATGGTTTAAAGATTTTAGCCTTTACCCTCACCATACCATTGGATTCTACCGTTGGATTCACCTCGGTAACCTCGCCCTGCCAAGCCTTTCCGGGCATCGAAAACACCGAAATTTCAACCTTTTGACCAGTTTTTACAAACGAAAGTTCGCTTTCGATGATGGTAAAGTCCACAGTCATAGAGTTTTGGTCGATGATTCTACAAAAAGGTTTTGATTGTTGGGCAAGGTTGCTCGGCTTGTCGCTGAGATTGGCAACCACCCCGGCAAAAGGTGCTTTGAGCGTGGTATGCTCGTAATCGTATTTGGCAGAATTGTACGACGCAAGTGATTGAAGATAACCACTTTTCACCTCTGCCAAATGCCTAATATTTTCGGGAATATCGGGGTCGTCGGGACTGTACCCCTGCCCTATCAGAGCCTCCTTCATCTGCAATTTAGATTGTTCAAGAGCCGCCTCCGACGATTCCATCTGATTTTTAAGTTTAAAAGCCTGCAAACGAGCCACCACAGCACCCTGCGAAACTGTCCGTCCGTTGGCAGTATAAACATCTGATATTGTGCCGTTTACCTCCCAATAAAGATCGGCAAAACGCCCAGCCGAAAGTTTGCCATTGCTCACAAGTTCTTGACTAAACTGCGACTTGGTGGCCAAAGCGGTTTCCACCTGCTGACGTTCATCTGCAATGATATTCTGCTGTCGCTCTTCTTCGTCACCGCCACCCTTGCCGCAACTCATTGCCACAAACGGCAAACTAATTAGTATCCAATATTTTACACTCATAATTTTCATACTCGTTTATTTGGTAAAATTATGTATATCATTTTTGTATTCATTACAACCAATATTAAGTTAATATTAAATGTTAAATTATTTATAACTTATTAACCAATTACAACCATTAGACACCATAATTACAGAAATATTACAGGGGGAATGGAAATTATTTTTAAATTGGCCAAGGACTGGGTATATATATCGGTAACCGCCGCATAGATTTTTCATAATGATAATACTCCTCATCGCGTTGTTTCAACGTTGGTTCGGTTGCCTTTACCTCATTGAGCATCTCATCGATGGCAGGCGACTTGATTTTCACTGGCATTGAAACCATTGTTTTGTAAACACTTTTACGCTTGTTAGGATTATAAAATCCTTCTTGGCAATACAGTTTATACAACAAATAATAAGGATACATTCGACTTGGCAAACAATAAAGAGAGCGAAGATAATATTGTTCAGCGGCAGCAAAACCGTATATCGCCTGTTCACATTCGCCAATCACATTCCAAATCATAGGGTCACCCGATAAGCGCGAAGATTTCAAAAGAACCTCCTCGGCATATAAGTATTTTTGGGTTTTAAAGAGCGAATGTCCGTATTCGTAAAGGAAACGACCATTCCATTTTAGTTCGTCGTATAGTTGTGAATAATTTTCTGCTACACGCTCATAAAGTTTTGAAGTATAAAGAAATCGCGATTTTTCCCATTTTTTCATAGACTCTAATCGTTGGTTAAAAGTATCATAATTACAAACACATAATAATATAAACAACACAGACACAGAGGATATCACAATTTTTGGCAACCGTTTTTCATCGTTTTCAGGCCACACAGCACCAGCCACCAATATTATCAAAACAGCCACAAACGCCGGAATATGAATAGGATACGAAGCAAACGCAAACACAGCAAAGGCAATTAAACCTCCACAAAAACCATATCTGCCGCGTTTATGTCCAAAAACAAAAGCCATTATCAATGCGCCCATAACTAACAGTAATACAAGCAATCCATATTCCACTGCAATATTTAGATATTCGTTGAAAGCATAATCGGGAACGGTGGCAAGGTTTTCTTCACTATCAACATTAATGTAACTATTATCAGGAAATTTTGATTGAAAATATCTTTGTTGCGCTTCACCGTAAGCAACAGAAAAATTATCGTGTCCCGTAATAGGCGAATCCATTACTGCAAGCGATGATATTTTCCAAAGGAAAAAACGACCGAAAGCCGATTCACTTTTGATTTTCCAAACACCAATTACACAGGTAATTAACACAACAACAGTGGATGCAATTACAATTACCTTGCGATTTTGATGTTTTGAAAAAAGATATTGCAGTTTTGAAAACAGATTTTTTACATAATCGGTAGCGAAACAAACCACATAAAGCGATGCCGCCAAAGCTGCCACCCATGCCGTACGGCTCATTGTTGATGGCAACACAATCAAATACAAAACCAAAACAACAACAAAAGTATAATGCAATATCTTATATTTCAAACGTTTAAGCACCATACTCAAAACCAATGGAAAAGCAACGGCAATATATCCGCCCAAAGGTCCGGGATTGTAAAACGTACCTGTGAGACGAAAAATACCGTGGTTAGAAAACTTAAAACCATATAATTGCAATAAAGCGAAAACCGCCTCAACACTTGCTGCCGTGCAAATACATAACAGCAAGGCAGTTAAAGCGGTTTTACGCTTGACAAACACACTCATTACAGCCGCACCCACAGCGGCAAAAATTCCACGGTAACAAAAAGTCTTCCACTGACTTATCTGTGATACCTCGTCGAACAACCTAACCGCTCCAAAATTCAATAGCAGAAACCAAAGGATTATAGCGAATGAAATAACTGATATTATGATATTTAGATATTGATTTTTCATAGCAATTAATTTTTTACCAAATAAAATCCACCCTTCCCACAATAAACTCCTCAGGCACAAGTCCCCATGCACGAGAATCAGTTGAATTCATACAATTGTCGCCGCACATAAAGTAAAGTCCCTGATGCATAACGTGATACTCCACAAGCGAATCTTTGGCGGTGTAATAATGTCCGTCATCGTGGATGGTGAGCGTGTCGCCTATCTCCCACTCCACTATATGACCGTATAGCAGATAGTTATGAAGATTTAATTCAATAGTATCACCTTGTTTTGGCATATAAAGCGGACCAAACTCGCGGATATTCCACGGAATCTCCTCCCTGAGCGGAAAAGCACCGTAAGGGATATGGTAGTCGGTAATAGTGGCGCTGTCCTTGGTGTAAAACTCCACCTGATTCTGCGCCTCCACATTGCCCAAAGGCTCGTAGAAACCACGTACATAATAATGTCCGTTATGAATATAGAAAGTATCGCCGGGGAGTGCCATGCAGCGTTTTACAAAGTATTTCAATTTGTCGAAATGCAGCAAATGCCAGCCCCAACAATAAGGATTGTTAAACACCATAATATCATTGCGTTTGGGTTCGGAATATCCCCAACCACGAGTTATATCGCCGTGCTGAATAGAATCAAGGCTATGGGCAAAAATTCTACGTCCGTATGCCAAACGATTGACATACACACGATTGCCGGGTTTTACCGTTGGGTACATTGATTCGGTAGGCACTTTGAACGACATCACAACGTACAGTTTAAGATACAGACGTGCTGTCCAAATCAATACCCCCGCCACCACCAAAAACAATATAGTGTTCACTATCCTATCTTTCTTTTTCATTTTCTTGTTATTCGCGTTTTTCGTTGTTACTAACTACCTCCATTCAATGTTATCATTTTCACATAATATAAATGGTCTTTCGTCCCAGCCTTGTGTATGGTCTTTTACCCAATAGAGAGCATGAGAAGGCACATCATCGTAGTGAAGGACGTTGCTTGTGGCGGTCTTTTTGCCAAGCGAAACCCATTGGTTACCATTATAATAAAGCAATTCGTAAACATCGCCAACGTGAATATCGTTGTCATCGCTGCGGGGAATTATGCGCACATTGCAGATTTGTTTTTTTGTGCGGAAATCCATACCAACCCACGCACCGTCGGGTTCGTCGGTTTCAAAATTGGTGAGATAGTTGCCGTCAAACGCCTTAACAATTGATTCTTTTGATGCTGATTTACAACCTATAGGAGTGCCTGTTGCAATAGTATCGACATCAAAAAATTGCAGTTCTGCAATGCTGCCGTGGCTACCATCAGCACCAAGATAACGCCAATAGCGATAACCGTTGTTATCATTGATTTCAAACTTATCGGGAACATACTGATTTTCAATAGTTACCATTGTTACCGCATCCGAAAAATCCGCTCTGTTGGCGGCTTGAATCCTTCCGCCTTTTAGTCTGAGACGCATTTCGGCAACATTTCTTCCTTCAAAATATTTTCTATGAATATCCAGAGGACGTTTTTCATTGCCGTTAAAAACGTAATATTCGATACTGCCATTTTGATGCAAAATAAAAGGATCACTTATATTTATAATTTGCTTGCCGTCAAAACCTTGAACAATATAAAGAATATTGCGACCAATGTTCTTAAAATAGGCTTTGCCATCTTTCATTTCGCCATAATCCACAAAAGACCATTCAACATTATGACCGTTGAAAATAGAAATATAGCAAAATTTTTCTGCAAGTTTGACATTTTGATATAGTTCTACCTCGATATCAGAAGTTTTGGTATATTGAGGCGTAATATCCTTGACACAATAATCAAACTGATATTTAAGAGCAGATTCGTTTCGGTAACGAACCCGTTCACGATTAATGGCAAATGTGCTGCGATAGACCTTTGGAAACCTTTGTGCAGGAAAGAAACGTTTGCCGTGCTCGCACGCCAAATCCCACTCAGATGGCATATCGCCGCCATTGCCAAAGACCACCACATCCCAAGTATGACCTGCACGGAAACGTCCATAAAACGGAGTGGCATCTATGTAACAAGGGATTCCTACACTGCGATAAGTAGAGACTGCAAGATTGACATAATCAACACAACGTCCGTAGGCAATGTTTTTCATCTGCGAAGCGGTAAGTAGCGGATAACCAGCTTCTATGTACTCGCCGTTGCGGCACACTTTTGAGAGAATCTCGTTGCGCACAATATCCACAGTGCGGTAGGTTGTGTTGGTCTCCTCATCGTCGTAAAGCTGTGTTTTGAGATTCTGAGAAAAAGCCTCAGAAAGCGTGTCGCGCCAATAGTCAAAGGGTTGGTACTCAGTAACTTTGTAAGGCAAAAGAGTTTCGCAAAACTCATTAAAATCAATATGTTGCGCCCACTCGCAATTTTTCCATAAGGAAAAAGCGTGGTCGATGGTATAAATCAAATAATTTGAAGTCATTATTTTGATGTCGGAAATCGGCTTACGATCCAAATCGGGATAGAGTTTTTTCTTAACTTCAAGCAACGAATCACGAATAACAGTATGCAGCAAATCGCTCTGTAATAGATTATCAGCAATAGCATAATACTTAAAAATTGTACTATCGCGATACGAAATATGCGCCGGCATATTTTCTATTAAAAACTCAGCAGCCGCAAGTTTTTCAGGGTCAGATTTGTAGTGGTCAAGAACACGTTCAAGTTCTGGGCGGTTGCTACCAGCCTGCTCTAAGGCGTAGTCTAACGGAGAATTGGTAGCACAAGAAGCAAAAACTAATAATGTAAATATAAATACGACTATTTGTTTGTAATTCATTGAATTATTCTTTTAACCATTTGCAAATATTGATTAACCAAATCAGGAGCTTCTTTATGAGGCACATAAAAATTGTTACAAACCATATCATCGTCTAAAACGAACATATAGGGTTTATCAATTATGCAGTCTGCTAAAATAGAGTCTCGAATATCATAAATAGGTAGTTTAATTCGATTTATGCGTACATAATTTCGATAATCCCTATAGTTAGCATATTGCGATACAATGAGAATCTTGTCTTTGCCAACTTCTTTTGCAAAAGAATCAACTAACTTTATAATAGTATCTACACATGAATTGCAATGAATAAAAGAATAGCGAAAAACAATAATGCGTCTATTCTTCATAACATCTTTAATTGTCAAAACAGAGTCATTCACATTACGAATCTAATGATTTATATCGAATGTCGCACCATTAAATTGTTGCGAGAATTTTTGTTCTTGCCTATAATATAAATCATTACAAATATGCAAATTTTCTTCCTTTATTGATGCATGTTGAAGTAAAATTACCAAAACACACAATATATTTACAACAAGTAAACTAACAACAATAACATTCTTCTTCATAATTATAAATCTCTACGCAATCTAAAAAACACTAAAACATCATTATCATCCTCTGATACTGCCTCGGCTAATTCCTTATCTCTTTCAAATACGTCATTATGAACACCAGACCACCAAGAATCTTTTTCTTTTATAGAAAGATTGTATCGTTCTATAATACCATATGAAGGGAAACTTGAAACAACATAATTCTTATAAGTTGTTAAAATATCTTCAAAATGCAAAAGTCTACTGAGATTAGATTTGTTAACCTCCCAGGTTGAAATGATTCTTGACGATTTAGTTTTTAAATTGTCAAACACATATAGAAGACGGTTACATTCAAACAACGTATAAACTAAATAATGCTCATCTAAAATACAAAATGAATTTACAGATATGTATTCACATTCTTTGCGAAATTTTTCTCCATCCCGCAATGTTTCTTTTGAATGGTTTCGCGGAAAAGTGAAATAATACTCAGGAGTAAAAAATCCATCTGAATTTATGGAATAAAGCGTATCTGATATTTCATTATAATAATATGTTTTATACATATTTCTTAAAAATATGGCATTATTCCAAATAGAAACGAACTCGCGATGTTTTCTATAAAGGCCAACGCTATTAACTACAAAAGACGAATCACACCGCCAAAATTGATAATTCAACAAATCATTCAAATGATAATTTTGAGCATCTATACCACGGAATAAGAATTGTCCATCATACAAGGGGTATATCTGATTACTAATAAATGGCAATTGTTTATCAAACAAAGGTTGACCATCATGTCGATACTTTATTAATTTATGTTGCCATTGATCTAATACAAAAATTCCATCAGGCGTTACCCACATATCCGTAGGCTCTACATATTCGTATGGGCCATTACCATTGGAGCCAATCCTTCGTAAAAATTTACCACTCATATTAAACAAACAAATATTCTTAGTCTTGTTGAGATCCCTGCAATAAATAGTATCATTCAAAATTACCAATTGGTTAATACTTCCTATCAGACTTTTGTCATCTGTCTCCAACCTTACAACAAAAACAGAGTCAAAAACATCATCTAAGACTCCCTTAATGATTTCGTGCGGAGAAAACATAGGTACCTGTATCTGCTTACACTCTCCTTTTTTCTCCATATTGCAATTAACTTTCATTATTGAATCTTGATTAATGTGAGAAAAAGGATTTTGATTTCTATGATAATCACCACAAGAAGATAACACAACGACTATTAGTAAGAAAACTATTATTTTCATAACAAAACTATTATAAATTTTATGAACCAAAGGCTGCTCTCAACAAAATAATAAAGAGCAGCCCAAAAAAAAAGATACAAATTAGCAATGTTCACTTATAGAGCAAGATCCCTGGCCATATCCACAATATCTCAAATCTTTGTAATATGATTCACTGAAATAGCCAAAAGAAGAACTACAACTCATTCTTACAGTATATTCATACCAATTAGTACCAGGCAATCCTGTATAAACACTCTGCCCATTTTCATCATAAAACGTATCAAGAGGTGTGCTGTCATAATACCAATTAACTAATGATTCCCACCATCCTGCTTCCGCCTCCACATTCTCAAGGCTCAAGTTGCTTTCCATTTCGTTGCGTTGGTTAGCCATATACACGTTAGTTCCTGACACTAACATCAAAGCCGCCATTCCTACGGATAAAAAAATTCTTTTCATATATAAAAAATTATAAATCAATTAATAAAATATTACAGGTACACATCTTCCGCCCTACCCTGCACTCGGGACATCGCCCGCGGTATTTTTTCACGTCCCGCCTCAGGCATTGTTTCGGGATTGGCTGCTCCGTAGGCAACCTTTTTATTGCTTTACTCGTT
>JAEDDH010000072.1 GCA_016293845.1 Bacteroidales bacterium | reverse complement strand
CCTCCGGCATTTACGGCAACGAATTTTTCGTGCTTGCCTCGGATGTCGCGTTTTCGCAGCGCAACATTGACGACCTCGTTATCCCCGGCTACGGCTTTGCCCGAAAACGGCAGCTCAAATCCATACGCTGGCTCAAGGAGCTTCAGGCAGACCCCAAATGCGTGGGCGTTTTCTGCTCCCACGACCCCGGCATCGAGCCGCAGACCATAATAATCTAAAGGCAAAATGAGCAGAAACGAAATTCGTTTCTGCTTTTTGTTATATAAGGTTTTAGGATATCCTAAAGAATTGGAAAATGTGCCGTACATTTTCCCTGCTTGTTACGGTATGAGACATCTATTATACGAATGAATAGAGCATCACCACCGATATAACCTTTTCCCATAGCAGTTGTATTTTTAGGCAAATTGTGGTAGAATGTATAAGAATATATCCGCAAAGGAGATTTTTATGGCTAACGCAAAGCTATCCGAAGCGAAAAACGCGAAAAATGATGAGTTTTACACTCAATACGAAGATATACAGAGAGAGGTCAACGCCTACCTTGAATATAATCCCGACGTGTTCAGGGGTAAAACCGTGCTTCTGCCTTGCGACGATCCTGAATGGTCGAATTTCACAAGGTTTTTTGCACAGAATTTTGAAAACTTTGGCTTGAAAAAGCTAATCAGCACAAGCTTTGCTTACGAAAGCAAAAATTTCAAAGGCGCGTATCAGCTTTCATTATTTGAAGAAGAAGCACCCCAATTTGACGAGAGCAAGACGACCACACACGGCAAGATTTTCACGCTGACAAGAGACAGCAATAAATCGGGCGTGATAGATATTGACGACCTTGAATGGCAATATTTAGAGGGTGACGGTGATTTTCGTAGCGACGAGGTTAAGGCTCTGCGCGACGAGGCTGACATTATAATCACAAATCCGCCTTTTTCACTTTACCGCGATTTTATAGATTGGATTTTTGAAAAAGAAAAGAAATTTATTATAATCGGCAATAAAAACAGCGTAACTTTTAAAGAGGTTTTTCCCTTAATTATGCAAAATAAAATGTGGTCAGGAAAAACAGGTTGGGGCGGTGGAATGTGGTTTGAAACCAAAAACCCCGACGACGTTGACAGGGTTATTGACGGCGTAAATATGAAAAATGTATCGTCAGTTTGGTTTACCAATATCGAACACGGCAGACGACACGAGCCGTTGCAACTAATGACTATGGCTGATAACCTTAAATTCAGCAAACACAAAGAGGTTAAAGAGCAGGGATACCCGAAATTTGATAATTACGATGCTATCGAAGTGCCGTTTACTGATGCAATCCCCTGTGATTATGACGGCATAATGGGTGTGCCTGTTACTTTCTTGGAAAAATACTGCCCTGAACAATTTGAAATTTTAGGCATAACACTCGGCAACACCGTTGACTATGAAATGACTACCTTATATCAAAATGCAATTCAACATAACAAAAACGGAACTACACAAGGCGGTAGCAAAGTGAATACGAGAGCCGCTATTTTAGTAAAGGAAATTCCAACCGACACAGTTTACTATACAGCAGATAATGCTGACGGATATTTGATAAGTATTTATCCTAGAATTTTAATCAGAAAGAGGGTGCAGGAATGATTACAACCCTAAAAACCGACATAACAGTCGCCGATATTTGCAAAGGTTTTGTATATAATGAGTTTGAGGGTAAAGGACTTTTTGGACTTTCAGGCAAACTGACAATACAGCCCGAATATCAGCGAAATTATATTTACGCTGACGGCAAACGCGATGTTGCGGTCATTGATTCGTTGCTCAAAGGTTACCCTTTGGGACTGATCTATTTTACCAAAGTCGCAGAGGACAAATATGAGGTGCTTGACGGTCAACAGCGTATAACGAGCTTCGGGCGTTACGTTACAGGCAAGTTTGCAATCAAAGACGATAACGACATACCGCGCTATTTTGTGGGTCTGCCAACCGACCTGCAGGACAAGATTATGCAGACAAAACTGACAATCTATATCTGCGAGGGAACGGAAAGCGAAATTAAGGAATGGTTTAAGACCATAAATATCGCAGGTGTGCCTCTTAACGAACAAGAGCTGTCAAACGCAATCCATTCAGGCCCGTTCGTAACAAAGGCAAAAGAGGAATTTTCAAACAGCCAAAACGCCAACATTCAAAAGTGGAGTGCCTATGTTTCGGGCAACGTTATCCGTCAGGACTACTTGAGGACTGCGCTTGAATGGGTGAGCAAAGGCAACATTGACGACTATATGAGCCGCCACCGTTACGACAACAACATCACCGAACTTAAGGCATATTTCACAAGCGTTATTGATTGGGTTTCAAGCGTGTTTATTGACCTTGAAAGCGAAATGAAAGGTCTGCCGTGGGGTGAGTTTTACGAGCGTTACCACCATAACGCCTATGCACCCGACGAGGTTTCGGCAAAACTGCGCGAATTATACGCCGACTTTTACGTTAAGGATAAAAAGGGCGTTTATGAGTATATTCTCGGCGGTTGCACCGATAACAAGCTTTTAAATATCCGCGTGTTTGACGAGCCGACCAAAAAGACAGTTTACACTCAACAGACCAACAAGGCAAAGGCTGAAAATATTTCAAACTGCCCTCTGTGTGCTATGGGTAGCGATAACAACAAAAATCGCATTTGGAAAATAACCGAAATGGACGCCGACCACGTAACTGCGTGGAGCAAGGGCGGTGCTACCAATATAAACAACTGCCAAATGCTCTGCAAAACCCACAATCGAGCCAAAGGCAACAAGTAAATGATTTAAGCACAAAAAACGCCGACACTCTCGTGGCGGCGTTTTTTGTGTTATTTTTGTATTACCGTACTGTCCTTAACTGTACGCCTCATTCGGGAGCGTTTTTTTATGCCTGTAAGGCGTATTTCGTTCGATAGGAGTTAAATGCCTGCTTGAAATCCTCGCTGCTTTTGCGGTAGGTGCT
>JAEDDH010000071.1 GCA_016293845.1 Bacteroidales bacterium | reverse complement strand
ACAAACAACAAAATAAATCGTGAAATAGATGAATAATATAGTATTAGCATCGAAAGACTTGCATGAAGTTCATAATGATGTTCTCTCCGACGATAAATACGGAAAAGAATATCGGTTAATTGAAGATGTTCTGAAAAAATATCCTAATAATAAAACCATTGAAGATGTTGCGTGCAAAATTGCTGTCATAGACTTCACTAACTCAACCAACTTGCGTCTTTATAAAAACAAAATCAACTTGTACACTCTCGCAAAAATCATCACAAGCATAGATTTTGATGCGAGAGTTGCAAAAGGTGATGTATCGTTGGTGTCTGATATTATTAAAGAATGTCATGTCAAACTATTCTCTTTTGCTTCAAAGTATTGTTGTTATCACAATACTTTTTTATACAACAGAGATGATTACTCAATCTATGATAGTGTTGTGAAAAAACATTTACCTGAGTACGCAACCGAAAAGCTCCCTGCTTCAAAATGGAGAAAGAACTTCAATTATGAAACATTCAACCAATATATTGGTGATTTGTTGGACGAGTATGGCATCACTGCGGCAACAGAACCGCAAAGACGAAGACTGTTCGATCACTATGTTTGGTATAAAAACAGAAACAAGTAATAATTATGGGACTATTTAATAGAAAGAACGGCGGTTTGATGGATGTTATCCGCTGCGACCAAACAAGATTATCTTGTTTGGAAATGGCGTCCTGCCAACCAAGAGTTAAACTCTACTTCAAAAGAAAACTCCATTCGATATGGTAGCACTCTGCACGTCAAAGACGGAGAGATGTGTGTCTTTGTTTACAAGCAGAAAGACCAGAGCTTGCAGGATTTTATCACAGGTCCGTATGAAGATACGATAAAGACTGCCAACTTTCCGGTGCTTTCAAGCATTGTGGGAGCAGCATTTGGAGGCTCTTCGCCTTTTCCTGCCGAAGTTTATTTCTTCAATTTGCAGGGCAACAATCAGATAAAGTTTGGCGTACCATACTTTGACGTGGCAGACCCTCGATTTGTTGATTTCACAGTTCCGGTGACAGCAAGAGGACAGATTACTTTTACCCTGTCGGACGTGAAGCAGTTTATAAAGCTCAACAGATTGGTCGATTTCAGTCTTGAAAGATTTAGCAACCAAATAAGTGATGACCTCAAAAAGTTGGTCAAAGAGTATGTTACCAACTATCCTATCGAAAGTGGTATTTCTGTTTTGCAAATAGAAAGAAAGATTGCAGAGATAAGCGACCTTATTCAAGCAAAACTGACACCTCATTTTTCTGAAGATTTTGGTGTTACGCTCAAACGTTTTGACCTTTCGACAATAGAAATTGACAAAGAAAGTGAAGATTATAAGGACTTTATCCATGTTACCAAGGAACAACAGAAAATCCAAGCTGAACAAATCGGAAAACGAGCTCAGATTGACACCGATATTTATGAGCGACGCGGTCATTTGGGTACAGAACAACAATTTATTCAGGCTCACGCCATCAATCAACAGACCGAAGTAATGAAGATTGCTGCCGAAAGTATGGGCAAAATGCCGAGCGGAGTGAGCGGAGGCGGCGAGAGCTTCAACCCTGCCGGCATGATGATGGGAATGGCTATGGGCGGTGCCATGGCAGGACAAATGACAGGCATGATGAATCAGATGAACAATCAAATTCAAAACCCTTTGGGACAAATGTCTCAACCTGCTCCCACGCAACCAATGCCGCAAACACCTCCGCCACCTGTTGTTCAGTACAATGTATCGGTAAACGGACAATCGTTTGGTCCTTACAATATGCAACAATTACAACAAATGGTGCAAAGCGGACAGCTTACACAAAATTCGTATGTTTGGAAACAAGGAATGGCAAACTGGGATATGGCAGGCAACATAGCCGAACTCGCTCCTCTATTTGGCAGCGTGCCACCTCCACCTCCTCAAATGCCACCTCAAAATATGTAGCCTTATGAAAGTAAATGGAATTACAACAATCATTGCTTTGGCAATAAGTGCAATAGTAGCTTATTGTCTGTATAGTTGGTGCAAAAGCGATAATCAAATCTTATTGTGCATAGGCAGTTTTGTGTATTGTGCAACTACATTGATATTCACCATGAGTGTATCCTTTGAAAGCAAACGCACAACAACAAATATACGTTTCTTGTCAGGCACATTCCTTGCATTAGGTATTATCAGCAATGCTATTTTTACCTTTGTGCAATTCGGTTCACCAATCTACATTCTGATAAACGGAATTATGCTTTTGATATGGCTCGCAATTACTTATTTCATTAAGAAAGCGGATATGTAATACTTTCCAGGAAGCATTCGTTTAATGTCGTGGGGTTTTACAATTTGGGTTTGCGTGATTGCTTTACCCGAATGATGTAAAATCCCACAATTATTTTAATCTGAGCAAACAAGGCTTCTACTTCTCTTTAGCTTTTCTCTGTTTTTGTAACTTTTTGTGGTAATACCGGCTGAAAGGGACATCGACAAAAAAATAAACTATACATATAAGGCAACACAACCATCCTAAACCCAAGAAATTATCCGTCAAAACGTACAGAAGAATGCCAACTATCAAAAAGCTAATCGCCACAACAACCTCAATCTTATTTACATTAAATCGTTCTCTCATGATGATATATCATCTAAATAGTTTACTCAACACATTCGCAACCTTATTAACAGCACCAGTTGAAGCAACCAGTGCCCCAGATACAGCGGATTTACCTACTGATTTACCGGTAATTTTATCTCCGGTTACAGCAGAAGCTACGGCACTGCCAACAGCACCAACTATAGCTCCGGCAGCATCTCCGGCAACATTCGTCAGAAAATCATTATGGATTTCTCCCAAATAAGAATAGGTAGCATACAAATCTACTACCCCATTTTTCTTATGCTCTAAAATACCATAATCTTCATCATTACACGAGACGAACATAAAGCCGACAAACAATGCCATAATCACTCATATCTTTTTCTTCATCTCCATCATTTTACATTTAACAATCCGATGAATTAAAAAAAGAGAGCCTCACATTTCTGCAAGGCTCTCTGTCTGATTTGGCGGCGACC
>JAEDDH010000070.1 GCA_016293845.1 Bacteroidales bacterium | reverse complement strand
CCCATTTTGGGGGTTTTCTTGATTTTTGTTTAGTGTGTTTTTCATAAGGGTATGCTGTTGGTTTTTACGGAATGCCTGTGCTAAGGTCAACTGTTAGAAGATGTTATCAACATCATACTCTTTTAAAAATTCAGTCTCCCAAACTTCAATTGACTTTTCGCAGATATCGTCATAAGCTTTTTTGAATTTATCCCGCTTTTCAGTCAGCTTTTTGCATTTTGTGGAATACTCATTCATTTTAGCAATTCGCTTTTCATCTTCTTCGGGTATGCCGAAAAATGTACACGTTTTCTTAAATTCCGCAACTTCTTTTTCGTGTTTGTCAAGAGCGGAATTTACACTTAAATATGCACTTTTCGCAGTTGTCTTTTTGTTTAACACATACGTCTCAAATGCAGTCAGAGTATTATCAATGTTATCGAAAAGCATAGTTGATATAAGGTTTATAACACGGGTTAAAACAGTCTTAAATTCAAACGGAATACGTTTAAAATTAGACTTATCGTCCCCTTTACCTATTGTCGAGACCTTATAGCAGCACTGCGCAAAAAGTGCGTAAAATGCTTTTTTGTCATTAATACCGCAGTATTTAACTAAATCTGTTACCGCAGTCTCATACTTTTTGCGCATAGTTTCGGCATTTGCAAGCTTTTCGGGATTGTTCGTAATAGCGGTATTGTAGGCGCAGAATGCACGATAAACGCACATTGTTTTCAGCTCTATAAGACTATCAATATCTTTTAAATCTGAAATAATATTGCAGTCTTTAGTGTTACCGCCATTACAGAAATAAGTGTGAAAAATACTCTTTTCGTTTTCAGTCATAGTTATAGCCTTTTTACTCATAATAAATATACCTCTTTTCTAAAATTTGCGCAGTTTTAGCGCATAGTTTGGGCATACCCTTATGAAAAACACACTTGCATATTATTCAATTTTCAAGATACTATTGCAACGGGTATTCATACCGCAGATAATACTCTGAATATCATTGATACTACTTGCTACCCGTTGCATAATGCCTTATTCGGCGGGTCTCTGTTGTGTATTGTGTTTTCACCTCATTTCATTTGATTTTATCGTCGGGCGTTTATCGCCTATCGACAGTGCCTATTATACGGCATAGTCAAGCATTTGTCAATAGCTTTTTTGTACTTTTACCCCAAAACCCCGATTTTTTGTTAACATTGCACAATTGACGCTGCAAAAATGCGGTTGACAATTATGCAAAAACACAACGATTTTTGGCATTTTTTGGTAGCTCATGGTAAAAATTTACATTGAATTTTTGTGAACATATACGAATTTTTATGATTTTTTGCACGATATTTCGTATAAAAATCGGGTGTATTTCATAGTTTATTCATTGATTTTACTATGAATGTTTACCGTATTTCACTGTTTGTCTATCTGTTTGGAAATAGTTGGAAGTTATGTGGAAATAGTTTATAATATAGATGAACAAACTGCATTTTGTGTTTTTTCGTATATTTTCGGCGGGAACATACGTTTTTTAGTACAGTAACAAATAATTCATATTTGCTGTCAAATACTGTAAAATGACTGTTAGTCAGTCTAGAGACCGACTTTTTACCGAAATCGGTATTGACGGGGTGTATTTACACTTCTATCGGTATTTCTACCAGCCGGAAAAGGTAAAGTCGGTCTTTTCCTCTCTACTCTCCCCTTTCTTCTCTTCCTCCTTCCCCCTTCCCACGTTCACGGAATTTTAACAATTAAATAGTGTTTTGTACTTGACAACTGTTCCTCTTTAATGCTATAATAGGTATAACATAAAGCTTCGGTATTTGCCGAGGTTTCCACCTATTAACGATTAAGGAGGATTTTTTCTATGGCTATTTCCCTGAGTTCTTGTTTAGATTTGGCTCGTTCTCGTCAGTTTGCCAGCGATTCCACTTCGTTCTCCCCTGCTTTGGATTCGTTTTGCAGCGACGCTAATGCCAAGGAATACGTGGGTTTGCGTATGCCTGATGCCGATGCTGTGTGCGAAGTGGAGTTACACAATCGCCAGATAAACCCTCTGTACTGCAAGGAGGACGTGCAGTCGCTGTGTGCCAAGGTGTGCGACAATGCCAGATATGCTTGGCAGGGTGTGCGGAATCGTATGCTTATCGTGCTGGGTATTTGCACGGGCTTGCGTGTGTCCGATCTTGTGCGCCTTCGTCTGGGGGATATAGTTTGCACTGATGGAACATTTCGGCTTGGTCTGGATACGGTGATGAAAAAAACGCACGGGGTGGTGCACGTCAACTTCAACAAGGTGTGCTATCAGGCTGTGCTGGATTGGTTGCGGAGCATTGGCAAGAACCCTGAGCATTTGTGCGTGTCCGACCTTGATATGTGGTTAGCCAACAAGGATAAGGCTGGCACTGCTGCTGTTGCTGAGGACAGGTTATACCGTGTAATCAAGAGGGCTGCTGCTGATGCCGGCATACCTTACAATGTGGGCAGCCACACTATGCGTAAGACGTTCTCCCGCATATGGTACGAGAATAACAAGTCCAACCCTAACGCTATATATGTATTGCAGAAGATGCTTGGACACAAGAGTATCGAATCCACCTTACACTATATATGCGTTGCCAAGGAAGAGTCTCGCAAGTTTGCAGGTACTATGGAAGAGGTATTTAACGATGCTGCTGAGGTTGCTATCGCTAATGATGTTACTTCCGCTATTGTTGATGCTGTCGCCAACGATGTTGTTGCCACTAATGATGTTGCTACTGCCGAAGTTACCACTACTGCTAATGTTACCAATACAGTTACAGATGTAACCAATATAGGAAATACGCAAGACTCACGGTATGAAGAGTGTTACGAAAAACAATACACTTCCCCTTTGTGTGTTGGCTACAACCCCACAAACTTTGTTCCTATCACAAAAGTAGGAATGAGTCACAAAGATAGTAGTCCTCACCATAACATAACCAATGCCAAGTTACCAAACTATATCAAGCTTACAAGGAATAACAATGTTTCCCCTTTTCCTTGTGGATACAACGATCACAAACTTATAGTAGGACACAATAGTACGGCGACTAGCAAACTAGGATAGAGAATACCAAAAAAGAAATATATATATGCCGCGATAGCGGCGGGCGAACCGCAGTTCGCCCTAG
>JAEDDH010000069.1 GCA_016293845.1 Bacteroidales bacterium | reverse complement strand
CGCTACTGCCGTAGCCGTGAATAATGTAAATGCAAGTCTTTTTACTGTAAGATATAACTTGTTTTACGTAAGCGATTGCGTCATCGCTAGTAAAACCGTTTTCAACATTGATTTCTTTTATCGCCATAACGTTACTCCGACAATACTAATTCTAAATCTTCTTTATATTCAAACTTCTCAATCGCTTTTTGAATTCTCGGAATTGTAACCTTTCTACAAATATTGCTTTCATTATTCGTTATAAGAATAAACCTTCTTTTGCCGCCGTCTTCCTTGTTCAAATCCATAACAGCGTGTCCCGTTGTTCCACTACCTGCAAAAAAGTCGAGAATAATACAATTTTTATTGCTTCCCGCTCTAACAAACTCTTTAATAAGTTTTACAGGCTTTGGCGTTGAGAAAATGGCTCTATCCCCTAAAAGACAAGCAATTTCATCTTTTGCCGAAGAAGTCGTTCCCAAATCGTCAATAATCGTTTCAAGTGGTTTTACTTTTTCTTCGTACTCTTTGCCGTTCCAAACGGGTTGTTTTATAGGGTTCAAAGTCGTATTTTCTCTATCCTTAAAACAAAGCAAAACGTATTCGTGCGTTCTACGAATACCACTTTCTAAAGGTTTCTCTTTACGGTTTTTGTCAAATCTTTCATTTGTCTTTTTCCAAACCATAGTAAGAATATTTTTCGCACCGAATATCTTACCACAAAGCATCGTAAGTGAAAGTAATTCGTTTTCGTCTATATGAATAAACATAACACCGTTTTTAGATAGCAATTTATATGCTACTTCTAAACGTGCTTGCATAAAGTTTCCCCAACCGTTATCGTAGTTTCCGTCCTTATACTCGATATAATCTATCTCGGTATTGTAAGGTGGATCAATCGGCATAACGTCGATTTTCCCTTCGTATGCAGGCAACAAATTTTGCATTGCTATTAAGTTATCACTTTCAATAATAATATTTTTCAATTTAATCTCTCCAAATAATTTCTGCCGGGCACTCGTTAAAAGCATTTTTATCTACAAACGTATTTTTGTTGATGCTTATCTTTTTTAAGTTTTTACAATAAGAGAACACCCATTCCCCTACATACGTAACGCTATCAGGTATGTAGATTTCTTTTAGCGACGTGCAGTTTGTAAAAGAACTTTTATCAATATAGGTAACACCGTTAAAGTCAATTTGCTCCAAATCTTTACAACCACTAAATACGCCACGATTTATGTGAGTTACACTATCGGGAACTTTGAACGTTTTACCTACCGCACGGTTTGTAGCGCAAAGCATATGCGTTTTATTTTGGTCGTAAATTATACCGTTTTCGGCTAGGAACAATGAACTTTCACTCTCTAAAAGAAGATTTTCTGCTCCCGCAAACGGATTATATCCGATTCTATCAACGTTTTTTGTGATTACGATATTCTTTACACCCTTACAATTCCAAAAGGAATTTCGACTAATAAGGGTAACCGTTTCGGGAATTACAAGCCTATCAATTTTACTGCCGTTCAAACAGCCGATAATCGTCGTTTTGAATTTGTTATAAATAACCCCATTTTCAAAATGATAGTATGGGCTATGGTCTTCCACTTCAAGTTTCGTACATCCTGAAAACGGATTATTCTCAAAACGAATAACGCTTTCGGACACAACAATTTTTTCTAAATTATCGCAAGCAAAGAAACAATGCTTACCAAGACACGTAACACCATTGGGCACGATAAATTCTTTATCCGTTTTGCTTATCGTATAGTGAATTAAATTGGTTTTATCTTGATTATATAAAACACCGTTTTCTAAAACAAAATACGGGCTTTCATTTATAATTTCAAGACTTGGGCATCCTGCAAAAGGGTTATTACCCATAATCCAAACTTCACTTGGAATATTAACTTTTTTAAGGTTTGTGCAGTAGTAAAAGCAATCTCCCCCAAGCCTTTTTAATGACTTCGGCAAAATAATTTCTTCTACAAAAGTATTATTCCAAAACGCACTCGCACCGATAGTAGTAATTCCATCGGGAACTTTTACTACTTTTGATTTCCCCTTATACGTTATAAGTTCATCTTCAAAAAT
The DNA here is from genome assembly GCA_016293845.1 of Bacteroidales bacterium. Classification (GTDB taxonomy): domain Bacteria; phylum Bacteroidota; class Bacteroidia; order Bacteroidales; family UBA3824; genus UBA3824. The sequence continues at coordinate 1,079 of JAEDDH010000069.1, read as the reverse complement.
CTCGTAATCTTCAATATCTGCCGTTTGCTCAATAACGACTTCTTTCGCTTTTTGCGGAATTATTGAATATAAAGGAACGTTTGGCTCAAATAAACCGTAATTATACACGTCGTTATCTACTTTGATAATGTTTTTATATTCCAAAAGCCCACTAACGAGTCTTGACGTATATAATATTGAGTTGTTCTTGTCGGGCTTAAAAGTTTTTATTGCCGACAAATAGTCTTTTCCCCATTGTTCACAGTAAATATCAATATTACCATTAAGAACAATATCAGGACAATTTTCTCTACCGTCTAAAACGATATCTGTAGGCTTATACCCTTTAAGCAATAACCTATCAACACACTCTAAAATAACAAAATCTTTGTGTCTTTTCAACAAGTTCAACTCTTCGCCAAGCACTTTGATTTTATCGCCGTAGTTTACCATTTGTTTTTCGGCATCAATGATAATTTTATAACCGCTATACTCTTTAACGTGAACGTCAAGTTCGTTTTCCACAAAACGAAGTGCCCAATATAAAGCGGTGTATTTCATATCCATACTAATAGCCATTTATGCTCTACCTTCTATACGTTTCATAATGAGTTCTACTGTTTGATCGGGGGTAAGATTGCTTGTATCTACCACCATATACGGCATTTTGTATTTTTCGCAAAAGAAAACCATTTTCTCGTACTTTGCTTTTGCTTTTTTTACTTTATCAAGGTCGCTATCGTTCTCGTCACGACTTCTTAAACGGTTAAAGATAGCCGTTTCATCAGCATATAAAATAACCGTTAAATCAGGGAATCCAAGTTTTTTTACAAGCAAATCATAAACTTCGGTATTATCGTCCGTTCCACTCCAAGCATAGTTGGAAAGGAAATGCCTGTCGGTGATAATATTTTCATCCTTGAACATAGTGTAAAGGTAAATATTACCGAGCCCGTAAAACCACGAAGTAAATAACCTATCGGGATTAGCATTTACTTTATCACGGATTCTAAAATAGTTGTCAAAACTATCGTCGTCATCAAACAAGAAACGCAAATTTTTTTCTATAAACTTATATCCAAGACGTTCTGCTAATAGTT
>JAEDDH010000024.1 GCA_016293845.1 Bacteroidales bacterium | reverse complement strand
ATTCCAGCCGCATCGAAGGCATTATGGAGGGAATGGAACAAGGTATTGCACAAGGAATGGCAAAAGGCAGAGCAGAAGGTGCACAGTCCGAAAAACTTGAAACCGCCAAGCGTATGAAAGCCGAAGGTTTTGATATCAATTTAATTTCCAAAATCACCCAACTTTCCATTGACGAAATCGAAAAGTTGTAATTCTTATACTCCGCTCCTCGCCCACGGTTTTATTATCAAAACCGATGACAATATGCCATTTCTGTTTTGTAACAGCGGAAAACAATCATAATATTTGTAGCGTAAATATCAATAGTTGAATGCAAAATGAAAAAACGGCTCATTATATTAAATATTATGTTATTGCTAATATCTTGTTGCATAAACCAATAGTGTCGTTATTTTGTGGTAAAACGGCGGTGAGTTAAGTGTTCCAAATTCACTTAACGCTATTGTTATTGGGTTTAGATATGTGTGCCGCTCGTATGGCATATTGTATTGGCAAGGTCGTTATGATTCAAAGTTAAAGGATTATATTGTTGATTAAAAAACACATTTATCAAATAAGGAAGAGTTAAGATTTAGAAACGAAGATAAGCCGTTTGATTCTTGGGTTCGATATTATTACTCAAAATATCTGCAATCTATCCAAAAACAGAATTTGAACTATATGTCAAAACTTTTCAAAAAACATCGACAACATTTACCAACAATATGATTATTGTATCAGTGTAGACTACCGTTATAGCGACACTCGGTTCTTTTTCTTTAAGATAGACCGTGACGAAAACCACAAAATCACAATCCACAAGAACTATATCAATAAAGAGTTTCTGCCAACTACACGTATTTCAAACTATTATCTGTATTATTAATCGTTAACCGTATCAATTAATAATTCAATGTTGTTAAAAGAAAAAATTAAATTTGGAGAATAAAAACCAAACCATTACCTTTGCCCATGAACATGAAAAACAATTGTTATAGGTTGCATATTATTATGTCCAAAATCATTTTTTCAATACTTCTGTTGCTGTCCGTCGTGACGGTTAACGCACAGCCAAAGATTACTATTAAGGAAAAATCATTGCCGATTTTTGAGAAAATTATTGTGGCGGATATGCTTAAAGTTACGGTAGTGCGCGGAAAGGAAAATTCTATCAAGGTAACTGCCGATGACGATGGACACAAAAGTCTTGTAGTAAAGGTAAAGGCTGGTGTGCTTTCTGTTTATCAAAACGGACGGGCGCAGTTGAATTTTACCCCCGGACCTGCCAATATCCACAAGGCTATAATTGACCAAGAAATTGTTATAACCACGGCGCAACCCATTGAGCGAATTACTATTAGCGGAAACGCCTTTGTAAAATATTCCGACCCTAACACTCTTAAATCTTTTGGTCTAAGAGCCGACGACAGCAGCGATTTTGAAGGCACAATTTCGTGCGAAACTCTCTCGGCCAATCTCACCAAAAACAGCGGTGCGGATATTTCGGGAAAAATTCAAAAACTTAAAATTGTTGCCGATTCGTCGGTGACACGCATTTATAATGTAACTTCCGATGTATCAGACATTACCCTCACCAATAAATCGCGGCTCAACGCCTCAGGCAAAACGGGTGTGTTTATGCTCAATATTTCGGGAGAAAGCCGTTTTGAAGGTATTGGCTACGAAAGTCGCGATGCCAAGATAGATGCCGCAGGACGTTCGGATGCGTTTTTTAAAGCCACCACCACACTGGTGCTCAACGCCAAAGAACGCTCGCACATAGTCTGCACGGGTTTGCCAAAGGTTACGCAAAACGTTACTGCCGATTGCAAAATCAAAATTCGTTAAGATTTACCACTCCAACTCCTTGATTCCCTCGCGGATAACCTCAATTTCAGAGCCTATGCAGTTGATAACGGCAGTGGGGTCGTTGTTGCCGTAGCCGCCGTCGATAATGAGGTCAACAGAGTTTTTGTAGCGATCCCAAATAAGTTCGGGGTCGGTTATGTATTCAACAATCCCGTCGTCGTCGTCCACGATAGATGTGGTTAAGAGTGGATTGCCGAGATTTTCAACAATATCGTGGAGTATTTGGCTGTCGGGAATACGCAGACCCACCGTTTTGCGCGAATTATCAAAAATGCGCGGAATTTTTTTGCTTGCTGGCAAAATAAAGGTAAACGGACCAGGAGTGTTCTTTTTCAAAAGTTTGAAAACCTTGGTATCCAACGGCATAGTGTATTCCGAAATGTCAGCCAAATCTTTGCAAATAAACGAAAACCACGCCTTATCTAATTTTATGCCTTTGAAACGGGCAAGACGTTCGAGGGCTTTTTTGCTGTTCATACTGCACCCAAGGGCATACACTGAGTCGGTGGGATAGATAATCACCCCATCGTCTTGGAGAATCTCTACCGCTTTGAGAATCAAGCGCAAAGGCGGTGTGTCAGGATGTATTTTTAATAAAAGTCCCATAACGTGTTTTCGATTATGATTTCCGATGCAAAATTAAACGCAAAAATATGTAAAATAATATTAAAAAAGTAAAAAATAATGCATTTACTTATGCAAATTTGCGCTTGATTTCACCCACAATCATCACAGGCATAGTAGCCAAAATGATGGTAATCCAATCATTTATAGCAAGATGGGTAACGTTAAACATCTGTCCGCCGATTTCCACTATAAGTATCTGACCTATAAAAATCACTGCCGAAATTAGTAAGAAACCTCTGCTGTTTTTGAGATAGTGGAATGCCGATTTGCCTGTCATAAAGGCCTTGGCATTAAACATATTCCAAAATTGCAGCATCACAAAAATGGTGAAAAACAGGCTCAGTTCGTAATCGCTCAAACCGTTGTAGGCTCCGTAATTGAAACTCAAAAAATCGGCCATACAAGTGATGTCGGCGCGTTGCATAATTGTAAGAATACCAAGCAAAATAGCGGTAAAGAGGAGTCCCACGCCAAAAATACTACGCCTCATAGATTTGGAGATGATAAAATCTGTTATCTTTCGAGGTTTCTCTTTCATAACGTCTGACGATGGCGGCAGCGATGCAAGAGCAATGGCAGCAAATGTGTCCATAATAAGGTTGACCCACAGCATCTGCGTAACCGTTAGCGGCGACTGTGTGCCAATAAACGCACCGATAAGCACTATTAGGCACGCCACCACGTTGATAGTCATTTGAAACATTATAAACCGCTGAATGTTTTTGTAGAGCGAACGTCCCCACATTACAGCGTTGCTAATGGTGGCAAACGAATTATCTTGAATGGTCATATCCGATGATTCTTTGGCCACCGAAGTGCCATCGCCCATCGAAAGACCCACATCAGAGGCATTGAGGGCAGGAGCGTCGTTGGTGCCGTCGCCTGTTGCTGCTACTACATAACCGGCTCGTTTTAAGAGTTTTACAAGTCGTTCCTTGTCGTGCGGACGTGCACGTGATAGAATCTTCAATGTTGACAGTTTTGCGGTGATTTCTTCGTCGTTCATTGCGGCAAACTCTGTTCCCGTTAAGATGGCTTGGTCGCTGTCGGTATCGTTTAAAAGTCCTATCTGACGACCTATCTCTTTGGCTGTCAATGATGTGTCTCCGGTTACAATTTTTACTTGTATTCCCGCCGATGTGCAAGATTTTATAGCATCTGCCACGTCAACACGTATTGGGTCGGAAATGGCAAAAATGCCTGCAAAATGGAGGTTTTGGATATTGAGTTTTCCGTTTTCAAATGCGGTTTCGTTATCGTCTAACTCTTTGTAAGCCAATGCTAATGTGCGGAATGCACGGCTCTGAAACTCCGACAGTTTTTGCAAATATTCGTCTTTCTTGCTTTCGGTCAAATCCGAAAAACCAAGCACAATTTCTGGTGCACCTTTTAGATAAAGTACCTGTTTGCCAAGGACTTGCGATTTTACAATGGTGGCCATATATTTGTTTTCGGTAGAGAACGGCAAACGGTCGATGATGTCGGTATTCTCTCTGATAGTCTGATAGTTGAATTGTTTTTCGGCAAGCCAAAGCAGCAATGCGCCCTCGGTGGGATTACCAATAGGTTTGAGGTTGGTGGGGCTCGACAAATCAAGGTTTGCGGTAGAGTTTACAGCAATCATTTCGGCAAGCAGATTTTCCTCAATATCAGAAAGTTGCATATCCGCTACCTGCATTTTGTTTTGCGTAAGGGTACCCGTTTTGTCGGTGCAAATTACCGACGCCGCACCCATAGTTTCGCAAGCGTGCATTGTGCGGGGCAGAGTGTTTTCGTTCATCAGTTTTTTCATACTGAACGCCAACGAAAGAGTAACGCTCATAGGCAGACCCTCAGGCACTGCCACCACTATCAGCGTAACGGCAATCATCACTGTATTAAGTATATACGATAGCAAATCAAGCCAGTCAAAACCGCCGTCAATAGTGAAGTAATACGTTACCAAGCGACCCACAATAATCAAACCTGCCACAAAATAACTTGCCTTTGTGATTTTGTCGGCAAGCGCGTCGAGTTTTTCGCTCAGCGGAGTGGGGTCGCCCTCGTCCACCTGCGCGGCTTTAAACACCTTGCCACTTTCGGTTTTGTCGCCCACGCGAAACACCTCGGCGGTGCAGTAGCCCTCAATAATGGTGGTACCTTTCATAATTTGATACGACGGGTACGGGGCTTCGGGGTCGTTTTTAGATTGGTCGGCAAACTTGTTGGCTTGCATTTCGCCAGTTAGCGACGATTCGTTTACTATAAGATTAAGGCTTTCAAGCAATTGACAGTCGGCAGGGATTTCCTCACCTTGTTCCAAAATCACTATGTCGCCCACCACAACTTCGCGGCGAGGAATTTGGCATACATTGTTGTTTCTTATGGTTTTAACAAGGGTATCGTCGTTTACTTGGTTGAGCGATTGAAAAGTTTTTTCGTTTTTCTTTTCCAACAGATACGCCACGCCTGAGGCAAGCAGCAGTGCCACTATGATGCCCACAGGTTCAAAAAATGTTGATATACTGGCGTTTTCTATCTCAAATTCGTAAATAGCAATGCCAATTGAGAGTATAAAGGCGGTAATCAAAATTTTGAAAAGAGGGTCGTTGAAACCTCCAAACACGCCCACCACCACAATCAGCAGCCACGAAACAACCATAACGGTAGGCATAGCCCAATGTCCACCCAAAAACGCCGCCACCACCACTGCACCCACGGTAAGCACAGCCATAGCAATTGGAATCCAATGTTTTAACACTTTTTTGAGAACGTCCCAAAATGATTCTTTCTTGGGCGGGTTAAGAATATTTTCGCCGTTCAATCTACGGCTCTCAACCACCTGAGCGTCGGTGAGACCTGAATAATGTTGATGGTTTGACATTTTGCAGTTTTAAATTTGTGGTGCAAAGGTATAAAAAATTTTGTCCACAAAATAATCTTACACAAAAATTCTTTCACCATTTTTATTCCGTCGTAAAATAGCTTATCGCTTCTGAGAGTTCTTCGGAACGTTGGAGAAGTATGGCGCTGTTTTCGGCCACTTCGTCGGCTATGCCAGCAAAATTGCGGGTTACTTGGGTTAAATTCTGCACGGCGGTGTTGATTCTCGAACACGTGGCGGCTTGTTCTTGGCTCGATGCGGATATTTCGCGTATCAAATCGGCTGTCTTGCTTATCTCGGGGAGTATTTTTGTAAACACATTCTGCATTGTACGCGCAGCTTGGCTTCCTGTAACACTCACAGCGTTGATTTCTTTGGCTGCCAATGCACTACGCTCGGCAAGTTTGCGTATATCCGAAGCCACCACGGCAAATCCTTTACCCGATTCGCCCGCCCTTGATGCCTCTACAGCGGCGTTGAGGGCAAGTATGTTGGTTTGAAAAGCTATGGAGTTGATGATAGAAATACGGTCGGTAATCTCGTTTATTGCCGATACTGTTTGCAAAGCCGACTTGTTGCACTCCGAAACCGATGTCAAAGCCGCATCTGCCATTTGAGCACCCGACACAGAGTTGTGAGAGTTTTGTTCTACTGATGCGGCAAACTCTTCGATAGATGCTCCCACTTCGTTGGTAGATTCTGAAATATTGACAGCCTTAGAGCGTATATCGCGGGCTGATGATTTCAAAAACGATGATGCCTCTGCAATGTTACCTACCTCAGAACCTATTGAGCCGAATGTATCGCGCAAAAAGTTGGTAAGCCGCGACACCGAACTGCGCAGACGGCCCACCTCGTCGGTAGCTCCATTTGACAACAATGTGGCACGCAAATCGCCGCCAGTAACTGTAGATGTGTGTTTTACGGTGTCGTCGATGGGGCGGATAATTTTGCCCACAAGAGTTAAAAGTGTAAAAAGACCAATGGCGATACAGAGTATATAACCAATCGCCTGCTCGGTGTTGGAGCGTTTTACCCACTCGCAAACTTCGGTTACACGGCTTTCGATACCAGTAAGGCAGTCAGACTCTAAACGTTGCGCAAGTTCGGCAAGCTGAGCGGCAGAGGTGCGCGACAATGAACCGTAAGTCAAAACAAGCGACTTAGCTTCATCGGTGATCTCAGTGCCAAGCACTTCGGAATTACGAGCAAGTTCGCTGATTTTGTTTATATTGGATTCTGCTTTGGTTATCAACGATTTAGCAGTTTGAGGGTCGCTTTCTAACGATGCCATCAAAAAATACGAATGAGCCTCAGCTGCCTGCTCAGACATTGCGCGGTAAGCCACATCGAGCGAAATATATAACTGCTGCATAGTGCGCACTTTGTAGATATTAAACATACACACTATAAATATCGGCATCAAAAACAATACGCCGGCAAGTGTTATCTTTTTACCTAAGGATAGATTCTTGAAATTCATAGCACTAAACGTTTTTAAAGTAACTAATTTGTTGCAGAAGAGTCTGCACGCTTTGATAAACAGAGGTAACATTAGCCTCCATTTGAGCAGCAATATCGGCAAACGCTTGAGTCTCGTGATTGATGCGCTCCACTGCCGAATTTATATTGCCGATATTGGCGGATTGTTCTCGACCAGTTTCGGCTATCTCTTTCACTATTGTGGCGTTGTCGCGAATTGTGGGGAGTATTTTGAGGAATACTTCATCGGTTTTGATGGTAAGTTGTACACCTTTGGCACAAACCTCGTCGATATCTTTGGCAGCTGCAGCCGAACGTTCTGCCAATTTGCGCACTTCGGCAGCCACCACAGCAAAACCCTTTCCGTTGTCGCCTGCACGGGCTGCCTCTACAGCAGCGTTGAGGGCAAGTATGTTGGTTTGGAATGCTATGTCATCGATAATCGAAAGTTTTTCGGCAATGTCGGCCATAGCATTTTGGATATTGTCGCTTGCCAAAACGCACTCGTCGAGTTTTTTGCTTGTATGCTCTGAATATTGGTAGGCAGATATAGCGTTTTGCGAATTAGAACGGATATTACGGGCGATATCTTCCACTGCCGACGACACTTCGCTTGCGGTTTGAGCCTGTGATTGTGCGCTGCGGTGCATTGTTTCGCCTGTGATGCCTGTTGACTGTGCGGCTACAGAAATTTGTTCGATGTTTGATCTAAGTTGAGGAATAATGGTTTTAAGCTTGTCGCGCAACGAAACCATTGCCACCTGAAGCTCGGCAAATTCCTTGTTGCCACCGTCTTGAGCCACAGAGTTGATGTTGCCTGCCAAAATATCGTCGGCAAGTTTTTCGGCGGCTTTGATAGGTTTGGCAAGACGTCGCTCAAAAAGGAAACCAACGAGCCAAGCTGAGGCAAACGAAAACATTAGTCCCACAATAAATTCAAGCACCGAATTTATCACCCAATCGGCAAGCCACTTATACATACCTCGCTCTTCTTCAATCTTTTGGCGTTCAAGACTTTCGGCTGAAGATTTCAAATTTTGCGAAAGTTGCGAAAGACGATCAAGGTCGGCATCTTGAGCCTTGGACTGTGATGTTACACTCTTCAAAAGGGTTTCAAACTGAGTATACTCGTCTTTGATAGGATTGCCGGAAGGAATCTCTACATGCTGAACGGTTTTTAGAATAGAAAAATCGTCTTTTGAGCGGACAGAATTTACACCGTACAGAGCCTTTGTAGCCTCGATAACAGTTTGAGAATAAATTCGTTCAGCAACCAAGTGCTCATTGTTGAGGCTTTCGCTCATTTCGTTCACCACTTTGATCTTGTACACGCTGTAAATACCTATTGTGCCGATTGGAATAAGCACAGCCATGATTACAAGAATCATTCGCAGTTTAAGGCTGTTGTTTGCATTTTCTTTCATACTGATAATGTGTTTGTTTAACGTTTATGTAACAATAACTATTCCCTTTATTTCAAGATAATTATTGAGATTGCCAACAATTATATTAGTAAAATACAACACCAAACACTGAAAAAATGTCACGCTCCGAAATGATTTTGTCACCCTTTTGTCAGTATTGTCAGTTCTACATCTGCCCTTTTGTCAGTTTTTCCGCTTCGGTACAGACTTTGACAATGGTGTTTTGGAAAAAATTTTGTAAAACATTAAAACGACATAAAAAATGGCAACAGGAAAAATTGGCGTTACGAGTGAAAACATTTTCCCCGTAATCAAAAAGTTTCTTTATTCTGAACAAGAGATATTTCTTAGAGAGTTGGTTTCCAACGCAGTAGACGCTACCACTAAGGTTAAGGCTCTATCTCGAAAGGGTGAAATCGAAGGCGAACTCGGCGACCTTACCGTGCGCGTAAAGGTTGACAAAGACGCTAAAACCATCACCGTTTCCGACCGTGGTATTGGTATGACTGCCGAAGAAGTGGATCAATATATCAACCAAATTGCATTTTCAAGCGCAGGCGACTTCCTCGAAAAATACAAAGACAGCATCGACGCTATCATCGGACATTTTGGTCTCGGTTTCTACTCGGCTTTTATGGTTTCAGAACAGGTTGAAATCATCTCAAAAAGCTGGAAACCAGATACTAAGGCAGTAAAATGGAGTTGCGACGGTTCGCCCGAATACACTATGGAAGAGTGCGACAAAACCGACCGCGGAACCGACATTATTCTTCATATCGACAGTGAATCAACCGCTTACCTCGAAGATTCTAAAATTGAGGAACTCCTCAAAAAATACTGTATGTTTCTCCCCGTGCCAATCGGTTTTGGCAAAGAGAAAGAGTGGAAAGACGACAAATACGTTGACACCGACAAAGACAAAATCATCAACGACACCGAGCCTCTGTGGACCAAGAAACCCGCCGACGTTAAAGAAGAGGATTACAAAACTTTCTACAAAAAACTCTATCCGAGCACATTTGAGGAGCCGTTGTTCAACATTCACTTGAATGTAGACTATCCGTTCAACCTCACTGGTATCCTCTATTTCCCAAAAATACGCACAAACCTCGAAATCCAGAAAAACAAGATTCAACTCTACTGCAATCAGGTATTTGTTACCGACAGCGTAGAAGGTATTGTGCCTGAGTTTCTTACTCTCTTGCACGGAGTTTTGGATTCGCCCGATATTCCGCTAAACGTTTCGCGCTCGTATCTCCAAAGCGATGCCAACGTTAAGAAAATTTCTACCCACATTACCAAAAAAGTGGCAGACCGTCTCAACGACCTGTTTAAAAACAGCCGCGACGATTTTGAGAAAAAATGGGACGACCTCAAACTCTTTATCCAATACGGTATGCTCACCAACGAGAAATTCTACGACCTTGCTAAGAATTTCTTCCTCTACAAAAACACCGAGGGCAAATATTTCACCTTCGACGAATACAAGAATATCGTTAAGGAGAACCAAACCGACAAAAACAACAGCGTTATATTCCTCTACGCCACCGACAAGGAGGAGCAATATTCGTTTGTGGAGGCCGCCAAAGCCAAGGGTTACGACGTATTGATTCTCGACAGCGCTTTCGACGCTCACTTTATCAACCAACAGGAGCAGAAAAACACCGACGTACGCTTTATGCGCGTTGACTCCGACACTATCGACAAACTTATCCGCAAAGAGGACGCTCCCAAATCTTCGCTCACCGACGACGAGAAAAAGGATTTCACAGCCATTTTCGACAGTCAGACACCCAAAAACACCAACAAGAACTTTACAGTAGAGTTTGATTCGCTCGGTGCTGATTCGCTGCCGATTATGATTACCCAAAGCGAGTTTATGCGCCGTATGAAAGATATGGGCAAAATTGGCGGTCCCGAAATGAGTTTCTACAACAACCTTCCCGACAACCTCAACCTCGTGGTAAACGAAACTCACCCGATGATTCAAAACCTCATTGCCGATGCCAAAGCACAAACGGCCGAAGCCGCAGCAGCCGCCGACAAGGATTTGAAACCGTTGAAATCTGACCTCGAAAGTCTCGAAAAGCTCACCAAAGACAAAAAGGACGAGGAAATCTCCACCGAGGAGAAAAACAAGAAAGAGGAACTTCAAAAGAAAATTTCCGACGCCGAGGCAAAACGCAAAGAAATTTTCACCAAATACGCCGAAGGCAACAAGTTGGTAAAACAGATGATCGACCTTGCCCTGCTTGCCAACAATATGCTCAAAGGCGAAGACCTCACCAAATTTGTAAAACGCAGCGTAGAATTGTTAGGTAAATAACCCACACATCTATATCACACGTTATTCATAATTTTTTGTTTTTAGTTAGACATCAGCCGCGCGGTAGCAATGCCGCGCGGTATTGTTGTTTAATGGATTAAATAAAAATGAGGGAATTTTGTTTAATGGATTAAACAAAATATGAATATTAGATAAATATGGAAAAATTGAAGTAATGCCGCTGTGGAAATTTTTGGTGGAGTAATAAGGAGAAAATAAAAAAAGAAAAACCAATTAATATTAAATTAACATCAAAAAACAACTTAGTTTAATTTAAGAATACATATATTTGCCCAAAAAGAAAAAGAGGAGCGGCGCGGTCTAGTCCTGCGAAGATTTCCCCGCTAACCGCTCCATTGTTTAATCCTTAAAAAAGGAGGTAAAGGAGTTTACGATACATAAAAAAAAAGGTTGCCCACGGAGCAACTAAATCCCTAATTCTAAGAATGGATGTAAAACAATACGCTTAGAAAGTAGCATATTTAATAAATTCAAAAAAACTCTTTTTATGAAAAACAATTTTAAAATAGTAATAGTGGCACTATTTGCCGCATCATTTTCTTTTTCATCGTGTGAGAAAGATGTTAACGAATTTGAAACAATAAATAACGAGTCTGTTTTTACCGAAGGGTTAGAAAAAAATCCGATAGTAATAGATGGCAAAAAGATGGAATGGAATTTATCTCTAAGTCCGAGAAAATTGACGAAGGGTCTGATTCTTGACGAGGCAGATTATTACTCTTCCTTGGCAGAAAATTTGCGAATAGCATACGGAGACGACTACAAACTGATTGACACTCTCAGATTTACTTATAATAATAAGAAATACGAATATAAACTACTCAGAATTGACCGAAAATCAGAACCCGGCAAGTATTTTTATGTGATGATAGACAATCTCGATGTGAAAATGGATACTTCATGTTGGGCTTATGACAACAATGAAACAAACGTAAAAAAATACGGCAGATTGTATACTTGGTTAGCGGCAAATGCTCTTGCAAACAAGATATCAATGAAAATGCCTGTGTATAAAGCCAATAAACCTACCGAAAAATATATTAGCACAAAATTGCCTGTAAAAGCAAAGTTGTTGTCGCGCAGAGATGTTTGCGACATAATCGAGTGCAATGCAATAGGTCATTTACCTGAAAACGGTTATACCATAAATAAACATAATGAAGACCAAATGAACAGTGATGGTTCCGGCTTTTTGGGCTTGTTCCCAAGATATTATTACGATGTTTTTTTAGGCGGTTTAGATGGTCCAAGTAACGATGATAATGACATTGACTATTCACGTGGCGAACGAATTTTAGGAGGTTACAGAGACGCAGACATTCCACCATATTCGAGTGTGAATGGCGATTATGCTCGGTTAAATAGACAAGGTTATATTTGGACAAGAGAAAAACCTGCTAATTCATTGCCTGATACGAAAGTTTCGCATTTTCCATTGCGTATTGAGCAATTAGATAATCATAACAGAGTATATAATTATTCTGCATTCATAAACAGCGGTGCAGGCAACAAACATGGTTATTCTGTCCGTTATGTATTTGAACCACTGTATAAATAGACCAATTAAAATACTTTTAAAGACTGCGATTTTTATCGCAGTCTTTTCTCTTTTTTCAGAGAGCAAAGCACAAGAATATAATAATTGGCTACTTAGCGATGGAACTATACTTAATTTCAATACATCCCCTGCAACAATAATATGTAATGAAAACAATAGCAATACCGCACTCATTAATTATACAGTTTCACTTTCTGACGAAAACGGGAAACTAATTCTTTACGGATTTTTGGATCATTCAAATCCTCAGGCTTCTTATGTTTTAAAAAATGCTGACCATCAAGACTTAGTTGTCAAGGAAAAACCGAATCCACGAAATGTTATTGGTTGTAAACTACCGCAAGGTGGATATTGTATCGCTGCCGTTTTCAGAACAGGAACAAAATATATAGGTGAATTATATGTATATATATTCGACAAAAATGGAAATTTGGAGAATGAAGTTATCTACAAAGAAGGTAATTATAGTTTTTTTATTGATTTTGTCCGCGTTGATGACTTTATGGCTCTTGTAGCATACCGTAACAATCAAATAGAAACCTACAAACTAACCTCAGATGGATGTTATCTTTGGAATAGTTCAGAATTATTATTGGACATGTTTATTTTTCAAACACAAGTACCTTTTGATATAGAACATTCATTAGACAATACCACAACAATAGCAACTACAATGGGTATTGCCTATGTACTCTCTTTTAATAAAAATAATGGAGAAGTCGATATTATCCATAGGTTTGAGAGCAACAGATTCGGAACAATGTCATTTTCTCCCACCGGCAAATATTTCTTGATTATTGATGACGATAAGTTAAAAGGTTTCAAGTACAGCAAAGATTTTGACTTCGTTCTTGATAATCCCGAGATAATATATGCTCTACCATCACAGAACAAAGATGTCGTTTGCAATAATTGTTGGGAGATGGCGGTGGGAGTTGATGGCAAATTATACATTCATGAATTGCTAACAGATTCTATCAAAGTTCTTGACGGCATAGAATCCGGTAACATTACCAAGACGATTATACAAGCCGATTGTTTGCAATATGGATATTTCCCTCGAATTCCAAGGACGGCAGAAAATCAAGGGTGCATGGTGTCTGTCCATTTTGATAATGCAACGGTATGTTACGGTGAGCCGCTGAAAATTATTATCTCGGGCACTGCACCTTTTGAAGTTTCCTATACATTAGACGGCGAATTAAAAACCATCAAAACTGATAACACGGAATATCAAATTGACAACATTCCCGGTAGTTATAAATTAACAAAGATTACCGACTCGAAAGGCTGTGAGATTGAGCCTGACAATAACAACTCCGCCGAAATTTTACCCAAACTCCAAAAATTGACAATTACACACGAATCAAATTAAAAACAATCATTTTCCGCATTGCCATACAAAAAAAGTTTCCTATATTTGAGGTCTTAACAAGAACATTCAAATATGAAGCAAACACTTTTTCTTATTGGCATTGGTGGTACGGGGATGCGGTGCTTGGAGGCGTTCGTGCATACGTGCGCTATGGGTATGGCCGATAATTGCGAGATTAATATCCTCGCGCTCGATACCGACTTAGACAATGGCAACTTCGCACGGCTTAAATCGCTCGTGGAGGATGCCTATTTAAAGGTAAAGGGCTACAACAAAACCCATTACCCTCTTCAAGAGACTTTTTTTAGCGCAAAAATCAACCTCTTTACTTTTACGCCCGATTACAGCGACGCCGTGAAAAACGGTAGTTTTGAGGCTATTACAAAATATGCCTATGCCGATGGCGACAAAAAGGCTCTTGCCGACATTCTGCTGTCGCCGCAGGTGCGCGAGTTTGACCTCAAACACGGCTACCGGGCGCAAACGCACCTCGGTTCGCTCCTGATGTACCACAGCATTATCGACGAGGTTACAAAAAATCCTCACGGAAAACTTGCCGAATACATTCAGATGATTTACGATGCTGGCGAAACCGGCGATGCACGCGTGTTTGTGTGTGGTTCGGTGTTTGGCGGCACAGGAGCGTCGTCAATTCCCGTTATTCCAAAGGCTTTTAACGCGGCTATCAATATTTTAGACCCAGGCAAAACACTCAGCAAGGCCAATTTCGGGGCAACATTGCTGTCGGCTTACTTTAAATTTACGCCGCCCGACGAAAGTTTGCGCAGCCGTCAAAAAGTGGTGGCTTCGAGCAAAAATTTTGCACTCAACTCGCAGATTGCTATGATGTTTTACAACGAGGACAAGACTGTAAAGAGTGTTTTCCAAAAATTTTATATGCTCGGCACGCCCACCAACGATTTTGAAACCAAAACTCCGGGTAATGAAACAGTTACCGGCGGAGCATTGCAAAAAAACGACAGCCATTATATCGAACTTTTGGCAGCGTTTGCGGCTCTCGACTTTTTTGCTACGCCTATTCAGCAAATCGACGAAATACGCCACCAAAAACGCGAGGTGCAGTATTACTACCGCGCTCTCAATCCTTCGGGACGAGTTGATTTTAAAGACTTTATAACGCCCGAACGCACCGAAGAGTTTGCACGTAAATTTGCAGCGTTAACAGCGTTGTCGTTTTTGGTTTATCCTGAGTTCAACGATTTTGTGGCAGCGGCCCAGGCGGGATTGTTGGCAAAAAACAATATTTCGGGTTACGAAGATATTGCTCCACAAGAAGTTACTGGCATAAAAAAATATTTTGAACTCTTTCACTTTGGCATAACTCCTCAGGGCGACATTACCGACGGATGGCTCAGGCAGTTGCACCGTTCGGCAGGTGGTTTGGGCAATTTCTTGTTCAACGCCGATATGTTTGGAGTGTCGAACCTAAAAGAGTTGAAAAAGTTTGATTTCAACAAGCGGCTGTTGCGTCCCGACGACGATGATATTGCCGTATATACCTTTAAAACAGGACTTTTCGGCACGCCGTTCGATTCGTTTAAAGACGAATTTGTAAAACAGCACGACACCGATTCTATCCAATACAAAATCGAAAAACTTGTAAAACGGATGTACGACACCATCAATTCGCTTTACGGATTTAAAATATAACACACTATGGCACAGGCATTATTGATAAAAAGCACGGCAGGAGCAAAAGAAAACGTTCAAGGAGCGTGGCATCTTTTTGACCAAGCCGCACCTTATATACAGGGCATCGAAACCGGCGACATTACCGAAAACCTTGATGCCGACGTACTTGCAAGTATGGTTTCGGGACTTCCTACCCCGTGGGCAAGGGCTTACGTGTTTGCCTACGCATTTAAATACACTCGCAAGGAGGCTAACATCAAAACCGGCGGATTGATAAAATTTTATGATTCGCTAATTCAAGAATGGAAAGGGTTGGCAGCATTGATGGCGATTTTCCCCGCCCGTATTTCTATTGGCAAACCGCTCTATCTCAACGAAGGAAACGATATTTACGATATTGCATCATCGTTTGGCGATATGCTTTTTGAGGATTCCGACCTTTGGTGTAGTCCAAAACAATTAAACACCACTAAAAAACAGCAACCCTTTGTTCAGATAATTTATTATAACGATGTTCCCGTTGGAGCCACATCGCCGCACACATTATTTTTTACGTCGGTAGATAATTCGGCTTTTGTGGAATCGCCTGATGTACCGTGGTTTAGAAATGGACGCCTCTGCGACCCGCTCACATTTGGCAATCTCAACAACGACAATATCCAAAAACTTTATCTGCTTGTAAACAACTTTTTTAACAAGATTCCCGACTTTGAAAAAGAGATAAATCAAAACCGCGAGCGTAAAGATCCGCTTTCGCTGTCGTCGCTTTATGTTTTCTTAAAAGGCTGGCTTGCAGAGATTAAGGCTAAGGGCGTGGACATTGTTGACGAGGGCGTTCTCGATGGCGAACTCAATTTTGAAGACCCATTTCACCCGCTATTTTCGGTGCGTCAAGACCTTTATTATAAGAATGGAATTTTCTCGTTTTCAGAATCAGAAGGAGCGCGCGTAGTAGACCCGCAAAAAATTCTTCTTCAAGACGAATATCTCTGTTCGTTTGTGCAATCTGATGATTATCAGCCATTATCAGAGGCGGTGGTGTATTATATGCAAGCACTCGACCCGGGCGAGGCTGGCAAAATGTGGTATTTTGCCGTGCCGCTTAGTAGTTATGGATTAAACATTTTTAAGAATAAAATAGGTGAATTGGTATCGCCAGCAGGTCCAGATAGTCACGAACTCCGCGCCGTAATACGCTCAAACGGCAATGTGGCTGTGGAACTTTATCTTTCGGTAGATGGTCGCAGGCTTACCCCTGTGGTAAAAGAATATAAGATTAAATCGTTTACCGGTGCTGTGCGCAATGTGATTATGTGGCCCGATTTTGTATCAAAAAATTGGACTGCATACTACCTTTACAACGAATTTCCGTCAAACAGCGGCGACGTTAAGTTTTTGCCGTTTTACAAAAAATACTCCGAAGTGGGCGGATTCGACAGTGGAGAGTTTCTCACCGAAGACAAGGGCAACCTTATTTATGCCGACTTTCATTACGACAATGCCGAAAACAATGCGCAATGTATTGTAAAATACCCTGTTGAGATTGCCACAGCCGACAATTTCCCCTACGAAATTATCCGTTCCGACAAGCCTTTTGCAGGTATAGAAATTCGTTCGCGCGAAAACGGCAAAGACCGTGTGGCAGGTTATCTTATTATAAAAAAATATAACGAGGAATGCATAATCAAAGACCTCAGCCACGAGACAGTTTTCGACGATGTGGTGGTGGGCATCGACTTTGGTTCAAACAATAGTTGCCTAAGTTATTCGCAAAACAATCAGCCTGACGTTAAGCCAATTACGTTTCAAAACCGCCGAGTTTTTCTTTCGGGAGCCGAAAATCTCGACCCTCGTCACGAAAAAACCGCATTGCGAAACGAGTTGCTCTTTTTCCAAAATGAGATTCAAGAAAACGGTCAAATAAAATCGTGGGTTCACGACCACGACCGCAAATATGTGCCCGACGGTATGCGTCAAGAGGAGATTTCGGGAGGTGTGCCAATTTTTGAAAGCAACCTTGTGATCCACTCTATGGACGACCGCACCATCAAGACCAACGCCGGCATTCTTCATCATAATATGAAGTGGCTCAGCGACCAAGAGGGCAAGGAGAAGAAAAAATCTTTTCTCAAAAGTGTTTGGATTGCCGCGCTTGCCGACCTATACAGCGAGTTGAAAATTCCGTCAGAACTGCGTTGGAGCTACCCGGGAGCGTTTACCCAAGAAGACAAACTGCAATACCAACAGATGTACAACGAGTTGGCAAACATTCCCGTAGAAGGTCGCCGCGTGCAGGTAAGCGATCGTCCGAGCACAGAAGCAGAGGCAGTGTGCAACTATTCGCTCACCAATATTACATTGGATACCATAAACTTGATGCTCGGTATCGACGTGGGCGGCTCTACCAGCGATGTGCTTGTGATGGCTATGGACAGGGCAGAAAGGGCGTTTAAACTATCTAAACAGTCGTCGCTACGCCTTGCCGCAGGTATGTTTGTGTCGGTAATCAAACAGAGCGAAAAATTCCGCACCGCCGTTTACAAATATCACGAGAGTCCGGCGTGCAAGTTTAAAATTGCCAACATAAAAAACATCATCGACAATCCCTCCACATCGCCGTTTTACCTCAATGCGGTGTTAGACCGACTGAAAGACAACGACTTTGCAGCCTTTTACAGTGCCATTTCGCAATCGTGCGCCGAGGTGTTTGCCGTGCCCGCCTACATCACGGGTCTGCTGCTATTTTACAGTGGAAAACTCGCCGCCAAAACCATCAAGGAAAACAACTACTCGCAGGTTTCAATCGTCGACCTGCTGCCTTTTGGCAAGGGCGGACGCTTGTTTGATTGGCTCGACGTTTACCCGGGCAAACAGATGGCTTCGGAATATTACAACAATTGTTTCAAGGCTGGATTTGGCGAAGGGGCTGAAAACATCACCCTCGAAAAACGCGACTCGATTCGCAAGGACAATAAGAGCGAGGTTTCCAAAGGTCTCTCCGCTCCGCAAAAGGTGCAAATGGCTGAAAATATTCGTCTTACATCCGACCTCATAGGCGAACAGGGCTACGAGTATTTTGCCAAAGGTAGCAACACCGCGCAAAAACTCAATGCCGACGATGTGGCTCTGTCGGAATACCTTTCGGAGATGGATTTTGGTATTTCGTTCCCCACGCATTTCCCTGAGTTTGAGAAGTTTTTGGCTATTTTCTGCAAATTCGTAGGACCGGGAAGCACTGGCATTCTCAAAAATTCTGCCGCCATCGAAAGTCAAAAAGACCGTCTTGTTCGCGAACTCAAAAACTACATCACCTGCGACACCGAATGGCAAAAAGCCGACGCCTGCCAAAAACGCGGAATGCCTTTTGAATACCGCCACTCCCTCTTTGTGCTCGAAGGTATGTGCTTTTTGGAAAAATTTGTGATACCAGAGATTAGGTAGGGGATTTGGACAAAAATTTTACGATGAAGGAGCGCGTGCGCTCCTTTTTTTATTTCAACAAAAATTATAGCGAATAAAAAGAATTAAAACGAATTTCAAAAAATAAACTCGTGTCATCTAACGTTAAACTAATGTAAAGAGCAACAACCTTGCCACAATTAAAAAAAGAAAAAACATCCTTACTTTATACCACAATGAGCATAACAAAGTTATATATGAAATTAGCAGCCAATACATCTGAAAAAAACTTGGCAATTGAATTATTTAATTACTGTTCTTCGCAAAAAGTATTTTGGAAATCAGTTTATTACGTTCTTGCCATAATTGTTATTGTACTTACCCTGTCGTACAATTTTGCAAACGTGTTTTGGGGAGGCAACGAAAAATACACCGAATTTCTGCACAATATTTCGGCTATAACCTTTGTTGTTAGCATTATTCAGGCACTATTGATGTTGATTTTGCCCTTCCGCACGTGGCAAAAGTACGAAAAACTCGAAACAAAAATATCGGGCGCATACTCCGAGTATATTCTGTCGTCGAAGGGCGGCGAAGACAAAAAGGCTTGCGACAAAAAACTCGGGCAAGCACTTAGCGACATCGTTATGAGCGACCGCGATATGAATGAGGCCATTGCCGCTGCATCGCTTGAATATTTCAAAAAGTACGGAAATGGAAAATAAAATCAAATATTGGTTGTTGTTGGCATGCTGCGCTATTGTTACGGGGTGCAACCTCAAATTCCCCCACGACATAACACTGTCGCCAAAAAAACTCACCGACAGCATCGACGGTCTGCCCCAATACGCCCCCCGCGATCAGGAGGTAACATTCTCCATTATGTGCCAATTCGACTCGGTAAGGGTGGTAAAAACCAGCTCTAAAAAGCCCGTTAAGATTATCCCCAGCCGTACAATCGGCAACACTTGCACTTTTCTGATGCCGGCACACGAGGTTACGGTAATTGTTTTCAGCGATACTAAAACTCAACAGCAACAGCCTGAAAACGTTGTAGTTGACAATAATCCCGCACCCGAAACCTCTATACCTGCACCGACGGTCAACAATCCGGTAGTTGCCCCCACTCCTACCCCACATACACCCGTCAACCGTCCTCAAAAACCCAAAAACAAGGTGGATTCGGTAACGGTAAGTTTCAACCTTTGCCTCGAAGGCGTGTACGGACGCGCGGTAGACCTCAACGGTTTTCAATACCACTGCCGTGTGGCTAAGGGAGAAAATGTGGATATGGCGCGTTTTGCTCCTAAGGTAAAACCCGAAGTAACGGATGTAAAGTTTCTTGGATGGACTCGCACCCCATCTGCCAACAACGCAGCCACCAACTTCACTTTTTCACAAAACGCCACCCTCTACGCCGTTTGGCAACTGCCCAAGCCGCCCGTTCAAGCCGAAGGAACTCCGCAAAACCCAATTAAGATCACATGCGTTGGCGATTTGCAAAAGATGGAAAATTCCGACAAATGCTTTGTGCTTGCTTCCGACGATATCATTGTGAGCAACTCAAAAGAGTGCGTTACCAAGTTTCAAGGCACATTGATAGGCAACCACCACCGCATTACCATAAGTTCAAACCTCAAACTTATCAAAGAAAACCGCGGCACCATCA
This sequence comes from Bacteroidales bacterium, assembly GCA_016293845.1. Classification (GTDB taxonomy): domain Bacteria; phylum Bacteroidota; class Bacteroidia; order Bacteroidales; family UBA3824; genus UBA3824. The sequence goes on along the minus strand of JAEDDH010000024.1, from coordinate 35,996 downwards.
AAGACATTAGGTTGCACATCAAAAAATCGGGTTGTATGCTCTGCAACACCAACCGTGGCATTATCGAAGGCATCACCATCATCCTCGAAAAAGATATCCGCGATCTCAAACACCCCGTTATCTCGTTTACCAACAAAGGACGAATCGACCGCATTGGCCGCACATGGTCTACCAAAAACGTAAAAGAACACGCTAATTTGCTCTGGGCGGTGAATAATTAAAGGGGAAATTGGTTTTCGATGGCAAAGATAATGGATTTTTCTACAAACAAAAACACTATTTATATTTATTATTATCTTTGCCTCATCATCAAACCCATAAAAATATTTCACTATGATTTGACAATTCGTTAAAAAAATACAGACCAAAAAGTTGTAATAGTTGGTTTTTGGGGTGTGAAAAATCTTACTTCCGTTAAAGGCTTAAAAAAAAACCTAAACACTTCGGAGGTTACTGATATGTGTTATATGTTTACTAATTGTTTAAACCTTACGACCCTTAATGTCAGCAGATTCAATACTGATAGTGTTACTAATATGAGAGAAATGTTTTGGGGTTGTAAAAACCTGACAAGCCTTGAAATCCAATCCCGGATATTTTACGAAGAAAACTAAATAAATACGGACGTACACAAGGTACGCCCCAACCGATAATAACTAAAACTTTACATTTTCTACACCACATGTAAAAACTTGGTAACTAATTTTGCCACATAATAACTAAAACACATTAAAATGGCAAAAATTACCAAAGAGATGGCGCTCCGTTATCATAGCGAGGGTCGCCCGGGAAAGATTGAGGTCGTTCCCACAAAACCGTACAGAACACAAACCGACTTGTCGTTGGCATATTCGCCCGGCGTGGCTGAGCCTTGCTTGGAGATTCAGAAAAACCCCGACGATGCTTACAAATACACCGACAAAGGCAATCTCGTGGCGGTGATTTCTAACGGTACGGCTGTGCTCGGTCTCGGCGACATTGGCGCAGTGAGCGGAAAACCCGTTATGGAAGGTAAAGGTTTGTTGTTTAAGATTTACGGCGGCATCGACGTGTTCGACATCGAAATCAACGAAAAAGACCCCGAAAAATTTATTCAGGCTGTTAAGGCTATCGCTCCCACTTTCGGCGGTATCAACTTGGAAGATATCAAGGCTCCCGAATGTTTTGAGATTGAACGCCGCCTCAAAGAGGAACTCGACATCCCCGTTATGCACGACGACCAACACGGCACCGCTATTATCTCTGCCGCAGGTCTTATCAACGCTTTGCAGGTAAACGGCAAAAATATCGCCGATGTAACAATCGTTGTCAACGGCGCAGGTGCTGCTGCCATCAGTTGCACAAAACTCTACGTGGCTCTCGGCGCACGCAAAGAAAACATTGTAATGCTTGATTCTAAGGGCGTTATCCGTGCCGACCGTGCCGACCTTAACGCTCAGAAAAAAGAATTTGCCACCTCGCGCACCGACATCACCACTTTGGAAGAGGCTGTAAAAGGTGCCGACGTATTTCTCGGATTATCAAAGGGTAACGTGCTAAGTCAGGATATGGTTCGCTCTATGGCAAAAGACCCGATTGTGTTTGCTCTTGCCAACCCCGTTCCCGAAATCACTTACGAAGAGGCAATGGCTTCGCGTCCCGACGTGCTGATGTCTACCGGACGCAGCGACTATCCCAACCAAATCAACAACGTTATCGGATTCCCCTACATTTTCCGTGGCGCATTAGACGTGGCTGCCACTGCCATCAACGAGGAGATGAAACTCGCCGCCGTATACGCAATTGCAGATTTGGCAAAACAGCCCGTTCCCGATATTGTCAACGAGGTTTACCACGTTAGCAACTTTACATTTGGTCCCAACTACTTTATACCCAAGCCAGTAGACCCGCGTTTGATTACCGAAGTTTCTACCGCTGTGGCAAAAGCCGCCATCAAATCAGGCGTTGCCCGCAAAACTATCACCGATTGGGACGGCTACAAACAACGCCTCAATCAGTTGATGGGCTACGAATCGAAACTTTCGCGCCAATTAAACGACTTTGCCCGCCGTTCGCCCCAACGTGTGGTATTTGCCGAGGGTATCCACCCCAATATGATGAAGGCTGCTATCGAGGCCAAAAACGAGGGTATCTGCTATCCTATCCTTTTGGGCAACACCAAAAAAATCAACAAGATAGCCGAAGAACTCGAACTCAATCTCGACGGCATCGAAATCATCAACCTCCGTGCCGACCGCGAGGCCGACCGCCGCGAACGTTACGCCAAAATCCTCACCGAAAAACGCCAACGTCAGGGTATGACATTCCAAGAGGCCAACGACAAGATGTTCGACCGCAACTACTTTGGTATGATGATGGTAGAAACCGGCGACGCAGATGCCTTTATCACAGGTGTTTACACTCGTTACCGCGACACTATCCAAATTGCAAAAGACGTTATCGGCATCCGCGAGGGATATTCGCACTTTGGCACAATGCACATCCTCAACTCCGACAAGGGTACTTTCTTCCTTGCCGACACGCTTATCAACCGTCACCCCGATGTTGACGCGCTTGTAGACACTGCAAAACTCGCCGCCGACACTGTTAAGTTTTTCAACAAAAAACCGGTGGTGGCAATGCTCTCGTACTCAAACTTTGGTGCCGACACCGATGGCACGCCCGCCACTGTTCACAAGGCTGTGGAGATTGTTCACGAACAGCGTCCCGACCTCGATATCGACGGCGAAATGCAGGTAAACTTTGCCATCGACGACCAGTTGCGCGACCGTACCTTCCCCTTCAACCGTTTGAAAGGCAAGGTGGTAAACACTCTTATTTTCCCCAACCTCGGCAGTGCCAACACAAGTTACAAGATGCTTGCCGCCATGAACAACAATGTGGAACTCATCGGACCTATCCAAATGGGCTTAAACAAACCGATTCACTTCATCGACTTTGAAAGTTCGGTCAATGACATCGTAAACATTGTGGCCGTAGCAGTTATCGACGCCATTGTGGAAAAAAGCAAGAAGTAATCAATGCATAAATGCATAATGCATAATGCATAATTATAACTCGCCAAATGTGCCTAAAAAAAGCAGATTTGGCGAGTTTTTGTATGTATAACTCGCCAAATGTGTAAAAAAAATAGAGATTTGGCGAAATTTAATATAGATAACTCGCCAAATGTGGGGAAAGATTGCGGATTTTGCAAAAAAATTACTACATTTGCGCAAACCCTCCGCAGCCAAATGCGGCGGAAGGGCAACATATATTAGAAGGCGTTTATTACGCTATGTTTTTGACATCCCGAAACTTCGCAACTTTCAAGTATCGTCAAGAACACAGCAGCGATAGACACCGTGGGTTTGTAATATAGGTACACAGCCATTGCTGTGCGCCATATTATACTTACGGCGTGAGGGTTCGCTGCTCGTTCAACGATACGGGTTAGCGAAGACCTCGGGATGTGGAACGAGCACAATAAGGATTCCACGCCTTTTTTGTATTATGGCCGGAACAGGAATCTCGCCGACCCAAAAGAAATAGGCGGCAAAAATGCACATCGGCAAAGAAATACAACAATTGCTCCACAGACAAGGGCGTAGCGTCGTATGGTTCAGCCAAGCGATAAAACGCTCACGCCAAGCTTGTCACTCTATGTTCAAAAGACCCACCATCGACACAGTCCTATTAAAAACCATCAGCGAAGTCCTCGGACACGATTTTTTCCAAGACCTCTCGGCCGAAGTGGAATTGAAAAAGTAAATTGGATACTATATATATTATAAGGTGTGAGTATGTGGACAGAAAAGTGTAAAGAAAAACCGTCAGAAGTGTAAAGAATTAACGGCGGGAAAAAGGTATCTATGGAAAAATAGTATGCGTATAAGGGAATAAATAAAAGGAAATAGCAACCGCCGAGAAAAGGGTGCGACAACTTAAAAAAGCAACTAAAATGGCAAATCCAAGAACAGTAAAAAGTGCGTTTCATAGAGAATTAAGTGATTATCCCCACGAAGTATGGCATACACACTATGGAGGAGAGCATATTGTATATTATGTTAAAATATATGATATGTCTGATTATGATGACGATGATGCAGAATATATATTTGATGCTTTTGACCGCATTGAAGAACAATTTGATATAAGCCGAGATTACAGTGATGGATTCGGAACTGTAACATACAGTTTTATAGACTTTAATAGTTAACAAAGGGTAAGCCGAAAACCTAATAGAGTAGGCATTTATTTCAAAAATATCGATTATGAATACAACAACTTGCCCTCAGTGCGACCGTGATAATGCTTTCTACAATGGTGTTTGTTGGGAATGTCCCGATTGTGGTTATTCGTGGGATGATTCTGTGTACAAATGGGATTACAGACCAATAATAACTTTGAATGAGTCAGACGACAATTATTGATTCATTAACGATTCGCAAAATCATAAAAAAACGGAGATATCAACCGCCAAAAAAAGGGTGTAAAACAATTAAACCGTTGTTTATGTTAGAAGATTTGTTTAATGTTGTTATAGGAATAGTGATTTGTGCCTTAGTTCTTATTGGCATACGAATAATTATATGGTTAGGAGATGTGTTATTCTAAAATAAAAATAATATCTCCTTAACCATTGCCATATTTCCTTACTATAAAGAATTGTCAGAAATAGTTCTTTTGAAAAACGCTTGCGCCCAATGAGATAGTGAATGATATTATAATCATTTCTCCTCATATATTTCATCTCGGCACATACGTATTACCTCTTCTGTCGAGTACCATCTACCTTCGGCAATCTGTTTTTCGCCGTCGGCTACCATTTGGTAAAGTTCATCGATGATGTAATGGGCAAAGTTTTTATCTTTGCAGACAGTTGGCAATGGAATAGTTTGGCTCATAGTGGTATACTATTAATTTCTATGCGAAGATAACAATCATTTTTGTATAGATAATTGGCAAATGGAGATTTTTGGTGGATTATTTTTGTTGATAACGATAATACTTTTTATATTTGCATAAAATACTTCTGATTATGAGAATTATAGCACGAAGCACGTTAATAGATTATTACTCACAGAATCCTCAGGCCAAATCAGCCTTAGAAAGTTGGTATCAGAAAACGTTAAAAGCAGAATGGGAAAATTTTGCAGACATTAGAGAAACTTTTGCCACAGTTTCGCAAGTTGGTGCTCAACATTACGTTTTTAATATCAAAGGAAACGATTACCGTTTGGTGGTGGTAATAAAGTTTACACCTAAGTGCGTATATATCAGATTTATCGGCACTCACGCCGAATATGACAGAATCACGGACATTCAAAAACTATAAAAACTATGGCTAAACTAAAAAATGAAAAAGAGTACCGCGCCGCTTTGAAAAGAATCGACGAACTATTGCCAATTACAGGCGACGGAACTCCCGATGATGACCCCAATATGCTCGAACTCGACATCATTTCTGATTTGGTAGAAGAATACGAACTTGTACACTACCCTATTGGCAAACCAAGCCTATTAGAATCTATCAAACTACGTATGTATGAGATGGGACTCACCAAGAAAAGCATAGCCGACCTATTGGGCATCAGCGAGTTAAATATGAACGACATTATGCTTGGCAAGAAAGAGCCTTCGCTTTCCCTTGCCCGCACAATGAGCCAAAAACTAAACATCGAACCCGATATTGTATTGGGCGTATAACCTACATTTCCTCCGTGCCTACCACCACACCATTGGCGATAAAGGTTTGACCGTGTGAGAGTTTTACTATTGTGTAGGTGTTCTGCTTTTTGGTGGAGACGCTTGTGGATTTTACCTTCAACTTGCCATTTGGGGTGATAAAGTAATCGCCTGCGTCAATCTCCTCTACCTTGTCGTAACCTTTGTAAAGGGCAGTTTTAACAGGATTGAACGAAGCCCAACCTTTGTTGGTAAGGAAAGGATGATCTTCGGTGGCGGTGATTTTAGTACCGTTTTCGAGATGGTAAGTTACAAGTCCTGAATGTTTTAGGGCATCGTTTTTTTCTACTGTGGCAGAAAAAGTTTCGCCGGTTTCGGGATTGTAGGCAAGCACTTGGTCGCCCACGGTGATTTCCTCAATCTTTTTCAGTGTCTTGTCGGCAAGGGTGATTTTGGTTCCGGCGGCAAAGCAATGCACGTCGATACCGCTGAAATATACCTCAGAAAGAACAGTGTCGTCGTATTTGTCGCCCTTGTAAACCTCCAAAATTTCAAATTTCATAGTCCATACCTTAGAATCGTTGAGTGGGTCAATTTTAAAAGTTTGGTCGCTACGGCTATCTTCAAGGCTGAGAATAGCAAAAGGCTTGTCGTTGACATAAACTTTTAGGCGTTTTACACGCGAATTGTTTTTCCACGCGGCCTGACTCTTTACGTAGCCGTTTACCACGTGTATCTCGGTGATACGTGAACTGTTGGCCGCAAAAGTATATTTCACCCATTGGCCCTCGCCATATCCGGCAACGCCTTCCACCCAAGGAGTATTGTACATCAAATCGTGAAGGTTTTTCTCTTCGTAATTGTTGGTGCCCTGAGGTTTAAGATGGCTCGACGCAGTAATTTTGGTAGGATATCCACTGCCGCAATACCACGAACAACCACCGCCCACAATGTCCCAATAACTTGAATACATTTCGTTTTCCTCGGCATCCGCCTTCCAATTCTTAGCCTCGGCATCGGTGAAGTATTTTTTCTCTTTCTCGGGATAAAGTTCCTTAATATTTGCAATCCTCTGCGCAAAGGTGGCAGAAGCAACCATAGCCATTGCGGCTATCAATATAGTTTTTTTCATAATGCTAATAGATTTTTTTTGATTTCAACTGCAAAAATAGTGCATTTATTTTATTATGTAGCATCTTGATCGGATGTCTTGATGTAAAAGTATCAATTTAACTATTGTTAATTTTAGTTAAACAAGGCGTTATAAAAACAACGAAAATACTAAATATCAATATATTAATACTAAATTACATCGATAGAAACTTGGCGGAATGAGGCAAAAAATTGGTGATTCCGCCAAGTTTCTAAATAAATTTTGTATATTTGCAGTATTAAAAATCTACCGCTATGTTTATAGGTCGCACAGAAGAGAAAAAAATGCTGATGGATGCTTTCAAATCCAAAGAAGCACAATTTGTGGCAGTTTATGGACGCCGCCGCATCGGAAAAACGTTTCTTGTTAGGGAAACGTTCGAGGGAAAATTTGTTTTCCAACACTCAGGCATGGCAAATACCAACAAGGCTGGTCAGTTAGAGGCGTGGCAAACCGCACTGCAAAACTGCGGATATACTTCCACCGAACCCATAAATAATTGGTTACAAGCTTTTAATGCTTTGCGACAACTTCTTGAAAAATCGTCGAAACGTAAAAAGGTGGTTTTTATTGACGAAATGCCATGGTTAGATACCCAACATTCAGGCTTTTTGGCAGCGTTAGAATATTTTTGGAACTCATGGGCATCGGCACAACACAACCTTTTGCTTGTTGTTTGTGGCTCTTCTACATCGTGGATTATCAACAAACTGATACGTAATCATGGTGGACTTCACAACCGCGTTACACTTGCTATTAATTTGAGAGAGTTTTCGTTAAACGAATGCGAACAATTTGTGAGAAATTCAGGACTTGGATTCAACCAAAGACAAATTCTCGAATGTTATATGGCAATCGGCGGCGTTCCGTATTATTGGACGCTACTAAAACGAGGTAAAAGCGTGGCACAGAATATCGACAGCCTGTTTTTTGAACCATCTGGACTATTGCGCCACGAATTCGATAACCTTTACCATTCGCTTTTTAACACACCGGAGCAATACATCAAGGTGGTGAACCTCCTTGGCAAAAAAAATTCAGGACTCACCCGCAATGAAATTATTTCACAAGGGGATATTGCTGACAATGGGAATCTTACACGGATACTCGCCGATTTGGAATACTGCGGTTTTATTAAACGTTGCAACACATGGGGCGATAAGGTAAAAAATTCTGTATATCAATTGATTGACTTTTTTACCATATTTTATTACAACTTTATGGATACTCCGGGCGAAAATGGTCGCAACTATTGGCTAACGCTTCAAAATATGCCTTTGTATGCTACTTGGAGCGGTCTTGCATTTGAGAGAATCTGTTTTGCCCACCAACAACAAATTAAAAACGCACTTGGCATATCAGGCGTTATAAGTACCATTTACGGATACCGCGACCCTAAAATGCAAATAGATATGGTGATAGACCGCAGCGATGGTGTTATAGACCTATGCGAAATGAAATTTACTAAAAACAAGTTTACCATCGACGAAGATTACGATGAAAAACTTCAAACACGCAAAACTCTCTTTGCAACCAAAATCAATAACTCAAAAGCCGTTCATCTCGTGATGATTACCACCAAAGGCATAACCGAAAACGCCTATCGCTACGAAATTCAAAACACCATCACAGCTTCCGAACTATTTGTGCCGTAAACACTCAATTTAACTATTGTTAATTTTAGTTAAACGAGGCTTTATAAAAACAACTAAAATACTAAATACCAATCTATTAATACAAAATAACATCAATAGAAACTTGGCGGAATGAGGTATAAAATTGGTGATTCCGCCAAGTTTCTACATTTTTTTGAGACTGCGTTTAAACACCTTTATATTATACCCTCAAAAAAAATATCTTTCTTTGAAAAAAAATCACAAAAACCGATACATAATTAAATCTCTTTTTCTTAATTTTGCCTTGAAAACATATCATTAACTCCCAAAAATTATAAAAAAAATGTTAGTTAAAACATACGCGAGCGCGGTAAACGGTATCGATGCACTTACAGTTACAGTTGAAACCGAAGCCTCGCCGGGTATGGCTTTTTTTATGGTGGGACTCCCCGACAATGCCGTTAAGGAGAGCCAACAACGTATAGAATCAGCTGTTAGGGTGGCAGGATTGAGGATGCCGGGTAGAAAAATCGTTATCAATATGGCTCCTGCCGATATTCGCAAAGAGGGTTCGGCTTACGACTTGCCTCTTGCCGTTGGTATTCTTGCCGCTTCGGAACAAATCAAAGCCGACAAAGTAAGCGACTACATTATTTTGGGTGAACTTTCGCTCGATGGCACTATAAAACCCATCAAAGGAGCGTTACCGATTGCAATACAGGCTGTTAAAGAAAAATTCAAAGGTATTATTCTTCCTGCCGAAAACGCTCGTGAGGCTGCCGTAGTAAACAACCTCGAAGTTTATGGAGCGCACAATATTCAAGAGGTGGTAGATTTTTTTAACGGCGAAGATTCTATTCAACCCACAATTATCGACACACGAAAAGAGTTTTTTGAACATTTTGAAACTATCGACCTCGATTTTGCCGATGTCAAGGGGCAAAGCAATGTTAAACGTGCACTTGAAATTGCCGCCGCTGGTGGACACAATGTAATTATGATAGGACCTCCCGGTGCAGGCAAAACTATGCTTGCCAAACGTATTCCATCGATATTGCCGCCTTTTACTTTGCACGAATCGTTGGAAACCACAAAGATACACTCTGTTGCCGGCACATTGCCACACGGGTCGGCACTTATGACAGTACGTCCGTTTCGCAGTCCTCACCACACCATCAGCGATGTAGCACTTGTGGGCGGAGGTGCATATCCTCAACCGGGTGAAATTTCGCTGGCTCACAATGGCGTTTTGTTTTTAGACGAATTGCCCGAATTTAAACGTCAGGTGCTTGAAGTATTGCGACAACCGCTGGAAGACCGAGAAATAACCATTTCGCGAGCCAAATTCACCGTGAATTATCCCGCAGGATTTATGCTTGTGGCGTCGATGAATCCTTGTCCTTGTGGCTATTACAACCACCCCGACAAACAATGTGAATGTACACAAGCGCAAGTGCAAAAATATCTCAACCGCATTTCGGGACCGCTTTTAGACCGTATTGATTTGCATGTGGAGGTTGTGCCTGTGCCATTCCGCGAACTTTCGAAGCAAACTCCTTCAGAATCAAGTGAAGATATTCGTAAACGTGTAATTGCTGCTCGCGAAATTCAACAAAAGCGTTATGGAGAAAGTTCTCAAACTCACTGCAATGCACAAATGACATCATCACAAATACGCACATATTGTCATTTAGATGATGCCAGTATGACACTTTTAAAAAACATAATGGAAAAACTCAAACTTTCGGCACGCGCTTACGACCGCATTTTAAAAGTGGCTCGCACCATTGCCGACCTTGCCGGAGAAGAAAACATCAGTAGCACACATATCGCCGAAGCCATTACATACCGCAGTCTCGATCGTGAAAATTGGGGATTAAGATAATTTATTCTTCCCTAATGTTCTTTACTTCTGCCGTTACTACTCCGCCGTTGAGCGTAATTTCTACCATACTACCGGGTTGCAACTGACTCACCGAGGTTACTTTAGTGCCACCAGTGTAAATATCGCCATCATTGCGTTTGTGCTTTTGCGTAAATGCAAGTTCGATATTGTCTAAACGTGTTAAATAATTGGCCGATATTGATTTAATAGATGTGGCTATATCTCTGACAATCATTGTTAAGCGATAGCGGCGATTTTCGTTAAGTCGTTGTGTAATAATGGTATGAATATGATGTGTGGTGGCTCGGAGTTTTAGACTATTACTATTTAAAATAATGATAATATGCATTTTAACAGTACGAGTCTCGGCATTTAAGCGGTTGCGGTTTTGAGTTACTACGGCAGACATTTTTTGATGAATACTCTTTACCAATGCGTTAAGATTGAGTTCCGCCTGATGAGTGTTGTTGATAATGTAGTTTGCCAATTCAGATGGTGTGGAAAAACTATGATGTGCAACTTCCTCAACAGCAGTGATATTGGTGGCGTGTCCAATGCCAGTAAAAATGGGTAGCGGAAACTCTGCCACCACCTTTGCCAATTCGTAATTGTTGAAAAAAGCCAACGACACATCGCCTCCACCGCCACGGATTATTACCACCGCGTCAAACAGATGTTTTTTAGAAGCAATGTTTTGTAATTGTGCAGTAATTTCACCTGTAGCACGGTCGCCCACCATTGCAGCCGAAAACAACGGCACAAAATAATTGTAGCCGAAACTGTTGCCATTGATAACGGATGTAAAATCGGCGTACCCTTTGCCTGTTGCCACAGAAATTACCGCAATACGCTGAATAATATGAGGTTTGGTAAGATTTTTATTAAGTGCAAAAATACCTTCAGATTTCAGGCGGTTTACAGTGTCGATTTTTGCCCGTGTAGATTCGCCTATCACGCTATCGATATCAATATCAGTGATAATAAGCGATATACCACGACGATTATCGAAAATGATATAAAACTCAAACACAACCGTCATGCCGTCAGATAGCGGCGAACCAACGGTTTCGATAAATTTTTGATTTATTTTGTTGTAAATTCTACTCCAGATAACGCCCTTGCACGAAGCGATGGTTTTTCCATTTTCGGCTTGAACAAGTTCGGGATAACAATTTCCGTTGCGAAAAAGGTTGAGTTTGGTGATTTCGGCCTTTGCCCAACGGCGAGTGCCATAAAAATGTTTGATACATCTACCTATGCTGCCAGTGATTTCGGCTAAGGAGTGTACTATGCGTTGCGAAGCCATAGCAGCGGTATTATTCGTTTTCCAACTCCTTCATTAGCAAATCAACATCCTTTTGAGTAAGCGAAAGTTTCTCTTTGCAGGTGCGCACAAGAGGCAGACATTCCTTGGCATAATCTGACATTAAGTCTACCGAGATTTCTGTATTTTCTAATTCTTTGTTAATACGTTCGAGTTCGGCAAAACTTTGGTCAAAACTTGTATTTGTGGTAGATTGTGTGTCAGTTTTTTTCATGATGTGTGTTTTTGATTTATAAATAAAACGCCGGAAGATATTCTCCGGCGTTTATTATTATTTTTTTTTCGTTTAGAAAAATTTGATTCGTTTGTCGTCTACTTTTGCCATTTTAAGCATAGCGTCATAAGCTTGATACGAAGCACGCGATAAAATATCGTTTTGCATAACATTGCGGTCGGTATCAACATTAATCGGCTGAATGGGCTGAGCAGGAGTCTTGTTGGTGTTTTGAATAACGTAAACAGCCGAGCGTCCGATAACGGGTTTAGAAACCTGATTTTTGTCGAGACTTGCTGCCACAGCTACGATAGCGGGGTCGTAATTGCCACCCATCTGCACCGAAGAAAGACTTATGTTTGTAGCCTCTTGAACAGGACGGTTAACTTGAGCTGCAAGAGCGTCTACGTTAGTGAGGTTTTTAGACTGAAGGTCGGCAACGATTTTCTCGCCTTTTTTCTGAGCCAAAACTTCTGCCTCAATCGACGGCTTGATAGCTGAGAGAGGAGCAATACCTTTGGGGTGAACACCTACAACAGCTGCTACTACATAGCGGCTTCCAAATTCCATAACTTCCGAAACCTCTTTAGATTTATCTTCGTCGAAAGCCCAACGAACAAACTCGCGTGAGTTTTCAAGTCCGGGAACCATTCTGGTATTTGCCGAAAGATTAGGAGCAATTCTGCGGGTAAGGTTTTCAGCCTTAACAGCATCGTCAAACTTGCTTACCTCGCGAGTGTTGGCAGCAAACTTATTAGCTTGAGCGTAAATTTGCTGACGAGTGGTGGGGCTTGGTTTGATTTCGATTTGCAAGAAACCAACATTCACTTTCTTTTTGGGAGCTGTTTTGTCTAACACCTTTATAATATGCACGCCGTAATTGGTGGCAACTGTGGTGATTTTACCTTTTTCGGTAGCAAAAGCAGCATCTTTAAACTCTTTGATAAAGTTGATACGGTCGGTAATCCAACCGAGATTGCCACTGTCGGCAGCAGAACCGTTGTCGTCGGAAACTTCCATTGCAAGAGCTCCGAAATCGATACCGCTTTTGATAACAGTTAAAAGGCTGTCGGCTTTGAGACGAGCCACTGTAGTATCTTCGCCTTGACGGTAGCCGCAAAGTATGTGAGCAACTTTAATAGAGTCAGGCATCTCAACAATATCAATCAAACGAGCCATTTTGTAGTAGCCATTGTCGATATAAGGACCGTAAACAAAACCGGGTTCTGAAGCAAACATCAAGCTATCAACGGTTTCGTTAGTAATTTCACCTTTATTATAGTTGAGGTCGATATACTGTTCGTCAGATTTAGAGTTGATAAACGAAACCACATTAGAAGTCGTGGTGAAATCGTCTTTAAGATTGTTGATAATGTTGCGCGAATCAGCGCTATCCTTATCAGAGGCAACAATGTCGAATGCTACATAAGCCACATCTCTGGTGTCAGCAACACGATTGTATTGTTTGATGTGCTGGTTGTAATACTGGTTAATGTCGCTTTCAGATACGGTAACCTCTTCGTCTTTGATATCAGAATATGGGAACGAAACAAATTTTACATCCGAGATTTCGGTACGTTCAGCAAATTCTTGCTCCACTTCAGAAGTTGTAACACGAATACCAGAAGCAATCATGTTGAAATATTTAGAAGTGGTGCGGCTTTCGCGGAGTTCGTTTTCGAGATAATCCCAAACATATTGGTTTTGTGCGCGACGTTCGGGAGACTGGTCGTTGAGGAACGACATTACTATCGAAGGATCGTACATACCTGTTTGCGGATTAGCAAAAAGTTGACGGATAGTGGGAGTAACATTACCCGTTTGAATCATGTTGATGATTTCATCGTCGGAAGTGGTGATGCCGAGTTTTTTTGTATTAACACCAATAACGTTTGCTCTAACAATTTCTTCCCACACATAATCGCGAATCTGGTCTGACATATCGCCGCTGAGCGAGTTTTGACCTGTTACGAGTTTAATAAAGGTTTCTCTCTGCTCTACTTTCTGCTGAAAGTCTTGATACGAGATAGTCTCGCCGTTGATGGTGGCCATGTCAAACTGGCTTGCTCCAAATATCGAGTAACTCGAATTGAGAAAGTCGCCGAGGATAAATGCTAACAAGGCTGCACCGACGCAAATAGCAATCAGTTTGCCTCTGTTTCTTATAGACTGTAATGCTGCCATTTAGATATCAAAAAGATAAAGATTAAATTTTATGTCAAGGTACAAAAAAGCACCTATCAACTAAGTACAAAGTAAAAAACCCCAATCCCGCTGCGAAATTGAGGGCTTTTGCATCATCAACTAATGCTGCAAGATTCTAATAGTGGGCTCTGCAGCACGGTTCTGAAGATACTGTGAGTTTTTTTCTGCCTTTGCGGCGACGTGCAGATAATACTTTGCGACCGTTGGCTGTTTTCATGCGCTCTCTGAATCCGTGTTTGTGTTTGCGCTTCTTGATCGAAGGCTGGAATGTGCGTTTCATTTTTCTATTTATTTTAATGAGTTTGTACTAAATTCTGTATGTGAAAATACTCTGATTTTCGGTCGGCAAAGTTAGATAGTTTTTTTTTGTTTGCAAAAAAAGATTTATGTTTTTTTTATAAAATCTTTTAGTTTGTGGTTTCTACACGTTTAGGTAACTCATCAGCGCACCATAACGCTCTTCCATTAGGTCGTTGTACTTACCGTCGCCCTCAAATACCGATTTTATGCGGTAGCCATAGCGTTCAAGTCCTTGAATAACAGCCGATGTGTCGTGTCCATTGAGTTTTAGCACTACTTCCATACCTGCCGTAGTGGTTTTTGCAAAGAGGCTCATTATCTTCATATCGTTTGATTCTACAATGGCGGCTACTTGTGCTGGCGAATAATTAACTGGCGTGGTAACTATCTCTATTATACCGCCTTGCATATCGGCTGATGTTACTTGAGCCATTCCACGCAAAAGCTGGGTTTCGGTAATTATGCCTAAATACGTATTGTTTTTGGCAGAGAGAATAGGCAGAAGCGATAGTTTTTGCTGCGACATAATAGTAAGTGCCTCAAAAATATGCTGAGTGTCTAATGCGTAAGGCTGCGGTGCTACAAGCCGGCATTGCGAAACAGGTTCATCGTCGGAAATGCCGTAGATGTCGTTGTCGCTCACAAGTCCGACATATTCGGTGCCAGAAACCACTGGTAGGTGCGATACTCTAAAATCGTCCATAATCTGTAATGCCTTTGCGCCAGTGTCGGAGGGGGCAAGAGCGGGTATGTTGTCTGAAACAAGGTCGTTGAGCATATTTAGCTGTTTTAATATTTAAGGCAAAGTAAATAGTTTTTTTACATATAATTACAATAAAAAGAACTTAAAAAAAGATAAATGGTTTAAATTTGCACCAAAATTTCACACCTTAATATATTATTATGGACGAAAAAACACGACTGAGTGTCAACATCAACAAAGTGGCAACTATCCGCAATGCCCGTGGAGGCAACAATCCCGATGTAGAACAGGTGGCTGCCGATTGCGAACGTTTTGGTGCACAGGGCATTACTGTTCACCCCCGCCCCGACGAACGCCATATTCGCAAAAGCGATGTACGTTTGCTTAAAACTCTAATTACTACCGAGTTTAATATCGAAGGATACCCTTCGGAAGATTTTATGAATCTTGTGCTCGAAGTAAAGCCCACACAGGCAACTCTCGTTCCCGACGACCCAAGTCAGATTACATCTAACCACGGTTGGGACGTTGTTAAATACAAACCTTTTCTTCGCGATGTGGTAGCAAAACTCCATGATGCAGGTATACGCACTTCGATTTTTGTAGATACTCATCACGAAAATATCCTTCACGCAGGCGACCTCGGCACCGACCGTATTGAACTCTACACCGAGCCATTTGCCTCAATGTTTCCTACAAATCCCGAAGAGGCTGTAAAACCTTTCCGCGAGGCGGCGGAACTTGCTTTTGAGCGCGGTATTGAGGTTAACGCTGGTCATGATCTTAGCCTTCAAAACCTTACATACTTTCTCAAAAACGTTCCTCACGTAAAAGAAGTGTCGATAGGTCATGCACTTATCTGCGATGCTCTTTACTATGGTCTTGAAAATACTATTGGAATGTATCTCGATAGAATTAACCAAGCGTATATTTAATGCATAATGCATAATGCATAATTAGAAACAAACAACCATCATTTACTAAAATAGATAACAATATAAAAAAGAACATCTATCTGATTCTGACGTTGCTGATGACCTTGTTATCGGCACGGCATCGGCATAGGTAACCACCTCGTCGCTTTTTGGACAAGTTACCGACGACAGCGGCGAAACACTCCCAGGTGCTACCGTTATTGCTGTTCACGTACCGTCGGGCACGCAGCACGCATGTATCACCAACGAAAGCGGACGCTATTTTATTGAAGGTATGCGTCCCCATTCTTAACATAAGCAATATGTTTTCAAGCGAACGGGGTCGCTATGGTAGCGCAGCAGGAGGTTATTCTTATTACAAACCAGTTTCTGTTACTTACGATAAGAATACCAAACAAAACTACTATCAATTCCTTCACAACGGTAATTACAATATGCGCTCATACAGCGACTACTATTCTCGCTGGCGCTGACAGATTGGTTTGAAATACATATTCTAAGGCTCAGAATATAACATAATTATAAAAAACACCGCCCAGTAATTGGGCGGTGTTTTTTTTGGATATATATTTCATCATCAAAAAAATCCCAAAAAAATTTCATCGGATAACGGAATTATGTTTATCTTTGCGGCATAAATATGAACAATAGAAACAGAAAGATAAAATGACTGATAACCAAATTATTATATTGATAGGAAATCACTCTATGAAAGAATTTTTGTTTTTAAAAAACAAAAAGATGCGTTAGTTTTTTTGGCTAACGCATTTTTTTTACGTCATAACAAAGGATTAAAAGAATTAAAACTAATATAATCGTCATGAAAGATTTAAAGAAAGTGCTCCTATTAGGTTCGGGAGCGTTGAAAATCGGACAGGCCGGCGAATTTGACTACTCCGGCAGCCAGGCTCTTAAAGCTATGCGCGAAGAGGGTATCTCTACCGTGCTGATTAATCCAAACATTGCCACCATTCAAACCACCGACGGTATTGCCGACAAGGTGTATTTCTTGCCCATCACTCCTTTTTTTGTAGAAGAAATCATCAAGAAAGAGCAACCCGATGGTATTATGCTCGCTTTCGGTGGTCAAACCGCGCTCAACTGCGGCACACAGCTCTATCTTTCGGGCGTATTAGAAAAATATAATGTAAAGGTGCTCGGCACATCGGTAGACGCTATTATGATTACCGAAGACCGCGAACTTTTTGTAAAGAAACTCAACGAGATAGAGGCTAAAACCCCAGTTTCGCAGGCAGTGGAAAATATGGACGATGCTCTTGCAGTGGCACGCCGTATAGGTTTCCCAATTATGGTTCGTTCGGCTTACGCTTTGGGCGGCTTGGGCTCGGGTATCTGTCCCGACGAAAAATCGTTCAAGGAACTCTGCGAAAGCGCATTGGCTTATTCTAAACAAATTCTTGTTGAAGAATCGCTCAAAGGCTGGAAAGAGATTGAGTTTGAGGTTATCCGCGACAAAAACGACCACTGCTTCACCGTTGTTCCTATGGAAAACGTTGACCCGCTTGGTATTCACACTGGCGAAAGTATTGTGGTTGCGCCCATTATCTCGCTCACCCAAGAGCAGATTGCAATGCTGCAAGAAATCTCTATCAAGGTTGTTCGCCATATCGGCATCGTAGGCGAATGTAATATTCAGTTTGCTTTCAACGCCGTTACCAACGACTACCGCATTATCGAAATCAATGCCCGCCTCAGCCGTAGTTCTGCTTTGGCTTCAAAGGCTTCGGGTTATCCGTTGGCTTTTGTGGCTGCAAAACTCGCCCTTGGCTACTCGCTCGACCAAATTGGCGAAATGGGCACTCCCAACTCGGCTTACGTTGCCCCATCGGTTGATTATATGATTGTTAAGATTCCTCGCTGGGATTTGAGCAAGTTTGTTGGCGTTGACCGTCATATTGGCTCGTCGATGAAGTCGGTAGGCGAAATTATGAGTATCGGTAAATCGTTTGAGGAGATTATGCAGAAGGGTCTCCGTATGATTGGACAAGGTATGCACGGTTTTGTTGGCAACAACGACCTTGAATTTCCCGACCTCGACGATGAACTCGCCAACCCCACCGACCTCCGTATCTTTGCTATTGCCAAGGCTTTGGAAAAGGGTTACACCGTGGAGCGTATCGTTGACCTCACCAAAATCGACAAGTGGTTTATTGAACACCTTAAAAATATTGTTGACTACGAAAAAGTTCTCGGACAGTTTAAGACCATCGAGGATATTACTCCCGAGGTAATGAAAGAGGCTAAGCGTATGGGATTTTCCGATTTCCAAATTGCACGTTTTGTTGAAAATCCGAGTGAAAATATGGAAAAAGAGCAGTTGCGTGTTCGCGCTCTCCGCAAACAGCAGGGCATAACTCCTATCGTACGCCGTATCAACACCGTGGCTTCGGAACATCCCGAACTCACCAACTACCTCTATATGACCTACGGTGCCGACAAACATTCAATCAGTTACGACTACCGCAAGGACAAAAATATTGTGGTGCTTGGCTCTGGCGCATACCGTATTGGTTCGTCGGTTGAGTTCGACTGGTGCTCGGTTAACGCTACTCAAACAGCACGCAAATTGGGTTACAAATCGATAATGATCAACTACAACCCCGAAACTGTCAGCACCGACTACGATATGTGCGACCGTCTATACTTTGATGAACTTTCGTTTGAACGCGTGCTTGACGTCCTCGACCTCGAAGACCCCAAAGGCGTGATAGTTTCTACTGGCGGACAGATTCCTAACAACTTGGCTATGAAACTTTATCGTCAGGATGTTCCTGTACTTGGTACATCGCCAGTATCAATCGACCGTGCCGAAAACCGTCGCAAATTCTCGGCTATGCTCGACCAACTTGGTATCGACCAACCCCGCTGGGAGGCTCTTACAAGTTACGACGAAATCGACAAGTTTATCGATGAAGTTGGTTTCCCAGTGTTGATTCGTCCTTCGTATGTGCTTTCGGGTGCAGCAATGAACGTTTGCTATACCAAAGAGCAGATGCACGAATTTCTCGGACTTGCCGCCAAGGTTTCAAAAGAATATCCCGTTGTGGTTTCGCAGTTTATGCCAAATACCAAGGAGATAGAGTTCGACGCTGTTGCCAAAAACGGTGAAATCATTGAATACGCAATTTCTGAGCACGTAGAGTTTGCAGGTGTTCACTCGGGCGATGCCACATTGGTATTCCCCGCTCAAAATATCTACCTTGCCACAGCACGTGCTATCAAGCAGATAAGCAAGAAGATAGCCAAAGAACTCAATATCAGCGGACCTTTCAACATTCAGTACCTTGCAAAACAAAACAATGTAAAGGTTATAGAATGTAACCTCCGTGCATCGCGCAGTTTCCCGTTTGTATCCAAAGTATTGGGTCGTAACTTCATAGAAACAGCCACCAAGATAATGCTCGACGAACCTGTTGAAAAACTCGATTCATCTACCTACGATGTTGACCACGTGGGCGTTAAGGCATCGCAATTCTCGTTTGCCCGCTTGCACAAAGCCGACCCTGTTTTGGGTGTGGATATGTCGTCGACTGGCGAAGTTGGCTGCCTTGGCAACGATTTCAACGAGGCTCTTATGAATGCTCTTCTTTCGGTTGGATTCAAAGTTCCCGCAAAAGGCGTACTCGTATCTTCGGGCGATGCTAAGGGCAAAGTTGACCTTCTTGAACCCTGCAAAATGCTGCAAGATAAGGGCGTGAAGATTTTCGCTACCGCTGGCACAAGCAAGTTCCTTGCCGAAAACGGTATCAAATCTGAAACTCTCTGCTGGCCCGACGAACAAGGCGGCGAAAACATTATGCAGGCAATTGCCGACCACAAAATCGACTTGGTTATCAATATCCCCAAAAACCAAACCAAGCGCGAACTTACCAACGGCTACAAGATCCGCCGTGCCGCCATCGACCACAACATTCCGTTGATGACCAACGCACGTCTTGCCAAAGCATTTATCAGCGCATTCTGCCAAAAGGATATGAACGACATAGCCATCAAATCTTGGCAGGAATATATGGAAAGATAATTTATTTCAAACAATAATTAAAAAGAGGCTTCTAAATGGGAGCCTCTTTTTTTTATGATTAAAAAAAATTTTCGATTATTACTTTCGGTTCAGCACGCACACCTTTTTATATACATCGGTTTTTCCATCGGGAGAGATAGACTTGATGTAAATAACATAGATTCCGTTTTTGCAGAAAGAGCCATTGTCGGAAACACCGTTCCAATAAAACGTGGCAGACGTGCCAATATTAGTGCGCGAGGCAAGAGTGGTGCGCAAAATACCATTAGAATCGTAAATGCGAACATCCACGGCAGTGTCGTCGGTAGAGAACGAAAGCTGAATTTCCACCTCATCTTTGTATCCGTCGCCATCGGGTGTAAATAGTTCATTTACAATGGTTACACCCTCGGGCATTTCGGTATCTGGAGTTTCAATGTGAGAGTTGGGTAAACCCGGTGTGGCATAATCTACAGCCGATGTGGCAAATTTCCAAGCGGCAAGGTCGGTAGAATTATGGTTAAAACCCACACGCTCGATAGAAACACCTTGAACATTGATTTCTAAAGTATTAGACTCTGTCCGATTGTAATACATCGAATCAATTGCAGTGCCAGACGGTGAGCGCAAAACTATGCTACCTTGAGTATTGGCAAATGCAGGCAGTTTGGTATCTTGAACAAACAATCCGCCGCAAGTGTAACGCTCTTGAATTTCGGTTGTATCTTGCGTTATTACAGCATAATGTTCAGGCAAAAGGAGATAATTGCCATTGATAACCGATTGTTTTTGAGCTCCTGAATTATCGTAATATACTATGGAATATTGATTTAGTGGGATGGAGAATTTGGTATTGTTGTAAATCTCTACAAAACGTTTTGCCCCCGAAAGTGGATAATAAAGAACTTCGGTAATCAACAAATCAAAACGTTCGGTGTTGTGATATGAAAAAGTAGATGATATTGAATCAATTACGTTTCCATAAATATCCTTGACATGCACAGCTGAGGCATTAAGCATAGCGTCGGGAGCAAAACCTTGATCAAAACTTACAAAAGCGATGTTGTCATTTACATTAACTGTGGAATGAGGTTGCGATTCGGCATAATAAACGGCATTATCGTCAAGGCTTAAGGGGTTGTTAAACTCAAAACAAAGTTGATAATTGCTTGCCGAATAAACATTTAACAGTTTTAATCGGTAATATTGAAAAGTAACTGAAGTATCGGCAGAGAGATTTCCTGCAAAATCGCTCAACGAATTAACTTTTAGCACATTATCATCTTCGTTTAAAGGTGAGGAGAATACTACCGACACATTATTGAGATTGGTGTAACATTCTGTGGCAGAATTTCCATTAAGCAAAAATTTGGCGGCGTCGGCAATTATGTTTTTTGAAAATACTATATTAATAGTGTTGTTGTTGACCACCGAAGTGGAGATTATATGTGGCGGAATGTTGTCGGTTACTGTGGTAAGCGTACTATTAACACGCCCCGGAGTGCCGCCCGATATATCAAGCGATGCAGTCCAATTGCCATCAATAGTGAAAAGATTTTTAGGATCGCGGCGTTCGAGCGAGTATCCTCCCGATGATTTTACTTTATCGCCATACATACCAAGAGTATATGTAAGAGAATCAACAATATAACCTGCTTGATTAAGGAGCGTAAGCTTGCGGTCTTTGGTAATAATTTTACTATCGTCGAATTTTGTAACAGTTTGCGCGTATGAATCCAAGTCATTAGAACGGCAAATCAAAAGATATTCACCTGCAGCGATTTTTGTTTCAGGGAAATAATACTTATAGTCGCCAGCCAACATAGCGCAGTTTTTAAGACTGAATGCATATTTCGACGAGTTAAACAACTCTATATACTTAGCAGCAGGAAGGTTGGCAGGAGCAGGCGAAACATCGCACATAATTTCGTTGATAACAATGCCACCATATTGAGGAAGATAAAGAACGGTATTAAAATCGGGCACAACGTTGCCCACAGTTTGCTGTATATTGGTGGCAGAAAGTTCTAAAACTGTGTTATTAAAGGCATTACGATTAAAAAACAGCGTAACATCCACACCCGAAAAATGTATTGAATCGGGATTAGTGCCATTCAACCTATAATTATTGACATCCAAAGCCGACTGAGCGTTGAGCCTGCCATCAATTTTTACATTTATCTCACCATCGCCAACAATCTCAGCGTCAAACATTTTGGCATCAATAGTGTTGCCAGTATGCTCAAACGATAATGCCAAAGGACGAATGTTAAAAGCGCCATTGCCCGTGGTGGAGTGTTTATATTCGATGGTAGTATAATCAGCCGTATACATCTGAGGGTCTGGCTCTTGATAAAGAGATTCGCCATTGATAGTCCACTCACCGTTTGATGTACGCGTTATGGTCAACACCATATTATTAATGGTATTATCAAACATAATTTCGGTGGTGGCAAGTATATCAACATCCTTGCCCGAATACTTTAAAAGGCAAAGTTGCGGATAGATGCCAGTTTTGAGACCCGTACCGATGGCAAACGCAGAATATTTGTCACCTCCGGGTACAGTATCATTGGCAAAAAGGAAAATTTTAAAGTTGTTGACCGAAGAATTTTTTACAGAGCACACCACAGAATAACTCCAAGTGATAGTGCCAGTTTCGGGATAAAGGTTTGACAATGAATGATAAAGGTGATTTGTTCCTGCAACGGTAGAAGTATCGCAAAAATATACAACCCCCTGTGGCAGAGTATCGTTGGTAATATCTTGCCACGAGTTGTTTACATCTTTCCAACTCTCAGAAAGGGTTTTCCATTGTTCTAAGTAGTTGGTGGATTGAGAAAAGGCGGCAGAGGACATTGCCAAAGCCGCCATAATAACCAATATATTTAAATAAAGTGTTTTCAACTTATTCGGCTTTCTGCTCAGATTCGGGAGCTGCGGCTTTTTTCTTAGTACGCTTGCGGGTTTTCATACCGTCGGCATTTTCTTTTTCTTCAGCAGCGGGCTTTTCGGTTTCGGCAGGTTTTTCAGCCTCGGGCTCTTTGTCGTCAACAAGACCTTTAGAAAGAAGCAAGTTGTACCATGTAAAAGCACGGCGCATGTCAGAAACATACACACGGTCAACGTCGTAATTAGGAACGGCCTTGGCAAACAACTCTCTTACTTCGGCTTCAGATCCTTTTTTGGGAGCAAACGATGTAGCTTTGCCATCAAGCTCTTTGTAGAGGCTGCGATAAACGTCGGCAAGCCTTGTGTCGCCATCGGTAGTGTATATCGAAATATCTTCGAGTGCGCTGATTTTGGCTGTAGCGAAAGCTAAAGTGCGAACGCCATCGGCTATAGATTCCACAATAATACCGTTAACTGCCTGTGCCACATGACGATATAATCCCGGATATGTGGCAATTGTAAGAATTCCTTTTAAATCCATGTTTGTTTTAATTTTCTGTAAAGCTGTTAATTTATGCGGCAAATTTAGAACTTTGGCGGTGAAAAAAAAAGTTTTCGCACCAAAAAAGCAAAATTTAACGTCAAAGTTTAAAGATTACGTTTTAAACATTTATATTTGCCGAAAATTTTAATAGTAAATTTTAGACTCAGTATAATTTTAATACAATGAAAAAGAACCTTCTCGTTTCTGCCAAGGCATTTACATTGGCATTAGCATGCACCATGGTTATGGGCTGCGCAAACAACGCAAACAACAATTCAGCTTCTGCTCCTGCAGCACAAACGTCTGACATAGCGTATGTTAACATGGATAGTCTTATCGACAAATACGACATGTACAACGACCTCAGCACTCAATTGATGGCCAAACAAAACCAATTGGAACAGGAACTCCAAACCAAACAAAAATCAATTGAACGCAAGGCTATGGACCTTGAAAACCAATACAAGAAAAACCTCATCACCCCCACCCGTGCTCAAGAAGTTCAGCAGAATCTTCAAGTAGAACAGCAGCGTATGCTACAATGGCGCGACGAAAAAATGATGGAACTCAACGACGACCAAGCTAAAATTTCGCGTATGGTTTACGACAGCATTCAAAACTATATCAACGAATACAATGCCGACAAACGTTACCGCTTTATCCTCAGCAACAGCGTAGGCGGCGTGCTCCTTTATGGCGACAAGAGTGCCGACATTACCGAAATCGTTCTTAAGGCTCTCAACAGCCGTTACAACAAGAGCGGACAGACTACTAACATCGATTCGTTAGCAACAAAATAGTTTTACCATAGCAACTCATTCTTTTATTCTTAGGCGGCCTAACAATTGTCCGCCTTTTTTTGTACTTTTGTGCCGATGAAATGTTTCGATACATATTACAGTCGTTTTCAGGTATATCCAGCGCATATTGCCGAGCCTCCTGCGCCTGAGTTGCGCACCATTGTGGTGATTCCGAGTTACAAAGAACCCGATATCCGACCTACGCTCCTATCGCTGCTTAGCTGCACTCCTACCCTATTTCCCGTAGAGATTATTGTGGTGGAAAACTCGTCGGAGGCGGCTCCAGAATCGGCATTGCAGCAAAACCTCATCACTATCAGCCAAGTAGAGGAAATTAAGGCACAAAACACCCGAAGCGACATCCGTATCCACACTATCCACCGTCCCAACCTTCCAAAGAAACACGCAGGAGTGGGTTTTGCCCGCAAAATAGGTATGGACGAGGCAGTTCGACGTTTTGACCTACTTGAACGTCCCGAAGGTGTAATTGTGAATTTTGATGCCGACAGCACTTGCAATCCCGACTATCTCAAGATGATCGAAAACTATTTTATCTCCAACCCCAAGAAAGAGGGTGTGTCGATATACTTTGAACATCCACTGCAAGGCACAGATTATCCTCAATCGTCGTACCAAGCCATTGCCAAATACGAACTTTACTTAAGATATTTTGTTGAGGCTCAACGATATATACAATTTCCTAACGCATACCACACCATAGGGTCGGCTTTTGCAGTTAGGGCTTGGGTATACGCAGCCGAAGGAGGAATGAATAGGCGTCAGGCTGGCGAGGATTTCTATTTTCTCGAAAAGATTATCACCCGCGGGCGGTTTGGCGAAATCAACGATGCCGCAGTCTATCCCTCGCCGCGTGTATCCGACAGAGTGCCGTTTGGCACAGGAGCTACTATGGGCAAACTTAGCAACGGCGACAGAGAATATATGGTGTACAATCCCATCACATTTGACAGGCTGAAACGTTTCTTTGCCTCGGCATCCAATATCAAATGCCACCATAAGCCCGACACCGACCCTGTGTTAGAGGAGTTTTTGGTAGCCAACGATTTTTACAGTCAAACCGACGGAATGATAGAAAACAGCACATCCGACCGCACTTTTATGCAACGTTTTTTCACATGGTTCGACGCTTTCCGCATGATAAAGTTTCTCAACTTTGCCCATGAGCGACATATTAATAAAGTGCCGGTAGAACAGGCAGCGGCAGATATGGCTATCATGATGGGGTATAGCAATATACCCACCGACACAATAGAACTGTTAAAATGGTACAGAGAAAAAGAGCGGTCGTTTACAAGCAACTAATTTTTCTGACGTTTACACGGCAACTTAACTGTAAACACAGATCCTTTGCCGTATTCTGATTGTACATCGATAGTGCCGCCGAGAAGTTCGATATAACTTTTAGCAATGGCAAGACCAAGCCCTGCACCGTTGGTGGTGCCCACAGTATCGCTGTTTTTTAAACGTACAAACCGACGGAATATCAGCGGAATATTTTCGGGAATGATACCACAACCGCTGTCGGACACCGAAAACACCACAAAATCGTTTTCTACCGATAAGTTCACCTTCACAAATCCTTGTTGAGTGTATTTTAGCGCATTGTTGATCAAGTTGGTAAAAATCTGTTTCAGCTTAACTTCGTCGCTGCAAATAACAAGCTTGGTGGATTCAGAAGTGTAATTAAACTCAAATTGAATATTTTTGTTAGATTCGGCTTGTTTTTGAATTATCTTAAACACCTCGAGCACAATTTGATAGATATTCACATCATTCATTCGAGCCGAAATCTGTCCTGTATCAATTTTAGATATTTCCATTACATCGGTAACAATGCCCAAAAGCTGCTTGGCACTATTGCGAATAATGTCGATATAGAGCATTTTGTCGTTTTCGTCCACATCATCGTCTTTAAGCAGGTCGGCAAAACCAATGATGCCGTTCATAGGAGTGCGGAACTCATGACTGAGGTTTTCAAGAAACGAAGTTTTAAGTTGGTCGCTCTCTTCGGCACGCTGTGTGGCAAGTATAAGCTCTGCGTTTGACATTCGCAGTTCTTCGTTAAGTATTTGATATTGATCGTTTTGCTCCTTTATAAGGTTGTTTTGCCTAACGGTTTCAGTAATATCAAACACCGACACTAAACCTGCAAAAATATTGTTTCGCGAATCGAGAACAGGCACAGCTGCCATAAAAACCGAAATCCGTTGTCCTGAAGCTTTAAGAACCTCAAGGTCGCGACATTCTGCATAATGTCCTGTTTTTAACGCCTTTACAATTGGCAATTGGTGCAATGGATACTCTTCGTTGGTTTGAGCTTTATACCAATGCTTATGCGTTTGTTCGCCAATACTATCAGGAATATCATCGTTGTAAGATAGTATCTCTAACGCTTTGGCATTAACACTGATAATTTTATGCGTCTTGAGCTCTATCATATAAATACCCACAGGAACATGTTGCAATAGAGCTTGAAGAATATTGTATTGTTTAGTAAGCTTTTCTTTGTTGATTTTCAGCTTCTTATTAAGTTCGGATAGTTTTTTGTTGTTTTTTTGCAAAAGTTGTGTTTGCTGCAAAAGATGGTATTCGGATTCTTTTTTAACATTAACGTTAGTGGCTGTACCACTTATAATTAAAGGAGTGCCATTAACGCCAAGGGTTTCGAGACTACCACGAAACCAAAACCAAATAACATTTCCATCGTTATCGCGTAGCCTAAACTCATCGGCTCGATCTTGAAATGAAGGACTGATAAAATCTTTGTAGGCAGTGGTTATCACAGGTTTATCTTCATCAATCACAAGGTCGTAAAACTCTTCAAGAGTTATCGACGAACGGTTAGTAGGATAATTCAAAAGCCGGAGCAGCGAAGGGAAAAAATAAAACGAACGTTTAGCAAGATTTAGTTGCCAAACAGCGTCAGAACCTGTTGTAACAGCCTTTTCAAGACGAGAGATACGTAATCGAAGTTCGTTTTCGCATTCGGCATACCGCGAAACATCATAAAACATAAAAAGAAATTTCTCTGGCAGACGCATTACGGTAATTTCGGCATATTTAAACCGCTGACTTTGAGAATAGAATTGAAGGCGAATCACTGCGCTATCGTCTTTCATAGCTGTGTTGATGGCAAAATCTATCTTGGCAGTAATACTTTGCCCATCGGGTTGAATATCAGGAGCAAAATCTTCGAATCTACGGTATAGCACCTGTTCAATGTCGTCTAATTCAAGAAACTTGAGCGCGGCATCGTTTGCCCATATTATCTTATCAGAATAAGTAAACATGGGAATATGTGCATTGGGATACTCAAACGACATGTCGCCACTATTTGCCATAGCTCTTAAATTTTTTGGACTATCAAAGATTTGTTGCTGAGTATAAGCAGGTTGTTAACAGCATCGGTAACATTTTCTGTTGTAATAGGCTTTCTAATAATGCTGCGTCCCACTATCGGAGCAGATGCAAGAACGCTTTGATCAGTATGAGAATGGGCTATGATTATTATCGTTACCGAAATATCAATTTGAGGAATTTCTACGGCAAGGGTATTGGCTCCGGGGAGGTCGAGGTCGAGCATTACAAAGGCTACATCTCGGTTATCTTTGTACGTTTCAAAAGCCTGCCTATATGTACGTGCTACAATGGTTTTGCATCCACAAGCATCAAACAACTGTGTAATTAACTGAATATCATCATTATTGTCAGAAATAAGCAGAATATTACCATTAAACGGATTTGTGTCTACTGCTTTGGATATTTGCGAATACAAATCGGTGGATAGTTGCGGCATTTGAGCAGGAATATCAAATGTAAAGGTGCTCCCCGCTCCTACTTGACTATCAACAGAGATTCTGCCGCCCATCATATTGAGCAATCCTTTACAGATACTTAGTCCGATACCAAGTCCTTGATAATGACGCGATAATGAATTATCTACTTGATAAAAGCTTTCAAATATCTCGTTGTAACGTGTTGGAGGTATTCCTATTCCATTGTCGGTAACAGAAAACAACACATGGCTATTGGTAATGCGGTAATCTATTGCTATTTGCCCCGATTCTGAAAACTTTACTGCATTATTGATAAGTTTTAGCAGCACAATTTTCAGCCCCTCTTCGAAACTTGTAATATACTTTTTTTCTTTAAAGTTACACCCAAATTTAAGCGTCAAAGGCTTGCCCGACTGTTTGATAAGAAAATCGGCATGCATGTTAATTCCATTGAGCAAAAAATTAAGGTCGAATGGCTGCGGAGTAATAGTAATATCGCCCGACTGAATTTTAGAATAAAGCATAATGTTGTCGAACACTTCGAGAAACCTTTTAGAATGAGTTACAAGGTTTTCGGTATGCTCAGCGCGGCGTTCGGGCGAAAGCGTTGGACGGCAAAGCATATCGGCACAACCCATTATTATATGTATAGGAGTGTGAATTTCGTGACTTACACATGCCACAAAAGCCGATTTGTAACGGTCGCTCACCTCGGCACGGGCACGGGCTTTTTGCAAAAGTTCGCGGTTGGCAGATATTTGAGCAGAGGCTTCGGCTATTTGCACGGCATCGTCGTTTACCTTTTGTTCCAATACCGATGCGGTAGATTGTCGAATTTCTAACTCTTTTTGCAACAATCGGTTTTGATTGGTGGCCTCGCGCAATGCCTGTTGTGTTTCAAGAATTGATTTTCGGCACATCATCACCTCAGACTCTAATTTATCGTGTTCTTGATGCACCTCCTGATCTTGTCCGCGCTGCCAAATCATCATTAAACAAAAGGCAAGCAGATTAAACAGCAGCAGCACCGTTATTATGCCCACAAGCTGCCATTTAAGCGAACTATCTGCCACTGTAATAGAGCTCATAGAAATCCGCCTCCATACCACGGCAGCTATCAACACATGAATAGCTACGGAGATAAGCACGAAAACTATTGGTCGCGTTTGTAGCAATTTGATTATATGATGCTTGCCTAAGGACATAACCTACTTTTTATCGTTGCTTTGATGGAAACACAGTTCCAAATTTACCTTTTTTCATAAGTTTGCTCATCACAAATCCTATTAGCACAAATGTTGCCAATGTTACGCCGGTGGCTATGGCGGTGTGGGTGAAAAACTTGTCTTGCAGCATCTGTGTGGGTACAATTGTGCCGCTTACATAAAAATAGTTGTAGCAGAAAAATGCTGCGGCTGCAATTATGCCCGTTATCCAAAACCATACACGGCGTTTTTTAGCATCAGTGGGATTCTTGCCGCCTTGATAGGCTATCATGCTGCTAATCAGTATGGCTATACCCACAAATACCAATGCTGCTACTATGGCTAAAATATTAGGTGTTGGATATCAATCCATCTACCTGCATTATGTTTTTGTACTCGTAATTCATATTCTAATAAGGTAATGTGTATAAATAATAGGTGTAAATTACTTTATCTTTGGGGTTGGCGGCGTTGAGCGCACCAAGAATACTGTTGTACATACTGCGGTTTTGCTTTACCTGCTTGCCTTCCCAAATAAACTTGTCTAAGTTGGCGTTTTGCGCATTCACTGATATATCGCTCAATATCAAATCAATACGCAAGAGATTAAAGTCGGTGTTTGACAATCCCGTTTCGGAGAAATTTGAATTGAGTTTGATGCATACCTCGCCTTTTTTAGTAGTGTTGTAGGTTTCGGCAAAGTGCTTTTCGTCGAATTTAAAGAGGTCGGGGATAAATTTGGTGGGCTGAACGGGCTTAAACACAGTGTCGTACATAAGTTTACCATCGGCAGTGTACCCTTCGTAATGACCCGGACAAGAGATTATGGGCAAACGGTTTTCGTCTAACAGAGGCTCGCCTTTTTCGTCGGTAACAAATGTGGGCGGATTTGCCTTTACCTCGGCTACCATATTAAAACGGTTGAAATCAGCAGTAACGTTGCTAACCTTAATGTCAAGATTTTTAATTGTATAAAACTCCATTGCGCTCAAATCTGCATTCAGGCGACTGAGCAATGGCGCACCATCGGGCACAGGATTTCCGTTTTGGTCGTAACTCTGTCCGATATATTTATAAAGATCTTTCCAACGGTTCATAATTGGCACAAACTCAAAGTTGTCGCCGTTGACAAATGCAGTTTCGTCTACACCAGCGTTTTCGTTTGCGCCGCCGGTGGTAACGCTGTAATCTTTGGTAATGTCTACGGCGTTGGCAGTGAATGCAAAATGAGTGTAGGCGTAGTTTTTAGCCTCGATAGAGTTTTGCAGATAAAACATAAAGTCGGCAGCCACATTGTTGGAAGAATTTTTTGGAACAAAGCAGATATAGAAAATATGTTTCTGCTTGCCAGCGTCGGGATGGTCGGTGATAAAAAACTCGATGGTGTTGCCGTCGCGGAGCCAACGTTCAAACTCTTCGCGTGCCCACGGGTCGTCGCGTTCGCCGTTTTCCCACAGTTCGCCGTCGGTGATAAATACTGCGGCAAGTCGGCGGTTTACAATGTCTTTTACAGCGGTGTTTAGCGGAGCATTGTCGCCTTTGAAGCGTGCCGCCTCTTTTATTTTTTTGTAGAGTTGACTTTTGTCGAGATTCTCTATTTTGTCGATGCTAAAATTGTTAACTTCGTAAAAATCAACGGTTGAAATTTTGAGGCTATTGATAAACAACTGATAAAAATTGGCGGTGTTGACATCCTTAAAGGCTGTTTTCATACTGCCAGAATAATCCAAATAGATGGCAAAACGCTCGGCGTTGTTTTGCCTAAACGGCGGAAAATAGTTGTAATGGTAAGCCGTAATCAACTGCTTAGGCTCGTAAGTTTTCAATGGGCAACCGCTCTTGCCGCACGAGGCAAACCCCATAGACAAAACCATCGCCAACAATACCAAATGCGTATTTATAATCTTCATTTGCAGAATCCTTTTTCATATTTTTAAACCGTGTAAATATACGGATTCTTTTTAAAGTTGGCGATGATTTTTGAAAAAAAATTATGGCAAACGGTTAAAATACCATAACGGTGATAATTATCAAAATGATAGCAATTATTGATGTACCCCAAGTAAGCCAAAAGCCCGGTTTTTGACCAATGGCACGGCGGATTTTTTCGCTACGAAGTTCGATGTTTTCCATTATTCTAATTATGGATTGTGAATTATGAATTAGCACCCCAACTCCAATTGTTTTTTGACTAAGTTGTAATATAGCCCCTTTTTTGCAGAGAGGGTTTCGTGAGTGCCGATTTCTGCAAAATTGTATTTTTCTGGTCAATGCCTTTATAACGATATTTGCAACCGGCGGTGCATTAGATATTGGACAATAGATGATGAAAATTAGACGACCAATACGACAATCTTTCTGATCATTACAAGGTGATTCTTATTGTAGAAAAAATGATAGAAGACAAAACTCAACGACTTGAAATTTTAGGTTTGGCGGCAAGTTCGTACCGCAGTGCAAAATCACGAATTGAGGCACTTAAAAGCAAATATTCATAAAAAGTGGAGATATGCAACATTGCACATCTCCACAAACAAAGTTTTTTCTTAAATATTTTATTCCATATAAAAATGCGTAATCTTCAAATCTCTATCTCGGCTGCTGCTACCTACATAAACCAAGAAATTACCTGACTCAAAGATTTTTTTGAGATTTTCGTTGTAAAACATCAGGTCGTCTTTGGTGAGTTCAAAGGCAACTTCCTTGCTTTCACCTGCTTTGAGATATACCTTCTGAAATGCTTTCAACTCTTTGATGGGGCGCACAACTGATGAAAACTCGTCGCGGATATATAGTTGCACCACTTCGGCGCCGTCTATGCTGCCGGTGTTGGTTACCGTGGTGGTGATTTTTACGGTAGAAGATTGTGGCACAGTGTCTTTGGCTACTTTTGGCTGCGAAATATCAAATGTGGTGTAACTCAATCCAAAGCCAAAGGGATATGTGGCGTGGTTGGTTTTGGGTTCCCATGATTGATACACAAAACTATAAGTTCCTGTGGCAGTGTCGCATACGTAGGGAAAAATGGTATCACCACGGTCTTCAAACACGTAACTGCGAAAACGGTTTGGCTTCATATTATAGTAGCAGGGCAATGCTCCAGCCGAAGAGGGCATCGTTACCGAAAGTTTGCCTTCAAAATTGTATTTACCAAAAATCACGTCGGCAACCGCATTACCGCATTGCTGTCCAAGGTAAAAGCACTGTACCAATGCGTTGGAATTTTCAGCGGCGGGACGGATATTGAGCGGACGTCCACCAAAAACGAGCGTTACCACGGGTTTGCCTGTGGCTTTGATTTTTTCAACAAGTTCGTTTTGCAGTCCAAGAAATTCAAGATTGTCGCGGTCGCCACGGTGCGATTCTAACCACGCCTCGCGCGAATACGATACGTTTTCGCCAACGCAAAGCACCACCACGTCGGCTGATTTGGCAACGCTTACTGCCTCGGTTATCATTTTGCGGGCGCGGTCGTTGGAAATAAGTGCCTGATTGTCGTTTTGCCAAAATGATGGACCAAAATCGCTCAAACGGCATCCTTCGGCGTACGAAACTGAAATATTGTTGGCTTCACCAAAGGCTTTAATTCCCTCATATACAGACACTCCGGGGGTTACTGGTTCGGCTGTGTATCCGCCATAGTCGAGTGTTTTGGCATTGGGACCAATTACAGCAACTTTTTTTATCTTGTTAGATAATGGCAACACACCATCGTTTTTGAGCAATACCATAGTTTTGCGGGCGGTTTCGCGAGCAAGGTTTAAATGCTCAGCACATTGGTTGATTTCTAAAAGTGCAGGAATGTCAACGGGTTTGTCCTCGTCGAAAAGTCCTAACCTCCATTTGGTTACAAACAGGCGTATCAACGCTTTGTCGATGAGCGATTCGCTGATTTCGCCCTTTTGTACCGACTCTTCTAACATTTGAAAAGTGCCTTCGCTGCCAATGATGTCGATTTCGATACCCGAATTTAAAGCAAGTTCAGCAGCCTTGCGATACGATGGAGCAAGATGGTTGACGTCGTACATACGGTCGATAGCGTTTTGGTCGGAAACAATAAGTCCGTGGAAACCAAACTGTTGACGCAAAACATCTTTCAACAGCCAAGGATTTACCGTAACGGGAACATCGCAAACATCGTTGTAGGCAGGCATTACACAGGCAACACCTGCTTTTACGCACATTTCAAAGGGGATAGAATGGTTGTTCATAAGGTCGTTGGCAGAGCCGGGGAAACACGCCACATTGCGTCCGCCTTCTACCTGACCGTGACCCATATAGTGTTTGAGGGTGGCAGCCATTTTCAACCGTCCATTTTGCGATGCCTGCTGAAATTCTCTCACCGCAGTGCTACCATAAATGCCACAAAGAAACGGGTCTTCGGAATACATCTCTTCAATGCGTCCAAAACGTGGTTCGCGGGCAAGGTCTAAAATCGGCGAAAAGAGCATATTAATACCCCTTGCACGTGATTCTTTGGCTGTAACGGCGTAAACCTTGCTCAAAAGTGTGGTATCCCAACTGCATCCAAGCGCTATTGCTTGCGGAAAAACAGTGGCGTCAACGCCCATCAATCCGTGAAGTCCCTCGCCGATAAAAATAATCGGAATTGGGTGAGCAAGCGTGTTGTTGTACTCTTTGAGCGAATTGACGGTGCGGGCATATTTTGCCGGAGGACATCCTCCAAAATCAATATTCATCAAGCCCATACCGTAGGGATAATATTTGCGCAAGGTGTCGAAATTGAGGTTTCCCACCGAGTCGGACGCCGATTTAATTACATAAATGCTGCCCGACTGCAACTGCGCAAGTTTTTCTTTTAGCGATAGTTGCGACGCTACGCTGATAGCCTTGTTGATGGCAGAGTCGATAAACGATTCGCTCTTAGGATAATGATTTAATTCGTCGGAACGATTGCTGCACGATGATGCGGAGAGTGCAACCACTATCGACAGAACTATGCTTTGAAATAATCTTTTCATATTCATTTAATAGAAGAACTAACAAGTTCGGGGTTGACTTCAAAAATAACTTCTACAAGATTTGGGTTGTTGGCAAAGGCGTAGTCGGCTATCTTCTTAACGTTAGCAGGGATGGTAATGCTGTTGAAAGTGCAACCGTTAAAAGCATTTCCACCTATTCCTTGAACAGTTTCGGGAATGTAGATGCTTTTTAATGCTGTGCAATCTTCAAAACTGTTGCCTCCAATAACAGTTAGCGAAGGATTTCCTATCAACACATGGTTGAGTTGCTTGTCGCCGTATTGCGATTTCAGAGTCTTTAACATTTTTAGTCAAATAATTGAGATAATAAGAAAGATCGCTCCATGGTATTACACTCATAACCACAAACTTGTGTCCATGTCCAAAATTGAGTTCGGTATAATTGTATTTTATTTTGCACTTAGGATAAAAAGGGTTTTGCGCCATGCCGCACCGAAAAGCACAAAACCTCTACCAATACAATTATCCTATTAAAAAAATTCATATTCATATTTCAAAAGAGGTTATTGTTGATCAAACTTCTTCATCAAATTGAGAGCGAGGTCGTTTTGTTCGGGTGTGCCAACGGTGATGCGTATGCAATTGTCGCACATTGGCATTCCGTGACGACTGCGGAGTATTACGCCGTTTTTGATCATAAACTGTTGCAACTCTTTGTGTTGAGCGGTGCGAATCATAAAGAAATTGGCATCACTGCGGAAAACTTTTTCGATATAGGGCAATGTGGCTACATTTGCCATAAAACGGTCGCGCTCGCTTACCAGAAGTTTAACGGTGCGTTTAAAACCTTCAACATCTTGCAGTTTTTCTACAAGCGATTTTTGGGTAAAACCGTCCATATTGTAGGGTAATTTCACCTTGTTGATCATAGCCGCCAACTCTTTGCTCATATAGCCAACGCCGGCACGGAGCGATGCAAGTCCCCAAGCCTTTGAAAATGTTTGGATAACAACCAAATTGTCGAAATCTTTGAGGTAATTGATGCACGATTCCACTCCCGAAAAATCGTTGTAAGCCTCATCCACAACTACCAATCCGTTAAAATTCTTTACCACGTCGATAATCTGCTCGGTGGGATATGCTATGCCCGTGGGATTGTTTGGCGAACAGATAATTATCATTTTGGTGTTTGGCGTAACGGTAGCCAAAAGTTTCTGAGTATCAAACGAAAAATCTTCGTTTAGCATTACCTCCTTGAATTTTACATCGTTGAGATTTGCCAAGGTGTAATACATACCGTAACTTGGTGCAAGCGACAGAGCCTCATCTCGTTGCGGATTGCAAGCCACACGATAAA
This sequence comes from Bacteroidales bacterium, assembly GCA_016293845.1. GTDB lineage: Bacteria > Bacteroidota > Bacteroidia > Bacteroidales > UBA3824 > UBA3824. Next base: position 435 of record JAEDDH010000024.1, on the reverse strand, counting down.
CAAGGTCGAGAATTTCGTCGCTACCATTGCCCATCACCATATTAGCCACATCAACGCCTTTGATATTGGCAAGAAGGGTTTTAGGGTCGATTTGCAGAGGGTCAGGATAGCGATTCCAAGTGCCAAAAGGATTTTCGTTGGCATCGAGAAAAACGTAGTTGCCCTTGCTCACAAGGTCGCGGGCGGCGGAATACGCCTCCATATCTACGATATTTTTGCGGAGAAATGTTTGTAAGTTCATATTAATCAACTATTTAAATAGAAAATCAGACACCCAGCGGCATCATATTTTGTCAAGGCAAAGATAAATGTTTTTTTGTAAGAATTTTACAACAGACTTACAACTTTTCGATTTCGAGGAGGGGAAGAATTATTCCCCCTCTATCACCTCCATCTCCACTTCGTGTTTGGATGTGGATTTGTTGTAGTTGATGC
>JAEDDH010000068.1 GCA_016293845.1 Bacteroidales bacterium | reverse complement strand
TTAACTTCTTTAACTTCCCTTTACTTTCAGAAGATGAGTTATAGATGAAAGTAGTTAGAAATTCTTTCTTATGCTTTCAGCTATCTGGCTGAACTCCTCCTCGGTGAGGCTCAGCTTCTCCTTGCGGAAGTCAACGTCGGCCTCCGAGTTCATGGGAATGAGATGGATGTGGGCGTGAGGCACTTCAAGACCGAGCACCACCTGTGCCACCTTCCTGCATGGGAAAGCCTTCTTCAGTGCTGCCGCCACGCGCTTGGCAAACACCTGATATTCAGCCAACTCATCGTCGTCCATATCAAAAATGTAATCCACTTCGCGACGAGGTATCACCAGCGTGTGACCCTTTGCCACGGGATTGATGTCGAGAAAAGCGTAAAACTTCTCGCTCTCGGCACATTTGTAGCTTGGTATCTCTCCAGCTGCAATCTTTGAGAAGATATCCATAGAGTGATGATGTTTAAATTAATTTAATGTTGATTAAACGCATTTATCCCACGATGCTAATGCTGTCGATACGGAGCTTGATGGTGCCGCGGGGAATCTTTATCTCCACCTCGTCGCCCACCTTCTTGCCCAGCAGTCCCTGAGCGATAGGAGTCTTGATAGAGATCTTGCCCTCGCGCAGGTTAGCCTCGTTCTCACTCACGATGACATAGGTCATCTTGGTGTTAGTGGTAAGATTGGTCATCTCCACCTTAGAGAGGATCTGCACAATATCGCTGCTCAGACGAGACACGTCGATGATCTTCGCCTCGCTGATGGCAAGCTTGAGTTTGTTAATCTTATCTTCAAGATGCGCCTGAGCCTCCTTGGCAGCATCATATTCGGAATTCTCGCTGAGGTCGCCCTTGTCGCGGGCTTCTGCTATAGCTGCTGACGCTTTAGGACGCTCAATACTTTCCAAACGTTTTAGTTCGGCCACCATGTTATCGTAGCCTTCTTGCGACATATAAGCCATAATGATTTTTATAATTTTTAGGGTTAAACAAATTGTCTCTTCCGTGTGACACGAAAAAAAATAGAATTCCAACATCCCTGATGCCGGAATCCCAATATTCTTTGCGTCTCTACACTTAATCTGCTGCAAAGGTAAGCATTATTTTTCAATCCACCAAACTTTTTCCCCAAAAAATAAAATAATTCAGCCCAACAACGTCATCGTTGTCGGGCTGAATCCTGAAAATTTTGGAAAATTTTCGTTGCGTTGCAATCACTTGAAGTCTCACGACTTAGGTCTTGCGTTACCTAAAATACTAACCTATTACCTAACTAAAAACTAAATAACTAACCTATCAAACGAAACAAATCAATCTTATTACCTAAATAACCTCTATAACTAAAAATCAAATCCAAATGTGTTCCCCATCCTACTAATCTTATACCTTATCAGGCTTTGTTAAATACCTACTTGTCTTTTGACGATGCAAAGATACGACGATTTTCTCAATACCGTATCATTTTTCATGCCGTTTTTGCATTTTTTCCGTTTTATTTTGATACATATCAAATTTCTGTGTTCGCACACAACTATTACAAATGTGCCATAAGATAAATCTATAAATTTCTTAAATCGCCTATATATCAGTCTTTTACAAACGGATAAACATAGTAAAATGCGAAGAAGAAAACAAAAGCCGAAATCCACCCTCCAAAAACGTCTATGGCATAGTGGGCGAAGATGTAAACCGTGGAGAAGCACAGTAGCACGTAAAACGGCGTGAGAAGCCAAAGCAGACGACGGCTTCCCGACTTCCATGCCAACAGCATCAGTATCGTGCTCACCCCCACATGACTGCTGGGAAAAGCTGCCGTGGGACGCTCGCCTGCTGCATGGGCATCGGCCACACACTGATAGAAAAAGCCGTCCTTGTATCCCGGGCTCTCAAGCGCCTCCTGATGGGTGGCAAACCAGTCGTGGATGTCGGGAAACACGCCACGGGCAATATCGTCGATGCCCACGGCACAGTAGTAATACTGCGGACCTGCCACGGGAAGGGCTATATATATAATGTAGTAGGTGAAAAACGACGCGAGGATCACAAACGACGCCCTGCCGAAGTCGGCATATCGCCAAAAGAAGTAAAACAGCGTCACCACGGCTATCATCGGGAAATAGGCGGCATAGCCCATGTCCATCAGCTCGCTCACCACCGGATGGCTGAGACAGCGCGAGAAAAGCAACGCCGGCTGACAGCCGAACATCTGCTGCTCCCAGGTGGCGAAAAGATGGTCGAGATTAGGAAACAGGCGGTTAAACTCATACGTGTCAGGATACCACCACGACAGCAGTGCCATCTGCGCAGCGACACGGCTGAAACGCGTCAGCCTGCACGGCCACATCCTGTACACCAACCACAGGGCAGCTGTTATAACCACCACCCTCACCCTGCCGAACAGCATCGACTCGGGATTGTGAAGCTTGGTGTAGGTAAAGAAAATAAGTAGCAGGGTGACCACGAGATAGCCCATCACCACCCACTCCACCGTGAGCAAACCCTTCTTCGGATTGCTCTCGCGCTGAAAGATAACTGGTATTTTTATCATCACTTCTTTGTTTTCAATCTAATTTCGGCTGCAAAATTACTATTTTTTTTCCAAATTCCTCGACCCTTCATCCATTTTTCTTTATCCACCACCCCGATTTGTCGCGTATTTGTGACGGCAATGGACAGGCGTCTTACATAAAGCAAAACCCTACATCGGCGGGCATCGGCACAATCAACGTATGCTGACATCGGCACAATCAACGTCTGCTGGCGTCGGCACAATCAACTCATCAACTTTCTTTTACACATTGCAAATGCCACACATTTATTTCGACTTTGCAAGTCTTCGCAATCAATTTTTCGCCATTTACATTTATTACAATACACAACGGGTATTATACACTCTCTAACTACCCCAAAATATTTCTCTAACTACGTAAATATTTTTTCTTAGTTAGAGAGATTTTGTGGGTTTAAAATCAAACTGTAATACTGTAATACTGTATGTTAACAAACCTAAAACACTCTCAAAATGAATACAGTATTACAGTATTACAGTTTTATTTTAAGGCATCTCCCTTTTTTTGAAAAAACTTTATATTATATATATATATAAATATATATATATAATATAAGATAAAATTGGGGAAAAGCACACCCTTTAAAATAAAACTGTAATACTGTAATACTGTATTCATTTTTGTCTTTTTGACTGTCTTTTCCTAAAAACAAGATTTACTCTGATTTATCAAT
>JAEDDH010000037.1 GCA_016293845.1 Bacteroidales bacterium | reverse complement strand
TACAACGACGACCAGAAGAAAGTACTTTCCGCTTACGAGAAGAAAAACAGTATGATAGACGGTGTCTATTACCTTTTCTTCATAGATGACGTCACCGACAAGAAAGACGGCAGCGGCACATTAGTCTCCGGCTATATGCCCCGCGGTTACAATGCCGGCTTTATCTACGACGGTGGCTCGCCTCACACCATAGCCCACGAACTTGGGCACGGTATCGCAGGCTTGGAGCACGTCTTTGAAAACTCAAACAATTCAGGCAAGACAGCCAACCTTATGGACTATGCCAACGGCGAAGAACTTTGGCATTTCCAGTGGGATCAAATCCAAGACCCGAGCAGGGTTTGGATGAAGTGGAATAAGGATGAGAGTGAAGGGGAAGTTATCACCAAGGATATGTTGTTTGAACAAATTAATAGTAATGAAAATAATTTTACTTTTAACGATAAGGATAATCGAATAACCTGTATTGCACCTTCGGGTAAACCCATTACAATTACCTGATAATGTGTATGTTATTTCGTTTATTTCAAGGTTTGATTTTGTTCCTGATGGAACAGTGTCTTGGTTTAATACCTCAGATGGAAAAACTTTTGTTGCAAATTATATTACAGATACACATTATTTTAAAGGTTATGTTCAAGTGTCTAATTATGACGCTATTAATAAAAAATATGATTTCGTATTGGATGATAACAATGAAAAAGTATATTATGTCGATGATTATTCAAAAAATCTTTCACAATACAACGGTCCAGTAACCATTGGAATCAACAAATTGTGTGCATTAGAATTTTATCAGATTGAATATCAGTAAATTGACGAAAAATTTAAGAATGATATATCCTCTGAAAAATATCATGCTGCCGGTAATGTTTGCTTACAAGCTCTTGATTATCAGTTGGATCCTAAAAATGTTCTATTTACTATTAATGACGATGAGGGATGTTCATTAGTCACCGACTATGCCAAAGAGTTTTACGAAAAAGCTATAGACAATGTTAACGTGAGTCAACGCTCTGTAATACTACGAATTGCTCGATTGTTTGATAAAATAGCACAAAACAAGTCGTTGGATCAATATGAAATGAAAGTGTTCTTCGATAATTTTACACCTAAGTATTTTGCTGATGCAAATATTTGGGATTTAGCTCTATACGATGAATTAGAAAAGTCTTTGAATGCTTTTTTAACAAGCAAGGAGGATATGGAGAACGAAATTAAAGCGTGTACCTCAGGACATGTATTCGAAAAATATGGATTATATCTTACCAATTATAGAAAATCAGCTAATTATAAGATACATAGTCATGTTATAAAAGTTGCTTCTTCATTGATATTTACAGAATTCGTTCAAGATTGGGTTTTGAATGCCATTAAATCTATCAACGAAAATGATTATGATGCATTTTTATCTGATTTGAAAGAAAATAATAATCAGTTAATGCAAAAACTAACGGCTAAATTTGATGGTGAGGATTACACTCAATTTGTAGATGCAATTTTGCAAATATATACTAAAGCAAATGAGGTGGAATTATTGAAACAAGATGTCAATGAATTTAAAAATACTAATCCAAATAATTGCTTTACTTGGAAAAAAGAATTTTCTGCAGATAAGAATATACGAATAATAGTTGACTACAAAGATAATAAACTTGATTTTGCGGTTCAATATGGTTATGTTCTTGATTTTAAAACAAAGAATCATAGGGGATTGATTGATCCTTTTGATTTGGTTTTGTTGCATTTTTCGACTGTACCCGATTTCGTAGCACAATTTCAGCAAGTACAAAACGGAGACGATATATTACTACCAGCATTTGTATTGCAATGGATGTGCAATGAGCATCAAAATCAAGAGATAAAAAAGTATGTTATAGGTACAGTTTGCATTGCAGGTTTATTTGTAGGTGTTGGTATAGCAGCAGGTGGTGGTGCTGTAGCTAAAGAAGTTATAACATATTTAGTAAAGGAAAAAGGAAAAGCGTTTGTCGAGGCATTTGTTCAGGAGTTAATTGCCGGTGTTATTTCAAGTTATCTTGATGCAGCATTTACCCATTTTGTTCAATTTAGTAATATGAATAATTTTAATTTTTTAGATACCGACATAGCCAAAAACACTGTTACATCATGGGCATATTATGAAGGTGCTTTCAAAAATGCTGTTTCATCATTAACCTCTAATATTGAATTTTCAAATAAATATGGTGATGTTGAAAAATTTGCTAAAATATTGAATGAGTGTGTAAATGGATCAAATATCGGAATTGAGAACCTTATTGAACGAGAGTTTTGGACTGAAAAAGGACAAATTCAAATATGGAGTGGTTGTATATATAATATTGTAAAAGGTGTAATACTTCAAAATATGTTGGAGAAACCAAAAGTTAAACGATGGAAAAAATCAGGAAAGAGAGTTGTTGGTTTGATAGCGCAAGTATTTGTAGACTTTATCAATAAGGCCACAGTTAGATATGGAGAAGAAGTTGTGGATTCTTTTATTCAATGCTTAATAAACGATAATTATGGACAAACAGAATACAAGAGATAAAATAGAAAAAGATGCTAATATAAACAGTTATTTTGCAACCCTGTTAATATGCCTTAGCGTTTTTTGGTTCGTGTTATTCCCGATACCAGACATAAAAGAGTATGTGGTTTATGCTATGTTAGTTTTGGTGATAATTAGTTTTATCTTTGTATTTTATAAGTATAGTGTACCACAATATCGGTTTCAATTTATACCTATGGTAGTGTTAATTATCATGATGTTATTTTCTATTTTTAGTTATGACTTTATTTCGGTTTCATCAAATTATTATTCGTATTATGGGAAACTTATAGAGAAAAAGGAAAGTGATAATAGTTATTATTTGGTTTATGAGTGTAAAGCCAAAGATAACAATTTTATTAAAACTATAGAAGTATCCAAAGAACAGTATTTTGATACAACTTTAATTCAGGCAGTTATTTTGAAAGATGATGGTACAGTATTGAAATGGGGTATTAATCAGTCTCTTGCTAATAAATATACATATGGAGTGTTGAATTTTGAGAGCGTATTTTCTGAAATAGGAAACAATACATTTGATTATGCGAGATATGAACCTAATGTTGTTTTTTCAAATTATGGCTTTAATATAGTTTTTTTTGCGGAAAAAGTAGATGATAATCATCTACAAGTGCATTTTTTTAACGACATAGATAAAAGCATTGATATCAATACTGATTACAATGATGATATCTTGGTTTATTGTAATATTAATCCTGATTATTTTGACGGTTGGCATATTTGCGATAAATCTTTGATAAGCAATTTAGATAAAATAAAAGAAGATAAATATGGCTACTTGTTTGGAGGACAGATATATTTCAAAGATGCAGTTGAAGAACATTGGAATATTGTTGAGGAATATAAAAAACATATTTTGTAAAAACTATTATTTCGATTATGCTACAAGAAGATAAACAAATATCACTCAAAGTAATAATTAAGAATATAGTTTTATTTATTGTTACTGCAATATTTATATATTTGTGGAATAAATTTAGGTTAGGAGATATAAAAAATCCCGAAGCCGTTTGTCATATGTTATTACTGATAACTTCTGGGTATATACTTCTTTTTTCTTGGATATGTTTACATCGTTCTTTTCAATGGACAGCCATTGCTTTCGGAGTATTTTTTTTCAGTATGCTTATTACATTACGAGTATATATTAATTTTGATAAGAGAGAAAATCAAGTATATAAAGGTTATTTCGGAGTGCTTGAGAAAAAAGAATGTTCAGGGGTGGGTGGCAAACGCGTCTTTTGGTTTTATTACAAATGTGAGGATGTTGATTCTTCTTTTGTGAAACAAATTGAAGTATTGCCAGGAGAATATGAAAGTTCTAACATAGGTTCGTATTATGCCATTATAGATCCTCATTTTGGGTTAATCAAGAACAATGTTTCTTCAGATTTGAGAAATAAATACGAACATTTTGTTCTGTATGGGCGCAACCAAATTGAAGAACTCGGCAATAATTCATACGAATACGCTAAATATGAGCAAGAGATTGCATACAAAAACTATGGTTTTAACCTTGTGTTCAAATCACATAAAAGTATTGATGGTATAGAGGTGAAATTATTTGATAAGGGAACAAAGCACATTGAACTGGAAACGACATTTGAAGAAAAAGACACATTTATAGTCTACTCCAACATCAACCCAGACTTTTACGATGGTTGGCACATCTGCTCGGATAGTCTCTGCACCCCAAAAAACATCTCCAAAGTGGATTCTGCTGGTTACGGCTACCTATTCCGTGGCAAAATCTACTCCGCCGCCGAAACCGAGAAGTATTGGAACATAATAGAGCAGTACAAACTTAGACAATAACTACCCATCTACAAAAATTCACTTGAATTTATTTTAATTCGCTTAGATTTTTGTTTAAAGAAAAAATCCCCGCCGCCCGGCGGGGATTGTGAAAAAATCGTAATAACAGCTTTCTTTGCCATTATTTCGTCACCTCAAATTTTATTCTTCTGATGCTTTTTGGGGTTTTAACTTCGAGGATGTATAAGCCTTGCTGGAGGTTTTGGTTGATGGAATGCTCGTAGTTTTGCAAACCAACAAGTTTTTCGCGCAGCACGTACTTGTAACTATTGATGCTGTAAATTGTCAGCACGGCATCCTTGGCGCAGTCAAGGTCGAGAAACAGTGTGAAGTTGCCGTTGTTTGGGTTGGGGCCTATGCGGCAGTCGAGAATCTCGTCAGAATCATAAAAGTCGGGGATATACTCCTCTTCGGGACGGGTTAGATTGCTTATGTTCAGATTTTTTGTTACAGTGGATACGCATCCTTTGTAGTAGCCTGTAAGCTTGATTTTGTAAGTGGAAAGCTTGTCGAGAGCGTTGGTGCTGATAGTGAGCGTGGTGGAATCTTTAGGAAAATCTCCTATGAGGTTTTCAGAAAACGACCATTTGAGCGAGTCGAGCTCGCGGCTTGATGTTTCTACAATTTTGGCGTGGTCGTCGTTGTAAATATCCGACGGCAGCAGGAAGTTCATTTTCAGCGATTCCTTGCTTTGGGTAATGTTTATTTTGTCTTCGGCAAAGCATTTGTCGTAGCGGATGGTTTTAAGATAGTATTCTCCTTCGGGCGAGGAGTTGTTGAGCGTGAGGATGTTTTTGGCATCCAAAGTCTTGCCTTGGGGATTTTTCCAAATATAGTTGGCGAAGGTGCCGGCGTCGATTTCGAGCTCAGAATCCTGGCATATGCTGTAATCGTGGGCGATGAAGTTGTTTTCTACTTTGGTAGGTTCGGAAATTTTAGTATCTCTTTCAATAATGCAATTGTTGGAGTCTGCCACGGTGATATGATAATCTGCGGCAATGAGTTTTGTGATGTTGCGCGAAACAATAGAATCGTTTAACCAATATGTATAAGGCTTTAAACCGCCATCCGGAGAAACAATAATAGAGCCGTCGTTGTAGCCAAAACACGAGGCATCATTTGCTTCGAATTTTTTGAAAATTAATTGGTTAGGTTGTTTGATTTCATATTCAGAATTCACAGTGCACACGCCATCAGAAAGTTTTAAAGAGTAAGTTCCTATAGGCAAATTATCTATAAAATTTTGGGTGGAATTGGTGTTCCAAAGATACGAAATCGGTCTGTTTGGATCAGCATATTTGAGGCTGTTAATTTGAATTTTACCAGTGGCATCACCGTGACACGCCACATCGGTAATTGTATATTTATCAACACCTAATGTATCAGGCATTATTACATATGTTTCGTTAGTAGAAGTACTGCGGGCTTTTTTGCCTCCGTGCCTTGAATCATCAGTAGAAATGTAGGCATCATAAAATTGCAACGTGTATTTGAATTCCTTTTGATTATTGTTTGGAATGTCAATAATATCACCTTGTTTAATTTCTGTTTCGAAAGTGCTATTGCCTATAGCATATTTATAACCATTCGACAATCCGCCAGAGATACTGTCGATTTTGACCTTGTGCGTGTCGTAAAAGCACGGTGCAGGAATCGTTGTAACATCCACGTGAATGGGCGGATATTCTTTGAGTTTGTTGTTGGTGGTGATTATTGTTGGTATAGTGTGTCTTTCATCAGTAGGAGTGATTGTTATGCGTTGTAAATCAGGATGACAGGTTATTTTGTATGGTGTAGCATATAGAGGAATGGTTGAATCAGTCTTAATATGTTCTTTGTAATATGTAAGCTCCTCTTCTATTGTGGTGTTATCTGGTTTGCATTTGAAAAAATGATTAGAATTTTGAGGATATGTGTCAGTTATAGTAATATAATCCTTGAGCGATTCATTATCGACATTGTATATTTTCAGATTAATAGCTTGAATAGTGTCCTCGCTGTGCCAGTGAGTGTGTGTGTCGCCATCAAGAAATTTGTATTCGATAAAAGGTACGTATGCGTCAAGATTAACTTGACAATACTCTTCGTTTTTATCGCTTATCTGTAGTTGGTATTGACCTGTGGGTATCAATTGTTTGTTTGGATTAACATCTTGGCTGATTGTTTTGCCTGATAATATAAAGTTGCATTTGCTGTTTATCCCCGTGTCAATATTCGGAATTATTAAATGGTCATCTAAAATATAGGGTTTTTCGAATGGAACAGGTTTTTTGAGTCCATCAAAATGAATTGTATAGGTTGAGAAAGGTCTGTCTGTGCCATCATAATTATTTTTGTAAAAAATGATATATATGTCAAATGCCTTATTATATCCAATGACGTTGAATATGTCAATAGCGCTAACTGAAAACCCAATTGCATTTTTAGATAACTTGATATTTAAGTCGTGCCTTTCATTGGGATTGTCGGTCGCTGCTAAATATACTTTTGCATAATATGGGACTTTAAAGGTGTTAGTAAATGATAGATAGGGATAGTCTTCTTTACAAAATGAAGTTCCAGCTTGTTTGCAATCAAATTCTAACTCCTCGTATGAAATGTCTTGATGGCTATAGTATATATAATAACCATCGTCGTAGGTAAGCGCAGTGTCTGATTCAATCGGATTTTGGTCAAACTTTCTTGTCCAACTACGTTCTGGATCGAGGTGTTGCTGGTTTCTGCCGATACTTATGCGTACATAATACTCTATGGTTTCAGGTTTCTCGTTAGTATAAATAATATAGTCATCAATTTCATGTAACTTCCTTTCTTCTTTATAGATAAATTTGTTGTTGATAGTGTATTCGTAATAACCGCTCCAGAATGTTTCTCTTTTTTTGTGATGGTACTTGCCTGTGCTTACAGGTTTATGAAACGTTACTTTGTAAATCTGCGCATAATTGGTTAAACATCCAAATATTAATAAAGATAGTAGTATTAGTTTTTTCATAATGAAATATATCTTGTTTGAGAATACTATCCAAAACAATGATAGCAATTGTTTTGGATAGTTTTTGTAGTTGATTAATTTAGTTTAACCTTAGTTACAGGACGTATTGGTAAACCTTCCCAATAATCTATTACTTTTGCGGGTTCGCCATAATAGGTGTCCCAAGATTGTCTACGATTGTGTTGATCAACTGTAATTATTGCTGTTGAAAAATAATTATCGGTTTTGTAATCTGAAGAAGAGAGAATATCTCTTTCAGACATTTTGCGGACAGTTTCTGCATTTGCATTTAACGTTTTGTAGATAGATGTCTTTGAAACATCACTTACAGAGAAGAATGATACCGAAGGAAGAATAATATATTTTCCATTAATTTTGCTTCTGAGAATTTTTGAGCGCAGAGTTATTCCTTCTTCGATAAGAACATAATCATAATCTTCTACTGTACAGTTTTCAAACAATTCTTTCCATTCTGCTATGGAAGGGATACTCCATAAATGTCCCCAATTAACGGCGGCAGCGTCTTGCATATATAGCAGTTTAAAATCATATAATTCGCCAGAGTAGTTTTTTGATTGTCGCCCAACTCTAAGAGTTTTGTCCACAACAAGAATCATCGTTTGATGGTTGTCTTCTTCAGAAGCTTCCCAATTATCTTTTGTATAATTGTCTTTTGGTGCAGTTTCTCCATAGGCGAATAAATCACCTGTTCCAGCTTCGCAAGTAGTGCCAATATTTGTTTTTGCCCAAAGGGTTCCGCTTGGTAGTCCTAAATCTACATATTCGTGTCCATTATGGGTTTCAAAAACGGCGTACAAGTCAACATCGTCAAGCGCATTAATGTATTTCAGTCCTTTAGGTAGAAATACTCCTGAGCCGTCGGCTTTGGTATTCCATCCAGCGAAATAGTATCCATCTTGGTATTTAAGATTCTCACCGTTGTCCAATATTACAGTATCTGGCAAGCTGCTTTTTGTGCTTTGGTTATAGGTGTAGGGATGACTTTCTAAATCATACTTTGGTAAATCAAATGTTAATGGTGGGTGTACTTCTCCACTTGCACCGTTGGCGTGGTAGGTGATGGTTACCTTTCTTCTGTCCCAGATGAAATACAATGTGTCCTTTTTGATATCATAGTGATGACACCTGTAATTTAAAACATAATTTTGACCATCCATTTCACCTGATAACAATTTAAAACGACCATCTGGTTCTTTGTGAGCAAAACATAAAAATTCACTATCCTTTTTGGTTATATTGATTGGAATTTTATAAGTTCTACCTGATGCTATTGTCATATCTTCAGGGATAGCTCCGTCTGTAGCTCCGTTGGCATCGAAGTGCACTTGGAAATAGTCGCTAGCTGCTGGACCGTCATCCTTATTACATCCACAAAACCACGCGGCCGCTGCCATAGCAGCGCACAAAAAGAGATTTTTATTCATTTTTTATCTATTTAATTAAAGTTAGTGTTTATTGTGTGGGCAAATGTAGAGATAAAATTTTAATGTTTCAAATATTTATAAAAAAATATTCGTTTTTTTTTTTGTTTACAAAAAAATGTATTTTTGCCGCCAAAACTAAACAAGAATGACTAACAAGAACTACCTACTACTACTATCTATGCTATTATTGTGCGCCTATTCGCCGTTGCAGGCACAAGACAACCTGAGTGTCATAAGCAAGCAGAGCGGCGGCACAATAGAGCTGCGATGGGCGCCCACCAACCTCGACGCCTGGCGCTACGGCAACGTATTTGGCTACAAGCTCGAGCGCGTTACCATTTACCGCGACGGCAGTCAGCTGATACCTGTAGAAACCGTGGTGCTATCTACCGCATTGCGTATCAAACCTTTTTCGGAGTGGGAGAAACGCGAGGACGAAAAATATTTTGCCATAGCCGGAGAGTGCATCTTCGGCGAGCAGTATCCTGCCTTGTCCACCTCTCCTGTGGGCATATACAAGAAATACCAGCAGGAGCAAAACAAGTACGGCTTTGCGCTCTACTGCGCCGATATGGACAAGCGGGTGGCAGAGTATATGGGGCTCTACTACGCCGACAAGAAAGCGAAGCCCGGCGAGCGATACTCGTACCGGCTCACCTTTGCCCAGCCCGACAGCGCGCACTGCGACACCGCCCGCACCTACGGCGCGTTAGACAGCAACCCTGTGGACATTTTTCCAGCTAAGCCCGACGTGTTTTACGACAAAGACCACGTGCAGGTGACTTGGAAAAACAACTACAGCAACCACTTCGTGGGCTACTATGTGGAGCGGAGCACCGACAACAAGACATTCGTGAGGCTCAACGAAGAACCCATAGCAGTAACCAAGCCGTCGCCCAAAAACAATTATTATACCGACACCACCGTGGCGGTTTCGAGCAATGTATATTATAGAATTGTGGGGTTGGATTCGTTCTCCGACGAAAGCGCGCCCTCTGAATCCTCGTCTATACTGAACACAAAGCCCATATCGCAGTACGCCGAAATATCGTCGGCCAAGCCGCTCGGCAACGGCGTGGAAATCAGCTGGCGTTTTGATCTCGGCAGCGAGACCGGCGCGGTGGACGGATTCAAGATATACCGTGCCCGCAGCTCCGAAACCCTGAGCAACTGCATCGCCACCATCACCGACGTTGACCAGCGGAGCTTTGTCGACCCTCGTCCGCTCCCCGACAACTATTATTATGTGTCGGTATTCAACGGCAACGAAGAGAAATACAACCCCTATCCATATTACTGCCTCACCATCGACAGCATACCTCCAGAGCCTCCGGCAGCGCCTACCGGCTTTTGCGACAGCTTGGGCAGAGTGTGGCTTACGTGGCATAATCAAGATACGTCAGATGTGGTAGGCTTTAGGCTTTTGCGAAAAAATTCCGAAGGTGAAAGCTTCCTGATGCTTGCGCCCGATATGCTCGCCGACACTTTTTATGTAGACACTATCAATTTAAACACATTGTCGCGGCATATCTATTATTCGCTCAAAAGCGTGGACGCGCGCGGCAACCAAAGCGGACTGTCGCCCTCGCTCAAAGTGGAGCGTTACGACATAATAGCGCCGCAGCCTTCAATGATTACCTCTCTTGACCAAAACAAAAACGGCGTAGCAATATCTTGGAACGCATCTGTATCAAAAGATGTGGCATCGTATGCACTACTGAGGAGCGCAGCCTCGTACGACGTTTTTGACACATTAGCCATAATATCAAGCGGCAGCGGTCTGTCATATCTTGACAAAACCGCCGAACCGGGATGCGAGTATTATTATAAGGTGCTGACCATCGACGGATTCGGCAACTATTCTGCAAGCAGGCTCAAAGCTGTAGAAATACCAGGGCAGAAAGAATCCGACTGGCAGCTGAGAAACACCAAAACGTTGAACAGCATTACCTTGAAATGGTCGAACACAGATGCCGCCAAACCTGTGGACAAGGTTTTGATATACCGCAAAACCGACGACAAGCCGCTGCATTACTACGCAATGGTGAAAGATACCGACACCTTTGAGGATAAGAACTTAGTGATGGGCAGGCATTACGCATACCGCATACGTGTGGTGTACACCGACGCCACCGAGACACAATTGAGCAACGAAGTAAAAACCGAGATGTAAAAACCAACAGATATGAAACTGCAAAAAGAGAAAATAGGCTTTCTGTTGCTATTGGTTTCGGTATTTGTGGCAACGGGGTCGTATTCTCAAAATATCGAAACCATAATAAAGTCCGACCCTATAAAGATGGGCGGCAACATATCGCTTAACACCACCTCAGAGCTGATAGAAGACAGCACGCTCACCACCGATAGGTTCTATTACTATCTTTCGGGCGGCATCAATACCCAGCTGTTCGGCTTTTTGAGCGTTCCGTTCACATTCGCCTACACCAACAACGTGCTCACCAAGAACTTAGCCCTGCCTTACAACAGGTTTTCCATAGCCCCCAACTACAAAAAGTTTACGGCGTATATGGGCTTCAACAGTATGAGCTTTGGCAAATACACCCTTTCGGGACACGACTACCTTGGCGCGGGCGCGCTCTACGAAGGCGACGTGTGGCACATAGAAGGCTTTTTTGGTAGAATGCGCAAGGCGGTTCAGCCCGACTCTACAAATGCAGAGCCGTCGTACAAGCGTATGGGCGGCGGCGTAAAGATAGGCTATCATAACGAGAACTATGACGTGGGATTCGACGTGATAAAGGTAAAAGACGACTCCTCGTCGGTAAGTTTCTTAGGCTACGAAAATCAGTACATTGCGCCAAAAGACAACATAGCAGCATCGGTGAGGCTGAAAACCACATTATGGAAAAAGCTCACACTCAGCGGCGAGTACGGAGTGAGCATACTCAACAGGTATATGGTGCAAGATACCGCCACCAGCCGTGCATCCGACGTGCTAATAGAAACCGACGGCGAGGACGTGTGCTTCCAAGCGTTTGACGTGGCGTTGGGCTACAGCTTCGGCGACCATTCGATCGGATTCGGATACAGCAGGATACCGCCCAACTACGAGACCCTCGGCGGCTACTATTTTGCCGAAGACGAAGAGACTTATACGGTTAACTTCTCCTCGCTGCTGTTTAACCACGTGTCGGTGTCGGGCGACGTGGGTCTCCGCCACGACAACCTCGACAATCAGAAACTCACCACCGACAACAGCATAGCCGTAAACCTCGCAGCCAGCGGCAACATCACCCAGAAGCTCAACTTCAACGTGTCGTACAACAACAACCAGCAGTATCTCAACCTCAGAAACAAGTATGAGGAGCTGATGCAGACCACCGAGTTTGAAAATCTTGACACCACTGAATACTCGCGGCTCAACAACACCACCAACCTTGGGCTTAACTATATGCTCAGCAACACCGAGACCGCCAGCAACAGCATCTCGGCAAGCTTTATGTACCAGACCACCTCAGACCATCAGCGCTACGACACCACCACTGCCAATTCAAAAATTTACAACGGCAACCTCGGATACTGCCTGAGCCTGATACCGCAGAAAATGTCGGCGAGCGTTACATTCGGCTACAACCGCACCGAAATGCAGCATCAGAACACAGATATGTACACCACAAGCGTGAGCGTAAACAAAACCCTCTTTGGTCAGGTGTCGGGGTCGCTGTCGGGCACATACGCCTACACCAAGGTAGACAGCGTGAAATCGAACGTAGTAAACGGGCGTATGTCGCTGTCGTACACATTGAAACAAAGCCACAACTTCAGCCTTTCGCTCAACTATATCAACAATTCGCAGGCTCGGGGCAACCGCAACAGGCTGACAATGAATTTGGGTTACACCTACAGCTTTGACATCATTAACCGCGAAAAACATAGAAAAGACGATGAAGAACAAAACTAACACCAGAATCTACACCTTAATAGCCATCGTTTTTTTGCTGCTGACAAGCGCAAGTGCGTGGGCGCAAAACAATAACGAAACACAAGTAAATTCGATAGTAGACGACGCCCGGGCAATAGCCCGAGAGTCGCAAGACGCCACCAAAGAGGTGCCCGCCGAGCGCCGCCTTGCCAATGCCATAGAAACAGCCCGCAAGGTGAAGGAGATGGCCAACTATATCGACAAAATAAAAAACCTTGCCGAAAACACACAAATACCATTGCCTATAGGCATCAAAAGCAATTTAAACGACTATGAGATAGTGGTGCAGCAGCTGTCGCACGAGAGCGACTCGGTAGCCAAAGCTTATATGACGCTGGTGATACCAGTAGATTCTGCCACCACCATAGGATTTGAAACCTACATATCGCTGTCGGGAAGCTGCGGACCTCAGATGCCTGGCAGGCTCAAGCTCATACGCCCTGTGGAGATGGCGTTTGGCGACAAGTTCAACATAGTCTTCAACCCGGGGTCGTATGCCGAGTTCGACTGCGACGGCATCACCCAGTTTCATATGGACGTTACTCTGGAGTTTGTTGCCAATGCAATCAAGTTTTACGACGAGAATATGAACCCCTTGCAAAAGCCGAAATTCAACACTAAGCTTACATTCAACGATTTTTCGGATTTTGTGTTCGATATCAACGCCAAACTCGCATTCGAATTTCCTGAATTGCAAGACTTTCTATTTTATATTGAAGATATAACGGTAGATTTCAGCGAGTTTACCACGCCTAAGACCGCGGCTTTTCCTCCCGGATATTTCGGTAGCGACGTCGACCGCAATCTGTGGCGCGGCTTAGCTGTAAAAAAAGCGCAAGTGTATCTGCCGCCTGCGTTAAAAACCGACCAGACATCCATATCCGACCCGTCGAAAGTGCAAGTGAAGAAAGTTAAAAACGAGGATAGAACCTCGATAGTGTGCAGCAATTTGGTAATCGACCGCCACGGCATCACTGTTGACGCCTCGGTAGAGCAGCTCTGCCGTGAATGTAAGGTGGACGAAACCAAATGGGATTTGAAAGTTGAGTCGATAAGCCTTGACATAGTTAAAAGCAAGATACAGGGGGCGGGATTTTCGGGAAGTCTCAACATACCGCCATTCGGCGAGTATTCAAAATTAGGATACACTGCCGAATACAACGTAGCCGAAAAAGAGTTTGACTTTAAATGCAACATCGACGGCAAGCACAGCTTTGATGTGTTCGGAGCCACGCTTACCCTCAACGAGCAGTCGTATATAGAAATAGCGCTCAAAAAAGGCGGCTTTTATCCTACCATTAGCGCCTCGGGCTCGATAAAGATCGACGCTCCGCTCTCGGAAGGAGGAATGAGGCTTCAGCTGCCCGAAATAGCATTCGAAGGAATGAAGATACGCCGCGAGAAACCTGTGTTTGAGCCTGGCGTATGGGATATGTCGGCGCTTGCAGATGTGGAGATGCCCAAGATAGCAGGCTTTGATTTTGCATTGTCAAACATATCACAAAAAGACGAGTCGATAAGCTTTGACGCAATGGTGTCGCTCAACGGCACTATCACCGGCGAAGGCTCTTTTGAAATAGTGGGCGACTTTGACCATTACAAGATAAAGCAGGTGAATGTGTCGAAAATATCCGTGGCATACCAGCAGCCGTTTTTCGGAGTGAAAGGCTTGCTCGAGCTTAAGCGCGGCGACGAGACCTACGGCAACGGGTTCCGTGGAAGCGTGAACCTTTCGCTAATGAACGACTGGAACTTCGACGCCGTAACAGTGTTTGGCAAAAAAGACCAGTTCAGATACTTCCTGGTGGATGTGTATGGTGAGAAAAAGTCGGGACTATTCACCATTCCGCCTTGTATCACAGTGCAGGGTCTCGGCGGCGGAGTGTACCACCGGATGAACCAGACCGTTGAAAACAACGAATTTGGCAAGGCGCTCTCCGGCATATGCTATGTGCCCGATAAGAAAGTGGGATTCGGATTTCTTGCCACGGCGCGTTTCTTCGTAGGACAGGAAAACGCCGTAAACGCCAAGACTTCGTTCGACATCCAGTTCAACGAGCATTGGGGTCTCAACTATTTTCAGATTACCGGCGACCTGGCTTTTATGAACGTTCCTGAGGGTATGGAAAAATTCAAAGCTAACGTGATGGACAAAGTGAAGAAAATGCAGAGCGACAACGGACTCGGCAAGCTCCACCTCAAGACACCCGACGATTTGCAAATGCCCGAAGACAAGCAGGACGGCGTGCTTACCGCGTCGATACTGATGAAATTCGACGCCACCAACAAGACCTTCTTTGCCGATTTAAAAACCTATCTCGACGCCGGATTTATCCACGGCACAGGTCCTGACAACCTTATGGTAGAAGCCAAAGCCCTTTTTGGCACCAAAGACTGGTATATACATATGGGCTCGCCCGACAAGCCCTGCGGCGTAAGCGTGCTGGGGCTGCTTAACACCAACAGCTATTTTATGCTCGGCAACCAGATACCTCCGCTGCCCGATCCTCCAGCCGAAGTGTGGGGCTCTATGCCTTCGGATCAGAAAAACAAATATCTGTCAGCTAAGAATATGGACAATCTCTCCGACCTGTCCACTGGCAAAGGCGTGGCGTTCGGACTCAATTTCAAGGCGGGAGCCGAAATAAACCCCGTGCCGTTTTACGCCAAGTTCGACGTGGGCGCGGGAGTGGAGTTTCTGCTCGCCAACTACAAAGACGCGCACTGCAAAGGCCGCACCGACGAGATAGGCATCAAAGGCTGGTACGCACAGGCGCAGATGTGGGCGTATCTCAACGCTGCCGTGGGCTTGAAGGTAAAAGTGTTTAGAAAAGAGCGCAAGTTTGACATTGCGGCACTGCACGCTGGAGCGGTGATGACTGGTATGGGACCTAACCCGTTTTATTTTGTGGGCAACCTCAACGCCTCGTACAGTCTGCTTGGCGGATTGGTGAAAGGCAGCTGCTCTATCGACCTGGAAATCGGTGAGAAGTGCGAACTGAAGCGTGGCAACGACCTCTTGGGCGAGAGCATACTGTCGGCACTCACACCCTCCGACGGCGAGACAGACGTAAACGTGTTTGCATCGCCACAGGCTGTGCTCAACATACCTGTGGATCACGAATTTGAGATGCTTGATGAAAATGAGAAACTCCAGCGCTATATTATCGAAATAGCCGAATATACCGTCACCGACAATACCACAGGCAAGCCGGTGGATGGAAAAAGAGTAACGGCAACCGACGGACTCACAGTGGTGTACAATCCTACCGAGCCGTTCGACACCAAGCACAGTTACAAAGTGTACGTAAAAGTGCTGTTCAAGCAGAGAGTAGGCAGCAGCTGGCAGCCCGTAAAAGATGACGACGGGTCGGCATATTATGAGGATATGACAGTAAACTTCACCTCAGGAGAACGTCCTACAACGATAAATCCGGAGCATATCATCTGCTCGTATCCGCAAAACCTGATGTACAACTTTTACAAAGACCAGACCTACGACGGGTATATCTGCCTGATGTACAATTACCAATACCTGTTCAGTCCCGAGGCGCACAAGGGATTCAAACAGAAAGTAGTGATAACCAACAAGAAAGGCTACTACAAAGAGGTGGATTTCAGCACCAAACCTTCATCGGAAGTGCCAGGCGAGCAGCTCGAAATCACATTCAGCCTCCGCGACCTCGGACTTGAGAACAACACCGTGTACAAATTAGAGCTGATGAACATACCGCTCACCACCGTGAGCAGCATCGACCAGAACGTGGACAAGAAGTACACACAGGTAGGGGGCGGCAACACCAACGACACCATCGAAGTTCGCCACACCTCCGCAACCGGCACGCTCAACCAGATGGAGACCAAGACAATCTGCACCTTGAACTTCAAGACAAGCCGTTTCAACAAATTCTTAGATAAAATCAACAGTCTTGACATAGTCAACGGCGACGCCCTGAGCGTAGGCAGCGACACCTGGCGGCACTCGCTGTCGGTCAACATCACCTCCAACGACTTTTTCGACGGCGTGGAGTGGCGCGGCACCGACAAGGTAGAGCCACTGATAGCCTTCGACATCGACTTAGCCAACACCAGCTGGTACGAGAACTCGATCTACAAGCAGTATTATTCCACATATACGGTCAAAGACGGCGAACAAGACCGCCCGTACAAGTTCCCTCCGCGCGACGCCATCGAAATCAACAACAACCGCGAGTGCCAGCACAACTATTTCCGCCTCGAACCCTCGGAGATAGAGTCAGGACGACCCACGGGACTGTTTGAGATGGGCTCGATACACTACTGCGCCCTCTACCAGTTCGATGACGATGTCCGCGAGACCCGCATCAAGCTGCTCCGCAAGTCGGAAAGCAACATCCCGCTCAACCCCTTGGAGGACCAAATAGTGAAATACAACAATGCGGTGCCGTTCACCTCGGGACGCTACCCGTACTACATAATATACCGTCTGCCCGGCAAGAACACCGTTCTTGAGAGGGTTAAGGCCAACTTTATCTACAACAAATAAACTAACAATCACACACAAGCATCTATGACCAGGCATCTTACCATACTGATAGCAATCCTCCTCTCAGCGCTCGGGCTAAAGGCGCAGACCAAAGTGTACCCCGTGCAAGTGACCATCAGCGGCA
>JAEDDH010000067.1 GCA_016293845.1 Bacteroidales bacterium | reverse complement strand
ACCGCCACCTCCTTAACGAGTACCACCGACAGCTGGATTCGTTAGGGGAGTGGCAAATCAACTTTACCCCAGCCAAAAACCAGACCTACGCTTTCGATTATCTCGGCAGCGGCGACCACGGAATTTTTAACACCGACCAATATTACCCCAAATCAGGCAATTACGATTTCCGCTACAAAAGTGTAGAATGCGGCAAAAACGACAAAGTAAAAGTAGACTATGGCTCATACCCCCAAGCCGACAGCGTGGTGTTCAAAGACAAATACGGTGTAAAACTCAAAGTAGTTGACGGCAATATCCTCTCCTTCACCGGCGTATCCCAACCCGACACAAATTTTATATATGCTTATAGAGGCGACCAAAAGATAGGTAAGTTGTTTTTAAATACTTATCAGAGAAAGATATATAATGTGGTTTTGGTGAGTGTGAATGAGGCAAAGTTGCCGAATACAACAGACTTAGAAAAATATTTAAACAAGGTATACAATCAGTGCGCAGTGTCGTTTAAAATCGAAACACGCAAACTCCAAGTCACCGGCATCGACAACTTCACCCACGGCGGCACCAAGGTAGCCGGCTCGGTATGGAACGCATCGCAGAAAGCCGTGCTCGAAGCCTTTGGCGAAAAATACGAAGACAACACCGCCTACCTGTTTTTCATCCCCAAAGCCGAGACGGGCGGCGTGGCAGGCTATATGCCCCGATACTATCCATACGGATTCATCTACCCGGGCGCAGCAAACCGTACCATCGCCCACGAACTTGGTCACGGCATCGCCGGACTCGAACACCCCTTCCCCGAATCGCAAGTCTCGGGCAGCACACAAAACCTTATGGACTACCGCGACGGCGAAGAACTCTGGCATTTCCAGTGGGATATGCTCCAAGACCCAAGTAGAAAAATATTCAAGTGGTGGCAGAATGAGGAGGGGGCCCAGGCCTTCGACCTTGGCGCAAATATAGTCTGCATCTCCGACGACGAAATCCAAAATATAAAATCAAGACAGCGTTACTTCTATATAGCCGACGGCCGTGTGGTTGACCTTAAAGACTACAATCCGTCAGGATTTTACACAGTGGATGATAAAACCGAAACCGCCCGTGGCGCGGTAGCCAAGATAAGAATCGACGGCATCGACTATGGAATGTACTATAACAAGGATACCAAACAAGTATCATTTTTTGGATATAATACCGACAAAGACCACGCTGCAAGAAAAGTGAAGGTTGCCAATCTGATAGTTACCGACCCTGACAAGATAAAACTTGCACAGAGGGTGTACCCATCGGAAGAGAACTGCGACTGCAAAAACTTTGATATCAACGATCATCCAAATTTGAAAAAACTTCTTGTTCAAAAGGTTGAGAACCAAAAACAGGCTTGGCTTTATGACGAAAAGGAGAATAAAATCATAGTCGTGTTTGGTACAGACGATGCTCAAAGTCTATTGAAAGTTAAAAATGGGAAGTCGTTATCATTAGACAAAATCGAAGGTGCCGAAATAAAAAACTACACTTTAAAAGAATTTGCCGAATCAAAGTACAATTGGCTTGCCAACGACGTAAGGTCCACAATGAACGAGGCGGGTGAGTATGTGGCTATGAGTATGGGAATTGCCATAGCGATTGAATTGTTAGGTGAAAAAGCAGGTAGGGATTTTTTAGTTGGTGCTTTGGAAGGATTTATTGATAAATATTTGATATGGCAGTTCAAAGATGGAAATAATCATAAAACACCAATTGATTTTTTAAAAAACGAGTGTGCCGGCGAATATGCTTCTGAATTTTTGGAAGACGTATTAAAGTCAGGTTTATCTAATGTATTTGAAGATAAGATAATGGATATATCTTTTGATTGTTTAACCACTGTTGATTGGCAAAAGAGTTTTAAATCAGACGAAAAATTACATATTATCATTCTTAAAAACGTAGGGTACTGTGTTATAGAAATAATCTTTAATCGAGTCGGTGAAAAGTTGAAGGGAAAAGATTTTTCTGATTATCCTGTCTTAGAAAAAGGTATTGATCGGTTCAACCAATTTTGGCAAGATGGATTTAAAGATATCTTTAAAATTTACATACCATTAAATATATCCAACGACCAAGAAGATACAAGTAAAGGTAATATTTGGATACCACCTTTCTTGTTACGATGGAGAAAACAATTTTACGATAGTCATAACAATGCCAAAAAGATTGAATTATTGTCCCTGATTTCTGCTTTATTTTTAAGCATTGTTTTATTTATTGCCTTACATAGTTTTTATTACGAAAGTATCATTTTGTTTTGTTTTGCATCTTTATTTGAGTACGTTATCCTATTTTTGCTTTTTGCTATTGTTTATAAAATAACTCACAGTGAAATATTAGGTCTGATTATTGTGTTATTACTCTTACTGCCGTTGCAAAAATGGTCGTTGTCAAGACGAGAAAGTTTAAATCGAAAAGCTATAGAGGCAAACTATTATTTGGTTGCAGGACATATAATTAATTATAATTACCTTAACAAAATGGAGATTAATCCCAGTTTAGGTATTGAGTTATATCACACACTATCGAATCACAAAAAACGCATTGGCAAAGAAATCAAAACAAAGACACCTGAAAAATATATCAACACCGATGTTCTTATTAAGCACTCTCTCAACGACGACTTCTGCTATATTCTAAACTACAATATTCCGTCAGATACCGTGGCTAAATATCGATACCCTGTTGTATTTAGAAATGGAAAAGAAATTGGCAACAACTATTTATGTTATGCAAATGCATCACCAGAAACGACATATAGAAACTTTGGATTCAATATTGTTTACAAGGCAAAACTTGCGGCTTCTCCCCTAAACGACTCAATAGCATTTTTACAATTTGAAGATATAATTGGAGTTAAACAAACTATCCAATACAAATTACTAGACATTGGCAATATTTCTGATACATTCTTAGTTTTCACGAATATCAACGACAGTATCAGCATACATTACACAGTTTGTGCCCCCGAGGTCAACACCCCCGAGAACCGCGCCAAAATCTCCGACTACGGCTATATATTCCATTACGACGTTTATAGCAAACAAGAAATCGAATCCCAATGTCCACGAATAAAAGACTATGTGGAGCAATACAAAAAACGAATGTTAACCAACAATATAAATACACTCTAATCAACAGTCCAAAACCCCGATTGATAAATATATCTTAAATGGTAGCTTATGCAAGATAGGTGCACTGAATAATATGCTCACCTCTATGACCAAGCATCTTACCATACTGATAGCAATTCTCCTCGCCGCCCTCGGGCTAAAGGCGCAGACCAAAGTGTACCCCGTGCA
>JAEDDH010000023.1 GCA_016293845.1 Bacteroidales bacterium | reverse complement strand
GTTTTTTTTCGTTTGCGGGTGCAAAGGTAAGACGTTTTTAGACTTCCTCCAAATTATTTAGAATCTTTTTTTGTGTTTTTTTACGTGTTTTACGCACTTTTTTTGGATAAACTGTAAGAGAGAATGTTACAGAAAGAAAAAAATCAAAAGAATTTATGCAAAAACGAAATACACGTATCAGAAAATGTCGTATCTTTGGAGAAAAATTACCAGATGATGAAGAAACTAATACATTTATTATTGTTTTTGTTGTTTGCCTTTATTGTTTCGTGTGGCAACAAAACCGATTCAAAAACAGATACAAAGGTTGTAGAAACAATTTTGCAATCAATTGATGCTGATGGTTGTTATACCGACAAGGACAATGTGGCTCTATATATCCACACTTATAGTCATCTACCCAAAAACTATATCACCAAAAAGGAGGCTCAAAGCCTTGGATGGGTAAGTCAACAGGGCAATCTGCACAAGGTAGCCCCGGGTAAAAGCATCGGCGGCGATAAATTTGGCAATTTTGAAGGTAGGCTACCAAAACAGAAAGGTCGACATTATTATGAATGTGACATTGACTACGGAGGCGGCAGACGCAACGCCAAACGGATTGTATTTAGCAACGACGGCCTTATATATTACACCAACGACCATTACAACTCTTTTGAAAAACTATACTGACATGAAAAAAATAACTCTCGATTTTGAAAACATCTCTGGGAAAGAGGAGATGCACAAGTATTTGGCAGAGAATTTTGAATTTCCCGACTATTATGGGGGCAATCTTGACGCTCTGTTTGAATGTCTAACAGATATTGCCGAACCCACTGCGGTAAACATTGTAAACGCTATCAACGATTACGATGAGCAAATCATAAATGTAATTACCTCTGCCGAGGAAGGAAACGACAATCTCGCAGTTTTTGTGAATTAACCTTACACTTCACCTTATAAAAAACAAGCCGCAATGCAAATGCACTGCGGCTGTGTTATAAAATAGTTGGATTACAAAACTATGCGTACATTGCTACGATAGCTTCGTAAAGTTCTTGTTTGCCGGAAGTTTGTTTGGGTTCGCCGTTCTTCTTGCCGTACTCGTAAACCTGCTCGAGGGTGAGTTTGCCGTCTTCGAAGTCTTTGCCCATACCTTGGTCGAACGAAGCGTAACGTTCTGCTTTCATCTTCTTGTAAGGAGATTCTTCGAGAAGTTTTGCAGCGTTTTCGAGAGCACGAGCCATAGCGTCCATACCAGCGATGTGAGCAATGAAGATGTCTTCGAGGTCGGTAGAGTTACGACGAGTTTTAGCGTCGAAGTTTGTACCGCCGTTGCCGAGACCGCCGCCACGGATGATTTCCATCCAAGCCTGAACGAGTTCGTACTGGTCGATGGGGAATTGGTCGGTATCCCAACCGTTCTGGTAGTCACCACGGTTAGCGTCGATAGAGCCGAGCATATCGTTGTCAACAGCTACTGCGAGTTCGTGTTCGAATGTGTGACCAGCGAGAGTAGCGTGGTTAACCTCGATGTTTACTTTGAAATCTTTATCAAGACCGTGAGCTTTGAGGAATCCGATAACTGTTTCGGTGTCAACATCGTACTGATGTTTAGAAGGCTCCATGGGTTTGGGTTCGATAAGGAATGTGCCTTTGAAACCTTTAGAACGAGCGTAGTCGCGAGCCATAGTAAGCATACGAGCCATGTGCTCTTTTTCACGTTTCTGATCTGTGTTGAGAAGGCTCATGTAACCTTCACGACCGCCCCAGAATACGTAGTTAGAAGCGCCAAGTTCGATACCAGCGTCGATAGCGTTCTTGATTTGAACGATAGCGCGAGCTACAACGTCGAAGTCGGGGTTTGTAGAAGCACCGTTCATATAACGAGCGTTGCTGAAAACGTTAGCAGTGCTCCAAAGGAGTTTTATGCCAGTTTCTTCCTGTTTTTCTTTGAGGTAAGCAACAATTGCTTTGAGATTCGATTCGTACTCTTCGATAGAAGCACCTTCAGAAACGAGGTCAACATCGTGGAAGCAGTAGAAAGGAATACCGAGTTTTGTCATAATCTCGAAACCAGCGTCGGCTTTCTGTTTAGCAATTTCAACAGCATTTGTACCCTCGTTCCAAGGGAATTTTTTTGTGCCGCCACC
Organism: Bacteroidales bacterium; assembly: GCA_016293845.1. Taxonomy (GTDB): domain Bacteria; phylum Bacteroidota; class Bacteroidia; order Bacteroidales; family UBA3824; genus UBA3824. The sequence continues at coordinate 56,010 of JAEDDH010000023.1, read as the reverse complement.
AAACTGATCAGCGCCTTCAGCACAGAGAGTGTGCCACCATGCCATTGCAAAACGCAACCAGTCTTTCATTTTTTTACCCATTATTACTTTTTCAGGATCGTAATAGTGGAAAGCCATAGGATTTTTCGAGTCTTTGCCTTCGAATTGGATTTTGCCGATTCCAGCGAAATATTCTTTTGCCATTTTGTTGAATATTAATAGTGTTAATAAAATATTTAATTTTCTATTTAAAGAATTTTTGTGAGTTTTTCTTTCCATGCCTCGTATGCGTCGTCATAAGCGGCTTGGTTTTTCACATCGGGTTCGGTAACTTCTACCTTCTTGAGGTTGCTGAAAGCCTCTTCGGGCGAAGCGTAAAGACCTGCGCCAATACCAGCGCCACGTGCAGCGCCTATTGAACCGTCGGTGTTGAAAAGTTCGATTGCAGCACCTGTGGTGGTAGCCAAAGTGTTGCGGAATACAGGAGAGTAGAACATATTAGCCTTGCCTGCACGAATCACCTTGGTGTCGATGCCGATGGTTTTCATAATGTCCATTCCGTATTTAAACGAGAATGCGATACCTTCCTGACCTGCACGGTAGAGGTGTGCTGCTTTGTGGATGTTGAAATTGAGGTTCATTACAGCAGCACCCGGGTTTTGGTTTTCGAGTACGCGCTCAGCACCGTTGCCAAAAGGCATAATGCTAAGTCCCTCGCTACCAATAGGAATACCGGCTGCGATAGTGTCCATTGCAGAGTAACTGGTCATACCTGCACCCACTTGCTTGTTGAGCCAAGAGTTGAGGATACCTGTACCATTGATGCAGAGGAGGATACCAAGACGGTTCTTTTCTGCAGTATGGTTAACGTGTGCAAAAGTGTTGACACGCGATTGAGGATCGTATTTAACCTGCTCGCTAACACCGTAAACTACACCCGAAGTACCACCTGTGGCTGCGATTTCGCCGGGGTTGAGCACGTTGAGCGATAGAGCGTTGTTAGGTTGGTCGCCACCACGGTAAGCCACCTTGATGCCTTTAACCAAGCCAAGTTCTTTGGCAGCCATTTCGGTAAGTTCGCCCTGAACCGAGAATGTGGGAACTATCTCAGGAATAAGGTCTTTTGAAAAACCGTAATAGTCGAGCAAGAACTGTGCTACGCAATTGTTTTTAAAGTCCCAGAACATACCTTCAGACAAACCTCCAACGGTGGTTTGAATTTTACCGGTAAGTTTCATAGCGATATAGTCGCCAGGGAGCATTATTTTGTAAATTTTGCTGTAAAGTTCAGGTTCATTGTCTTTTACCCATTTTAGTTTCGACGCGGTGAAGTTGCCCGGAGAGTTGAGAAGGCTACCAAGGCACTTGTCTTTACCAATTTCGTTGAGTGCGGTGGCACCGATACCAGCGGCACGGCTATCGCACCAAATGATAGCAGGACGAAGAGGATTCTGATCTTTATCCACAGCCACCAATCCGTGCATTTGGTAAGAAATACCGATAGCGTCAATTTCCGAAGGATTAACGCACGACATACGCATCACCTCAGCGAGAGCGAGTTTAAGATTTTCCCACCAAAGAGTAGGTTCTTGCTCTGCCCAACCTGCTTTAATAGCGGTCATTTTCATTTCTTGTTTTGGGTGGAATGCCGAGCCTTCGCACTTTCCGCTATTGGCCTCTATCAGAGATACTTTTACTGACGAACTGCCTATGTCAAAACCTAATAGATACATACTTAAAATGTTTTATTTTGTTTAAAAAATACAATTCTGTTATATACCGCAAATGTAATAACGTTTTTTTAAATTACGGATAAGTTTTAAGCAAAATTTTTAAAGTAAATTGTTATAAATTATTAATACACTATAATTCAATTAATTACAAAGTCAAATATAATAGCATGCACATAAAAAAAACGGAGTGGTAACATCGCGTCGGCACTCCATTTTTGTGAACTGTATTATTAAACTGTCATTATATAATAAAAGGTGTCATTATCTTCTCAATTCTCTTAAAACTATAAACTATCTGTTGTTTTTTAATGACGATGCAAAGATACATCGTGTTTTTTTATTATCCAAATTTTTTAGAAAATATTTTCAAAAAAATGATAGATTTTTTTGAAAGGATAGAATATATAAAAATTAATAAAGGAATAGCATATAATTAATAATATTTAATTACTTATTTTATTACTATTATAAAAAGAATTGTGAATTAGAGTTCTAATAATAAAAAAATTATGTATTATAAGAAAATATGATATAATTTGACAATAATTAAAAAGAAAAAAAATTGGTAATAGATATTAAATGGCTTATATTTGTAGACTATTTTTTAAGAACCAAAAATTATAATAAAATGAAAATCAAAACTTTAATGGCGGCTATTGCTGCCTCGTTGCTTATTTTCTCTTCGTGCAACAAGAATGAAGAGGATGATGATCTTATCGTGGATTGGAATCCTATTAAACTAAAGTTTTTTTGCGGTTGAATACGGATTAAAAACCAATTATGTGGCAGACAATTACAACGATATTATACACACAACTTCACTAACCTACAAAGGCAAAACTTACAAGGTGGAACAGTCGCTTTTAAAAGCCTATATGCCACACTTTAAAGGATTGTTCGTAGATAGTTCGGCTATTGATAGGTCATACTTTTGTTTTGGTGAGTTGGATGGTGCTGATAACTTCGACGATGATTTTATAATCAACTTTGAAGATGGAAGTGCTGATACAGTGGATTTTAGCGAGTACACAAGGGTGTGTTAGATGTTAAGGATACGTGGATACTTAACGGAAACGAGCAACAAAACGGTGAATTTATATTGCGCCGCGAATGTCAAGATGGTAAGTTGGTAAAATTATACTGGTAAAAATCGTTTTTTTGCCTTTGTTTTTTTAGGAAATATCCTTAACTTGCCAAAGATTTTAAACAAAAACACTATGCAAGGCAAAAAAATAGAAAGTCTTGAAGCATTTTTGCAAGAGATTACAACCGTTTCGGAAGCACTTCAAGGCGTATCAGACAATAATATAAAGGTTTGGAACGAGGGAAAAAAACAGATCGAAAGGGCTGTTAACCAATTTTATGGCGAAAAACATTTTATAATAGTTACAGGAATGTTGAAGGCCGGCAAATCAACCCTCATCGACCTTCTTGCCCGTACCCGAAAGGCAAGTCTTGTGGGTTTTGGTGTGGATACAACGTTGCGACCTGCCGTTATCAAAATGTCGGAAACCGAACCCGATGGATGCATCAAGGTATACTACAAGCCCGACGGCATGGACGAAAAATCTGCTATGCAGCAACTTACCGATAGTTTGCGTGGGTTGAAAGAGTTTTCGAAAATACCTATCAAATACGAACTCAACGACAACTATCTGCGCAAGATTCTGTGCAGCAAGGTAGAAGAATCAGACAACTGCCTCAATGCCGAGCCGCTTTTGGTGATTGTAGAGGTTCCTCAAAACAACGAAAGCCGTTTTTTTGCCAACGACTGCATATTGTTGGATATGCCAGGATTAGACTCCACCAACAGCATTCAAAGTCGCGACAACGAAAAGTACAAGGCCTTTTTTGACGAGTGCGACCTCTTGCTTTTTGTGCAGAGCAGCGTTGCGCCAATCAACAAAGAGGCAGGCAAATACTTAAAATACATTGGGTTAACCCGCGACGAAAGCACTTACAGCCTTGTGCAAAATGTGATGAACGTAAAATATTGGCAGCACGAATCAGTTACCGACAAGGAACAGCAAAACCAAACTCGCGATGGTATTAAGGCTTTTAAACAATGTCTCGACAAGGATAACGCCGAAATAAAGCCCTATCGCGTAAATCTTGGCATGGCTTACGATGCAATACTTGGCAACGTTGACGACCTAAAAACCAATAAATCAGAGTTGTTGAAAGATTCGCATTTTACCGAAATGGAAGACAATCTGATTACCGACATTGCCAACAACGGCGGATTCAGGCACTTAGCACATTGCGCCGACGTGTTGCGAAACACTCTCTCCAACACCATCTCCGACACCGAAAAACAAATTGAGGAGATAAAATCAAGATTGACAGAACTTTCGGATGATGAAAAATCTTTGAAGCGTAAGATATCCAAGATCAAGCGAGCATACGAGAATTATCAATTCCGCCCGATGCAATTTGCAGTAAGCGAGAATCTTATCAAAGAGATTAAAGAAAACCTCTTTAAAGAATTTGACTATATAAAATCGTCGGAGAAATACAGCGGCAAAATCACTATCCAACCCGAAGACGACAACAGAAAGATTAAAGCCAAGGCAACATATCTCACCGAATTTATGAACGAATGTGGCGTGTTTGCAAAAAGATACATAAGAGATTCATTCAAAGAGGCTTACTTAGATAATCTTGTTAACAAAAACGATGTTAGCAAAAACGCTATCCAACTTGCCCAAGAGGAATTGAAGGTGGTTTCAGAGGGGTTGAAAGATGATGACATAACGCTCAATACCGACATGATTTCTGCCAACGCCAACAAGATAGGCGAGTTAGACAGCACTTTTGCATTTGCCGATTTTGACGGTGGAAGATTTGAACCTCAGCGCCCGTGGTATCTGTTCGGATTTCAAATAAGGATAGAATACAATCTCAACAGAATTTACGACAAGATTTTTCAACATTACTCTGCCGAACTGTCAAAACTTATTGGCAACAACAACGTTACAAAAATAATAACCACACTTTTGAAATCCGTTATCCAAGACGACCTTCAACCTCAACTTGTGGAGTGTGAAAAATCTCTTTCGCAAATACAAAGGGTTTTCCAAACCCTCAGCCACGACGAATCGCTGCTTAAAGATGCCGTGGTAACGCTGAAATCAATGAAGTCGCCCGATGCGGAGAGCATAAAAACTATCAATAACTAAAACAATGAAACCGATTTTTAAACACCTTATATTATTATTGATTTTGGCGGGAGTATACTTTGCCGCCGATTTTTTTGAAAAGGGCATAATACTCAACGACATAACCCCCTACCCTGTTTTGGGAATAGTGTTTTGGGTGCTGTTGCTGTACATTGTGTTTGTGGTTGTAATTCAACCCATTATACAGTTCCGCAAATTAAAAAACATCAAGTCGGTGGACGTTGAAAAGGCAGCGAAAAAAATCCACAAACAACTTGAAAATCACAAATTTGAAGACAAGGACAAGGAGGAGCATTGGCAGTCGCGAATATGGCACAGCATCAACGACGAACTTGTAACCAAGCGCGACAACGACCCAGAACGCAAGCAACGCCTCACCGCCCTCATCGAAGAATACAACCAACACAACGGCAAGGCGCAGAAAGCCCAAAAAATCATCAACAAATATAGTTGGAGCGCTGCCCTGTGCGTGGTGTTCAGCCGAAATAGTTTTTTAGACGGGCTTCTGATTCTTTTTGCGCAGTTGAATATGACTGTGGAGATTGCAAAACTTTATGGATATAAACCGTCGCCAATGTTCAACGCACTGTGTTTCGGATGGATAGCCACAAATTCGATTATCACGGGACTATTTTCGCAGGCAGGAGCAGAGGCTGTGGGCGATGTGTTTGCCGATTCGCTTACCAACGGCGACTTCCTCGAAGGCGGACTCACAAGCACAATACTCTCTAAAACAAGCGGAATGGTGGTAGAGGGTCTTGCCGCTGCCACAACTGTTTATGTAACAGGTAATATCGTGCTACTGCATCTGCAAGGTAGCCCCGAAATAAAACTCAAAAACCTTTTCCAATTGCGGATGGAGGGACGGAAAGAATTACTTAACGATATAAAAGAAAAACTCAAAGGCGTGATGCCGTCGTGGTTTGCAAAAGTTTCGGACTAACCCTACCACCTATACCCCACTCCAAGGCATCCACCCATGACCATCGGGTGGGTTTTGCCAGAGATAGACGAGTTGAAAACGCCGTTGTCATACAGTCGGGATTGTAGAGCGGGTCTTTGGTGGATTTGTTTTGCTGGGTAAACGAATAGAGGACATACAACCCACAGCGCAAATCAACATTGGGAGCAAGACGGATAATCAGATTAGGCTCAAAAATACCGCCCACAACGGCTTTTGAAGATGATTTTCCGCTAAAACCACTTTCGGTATACAAATGGTGCTGAGGATAGTCGCCATACACTTCGAGATTCTGTTCTATGTAGTAGCGGCGTGTTTCAAGGTCGCCATCATCGGTACTGAATTTGTTTTTGACGGCGAAACCGCCAAACTGTTTGTCAGCCCCTTTGTTTTCCTTGTTATTCTTAAACCACTTATAGCCAATATATTCGTTTTTAGAATTATTAACACAGATAAGGTCGGAGTATTTGGTTTCGATAATGTCGGTGGGGTAAAGCACCTCAAAATCAAACGTATATTGTTTGCTGTGGCTATCCTTGGAATCCTTTACACGGATAAAAGCGTGATATTTGCCCGGCTTTGCCGATTGAGGAAAATTGACTAATAAAGTGCAGGTGTTTTAAACAACACTCCTATGGCTCCATACCTAAAACTTATGCGAAATATGAATCGCGAGCAGAAGTTGGCAGTATTGGCATACATAGTAGATACCTTGAAGAATGATGAAAACGAAGATAAAAACGAATATTCAGAGATAATAAAAATTGCTTTCCGCAGAAAGCAAATTTTATTCAAAAATGCTTTTTGCAGAAAGCATATTTTTTAATTTTCGGCACTTTCCTCCCCTACTTCACCACCTTATAAAACCCCGCAGGAACAGGTACTTCAAACTTCATAATCTTGCCTGTGAATGGGTGACGAAATGCGAGGGTGGCGGCGTGAAGGCAGACGCGATGGATGGGGTCGGTTTTGGCTCCATATTTGGCATCGCCGGCTACGGGACAGCCTATCTCGCTCATGTGAACACGAATTTGGTTTTTACGACCTGTGTCGAGGTTGAGTTTTACAAGCGAAAACTGGTTGTTGGAATTAAGCACCTGGTAGGTGGTAACGGCAAAGTCGCCGCCATTGTTGATCCACGAAGAGTGTATTTTAAGCATTTTATCCTCAGTAAGATACGATTTTATAGTGTCGCGTTTCTTTGGCGGAATGCCTTCTACCACAGCATAATAACTGCGCTCTACCACCATATTGTTCCAATCGTTGCGGAGCATATCGCGGGCACGGAGACTTTTGGCAAACATCATCACACCCGAGGTTTTGCGGTCTAAGCGGTGGACAACAAAAATATGCAATCCCCTACCCTGCCGCCTTACGTGCTGATTTATAAAGTGATAGGCTGTATTTTCCTTATCCTTGTCGGTGCCCACAGATAGCAGACCTTCGCGCTTGTTTACCACAATAACATCGTTGTCTTCGTAGAGGATATTGAGGTATTTGTTTGAAAAACTACCCTTGGGGAGTTTCTGTTTGGGAAGGATACGCACCTCGTCGCCGGGTTTTAGAGCATAGTCAAAAGCCGTTGTACCAATGCCCGACACCACCACACGACCCGATTTGAGCATTTCGCGCACGTCGGTACGGCTGCGGTCGGCAAGTTTTTCAAACATAAATTCGAGCAATTTACCCTCTTTGTCGGATTTAAATACGATGTCTGCCATAATTATTTAGTTCACTTTAAAACTTTCGAGATATTTTTGTATTGCATTGCGGTCGAGTTTGCGACCAATAAATACGAGTTTTGTAAAACGTTGCTCGCCGGGCTGCCAATCTTCGCCGTCTTCTACAAGGAAAAAGTTGCGAACGCTTTGGAAAATCAGTCGTTTGGGTTTGCCCGCTATGCTGAGTATTCCCTTGATACGAAACACGTTAGACGCATTATATTGCAAAACGCCTTGAATCCAATAAACAAATTTTTGTTCGTCGAGACTGCCCTCGATTGTAAATCCCTCGCTTACAATGCTGTGGCGGAATGCCTTTGCCTTGGCGGGGTTTTGAGCAAACGAACCAAAATCGGCGTCCATTGCCTCAAATTTTAAAGGGGTGGCGTTGCGAAAATCTACCACAAGTTTTTCAACATTAGCGGCAGAATATGCAAACGTATTGATAATGTCCACGTTAGATATGTCGGCGTGCGATACGCAATACAATTTTGCCGTGGGGTTAACGGTTCGGATAAGATTTTTAACGCGCTCGCCCTGTTCGGGAGTAACGTCTTCGATTTTGTTTAAAAGGATAATGTCGGCAACGGCAAGTTGACGGTGCACCTCGGGTTGTTCGGCGGCGCTGTCTTCGTAGGTCATAGCATCGGCAAGGCATATTACGCTGTCGATTACAAACTTACGCTGCATTTCTTCGTAACCCACAAAATTGTCGATAACGCCTGCGGGGTCGGCAATGCCGGTGGTTTCGATCAAAAGGTTGGTAAAAGTGTATTTAGATGTAAGCAAGTTGTTGAGCGTTTGAGCAAGGCCCTCGCTAAGGTTGCAGCAGATACAGCCGTTAGAGAGTTCAATCATATTGTCGATATTGCCAACGATAAGTCCGCCGTCGATACCCACCTCGCCAAACTCGTTTTCAATCACCGCAAAACGCTTGTTGCTATATTTGCGCACTATATTATTAAGGAGCGTGGTTTTGCCTGCGCCCAAAAATCCTGTAAGAATTGTTACTGGAATTTTACTTGAAGTATTGTCCATTGTATTAAATATTTATTGCCGGAAACATACCGTAAAAATCAGCGCAAAGATACAACTTTTTGTTATATAAACCTCTGTTTTGTATTTGGAAATGAAAAATTGTTGATAAGAGATTTTTTGCTATATTTGCAAAAACTTTTAATCCACGAGGCGCATTATGAGATATTTCAACACAACAGGCATTTGCTATCCCGACGAGCATTATATGGTGGACATCAGCAACCGTCTCGCCGACATTGAGCGGAGGGTTGACAAAGGCGAATACATCACCATAAACCGTGGGCGTCAGTATGGAAAGACCACTACACTTTACCATTTAGCAAAGCGGTTGAACAAGGATTATGTAGTTTTTTCGATAAGTTTTGAACGGATGGGCGAAACTGAGTTCAAGACCGAAGATGCGCTTTGTTATTACTTTTTGGATAGGCTGAGGTTGAAACTGAAAACAATGCCGAACCTGAATGAATATGTAAAAAATGCGATAACCAACGCAATTACAAGCCATTCAAACACCAAGGAAATAGATTTTGCGTTTCTCGACGAGTTTATTCCAGACATTTGCGAAAAGTCTGACAAGCCTATTGTGTTGATAATCGACGAAGTGGATAGTGCAAGCAACTACGAATCTTTTATAAAGTTGCTACGTTTGCTGCGCGACAAGTATCTCACACGAAAGGATTTGCCCACCTTTCAATCTGTAATCCTTGCCGGAGTATACGACATCAAAAATCTCAAACTCAAAGTGCGCCCTGACACCAACCACCAATACAATTCACCGTGGAACATTGCAGTAACTTATGATGGCGATATGGCATTCTCTACCAACGACATACAAAAAATGTTGGCAGAATACGAAAACGACCATCATACAGGTATGGATTTGAGCGTAATTGCACAAATGATTTACGACTACACGTCAGGGTATCCGTTTTTTGTGTCGAGGGTATGCCAACTGATTGACGATGAAAAATTTAGTTGGAACAAAGAGGGAGTGCAAAACGCTGTAAAACTATTGCTCAAAGAGCAAAACACCTTTTACGACGACCTGACAAAGAAATTGGAGACATTTCCTGATATGAAGAAAATGTTGAAAGAAATACTATTCAGTGGTTACGAGCCGAGTTTCAACATTTACTACAAGCACATTTCCATTGCCGCTATGTTCAATTACATTGTAGAACACAATGGGAAGGTGAAAATTTCTAATAGAATTATCGAAACGTGGCTTTACAACCTATTTGCTACCGAGGAAGAGATCGACAGCCGCCTTTACGACAAAGGCAGTATCGACCGCAGCCAATTCATCGACGGCAAGACTCTCAAAATGGACAAAATTCTTGAAAAATTTGCCCTACATTTCAACGATATCTACAGCAACAACGACCTGACTTTCAAGGAGGAGGAAGGTCGCCGATTTTTTATGCTCTACATCCGCCCGATTATCAACGGCGTGGGCAACTATTACATCGAGGCTGAGACCCGCGACCGCTCTCGCACCGATATGATTATCGACTATCTTGGTACTCAATACATTATTGAGATGAAGATTTGGCGCGGCGAAAGTTACAACGAACGCGGTGAAAACCAACTTTTTGAATACCTCGATTTTTACCACACCAACAAAGGCTACCTTCTGAGTTTCTGTTTCAACAAAAAATCCAAACCCGTGGCTAAGACGATTACACTCGGCGAAAAGGAGATTGTGGAAGTGGTGGTGTAGACTTTTTTCCTATTCCATCGGCTTTATCATACTTTCTATAAAGGTTATTTCTTCGTTGGTAAGTTGATATTTTTTTATTTTAAAAACTGATAGTAATAGTCGATTACTTCGGGTATAGGTTTTTTGAAGCGGATGATTGGATCTATGAAATACATTTTACCTTTGGTGTCTATCAGCACGTTGTCTGAATCTTCACTCACGTCGGTAATGGCTATGTAATCGTTTCCATAAAAATACGCATCTTCTTTGGTAAATCCTATTGATTCAATAAGATACTTGTCAATTTGTTTTTGAGTTGGGGGCGCAAAATTTTGAGAAATGTATGGCTGAGAGTAGATAATCCTTATTTCGAGCAAGTCTTGGGTGATGCCCTTACAAGTGTATTGCGTGTTGGGAAAAAGGATGTTGTGGACTATATGTTCCAAAATTATATCACACGGTCTGATATTTTTGATTGAAGCCTTTGCAAAAGGATTTTTTATTTTGGTAACTATTTTATTATCTGCATCATAATACACAATGCTTTCTCCCGAAGGTAGGCTTTTCCTATCTCCGAAATCATCCCAACGTTCTTTGGGAACAAACAAATTATTTTCTTTGGCGGTGGCAATCAGGCACATACAGATTTCTTCCGCCAAATCTGACGTGCCTTGGACGTTATCTCCATATCGTTGAGCGGATAGCCGAGCCTCAAACACTCTAATATCGCTTCGGTGGCTATCTGCCTGAACTCTTGGGAGATACTCGTGACATAATCTATCGCCCGCTGTCCATTTCTTAAAAAGATATTTGATAATTTCTCTTCCATATTTTAACATAATTGTATGCTCAATTACAATTTCTTTGCAAAGTTAAACATTTAAACAGAAAGATACAATTATCAAACCATTTTTTATTCCATCGGCTTTATCATACTTTCTATAAAAGTTATTTCTTCGTTGGTAAGTTGATATTTTTTGTATAATTGAACGTCGATTTCGGCAACAGACTTGCTCCAATCTATGTCGCTGTGAGAGGTAAAGTCTTGAAGAGGGACGAATTGATATACATTTTGATATACATTTTGTGAAACTTTCAGAAGACTAATCATATATCTTACAAATTTTGTTGATAGATATTTTTGTAGATGGATTGCTTCATCTCTGTTTCTAAAAGAACCTATTGGAATAAGAGAATCAGTGCAAACTTCATTTTTATCACCAAAATATGGAGTTCCTATTATTTTAAAATCTGATATGGGGTCACCCGCTGATTTTGAAATAAAAACTTTATAATTTTTAAACACATCAATAGATTTAGTGACATTTTTTATATCTGTATATCTGATTTTGTTATCCTTACATCTCAATTTGATTGAATTAGCAAAAGCCTTTTCTTTGGATATAGATTCAACAATTTCTTTTTTCCCAACTATCCCGAAAGCATTACGTCCTTTTGTGATTGTAGTCATACTTATGAACTTCGTTTTTGTAACTTTTTGGATAATGTCATATTCAATACTATCACCTACAACAATATCCAAATCTTTTTCAAAAAGTGGTCTATTTTGAATAGTTGTATTGTCATTATCAACTTTTTGAAATTGCGCTAACCCTTGGTATTTGTCTTCATACAAAAAATAGGAAATACCACCTTTGATTGCCACATTACTGAATAATGCATTAGAATTCGGATAGAAAAAGAGTTTTGAAATATGGTTATGCTTTTTGAGATAATTTCTTAATTCAAGAAACGATTTATCCTGTGCTTCTGCTTTAAACCATCTAGCAGGAGTGATCAACGATATATAATGTGATTGTAGTTCTACGGAAACTCTTATAAAATAAGGAAACAATTGTTTTGCTAATCCCTTGTTTAAGCCATCACCGCCTATAATTTGCTGATACGGAGGGTTGCCTACTATTGCGTCGAATTTCATATTGTTTTTAATTTGAGGGAAAATGCCGCCCGAAGACAGCGTTTTGATAAATTGTGATTGTTTTTTGGTGATTTGTTCAAGAAGGTCGTTGTATACGTATGTATTGGCTTTCATCGTTTTGTCGAATCCGCAGAGGGTGCGGATGGTGATTGAGCGAGCCATTTCGGTTTTGCAGATTACAAAGATGTTTTCGGCTAAAACGCTGCGCCATACGTGCTTTTCATCTTCGATAGACGATTTGATAAACAGCGAGCGGCGACCTTCGTGAAATACTCGCAACCGATGGCGGAATACGCTGTATGCCATATACAAAGGATAAAGACCTGATTTTGAATTTATTTCAAGAATTTTTACGTTTGCGTTTTCAAACAAGCGTTGCGACACCAAGCCACGGTCTACAAAACGCGGTTCGGTTAAGTCGGCGTGTTGCGGAAAATCGGGCGAAAATCCGCAATACCCGCCCACAGTGTCGCTAAGGTGCATATTTACCACCCTCCAAGGTGTAAGCACTGTTTCTTTGTCGGGGTTGCGAAACGATTCAAATATCTGCGTTATCCGCTGAATGCGCTGCAACACAGGCATCTTGTCGGCGGCGAGGGCAAGTTGACGGATTTGTTTGCCAGCGGCAGAAAAAATGTCTTCGTCGTAATATTTTTTGTATTCGGCAAATTTATCTTTCGACACACCGAGAGGCATAAATTCTGCCCACGACTTATCGTCAACAAGAGTCACAAAACGGTCGAGCGAGATATTTTCATCCTCATTATCCAACTTTGCACCAAACAGCAAGAGAGGCATTCTAATAGATATTCCGCGCAAAATCGACACCGCTATATCTCGTTGCCGACGTTTCTTCTGCTGCTCTGCCAATTGTTCAAGTTGCTTTTGCGTAAGTTTTTTACCTTGCCGCTGGGCTTTTTGGCGTGCTTTGTCGTAGTCTTCTTTGTCGAACTTCTGATTGTTGATGTCGATGCCTTTGGTTTGTTTGTTGGCTTTGGTCTGACCGATGATTTCGCGCAGGTTGGCAAAACTTTCGAGTTCTACATTGCTGAGGTTGTAGAGTTTGCGGCTGTATAGGTTGCCATCGTCGAATCCTGTGTTCACCACTTTGTCTACATACACCCGTTTCAACTGCTGCATCATTTGGTCAACGTTGTATTTCTGCATCTGCGTGCCGTCGTATGATATTATGGGACAGAAATTTAAGAAATCGCCGAGTATAATTCTATCCTCACGGTCGGCTTCGCCCGCCTTGGCAGATACTTTGGCAGTTTGGGCTATCATTTTGAGAGTGCGGTCGGGGGCAAAGTCGAAAACATAACAGTCGGTTTTCATTTTTCCGCCTATCCTTCCGGGACTTTGCACGCGAAAAATCGTTTGCATATACGCTGCGGGCGATGTATTTTTGCTTCCGGCAAGATAGAGCACTGCTGTCCATTCTTTTACCGTTACACCAGTGGTGAGTTTTCCGCACGAAAGCGTAATTGTGTATGTATCTTCGGGATGGTCGGTGATGCTTTTGCGGACTTCTTCGAGCGGGTCGCCTTTGGTTTCCTCGTCTTCTTTGCCGCAAACGTTTACTATCTTGTATGAGCCAAACACACTGTGCACCCTCAGCATTTCGGTAAGTGCCTTGCCCTCTTTTACTCCCGGCACTATCCAAAATGTATGGTGAAAAAACTCCCGGTATTCTTCGCTGCTAAAAGGATATAGGGTTTCGCCTTTGTTTGACGATATTATATCTAAAAAATTGGCTATGTCGGCTTTGTACACAAAGTTGCCTCTGTCGTCGGTTTTGAAAAACTCGGTAAAGTTGAAAGCCTTGTCTTCGTCTTGATATTGAGCGGCGAGTTTGCCAAGGTTGAAAGTGAGTATATTGAGTTTGGGCAGTTCCTCGTAGGGATTAGGGTCGCCGGGGTGCTGCACAGCCCATTCTTGTTTGGCTTGCTGCTCCATCACGTAGTCCCAAGTAAAGGTGTTATCTTCGTTGTATTCTTCGGTTTCTAAAAGGTTGAACGGCGTGCCCGAGAGATTGAGTATTTTTGTTTTGTCTTTAACTAATTGAATTTGAACATTTTTGCCAAGTTCGGTCTGCGTACCTTCGTGTGCTTCGTCGATGATAACGAGATCCCATTGAGTATCAAATATCTCATTGTTTTTATCAAAATCACCGCCCACACGTTTTGATCCTCTCAAATCTTGCATCGAGGCAAAATAGATAAAGTTTTTGCCCGAACGTTCAAGTTTTTTGAAATTGCTTTCGCCACGGTTTTTTGAGCCGTAAAGCCATTGAGTGTCGTCCTCGTAAAAAATCTTGTTGTAATCGTTGTACCATCCGTCGTCTACCACAGGGCGGTGAGTAACAATTATGGTGCGATGAAATTTCATCTCTTTTACCACTTGCAGCGATGTAAGTGTTTTACCCATACGCATTTTGGCATTCCAAAGCATTTTTTTGCCGTTTTTGAGCACACGTTTGGTCTGCTCTATGGCGCGATTCTGTTCAGGGCGGAAATCCACCGGCGATTTTTTTTCACTCTTTTGATTAGGTGTAAGGCTGCTCTGACCGTTTTTTACGGCTGCAATTGCTTTAATGGCGGTGTTAAGGTCGCAGTGAAACCATTCATTGGCATTGGTGTCGAAACACTCTTTTTTTATATTTGACCTCAACAACAAATCGTGCACCTGCTTGTCGTTGAAACTCATCCAATGTCCATTCTTAATGTAGGCTGTTGCTTCGGTGTAAAGGAGTTCGTATTTGATGCCCGCTGTTTTGGTGTAAGAGTTGATACGTTTTTTGGCAGCGTCGTTAAGTTCTTTGCTGTTAGGGGCAAAGAATCCGTCGGGAGCGGTTGCCTCGCCTATTTTTACACAACCTTTGTGAGCCGTGTCGTTGATACGGAATATATAAATAAGGCTGTTTTTGAAAGTTGATTTATATTCCATAGTTATTTATTTTTTTTAAGATTTTTGAATTCAATTTTCTGCTTGTCGCGAGGTTGTCGCCAATCGCGGATTTGTGCGTAGACGGGTGATGTGGTGGTGGAAATACTGCCAAAAAGGTCGTTTGACTGACTTTTTTTCTCGGCAAATGGAAGAGTGTCGTTAAGTCCGTCCATCTGCCACAGATTCCACGACACTATGTAAGCAATGCCGGGGATGCTTTGTGGCGGCACTTCGCAGTGAAATTTTTCGCGATAGTATTCTATAAAGGTGAGAAAAACCGTTTCGCGGGCAATCAACAGGCTGTCGCCTTGAAACTCGTAGCCGTAAGTGTGTTGCAGAGCCATTTTTGCCCATTCGAGCCAATCGCCTGATTTGTTGGTGTTTTCGCTTACCACTCGCAATTTGCGGTCGAGCAATCCAATGCGATTGTCAATAGGGATAATTTGCCCCGAAACTGTATCGTAACGGCTGCACAGATAGGGTGCTTCGCCACAGGTGATTTCTAAACGGGTGTCGCGGACATAATCTTTCCAACATTTACCTTCGGGAAATTTAATTGGAGCGAGATTGGTGGTCCAAGTATGATCGGGATTTTCGGTATTGAATTGGTTTTCGAGTCCGCTGCCAAACCAAGCATTGTCGATAAGGTTGTTTTGAGCATTGCAAATCCACGACGGAGTAAAAACCTCAGCCTTGTCTTTGGTTCTGATGGCTTGTTCTTCACGTGTTTTGGATGCACGCGGCTGAATCACCTTGCCGTTTTCTTTGGTGATAAGATGCGTTAAAATAGGCTTTTGTGCGGCAAAATCCTCTCCAAGACGGGCATACGAATCGGTTGCCCAAACAATATTGTATTGCGGGAAATGGTCGGGATACTGATGGCGGGTGTGGTCGATGAGCAATAGATCAAGCACGCCGGACCAATACTCCTCGATTTGGTCTTCAAGTATGTCGATATCGTCGCACATAACGGTAGATTATGCGCGGTTGCAGGTTATTGCAAAAAAACGGAGGTCAGAGAAAAGTACCTATAAAAAACGGAACGCGGACGAATCTTGTCAACGTTCCGAGGTACTTGGCCTGACCCACTAAATCGAAACAAGAAACGCCCACGTATAGCCGCGGGCGTCTGCTTATTTATTTCGACTTAGTTCTTCTAACGGCCAAGTTTTCGGAACATTTGTTTGTAATAAATAGCAAACGCTTAATTAATAATATGTTGTTTAGTTATTACTTTTCTGTTTTTGTGTTTATGTTTTTAGAGTTAAACTTAAAGCAAATATATAAAAAATTACGCAATGTTGTATTTCTAAAAGAGTTTTTTTCTTAAAAAAATCCCCCCTTATTCCCCATCCGGATTATTCCCTCTGCTGCCAAATCTGTTTCGGATGGTGTAAAAGAGAAGCGAGAGCGAGAGTATCAGCGCCACTGCGTAGCCTACAAGAGAGGCTATCGGGAATCCAAACAGCGAATATGTGGTTTCCTGACCCATTACGGCAATGATCGACGAGCCAATTATCAATGCGGCTATCATTACGGCGTAAACCAATTTGTTGGCGGCGGTGTCGAACTTTTTGATTAAAAATCCAAGACCTGTAATGCGGTGATTTGCAATCAATTCGCCACGGCGGAGTTTTTTGAGAATGAGCGAAAGTTCCAACGGCGATGTTTCCAACAAATCAGAGGCCTGCGAAAGGTTTTGATTGAGCCGCGATTTTAGGCGCTCGGGCGAAAGACGCTCCAAAAAGAGTTTTTTGCTAAACGGTTTTAAATATCCTGCAATGTTAAATCCGCTGTAAATCGACACGGCAACCCTTTCGGCGGCGGCAAGCGAGGTAAACGATGCCACCACTTCGCGCGGAAGCACCAGTTTGTGACGGTAGGCTATGCGCATTATGCCAAGCGAAAACTCCTGCATATAGGTGGAGGTTTCTTCCATATAATAAAGGTTGTCGGCAAGATACTGAATTTCGGTTCTAAAAGATTGATAGTCATCAATTTCACCACCAACCGAGAGTTTGCGCAGACTTTCGGACAAGATTCGCGAATTGCGAGCCACAAGAGCGGCGGCGGCATCGCACACAAGCATTCTTTGGTCGGATGTGAGCATACCTGTGGAGGCATAGTCGGCAAACGAAACCTTGCCGTCGGGAAGCACCGAAACCACCGTAGAGCGTGGCGATGTGTGGAAAACGCCCGTTTCTAAAAGTCCCGACACAAAGGTTTTCATAAACTTGTCGGCAGTATCGCGCGGCGACACTCCCCACGATGCAAACTCGTCGGAATTATTTACATTGATAGAGTTGTAATAATCTGTTATCAAGGTAGATACAGTGGTGTAAAGATTATAAACCTTGGGCACCACAAACGACCCTGCGCTGCCATACGCCTTGCGGAAACGTCCTATCATATTAGCCTCGTTGCGAAGGTCGAGTTCGGGGATAATCGTCTCCTCAAACAAGTCTACCAACTGATTAGGATTTGGTATTCCGTGGTTTACAAGAAAGTTTTCGATAAGCGAAACGATATCGCGGATAAGTGTGATGTCGGTTTGCACCGAAGCCACAGCCTCAGGCACAAGTATCTTAACAGCAACATCTTCGCCCGAAATCAGTTTTGCGCGGAAAGTGCGACCAAAACCCTCGGCAAACGACGGCGTGCTGTCGAAATATGTGAAAATGTTTTTGGTCTTCATTCCCGTAGCCTGTTCAAACTGAGCAATAGCCTGCGTCTTTCCAAACGGTTCGGTAGACGACGAAATTTGGGCTAACTCGGTGATGAGCGGCTCGGGCAAAATATCAGGACGACAGGCGAGATAGTCGGCAAACGCCACCATTGTGGGTCCCAACTCTTCCACCACTCTGCGAATGCGCTGCCAACGATTGAGCGACGATGAATCTTTGTCGCTTTCACGGCGGTCTTTGGGCAAAAAACGTCGGAGCCCTGTTGTTTCAACAACGCCCTCAAAACCGTTTTGCAACAATATGTTCACAACCTTGCCAATGCGACCGAGGTTGCGCACTCGCCAAGCCCTAATTGCCATATTTAAAGACCTTTACGTTCTTTCTGCTTCATTTTGTAAAGTTTTTCGAGAATAGAAATTCGGCGGCGGAGTTTTTCAACCTCGTCGGCATGTTCGTAACCCATTTTCTCGATAATGCGGTTAACAATTTGCTCAATAAGTTTTTCGGCGTCCTTAGCCTTGTCGGATGTAAAACGCTTAAAATCATCGAATATGGAGTTTCCCTCCTCGCGCGAGATACGGCGTTTTTCTACAAGGGCGTCAACCGATTTCTTCACTTTGTCGCCCGCTTCGTTGAGCATTTTCATTCCGAGCGACGCAAGTTTATCTATCATAATAAGTTAGTCTAACGATGCAACAAGTTTTTCGAGAGTTTCGATACGTTTTTTGAGTTCTTCCACCTCGCTTTTGGTGGCTGGACGGAATTTGGCGATGGTTTCGCTTACCACGTCGCGGATTTTCTTTTCGGTTTCTTTTGCCTTGGAATCCACGTTGGTAGAAAAATCGTCAACAATTTGTTTGCCCTCGTCGGCAGATATTTTGTTGCTGCTGATGAGTTCCGAAACTGCCTTTTCGAGTTTCTCCTTGGTCATTGCGGCGAAGCCTATACCTTGGTAAATCAGTTTTTTTATCAAACCGTCTACGCTCTCCTTGTCTTTGTTTTCTTCTTCTTCCATTTTATTAATATTTATAAGGTTTAAAATCGATTTATTGTAAAGCCAAAGATAAGGATTTTTTTTTGAATAACGGCAAAATTATGGAAAATTTTGGTTCAATGGGATAAGTATTTTTGCGTTCATAGTTATATGATTAAAAATTGCGGAGGCAATACATCCTAATACTTCCGCCTCAGCCCTTCAACCTTCGACTTTAATGCGCTGAAGGTAACATCCTCTTGTATCGCCATTGTTTTCATAATTGATGGCTTGCCGAAACCTTTGGAAACCAAAACTTTATAAAACGTTTGACGGGGATTGATGCCGGGGTATTCGTCGTCGATTTGGGCAAGGAGGCTGAGGTCTATGGTCTTGTAATATTCAAGGAATTTTTCATAATCCTTTTTGTTCCATTGACCCGAATTGCCGTTTTCAACAATAATACTGTCGTAGAGGATTTTGCCGTTGTGGTAAATCTCGGCGTAACGGTTTTCAATTTCGGTGATTTTGCGCTGCAAACGTTGGATTTCCTTGTCGGTTTCGTCAGATTTTTCAAGAGTGTTGAGTTCGTCGATACGGTCGCGCGACTCTTTGAGTATCTGACGGTTAACCGACAATTCGCGTTCATAACGGCGTTTCTGTATCACCACCAAAAACACCATCGCCGCCACCAATATCACAAATGCGAGTATCCAACGCTGAAAACGGTTCTGATTTTCAAGTTGTTGCAAATCAAAATCAAATTTTTGGCTGTTTTGCGACACTTTATAATCATTGACCCAATTAATAAGAATGTTTTTGATTGAGATAACCACATCAGCCATTTTCGCAGCCCTCTGATAGTCGCCGATAAGTTTGTAATGATTGTAAAACTCCTCGTATGCAATCAATTGCGGATACGAAACCAAAATCGGATTGTTTTGGAAAAAATCCTCAGCCTCGGCAGTAAGACCACGGCAAAAATACAATTTCAAAATGGCGATTTTGGCATAATCGGCTGCAAAAGATTGTGGTCTGTCGTTGAGTACTTTACGGGCATAACGCTCGCATTTTTCGGGTTCGTCGTCGGCAAGAATCCACGCGTAATGGCTCAGATAATAATAGTCGGTGGTGTCGGCAATGCAAAGACGCATATTGAGTTTTGGAGCGTCGGGGTTGCGGACGGGATTATGGTCAATAAAAAGAAAAAACGATTTCATAATGCGTCCATAGTTCTTTTCGCGCTGATTATGAGCATATTTGGCAACAGTATCGAGCAATGGCATCGCCGCCTTACAATCAAGATTGTTGGTATTGTAACTAAGATTTACAGACGCGAGCATATATTTCAACTCACTGTTGTCCAACGATTTAATTATAGTTTCAGCCTGTTTGAGACAATATACGCCATCGTTGTGCTGAGCGGAGATGTAGAGTTTGAGACTTTTTAAGAGCAATGAATATGCAGGTTTCTCATAATCAGAGTTTTTTATGTAATAATCAATCAAACTATTTATGCGCGAAGTGTCAGCAAATGCCTTTACCGCAAAAACATTGTCGTCGGTGTTGTAATAATCAAAATATTCGTTCAAAAAGTTGCAGTACATACTATCAGCGTGCGACATCGGCGGACAGATTTCAGACTTATGATTGTTGAAATACTCCTGCGCCATCTTGTACTCGCCATCGTTTATCAACCCGTAAACCTTATCAAAAATCGGTTGGTTTACAGATGATTAAGTGCAAGCAACAAGGCGAAGAGTTGCGACAAAAAAAAATTATATGTATGGTACGTGTCATCGTTTGAATTTTCTACTACATTTACAGTAATCTTTGCAGTAATCTTTACTACAACATTTTACAATTTACACCGACATTTTACAATTTTACACCGACATTTACACCGACATATTAATAACCCAAGTTCCATTTTTGTCAGATCCTTCACGAGCAATAATACCTTTATTTTTTAACGATGCAAAAAGTCGCTCCATTTGTCGTGTACTCATATTCAATATATTAGCCGCTTTATGCGCAGAAATTGTCGGTTCTTTCGCTATTAAATCAAGTAATTGCTGTTCGTTTATCCCGACATTTACACCGACATTTACACCGACATTATCATTGGAATCTGTCTTTTCCGTAGTTGCATCCACAAATTTGCCGATGGTTTTTGGGAACGAAATGGAAAATATTCCGTCCTTGTTGAAAACTGGTTCGTTGAGACCTGATTCTTTCATCAATCCTATCATACGCGGAATGCCAGATCCAACTTTTTCGACAAGTTGCATCCGAGTAAACAGACTGAATATAAACGGATTGCGGGATAGGCTCTTGTGTCCGAAATTTTCTGCCACTTGCGGCAATAGTCCGCCCGGATTGCTGATTTCAACACGGTCGTCGTAAACAGCAACAACAATAGTAGCCCCCGATTCGTAGTAGTCGCGATGGCTCAGGGCGTTAATCATTGCCTCTCGAAGCGCGTCTATCGGAAGTTCAAAAACTTCTTTGTGCGGACCGGCATCGTCAACAATAATGCGCATTTCAATTTTTTGCATCAGCCAATCTATGGTCTGTTTATATTGTTGATATACAGTACCGTACATACGTTTGTCGTCGATAATAAAAACATTGTTGGTGCCCTTGAACAGCACGCAATGCACCCAACATTGAGGATAATGGACTTCGGGATGCGATGCAAAAAACATCACTGCGCCCGCCTTTGGCTTGCCAGTGCGCTCGTCGAAACAACCAAGGTTTTCGAGGATTTGAGCGTCGTCGATGCTGCGCGAAATTTTGGCAATTCGGCAAAATGTATCGAAACATTCTTTGTCGATTTCTTGCAGCAAATCAACGTTGTAGGCAGGTGTGGCATCGTAATGGACGCTGTTGCACTCTCGAAAAAAATCGAGCATCTCGTTGCGTGTGCGGAGTTTTTGGGCATTTGGACCTTGACGGACAAAAACGCTTCCGCCATAGATATAAGGCTTGTCTTTGCCTGCGGGAATGTCAATCACCCAAACCGTTTTACCCTTAATATCAACACTATACATCTCGAAATCAATTTGAGGCGATATTTCGGTAATTGTGTCGGAAATTGCAGAACGCTTGCTGTTGGTAATGTTGCAGCCGATGATCTTGCCCTTGTCGTCAACGCCGATAAAAATAAATCCTCCGCCCGCATTGGCAAAACTGCACACCTCCTCCGACAGTTCGCGCACCTTTGCCGGAACTGCGGATTTGAAGTCCACCTTGTAGCCTTCGCCCTGCCTTATGAGGTATTGTATGCGGTCTGCGGTAATCATTTTGCATTGATTATTTGGTGCAAAGATAATAATTTTTTATGGAAAGGGAAATTATATTATCTTTGCGAAAAATTACAATCAGTGTTATGAACCGCGATTTTAAACTAACCAACGGCAAAACCATCGCGCAGGTGGAAGAAGAAATGAAGCACGGCATCGAACAACTTTATTTAGACGCTTGGGCTAAGGGTGTTTCTGTGCCGTATTGTGATGAAAATTACCAACTTCATTTGGCTAATCCCGATGGAAGCGACGATTTGGTGGATTTTGATGCTGAAACCCAAAAATATACTTTTCTTTCGCGCTCGGCAGAACCAGGTCAAGGTCGGTTTGCGTATCTTTTGAGGAGATGAAATGGAACAATAGACAACAACCAAATTTTTGCATTTGAAACAAATTTTTCCAACGACTTTATAATCAACTTAACTGTTTGGCAGAAAAAAGTGGCTAAATATGTATTTTTTTACAAATGAGGTTGGTTTGCAAAACCACACACAAGTATTTTTTTCTGCTCTTGCATAAAAAATTTGCATTCTTCTTTTTTTTTATTATCTTTGAAGCTAAAATTTGACATCAAAATGATTGATATTAATGAACTCAGAAAGTTAAACACGTTAAAAAATATTGTGGTTACGGAACATGCGAGGATAAGACTCAATTCTCGCAATATATCAATCTATGATGTTCAAAGAGTGATAACTGAGGGCGAAATAATAAGACAGTATGAGGAAGATAAACCATTTGCAAGTTGCCTAATTCTCGGATCATCTGTTGGAAATGTGGCATTACACGTCGTTGTAAGCCATGATGAAGAGTTTATTTATCTGATTACAGCGTATTATCCATCGCCAACGATATGGGAACCAGATTTTAAAACTAAAAAAAGTTAATTATGAAATGTTCACGTTGCGGCTGCAATGCAGCAAAAACCACTACTTCAAGCGTAACAGATTTGGGAGATGTGTTGATTATCATAAGAAACGTTCCATGCTATAAATGTGAAGACTGCGATGAGATAATCTACACGGGTGATGTTATTGCAAATATCGAAAAAATAATCAATGCTGCAAAAATGCTGCACCAAGAAATTTCCGTAATCGATTATCGGAAAAATGCAGCATAGAGAATTATTGTTTTTTCTTGGAAAAAAAAACGTCTGCGACAACACATGCCGCAGACTGTTTTAGTTAGTTTTTTAGAGTGTCAGCCTTTATTCCCAGCGTATCTGTCGTAGATTTTTTGGATGAATCGGGCGATTGTGGGGAGGATGGCTGTTCCTTTTGTTCGGGCGAGTTCTTCTCCGAGCCGTTCCCAGATTTTTTGACACAACTCCTCACCATGAAGAGTAATGCCAGGATTATTACGCTCGTTATTATCAACAATTTCCTGAAGGATTGGTCGGATTTTATTCTCGATAATATCGTCGATAATGGGCTGTCGTTCTCTTCTGTTTCGGGATTCTTCGTGTTGTTGCCTTTCGGTGCGTTTTGAATCGTGGTCGTCCCCACGGTGTCGAAAGGGGCGTTTACCGTTACTTCAAATGATGTTGTGCATCCTTCGTAAGTTACAGTTATTTTTTGAGCCCCGACTTTTTGAGTATCAAAACCTGAAATTTCGTCATCTGTCACATTTTTTGTTTCCGTTGTGCCATTGGAATAGGTAATCCGAATAACACAGCCATCTGCCACAAACCTTTCGCCTTGCGTGTAGGTGGTTTTCGTAGGCAGAGAAGAAATTTCAATGAAAACAACCGTTTTTATTGTCTTTTCGATTCTGCCGCCTTCAACGTTTGACATTGAGAGACAAAGACCGCGTGAAAACCGTGAATAGTCAAATTCTTCCAAATACTTGTGTTCCATAGAATAGCCTGTCATTACAAGCGAAACAATGCCCTCTATTGGTTTGTTGTTTGTAATAAACTCCAATTCTGTAAAAAAAGCATTGACTTCCGAATCATACGTTGTAAAAATGTATGAATTGTCATTAGTGGCATACTCATGCTGAAAATCAACGTCTTGCAGCTGTTCCACAATGGCATAGAAATGTTCGTGGATTTGTGCTTCTACCTCAGAATCTCTATTTCTTTCATAAATTGAGTCTATGAACTCGACAGAGAAATGCTCGTCGAAAAGATTCTGTATTTCATTTCGTTTCCCACCGAGAAAGTAGTTGGAAAGCAAACAAAACATCGCTTTTGAGGAATCGCTTCCGCGTTTGCCTTCCGAAAGCAATACGCAATAGAGGTTGCGATACTGTACGTCCTGTCGCTTTGAGTCTATCTTGTCGAAAAAAATGCGATAAGAATCGTTCTCAATTTCTGCGAATAGGTTCACACTGCTGTCTGGATTGAAAAACAAAGCCTTGTAGCCTGCTTTCCAAGATTCGTTGACGTTGTTTGTCGAAAACCAAACATAGTCTTCGCTGAACTTCCGTGTTTTATATTTTATTTCGTCCAACATAATTTCTTAGTTTTTAGAGTTGATGATAATAAATTGAGTTTGGCGTTCGATTGCCGAGTTTTTCAAAGTGGACAATCAATTTGTCTATGCCAGCAATGTCGTTCTGAACCTTTTCAAGTTCGTTTGAGGTCAATACTTGCATCTGGTCAATTTCGTCGTATTGACTTTTCAATCGAGAGATTTCGTCCTCAACAGACCCGATGCACGCTTCCGTGTAGCGTTTTTTCTCCAACAATTCTTCCAAAGTTGTTATTCCCCAACTCGGGAAAAAATATTTAAGGAGTTTTTCAATCAGCACTTTGAAAAGCGGTAATCCCTTCTTTTTCTCAATCTCTCTTTCGGCTTCTTCCTGTTTGCTATACAGGTTGCTCAATTCGTGTTTGCGTCGGGTTGCATTGTCGATGTTGTCTTGTAGGTCTTTTTTCAACTTCTCCTTGTTTTTGGACAGCGTCTTTGCTTCACTCACCATTGAGAGACGCATTTTGTTTATTTCGACTTCTGCGCTTTCCTTCGCGACATTGAGAGCGTCATTGAGTAGGCAATCTGCACCCGCGATTTTCTGTGTAGTGTTGGTAATTGTGTAGTTGACAACACAATTGCCGTCATCCGTCCACTGGGCTTTGTTAACTTTGATCGGACCGATTGTTTCTACAGCAACACACGCAATTTTGTCCTCTGTATTTTCTTCCCTTATTGCGGTTACAAGTTTGCTGTATGATTCGTCGAAGCGTGAACGACATTGATTGTTGCTGTTGGTGCGGCCCTGCGAGAAATAGGTTTCGCATTTGACAAGCACAAAGTCACAATAATCAGTTACATTGTTTTTGGCAGCAAATTGAGCCCACTGTCTAACGAAGTCCTCCAAATTTGCAGTATGACGTTGCATTTCAGAGAATCCTTTTGTTTGGTTTGACGGTGTTTCCATAAGAATAGGGGTGTCTATTGGAATCCATAGGATTCTTGACTCGTTTAGATGGGAGATAAATTTCTTATACTCATCCGTATTTTCGTATTCGTATGGCTTATTGATGTACGCACCAGGGATGTCGAGTATTTTGAATGGCTGTTTGATTGTTTCTCCATTGGCTTCAAAGTTGATGGAAAACATGTACTCGGTACATTCTTGTGTACCTTTGATTAGTTTTGCATCAAACTCAATGTTCATGGCGGCGAGTTTGCCTTGAAGTTGGTTTTTGAATGTGTTGAGTTCTGCGGCAGCCTTGTTCGCTATTTCGAGAGTATAGCCATCCGCCATGTTGCTTTTCTTCTTGATGTAATCGCACACAGTGCTTATCAAGGCTGTTTTGCCTGCGCCAGTGGGTGCGATTACTGCAATGTTTATTACTGGTAGTTTCATTATCTTATTGAATTGTGTTTATTAGTTCTTTGGTCTGCTCCAAAATGACTCTCAGTTCTTCCACTTTCGCAGAATCGGCCTCGCTGCCATATTCCTCAGGATAGATGTTTTTGCGGAAAATCGAACAGAATTTCACAAAGTCGGCATCATAGTCGGTCTTGGCGTATGTTATGCTTTCCATAAACGTGTGCAGAGCACCAATAAGGAAATACGACAATACGAAGTTCTGTTGGATGTTTTTGGAAATCTCGTAGTTGTTGTTCTGGCACATTGGCACAAGTTGCCGCTTGTAGTTTTCGATAAATCGAAGATCTTGCGACGTGTCAAGTTGTCGCGTACCTCCGTTGGCGGTGGTGAGCATCCCTTTTTCCAATTGGTCACGGAAGATGTACGGATACAAATTCTGACGGAAATTTTGGGTAAGGGTTTGCAAAGAGGTGAATGCGAGTGTGAGTTCGTTGTCATTGCCAAGACATTGAAGTTTTTCGAGCAATGCCAGAAGATTGTATTCTCCGTTTTCATCCTTAGGAACAATATGGCTGCGGCTGTCAAAGAGGTCAAGAACTTCTTTCTTGAGTTTGTCGATGTGCTGACTGAAATCTTCGTCAAGGTTGATATACCTGCCCAATGTTTCCACCCATACTCGGCGCAATTCGGATGCAAATGTCGAGGCGTTGTCTCCTTTTGCTGCATAATCAATGTAGATGTCCCACGTTGGTCGTTCAGTGCTGGGCTTGTAAAGAAGATTGTCGGCAATGTCGCTGTCAGTTTGGGTTGCAATTGCAGAAACTTTATTGCAAAATCCATTATCGATTTCTTCTGACTCTTTTTGGTACTTGGCAAGAAGTTTCTCCAGATCCTTGTTGAAGTCTTCTCTGAATCTTACGCCTTTTGTGTGGAAATTTGATGTATCCTCGTTGGCATACGAATACTGATTGACGAACTTCGCCAAATCTTTCAACAAGAACATCAACTCGCTAACGTTTAACGATTCTCCGAGCGACTTCAACAAACACTCGTCCATCTGTGGCAAAGTCTGCGAAAGGCGCGAGAGAATGTCATTGAGGTTCTTTTCGGCATCCTGCTTGTTAGGCTGATTATCGAGGAGTGCGGGGAAACTGTAATACATGTAGTTTCCGTATGTACTTTGAATTGTGTTAACAGTCTGCCTTACAAGGTTCTGCCAATTGCCGACACGTTTCTCGTTGATTAGGAAACTCAGAAAGTTTAGAAGAAAATCCTTGTTGTTGCTCTGCGCTGGGTGTATGCCTTTTATCTCAAAATAACTTTCGCGGAAATGCTTTTTGTCGATACCAAGGCTGTCGTCAGTCTTGTAGATGAAGATGATGTGGTCAACGATTTCTTTGAGATTTGAAATCTGAATTTTATCAACCTCGTTGAACTCGCCGAATCCTGGCAAATCGACAAGGCAAAGTTTCACATCAGGATTGCCGAAAGCGGGGAAAGGACTATATATTTTCACCTCCTTGACGGCAGGGAAAAACCTCGTCATCTTGTCGCTCTTGGAATACGATACATACGAATCCAAACGGTTGAGGTTGTTGCCCGAAATCTTCTCGTAACCGTTCCCAATTTTGTCCTTGTAAAACGGAAAACTCTCTTGAAGAAGGCGCAGCCTGTCCTTAATCGTATTCTTATACTCCTCGGTGTCATTGTTTTCGGGGATTTGGATCTTAGGAAACTCGCCTTTGTCGGAAATCTGGCTAAGACCTGCAATATTCAAGTGCGCGTTTACAAATTCCACAAACTCGTGGTCGGTCTTGTAGAAAATCTCCGCGTATTTCTCCGCCGAATTGAAAATCTGTGAACAGATTGCAGTTGTTGCGTGAAGAGAATCTTCGGCACCCTCGTCGGCTTTGGGAATCTCGCTGTCGGTAAGTCCCGAAATGGCTTGCAACAACGTGCTTTTGCCAGCGTGGGTGAAACCCGACACTCCTATATTTATTGTGTCTTTGGCGTAACGCTTTTTGAGCAAGCGAAGTTTTTCACGGGCTTGGTCGAGGTTGTTGAGAAATTTAGAGATAGTTTCAACTTTGTCGTCTGAACCTTCTACACCAAGTTCGGAAATCGTTTTTTGTATCTTTTGAAGATTCGGATACAGCGAATCTATCAAAGCCTCTTGCGACGAAATATTGTCTATCCGCGATTTCCGTTCGGACAGAATTTCGTCAATCTTCTTTTGTAGTTCTGACATTTTTCGTGCATTTTTCGCGCCACTAATAACTTATCGGAAAAACAGGCTACCTCAAATACCTTGTTTATCAGCGGACATAAAAAATGCGTGAACACTCCTTATGTACTCTGAGGTATTTGGCGTAACCTGTTCAATGTATAAGTTCTTTTATCGCGTCCACGCAATGCACGGACGTCTGCGAACTTATTCCACATTGAACTACTTTCAAATCGCCAAATTTTCAGAGTTCCGAATAATATCAGCAAACGCTTATGGTTTATACTATATGTTAGTTATTGTTTCGCGGCGGTTGCACGCCGCTTTTTGTTCATTTTCGTGTTTTTTTAGTTTGTAATCGTTGGCAAATTTACAAACTATTTACACTCGCAAAACATTTTTTTCATATTTTTTTCAAGAAAATTTTTTCGGCGGTTTTCAAGGGGTGAAAACCTTAATAGATTTTTTACTCAAACAAGTCGTCCGCTGTTAACACTTGTTGAATCATGTCGGAATATGGTGTTCGTTTGAGCGGATATGTTGTTACAAAGACAAATTGCAATGCTTTGTTGGTTTTTGTCTTGCTGCGAAACAATTCTCGACGTTCAATGAGTTTCTCATAGTAGTTTTGTTTGAGTTCGTAAGGTTTTCGTGAGTATTTCATTTCGCAAAGACTTATAACTTGGTCGTTTCGGTTAATCAAGAGATCTATCTGTGCCTCAGATGAACTCCATGAGCATATTTCTGAATGTATACCGTTGATTCCCAATGCTTTTTTTTATTTGCGCGAGATGATTGAGGCATACTTGCTCAAAGGCATAACCGCTCCATGAGTTGTGCTTTGGTGTGTCGGAGAATGTCTGCCAAAAATCTTCGTTGCCGCTAAAAAAATCGCGTTGAAATTTATGGTAAAACAATGTGAAATTGTCTGTAAGTTGGTACATTACGCCTCGTTCTTTCATTCCAATCGCGTTGTAGTGTCGAATAAAGTCGCATGTTTCAAGGTTTTTCAGAATTTTGGTGAGTTGTCCGCCGTCAATTTTTGTGCTGCAAACCAATTCGTTGCGTGTCGTTCCAAGATTCTTTTTGGCCATAACGCTTACTACGGTCTTATATAAGTTGCTGTTGACAAACAACGAGTTGAAAAGTATGTCGTATTCATTACGCATCTTTCCGTTTTGTGCAAAAAAAAGAGCATTGATGTTGGCGGCGAAGGTGAGATTCTTTTCGAGTAGCGTCAGGTAAAATGGAACTCCTCCCAAAATCATGTATAACTCAATGATTTGGTAGCGGTTCCATTCGATTCCCGTTTTTTTTAGAAACTCTTCTGTTTCGCAAAGTGAAAAGGGGCTTAGGTGCATTTGGAGCGTTACTCGATTATGAAGCCCACCTTTGTTGGCGATGAGTTTTTCCATCATCCATGTTGTCGCCGAACCGCATACAATTAGTTTGAGTCTTTCGCAGTCAGCCCCCCATGAGTTCCAAAAAAGTTCTAACGCTTTTATAAACTTGGAGTTGTGGGTGTCAAGCCATGGCATTTCGTCAAAAAAAACAATGATATTCTTTGTTTTAAGACTTGAAAGATATATTTTGAGGTCGTTGAATGCGTCGTACCAGTCTTGTTTTATATCAAATTTCTTTGTTGACAATGTGTTGAGTTGCCTATAAAAGTTTTTCAACTGTTCGTCTTTGCTCGCATTGTATATACCCGTAACGTAAAAACTGAATTTGTTGTTGAATTATTGCTTTATTAGGAATGTCTTGCCTATGCGTCTCCGTCCATAGACGGCTATAAACTCTGCTCTCTTCGATTCTACACAGAGTTTTAATAGTGATTGTTCGTGTTTGCGTCCTATCAACATACTTGTAATTTTTTTTATGTTTTTATTATTGCAAAGATATTATTATTTTTCTGATTTATTGCATTATTTTAAAAAAAACTTACTCCGTAACTGTGTTTTATTTACCACTTACGGACGATGTTTTATGTTTGCATTGTTATAACATTCGTATAATCAATTAGTTATACGTTTGTTATCTTTTAAAACTTTACAGCAATTTACACATAAACAATTAATAATAAGATTGTTAATTTTTAAAACCCGCTCCGTAACTATATTTTTTTCACCACTTACGGAGAAGATCCGACGTTTTCGACGGGTGAAAACCTTAATAGATTTTTACTCACAAAAATCGAGATTGCGCCATAATATAACTTTTTTCCGCCTTATTTATCGTTAATACAACATCTTTCCCAACCCTCTGATTCTCACCATGTAACAAAACGGCAACGCTGTTAAACTTTTCGCATCAAAATCGCTTTATATCGCTAATTATCAATCATTTACACCACAACATCGGCAAAAAAATATTTGGAGGCAAGATGTTTTGGTTGTTATCTTTGCTGACATAAATTCAAACCACAAAATCTGTAAAAAAATGAAAACATTCAAATCATTTGCAATGGCACTTGTATGTGCTTTGGCGTTGGGGGTTTCAAGGGTTTTGACCCCAACCATCAGATAGGCAAAATCCTCATCGATATGCTCTCGAAGGCTAATCCCGACTACGACAAGAATCCCGACATCAAGTGGAATTTCACCAAATTTCTCATCGACCGCAACGGCAACGTAATAGAACGTTACGAACCAACAGAGGGTATCAAGGTGATTGAAAAAGCAGTAGAGGGATTGCTGTAAAAAACTTTGCACCGCAATTAAAAAATGTGGAGTGGCGAAATTACCACTCCAATTTTTTTAAATATCTTTGATTTTTAATACTTTAACAAAAATACGAGCCAATTTCACCCTATTTTTTACACTTTTATGAGGATAAAAACAAGGGGTTGTTACAATTTTATGAGGATAAAACAAAAAATGAGGCGGAGTGAAGACTTAGAGAAAACACCCTATAAGATGTTCAAATTATAATTTTTTTAATACTCAATCAAATCAAGGCCTTGACTGCGGTAATAGGCAAATTTGTGATCGCTTGAAAGCAAGGTTAGATGCTCTGTTATGGCGTGAGCAATGATAATATGGTCGCTTGGGTCGTGATGATCCATAGCCTCATTTAGTTGCAACGAGGCGTATGTAAAGGCAGTATCTCTACTGAAAGGCAAAAATTCAATACCATAATCCTGTTCTATTGATTGCAACATCTGAGTGGCTGTATGCCAATGCTTTGACAATAATTTTTTGTCATTAAATAGTACAACAAGTTCACGTGCCGTTTCAAAACTTGCAAACGGCATTGTGTCAGTGGCATCTAAGACATCCCAAAAATCCAATGTAGTGAAATCAGAACTTGTAATCAAGTCAACAATCGCACACGTATCAAGCATTAGCCGGGTCATAGTCGGGAAGATAGTATTTTAATCTTTCTATCTATTCGGGATCGGAGATTATTACATCTCCTCTATGAGCCCTTGCAAAAGCCATCCTCCTTGTTTTTGGAGTTTTTTTAGAATTGATGGCGTAGTTTCTTGCCATTCTTTCCATCCGCTCTTTTCTTTCTTCTTCGGTCATAGCCGTAATGATTAGATTTTATGTTGCAAATATACAGCACCTTTTATAATTCTACATATTTCCGTAAAAATTCTTTACACCATTGTAAAAAAAATTTACACATTTTACACTTTTACAAAATCATAAAACACTTATAATTAAAAGATTACCTCTTTTGGCACGGGGGATGTTTTTATTTTGGCAGTATTAACAACATAAAACTGTAAAAAAAATGAAAACGATTATCGCAACAATGTTGGCCGCAGCAGTAAGTTTGCAAGTAACTTCCGCTCAAAACATTAGCGGAAAAATTTCTAACAACGATAACCAACCCGTGGAATTTGCTAATGTAATTTTGTTAACCGCTGATTCTACGTTTGTTACAGGCACAATTTCTGACTTTGACGGAAAATTTTCGGTAGAACGTCCCGCTAATGCACACTATATTAATATTTCGTGCATCGGTTACGAGAGTTTTTACAAAAAGATTTCAGAAGTGGCTGATTTCAACAATATTGTAATGAACAATTCGGCTGTGGAACTTCAAGAGGTTACTGTCAAGGCCATTGCCCCAAAAACTCAACTCAAAGACGGCGCAATGGTTACCAACGTGCAGGGAACAGTGCTTGCTCAAACAGGCAGCACGACCCGTATGTTGGAGAATGTGCCCGGATTGATGAAAGGTCGCAGCGGTGGCTTGGAGGTGATTGGCAAAGGTTCGCCCGAAATCTACATCAACAACGTAAAAGTACGTGATATGAACGAGTTAGAAAATCTTTCGCCCGAAAACATCAAGAGCGTTGAGGTGATACAGTCGCCGGGTGCGCGTTATTCTGCCGAAGTTACTGCTGTGGTTCGTATCTCTACACTCAAACCTGTGGGCGAAGGTTTTGGCTTCAAAGCCGAATCGTATTTATATCAAGGTTTCAACAACAAGAATTCCTCAATAGACGAAAAATTCGACTTTAATTATCGCAGAAAAGGATTTGATATTTTTGGCGGTCTTCGTTACGCCCGCAATTTCAAATTGGGCAATAAATCAAAGATTTACACACTCAACAACTCTAACTATCATTGGGAAAACATCAACATATTAGACGGACACGAAAGTTACGACTATGCGCCTATAAATCTTGGAGTTAACTATCAGATTAACGAAAAAAACTTTGTTGGCGCAAAATATACCCACCACAAAATTCTCAACCGCAACGACGAGGGTAGGAACATTATTAACGTACTTTGCAACGCAAAAAAATACGATGAGTTAAACACTTACATAAACACCAAACAGCCAGATGATTACCAACACGAAATCAACCTCTATTACAGCGGCAACATCGGCGGATTTTCGGTAGATTTCAACTCCGATTTTATTTACAATCCCAAAACCAAAATCACTCACAACACCGAATCGAGCAAAAATTCTGAACAGCGCGATTTTGGAGTTACCAACCACATTCTCAACAAGTTGTCGGCTCAAAAACTCGTTCTCGGACACTCGCTCTTTGGCGGTCGCATCGACTTTGGCGGCGAGACTGCTTACACCTACCGCACCGACGAAACTATCAGTGACGCCGGCACTTACGTTCCTTCTGTTAACAGCAAGACCACTCAAAACGGTATGGCGGCTTTTGCAGAATACGGTTACACCATTGCCCAAAAAATTAACATAAAAGCCGGACTCCGCTACGAGCATATCGACCTTGATTATTACAACAACGGCGAACACGACGAAAATGCATCGCAGATTTACAACGAGTTTTTCCCTTCGGTTTCGGTAGACGGAATGTTTGGCAAAATGGGTCTTCACGTGGCTTACAGCGAAAAAATCTCGCGTCCTTCGTACCATGTAATGAGCAACGCCACCTACTACGGAAGCCGTTATCTGCAACAAACCGGAAACCCCACAATCAAGCCCACAATTATGCGCAACGCCGATTTTTCGCTCACTTACCTATTTTTGCAAGCGTCGGTAAACTACACTCACCGTCGAAACGCCTACTTGCGATACCAGATGGTAAACCCCGAACACCCCGAATCTGAAATCCTCAAATGGATCAACACCGACAAACACTCTCTAAATCTGCAACTTGCAGCACAAATTCCCGTAGGCATCTACCGTCCCACAATCGCATTTGTGGCTCACAAACAGTGGCTCGACGACATTGTTTCCAACGGTCAAACCATCAAACTCAGCCGTCCTTACTATGTGCTTGTGTTCAACAATGCTGTTAACCTCAAAAATGGATGGGCGTTTGAATTTAACACTCAGACATTCTTCAAAAACGGACAGGACGATTTCATAAAGGTAACCAACAATTCGGTACAGGCAAGTTTATACATTCATAAATCGTTCTTAAACAATGCATTGAACCTCGAAGCCGGCGTATCAAACCTTTTCCGCAACGGCAACACCGACGTAATGCTTTACAAAGAATCGGGCTACCTTAGCCAAGAAGTTATCGACGAAACCACGTTCAACATCCGCCTCAAATACACCTTCAACCCCGCCAAGAGCAAATACAAAGGCACCGGCGCAGGAAACGATGAGAAAGATAGGTTGAAATAATAAAAAACAAGAATAAAAAGCCGTTGATGAAAAATATCGTTGACGGCTTTTTTGTGTTATTAGACCACCGCCTCCACAATCTCTTTTTCGCAAAATTTCAACGTCTTAACCCCAGAGACCTTGTTTTTATTAAAATTAAAACTAAGCATATAACCCTTATTTACGTGGTAAAAATCAAGATATTCGGTAAGTTGTTTTTCGCCACGCTCGTTGTAGGCATTGCCTCGCCAAATTTTCATTTCGATAATATATTGTTTACCTAAGTAGTCGATAATCATATCGGTACGAGAGCGGTCGCGGGTTTCTGCCTCAATATAATAATGCCCTGTGCCATTGATAATTGGCTTGATATAAAGCATAAAGAAACGGCGGCCTTCTTCTTCCTTAAATTCAGTGTCTTTACCTCCATAAATATCGTTGAAATGGAGCGAAAAACGTTCAAGAATATTTTCCATTTTCAAAACGCCATTCTCCACAAACTGATTACGGTCGGTGTCGCCGTGGGTGTACATTTCGTTTTTATGCTCCTCCTCGTTGGTAAACAGGTTGTAAAGGCGGGTTTCCATTGTTCGGTTAAAAACGCGCACTGTGCCATTTACATTTTTGATAAAATTAAACATAGCAGCAAGGTTAATTACCTTTATATCAAGGTTAAACGAATACTCTTTGCCGTAATACAAAATATCTTTTAATGAGGATTTGATTTCAGGAAAATCTTCCAATTTTTTTATCAAATCGTCAAACAGAGTATTTTTTTCGGTCAACAGCATTTTTTCGGCTTTTAAAAAGCCTTCATAATTCCAACCAAGTTGCTTTGTGTCAATTAGTTGACATAGTCTTGATACAAAAAACGGATAACCTGACGAATAATCCCAAATCAACTGCGCCATTTTTGAAGTGTCCATACCTAATTTGTGGTCGGCTTCGTATTCGTTGAGCATCTGTTCAATGCCATCTTTGTGCAGCGACATATCCTCGTCAAACGGCACGGCAATGTTCCACGGCGAATTGTACTGATGGTCGCTATCAGGACGAACTTTGAGTTTAAGATTCTTAATGTCGTAAACTCCGGCAAGTATAACCGACTGAAATGTAGGAATATCCATTCTGTTTAGATACTTATCGCGCAACAGCCGCAGCAACTTAATAAACGATTCATAATTGCTCGCACTATCCACTTCGTCGATTATAAGGACAACGGGCTTGCCCGATTTTTCGCAAATGTCAGGAATAAACTCGTCAAGAAATGAAAAATTTATTTCCTTTTTTTCTGAGTATTTTTCTATTGTGGATATAATGGTGTTTTTTACATAATCATTCAAATTATTAATAGTTCGCATTTTTAACCGCATACTATCTATAAAATAGTACGCCAGCGAGTTATCCGAAGCAAACTCGGTTTTACCCATCCGTTCAAAACTTATCGAAAACACTACGTAATCATTGCTCAACCGTTTTGCTAAGTGGTAAAGCGTAGTTGTCTTGCCATATTGACGCCCACGATTGATGGTGATGTATTCCCCACTGGCTACTTTCTTTTTTATGTCGTCAAGACGGTTGGTAATGTTTACCATATAGTGTAACTCGGGGTAACATATTCCTGCTGTATTAAATTTGCGCATAATCGTCAAGTATTAAATTTCCCGCCAAAGATAAAAAAAATATCCGAAAAGCGAAACGGGGGATTTCAAAAATGCGTAAATAGCAAATGGATAATCGGAACTAATTCTCTATAAACCATGCTCATCCTTATCACCGGCGCATCATATTTTGGCGCAGCGATTGCTCGAAAAATATAAATATCCATACCTATCAATCGACCATCTAAAAATGGGTTTGATTCGTAGCGGCAACACCTCGCTTACTCCCGAAGACGATGATGCCCTCACCGATTATCTTTGGCCTATCGTCAGCGAAATAATGAAAACCGCTATCGAAAACAACCAAAACCTTATTGTAGAAGGATGCTATGTGCCCTTTGATTGGCGGCGCGATTTTGATGCAAACTATTTACAATCAATACGTTTTATTTGCCTTGTAATGACCGATAATTATATCCTCCACCATTTTGAAGACATCAAACCCCATTGCTCCGACATCGAACACCGTCTTTACGGCGCAGATTGCACCATCGAAAGTCTCCAAGGCGACAATCAAAAGTACCTCAACGGTTTTAAATCCGCCGGCGAAGATGTGGTAATGATTGACGATGAATATCCATTATCTGGAATTTTGTGATTTTTTAAGCAAAAATAGCCGGAATTTTGTGATTACCTATTAAAATCAATTACTTAATAAATAATCCCTATTTCCTCACCTTTTTGCTCAAAAAATATATGCTTTGGAGGATTGAATCGGGTGTGTAATAGAAAAAATACTATCTTTGCCTTCAAAATAACAAACACATTAATGATATGAAAAAATTTCTTTTTCTTGCTCTTGGCGCAATGATGATGGCTTCGTGCGCTACGCAAACACAGCAAAACTCTTGCTCTAACAACAACCCCGTGCTGACTATCGAAGGCGGTCAGATTCAGGGTGTTAGCACCGAAAAAGAGGGCGTTGTTGTATACAAAGGAATCCCCTACGCTGCTCCCCCGATTGGCGAAAACCGTTGGCGTGCTCCTCAGCCCGTAGTGCCGTGGAAAGGCGTTAAGGTGTGCGACAGTTTTGGTCATCCTGCATTTCAAGGCGCACATTACAACGGCGGATACACCACAGAATGGGGCTACGGCGACGAAAAGGCTTACAGCGAAGACTGCCTCTACCTCAATGTTTACACCAAGGCATCGGCTCAGCCCGAAAAGAAACTCCCCGTGGCTATTTGGATTTTTGGCGGCGGACTGCGCGAAGGCTGGGGCTCTGAACCCGAGTTCGACGGTCAGGAATGGGCTGCAAAAGACGTGGTTTTGGTAACGTTCAACTACCGCGTGGGTCCGTTCGGATTTTTTGCGCATCCCGAAATCTCTGCCGAAGACCCCGCTCACGCCACTGGCAACTGGGGCACTCTCGACCAAATAGAAGTGATGAAATGGGTTAAGAAAAACATTGCACAGTTTGGCGGCGACCCCGAAAACGTTATGATTTTTGGACAGAGCGCAGGCGGACGTAGCACCAAATTTCTCTCCTCATCGCCCCTAACCAAAGGTCTGTTTAACAAGGCTGTAATAATGAGCGCAAGCGGTTTGCAGAAGCCATTACCCAAAGAAGAAGCCGACAAAGTGCCCGCATTTTTCCGTCAGAGTCAACTTACCCTTGCCAAGGCTGAGTCACAGATAAAGGAGGTTTGCGATTGGGCTAACTTAAAGACTCTCAAAGACCTACGCGCCGCTTCTACCGAAGAAATCTACGCTCTCGGACCTATGTACACTCGTGTTACAGGCAAACGCAGTTGCTTAAACTCCGGTCCGATAGCACCTTACGTTGATGGTTATGTTCTTCCAAAGGCGTTTGACGATGCCTGCATTGCCAACGAGATTGCCGACGTGCCTTATATGATTGGCTGCACGCTCAACGACCCCGGAAATATGGCAGACCAAATTGTGGATTTCTGTCTCAACCGTCAGGAAAACAACGGCAAGGCGTGGGCATATCAGTTTGCCCGTCCCCTACCCGACGACGGAAGCCATCCAGAAGACTATCTCAAAGGCGCATTCCACTCGTCGGACCTTTGGTACGTGTTTAAATCGTTGAAACACTGCTGGCGTCCGTGGACTCAGGGCGATTGGGACTTGTCGGAGCGTATGCTCACCGCTTGGAGCAACTTTGCCAAATACTCCGACCCCAACGGTGCCAACGGCGGCGATTGGAAACCATACACATCTGAGAACAAACAGTTTATGCGTTTCAAATTAGACGAAAAAGATGCAGAGGCTTCCTCGCTCGGCGAACCTATGAAGCCGTAACACACCATAATTAAATACAACAAAAAAGCCTTTCACTCTTGCTGGGTGAAGGGCTTTTTTGTTTTACATAATCAACCTAATTCTGCCATCCTCTTTTACAAAAGTTTCGCGGTGGCGCATAATAACGGCATAAACCTGCTGAATAGTAACAGGTTTGCCATCTTTGCGCTTATGCAGCCCACGTGCATTAATCATATCAGTGATTTGCTCCACCCTCAGCCCGTGCCCACCTGAGGCTATAAGATATACAATTGCTTCTACAAGAGACATATGTTAAATCAAATTATCTGCACTCCCTCACCACGCCAAAGCCAAGGCTCGCATTTTTGCCAAGACCTATAAGGTGGGGCAGCGAAACATTAGTAGAAAACTCTAAGTTGAACGCCATAAGACTGAGGTTTTTATAACGCTCGATATGGCTCGACGAAATGCGTGTTATACTGCACGTTAGTTCGTCTTCAATAAAAACACCCATAGATTTTAAAAACGACAGGATATTGCCCTTTAAGATATTTTCGAGGAGGGCGATTTTTTCGGTCATCAACTCAGATTGCATATATTTTTTGTAGTTTTCGCTGTTGAGAGGCAGCCAATTGGTGAGCGAATAATGGAAATTGCTGTTCCACAATTGCACGTTGGTTTTGTTTGCTTTAATTGACACAATTTCCATTTCAACTGTGCGCTCGCCAATTTCGAACGAAAAGTTTCCATTAGAAAACAATTCGCCAATACTCTCAACGCCA
The DNA here is from genome assembly GCA_016293845.1 of Bacteroidales bacterium. Classification (GTDB taxonomy): domain Bacteria; phylum Bacteroidota; class Bacteroidia; order Bacteroidales; family UBA3824; genus UBA3824. The sequence goes on along the minus strand of JAEDDH010000023.1, from coordinate 17,123 downwards.
GCACCTACGCACACGATAGTGGGACATTTTCCAATCCGCTTGTACTGAATCAGCGGATACGAATAGCGGTAATTGTGGCCCACGTGGTTGTGAAAAAGCGTTCCACCACCCGACGCCGCAATCACCGCCCCCCTAAACAATGGCACTTCGTGTTTAGCAAGTTCAGGGGAGAATTTTACTATTAAAGTTTTGATTTGCTGCATTTTAGTATTCCCTAAATCTTACAAAATTAAACTTTGAAATTTTCACACCGTTTTCTTCCACTGTTTCGCGCTTGGTGGTGGAGGCAAGACAGCGGATGTTGTGGGCTTTGAGTTTGCTTACAAGGGCGTATGTAAAATTCATTTCACCCATAATATGGACGGCTTCTATATTAGACATTGCATTGATTTTGTTGTAGTAATCATTGGCGAGTTGTTCTATGTAGGTTTCGTCGCCATCGGGGGAGACGGTGGGAAAGGGCAAATCGATGACTTGGCTTTCGCCGCCTGCGGCAGCAAGCTGGGTTTCTGTCCAATTTGAAGAGGGGTGGTTGGAGAGGTTTAAGAGCATGATTTTTCTGAATTTAATTTAGTAAATATTTCAATTGTTCTTTTCACGAACTCAGTCACTTTGTTTTCTACTTCTATTGGAGATGGAGAGTCTAAGTTAAAACCTGCGTGATTGAAATTATTGCGATAGTCGCGAATTTCATTGTAAACATGAATCAAGGCATTGTTATGCTTGCCATCTGATTTAATCCAACTATCTTGCAATACATTATCGATTTGTTTTATTTGATTATCTGATAAATCAATCGGCCATTTATCTTTTCTATTCTGCTTATGATTAATTTGAATGTTTAATGCGGTTTCAACAATAAATCGCATATCTTTTTCCATGATGTCGAACCCGTGTCTTTCGCAAAACAATGTAACAAAATTTTCTCTCAACATTGTAATTGCTTGTTGAAATAATCCATTCTTAACACACCATTTAGCCGCGTTGAACCCATTCATAAAATTTGTTTGCGTATCAAAATCTTTCAATGACTTGTCAACTTCTTTCAGAATTTGATGAAGCGGTTCTTCTGACTTATCAGTTGTATGATCTGACAAATATTCTGATAAAGTCGTTTTAAGCCCCGATAAATTAGTAGAATTATGTATCTGCAAGCCCCGACAAGTTTGACGCTCTTTGATTACAATTTCAAGTTTGTCAACAATATTTTTTAAAACGTCAGATTTTATAATAGACTTTAACTCTACGAGCTTCTTGACATTTCCGCTATCAAGATATTGTCCAGCAGCATACGTCCAATCTTGAAGTTTTGTGAGAGGAAGCAAATCTACAATAAGTCCGTGCCCAAGTTTGCGTGCTACCTCGAAGTTGCCATACGTTATGCTTTCAACGGTTATTTTTTTCAAAAATTTGGAGTAGTTACAAAGTACCATTACAAGCATCGGCAGGTAACGGAATCCATGTGTGATGTCGAAATAGAGATGGTCTCCTTCATTAATTTTGTCGAAAACACGTTCAAATATTTCCCAAATTTCGCTTTCATCGTTCCCTTCGGGAAGTTCATCGACAATCTGTTTGTCTATTTTGAATTGTTTTAGGCGAGATTCCAAGCCTTCGAGAGTGCTTTGGGTCTGTTCGTCGCAAATTGTGTTGCCTAACTTGTCTTTTTGTCCGTTGTCAACCCAATTGGAATCTTTGGCAACTTTGGTCAACAGTATCATCGCTACATCGGTTTCCTCCCAATTGTTATTGACATCAAGGTAGTTTAGTGTGGCCTCTTGAACAAAACGGACATTGCCATACGACTTGTCGTTTTTCTGATAGTCGCAATAGCGGTAATTGGTACCGCCAAGGAATGATATGAATACTTTTCTTGCCATATTGTAGTCTTTATAATTTTAAATCTTTTTCTGCAATTCTTTTACCATCGTAAATTCCTTTAATACCAAGAATTTTCATACGTTTTTCAAAGTTGCCCGATATTTTTTCCATCTTGTGAAGCGTAAAAATATACGAATTAACCACCAATCCAAAATCTTTTGAAATTGCAGCGAGCTTGTACAAATATTCTTCTATGGTTTCTTTAGGTTTGCCATATCCAAACATTGTTACTTTACATTCTATGACGGTAAGTTTGTTATCTTTAACGAAAGCCACATCAAGTTCGTTGTCATTCAAACCAACCGCCACGCCCCTGAAAATTTTAAGGGATTTAGCAATTGCGTCATCGGGCAGATTATAATCTGATTTGATTCGCTTGTAAACATAATCTTCAAACCATTGCCCGCCGTAATATACACGCTCTTCCGCTGTCGGCAACTCTTGACTATTTATCAATTTCTTAGGAAGATAAAATCGACTGCTGCATACTTTCCCGAATATTCTAAACGCTTCTCCGGATTTAAAAATCATTTCATTATTACACTTGAAACGTATTCCATACAGCGAAAAATATTCTTTGAGCGAAAGTCTGTAATTCAAATCGTATTGACGGTCACTGTCAAATTCACAGTATTTGTTAGTTCCGATGGGGACGTAAACAAAACGCGCTTTGAATTTGGAGAAGAAGTTAAATGCTGCTATCGACATCACTTTTGTTCCGCCTGTCTGATTGACACAATATTCGGCATCGGTATCAAACTTTTCCGACGACAGGGTTTCCATTATCTTGAAATAGTTGTCGTTGGAGACTTTTATGCGGCGAACGTTCCTCAACCCCAATGCTTTCTCCAAGTCGATGTCGCGGTGGTTGTCTTCCACCTGCTGCGTCGTAATGAAGATGTTTTGGTCGTACACGCCAAGTGTTTCCTTGATAAAAAGGAAGTTTGGAATGGTGTGGTCGGATAGTATGGAGATTAATATCCTTTCCATATCTTTTACTCGTTATAATATTCGTTCAACTTTTTGATTTCTTTTGCAATTACGGTTTTGATTTTTTGTGGCGAAGCCACAAGTACATCGTTGCCGTATGATAGGAGTTTGCGCTCCAATTCTTTGTTTTGCTTGATTTTTAGTTTCAGCAAAGAATAATCTTTCTTGTCTGATTGTTCTTCTGAAATTACAAAATTAACCAAAGCATCTTTATCAAAACGCTCGCGAAATGAAGTTTTTACGTAAAGCAAAACTTTCTGTGGTTCACGGTCAAGGATTGGGTCTACTCCGAGAACAAACTCAAATTGCTTTTGCCATTCTTTGGGGTCGTCAAATGTATGCACAAACTTAAATAGTTTCCTGTCAAGTTCTTCAATGTGCGTTATCCTGTCAAGATGGATTTGCGTGAACTCTTTTTCTGTTTTGCAATCGTTAACAATATCGTATTTGTCCCCGTCAGAATCGATGGCAACACCGTATAGGTATGTTTTCCTGTTGTAAATCCGTTTGTATTCAGGATAAAACAATACCTCTTTAAAGCTATTGTTGGGGGCAAATTTCATATATTGAATCTTAAATCCAATCTTCCCCAATGCGTTGTTGAAACGCCGTTTGAATTTGACGTGTATTTGATACAAACTTTCATCAAGTGTCTCGTCTATGAAAAAGCGTTTGCTTTTGCCTTCTTTTCTCTCAGACAGCAAGTCGGCAAATTCACGTCTCATTCTCTTGAAACGGGAAACAGAGTCTATAATGTATTCTTGTAGCTTGCCATTTGCATCTTTGTATAGATTACATTCTGCGACATCAAGCCACTCGCAAAACTCCGACATTGTTATGCCGTCTTTTTGCGCCTTGCGTTGAAAAAAGTCGTATATTTCTTTTTCGCGTTCTTGCGTGTCTGTTAGCATGTTGAATTAATTATTAAGTAAAGAGCGGTTCTCCGAAGGTTGGAGAGCCGCTCTCCGAATACGTTAGCAATTTATAGTAAATCTTCCTGTTTCGAACTGCTTGACCATTGCCCATCCGGTAGCTTCTACCAAGCCTGCGCTCACCGTAGGTGCGAGAACCTGTCCGACCCATGGAACGAATGAAGAGAGTTTGGCGGCAGCGTATTTTACCGGCTGTTTGAGAACCTGCTTTTTGAGTGCTGAAACCGCGAGGGCTTTTGCTGCACTTTTAGGCAGGTCTTCTCCGAATACAGCGGCAAGACTAACAGCCATGCCTGTGAGAGCGATTACGTCGGCGGCAACTCCAAGACCCGGTACTGCGTTTCCCGCACCGCACGCTACGGCTGCCGTGTGTATTATTGCGTGACATTTTGAGTTTGTGTTTGTGGGCATAATTACCTCCTATTTTAAATTGTTAATACTCTTGTTTATTTCATCGCCGATTGTTTTATCAACTTTCGACGATGCAAAAGTATAACGTTTTTTGGAGGTCAAGAGTGCGGAAACTTTTTTCGCACAGAAATTATTTCAACTTTTCGAATAACGCCTGAGCAAGATCGCTACCAATTGTTTCCTGAATTGGCTTCCATTTTGTGTAGTCGCGCCATGTTTTTTGGTCGGACTTCTTCAACGTGGGAATATCTGCGTTGAGCTTATCGGCAATGAATGTTAAATCTTCATTGGTAATCGACCCTCTTTTTTTGAGTTTGCCAGCAAAGGCTACAATTGAAGCAAGCCTAAACGTAGCGAGATAGTCGGCAAGGGGACTGCTGCGTAAATTATCTAATTCACGCCGTTTTGCATCTTCCTCTTCCATTTTTTTGCGCAGAGCTGCTTGTTCTTCTTCTTTTCTACGTTCCTCCTTTTCTTTCTCCAAACGGTCGTTTTCCTCTTGCTCATATTTTTTTAGTAACGACTGTGGTGCATACGTCGCTTTTTGTAACGCAGAGAAATGCTGCAGAAATTCACAAGATTTCTTTGCTCGTACAAACTCATTATTGTCAGGATTATCGATATCCATTATCATATATTTGTACAAGGCATCATTGGCATCCACTTCTTCATGAGCAAGAGTGAATAATTCAATGATTGACGAATCAGAAGTGAAATGAATATTGTTATTTTCCAGCAACTTTTCAAATCTGAAGATGTAATACTCCTTGCTTTCTGCAGACGTTGTATTGCTATTGGTTCTCACATCAAAATTGTCAATATGGTATGTTACCTTGCCAAAACCGTATGGCTTACCTTGGCCAAGTTGATGAAAACAATTATTGTCGTTGAAATAAGTTATCGCAGAAAGCAATGCACCAAGTTCTTCTGGCTTCAGATTATGGAACCGAATCGAACCATTAAATGTGCAATTCGGTTTCAGAGGATTGATTGTCGAATCAAGCTTTTCATTATCCATTTTGTGCTGCCAAACATTTTTTCGCACAATATACCTTTTCCAACCTGCAAGCCGACCATCATTATAGGTTGCGTAATGCGTGGTTTTGTCATTACGCCCCCCCTGTTCAATGTAGTATGGATAGTAGGAAGCTTTGGGCGAATTGAGAATTAGCTTGTATTGATCATCTTTTTCCGCATCTTCGCTGATGAAATTTGACACAAACACACGTCCGCGTAAAGAGTAATCTTCTTTGCCGTGGGCAATTTTACCGAAAATACATTCCGCCAAATCCAAATCGTGATAGCGGTTGTGTTCTCTGTAGCCTCTGCGTTGTTGTTCCAAGTCTGCCGGTGAGTTGGAATAAGGAAGTTTGTAAAGCAAAGCGAAACCAAAATCCTTGATTTTCTTTCCACTTTTGCGGAAAAATACCGGGACACCTTTTTTGAGATTGGATTTAATGTAAATCCAGTCTGCGGCATCTTTGTAAATGAATTTGTAATGCGCAAATTCTTGTTCCGAAAGGGGGTGGCGATTAACAATTTCTTTGTTAAAGACAAATTCATAGAATTTTCCGTCACCCATTTTTCGATTTGTAGCCCTATTCCATTGGCTCGATTGACCTGTAAGAACTATTTGGCCTTGAAAATCGCCAATGCCTTGTACGATATTCACGCGATTTTCCTGATACTTGACAGCATATTCCTCATCTTTTGCAAAACTGAGATTATCAAGTTTTGAAAAAGGAATACCTTCAGATTCAAGAAGATGATATTTGTATGTGACAGTTTTCGGGTCATATTTATTATCAACAGTTTCATTGAGATTGAAATTGCTGCTTGCGGCGAATTTATTTGCAAAAATTCTTTCCTTGCCTAATTTACAAAAATACTCATCCAAACGTCGATGGTTGATTCTGTATGGTGAATCTGCTGATTCCAAAATTTCATACCCGTTTCCTTCTGCACATTCTCTAAGCCAACCACATTTGATTGTTTTTTGCAAAGTCGGGTCTTTTATTGGATATAGTTCTTTGTTGTCCCATTCGCGTTGAGCAAATTTTGCATCTTCGTCCACTTTCATCTTACCAAAACTCATGATCTCCAACAGGGTTCTGAGTTCGCCTTTGATGGATGTGGCGGGTATGAAGAACGATTTGCCGTCGGGTGTCTGAGAGAATCTCTCGTCCTTGTCTTCGCTTTGTCCGTGTCCATTGCGGACGAATATGGGTGTCTTTGCTGTTATCGTTATGTCAATTTTTCCGCTCACGCCGTCCTCAAACGGTACATCGTGCGAAATTTGGTCCGCCCAATCGGGGAAGAAAACTTTGTCCGACAGCGGTACAAAATTAAACGGTGCTTTTATTGTTGCCATTATTATTCCTCCTTTATGTATTCAAATCCAACAAATACAAGTTCTGCGGGACGTAAAACCTTCATCCCTTCGCATTCTTCGTCTTCAAACTCGCGCCAATACTGACGAAATACCAAATTGTAGTCCATTCGGTTGCCGAAAAACGTCTGTTGTTTGTATTCCAAGCCTTCTAATCCTGACAATGAGTATTTCTTTACAATGTATTCACCGTCAACATAGCGAATGTTGATGGAAACCTTGCTGTCAAACAACTGTCCTTCGATGACGAATGGATTAGTTTTCTCGTCGATTTCAAGTTCACATTCTTCGTTATTGTAAACTTCTGGCTCTTGGGCATTGCTGTACCACAAGTAGCCTTGGTATGTTGATTTTTCTATTTTCATTTTCCGCCCTCCTTTTCATTAAAGAATGTTTCTCTTTTTGGTTCGTAACTTCCTGAAAATATGCCGTTCCCTCGGTTTACGCCGCCACCAAGCGGCAACATTCCATTGCTGATATCATCCAAGGTGTCAAAAAATGCTTTCTTTACCTCAACATCTTTAAATGCCGTTTCATTTACAAGAAGTTTTATTGCAAAATTCTGACCTTTTTTGTATAACGTCTGTTCTGTGAATAAAGCTCCGTCTATTGCGCCGCCAGTGAAGCGGTCGATGGCGACATGGTTGATGAGTTTTGCTATGTCATCCCAATTCGGTTCTTGTTCAAATACATCGGAAATTAAAACATTGCCGCGCTGTACTGGTTCACCGTCCTTCATATATCCAAACAAAGATTGGATAGCGGGATTATCGTCTCCAACAGTGCCTTTACCATTTTCAATAGTCGCATTCGTGTTTTTGTTGTAGTGAAAAGCTACACGGTGTGCTATTGCACCTTTTACCGACGATGCGGGGATGAGGATGTATTTGTTGGAAAAATCTTTGAATGTACCGTCGGCGTTCCACGATACTTTGCGGGCGCGGACAGGTGTCATATCGGCGTTGCCGTCGTCGCTACCCATTCCACTGCCAAACATAAAGAAATCGTCGGGACGGATGGTGAGAATGATTTCCGTCCAGTTTGATGCATCTTCCTTGTCCGGCTTGGTATATGTTGCGTTCCAAAAACTGCCCGAGTTTAATGACGATGATTTCTCCAAATATTGTTTCAAATCTTCCGTTTTTGTAAGATTAAGTGTTTTACTCTGTAAATCAATAACTTCTATTTTTCCATAACCTTTACGTGAGCCGCCACCGAGACGAAACGCCTTGTTCTTGATTAGAGATAGTGCATCTTCAAAGATTTCAATATCGGCTTTTTTTGCTACCATCTCTATCTCGAAACAAAACCTCGTACCGGCAAATACGATTTGGTTGTCAAATTTGCCCGTCTTGTCTGTTACGCCTTTGTGATTGATTCGCACGTGTTGGCGTATCGGAAGTTCGACGTAATTTTTTAGCAAAATGTCTTTTTTTATTGCATCGAGATTCATTCCGTCAATTACTCTGCCCTCAGAATCGATAATTTTGCCTTCGGTGAATATGATTTTTGAGCCTTCTCCGTCGTTTCTGTCCTGAAATCCAAAGAATTTGTCGGTATCGGTGCCTATCTGTTTCAACATGCTGCGAACAACTCCGGCAATCGAGGTGCCTGGTATGTATGGCAGTCCATTTGCGTCTTTGGCAACAAGTGCATCAGTGATGATGTCTTTCCCGCCTGTGCCGACGGCAAGCGGCGTTGAAGCCTCGACAACTATCCTTGCCAAGAATCGGTATTGGTATTTTGGATTTTTAAGTTCTATTGCCATTTTATCTGCCCTCCTTTCATTTTTTTGCCATTTCTGCGGCAAGGTTAATGATTGCCATTTGTGCGTTGTCGTCGGTTAAAGGATTGAACTTGATATCGTCTTTCGATTTATAACCGTTGATAAAATTCTCAAAAGCCTTTTTCCTGCCTTTTTCGCTCCATTTTTCGGCGGCTACACCATGTGTCAGGTATGCGTCGGGGATAGTTTGGCCGTTGCGAGTTGTTGTCCTTTCAAATAGTTCGTATTTTATCTTCTTCAAAGATTTGTTTCTCATTGCAATGCTCCTTATTGTACCCCATTGCGATGCGAATGTCTCGCCATGGAATTTATCTTTGTTATCATCTACCCATTTGTTTACCAAGGTGTAAATGAGAGTTTCGGCTTCTTCCTTGCTTTTTTGTTCGTTAAGATAATCCAATAGTGGCGTTCCTGAAAGTTCAGAACTATCAGTTTGAGGATTGTCTTTGTCTTTTTCAAATTTGATTAATGTCTTGCCGTCTTCTTCTGCATTGAGGAAGTCGGGGTTGTAAATTACCTTGCCAAACCCTTCGTTCCTGAATGAGCCAATATATTGAGAATGAAACTCTTTTTGTGAGGTTTGTATCACAAACACGCTACCTTTTTCGATTCCGCAACGATCCGCATCAAAGCATTGGCGGTGGTAGTTCCATGGCGCATATTGGAATGTCCTTATTTGTGATTTGTCCCAAAGTATTTTTCCTTCAACATTCTCGTCATTAGATTTGCCTAGCAATTGATTTATTGTAGGTTGGAATGTCGGTTGCCCGTAACCGTCCAAGAAAATTAGACGACCATCGGCATATACGGTGATTTCATTTTTGTCGGAATTATTTGATTTTGGCTCGTCATAGTCGTCAATATGTTGAATTTTCACCAAACCATATTGAGCGGTGCGTGAGCGACCAATGCGTTTGTCTTCGCCTTCCAATGCCAATTTTACTTCTTCAGCTAAAGTCTCGTCATCAACTTCGACTTCAAACAACAATTCAAGTCCCTTTTGCAACGATTCGTAGCCGTACATTTGCTGGTCTTTGCTACGGCGTTTCTCTTTGTCGTATGCTGACTTGATAGCAAAATTAGTATCGGTCTTTACTTCTGTGGCAGTATTTGTGCCGAATACATAAAATCCTGAACGTGATTGTTTTATCTGTTTTGACTTAAAGTCTTTGTCGCTTAGTTTTTCATCGGGGATTCGATGGTGAACATATACTTCCCCATCGGTTATGTTGCCCAATTTAGGATAGAACAATGATGCGGGAATTTTCAATCCGCGCTTGTTGCCTTTTGATGGATGCGCATCACCGAAACGCACTTTGCCCGAATGGAAAATTGTTATCATTTTTTTCTTGGCGGTCTCGTCCATTTTTTCAAAATCGTCATACAGACTTGCCGCAGCAACGCCGAGGAAGCAACTGCCGGGAATGAAATCCAATGTCTTGTTCGGACCCTCAGTGGCGGCTTTCTGATTGAGGATTACGTCGGACTGCAATATACATCTGAATTTTAAAATTTTCATTGCTCACCTCCTTCTTTTTTGACAGTTATGCTGCAACGACCAAGACCACGGTTGCGGTTTTGGCCAAGGCGTTTTATGTATTTCAGTGCATTTTCTATGTCTTGCTCCAACGCTTTGGGGATATTAATGATTTCACCTTCCAAAACACATGGAACGACAACTTGGATTTTCCGCAAACTATGCTTATCGGCTATTCCGTTGTCATCGATGGCTGTACTTGCCACAGAGTTGTACATAAATCTTGCTGCATTTTTGGCTATAATGGCATTTTTTTCTGTTTTTGTCAACTCAGCATTAGTAAAAAACATATTGCCGCGTTCTTTTTGGTCTTTGTCCTTGTCAAAATAGCCAAATGCTTTTATAAAGTCTGATTTCTCATCCACGTTGGTTACGTTTTTAAAAACCATCAAATCTTCCATAGCCTCTCGGACAAGTCCTTTGATTGTTTTGCCAGGAATAAACGGTAGTTCGTTTTCGTCTTTCACAACCAACGCATCTACATCTGCTCCGGCTGCCAAGCCCGAACCGCAATGCCAATATGAATGAAACTGTATCGTATATTTCATCGTCTGCCCTCCTTTTTTGTCTTTTGGGTGTTGATGGTGTGAATTGCCAAAAGGTCGTAAACTGGATAAACAACTATTCCGTTGCGAATATTTTTCTTTGTCACTTCGTTTACAAAACTCTTTTTCGAGGTTATTGTTTTCAACCTCTCCAAATGTTGTTTAGCCATTTCAGGATTGTCGTGTAATTGACTCATCCACTGACGCAAGTGAGACCTAACGGCACTTCCTTCCTTGTCTTCAAATTCTGTCTCTTTCGCAATTAGTGTATCCACAAGCCATTTGGTTTCATCTTTCTTGTCTTTGATGTAATACGGACCAAATTCAAAACTAATGTCATTTTGTGGCGTTAGTTCTCGTTTTACAATCGCGTCGTAATCCTCTGTAAATGAATCTTGAACCTTGTGGAACATAAGGCAGGATTTGGCGATTTCATTATCTTTCAAATCCTTCTTTGCATCCTTTTTTGCACGCGAACATAACGCCTCAGCGAGTTCATAGCCATAATAAAACGGGAACGAAGACTTGATGTAGGCAATACCTGCACAAGCTGTAAGATTTTCAAACTTGAAGACTTTTTCTTTATTCTCGTTTTTGTATTTGCTTATAAAGCTTGTTTTTTCTTCAAATTGTTTTATGAACTCTGTGATGTATTTCAACGCCAAGTCGGCTCGACAAATTACAGTGAAATCGTCGCCACCGAGGACGATGGGCCGAATAGGAATAAAACCGTTTGGATTTATTTTCAAACTGTCAAACGCTAAAACAGCCGATGCTTTTGTTGCTGCATCAAGTTTTTCAGAAAAATCCTTAAATTGTTCTGGGTTAGTTCCGATACTTTGAACTATCTGACCAAGACCGTTACCATCAGCGTGGATTATAGCAATCCAATCGTTGTTTTGTGTCATATCCTCAATGTCGTATGCTACCTGACGAGAATACAATTTTTTAATGCCGAAAGCCGTATTGCACAATGATTTAGTCAATTCAAATTCAGGATTTTCTGCATCTTTAAACATATCAAGTTTGGCTTTTGTACCTGCATCAATATGTTCCAATTGCTTTTTTACTTTACGTTGTTCCACAACGGGTAATCCCGTATGTCGGCTTCTTAGAATGCCCATCAATCCGAGTGTCTGACTGCGCATAGGCATATTGCGTTGATTGCGAAGTCGCTTTTCTAGTTCGTTAACGGCATCTTCAAATTTCTCGAATTTTCCATCCATTTGAACAACAGCCTGGCTTGCAGTTATGCCCGGTGCAAATTCAGAAACTTTTTTGGGAAATAATTTTACAATCTTTTGGCAATCGTCATAATTATCAAAGATGTATTTGATATTACCTGCTGCGTGAAGAATGCATTTTGCTTCGTCATAAAGCAATCCGACGTCTTGAAAAATGTCTTCAAACACCTCCGTGCATATCTCCTCCACCAACTCGCTTGCGCCGACTATCTCGCGTAGTTTGTTGGTCTGGAAGATGAAACTTTGTATGCCTTGCACGGCGGCTCCGTATAAGTATTTTGTTGTGTCTGTTGCCATATTATTAATGGTTTGTTTTCTCCCCCAAAGTTACAACCCTTTTTTTGCAAAGTCAAGTGTTTTGCAGAAAAAAAATATTTTTTTGAGGATGTGAGGTTGGTTATATAATATAAGGTGTGTGGGCGGTATGTTTTTGAATAATATTATGCGTTTTTGTTGACTTTTTGAAAAAAAAGCGGTAAATTGAGTTCGTATTTAAACTATTGTTTACCGATTAAAGAAGAGTGTTTGTTATGGAACTGATTTTAAATACTTTCGGTGTTTCGCTCAACCGCGATAACGATGGGTTTGTGATTACCAATAAGGATGGCAGGCAGAGGATTCCCATTGTGGGCATTTCGTCGATTCAGATTTCTAAGGGCGCACAGATTACTTCCGATGCTGTGATGCTGGCTATCGAAAAGGAGATTGAGGTGCTTTTTATGGACAACCTCGGCAATCCTATGGGCAGAATATGGAGTCCAAAATACGGCTCTGTGTCCACAATCAGGAAGGGGCAGATAGATTTTACGTTTTCAAAATCGGCGTTGGAATGGATTAAAGATGTGATTGCCAAAAAGATATCCAACCAACAGGCGTTGTTGCAGATGACGCACTGCCCTGATGATGAAACCGAAACCAAGCGTAAGAAAGCGGTCAACCGTTTGGAAGATTACCGCGCCAAGGTGCTGGCTCTTGATGGCGATATTGTTAACGATGTGGCTCCAACGTTGCGCGGTTGGGAAGGTGTGGCAAGCAAGATATATTTTGAGGCGGTGCAGATGTTTCTGCCCGAGGAATATAGGTTTAAGGAACGAACTCAACGTCCTGCTATGGATGTGGCAAACGCATTACTCAACTACGGCTACGGTATACTTTACGGCAAGATTGAGGGTGCATTGATAAAAGCGGGAATCGACCCATACGTAGGCGTGCTACATCGCGACGATTATAACCGCCCCGTGCTCGTGTACGATGTTATTGAACTTTACCGCGTTTGGGTGGATTACGTGGTGTGGAATCTATTGTGTCAAAAGGTTGTAAGCGAAGAGTTTTATTCCGTAAAAGACGATCAAAGCGTGTGGCTTGAACAATTGGGCCGGCGCGTTTTGATTCAGAGTTTCAACGACTATATGGAAGAGGTGATTACAGTCAACGGTCTACAACGTAGCCGCGTTACGCAAATAATGCTGTATGCGCAGGATTTGGCGCAAAAATTTAAGAGTAATGCATAATTCATAATTAATAATTGATGAAACTATGGCTGAGAATTTGATGCTTATGTGCGGTGGCAAAATTACATCATCCGACGACCATCTGATGAAGGTTACCGCCAACTATATAGCCGACAAACTGCGCAATCCAAATCCCGATATTGAGGCTAAGATTAGGCAGTTGAGAGATATGCGCACGATAGACGAAAAACAGTACCGCGAATTTAAAAAGCAACTGCCTTATGTGGTGTGTGGGTGGTTTGCTCCGGCGGTGAGGCGTACTGAGAATTTTGCCTACATAGAGGCGTTTATTGTTGACCTCGACCATCTGCAAGAAAAACAAGTGGGAATGCTGTCGCTAAAAAACCTTGTAAACCAAGATCCAAGGGTAATGATGAGTTTTACATCGCCGAGCGAAGACGGGTTGAAGATTTTGTTTAGGTTGAAAGAAAAATGCTACGATGCGGGAGTGTTCAAGGTGTTTTACAAGGTTTTTGCCGAGAGGTTTGCCGCACAACACAACCTAATGCAGGTAATTGACGCCAAAACCTGCGACGTTACCCGGGCGTGCTTTATGAGCGTTGACCAGGATGTTTATTTTAATCCCGATTGCGAACCTGTTGACCTTAAAAGTTTTATCGACACAGGCAACCCTCTGGAGATGTTTGACACCGTACGAGAGCAACAGCGCGACGAACGCAAGCAACCCGTCGAAAAGTCGGAGCAAAACAACGAACCCGACGAGGAGGCTATGCGCAAAATTAAGATACTATTAGACATAAAAATCCGAAACGGCAAGAAAAAGAAAAACAACATTGTGGTGCCTGAGATACTCAACACCATTGTAGACGGACTTACAAACTATATCAAAGACAACGGCGCCGAGGTATACGACATAGAGAACATTCAGAGTGCCAAAAAGTTGCATATACAATTGGGACTTAAAAAGGCAGAAATCAACCTGTTTTATGGCAAACGTGGTTTTACCGTGGTGAGCGTACCCAAAGGCGAAACCGACGGCGAACTAAACGAAATAATGAAGCAGTTGATAGAAGTGTATATATCAGAAAATTAAACTATTATGGCAAAACACGAGACCACAGCCGAGGATCTGCTTGTAAAAATAAAAGAGGCGGGATTCGGCGACCGCGACCAAGTGCAATCAGAGGGAGAGAGCGAAGAGGATAAAATGGACAGCCTCAACGACCGCATAGGTCGTCTGTTAAACATCAGTAATCAAAAACGAAAAAGTACCGATATGCTGTTTTTTGTAATGTACGATATTGCCCACAACAAAGTGCGGGGTTATGTGGCCAAATACCTTATAAAGAAAGGCTGCACGAGGATTCAGAAATCGATATTTCTTGCCGACCTTCCACCCGAAAGCGTGGCGAGTATTAAGAGCGACCTTGCCCAAGTGCAGGCGGCTTACGACAACAACGACAGCATTCTGATAGTGCCCGTGAGCACCGACGAAATACGCGCTATGAAGATTATTGGACAGAATATTGATGTTGACCTGATTACACGCAATAGAAATACGCTGTTTTTTTGATTTTAATCATAAACAAAACTACAAACTATGACAACAAACATCACCAATCTGCGCAAGGCGGGAAACCTCAACGCCGCCTACGAAATAGCCAAGACTAATTTAGCAGAAAAGCCCGACGACATTTGGAATCGCAGAAATATGGCGTGGGTGCTTTACGACTTTGCCAAACAAAAGGCTACGGCTGAAACCAAAGAGCAGTTTTTGAAATGCATCGACAAACTGATAGAAACCGACCTACCCGACGATGAAGAAGTCTTTTACCAAAGCACGGGATTTTTGGCACGAGGTATGGCCGCCACTATGATAAGGGCTGGCAACGACGACAACGAGTTTTTTAATGCGCTGTTTGAACGTATTAAACATTTGAAAATTAAGAAGAAAAGTCCTGCGTATTCGTCGTTGATGACGGTGATGATAAGAACAAAAAACTGGTGGACAGGTTTTAAGGCGTTTTGCAAATGGTGGGGTTTCGATAATTTTACCAACGAGGATTTTGAAGCCTACCAAACCGACAACAGCACCCAAAAAGTGATGCCACTCGCCGAAAGAGCGGTGATGGCATATTGCAAATGCCTATTAGACAATGGTTCGGATAATGAACCCACTGAGTTTCTGCCTTGGTTGGACACATTTTCAAAACAGCACCGAAACTATATTTACCTACCATTCTATCACGCCAAACTATTGATGAAGATAGGCCATAAAGACGAGTTTTTTGAAAAAATGAAGTCATTTGCCAAGAAAAAAAGCGGAGAGTTTTGGGTGTGGGATCTTTTGGGCGACTATTTTGAAGACAACGAAACCCGATTAAAATTCTTTGCCAAAGGTCTGCTGTGCAAAACCAAGCCCGAAATGAGTGTAAAACTGAGAGAAAAAGCCGCATTTTTGTTAAGAGAAAGCGGATATGTGGGCGAGGCTCTTTCTGAACTTTTGTTTATCAAAAAGATACGCGAGAAAAACAAATGGGGCGTTGCTCCGCAATTAGATGCTGCCATAGAACAACTTACAAAACAAGGCGCAAAACCCACGGGCAATAATTCGGCACTATTTGCCAAACTATCGGAAGAAGTAGAAACCATAGTGTTTGGCAAAGTAAAAGCAAAGCAAGAATTTACGGGCAGAATAACAATATCGCCATCGGGATTTGGTTTTGTAAAAAGCGGCGACAAAACAATATTTGTGCCTGCAACATTGCTAAACAACAGCGGCATCACAGACAAGATGACAGTTAAAGGCGAATACGTGCCGTCGTTTGACAAAAAGAAAGGCAAAGAAGGGTACAAGGCGGTGCGTGTGGAAAAGAAGTAACCTCGGCAATCACAACATATAATATATTTAATAGTGTAGTTTAGTGAGAAAAATATTTGGCAGATTGCCTTAAAGTGATTATATTTGCCAAAAATAGAACACATTACGACAGCATTACAATTAAATTCGGAACTATTCCTCGCTTTTAGCAAAATAGGTGATGACAAAAAACTTCTGCAAAAGGTGGTAGACTTTGTCAAGGGTTTGGCGTCGGCGAAAGTGGACGACACATTGATGACCAAGGAGGAGTATTTTTCTATGCTTGAAAAGGCAGAGAAGGATTTAGACGAAGGGAAAGGCGTCGTTATGCTTCCTGGTGAAAATTTGGCAGACCTTATTAAACGGGTAGGATGATGTACAAGATAACCCTATCACCAAAGGCTTATGAGGATGTCAAAAAGCCTTGAAAAATCAGAACCGAAAGCTTTCCAAAAGGCACTGCGCTTTGTAGAAGAACTAAAAGAGCATCCAAAGACCAGCACGGGGCATCCCGAGCCGCTCAAAGGCAAGCCCGAAAACCGTTGGAGCAGAGAAATAACTCGCAAGCATCGCTTGGTTTACAGAATTTTAGAAACCGAAGTTTTTGTAGATGTAATTTCTGCTTACGGACATTACGATGATAAATAGCAAAAAAAAATAACGCAAAAACTTGATTTTATCAAAGGAGCTGATTATCTTTACGGCACGAAACTGATTAGTTTCGGTGCGGCTAAGCCGCGATGTCCTTTGACATATTAAAAAGGAATATATGCTAAACAAAAAGGATACGAACAAAGTCTTAGAAAACGCATATAGTATGGAATCGAAAAAGGCAGGGCACAACACCTGCGTGCTTTTTTAACATTTTTTCACAAATGGCGAATTTTAAAGAGAGAGGAAAACAAAAATGGTAGCTGCGCTTTACATAAAAAGTAAAGCAAAGTATACCGAAATTTAGTTAAAATTTCTTAAAATCCGTTAAAAAGATGTTAAAATAGATTCCTAACTCTCTGACTCTGATAGTATTATAAAAGTTGCTATCAGAGAGCATATTCCATTAGAACAAGGATTAAGAC
>JAEDDH010000066.1 GCA_016293845.1 Bacteroidales bacterium | reverse complement strand
AAATCCGAGCTCTGAAACTCGGATTTTTTGTTTACGGACGGCGTATATTGTGCGCCTTTTCAGATTCATCGGCTATACGTGCGGCGGTTTAAGTTATGTTTACGCTATTATATCTACTGAAAATACCATTAAAAAAGAGTATTAAGCGCTGTCTTTATCCGTTTTCGATAACGTCGCGGACCTTCTGCATTTTTACGTCAAGTTGCGCGCTCATTTCGGCGCATTCGGTCAATTCGGCGGCGATTAACGTCGCTAAATTTTCGGGCAGATTTTTCTTATAACGCAACTTATGCTCGAGATTTGCCCAAAACTCCATTGCAATCGTCCTGAGTTGCACCTCAACTTTCATAAATTTTTTCTCGTCCTGCAAAAAAATCGGCACTTCCACCACAAGATGCAGACTTCGATATCCGCTTTCTTTAGGATGCGCTATGTAATCCTGCCGTTCAATCAGAGTGATATCGTCCTGTTGAAGCAGACAATCCGCAAGCATATAAATGTCGTCCACAAACGCGCATATTACGCGGATACCCGCTATATCGCTTATTTCCGACTCGACCGAATGAAAGTTTATAGGAAGATTTTTTCTTACCAGTTTCTCACGGATGCTTTCGGGAGATTTCATTCGGGTTTTTATACTGTCGATAGGATTGCGCTCGTGTCGCAAAGAAAACTGTTCGTTTAAAACGCGGAACTTGGTTTCCACCTCTAAAAGCGCGCATTGATAACATGACATCAGCGATTTCAGTTTTTCCACAGACTCCTGCATCTGCGAAAAATCCGTGTTTTCCAGAAAATCCGCTATTTGTCTTGCCATTGCGGACGAATCACCGTTTGTCGGAATAATTTTGCCCCTCAGCGGCGGCATAGACGTGTTTTTAGTATCCATCTCGGCACCTCTTATGTTACTCAAAATTCATGTTTTTCTTAAAACTTTCGTTTGAATTTGACGTTCGATATATAATATTTTAAAGGCCTTAGTTCAAACTATCTTAAAAATCCGAAGTTTTTCTGCTTGTTTTTTTACAAACGCATTGCCCGAGGCCTCCTGCGGCAAAAGATAGCCCGACATTTTATATCGGGCTATCTTTCGCTTTTTAAACCGTAATTATAACGTATAAAAACTTTATTGGTATTTTTTAATATTTTGTTAATAAATCAGAACACTATTTAAGTGATAAATAATATCGATTCCTCATTCTTTTCAAGTATAGCGCCGTTATTTGCGTCTATACGGTACGTCCAACGGGTCTGAAAATTATTGAAAACGAAGTAATAATACGGAGTTTTAATGCCGTCGTCCACCAACTCTGCCTCAGTGAAATCTATTTCTCCGTTACAACCGGAATCTTCAATCGCAATTTCCTTGGCACGTGATATTTCGATATACTGCCTGCCATATACGATTTCTCCGGTTTTTGCGTCAATACGGTAACTATACTGATACTTTGCGGTATAAAATTCCAATATCCAGCACGGATTGTTCTGATTGCGGTTTAATTCTTCTTTCGTAAAAGTAACTCTGTCAAACGCTTCTGCAAGTCCTGCGTCGGCAAGAGCAATATTTTTGGCTTTTTCCAACGAGATTAGCAATTCCTCTTTATTTCGTTCAAGAATACCGCCGTCAGACGCGTCTATTCGATATGTCCAACGATACTGATCGTCGTTGAATACAAGAAGATAATAAGGTGTTTTGATACCGCCGTCAACCAGCTTTGCCTCGATGAAAATAATTTTTAATCTGTTTAAGCAACCGGCGTCATCCAAAGCGATTTGTTTAGCTTTCATCATGCCAATGTATCTCGTGTCGATAATAATTGTGTCATTGTCCTTCTGCATACCGACAAGTTCATCCAGCGGCAGACGTACCAGGTCTTCCAACGGCATATCGGTTTTTTCCGAAATGGCACGAATAAGTTCGGCTTTACCTTGAGACACGTTATACTCTTCTTTGATTTTTAGCGCATCCGTATTATCCGTTGCCGAAATATACACAAGCGAATGCACCGCGTCGGTTTTTTCAAGTGCTTGCCGTATGGTTTCCGAAAACGTGTTTTTCAGTTTAGAGTTGCCGCTTATTTTTTGATCGAAAGAGATAAGAACGGTGTCGTTGCTTTCCATATATCCGCAATTCTTATATGCGGCTACCGTAAGAGTTATTGCACTTTTTAGAGTTTGACCTTTTAAATCGATTTCCCCGAGAGCATTTCCCGCATCATTATTTAAAAATTGCACGCTTTTGATTTTTCCGTTTCTGCTGATAACGTACTCAACGCTCGGGTTTATGTCCATAGTTATAGTTCCCGCCTCCATATTGTTAAGCGTAACAGGTGTAATAATTCCTACGCTCAGAACCAATAAAAGACAAGCTGCAATTGCTATTGCCCACTGCCGCCGAAATTGTTTCCGACGGACTTTGTCAACGGTCTTTGCATCCTCGATAAACTTATCGTCGATTTGACCTATTGCGTTCAATAATTTTTGACTTTTCATAGTACCTCCTCCTTTACAAGGTGTTCTTTCAGTTCGTAACGCATACGAAACAAAACAGATTTTACTTTGGATTCACTCATCTCATATGCATCGGCAATTTCTTTAATCGAATAAAGATACCAGTATCTGCGAACGAAAATGTTGCGTTTAATTTTGCTCTGCGTATGCAAAAATCGGTTTATTGCGGCCGCAAGTAATTTTTCTTCGACTGTTTTGTCTACGCCTGTTTGATCGGGAATACAGTTTTCCAACTCGGATAACGCGATTTCTACCTGACCTGAGCCTCGTTTAACAGCGGAATTCCGTTTGTATCGGTTAAGTGCAAGATTACGAGTAATTTTTCCAAGATAAACTGGCAAGTTTTCCGGTTTCTGTGGCGGAATGCTGTTCCATGCTCCTAAAAAAGTATCGTTTACACATTCTTCCGCATCGGGATAATTATTAAGAATATTTAATGCAATCACATGACAATAACCGCCGTATTTCTCCGCAGTGGCAGATATCGCGCTCTCTTGCCTTGCCCAATACAATTCGATGATTTCCCGGTCTTTCATTTTCTCTCCTTTTCAAAAGGCCTTTCACCTATATAGACAACAAACTCGACGTTTCGTTGCAAAATTAATAAAATTTTCATATGACCGATTTAAAAATTTCAGAAGTGCTTTTACGCTTTACGGCAATGATTATCCGACAAAACAAATAAAACATTTAATCATTATTAAATTAAAGAACCGTTGCGTAGAATTAAAAATTATTTTTTACTGACGTTATACAAAAATCGTATCGCTGAATTTAAAAAAGCCGGATTTTACGTTTTTATTAAAAATTTTCCTTAAGCTTAATCCGAAAAAACGACGTCCGATTGCGTTTTTAATTCGTTGATACTTTTCTTATATTCTTTCATTCAATAAACTCGAATTTTAATAAAAATATTGGAACAATTACAAAAAACGTATATGCGGCATTAAAAAATCCGAGTT
>JAEDDH010000065.1 GCA_016293845.1 Bacteroidales bacterium | reverse complement strand
CCTTTATTTTACACGAAAACTTCCGTTTTATCAAGAAAAAAGCGTAACAATTTTGTTACGCTTTTTTCTTTGGGTAAAAAGAATTATATTTGCCCGAATATACCGATTATTTATGTACCAAAGTTCGTATTATTGCAGACAATTATTCACCTTCTACTTAAAAACCGAGCCGCTCGGTAAATCACGAACGGCTCTTGTTTACAACTTAAAACTCAACGCTTAGTTCTTTTTGAAAATGCCTTTTGTTGCCGCGACAAGGTCTGCAAATTTCTTCTTCTTGATCACGAACCAAAAGATAGAAAAACATCCGATTTCTGCAACCGCAACGGAACCGATCGTAATGCCCACGATCGCTCCGCCCGAAAGCCCGTTCTTTTCAGGTTCTTCGCCGGGATCTTCTCCTCCCGTAGTCAGTTTTGCTATCGTAAGGTCGGTAATTTCGTTACCGTCTGAGTCAAAGTGCTTATGGCAGAAATCACAATCCTTGTGTCCTTTTACACCTTCGGAGTCTTCCGTTGCCGTAACTTCTTCTATCCATTCGCCAAAGCGATGCGCGGCGGAATCGACTGCAATTGTTAAAGCAGTAATTTCGTTGCCGTACGCATCAAAGTGTTTATGGCAGATTTCGCAATCTTTGTGCTCTTTCACTCCTTCGCTCGTACAAGTTGCGGCAACCTCTGCAATCAAATTCGCAAACGTATGATGAGCAGGAATAATTCCCCATGTTGCAATATTCGTTATCTCTTCTGTGGCCGATTCGTCGACGAAGTTTTTACCGCAAACACATGCCCAATACTCTTGTTTTCCGTTATTCGTGCAATCCGGCAACTTCTCTTCGATCTTTGATAACGAATGAGAAACACGCCATACAGCGTAAAGCGTTTTATCAGCCGTCAACGTAACCTTATCGCCAACATTATAAGTAGCCTCCGACGCATCGGCAGTCTCTGCCCAGCCAAGGAACACCTGACATTGACGAGTCGGCAAAACGGACGTAATCTGCACGCTGCCCTCGGAAGTAAACGTTTTACAGATGGTATCGGCAATGGCTCCTTCGCCGCCGTTAAGATCATAACTGACAGTAAACTTGGTAAAATCTGGCGTCAGTACCAGTTTTTTGTCGGCAGAATTATACCCGATGTGATAATCGTCGCTGTCTGCGCTGAACAGGTGGCTGAAGTCGGTTTCGTTTGCCGTGGAAATAATCCACGGATTGCGCATTGCCGTCACGCCGATGCGAGAGCCTTCTTTCAGGGCTGTAAGCGTAATCACATAATTCTTATTATCAGTGAGGTAGAGGTTAGAACCTTCGTTATCCATAATGATAATGTCCGAGGTTGGAGCATTCATCGTAAACGTGGTATACTCGTAGAAATAGATGCCGCCACCAACGCCTCCGACCTTGTTTTTTTCTACCGTACCACCCGTAATAGTAAACGTACTGGTGGCATCCTTCCAGCCGCCGTTGCCGAATAGGAATATTCCGCCGCCGTTGAACTTGCTTTCGTTGTTTCTCACAACGCCGCCGTTCATCGTGAATTTGGCACCCCAACAGGCGGATATACCGCCGCCGTTACCGTAAGCAACGTTACCCTCGATGACGCAGTCGTTTATCGTCATCTCGCCGTAAGATTCCACGCAAATACCACCGCCGCGCCCAGCGGAGGTATTTCCTTTGATACTGCCGCCTTCCACAATAAACTTACCACCGCCTACGAACACGCCGCCGCCGTTAGAACCGCATTCATTATTTTCGATGACGCCGTCGTTCATTGTGAATGTAGTACCCGTTTTCACGAACACACCGCCACCCTCGTCGATGGTTCTGTTGCCAGAAATGGAGCCGCCGTACATTGTAAATACCGAGGAGCCGTCCAAAAACACGCCACCACCGTCAGCGGATGCAAAGTTATTCGAAATAGTACCGCCGTACATTGTTGCACTGCCGCTTTCCGTCAGATACAGCCCACCGCCGTTTTTCAGACCGTTACTGTTTTTAAGATTACCACCATACATCGTAAAGTTTCCCTTAACCCAAATCGCGCCGCTATTTGAACCCGACGTTCTGCCGCCTATCCAGCCGTCACCGCAACAGTCGCAAAGAATAAGTTTGCCGCCATAATAAACGTCGATAACGTTATTAGAACGCGCGCTGTTTTGCATCGAATGTCCGTTCAAACACAAATAAAGCGTTTGATTTTCCTTGACCATAAAAATGCCGTCACTGTCCGTGCGATTATTCGATTTGTTGCTGTTTAACACGTCACTTTCAAGGTATAGATAAGCAACGCCTGTATTGCCGTCTTCGCCGTCGTACGTAACGTCACCGCCGTTGTACGGTAAAAACGTCACGTTGCTGCATGAAGTATGTCCCTCAGCAGAAACGCCTCCGCCGCAAATACAGTGAATATGCCTCTCTTCTGAGGCATAGACCGATGCTGAATTGCCACTAAGCATTGCGCCTAACATAAGCGCAACGCCAAAAAGCAAGCAACCAAGCCACACTAGCAAATATTTTGATTTAGATTTCATAATTTCCCTCCTTATGCAGAAATATTGATAACAAAAATATATATTGTAGAAACATGCCTATTTCAATTCGGTAATCTGTTTAAGTTTACGCTTATCACACTTTTAAATTATATTTTTCATAAAACAAACTGATGCTTTGCTTTAAAAAACTAAGTTGCTCCTGCAAATAGAATTCGTCCTCATATAAAGCGTAATGCACGCAAGCGCGGACAAAAACGAAAATCATAGACCGAAGAACGTCAGTCGGCATCTTAAGGGTATTTACGAGGCTGTCGGCATATTCGGTATAACGTTGATCGACGCCCTCAAAAAATTTCTTTCCGTATTTTAAATATTTGGGGTTGGTGTAAATCTGGTACATCAATCTGTATTTTTTACCGTGTCGTTTTGCCGTCCAATAAGGAACTTCACTGATGAAACGTTCCAAATCGTCTGCATCCTTCGGAGCAAGAGACATAAAGTCCTCCTCTACTTTAGTCATGCAATGTTCGGTGGATTGGATAATAAGGTCGTCGAGATCATTAAAATAACCGTACAGGTTTGCTGGCGAAACGCCGCACGCCTTGGACAGCCCTTTTATACCTATATTATTCAAGCCGAATTCCGCATAGCACTCGAAACAACGCTCCATTAACTCGTTTTTCTTTTTTTTATGTAATTCTTCGTTGACAGTTCTCATTATCGTTCACCTCATTATAAAACCGAACGTTCGTTTATATTATAACATAAACTTTTCCTCTTGCAACCATTGATGTATGAAATAAACAAAATTCGTAGATTTTTTTGACGAAATCCGACGCGCTTTTGATTTTTGGCATAAAACCGTTTATAAAGAAAATTCACAGACGATTATCTTATTAACGCCGTTTCTCTTTTTTGTTTTAGGTCTTTTATTAAACTTTTAGCGCGTTAAAAACGTTTAATAAATATCCCCCCGTGAAACGGGGGGTATTTCAGTTTCGGGCAAAGCCCTAAA